>OZ242011.1:2270000-3975858 GCA_965204755.1 Candidatus Marinacidobacterium sp. | reverse complement strand
AGCAGGCCGCCGGGATCCCGACCGGCTCCGGCCCGGCGACCGGAGCCTCCACCGACGCCGCGGGCGGCGGCGCGGAAGGCGCGGGACGGCTCATGCGGCGCGAACCTAAGCGACTCCGGAGACCGAATCCACGGCGCATATGCGCCATGAGTTTTTCCGCCTGTTTCCACTAGGTTCGCCGGCGATGCGGATGCTCGTCCTGCTCGTCCTGCTCGCCCTGGCGGCCGCGCTCTGCGCCGGGTGCGCCGAAGACCCGCCGCCCCGGGCCCCCCGAGACCTCCGGGCGCACTGCGCCGAGTGGGCGAAGGCCGTGTTCGCCACCCGATGCGACCCGGACCCGAACGAACTCACCCGACTGGGCCGGCGGTGCCGGAACCTGTACGGCTACCCCTGAGCGGGGGAACGCGATGAGCCCGGTGCTGTCCGCGCCGCACTGGCAGGAGGTCCCCGCCGCCGACTGGCCGCTCACCTTCTTCGCCCCGGCCGAACTCGCCAGCCGCGGCGACGGCTCGGTGCGCGTCGTCCTCCCCGCCGGGGAAGCGCTCGACACCCTCCGGCGGCGCATCGGGCGGCCGCTCCGCGTGCTCTCCGCCTACCGCGACCCGCTCCACAACGCCCGCGTCGGCGGCGCCCCCCGCTCCCGCCACAAGCGCGGCGACGCCTTCGACCTCGACCTCCGCGGGCTCGACCGCTTCGAACTCGCCGAGGCCGCCCGGGAACTGGGCTTCACCGGCTTCGGCCGCTACGCGAACTTCCTCCACATCGACACCCGACCCCGGCCCGCGGCCTGGTTCGGCGGACGAAGGAGCCAAGACCTATGGAATGGCTGAACGGCGTCGGCGCCTTCCTCTCCGGCGCCAGCGGGGGCGTGGTCGGCGGCCTGTTCGGCATCGCCGGCAAGTACTTCCAGCGCAAGCAGGAGATGGAGGCGCAGGAGAAGGAGCGCCGGCACGAGATCGCCCTCCTGGAACTCCAGAGCAAGACCCGGTCGCAGGAGACCGAGCAGGAGATCGAAGTCGCCCGCGAGGACGGCCGCTGGCGGGGGCTCGAACAGTCGCTCAAGGCCGACGCCGCGACCGGGCCGCTCCCCGTCTGGGTGCTCGCCGCCCGCTCGCTCGCCCGCCTCGCCTTCACCGTCCTCCTCGGCGGGCTGACCCTCTGGATCTGGGTGGACCTGATGGCGGCGGTGACCGCGCCGCCGGGCGCCAGTTCCCTGGCGGCCGCCATCCCCCCGGACGCCGCCGCCGGGCTGCTGAACTACATCGTCTGCAGCATCGTCTTCGCCTTCTCCACCGCCGTCGCCTGGTGGTTCGGGGACCGGGCGCTGTCGCCGCCGGGCCACAAGCACCGGTAGCCGGGGAGGACGCCGGCCGGTGGACTACGAGGCGCTGACCTTCTGGTCGAGCCTGGTCCAGTTGGCGATCACCTCCTGCTTCGCGGTCTATGTCTCGATCATCGCCCGCACCCGCTACAACGCGAAGCGGCTGGACGAGCACGAGGCGGCGGTGGACGGCCGGCTCGACCGGGTGGAGCGGATGCTGGCGCGGCTGGAGGAGCGGCTCGCGCACGCGCCGGACTCGGATGCCCTGGGGAAACTCCACGCCCGGCTCGACCGGCTCGCCGAGACGGTGGCCCAACTCACCGGCGCGGTGGAGGCCTGGAAGGGGCAAGCCGCGATGGTCACCGAGTACCTGATGACCGAGCGGAAGCGGTGAGCCCCTTCCCCGACTTCGTCCGGGAGCGCCGCCGCCTGGACATCCTGGACCTGCTGGCCGAGGCGCCGGGGTACTCCCACAACGACGCGGTGCTCCGCTCGGCGCTCGCGGCGGTCGGCCACGCCGTCAGCGCCGACGCGATGCGGGCCGAACTGGCCTGGCTGGCCGAGCAGGGGCTGGTCGAGGTGTCGGCCGTCGGCGAGGTCCGGGTGGCGCGGCTGCGGGAGCGGGGCGACGATGTGGCCGCCGGCCGCGCGGAGTGCCCCGGCGTCGCCCGCCCCCGGCCCGCCGGGTAGGCCCGGGGCCCCGGGCCGATGTCCCGCCCCAGCCGCATCGCCCGGCTCCCGCCGGCGGTGCGGGAGGAACTGCAGGGCTGGCTGCGGGACCCCGGCATCACCCAGACCGAGGCCACCGAGCGGGCGAACGAACTGCTGGAGGCGCTGGACCTGCCGCCGGTGTCCCGGCATTCGGTGAACCGCTACGACCTGCGGATGCGGCAGGCGGGGCGGAAACTCCGGCAGAGCCGGGAGGTGGCGGAGGTCTGGATCGGGAAACTCGGCGCCGCCCCCCAGGGGCAGACCGGCCACCTGGTCAACGAGATCCTCCGCACCCTGGCCTTCGACCTGGCGCTGGCGCTGCAGGACGAGGACCTCACCCCCGAGCGGCGGCCGGCGGTGCTGGAGCAGATGCGCAGCCTCTGCCTGTCGGCGGTGCGGCTGGAGCGGGCGGCCTCCGAGAATGTGAAGCGCGAGGGCGAGATCCGCCGCCGCGCCGCCGAGGACCTGGTCGCCGCGGTGGAGCGCGAGGGCGGCGAGGGCCACCGCGTCAGCGCCGAGCGCCTCCGCGAGATCGTCCGCGACGCCTACGGCGTATGACCGGCCCCCTCCTCCTCCCCTACCAGCGGCGCTGGGTGCGCGACCCCGCCCGCTTCAAGGTCGCCAACTGGTCCCGGCAGATCGGCAAGACCTTCGCCTCCACCTTCGAGATCTGCTTCCGCTCCCTCGAACGCGAGGCCGGCGGCAAGCCGGACCGCTGGGTCATCCTCTCCGTCGGCGAGCGCCAGGCGAGGGAGGCCATGGAGACCGGCGTCAAGCGCCACTTGAACGCCCTGGAAGCGGCGTTCCGGTACGCCGAGAGCGAGGTCGCCCTCGAGGGCGCGACCGTCCGCTCCCTCGAGGTCACCCTGGGCGGCGGGAGCCGGATCACCGCGCTCCCGGCCAACCCGGCCACCGCCCGCGGCTTCTCCGCCAATGTGCTCCTCGACGAGTTCGCCCACCACCGCGACTCCCGCGCCATCTGGCAGGCCCTCTACCCGGTGGTCTCCGCCGGCTTCGACCTCCGCGTCTGCTCCACCCCCAACGGCCGGGGGAACAAGTTCTACGAACTGATGACCGACCCCGACCTGGCCGGGGAGTGGAGCCGGCACACCGTCACCGTCCACCGGGCGGTCGAGGAGGGGCTCGACCGGGACCCCCGCCGCCTCCGCGCCGCCCTGGGCGACCCGATCGCCTGGCGGCAGGAGTTCGAGTGCGAGTTCGTGGACGAGGCCTCGGCCTGGCTCACCTACGCCCTGATCGACGGCGCCGAGGACGACGACGCCGGCGACCCGGCCGGCTACCGGGGCGGCCCCTGCTGGGCGGGGATGGACATCGCGGCGCGCGGGGACCTCACGGTGATCGCCGTCCTGGAGGAGGCGGAGGGGCGGCTGGTCTGCCGGGAACTGGTGGAACTGCGGGGCGCGGCCTTCTCGGGGCAACTGGCGGAACTCGACCGGGTGCTGGCGGACTACCGGGTGGTCCGGGCGGCGCTGGACCAGACCGGGATGGGGGAGATGCCGGTGGAGGCGGCGCGGCAGCGGCACGGGAGCCGGGTGGAGGGGGTGCTGTTCACCGCCCCCCGGAAACTCGACCTCGCCACCGCCCTCCGCGAGGCCCTCGAGGAGCGCCGCCTCCGGTTGCCCCGCCGACCGGAACTCCGCCGCGACCTCCACTCCGTCCGCCGCGCCGCCGGCCCCACCGGCGCGCCCCGCCTGGTCGCCGAGCGCGGCGCCGAGGGGCACGCCGACCGCTTCTGGGCGCTCGCCCTCGCCGCCGCCGCCGCGAAAAGCCCCCGCGAGCACTTCGACTACCACCCGGCCCGGCCCGCCGACCCCGACCGCTGGGCCCGGACCCCCGCCGAGCGCGACCGCTTCGACCGCCCGGTCCGCGCCACCGCCGGGTTCCGCCGCGGCTCCCTGGGGAGCGCCCGGTGAACCCCCCGCCGATCCTCGGCCCCGACGGCCGACCGGCCCCCTCCCGGCTCCGCCGCGAGGCCGCCCGACCCACCGCCGCCGGCGTCCGCCAGGCCTGGACCGGGGAGACCGTCGCCGCCGGGCTCACCCCGGAGCGGCTGGCCGCCGTCCTCAAGGCCGCCGACTCCGGCGAGCCCCGCGAGTTCCTCACCCTCGCCGAGGAGATCGAGGAGCGCTACCCCCACTACGCCTCCGTCCTCGGCACCCGCCGCCGCGCCGTCTCCGGGCTCCGCCCCGCCGTCGAGCCCGCCGGCGACGGCGCCGGGGACCTCCGGCTGGCCGAGGAGGTCCGCGCCGTCGTCCACCGCGCCGACTTCGCCGCGCTGCTCGACGACCTGCTCGACGGGCTCGGCAAGGGCTGGGCCGCCGTCGAAATCCTCTGGAACCGCGACGACGGCGCCCGCTGGTCCCCGGAGCGCTTCGTCTGGCGCGACCCCCGCCACTTCCGCTGGGACCGCGCCGACGGCCAGACCCTCCGGCTCCTCGACGACAAGAGTCCCGACGACGGGCGGCCGCTCGAACCCTTCAAGTGGATCGTCCACCGCCCCCGGCTCAAGAGCGGGCTCCCGGTCCGCGGCGGGCTCGCCCGCGTCGCCTGCTGGGCCTACCTCATCACCGCCTACGCCATCACCGACTGGACCGCCTTCGTCGAGGTCTTCGGCCACCCCCTCCGCCTCGGCCGCTACAACCCGGAGTCCGCCCGCGAGGAGGACATCCGCACCCTCATCACCGCCCTCGCCAACCTCGGCACCGACGCCGCCGCCGCCATCCCCGAGACCATGCGGATCGAGTTCCAGGACGGCGCCCGCTCCGGCGGGAGCGGAGGGGCCGTCTTCGAGAAGTTGGCCGCCTACATGGACCGCCAAGTCTCCAAGGCGGTCCTCGGCCAGACCATGACCACCGACGACGGCAGTTCCCGCGCCCAGGCCGAAGTCCACGACCATGTCCGCGGGGACATCCTCCGGGCCGACGCCCGGCAACTCGCCGAGACCCTGAACCGCGACCTGGTGCGCCCCTTCCTCCGGCTCAACTTCGGCGAACCGGAGCGCTTCCCCCGCCTCGAACTGCCGGTCCCCGACCCCGCCGGCCGCGCGGCCTTCACCGCCGCCGTCCGCGACCTCGCGCCCCTCGGGCTCCGGATCCCCGCCGCCGCCGTCCGCGCCCGGCTCGACCTCCCCGAACCCGAAGACGGCGCCGAAGTCCTGGGGGCGGCCCCGACCGACCCCGCCGCCCCGCCCGCCGCCCGCAACGCCGAACCGCCCCCGGCGCTCAACCGCGAAGGCCCGCCGCCGGACGCCGACCCTCTGGACGAACTCGAAGCGGAGTACGCCGACGACTGGGAACGCCAGGTGGATCCCGTCGTCGCCCCGGTCCGCGCCGTCCTCGCCGAAGCCGACTCCCTCGAAGCGGCCCGCGACGCCCTGCCGGAGGCGATCCCCCGGATGGACGACCGCCGCCTCGCCCGCCGGCTGGGCGCCGCCGCCTTCACCGCCCGGGGCCTCGGGGACGCCGACGCATGAGCG
This sequence comes from Candidatus Marinacidobacterium sp., assembly GCA_965204755.1. Lineage (GTDB taxonomy): Bacteria > Acidobacteriota > Vicinamibacteria > Marinacidobacterales > Marinacidobacteraceae. Next base: position 3,970,330 of record OZ242011.1, on the reverse strand, counting down.
AACAACACCTCGTCCCCGCGCGGCTCGACCGCATCCGGAAGGCCCTCGCCGCCGCCCGCGACGACTTCGAGCGCCTCCGCATCCGAGACCAGGGCCGCGCCCTCGCCGCCGCGGCCGCCGTCCTCCAGCGCCACGACATCCAGGTCGGCGCCGCCCGCCTGGTGATGGAAGCGGAACGCGCCATCGCCGTAGCGAACCCCCCGATCCCGCCCGAAAAGCGCAGCCCCGGACCCGGCGGCGGGAATACTGCACCCCGGTTCACGAATATCACCCGCGCAACCATCCGCAAACTCCGAAGCGTCCATTCCGCGCTCTCCGACCGGGAGTTCCAGGACGCCTGCGACCACGCCGAACGCCGTGGCGAACCCATTACTCGCGCCACCCTCGCCCGCATTGCGGCGCGCGCCCGGCGCGGCCGCGCCGCCGACCACGCCCCGCCGCCGGCGGGCGCCCCCGCGCCTCCGCCGCTCGACCTCCGCGGCTGGCCCACCCCCATCGCCCGGGGACGGAGCGCCGCCCTCTACCACGACGACGCCCTCGCCATCCTCCGGGAACTCCCCGAACACTCCGCCGACGCCCTCGTCACCGATCCCCCCTACTCCAGCGCCGTCCGCGGAACCCCCGCCCACCGCCGGCGCAACGCCGACTACCAGAAGGAATCCCCCACCAAGCCCGAATACCCCGAAATGGCCGGGAACGACATCGAACCCGACGCCTACGCCGAGTGGTGGGACGAGTGGGCCCGCAGCGCCCGCCGCGTCCTCCGACCCGGAGCCCCCGCCGCCGTCTTCTCCGACTGGCGCCAATACCCCCTCGTCGCCCACGCCTTCCAGTTCGCCGGCTTCCGCTGGCGCGGGACCGCGGTCTGGGACAAGGGGCTCCGCTCCCTCCCCCACGCCGGCCGCTTCCGCCAGCAGGCCGAGTTCGTCCTCTGGGGCTCCAACGGCGACCTCGAACCCCCGCCCGGAGCGCCCTGCCTCCCCGGCGTCTTCCACTACCCCGCCGACGCCGGCGGCGGGAAACGCCACATCGCCGGGAAACCGGTCGCCCTCATGGAAGACCTCCTCGCCCTCACCCCGCCCGGAGCCCTCGTCCTCGACCCCTTCGCCGGCTCCGGCTCCACCGGCGTCGCCGCCCTCCGCACCGGACGCCGGTTCCTCGGAATCGAAATCTGCGCCGACTACTGCGCCGTCGCCGAAGGGCGCCTCGCCGCCGCCGAACGGAACACCGAACCCGGTGGCTGACCGCCCCCGCGACCGTGCGCCGGGTCTTCCGTCGCCGCCGCCCGCCGCCCGCCGGCCCCGTCCGCCTCTGGGACGACCCCGCGCCCGCGCGCCTGGTCTTCCGCCGCCGCCTCGCCGGGGTATGGGGCCGGCGGCATTGGACGCACCGGCGGGCCGGGGCGCGGGACCGGGAACACCCGGAGCGGGGCCGCGTGATCGTCCGGCGGTGCCCGTACTGCCGGCGCCGGTTCCGGGGACACGCGGACGACCTGTCCATCTGCCGGGCGTGTCTCGGCCTGGTCCGGGAGATGCTGTTCGGCGGATGACGCCCCCCGAGACTCGCGCCGCCGCCGGACGGAACGCCGAACCCGGTGGCTGACCACCCGCCGCGCCCCGGGTTCGAGTTCCCGGCGCCGGTTCCCCGGGAGGCGCTGGAGTACTTCCGCCTCCGCGATGTCAAGGTCGGCTTCGACTACCGCGATGTGTGGCTCCAAGAGCACGCCCACGCCTTCACCGTCGCCAAGGCGATGGAAGTCGAAATCCTGATGGACATCCGCGAGGCGCTGAGCAAGGCCATCGCCGAGGGAAGGACGCTCGAGCAGTTTCGGAAGGACCTCACTCCCCTCCTCCAGCGCCGTGGCTGGTGGGGAAAGAAGGTCATGAAGGACCCGCTGACCGGCAAGCAGGTCCTCGCCCAACTCGGCAGCCCCCGCCGCCTCCGCACCATCTACCGCGCCAACCTCCGCGCCGCCCGCGCCGCCGGCGTCTGGCAACGCGCCCAGCGCACCAAGTGGGGCCACCCCTACTTCCTCTACCAACTCGGGCCCAGCAAGGAACACCGCAAGGAGCACAGCGACTGGGCCGGAACGCTCCTCCCCGTTGACGACCCGTGGTGGAACGACCACTTCCCGCCGAACGGCTGGGGCTGCAAATGCAGCGTCCGCCAGGTCAGCCGCCGCGAAGCCGAGCGCCGGGGCGGCCCTACCTCACGCCCCGCCAGGAACCCCGAAGAACGGCTGAACCGCCGAACCGGAGAAGTCCAGATCGTGGACAAGGGCATCGACCCCGCTTGGGCCTCGAACCCCGGAAGGGCCCGGGGCCGGGTCCTGATGGAAAACCTGAACGAGAAGATCGAACGCGCCGACTACGACCTCGCCCGCAGCACCGTCGGCTCCATCATCAATGGCCCTGTCTTCAAGGCATTCCGCGCCAGTCCCCTAGGGGATCTCCTGGGCGGCATCCTTGATCGCGATGTCCAAGTTGCGGTCGGAGCCAAGACCGCACTGGTCCGATTCCCCGACCGCATCATGCACAAGCAGGACGGGCGGCATCCGAATCCGGCCCAAAACCCGGGGCACCTCGATCTGACGCATGACGACTACCGAAACCTGCCCGCCATCATCGAAAACCCGTCGGACGTCTATGTCTCCCATGCAACTCCGGAGAAGAATCGGGGAAACCGCTGGAATTTCTTCGGCAAGCAGGGAGGACGAGGCTACATGGCTGTTCTCGAAGTCGTCCCCGACACCAACAGAGTCGAACTAATCAGTTTCCGCAGAAGTACCCGACCGGCGGAGATCAAGACGCACATACGCAAAGCGATTAAGGTCGTCCGCACCGCCCACAAGCCGGAAGGGTGAGATGTGGGACTGCGCCTGGTAGTCCCGTGTGGCTGCCGACGGGCATCGCTCAGACCCGCCGCTCGGCACGAGGCCGAGTCCTTCCTTTTGGGTTTCCAGGCACCCCTCAGCGCACCAGCGCGAGCGTAGAGGAAACAGCCCTTTCGCTGCTGATGGTAACACCACGGGGCAGCCGGCGTCCATCCGTTCCCCCGATCGGGCGATCCCGCGCCGCGAGGTCAGCCGGTGTCGCCTCGATGCGCCACCATGCCGGGGAGCGGCGGCCCGTTCCACGCCACCTGTCCCACGATGCGGTCGTCCCCGCGCATCGGCCGGTTCCGGGCCCCCCGCTTCGGGTTGTCGCTCGCCAGTTCCCAACCGGCCCCGGTTCGGCGCAGCCGCTTCACCACCAGCCCGTCGTCGGTGCTGACGGCGAACTTCCGGTTGTCCGTCGGCTCGATCCGGGAGTGGTCGATGGCGAGGAGGTCGCCGTCGCGGATCCCGGGCTCCATGGAGTCCCCGGAGACCCGAATGCAGACCAGGTTCCCGGTGTTGGCCCAGCGCGGTAAGGCGCTGCGGCGCAGCCGGACGCGGAAGTCGGCCGACTCCTCGAACACCCACTCGCCTCCTCCCGCGGACGCCCGCACTTCCGAGGCGTAGGGGGTTTCCAGATAGTCGGCCGGCGCCTCTTCCACGCCGGGCGCCAGCGCGACATCGGCTACCGGCTCACCGGACGGCTGCGGCTCGCGGTCGGCGGGCGGTCGTCCCCGGGGCGGGTTGCCCGCGACTCGCCGAAGGAACCGGTTCATCGCGCGGACACCGGCCTCGATCTCCCGAATCTCCTCCCCGGAGAGCGTGGCGGCGACCGCCGCGCTGTCGCCGGCTGACCGGCGTTCGGGCGCCGGGGAACTCAGCGGCTGCGGCTCGTCGGCGAGCCCGACCAGGTAGTCGATCGAGACATCGAGGGCCTCCGCCACCTGGATCACGCCGTCGAGCCGTAACGACCGGCTCCCGGCCTCGACCTTCGAGATGAAGGACTGCTCGTAGCGCCCGCCCATCCTGGCGGCCAGGTCCTGCTGGGTCAGCCCCCGGCGCTTCCGGATCTCCGCCAGTCGCGCCCCGAGCACGGCGAAAAGCGTAGTGTCAAGGCTTCCATTGACATAAGGACTCTGCGTCCTATACGGTGCCAAACAATGACACCGAGGACTATCCGGGAGCGGATCGGCTGCTCGGGATTTTCCCAAGCCGCCGTCGCGCGGGAGATCCGGATCGATCCGTCTCTCCTGAACAGGCGCCTGAACGGGCGGCGGCGCTGGCCCGCCGGTTTCGAGGCCGACATCCTCGCCGCCATCGAGCGCCTCACGGCGGCGGAAGCGGCGGCGCGTTCGGCCAGGGATGCCGTCCTGAGCGACCGCGAGCGCCTGGCGCGCGGCGGAGAAATCCGTTCCCCGGAGAACGGAGTTTCCGGGTCCGGCCGCTGATGCACGCGGCGCGGGTGGACCGTTCGGCGCGGTTGCGCCGGGTTCACGAGGTTCTGTCGGACGGTCGGGAGCACTCGACGATGGAGATCGTGCGTTGGGCGCGGGTGTGCGCGGTGAACAGCATCGTTTCGGAACTGCGTCACGGCGGGGCGGAGATCGCGTGCCGGGTGGAGGTTTCGGCGCGGGGCGACCGGGTGTGGCTGTACCGGATGACGACGCCGGCGCGGGGGATGGAGGAACTCGCGCCCGGCCGGCTCCCGTTCGGCGGGCGCGGGGCCCGGTGACCCCGGATGGGCCGCATGACCGCGGGCGGCTGTGGACAGCGGCGGAGATCGCCGTCCGTCTCGGCGTCACCAAGCGGGATGTCAACCGCCGCGCCCGGCTCGAGGACTGGCCCTTCGAGCGGGGGTCGGACAGCCGGGCCTGGAACCGCCGCCTCTACCGGGCGGAGCGCCTTCCGGCGGATGTCCGCCCCTGCGTCGCGGATGCCGGGGACGACGGGCCCGCCGCCGGGGCCGACTCCCCGCCGCCGTCCGCGTCGTTCGACGAGGATGAGTTGGCCGCGCGCTGGGCGCGGCTGGGCGCTCCGCAGCGGGAGCGGGCGGAGGAGCAGGCGGTGCTGATCGAAGCCGCGGCCGCCGCCCACCTCCGGGGGGGCGAGTCGCTCGCCGCCGCCTTCGCCGCGGCGGCCGCCGGCTCCCGGTGGAGCGCCTGGACGCTGCGCAACGCCTGGTACGGCTCCGGCGGCCGCCCCGGTCTGCGCGACCTCCCGCGCCGGCTCTGGCCTTTGGCCCTGGCATCCCGCCGCCCCGGCCGCGCCCCGGTGGTCTCCTGCGACCCGGCCGCCTGGGAGGCGTTCAAGACCGACTACCTGCGGGCGGAGGCCCCGCCGCTGGCCCAGTGTTTCCGCACGCTGCAGCGGCTGGCGGCGAAGCGGGGCTGGGCGATCCCGAAGGACGCCCGCGCGCTCCGCCGCCGGGTCGAGCGCGAGATCCCCCGGGCCGCGGTGGTGCTGGCCCGGCAGGGGCGCGAGGCCGCCGCCCGGCTCCGCCCGCCCCAGATCCGCGACCGCGCCTCGCTGCGCGCCCTGGAAGCGGTCAACGCCGACGGCCACCGGCTCGACCTGTTCGTCCGCTGGCCCGACGGCGCGGTGGAGCGCCCGATGCTGGTCGCCTGGCAGGACCTCCACTCGGCCAAGGTGCTGGCCTGGCGGCTGGACCGCACCGAGTCCTCGGACGGCTACCGCCTCTCCTTCGCCGACCTCCTCCGGGAGTACGGCGTCCCCGGCCAGGTCTTCCTGGACAACGGCCGGGCCGGCGCGGCCAAGGTGTTCACCGGCGGGACCAGGAACCGGTACCGGTTCAGGGTGAAGCCGGAGGACCCGCTGGGTCTGCTCACGCGGATGGTGGGGGCCGACCGGATCCACTGGACGACGCCCTACCACGGGCAGTCGAAGCCGATCGAGCGGGCGTTCCGGGACTTCGCCACCGACATCGCCCGGGACCACCGGCTGCGCGGGGCCTGGACCGGGAACCGGCCGGAGGCGAAGCCGGAGAACTACCGGAGCCGGGCGGTTTCGCCGGGACTGCTGGCTTCGGTGGTGGCGGAGGGGGTGCGGCAGCACAACGCCCGGCGGGGTCGGCGGGGTCTGGGCATGGACGGTCGGAGTTTCGACGAGGTGTTCGCGGCGTCCTACGAGCGGTGCGCGGCGGAGATCCCCCGGCCCACCGAGGCGCAACTCTCGCGTTGGCTGCTGGCCGCCGAGGCGGTGGTGGCGGACCGGGAGAGCGGGGCGGTGCGGCTGTTCGGGAACCGCTACTGGTCGGAGGCGCTGGCGGAGCGGCTGGGCGGGCGGACGCAGGCGCAGCGGCGGGTGGTGGTGCGGTTCGACCCGGACCGCCTGGACCGGGCGGTGTCGGTGGAGACGCCGGACGGTCGGCTGGTGGGTCGGGCGGAGCCGCAGGGGATGGTGGCGGTGCTGGACACCGCGGCGGCGCGGGAGCGGGCTCGGGATGTGGCCCGGCTCCGGAAGCACGCGCGCGAGCAACTGGACATCCACAAACGGATGGACTCGCGCCACCTCGACCTGCTGCTGAACGAGGCGGGGGCCGGGGAAGACGAGCCCGAAGAAGACGCCTCGGTGGTGCGGCCGGTGTTCGGCGGGCCTCCGGGCGCCCCGGACGCGGAAGCGGAGGAAGCGATGAAGCGACGGTTCGACGACCTGGCGCTGGGCCTGGACGCCCGGCGCCGCGCGGGGAGCGCGTGACGGCTCCTCCGACCGGCGCCCGCCCGGACTGGGACCGGGTGGAGGCGGCGATGCGGGCCACCGGCCTCGACCGCGACGAGGTGCGGGCCGTGATCCTGGCGGGCTACCCGGAGGGGCGCCGCGCTTCCCGGCGGACGAACTGGCATCGGGTGGCCGCGGCGATGGAGGCCGTCGAGCGGGTCTCGCCGTTCGGCGCGGCGATCGTGCTGGGCATCCACCGGACCCGGGACCAGCGCGCGCCGGTCGACTCGGACGCGGAGCGCCGGATCGCCCACCGCTACCTGTTCGGCTCGCGGCGTCACCCGGCGGCCGAACCCTCGTTCGAGGCGGCCTTCTGCTGGTGCGTCCCGGCGAACTGGGCCCGCCGGATCGGGGTCGAGGCCCGCCCCGAAGACCGGACGAACGGCTACGCCCGGGAGAGCCGGGACCCGAAGGGCTCCCGGTGGGTTCCGCCGCGGGCCGACCGCATCCTCCTGCTGCGTTGGGTGGGCGAGGGGATGCGCGGATGAATCGCCGCCCCTCGCCGAACCCGCGTCGCGCGTACATCCGCCGGATCCGCCGCATCGCGTGGCGGCGTGAAGCGGTGGTTCGCCGGCGCCGGCACATCGAGAACCTGCTCGACGCCCGCCACCGGTGCGCGGACGCGTCGGAGTTCGTCGCCCCGGACGCCGCCGCCTGGGCCTCCGCGTGGCTGGCGCGGCACCGCCACCTCCTCCGGGACGGGGACGGCCGCCGATGACCCGGCGTTGCGACGAGTCGGCGAAGGGCCGCCGCCGGCGCCGGGTGCGGGCGCAGCGGGCGCACAAGGGGCCGGACCGGTTCGGGGGCGGTCGGCGGTTCACCTCCTCCCCGGCCCGGGTCGAGGGGTCCGGCGTGCCCCCGACCTGCGCCGGCTGCGGCCAGGGGACCCGGCGCCGCCGCTGCCAGTGGTGCGGCGCCTGCGCCCGGTGCGGATCGACCGCGGTGCGGGCGACCGGCGGCGACGGGCGGCTCCGCTGCGCCCGGTGCGACTGATGGCGCCCGCTCCCGGTCCGCGCCGCTACTTCCTGCGGGTGCTCTACCTGGTGTTCGACGAGGCCGGGGAGTCGTGGGCCACGGACGACCCGGAGGAGGCGGCCGCCTGGACGGCGGGCGAGGAGCCGATCTTCCTGCGGGCGACGGCGGCGACGGCGGGGGGCCGGGTGGTGGCCCGGGCCGGCGAGGTGTTCCCGCCGTCGAAGCCCTGGGCGCCGGCTTCCCCGGAGCGGCTGCGGCTGGCGGCGAAGCGGCTGACCGACGCCCTGGTGATCGGTCTGCCGACGCGCCGCGCGAGCCGGGGGGTCGGGGGGCGATGAGCGCTCCGACGCTCCGCGACCGGGCGCGCTCGGCCATGGCCCGGGCCGGGCTCTCCCAGGCGAAGGCGGCCCAAGCCATCGGCATCTCCGACTCCGCGCTCTCCACCTGGTTCGCCGGGAAGTACGGCGCCGACGAGCGGGGGCTGGAGGCCCGGATCCTCCGCTGGCTGGACTCCCTGGCGGAGCGGTCGAAGTGGCGGGACGGGCTGCCGGAGGCGCCGGGCTGGGTGGAGACGCCCTCCTCCCGCCGCGTCCTGGCGGCGCTGGCCTACGCGCAGGCCGCCGGCGACCTGGCGGTGGTTTACGGGGACGCCGGCGCGGGCAAGACCCTCACCGCCCGCCACTACGCCGCGACCCGGGCGAACGCCTGGGTCGCCACCATGACCGCGACCTGCCGGGGGGTGTGCCCCTGCCTGGAGCGGACGGCGCATGCGCTGGGGCTCCGGCCCCGGTTCACCGGCGCGGCCCGCACCGAGGCCGACATCGTGGCCCGGCTGACGGACACCGACGGGCTGCTGGTGGTGGACGAGGCCCAGCACCTCGACACCCGGGCGCTCGAAGCGCTGCGGGGGATCCACGACGCCACCGGGGTGGGGCTCGCCATCCTGGGCAACGAGTTGGTGTACGCCCGGATCACCGGCGGGCGGCGGGCGGCGGAGTTCGCCCAACTGTTCAGCCGGATCGGGAAGCGGGTTCGGCTGGGGCGGCCGACGAAGGGCGACCTGGAGGCGTTCCTGGACGCCTGGGGGATCGCCGCCGGGGCGCGCCCGCAACTGCGGAAGATCGGTCTGCAGCCGGGGGCGCTGCGGAGCGTGGGCAAGGCGCTGCGGCTGGCGCACATGTTCGCCGGCGGGGAGCCGGTGGGCGAGAGCCAGGTCCGCGCCGCCTGGCGAGAACTGGGGGGCGCCTAGGTGGGCCACATCCGCCTCGCCCTCCTGCTGGGCGCCGGCGTCGCCGCCGACGCGCTCTCGATCTACGACGACCCGCGATGGGGCTGGCCCTGGAATCTCCGCTGGGCGCGGCGCCGGCTGGCGCGGCTCCGGTCGGCCGTCCAGCGGACGGTCGAACGACAACGGGCAAGTAGGTGTCCGGCCCGGCTCCCGGCCCGCGCCTGGCCGCCGCCGGCGGCGCCGTTGCCGGCGGTCCGGGCCACCGGTCGCATCGGGCTCGGCGCCGGCCGGCGCGGGCCGGGAGCCGCCTGAGATGGTCGCGGTCCGCAAGGCGGCCACGCTGATGCGGCTGCTGGGCGGCGGGCGCGGCGCCACCTACGCCGACCTGCAGTCCGCGCTCGGCATGGGGCATCGCACGACGCAGCGCTGGCTCCGCCATCTCCGGGTGGTGTTCGGCGCGGACCTGGGGGAGCGGGTCCGGGACGACGGGAAGAAGGTCTTCTGGATCGAAGGCCGGGAGGAATGGGTTCGACGCTGGCGGCGGTTCCGCCCGCCGGCGGAGGAACTGGCCGCGCTCGACTCGGTGTTGGGTCGCGGCCGCATCGCAACGGACGCGGAGCGGCTGGCGCTGGCCACGCTCCGCCGTCGCCTGGACCGGGCGCTCGAACGCCCCGGGGAGGAGACCCCATGAACGACAACCCCACCACCGCCGGCCGCCGGGGGCGGCCCATCCGGGAGTGGCCCTGGCAGTTGCGCGAGATGGTGCGCGACCGCGTCCGCCGCTTCCGCGCCCGCGAGCGGGCGGCCGCCGCGCCGCCGCCGCCCGCGCCGGAGGCCTCCGAGCCGGTGCACGCCCTGGTGCTCGAGGTGCTGCTGATCTCCACCGCCATCTCCGGCGCCGTCTTCCTCCTGCTGGCGGCGATCGGCGGCGCGGTCCTCGCGCTGCTGGGCGTCCCCTGGGAGCCGGTCGGCCTGCTGGCCGCCGCCGCCCTCGCGTTCGCCCTGGCCTACGCCGCCGCCCGCTGGCTGCGCTGGCTGGTCCGCCGGGTCGAGGAGGCGCGCCATGCTCGCTGACATCGAGGCCCGCGTCCGCCGCTACGCGGCCCGGCGCCTGGCGCTCCGCTCCCGGGTGGACGGACTCCGGGCGGAAGTGGACGCCGCCCGGCGCAAGCGCCTGCCGGCCATCCGCCGCTCGGTCGAGGAGGTCGCCGCCGCCCGCGGCGAACTCGAAGCGGCCATCGCCGCCAACCCCGATGCCTTCGTCCGCCCCCGCACCCTGGTCATCGAGGGCGTCCGGATCGGCTTCACCAAGCAGAAGGGGCGGCTGGTCATCGCGGACCGGGAGCGGCTGCTCGCGCTGATCCGCCGCCACTTCCCGGAGCAGGCGGCGGTGCTCATCAAGACCACCGAGGCGCCGGTGCGGGCCGCGCTGGCGCGGCTCCCCGCCTCCGACCTGAAGCGGCTGGGGGTGACCGTCGAGGACACCGGGGACGCGGTCGTCATCAAGCCGACCGACGGCGAGGTGGAGAAGGTGGTGGAGGCCCTGCTCGAAGACGCCCGCCGCTCCGGCGGCGAGGCCGGGTAGCCGGGGCGAGTCGTGCCGCGGCGGCGGTCGGCCCGGCGCCCGGGGGCGTCGGGCCGCGCTGTCGGCGGGGCGCGGCCGCGGCGCACCGGCCGGGGGTGAGCCGATGGCCCGCAAGCCCGCGGAGCGCCGCCGCGCCGAACTCGCCCGCATCCACATCGGGCGGAAGGCGCTGGGGCTCGACGAGGACGCCTACCGCACCCTGCTCCGGGAGGTCGGCGGGCAGGACTCCGCCGGGGCGCTGAACGCCCGGGGCCGGGGCGCGGTGCTCGACCGGATGCGCGCCGACGGCGCCTTCGGCCGCCGGAGCCCGGTCCCCGGCCCGGAGCGCGGCCCGCTGCTCCGCAAGGTCCACGCGCTGCTCGGCGAGCGCCCGGTCGCCTACGCCGAAGCCATCCTCCGCCGGCAACTGGGGGCGCGCGCCCCGGCCCGGCTGGAATGGGCCAAGCCGGAGGACCTGCGGAAGGTGGTCGCCGCGCTGAACTACGACCGCATCCGCAAGGCGAAGCGGGCCGCCTCGTGAGCGCCCCCGGCCCGCCGCTCGACGCCGAGGCACTGCTCGCGGCGGCGTCCGCGACTCCGGAGATCGCCGACCTCCTCCCGCGCTCGGTGCGCGAACTCGCCGCCGATGTCGGCCTCCCGGTGGCCCTCCGGCTGGTCGCCGCCTGCGGCGGAACTACCGTCTATGTGCCGGTCCCGCGCAAGGCCGGCCCCGACCACCCGCTGGTAGCCAAGATCGGGCGTCCCAGCCTCTCCGTCCTCGCCGCCGAACGCGGCGGGGAGCAGATCGATGTGCCCCGCTGCGCGGCCGCCCGCCGCGCCGTGGTCCACCGCAGCGTCGTCGCGGAGGCCGCCGCGGGAGTCCCGGCCGCCCGACTGGGCGCCCGCTGGGGCTACTCCCGAGCCCAGATCAAACGGATCCTCCGCAAGCAGGATCCTTGAACGCGGGGCGCCGCCGGTCTTGCGCCCTCCCCGCGGCGGCCCCCGCCTCATCCGCCGGCGAAAGTCCAAGAGCCCCGTCATGGCCCCGCTGGTCGCCCGTTCGTGGTGGGCGGACTTCTACCTCCGCCACCAACTCCCCGCCCTCACCGCCGAGGAAGAGGCCGACGCCAGGAGGCTGGGAGAGGAAGGCGCCCGCCGGGGGATCGGGACGCCGCCGCCCCGCGACCGCTCCGCCCTCGAGGCGCAGGCCGAACTGGGCTTCACCGAACCGCAACCCCGGGTCGTCATCCGCGCCTTCGAGCACGCCGAGAACCAGCCCCGCCGCCGGTCGCTGGCCCGCCTCCGCGCCGCCTTCGACGACCGCGACCTCGACGCCGCGGCGGACCTCGTGAGCGGCTGGATCAGCGCCGACCGGATCGAGTGAGCCCGCCGCCGCGAACCGCGGCGCCCGCCCCCGACCTCGATACTCGATCTCCCGCCGTCGCGCGCGCCGACGGCGCCTTGAGCGACCCCGCCCGGCGGGAACCAGCCCCGCCTCGCGAGCCCCCGAAGCGAACGCGGGACATCACGCGGGACATCCGACCGATGTCCCGCGATCGCGGGACATCTAACTCCGCGATCCGAGGGCGGGATGTCCCGCGTCGCGCGATGCGGGAACACCCTTCAAGGCCAACGGCACCATGGGGATAAGCGTCTTTGAACGGTCGTTGAATCGTGCCATTTACAACGGCTGCATGTCCCGCGTTCGAGGGGTATGAGCATTGAGTCCCCTTCGCTCATAGCACGCCCCCGCCGCCGCGCCGCCGACCGCTCCTAAGTCGTTGCCCCGCGCACTATTGCGCGGTATCGAGCGCCTTTGCGCGGCTGGTTCCGGGCCGTGCCAAATACAACGGCAATCCGTGCCGTTTCTAATGGCTCCCGTCACGGGGGGAATCGCGCAGCGATTCGCGCCGCCGGGCCGTGGGAAGAGCGCCCCGCCGCGAAACCGAACGCGGACTTGGCGCCCTCGCGTCGAAGAGTGGACGGCGGGGCGCTTTTTCCACGGGCTGTCAGGCGTCGGCGCGGAGTAGAATCGGCCCATGACAGCCGCCGCGTTCCCCCAGATCCTGCTCCTCGGGCCGTTCGGCGCCACGGAGTTGCTGATCATCCTCGGCATCGTGATCCTCATCTTCGGCGCGTCCAAACTGCCGCAGTTGGGAGCGGGGCTCGGCGAGGGCATCCGCAACTTCCGCAAGTCCATGAAGAGCATCGGCGGGTCGTCGGCCTCCGATTCCGACGAAGCCGGCGAAGCGGCGAAGGACGCCGCGGGCTCCTCCCGGTCCGAGAACTAGGCCGGAGGGGCGCCGGGCGGCGCCTCCTCCACCCCCGCGGCGGCGGTCAGATCCCGAGCCGCAGCCCGTCGTGGGCGCACTCGAAGGGCGTCTCCGCGGCGAGCACCTCCTCGTCGCAGTGGACGAGCACGGTGCGCCGGGCCCGGATGCCGTCCGCGTCGGCGGCGATCTCCTTCAGGGAGGTATGGCCGGGCAGGGGATCGAGCGCCGAGCACTCGTGGAGGAGGAGGTCGGCGCCCGCGGCGACCCGGGCCGTCCGCGCGCTCCAGGCGGTGTCTCCCGAGTAGATGACGGTTCGGCCGCCGATCCGCAGGGTGTAGCCGAGCGCCCAGGCGCGCTCCTGGTGCGCGGCGGCACGCGCCGACAACGAACCGGGGCCGCAGGCCGCCGGGAGCGGCGCCGTTTCGCCGGGCAGCAACTCTTCCACCGGCTGGGGGAAGGGGAGCGGGTCGAGGGAGGGGTAGCAGCACCGTCGCAGGGCCCGGACGCGCTCCCGCGCGCCCGGCGGGGCGAACACGGCCAGCGGGTCTTTGCGGCCGGCGTTCGCCGCGTCGAGTTCGAGGAACGGGAGGCCGGCGAAGTGGTCGCCGTGGAAGTGGCTGAGCGCCACCGCGCCGAGGTCGTCCGAGGTCAGGCCCTCGCGCCGGAGCGCCGCCGAGCAGCCGGGTCCGGCGTCGAGCAGCACGCCCCGGCGCCGCCCCCGGGCGCGGAGGAAGATCGCCGCCGGCAGCCGCCCGGCGGCGCCGTGGGCGTTCCCGGTCCCGAGGAAGACGACTTCCGCCCCGGCGCCGTTCGGCGCCCCGGCGTCCGGGGACGACCGACCCGCTCCCGGCGGCGGCGCCGAGAGCGCTTCCTCCCGGCATTCCCGGCAGACGAAGGGTCTTCTTCGCGCCGCCGGGTACGCGCTCCCGCTGCCCGCTTCCGCCGCCGCAGCCGGGTCGAACACCCGGTCGCACCGGCGGCAGGCGCATCTCCGGGGTTCGGGGAGGGCGTCCCGATGCCGCTCCACGAACTCCTCCACGGCGGCGAGGACCTCCGGGAGGTCGCCGGACGCGAAGAGGCGGGAGTCCTCCACCGGATCCTCGTCCGCGCGCCGGCGGGCGGTCAGCCGGACCTCGACCGCGCGCCCGCTGCCGTCGTCCTCGTCGGCGTCCGCGACGATGCGGACTTCGAGCGGCACCGCGCGGTTCCGGCCGGCCGCGCCGGTCAGCCGGCTCGTCCGGGTCGGCCGGGCGGCGGCGCGGGGCCGCCGACGAGCCAGGCCAGGTCCCGAACCGGGTCGGCCGGGGTGGCGAGGCCCGCCGGGCGGTAGCCCCGGAGGTCCACCGCGACCTGCCGGAAACCCAGGTCGGACAGTCGGGCGGAGAGGCGTCGGCGGACCTCCGGCGCGAGCGCGCGGGGGATGTCGGCCGGCGGCAACTCGATGCGGGCGAGGCCGCCTTCGTGGCGCACCCGCAGCCGACCGAACCCGCAGCCGCGAACCGCCGCTTCGCCGGCCTCGACCTGGCGCAGGAGGGGGGCCGTGATGGGGATGTTCCGCGGAATCCGGGAAGAGAGGCAGGCCGAAGCCGGTTCCTCGGCGGTAGGGACGCCGAGCGACCGCGCCAGGGCGCGCACCTCCGACTTCCCGAGGCCGGCCTCCCGGAGCGGGGAGCGGACGCCGCGCGCGGCCGCGGCGCGCCTTCCCGGGCGCACATCGCCGGCGTCGTCCGCGTTTTCGCCGTCGAGCACGAAGGCGAACCCGCGGCGCTCGGCGAGGCCGGCGAGCGCGGCGTAGAGCGTGTCCTTGCAGAAAAAACACCGATCCGGCCCGTTTTCCCGGTAGCCGGGGGCGTCCATCTCGTCCGTGCGGAGCCAGAGGTGCGGTATCGGATGCTCCGCCAGCAGGGCCCGTACGAGCGCCCGGGAGTGGGCGGACAGGGCCGGGCTGACCCCGGTCACGGCGAGGCTCCGCCGCCCGAGGACGCGGTGCGCGAAGACCGCGAGGGTGGCGCTGTCCACGCCCCCGCTGAGGGCCACCACCACCGACCCGAACGACTCCACGACCGTCCGCAGCGCCTCCCGCCGCGCCGCCGCGCCGCCGGCGAGGGGTTCGGGCTCCCCGATCGGGGCCGGCTCGGGCGGGGGCTCGGCGGGCGGCATCACGCTCCGGATTGGTCGGGGGCCGGGTCAGCCCGGTAGGAGCCCGGGTCAGCCCGGTAGGAGCCCGCCGCGCCGCCCCGTTTCTCGAGGAGCCGGACCCGCTCGATGACCATGCCTCTGTCGAGGGCCTTCAACATGTCCACCACCGCGAGGGCGGCGACCGCCGCCGCGGTCAGCGCCTCCATCTCGACGCCGGTGGCGCCCCGGCAGGAAACGCGGCTCACCAGCCGGATCCCGTCCGGCCGGAACTCGGCCGAGACCTCGGCGTGGTCGAGCAGCAGCGGGTGGCAGAGGGGAATGAGCGAGGAACAGGCCTTGGCCCCGGAGATCCCGGCGAGCCGGGCGGTCTCCAGGACGCTCCCCTTGGGGGCGTTGCCGCTCCGGGCGGCGGCGAGGGCGGCGGGGGAGACCGAGACGAAGGACTCCGCCACCGCTTCCCGAGCGGTCACCGGCTTGCCGCCGATGTCCACCATGCGGGCGCCGCCGTCCGGCCCCAGGTGGGTCAGCCCCCCGCTCGACCCCGCCGCCGGCGCGCCCGCCTCGCTCATTCGCGGGGATCATGCCATCCGCCGCCCTCCCCGACGGGGTCGGGGCCGGCGTCGAGCGGCAGCACGGAGACCTCTTCACCCGGCCGAGCCGGGTCCCGCCCTTCGGGAAGGATCACCAGCCCGTTCGCGAGGGCGAGCGCGGAGAGGTCGCCGGAGCCCCGCGAGCGGATGGGGAAGGCCCGCAACGATCCGTCCGGCTCGGCGGTGAGCCGCGCCGGAAGGTAGGCCCGCCGCGGGCCGGCGGCGGGGAGCGCGCCCCCGAGGGACGCCCGGACCGGCGCCGGCGCCGGCGCCGAGAGCCCCTCGAACCGCCGGATCGCCGGCGCGGCGAACACCTCGAAGGTCGTCAGGGCGGACGCAGGATTGCCGGGCAGGGCGAAGACCAGCGTCCTCCCGGGGGGCTCGGCGGCGCCGAAGACGAAGGGCTTCCCGGGGCGGATCGCCACCGCGGTGATGAGCAGGCGGACCCCCGCGGCGGCGAGGACTTCCTCCACATGATCGAACCGGCCGGCGGAGACGCCCCCGGAGAGGAAGAGCATCTCGGCCTCCAGCCCCCGGCGAATCGCGGAGGCGAGGGCCTCCGGCCGGTCGCGGACGATGCCCAGCCGCCGGGTTTCCAGCCCGCAGGCGCGGCACCGGGCGGCGAGCAGCCAGGAGTTCGCGTCCCGGATCCGGGCCGGGCCGATCCGCCGCGCCGAGGGGTGCGCCAGTTCGTCCCCGGTGGAGACGATGGCCGCGCTCGGGCGCCGCCCCACCGAGACCCGGGTGCGGCCGACAGCGGCCAGCAGGCCCGCTCCGGCGGCGGTGAGGCGGGCGCCGGGAGCGAGGAGCAGGCTCCCGGCCGCGGCCTCCGCGCCCCGGCGGGTGATCCGGCTTCCCGCGGCGGGCGGCGCGCCTCCCGCCGCCCCCGGGCCGGGACGCGGCCAGGAAACGAAGCCGCCTTCCTCCTCGGTGTGCTCCACCGGGATCGCCGCGTCCGCGCCTTCCGGCATCGGCGCTCCGGTCATCACCGCCCCCGCCCGGCCGGGCCGGACGACGAATCGCGGCGACCGGCCGGCGCGGGAGAGTCCCGAAACCCGCAGGCGCGCTTCGCCGGAGGCGAGGTCGGCGGCCCGGACGGCGTAACCGTCCACCGCGGCGCGGTCGAACGGGGGGAAGTCCCGGTCGGCCCGCACGGTCTCGCGCAGCACCCGCCCGGCGGCGCGGGAGATCGGGACCTCCTCCGGCGGCGCTTCCGGCGTCCGCTCGAGGACGATCCGGAGTGCTTCGGAGACGGGGATCACGCCCGCGCCCCGGCTCCCGGCCGATCCAGCCCCGGCCCGGGCCCTTCCCGCGCCGCCGGCTCGGTCACCCGACGCGGGCGCGCCTCGTCCGGCGCGCCGACCGGTTTCAGGCTTCGGCGGATTTCCGGGCGCCGTGACGGAAACTCTCGATCCCGGCGTCCTCGGTCTCGAACAACTCGAAGAGCGGCAGCACGCGTGTCAGGTCGAGCACGCGCAGCACCCGCTCCTGCGGGTAGAGGGCGCGGAGCGCTCCCCCGGCTTCCCGCACCCGGCGCCCGGAGGCGACGAGTTCCCCGAGCCCGCAACTGTCTATCGAGGTCAGGCCCCGCAGGTCGAGCAGGATCCGCACCCGGCCCGAGTCCACGAGTTCCTCGACCGCCTCCCGGAGTTCCCGGTCGGCGCCGCCGTCCACCAGCCGTCCGTTCAGTTCCAGGATCGCGACCCCGTCGCGCTCGCGGACTTCCCGATCCACCGCCGGTCACCCGATCAGGTCGTGGATCGCCTGCCGATCCACCTCGACGGAGTGCCGCCCGGCCGCCGCTTCCAGGAAGGCGGCCCAGTGCCGCTGTCTCTTCTCCTCGGCGAGTTGGGCGCGGAACCGGTCCTTCTGCTCCTCGAAGACTTCCTCGGCGAATCCGGCCTTGCCGTTCACGCGCACGACGGCGTAGCCGCGGTCGGACTCGAGCGGCCCCACCACTTCGCCCACCTCGGCGGAGAAGACCGCTCCTTCGACCGTCGGCAACAGCCCGGCCGGGCCGAGCGGACTGCCGCGGAACCAACTCTCGACCGGGGTCGGATCCTCGGCGGCGGGCCGCCCGGCGGAGGCCGCGGCGGCGATTTCCGCGGCCGCCTCGGCGGCGAGCCGGCGGCCGCGCTCCTCGCGGAGATCCTCCCGGAGGTCGTCTTCGACTTCCTCGAACTCGGGCACATAGGGGGGGCGCTCGGCCAGGACCCGGAAGAAGGCGAAACCGGTCGGCAGCCGCACCGGGCCGACCACCTCGCCGACTTCCGCCGCGAAGGCGAGCGCGGCGGCTTCCGCCGAAGCGATCTCGGCGACTTCGCCGTCCTCGGCGAAGAACCCGGACTCCTGGGGGACGAGCAGCGGGTACCCCTCGGCGAGTTCGTCCAGGTCGCCGGCCCCGCCGACCCGGGTCTCGAGTTCCAGCACGACTTCGTTCAGGCGCTCGGCGCCCTTCTCGTTCCGCAGTTGCGATTCGATCTCGGTCTCCACCTCGCTGAGTTCCCGGGTCTCCGCCGCGGCGCGGCTCTCCAGGCGCACCACATGGAAGCCGTAGTCGGTGCGGATCGGGTCGCTGATCTCGCCGGGCGCCATGGCGAAGACCGCGTTCGAGAATTCCGGCAGCATCTCCTCCGGCCCGAAGACCCCGAGCGAGCCCCCGGCTTCCGCCGTCGCTTCGTCCGCGGAGTGCGCCCGGGCGAGTTCCGCGAAGTCCTCGCCCTCCCGGGCGCGGTCGGCGAGCCGGGCGGCCAGTTCCCGGCTCGCCTCTTCGTCCTCCTCGGACTCCGGGGTGAGCAGGATGTGGCTCGCCTCGGCCTGCTCGCCCTGCTGGTACTGGAAGAGGTTGCGGTTGTAGTGCCGCTGGATCTCCCGCCGGTTCACGGTGACTTCGTCGGCGAGCGACGCCGCCGACAGGGTGAAGAAGCGGATCTGCCGCCGGACCGGAGTCTCGAACGCGGAAGGGTCCTCCTCGTAGCGTTCGCGGGCTTCGTCCTCCCCGATTTCGATGCCCGCCGCGCGGCCGGCGGCGTCCACGAACCAGACATCGAGCGCCGCGTTCTCGTTCCGGCGGCGGTACTCCTCTTCGAGTTCCAGATCGGAGACATGCGGCGACTGGGTGACCAGGCGCTGCAGTTTCATCGAGAGGAGGTCCTGCCGGAGCGAGGCCTCGAAGTCGCGGGGACTCACGCGGGCGGAGGCCAGGGTCGCCAGGTAGGCGTCGCGCCCGACGAAGACGCCGTCCCGCTGGAAAGACGGGGACTCGGTGATGAAGGCGCTGACTTCGGTGTCGGAGACGAAGAGCCCGAGCCGGGCGGCCTCGAGCCTCAGGATCCGGTCGCGCACCAACTCGGCGGCCACCTGGTCGGGAAGGCCGATCTGCCGGGCGAGCGCCGGCGAGAACTGCCCGCCGCTCTGCTCCTGGTAGGAGCGGGAGGCTTGGCGGTAGCGGTCGAGGAATTCGGAAGCGGCGATGGGCTCGCCGTCCACCCAGGCCACCTCCCGGCGGAGCGCCGCGGTCGCCGGGTCCCCCATGAAATCGGGGAAGTACAGGGCGACGAAAGCGACGATCACCAGCAACAGCAGTCCGGCGCCCAGGAACCAGCCGACGGAGCGGCGGTTGCGGAAGTACTCGAGGATCATGAGAACCCCCCATAGTACCGATTTCCGGCTGCCGGCCGCCGGTCGCGGACGGGGAGACTGGTAACCTTTCCCGGCGGCCGGCGGCGAGGCCGACGGCGGGGAGCGGGCCGCCCGCCGCCGCCCGCGGCGAGCCCCGGCGCGCCGGCCGGCGCCGGCGTCCGCCCCGAGGCGCCCGATTCCCGAAACGGCCGAGCCCGCGACCCACTCCGATGCCCCTGTTCCGCTCCCTCCTCAGCCTGTTCTCCGTGGACCTGGCCATGGACCTGGGGACGGCGAACACCCTGATCTTCACGCAGGACGAGGGCATCATCCTCCGCGAGCCCTCGGTGGTCGCGTTCAACACCGCCACCCGGCGGGTCGAGGCGGTCGGCTCCGAGGCGTACGCGATGGTCGGCAAGACACCCGGCCACATCAAGACCATCCGGCCCATGCGGGACGGCGTGATCGCCGACTTCGAGGCCGCCGAACGGATGATCAGCCACTTCGTCCTGAAGGCGATCGGCCGGAAGCGCTGGGCGGCGCCCCGCATGGTGGTGGGCGTGCCGCTCAAGATCACCCCGGTGGAGCGGCGGGCGGTGCGCGACTCCATCCTGCGGGCCCGGGCGAGCGAGGTCTTCCTGGTGGACCAGACGATCGCCGCGGCGGTGGGCGCCGGGCTGGTGGTGTCGAGCCCGGAAGGGCGGTGCGTCGTGGACATCGGCGGCGGCACCTCCGACATCGCGGTGATCTCGCTCTCCGGCATCGCGAGCGGCACCTCGGTGCGCACCGCCGGCGACGCGTTCACGAAGGCCATCGTCGAATACCTCCGCCGGTCGCACGGCCTCCTGGTCGGCGAGCGCACCGCCGAGCGCATCAAGATGGAGTTGGGCAGCGCCCGTCCGATGGGCCAGCCGCGCGAGGCGCTGGTGATCCGCGGGCGGGACCTCTCCCGGATGGCGCCGAGCACGATCTCGGTCACCGAGGAGAACATCCGCGAGGGGTTGGCGCTCCCGCTGCGCCAACTCCTCCGCGCCATCTCCGAGGTGCTGGAGCAGACCGAGCCCGAACTCTCCGCCGACCTGGTGCAGAACGGCATCGTGCTCACCGGCGGCGGCGCGATGCTGCGGGGGCTGCCGGAACGCATCACCGACGAGACCAACCTGAAGGTGCGGGTCGCCGACAACCCGCTCGACTGCGTGGTGAACGGCGCCGGAATCCTGCTCGAACGCCTCGACCTGCTCCACGAGGTCACCGACGCCAACTAGGGAGAGGCCCGTGGAAAGAGCGCCCCGCCCTCCGCTCCCCGACCGGAGGGCGCCGAGTCGCCGTCCGGTTCCGCGGCGCGGCGCTTCTTCCACGGGCCGCTAGGGGGAGGGCGGGGCGATGCGCCAGCGCCGCCATCTCGCCGCGTTGGCCCTCGTGCTCACGGCGAACTTCCTCGGGTTGACCTTCCATGTGCGGACGGGATCCCACAACTCCGTGGTGCGGGACGGGTTGATGACGGTCCTCGCCGGGGGCCAGGACGCGGTCACCGGGGCGGCGCGGGGCGTCTGGTCGCTCGGCGGGGCGGTCAGCGACGCCCGGGGGGTGCGCGACCAGCGGGACGAACTCGCCCGGCGGGTCGCCCGGCTGGAGTGGGAACTGACCGTGGAGCGGGGGATGCGGGCGCGGGCGCGGGGCTTCACCGCGTTCGACGCCGAGTCCTTCGGGGTCGGCGAGCCCGTCCCGGCCGAGGTGATCGGCTTCGCCGCGTCGCCGCTCGACCGGAGCATCACGGTGAACCGGGGACGGATCCACGGGGTGCGCGCCGATTCGCCGGTGATGTCCGCCTCCGGGCTCCTCGGCCGGCTGGTGGCGGCGGCGCCGAACGCCGGGCAGGTGGAGTTGCTGCTCGCGCCCACCGCCGCGGCGGCGGCGCTCACCGCCGAGAGCCGCGTGCGGGGCATCGTCCGGGCGGCGCGGTTCAACGAGGACGAAGGGGACGCGCTGCGCCTCGACTATGTGCCGGTGGGCCAGAATGTGGTCGTCGGCGAAGACGTGATCTCGAGCGGACTCGACGGGATGTACCCCAAGGGGCTGCCCATCGGCCGGGTCGCGCGCGTGCGGCGCGGCGCCGGGATGCTGCTCGACATCCTCGTGGAGCCGGCGGCCGACTTCGACTCGCTGGAGCGGGTCTTCCTGCTCGACCCGGTGGAAGCGCCGTTCCCGGAGGAGTCCGAGCCCGAAGCGGCGGATGCCCCCGGAAGCGGCGTTCCTCCCGCGCCGGCGCAGGGGGCGGCGCCCGAGTGACCCCGAGCGCCGACCGCCTCCGCGCCGCCGCCCGGATCGGGGCCGCGATCCTGGCCGCCTTCTTCCTGCAGACGGTGCTGCTGCTCTTCGGAGGGATCCTCGGGGCCGGGCCGGACCTCATCCTCTCCACGGTCGCCGCTGTCGCCCTCGTCCACGGCCCGACCGCGGCGATTTCGTCCGGCGCGGTGGCCGGCCTGCTCCAGGACTCGTTCTCCACCGGCATCCTGGGGATGCGCGGTTTCTCCAAGCCGCTCGTCGGGTACGGCGTGGCGCGGATCGGGGAGCGCCTGTTCGGCGCGCCCACCGGCCAGGCCGCGGTGGTCATCCTCGGCGCGGGCATCGCCGACCAGGTCGTGGTGTGGCTGCTCGCGGAGGTCACCGGCGTCCGCGGCGCCGGCGGAACCCGGTTCGGGGCCGCCGCGCTCGGTCTCCCGATCACGGTCGGCTACGGCCTGGCGGTCCTGCGGGTCCTGCGGAAGAGGCGGTCGGAATTCGTCCTGCCGGGCGAGGGGCCGACGGCGTTTCCCGGAGGGCTTCGCGGCCGGCTCGACCGCGACGGGTCCGGGGCCGGGGGGGGCGGGGCGCCGTGAGGGATCCCGGCGCCGCGCCCGGCAGCATCCGCCGCCGCCTGCTCCTGCTGCGGGCGCCGCTCTGGTTGGCCGTCGTGGTCCTGGCGTTCCGGTTCTGGAACCTGCAGGTGGCGCGCGGCGAGGAGTACGCGCGGCTCGCCCAGGAAAACCACCTGCAGACCGAGCGGCTGCGGGCGCCGCGCGGCCTGGTCACCGATCGCGACGGCGTCGTGCTCGCGGAGAGCGAGCCCTCGTTCACGCTGTTCGCCGACCGGACGGGCCTCGGACGCCTCGCGGAGTTGGGGAGACTTCCGGAGGACGAGGGGGATCTCGACGGCTGGACCTCCCGCGCCTCGCGCGGCTCGGTCGTCGTCGAATCGCAACTCGACCTGGGGGAAGCCGCCTGGTACGAGGCCCGGCGCCGCGATCTGCCCGGCGTGCGCGTGGACTTCGTGCCGGCGCGCCGCTACCCCCTGGGCCCCGCCACCGCGCACCTGCTGGGGTATGTCGGGGAAGTGACCCGGGCCCAACTGCTGCTCGAGGAATTCATCGAGTCCGCCTCCGGCGACCTGGTCGGGCAGGACGGCGTCGAGCGGGTGTACAACGCGGTGCTCAGCGGCGCCGACGGCCACCACCGCACCGTGGTGAATTCGCGGCAGGTCGTGCTGACCCGGTCGGTTCGCGCGGATCCGGTGCGCGG
The DNA here is from genome assembly GCA_965204755.1 of Candidatus Marinacidobacterium sp. GTDB lineage: Bacteria > Acidobacteriota > Vicinamibacteria > Marinacidobacterales > Marinacidobacteraceae. The sequence continues at coordinate 3,947,772 of OZ242011.1, read as the reverse complement.
CGGCACCGTCCGGCTCACGGTTCTCGCCGGCCTCCAGGAGGCCGCGGCGGCGGCGTTCGACGGCCGGGCCGGGGCCTTCGCCGCGCTGGACCCGCGAAGCGGCGAAGTGCTCGGGATCGGGAGTTTCCCGGCCCCCGACCCGCACTGGCGCCGCCGCGATCCCGGCCACTTCCGGAGCCTCGTGGCCGATCCGCGGGCGCCGCTCCTCAACCGGGCGGTGCAGGGTCGTTACCCGCCGGGCTCCGCCTTCAAGTTGGTCACCGCGGCGGCGGCCCTCGCGGAGGGGGTCGCCGACGAGACGACCCGGTTCCGCTGCCGGGGGAGCGCGCGGGTCGCCGGCCGCACCTTCCGCTGCCACCTGGCTTCCGGGCACGGGGAACTCGACCTGGTCGAGGCGCTCGCGAAGTCCTGCAATGTCTTCTTCTACCGCCTGGTGGAGTCGCTGGATGTGGATGTCATCGCCCACTGGGCGGGAGCGTTCGGGCTCGGCGAGGCCACCGGCGTGGACCTGCTGAACGAAGCGCCGGGGTTGCTTCCCACCCGGGAGTGGAAGCGGCGGACGCAGGGGGAGAGGTGGTACGCCAGCGAAACCGCTTCCGTCGCCGTAGGGCAGGGGGCGGTCCAGGTGACGCCGATCCAGATGGCCCGGCTGGTCGCGGCGGTGGCCGCCGGCGGGACCCTCCACACCCCCCGGCTGGTGGAGCCGGTTCCGCCGCGCGTCGTCGAGGGGTTCCCCGAGGAGCGCCTGGAGATGATCCGGGCCGGAATGCGCGCCGCGGTCACCTCGGGCACGGCGCGGCGGGCCGGGATCCGGGGCTTCGCGGTCGCGGGAAAGACCGGCACCGCGCAGGTGGCGAACGCGGAGCGCGTGGAGGGGGAGGACGAAGAGCGCGCGCCCGAGTTGCGGACCCATGCGTGGTTCGTGGGTTTCGCGCCCTTCGAGGCGCCGGAGATCGCGGTCGCCGTGGTGGTGGAGCACGGCGGCGGCGGCGGAGCGGCGGCCGGCCCGGTGGCGCGCGCCCTTTTCGAGGCGTACTTCGACCGGCCGCGGCCGGCGGGGGGGACGGATGACACCGCGCTTTCGTCCGGGAACTGACCTGCGGCTCGCGGCGGCGGCGGGCCTTCTCTGCCTGGTCTCGCTGCCGGCGCTCTACAGCGCGCTTCGCAGTTTCGGCGCTTCGCTGGACTTCGCCGACCACCTGTGGCGGATCGGGCTGGGCGCCGGATTGGGACTCCTCGCTTCGCGGGTGAACTACCGCCGGCTGGCCCGGCTTTCCCCGGTCTTCTTCGCCGTGGTGCTGGGGCTCTCGGCCTACGCCACCTTGGCGGCCGGCCTCCGCGCGGGCACCCGGCGGTGGCTCGACCTCGGCGCGATCACCGTCCAGCCCGGCGAATTGGCGAAGTTGGCGCTGGTGCTCCTCCTGGCCCAACTCATCGCCCGCTCGGCCCGGGAAACGCTCAGCCGGCAGGCGGTGGCCGCCTGGACGGCGGCTTCGGCGGCGCTGGTGCTCGCGGTGGCGACGCAGCCCGACCTCGGAAGCGCCGCCATCCTGACCGTCACCGCCCTCGGCATGGCGGCGCTCGGGGGCCTGTTCGGCTGGAAGCACCTGCGCGTGGCGGCGGCCGCCGGCGTCGTGCTCGTTCCGGCCGCCTGGTTCTGGGGGCTCCGCGGGTACCAGCGCGAACGCCTGCTCGCGTTCCTGAGCCCGGAGAGCGATCCGCTCGGCGCCGGGTACCAGACCCTCCAGGCCTCGATCGCCGTCGGGTCCGGCGGCTTTTTCGGCGCCGGCTGGCTCGAAGGCTCCCAGACCGGGTACCAGTTCCTCCCGGCGCCGCACACCGACTTCATCTTCGCGGTGCTCGCCGAGGAATTCGGCTTCCTCGGCGTCGTGGCCGTGCTCTGCCTCTACCTCTGGCTCGGTTCGCTCCTGCTCTCCATCGCCGCGGACGCGGCCTCGGCCGGCGACCAACTCGGGGCGCTGCTCGCCGGCGGGGTCTTCTTCATGCTGCTGAGCCAGACGCTCTACAACATCGCCATGGTGGCCGGCCTCGTGCCGGTGAAGGGCTTCCCGCTCCCGTTGCTGAGTTACGGCGGCAACTCGCTCCTGGTCACCGGCGCGGCGCTCGGGCTGGCCGCCGCGGTGCACCGCGGGACGAATCCCGGCTGAGCCTCCCGCCGGGCGGTCCGGCCGGGGGCCGCCGTGCTAGGCTGCCTTGCGCGCCGGACGCCGGCGCGCGTTTCCCTTGAGCAGGGCGTCCCCGATCGGGCGGGGCCGGTCTCCGGGCAGCCGAGCGCCCCGGACCGCGGAATCGGAAGAGGCGCGGGAAAAAGGGAGCAGGAAGGAACGAAGGCGCCCGTGCCACGCGAACTGATCGTCAACAGTCTTCCCGGGGAGACGCGCATCGCGCTCCTCGAGGACGGGGAGGTCGTGGAACTCGGCCTCCAGCACCATTCCGAGCAGAATGTCCTGAACGGGATCTACCGGGGCCGCGTGCAGCGGGTGGCGCCGTCCACCCAGTCGGCGTTCGTGGACATCGGCCTCCACCGGAACGCGTTCTTGCAGGTGGACCAGATCCCTTCGGGCGCCGCGGCGGCGTTCACCGGCGACGCCGCCGGGAACGGCGCCGCGGGGGGCGAGAAGTCCCGGATCGAGGAGTTCCTCGAGCCGGGGCGGGTGGTGCTCGTCCAGGTCACCCGGGAACCGCTGGCGCGGAAGGGGTACCGGCTCACCTGCCGGCTGAACCTGCAGGGCCGGTGCTTCAACTTCCGTCCCTTCGCGGAGACCGGGGTCACGACGGAGCGCGGCGTCTTCGGTCCGAGGGAGCGGGTGCGGGTCGCCGCGCTGGTCTCCCGGCAGACGACCATGAAAGGGGAGTGGGAGGCGCGGCCGGCCGCGGAGCAGAGCGACGAAGAGACGCTCGCCGCCGACATCTCCCGCATCGAGCGGGATTGGGAAACGATCCGGCGCGAGAGTCTGTCCGGGCCGCCGGCGTGCCTCCGACCCGAGTTGCCGCTGGTGTTCCGCTACATCCGGGATGTCCTGTCGGCCGGTTTCGACGCGATCCGGGTGGACTGCGACGACCTCTACGGGCAGATCGTGAACTTCGTCCGCCAGTTCCTGCCGCGGATGGAGCACAAGGTGCGGCTCTACTCCCGCAACTACCCGATCTTCGAGGAGTACGCGGTCGAGGCCGCGCTCCGGCGTTCCGCCCGCCGCCATGTGAAGTTGCCCTCCGGCGGCACGATCGTCATCGAACAGACCGAGGCGATGGTTACCGTGGATGTGAACTCCGGGAAGGCCAGCGAGGCCAGCGAGCCGGAGGAGAGCGCCACCCGGGTGAACCTCGAAGCGGCCGGGGAGATCGCCCGCCAACTGCGGCTGCGCGGCCACGGGGGCATCGTCGCGATCGACTTCATCGACATGAAGGACGCGGCGAACCGGGAGCGCGTGTTCCAGTCCCTCTCGAAACACCTGAAGCGGGACCCCGAGGCCACCCGCCTCTCCCCGCTCGACCGGAACACCTGCGTGGCGGTCCTGACCCGGAAGAAGGACCGCCCCAGTCTGGAGACCGCGCTCCTCGCGGCCTGCCCGGCTTGCCGGGGCGTGGGCAAGGTCGCCTCGCTGGGCGCGGTCTGCCGCGAGGTGTTCAGCCGGACCCAGAAGAAGGCCGCGGAGTTCGGGCCGGGCCTCCTGGTCCGCGCCGCTCCCGAGGTGGCGTCGGCGCTGAGGCGGTCCGCGCTGCTCGGGGAGATCCGGAGCGTGATCGGGGCGATGGTGGTCGTGGAAGACACGCCGAGCCTCGCGGAGCCGCAGTACGAACTCTGCCCGCTGCCCGAAGCCGGCGATGCCGGCGCCGTCCCGGTTCCCGGGGTTCCGGAGGGCGGCGGATGACGGTCTTCCTCGATGTCGAAACCCGGATCGAGTGGGTCGAAGTGCTGCTCGGGGTCTTCGGGCGGCACTGCCGCCAACTCGGCTGCGACACGGACGCGACCCACTGGATGGAGGCGGCGGTGCGGGAAGCGGTGACCAACGGGATGCGCCACGGGAACCGGATGGATCCGGCGAAGCGCCTGCGGATGCGCATCGAGACCGCCGGGGCCGGGGCCTCCGGCGCCGGGTGCGGGGCCGAAGCGGCGTCCGGGGAGATCGCGGTCTCGGTCGAGGACGAGGGAGAAGGTTTCGACACGGAACTCGTGCCCGACCCGCTCGCCGAAGACAACCTGCTGAAGGCCAGCGGCCGCGGCATCTTCTTCATGAGGCAGTTCATGGACGAGGTCCGCTGGTCGCGCGCCCCCGGCGGCGGCACCCGGGTGCGGCTGGTGCACCGCCACGCCGCGCCGGCGTCCTGAGCCGAGCCGAGCGGCGCGCCGCGGGCGACGCCGCATGAAGACGGCGGTCGGGCGCGCGTGCGCCGCCGCCGCTCTCGCCGGGGCGGAGGTCGTCCGGGAGGCCCACGAAGCGCGCGGCGTCCGCGACCTGGGCGTCCGCTTCAAGGGCCCCGTGGACCTGGTCACCGAGGTGGACCGGAGGGCGGAAGAGGTCGTCATCGCCCGACTGCGCCGCGACTTCCCGGAGGTTCCGATCCTGGCCGAAGAGCGGGGCCGGGTCGCGGGGCGCCGCGAGGACCGCCGGTTCCTGGTGGACCCCCTCGACGGCACGACGAACTTCGCCCACGGCTTCCCCGTGTTCTCGGTCTCCGTCGCCTACGAAGAGCGCGGGGAGACCCGCGCCGGCGCGGTCGCGGACCCCCTCCGGGACGAGACCTTCGCCGCCGAGGCGGGGCGCGGGGCGACGCTGGACGGGGCCGCGATCTCCGTCTCCTCCACCGGGGAACTCCGGGAGTCGCTGCTCGCCACCGGGTTCCCCTACGAGACGGAGGCTCTGGCGCGCGCGCTCGCCCGGTTCTCCGCCATGATGCGGAGCGTCCGGTCGGTGCGGCGCGCCGGTTCGGCGGCGCTCGACCTCTGCTGGGTGGCCGCCGGCCGGCTGGAGGGCTTTTGGGAAGAGGCCCTCCACGCCTGGGACACGGCGGCGGGAGAGTTGATCGTCCGGGAGGCGGGCGGCCGGGTCACGGACTACGCCGGCGGCCGGTTCGCGAACGGCGGCCCGAACCTGCTCGCGACCAACGGGGCCGTGCACGAGCGGCTGTTGCGGCTGCTGGAGGAAACCGGCCCGACCTGACCCGAGCGGGCCTCGGCCGGGGGTGGTACGACGGTTGCGATTTTTGGCGCCGCGGCGACCGGAAACTCCCGTCGCCGGGACTCGCTCCCTGCGGGAGGGCCCGGCGCATCCCGCCGGCGCCTCGTTCCCGCCAAGACAGAAAGGACTCCCCGACATGCGGTTCCCCCGCCACCTCGCCTTCGCCTTCCTCGCCGTCTTCACCGCCGCCCTCATCGCCGCCCCGCCGCTCGCGCTCGGCGCGCCCGCGTTCGCCGCGGCGGCGGACGACGGGGAGCAGCCGCCGAGACGCGGCGGCTCGAGAGCCGGCCGGGGCGCCGCGCGCGGGGGCGGCGAGACCCGCGCCGCGCTCTCGTTCCACGGCGCGCTTCGCTATCTCCACGAAGCGGGGAGCGACCTGTTCACCGCCAACGCCGCCGACTTCGGGCAGACCCCGGTCGAAGAGTTCGAAGGGGGTTTCGGCGCCGAGATCGCCTTCACCGTCCATCCGCGGCTGGATGTGTTCTTCGGCGCCGAATGGAGCGAGACCGCCTTCGACACTTCCTATCGGGACCTCACCTTCGACGACGGGAGCGAGATCGTCCATGCGACCGGTCTCGACGCCACCGACCTCGATCTCGGCGTCCGCTTCCGCTTCCTCCCGCCGGGAGGAGCGTGGCAGCCGTACCTTTCGGGCGGCTTCTCGGGCAGTCTCTACCGCTACATCGAGGACGGGGACTTCGTGGACTCGGAAACGGCCGAAGTCTTCTACGACCGTTACGAGGAGCGGCAACTGCTCCCCGGCTTCTTCCTGGCGCTGGGAGTGGATTCCGTGATCAACCGGGGCCGGGGCTCCCGGCTCGAGGCCTTCGGGGAGGCCCGCTACAGCGCGTACGGCGGAGAACACGAGGACGACTTCGCCGGCTTCGGGAACATCGAGAACCACTGGCTGACCGGCCGTTTCGGCTTGCGTTTCCGGTTCTGAGCCGCCGGCGGGGGCGGGCATTCCTTCGGAGGGGAGCGCCGGCGTCCCCGCCCGGCGAGGCGCGGCGTCCGGCCTGCTCCCCGCGGACAAGCCGAGGGCGGCTTTTCGGGAAAGCGGCCGGACGGCTTCGCGGCCGGACGGCTTCGCGGCCGGGCGGCGGCGGAACGAGTCGCCGCCGGCCGCGTTCCTCTTGGGGCAGAATTCGTTTCCGGGCGCCGGGGTCTCCGGCGTTCGACGAGGCCGGTAGAACGGAGGCCCCACGAACCATGTTTCGACTGTTGATTCCCGCCGCGGCGGCGCTGCTTCTCTTCGGGTGCGTTCCGGCGCCGGAGGACTCCGGCGCCGGTCTGGTGCGGACGGCCTCGGCGCAGCCGGCGGAGCGGCCCGCCGCCTCCACCGGGGATCGGCCGGGCTACCAGCGGCTCGCGGACATTCCGCCGCCGCCCGAAGTCCCGCGACTCGAGCGGACGGCGCCGGCGCTCGACCTGTCGGATTCTTTCGCCGAAGTCGCGCGCGTGGCGACGCCGGCCGTGGTCAGCCTGCTGGTGGAGCACGAGGCGGCGCGCGAGATGGACCCCCGGTTCGAGAGGTTCTTCGGGACGCCGCCCCCGGGCCAGCAGATGGGAAGGGGCTCCGGCGCCATCGTGGACCCGGGGGGCCTCGTCGTCACGAACCACCATGTCGTGGACGGCGCGGCGAGCATCCGGGTGACGCTCGCCGACGGGACGCGCCTCGGGGCCGAAGTGGTCGGCACGGATCCGCCCACGGACCTGGCGGTGCTCCGGCTCGAAGCGGACGGCCGGCGGTTCCCCTACCTGGCGGTGGGCGATTCCGAGGAAGTGCGGGTCGGTGACTGGGTGCTGGCCATCGGGAACCCCCTGGGGAACAGCCATTCGGTGACCGCCGGCATCGTGAGCGCCAAGGGTCGGGTGCTGGGCGGCGACTACCAGGACTTCATCCAGACCGACGCCGCGATCAACCCCGGCAACTCCGGGGGGCCGCTGCTCGGCCTCGACGGACGCCTGCTCGGGGTGAACACCGTGATCCAGGTGACCGGCGGTTTGCCGGGGAACATCGGGATCGGGTTCGCGATCCCGTCGAACCTGGTGCGCCGGGTGTACGACGACCTGGCCTCCGAAGGCGAAGTCACCCGGGGTTGGCTGGGCGTCCGCATCAGCGAACTCGACGAGACCCGCGCGGCGGCGTTCGGCCTCGACGAAGACACGCGGGGCGCGCTGCTCGAGGACTGGTCGGGGGACGACTCCCCGGCCAAGGCCGCCGGGCTGGTTCCCGGAGACATCATCGTCCGGTTCAACGGGCGCGTCATCGAGACGAGTTCCGACCTCCAGTTCGCGGTCGCGGACGCCCGGCCCGGGGAGGAGTGCGAAGTCGAGTTCCTTCGGGACCGCCGGCGGCGCACGCTGCCGGTCGTCCTCGCGCAGCGGGACTTCGTCGCGGCCGCCCGGCTCGCCGGGGAGGGCGACGCGCCCGCCGAGCGCGCGCCGGCCGGGAGGTTCGGCGTCCTCGGCGAGGAAGTGACCCCGGAACTCGCGGCGCGTCTCGAGATCGCCTTCACGGGCCTGCTCGTCCGCCGGGTCCTGCCGGGCGGACTCGCCGAACGGGCCGGGATCGAGCCCGGACACATCCTGGTGGAAGTGAACGGCGAGGCGGTGCGGACCGAAGCGGACCTCCGGGGGGCGCTCGCTTCGGTGGAATCCGGGGAGACGGTCGCGCTCTGGGTGGCCCGGCGGCTCGGCTCCGGCGAGTGGGCGAGGTCGTTCGTCTTCGTGGAAACGCCGGAGTAACTCCTCCGGGCGAACCGGGCCCGGCGGGGCTCTTCCTCCCTCCGGCCCGGTTCGGCTAGTCTCCGCCGCCGCTCCGGCCGGGAGCGGCGCCCGCCGATCTCACGCTTCCCACTCGAACCGGAAACGACCCACGGTGGCTCGAGCGGCCGTCCCTGAGCGAGGCTCGTCGGCGGCCGGCGCCCGTCTCCCGGAGGCTCCGGCGCCCCGTCCCGTTTCCGGGCCGCCGCGGGCCCTCGGGGAGTGACCGCCGAAGGCAGCCGCGGGGGCCCGTTCCGGGGCGGGACGGGCCACCGCCTGCTCGCGCTCGCGGGACTCTTCTTCCTCTTCCTCGGCGGGATCAGCGGTCTCAGCGACGGGTTCCAGGGTCTCGGGTCGGGACTCCTCGACCGGTTCTTCCGAGCCTCCGAAAACCCCTTCGTGGGGCTCTTCGTGGGGATGCTGGCCACGACGGTGGTCCAGAGTTCCTCGGTAACCAGTTCGCTCATCGTCGCCCTGGTGGCGGCGCCCGAATCCCCCCTGCCGTTCGAGAGCGCGATCCCCATGGTCATGGGGGCGAACATCGGCACCACGGTCACGAACACCCTGGCCGCGCTCGGCCACCTGCGGGACCGCGAGCCGCTGCGGCGGGCCTTCGAGGTGGCCACCTGCCACGACCTGTTCAACCTGATGGCGGTGGCGATCCTGCTGCCGGCGGAGATGGCCACCGGGTTCCTCGCCCGCCTCTCGACGGCCGCGCTCGATCTCTTCGGCGTCTTCTCCGGCGCCGGATTCACCTACCGGAGCCCGCTCTCGAGCCTGATCTCCCTCCCCGGCGAAGCGCTCTCCCGCCTCTCGCAGGCGGTCGCCGGGGCGGGGGCCGGATCGGCGGCGCTGCTCACCTTGCTCTCCGCGGCCCTGATCGTCGTGAGTCTGGGAATGATCGTGAGGACGCTGGGCGGGCTCGCCGGGGGCGGCGCCCGGGAGTCGCTCCACCGGGTGCTCGGCCGGAACGCGGTCCTCACGATGGCCGTCGGCGCCCTGGTCACCATGGTCGTGCAGTCGAGTTCGGTGACGACCTCGATGCTCGTCCCGCTGGCCGGCGCCGGACTGCTCCTCCTCGACGACGCCTTCCCGGTGACCCTCGGCGCGAATGTCGGAACCACGGTCACCGCGTTCCTCGCCGCCCTCGCGGTCTCCGGCCCGAACGCCGCCTGGGGCTTCCGGATCGCCGTGGTGCACCTGCTGTTCAACCTGCTCGGGATCGGGTTGATCTACCCGTGGCGGCGCGTCCGGGGGATGCCCCTGGCCGGCGCGCGGCGGCTGGCGGGAGTCGCCGTCCGGAGCCGGGCGGCGGCTGTCGGTTATGTCCTCGCCCTGTTCTACGGGGTCCCGGCGCTCCTCTTGGTCGCGAGCCGCGCGCTCGGTCTCTGACCATTCCCCCGGAATTCCGCCGGGAGCGTCTTCTTCCGCCGCCGGCGCGGCTCCTCCGCCGGCGTCCGGGTCCTTCCCGGCGCCGGTGACGCGGACGACCTCGGCGGTGGTGGTCTCCCCGGCGAGCAGCAGCCGGAGCGCCGACTGCCGGAGGCTCCGGCAACCCCGGTGGCGGGCGTAGCGGGCGATCTCCGCCGCGTCCGCGCCGCCGAGGATCCGGGCCGAAGCGCCCGGGTCCACGGAGAGGACCTCGAACACTCCGCGGCGGCCGCGGTAGCCGCTCTCGCGGCACCGCGCGCAGCCCCGGCCCCGGCGGGTCCTCCGCCCGGCGAGTTCCGGGACGCCCAGCGCCGCCGCCTCCGCCGCCGTGACGGGGACCGCTTCGGCGCACCGGGGACAGACCGTGCGCACCAGCCGCTGCGCGAGGACGCCGACCAGGGTCGTGCTGACCAGGAAACGCGGCACGCCCAGGTCGGTGAGTCGGGTCACGGACGAGGCGGCGTCGTTCGTGTGGAGCGTGGAGAGCACCAGGTGGCCGGTCAGCGCCGCCTGGACCGCCATCTCCGCCGTTTCCGGATCCCGGATCTCGCCCACCATCAGGATGTCGGGGTCCTGGCGGAGGACGCTCCGGATCGCGGCGGCGAAGGTGAACTCGATCCGGTGGTGGACCTGCACCTGGCTCAGGGCCGGCTGGATCAACTCCACCGGGTCCTCGATGGTGATCACATTCACTTCCGGGGTCGCCACCTGCCGGAGGACCGAGTAGAGGGTGGTCGTCTTACCGCTCCCGGTGGGGCCGGTGACGAGGACGAGCCCCTCCCGGCGGCCCAGCATCGCCCGCAGGCGGGCGTCCTCGTCCTCGGCGAGGCGGAGTTCTTCGAGCGTGGAGACCAGCGCGGCCGGGTCGAAGACCCGCAGGACGGCCTTTTCCCCGAAGACCGTCGGCAGCGTCGAGACCCGCAGTTCGATCTCCTTCTCCGGTTCGACCCGCTTGAAGCGGCCGTCCTGGGGCCGGCGCTTTTCGGCGATGTCGAGTCCGCTGAGCATCTTGATCCGGCTGACGACGGCGCGATAGACGATCCGGGGGAAGGTGTGCATGGTGCGCAGCACGCCGTCCACCCGGAAGCGGACGACGGCGCGGTCGCGCTTGGGTTCGATGTGGATGTCGGAGGCGCGGTGCTCGAAGGCCTGGCGCAGGATGGAGTCGAGCGCCGACACGACCGGGCGGGTGGTCGGTTCGAGGTCGCCGGCGGCGTCGGCCTCCGAGACGAAGTCCCGGTCGGAAACCTCCTCGCCGCCGCTCTGGTCTTCGAGTTCGGTCTCGGCCGCGCGGAGCGAAGTCCGGAGGTTGTAGAGGCTGCCGTTCACGCTCTCGATGTCCGACCGGGTGGAGACGACGACTTCCACCTCGATGCCCAGGTACCGCTCGAGGTCGTCTATGGCGCTGCGCTCGTAAGGGTTCGCGACGGCGACGGTGAGCGCCCCGCCCTGCTTGGAGAGCGCGCAGATGGTGTGGCGGCGGGCGAAGGGCGCCGGCAGCGCGCCGGTGACCACTTCGGCGTTCAACTCCACCGGGTCGATCGCCCGGAACGGGAGGCCGGTGTCCCGGGCCACGGTCTGCGCGATGTCCTCCTCGGAGACGATCCCCTCGGCGAGGAGCGCCTGCTGGTGGGCTTCGGGGGGCAGCGCCCCGATCTCGACTTCGACGGTTTAGCCCGGTCTGAGACCGGGAAGTCCTTGGTGCCCTTGGGGCGGCAGCTTGGATCCGGTTTGTAGTGTGCCGTGGTATTTGGTGATGAGTAACTTACTGCTATCATTCCCGCGTGTTCGTCCGCAAGTTCCGCCGGAAGAACCGGCCCGGCGTCGGCGTCCAGATCGTCCGGTCCTTCCGCGACGCCCGCGGCCGGCCCCGGCAGGAACTGATGGTCTCCATCGGCTCCGCCCCGGAAGGCCCGGCCCTCGACGCCCTGGTCGAAGTGGCCGAGAGGAAGGTGGCCGAACTCCGGCTGGCCCGTCGGCCCACCCTGTTCCCCACCGACCTGCTGCTGCGCCAGGCGCTGGAGGCCCGCCAGGACCGGCGGACGCGCCGGGCGCGGTTGTCGGAGGTGAGCCAACTGCAGGAGGAGGCCCGCCTGACCCTGGGGGTGCACGAGGTGTTCGGCGCGCTCTGGAGCGAGGCCGGACTGGACGGGGTGTGGGGTGCGGGGCACCCGGTGTCCGGTCGGGTGTTCCGGCATGCGGTGATGCTGCGGCTGGCGGAGCCGGGCCGGAGCAAGCGGGGCCACGCGCAGGACCCGCAGCGGAACTACGGGCTGGAGATCCCGGTGGAGAAGTTCTACCGGATGATGGACCGGCTGGACGGGGAGCGGATCGCGCGGCTCACCGCCCGGGTGGGGACGCAGGTTCGGCGGCTGCTGGGGGGCGAGGTGGAGGTGGTGTTCATGGATGTGACCACCCTTTCGTTCGCCTCGGAGCAGGAGGACGGGTTGCGGGCGAAGGGGTACAGCAAGGACCAGAAGCCGCACCGGGTGCAGGTGGTGCTGGCGCTGTTGCAGACGCGGGAGGGTTTGCCGCTGGGGTATCGGGTGTTCCCGGGGAACACGGCGGAGGTGAAGACGCTGCTTCCGTTGGTGGGGGAGTTGCGGGAGCGGTACCGGATCGGCCGGGTGGTGGTGGTGGCGGACGCGGCGATGCTGGGGACGAAGAACCTGGAGGCGTTGACGGCGGCCGGTTTCGAGTGGGTGGTGGCGGCGAAGCTCCGCCAGTTGCGGGGGAAGGACCTGGCGGCGCTGGCGGAGCCGGAGTCTTGGGCGGCTTCGGGGGAGGCGGGGCAGCGGCTGCGGGAGCACCGGGCGGAGGAGGGGGCGCTGCGGGGGCTTCGGCTGGTGGTGCGTTACTGCCCGAAGAAGGCGGAGCGGGACGCGGGGCTCCGGGCGAAGGCGGTGAAGCAGGCGAAGAAGCGGGAGGCGTCGGGGGTGAAGGGGAAGGGGCGGGCCGCGCGCTACCTGCGGGTGCGGCGGGACGCGGTGCGGTTCGACCCGGATCTGGTGGAACGGGACGCGCGGTTCGACGGGCTCCACGGGGTGTTCACCAGCCTGGCGGACCCGCCGGCGGAGATCCGGGCGCACTACGGGGGGTTGTGGCGGATCGAGCAGGGGTTCCGGGTGCTGAAGGGCACGCTGGAAGTGCGCCCGGTGTTCCACTGGACGGAGCGGCGGGTGCGGGCGCACCTGGCGATCTGCTACGCCGCCTTCGCGCTGCTCCGGTTGCTGCGCTGGCGTTACGCCCGGGCCTACCCGGAGGCGCCGCTGAGCGAGGAGCGGCTACTGCGGGAACTGCTCCGGGTGGAGGTCTCCCACGGCTGCGACCGGGGCACGAACGAGTGGTTCTTCCTGCCCTCGAAGGCCACCCCGGAGGCGGAGCGGATCTACCGGCTGGTGGGCCTGCGACTGCCCCGGCGGGCCACGCCGGTTCCACCCCCGAGGCGACTCCGCGAAGTCGCCTGACCTCCGACACCCCACCGCCGGACTCCCCCCGGTTGTAGTGTGCCTACGAAACCAAATCCCCAACTGTCAACCACTTACAAAGCCAAACCGTCGAAGTCAAGATGCCCAGGTACCGCTCGAGGTCGTCTATGGCGCTGCGCTCGTAAGGGTTCGCGACGGCGACGGTGAGCGCCCCGCCCTGCTTGGAGAGCGCGCAGATGGTGTGGCGGCGGGCGAAGGGCGCCGGCAGCGCGCCGGTGACCACTTCGGCGTTCAACTCCACCGGGTCGATCGCCCGGAACGGGAGGCCGGTGTCCCGGGCCACGGTCTGCGCGATGTCCTCCTCGGAGACGATCCCCTCGGCGAGGAGCGCCTGCTGGTGGGCTTCGGGGGGCAGCGCCCCGATGCGATCGAGGGCGGACTCGGCTTCGGCGGGGATCCGCCGCTCCCGCCGGAGGAGGTCGAGGAGGCCGGGAATCGGCCCGGCGCCGGCCGCCGCGCTCACGGGGGCGTTCGCCGGGGGGCTTCCCGATCGGCGAGGCCGCGGAGTCGGGCGGCGCGGGGGGCGGGCCGTTCCACGCTTCCGAAGGACGGGAAGCGGCGGAAGATCTGCCCGCCCGGTACCTCCGTTTCGGAAAACTCGGTCGGGTACCCGTAACCGGCGCACGCCGCCGGCGCGCCCCGGGGGCCGGGCGTGATGGTGCGGCCGACCGTCGGCGACGGCCCGGGGTCAGGCCGGGTCGGTCAGGCCGGGAAGTTCAGGTCAGGTCGGTCAGGTCCGGCCGCCCTCGACGGACAGCACCAAGGCCATCGCTTCGTGGACCAGCCGGGCGGCGAGGACGAGGGTGCGGTCGTCGCCGGGGCGGGGGCAGGCTTCCACCACATCCATGCCCACCAGGCGCAGTCCGCGCTCCCCGATCTCGTGGACCAGGTCGAGCCCGGCGCGGGCGCTCAGCCCTCCGGGGACGGGGTGGGCCACGCCCGGGGCGAATGCCGGGTCGAAGCCGTCGAGGTCCACGGTCAGGTAGAGCGCCGCGCCTCGGGGAATCCCGGAGAGGAGGGCGCCGGAGCGGCGCTCCGCCTCCCGCGCGGTGATCGTGGAGATCGGGATCGGGGCGGCGTCGCGCACGCTCCGCTGGAGCGCCGTCTCCGTCCGGATGCCGATCTGGGTGAGGCTCGCGAGGTGGGGAAGTTCGAGCAGCCGGGCGGCCACGCAGGCGTGGGAGTGGGGATTGCCGTCGAAGTCGGGGTGCATGTCCGGGTGGGCGTCCCACTGCGCGACATGCAGCCCGCCCCCCGGGAAGTCGCGGTCCTCGTAGGCGGCCACCAGGGCCGGCGTGATCGCGTGGTCGCCGCCGAGGATGAAGGGCGTCCGGCCCTGCGCGAGTTCCTCCCGCACCGCGTCCCGGTACCGCGCCGCGTCCGCCGGGAACCCCTCTCCGGAGGGTTCGAGGTCCCCCCGGTCGAGGACCCGGCCGGCGCAGTCCACCCCCGACTCGGCCGAGGGGTTGAAACAGGAGCCGTCGTAGGCGGCGCGGATGAGCGGCGGGGCGGAGGCGCAGCGGTCCTCGCAACTCGACTGGGTGGCGTCCTTGACGCCGAGGAGGGAGACCCGGGCGGCCCCTTCCGCGCCGGGCGGGGCGAACAGGCCGCCGAAGGGGATGTGCTCGGAATGCCTCATCCGTCGGAGGCCGCCGCGCCCCCTTCGGCGAAACACTCGGCGAGGAAGGCGGGGTCGCCCTGGACGGCGCAGCGTTGGAGGAACGGGCGGAGCGCCCGGAGACCGCCCAACTCCTCGCCGCCGCCGGCCCGGCCGGGGCCGCCGTGCGCCAACTGCGGCACGGCGATCCCGTGCCCGGTGGTCTCCCCGAGCGCGCGGCCCGACATCGTCATCACCCGGCCGTTCCAGGGCGCCACCGCCCGGGTGAACCGTCCGAGGAAGGCCGCGTCCCCGCTGAACACCGAAGTGACCAGACTGCCGCCGCCGGCCCGGCAGGCCGCCGCCGCGTCCTCCTCGTCCCGGTAGGGGAGCACGGTGACCACCGGCCCGAAGATCTCGACCCGATGGACCGCGTCCGGCCGGGCGTCCGGGCGGAGGCGGAGCGCCACCGGGGGGAAGAAAGCCCCGGAGGCGTCCTGCGGCAAGGCGCCCTCCGCGACCACCTCCGTCTCGCCCGCCAGTCGGCGCAGGCCCTCCCACGCCGCGGCGGCAGCCTCCTCGTCCACGAGCGGCCCCATCTCGGTGTCCGGGTCGCGGGGATCGCCCACCCGGATTCCGCGGAGGGCGGCGCCGATCTCCTCGGCGAGGCGGTCCGCCTCCGCGGCGGGAGCGAGGACGCGGCGGATCGCCGTGCACTTCTGCCCGGCCTTCACGGCGACTTCGCGGCGCGTCTCGGCGACCAGGGCCTCCCGCGCCGGCGTTCCCGGTGCGCCGTCCGGGCCGAGAACCGCGGCGTTCAGCGAGTCGGCTTCGATGTTCACCCGGACCGACCGCTCCACCACCCGCGGGTGCGAGCGGACCATGTTCCCGGTTTCGGCGGAGCCGGTGAAGAGCACCAAGTCCTGCCCGTCGAGGTGGTCGAGCAGGTCGCCGGCGCTCCCGACCAGCAACTGGAGACACCCCTCGGGCAACCCGCCCGACTCGAGCAGCCGTTCGACGATCCGGCAGGTGAGGGCCGCCGTCCGGGTGGCGGGCTTGACCAGGGTCGGAACGCCGGCGAGGAGCGCGGGCCCCAGTTTCTCGAGCGGCCCCCAGCCGGGGAAGTTGTAGGCGTTGATCTGGACGGCGATCCCGTGGCGGGGCGCGAGCAGATGCCTCCCGGCGAACCCGCCGCCGCGCGAAAGGGGTTCCTCCTCGCCGTCGGGCAGGAACGACGCCGGGGGCAGGGAGGAAGTCCCCAGGCGGCCGTAGTAGGCGAGGGTGGAGACGCCCCCGTCCACATCGTGGCGGGCGTCGGCGTCGGTCGCCCCGTAGGCGCGGGCGAGGCGCCGGAACTCCGGTCGGTGCTCCTTCAGTGCGCCGGCCAGTCGGGAAACGAGTTCGCCCCGGGCCCGGAAGTCCAGCGCGCGGAGCGCCGCGCCGCCGCGCTCCCGGCCCCAGGCGAGGGCGGCTCCGAGGTCGGGGCCCCCGCCGGCATCCCCGCCCATTCGGGCCGCGGGTTCGCCGGTGACCGGGTCGGTGAGGAGCCGCTCCGGCCCGCCGGCGGCCCGCCATTCCCCGGCGAGGTAACTGCGGAGGATCTGCACGGCGGGCCGGCCGGGGATTCTAGGAGGGCGTCCGGGGGGCGGAGACCCGGCGGGCCGGCGTCCGGCCGGCGGTTGCTAGGCTCCGAAGCGGTGCCCACCGTCCCGCGCGCCGCGGCCTCCGTCATCGTCTTTCGGGAGGGGTCTCCCGGCGGAAGCGGCCCGGAGGTCCTCCTCGTCCGGCGGGGGCCGCATCTCCGGGCGTTCCCCGACCTCTGGGCCTTCCCGGGAGGGACGCTCGAGCCGGAGGACGCGAGCGTTCCGGTGACCGGCGCGGTCCCGCCGGAGGAAAGGGCGCGGCTCGCCGCCGCCGTCCGGGAGGTCTTCGAGGAGACCGGGATCTGCCTCTTCCGGCGGAAGGCGCCGGTCCCGCCGGAAGAGGTCGAAGGAATCCGCGGCGAGTTCGCGGCCGGGGGGTTCTCCGACGACGGCGGCTTCGCCGGCGTGCTCGAGCGGCTCGGCGCGGAGATCCACGCCGGGGACTTCGCGCCGGCGGCGAACCTGGTGACCGGCGCCGCCTTCCGCCGCCGCTTCGACACCCGGTTCTACCGGGCGGCGCTCCCGCCGGGAGAGGAGGCGCGGACCCTTTCGGGGGAGATCGTCGAGTCCGCGTGGCTCGCGCCGGAGTCGGCGCTCGAGCGCTGGCGGGGCGGCGGCTTCTTCCTCGCCCCGCCGACGATCGGCCTGCTGGAGCGCTGGTCGGCGGACCCCGGCGAATACCGCCGCCGCAACCGGGAAGCCGAGAGCCGGGAGCGGATCCCGGTCCGCTACACGCCGGGGATCCGGGTGCTGCCCTGCCGGACGCCCACGCTGCCCCCGGCGACCCACACGAACGCGATCCTCGTCGGCGGCGAGCATCTCTACCTCGTGGATCCGGCGCCGGAGGCCCCCGAGGAGCGGGACGCGCTCTTCCGCCAGGTGGACGACTTCCTGGAGGGGGCGCCGGGCGCGCGCCTCCGCTCGGTGCTCGTGACCCACCACCACCGGGACCACATCGGCTCGGTGGCGGCGGCGGCGGCGCGGTACGGGGTCCCGGTGGGAGCGCATCCGGAGACCCTCTCCCGGCTCGGCGAACAACTGTCCGGCCCGGACGGGGCGGCCCTGGACCGGCGCGCGCTCGTCGGCGGGGAAGTCCTGCCGCTCGGCGCGGCCCCCGACGGGAGGCCCGGCTGGACGCTCGGCACGCGCTTCGTCCCCGGACACGCCCCCGGGCACCTGGCGTTCGTGGAGAGCCGCTACGGGGCGATGCTGCTGGGGGACATGGTGGCCTCGGGTTCCTCGATCCTCATCTCCCCCGAAGACGGCGACCTCGCCCTCTATGTCCGGTCGCTGCGGGCGCTCGCCGACGAGTGCCGGGGAGCGGCGTACCCGGCCCACGGCGTGCCGGTCATCGCCGGCCGGGCGCTCCTGGAGCGGCAGGTCCGCCACCGGGAGGCCCGCGAACGGCAACTCCTCGAAGCGCTCGGAAGAGGGCCCGCGGGGCTCGAGGAACTCGGACGCGCCGTCTATCCGGAGTCCGAGGTCCCCGCCTCCGGCCCCGCGCGCGAACTCGCCCTGCTCTCGCTCCGGTCCGGACTCGCCAAGTTGGAAGCGGAGGGGCGGGCCCGCCGGACGGCGGGACTCTGGGCGGCGGGGTAGGGCGCGGCGCTCCCGGCCGGGGATCGGCCGGCCTCCCGCGCGGGCGCTGCTTGGCTGCCCGTGGAAAAAGCGCCCCGCCCTCCGCTCCTCGACCGAGGGCAGGAAGTCCCGGTTCGGTTTCGCCGCGGGGCGCTCTTCCCACGAGCAGGCGGCGCGAATCGCTTCGCGATTCCCCCGCCATCTATCGCGGGGAGGGGGGCGCCCCCTCCCCGCACCCCTCCCCGGTCGGCGCTTCGCGCCGACGGGGGCGCTCCCCGGACGTTCTCCCCGGGTTGTTACGGGGCGGCGGCGGAGGGAACGGCGTTTCCGGCGATGAACACCTGTTCGAGGGAGCGGAGGGCGCCGATGTCCTCGAGCGGGTTCTCGCCGAGCACCAGGAAGTCCGCCCACTTCCCGACGGTGAGGGTGCCGACTTCGTCGAGGCCGAGGCAGGCCGCCGCGTCGCCGGTGGCGGACTTCAGGATCTGTTCCGGGGTGAGTCCGGCCTTCGCCATCTCCTCGGTCTCGAGGTGCTCGAAGTAGCCCTGGAAGCGGGCGGGCGGCCCGGTGTCGGTGCCGAAGGCGATGGGTATGCCGGCGTCGGCGACCGTCTTCAGGTTGGCGAGGGCGATCGGGTAGTGCTCCCGGTAGCCCCGGGCCGCCGGGCTTTCCTCGACGGTCCGCATCCGCTCCGGGTCGGCGAGTTGCTCCAGCACCGCCGGATCCGCTTCCTTCGTGAAGAAGGGATCCTCGAAGAAGTCGGGAACCTCCGAATAGACGAAGGTCGAGACCTCCCGGATGAGCGTCGGCACATAGCAGACGCCCGTCTCGCGCATCAGGTCGAGGAACTCCTCGTCCACCGGCCGGTCGCGGACGCTGTGCGCGATCAGCCCCGAGCCGGCCCGGAGCGCTTCCTTCGCGTCGTCGAGATAGAAGATGTGGGTCGCCACCGGGACGCCGGCCTCCTCGGCCAGTTCCATCACGGTTTCGACCGTCTCCGGGGAGACGCGTTCGTTCGCGCCGAGGTTGGTGTCCACCCGGATCTTGAGGAAGTCGGCGGGCAGGGCCAGGCTCCGGGCCACCGACTCGCGGGCTTCTTCCGGCGCGCCCCCGCCGATCACTTCGCCGGCGATCCAGACGCGGGCGCGGTCGAGCCCCTCGTCCTGCTCGTTCCTCAGGGCCGCCGCTTCGGGCCCGTCCCCGCCGAGCGAAAGAACGCTGGTGATGCCGTAGCGGGCGTAGAGGCCGAGTTGGCGCAGCAGGTTCTCCCGGTCGTAGTGCCCGCTCTCGAGCCCCTTCACATCGCTGATGTGCCCGTGCGCGTTGAGGAAGCCCGGAACCACCGTCTTCCCCGAGAGGTCGGTGGGGACGACGCCCGCGGGGATCTCGACTTCGCCGCGCACCCCGACGCCGGAGATGCGGCCGTTCTCGGTAACGAGCGCGGCGTCCTCCAGGAACCGCCCGCTTCCGTCCCACAGCGCCGCGCCGGTCCAGGCGGCCACGCCTTCGGGGGGAGGGGGCGGCGCGGAGCAGCCGGCGCCGAGGGCGAGAGCGGCGAGGAGGGGGAGCGCGCGGGCAGGGGAGCGGGAGGGCGAAGGGGACCGGGGATCCGTCATGGCGTCGAATGGTACGCCCGGAACCGTTGCGAACCGGGGGAGGGGGCGCAGCCGGGAGCGTCGGTCGGCGGGCCGGAGGAGCGCCCCCTCCGCGGGCCGCATTGGCAGCCCGTGGAAAAAGCGCCCCGCCGTCCACTCCTCGACGCGAGGGCGCCAAGTCGGCATTCGGTTTCGCGGCGGGGCGCTCTTCCCACGGGCGGGCGGCGCGAATCGCTGCGCGATTCCCCCCGCCAACTATCGCGGGGAGGGGGCCACCCCCTCCCCGCACCCCTCCCCGGTCGGCGCTTCGCGCCGACGGGGGCTCCCCGGACTCTTTCCACAGGCCGTTAGGGTTCCGCCGCCGTGCCGACCGCCGCCGATGTCCTCCGCGCGGCTCCTCCCGCGGCGCGGCGGGAAGCGCCCCTCGGGGTCATGTCCATGTGCGGGCGGCTGCGCGAGGCCCTCCTCGTCACCCCCGACGCCGCCGGCTGGGGGCCGGAGGCGAACTGGCGCGAGATCGGTTACCGGGGACCGCCCGATCGCGAAGCGGCGCTCCGCCAGCACCGGGAGATCGAGAAGGCGCTCGCCGACGCCGGCGTGACCCTGCGCCGCATCGGCCCCGAAGGGTCTTCGTCCGACGGGTTCTCGTCCGAAGGGGTCTCGTTCGAAGGGGTCCCGTCCGCGCGGCTCACGCCGGACGCCGCGTACTGCCACGACGCCTCCTTCCCTTCGCCTCGGGGGATGATCCTGATGCGGATGGGCAAACCGACGCGCCGGGGCGAGCCGGAGTTGCACCGGGCTGCGTTCGCCGAGGCGGGGATCCCGGTGGTCGGCGAGATCGCCGCTCCGGCGGTGGCGGAAGCCGGGGACCTGGTCTGGCTGGACGAAGGGACCGTGCTCGCCGGAGAGGGTTACCGCACCGACGCCGCGGGGATCCGCCAACTGGCGGCGCTCCTGGCGCCGGACGGGGTGGAAGTCGTCCCGGCGCCGCTGCCCCACGGGGGCGGGCCGGGGGAGTGCCTCCACCTGATGTCCCTGCTGAGCGTGCTCGATTCGCGGACGATCCTGGCGGACCCGGAGCGGCTCGCCGTCTCCACCTTGAAGTTCCTGGCGGCGCGGGGGTTCGAGTGGATCCCGATCGTCCAGGAGGAGCGGGACGCGATGGCGGCGAATGTGCTCTCGCTGGGGGAAGGCGAACTCCTGGCCATCGCCGCCAACCGGCGGACGAACGAACGGCTTCGGGACGCCGGCTACCGGGTTCGGGTCTATGAGGGTTCGGAGATCAGCGGGAACGGGGCCGGGGGGCCGACCTGCCTCACCCGTCCGTTCCTTCGAGACCCCCCGGGGGGCGATCCTCCGGCGTCGGGTCGTCCGGGCCGGGGCGCCGGGAGACGGGCATGAACCGCGCGGGACGCCGGCTCGCCGGCTGGGGGGTGTTCCTCCTGTTCGCCTCGCTCGTCGGCTTCGTGGTGTTCTCGACGCTCTCCGCCGGGAGGGTCCGCTGCGAGGTGACGATGGTCCTCTCCGGGCGGGAGGCGACCGTCAGCGCGCGAGGGGTGTCGGAGGAGGAGGCCCTACGGGCGGCGCGAACGGGCGCCTGCGCCCGGATCGCCTTCGGCCGGACCGAGAACATCCTCTGCCTCGACACTCCCGCCCGCCGCTCGCGGTGCGAGTGAGTCCCGTCCCCCGACATTTCCCCCGACGATTCCCCCGACGCGCCCGCCGCCCCGCTCCGGACGGGGCGGCTGCGGCGGGACTTCGCGGAGCGGGCCGTCCGGGCCGGCGAGGAGGGCGCTGACCGGCCGGCCGCCGG
Organism: Candidatus Marinacidobacterium sp.; assembly: GCA_965204755.1. Classification (GTDB taxonomy): domain Bacteria; phylum Acidobacteriota; class Vicinamibacteria; order Marinacidobacterales; family Marinacidobacteraceae. The sequence continues at coordinate 3,926,660 of OZ242011.1, read as the reverse complement.
GGAGTCGGCCGAACACGGCCTCCGCCGCCCGACGGCCGGCGCGGAGGCGGTCCGCCTCGCGCTCCTCCGTCCCGGCGGGCGCCGCCGCGACGACGGTGACCGCCCCGTCGGCGTGATGGACCCGGAGGGGCGCGGTGACCACTTCCGGCCGGCGTCCGCTTCCGCGCGACGCGACGACCCGCAGGTCGAAGCGCAATTCCCCGGCGAGCCGGCCGCCGGGCCCGCGCTCGACCAGGATCGAGGCGGAGAGTCGGCAGGCCTCGGAGGCCGCCCGCCGGCGCGCGCCGGATGCGGGCGCGAGCCGCCGATCCACCAGGCGGAGCGCGGTTTCGAGATCGAAAGAAAGGCCGGCCTCGGCGCGCCGTACGAGTTTGTAGGCCAGAAGCCGGGCGGCCGCGGCGGTCTTTCGCCGCTCCCCGGTCATCGTCCCGGTCATCGTCCCGGTCATCGGCCCGGCCTTCCGCGCCGGTCGGCCGCCGGTCTCGGGCGGCGTCCCGACCACCCCGTCCGGCCCGGGCGCCTCAGCCCGCGGAGGCCGGGGCGGCCCCTTCCGCCGGCGCGGCAGTCTCCGTAGGCGCTGCAGTCTCCGTAGGCGCGGCAGTCTCCGTAGGCGCGGCCGGCTCCGTAGGCGCGGCCGGCTCCGTAGGCGCTGCCGGAAGCACTTCGAGTTCGCGCCCCTCCCAGGAGACGGTGTTCGGGGAGTCCGGGTCGTCCGGGCCGGGGGGCCGCGCGGTCCGGCCGGCGGCGGCCACGAGGTCGGACGGCAGGTATCGGGGCGCGCCGACCTTGGAGAGTTCCCCCTTCCCCGTGAACCGCGCCGTCCAGGAGAGCGTGAGCGTCCGGCGGGCGCGGGTCATGGCGACATACATGCAGCGGCGCTCCTCGGAGTCCGAGCGGCCGGCGTCCTGCGGTTTCCAGAAGGGAGCGTCCCGGAACAGGGCGATCTTCCACTTCCCGTCGTCGCCCTCCTGCACCCGGGGAATGCCGCGGTCCGCGCCCAGCGAGCCGGCGCAGTCCACGAGGAAGACATGGTCGAACTCCAGCCCCTTGGCCGCGTGGATCGTCATCACCGCCACCGCGCCTTCGACCTGGACCGGCGCTTCGGCGCTGTCGCCGTCGCGGAGGGCCGCGAGGCGGCGGGCCGCGCCTTCCATCGTCGGGAAGCCGCCGCGCTCGAAAGCGCGCAGGTGCTGCAGCGCCTTCTTGAGGTTGGCGCCGGTCTGCTCCGCCCGGTGCGGGTCACGCCCGATCGAGGCGCGCTCGGCGTATCGGGTCGTCTCGAGGATGGCGGCCACCGCGCCGGAGGGCGGCAGCCGCCGGGCGAGACGGCGGAACCGGGCGGCGGCCGCGCCCGCTTCGCGAAACGCCGAGGCAGCCTCCGGGTCCGGGGGCGGCGGGAGATCCCGTCCGCCGGAACGCAGGATGTCCGCGAAGGGCGTAGGCGAACCGCCGGCGCGCTTCAGGCGGACGAGGAGGTCCCCCGGCAGCGCGAAGAACCGGGAGCGGAGCAGTTCGACCGCCCTCCGGTCCGACTGCGGGCGGGCGAGGAAGCGGCAGAGGGCGGCGAGGTCGCGGAGTTCCGGGGTGTCGAAGAAACCGGCCCCCTTGAGTTGGTGGGCCGGAATCCCCAGTCGCTCCACGGCCTCCCGGTAGGCGCCGAGACGATTGCCGGAACGGGCGAGGAGGGCGATCTCCTCCGGAGCGCCGCCCCGGCGGAGGAGGGAGGCGATGCGCGCCGCCACGCGCCCCGCGGCTTCCCGGTGGGCGTCGTCGTCCGCGCCCCGGTCCTTTCCCCGGGCTTCGACGACGCAGACCGCCACCGGCCGCTCGGCGTCGTCCGGGTGATCCATCGGCCCCGCGTCCACCGGAAGGCAGTCCTCCTCCTCGTAGCGGAAGGCCCAGTCCCGGGCCGCGCCCTCGCGGGCCTCCGAGGCGATCTTCTTCGAAGCGGCGTTGAAGAAGCGGCGGAGGCGGCGCACCGAGCGGAAGTTCCACCGGAGGGTGATGCGCGGCGCCGAGGGCTCTTCCCGGGGGAGGCTCTCGATCCACCGCTCGGCTTTCCCGAGAATCTCCACCCGGGCGTTCCGGAAGCGGTAGATGGACTGCTTGTGGTCGCCCACCACGAACAGGGTGGGCTGGCGGAGCCGCCCCCCGGTGGCCTCGCGCACCCTCTCCGCGGTGACTCCCTGTCCTTCCCGCCAGGGCCTCATGAGCGCCTGCAGCAGGGTCCACTGGGCGTCGCTCGTGTCCTGGAACTCGTCCACCAGGAGATGGTGGTACCGCGAGTCCAGCCGGAGCCGGCTCTCCGAGAACTCCCCGAGGCCGGAGAGCAGCCGCGTGGCGGTGACCGTGAGGTCGTCGAAGTCCATCACCCCGCGTTCTTCCTTGAGCCGCCGGTACTCCTCTTCGACGGCCCGGAACAACTCCCAGACCGGGAGGAAGGCGCGGGCGTTCCGCCAGGCGATCCACCGGGTCCGATGGCCGCGGAGCGCCTCCCGGACGGCGTTCGCGTCCGCGGCGAGGCCCCCGGGGAGCCAGGGCGGGGCTTTCCTGATGTCGAGCCGGAAGGATCGTTCCAGGGTCTCCCGGTGGAGGGCTTCGCGGGCGCCGGTCGCCCGGCGAGCCGAGCGGGAGGCCGGGCCGGGTTCGAGAATCTCCTCGAGCGCCACCCGCACCGGCAGCGGCGGTCCGGGTTCGGACTCGAGAATCCGCCGGCAACCGGCCTCCGCCCCGAGGATCTCCTCCCGGAGCGACGGAGGAGGGGAGGTGTCCCGGACTTCGGGATCGTCGGCGCGCTCCTCGAACCGGCGCCGCCAGGTGAGGCGGTTGGCGAGGTACTTCCCCGCGGCCTGCCGGAGCCCGCCGCGCGTCCGGCCCACGAGCAGCGGCAGCGCCGCCAGCCGGTCGCCGTCGAAACCGGCCGCGCCCGAGAACACCCGCTCGACGGCTTCCGCCCGGACCACCGGCATCGCCCGTTCGTCGAGGACCTCGACGCCGGGACTCACGCCGGCGTCGAGCGGGAACTCCCGCACCAGGCCCAGGTTGAAGGCGTCCATCGTCGAGACCTGCACCTCGGCGAGGTCGCTCCGTCCGGCGAGGCGCCGCCGCCGTTCCGGCTCGGCCAGCCCGGCCACGATCCGGTCCTTCATCTCCGCCGCCGCCTTGCGCGTGAAGGTCAGGGCGAGGATGTTCCGGGGCGAAACGCCGCACTCCAGCAGGTTCAGGTAGCGGGCGGTGAGCACCGTCGTCTTGCCCGTGCCGGCGGAGGCGCGGAGGACGACCTGGCGCCGGGGGTCGGCGGCGGCTTCGCGGGCCTCCCGGTCGGGGGGCCGGAAGTCCGTCGCGGGGGCGTCCATCTCAGCGGCGCCCCTCCGGGGCGGAACCCGCTGCGGCGGCGGTCGGCGCGCCGGTGTCGGTCCCCGGCGGCGCATCGGGCGCATTCGGCGCATTTCGCCCATCGGGCGCATCGGGGAGATCGGGGAGATCGGGGAGATCGTGCCGGGAGACGAGCGGCATCCCGAACAGCGGCTCCTTTCCGGGCAGCCCGAACTCGCCGCGCGCCAAGCCGTCTCGGACGGCGCGGATCGTCTCGTCCTGCTCCGGCTCCGCCGGGCTCTCGTCCGGCCCCGCCCAGCGGCGGTCCCCGAAGTACGCGATCGCGTAGTCGGGCGCCACCCGACCGCCGGCTTCGAGGATGCGGGCGTAGAGCCGGGCCTGGAGGGGCTTTCGGTAGAGGCGGCCCGACTTGTATTCCAGGACCCGGAGTCGTCCGTCGGCGAGGGTGTCCACCCGGTCGGCCCGGCCGCTGACGACGAGCGGGGGCGCGGAGGCCGTCCCCGGCTCCACTTCGCCCTTGAGGCGCAGTTCGAAGTCCCGAGGCTCGGCGGGGCCGCGTCCCCAGTCCTCCAGGAGGAACCACTCGAGCGCCCCCGGTTCCGCTTCGTTCCCGAAGAGCCACATCGCCTCGGTCTGCCGCGCCGTCTCGTCGAGCCCCATCTCCCGGGCCGCCTCCGACAGGCAGTCCCCGAGGATGTCCAGCGCGCGGTCGAGATCCTCCCCGGTCGGGGTCCGTCCGCCGAGGGGAGGCAGGCGGGGGACGCCCCGCTCCAGGACTTCGTGGAGCAGGAGACCCCGCTCGGTCGGCGGGGCGATGTCGGAGAGTTCCGGTTCCTCGTCCAGGTACAGGACATTGCGGGCGAAGAACTCCGCGGGGCTCTCCGCGTAGCGGTCGAGCGCCGTCGGCGAGAGCGGTCGCTCCAGCACCCGGGCGGACGGCGCGCGCCGGTCGAGGAACCGGGGCAGGGGCGGCGCCGGGTCGGCCGGCCGGGGCCCGCGGCCGACCGGCGCCGGGTCGGCGTCCGTCGCCGCGGAGGCGGGCAGGGGAAGAGGCCGCGCGCCGATCCGCTCGAGTTCCTCCGTGAGTTCCACTTCCAGCGCGGAGCGGCCCGCCGGGAACCCGTCCTCCTGGGCGGGGCGGGAGAAGGCGAAGGCCTGCGCCGGCAGTGCCGCCAGGGTCTTGAGCAGGCGGACTTCCGCCCGGCGGCGGTCGGCGTGCCGCGCCCGGGTCGCGGCCTCGAGCGCCGAGGGGGGGAAGAAGATGTTCGTCGGCCGGGGGCCGGGCCAGTCGGCGTCTCCCAGGCCGAGCAGGACGACGAAGTCGTAGTCGCCGAAGACGGCGTCGGCGGCGGAGAGGAGGTGGACGCCGGCGTCCGGGGCCCGGCGCGGCGCGCGGCGGCGGAGGAACAACCGCCTCAGGCGCGCGGCGACTCCGCCGGGGTCCTCCCCCGTCCGGATGCCGGCGGCCGCGTCGCGGGCCTGTTCGAGCGCGCCCGACACGGCATCGGTCACGGCATCGGACACGGCGCCCGACTCCTCCGGACCTCCGGGACCGAACGCGCGCCGGCCGCGCCGGAAATGGGCGCGGTCGAAGTCGAGGAGCGCGGCCGCGGCCGATTCGAGCCCGGCTTCCCGCGAGCGGAAGGCCGCCAGGTCCTCGCTCCACCGGGAGAAGACCTCGAGGACCTCCGCCGCGGCGGCGTCCTCGCGGGCTTCCTGTCGTTTTCGGGCGGAAATCCCGTTCCCGGAATCCGCCTCCGCCCGGCTCCCGAACCGCGCGGCGGCTTCCCGGAAGCGGACGGCCAGGGGCCGCATCCCGGCGGCCGGGTCGCCGTCGCCCCGGAGGGTCGCCCGGACATTCCACCGGGCGAGCGCCCGCTCCGCCAGGTCGGCGGCCCGCGCCGGAGGGCGGGAGAGTCCCTCCGCCCGGAGGAAGGGGTCCCGCAGCAGCGTCAGCCCGTGGGGCAGGAACTCCGGTTTCTCCGCGAAGTCGAGCAGCGCCCCGAGCCCGGCGGCGCCCGGTTCCGCGGTCAGCGGGGGACGCTCCGGCGTGCGGAACGGAATCCCCGCCCGGGAGAACGCGGTCTCGACGGCCCCGAGATACGACGCCGGCTGCTGCATGACCACGGCGCAGCGGTCGAATCCGCGGAAGTTCCCCGGGGTCCCGTCGCGGAAGGCCGCGAACAGGCGCGCCGCGAGCCTCGCTTCGTCGTCCCGGTCCGTCTCCACGAACGGCCGCATCCCCCCGGTCTCACCGCGACCCCGACTCCCGTCGGCGCCCGGTGGGGGAACGAACACGGAAAGGGGGTCTGCCGCCGGCGGGCGAGCCTCCGGGACCGGGTCTTCGGGAGGCGCGGCGAACAGGCTCGGGGGGGCGCCGGACCGCCCCTCCGGTTTCGCGGCTTCCGGGTTCTCGTGCTGCCCTGCGGCGGGCGGCCTGCTCCGCTTCCCGCCTTCGGCGCCGGAAAGGGCGGCGCCGCCGACTTCCCGCCGCGGCGCGACTTCGCGGAACTCGACGCCGGCCGGGAGGGGCGGCAGGGGCGCGGCGGCCGGCAGGGCCCACGCGACTCCTTCGGGAGCGCCCAGGGCGGCGAACACCTCGCAGTCCGCCGGGGACAGGGCGTCCTCGCCGAACGCCGCCACTCGCGCCCAGCGCCGCTGCCGGAAGCCTCCGGTGAGCGCGGCGCGGAGCAACGCCCGGCGAAGACCGTCCGGGTCGAGGAGATCACCGAGTCCTCCTCGATACCGGCGGTGCACCCGTCGGAGCCACTTCGCGAGCGACGCGAGCCGCGCGGCGCCTTCGTCGGTCTCCGCCGCTTCGCCGAACTCCGCGCCGATCCGGTCGCAGAATGCCTCGAACGCCGTCTCGTCCATCTTCCCGGAGGCCGCCGCGCCGTCCGCCGCCTGCTCGTCGAGGAACGCGAGCAGCGGCTCGGTGAGCGGCCCGGCCTCTCCCGGCGGGGCGTCGGGCGCCTCGGCTTCGGCCGCGAGGGCTTCCTCCAGCACGGTTTCGCGGGCCAGCCGGCTCGCCGCGGCGCGCCCTTCGGGCAGGTCCCCGGCGAGGTCGGCGAGCGCTCGCGAGGCGGTGACGACCTCGGGAAGAACGGCCGCGTCGCTTTCCCCGGGGTCGAGCGCCGAGCGCAGGAGGTTCTCGAGGACCCGAACGGCGCCCTCCGAGGGCGCGACCAGGCACGCCTTCCGGTCTGCCGAAGCCTGCGCGGCTTCGGTCCGCGCGAACCGCCGGATGTCCGCCCAGTCCTCGAACCGGCGGATCTCGATCGGGGCGCCGGCCCGCGTCGGCTCGCTGGCGGGCTCGGCGTCTGCTTTCGTCATGAGCGGCGGATGATAGGGAGGCCGGTGGACGAATTCGGTCGCCCCCGGCCACGACCTGCGATGTCGGTCGGCCGCGCCCCTTCCCGGCTACCATCCGGCGCCACGGTGGCGGTCCGGCGAGCGGAGGCGGCGTCCTTCCGGGCGGAGTCCCGCCGGGGCGGAGGGTTCGGGAGGGGCTGGGCCGGCGCGCTCGCGAAAGCGCTCCTGCCGTTGGTCCTGCTCCCGGGGCCCGTTCTCGCGGAAGGGGCGGCGACCCGCCGGGGGACGGGGACGACGCCGGCGCGACAGACCGACGAGGCTGCCCGCCGGGCCGCCGAGGAAGTCCTCTCCGGCCTCGACCTCGCGGAGAAGGCCGGGCAGATCATCCTCCCGCGGGCGCCGGCGGTCTTCCTGAACGAGGCCGATCCGACCCTCCGCCAACTGCTCGCGCTCGCCGAGGCGGGGCGCATCGGCGGGGCGGTGGTGTTCGCGGGTACCCCGGAGGCCACTCGAAACCTCTCCTCCGCCCTCCAGGGCGCCTCCCCGCTCCCGGTCCTGGTGGCTGCCGACTACGAGTGGGGCAGCGCGATGCGGACCGCCGGCGGCGTCCGCTTCCCGCCGGCCATGCAGGCCGGCGCCGCGCCCGACCCGGAAGCCCTCTTCCGCCAGGGGGAGATCGTGGGCCGCGAGGCGCGGGCGGTCGGCGTCCACCTGGTGCTCGCCCCGGTACTCGATGTCCTCACCAGTTCAGAGAGCCGGGTCATCGGGACCCGCTCCTTCGGCGCGGACCCGGAGATCGTGGCCCTCCTCGGCGGAGCGTTCGCCCGCGGCATCGCCGCCGGCGGCGCCCTCGCCACGGCCAAGCACTTTCCCGGGCACGGCGGCACCGAGACGGACAGCCACCACCGGCTGGCGCTCGTCCCGGCCGACCGGGAACGCCTCGACGAGGTGGACCTGTTCCCCTTCCGGCAGTCCGCCTCCGCGGGAATCGCCGCGGTCATGCCGGGACACCTGGCGGCGCCGGCGCTCGACGGCCGCCGCGACCGGCCGGCCTCCCTCTCGCCGGAGATCCTGGAGGGCGTCCTCCGCGGGGAACTCGGGTTCCGGGGGCTGGTGGTGAGCGACGCCCTCGAAATGGAAGGCGTCCGGGCCGGGAGGTTCGACGGGGAAGTAGCCGTCCTCGCCGTCGCCGCCGGGGTGGACCTGTTGCTCGCCCCGGAGGATCCGGTGGTCACCCACCAGTCCCTGGTCCGCGCCGCGGAGAGCGGCCGGCTACCGGTCGAGGCGCTCGACCGCGCCGTCCTCCGCGTGCTCGCCGCGAAGGTGGAACTCGGGCTCTTCCGCGACCGCGCCCCGCCGGAGCGCCTCGCCGCGGCGTTCGGCGCCCCGGCGGCGCGGGAGTTCGCGGAGAGCCGGTTCCGCCGGGGGCTGACCCTCCTGCGGGACGAGGGCGGCTTCTTGCCCCTCTCCACCCGGATCACCGGGGAGGGGCGGACCGAGACCCCGTCGCTCTTCCTGGTGGAACTCCACCGCGAGGGCCCCTACGAGCCCGATCGGCGCCATTTCCGGGAAGAACTCCGCCGCCGGGGCGCCCTCGCCGGACGCCTCCCGGCGGCGCGTCACGGCGCGCTCCCGCTCGCCCGGTTCCGCGACGGCGCCTCCGGGGCGGACCTGGTGGTGCTCGCGGACTTCCGCCGGGACGGTCTCCGCCTCCCGGTGGAACTCCGCGACACGCTCGTCCCGTTCGCGGAGAAACTGGCGGCGGTCTCCTTCGGCAACCCCCACGGCGTGGAAGACCTCCCGCCGGAGGCCGCGGTGGCGCTCGCCTGGGACGGCGGGCGCGAGAGCCAGGCCGCCGCGGCGGCGGCGCTCTTCGGGGAGGCGCCGTTCGACGGACGGCTCCCGATTCCGCTCGCCGGCGAAGCGGTCGGCGCGGGCAATCCCCGAACGGCGCGCCGTCAGTCCCTGGCCCCGGTGGAACCGGAGGAGGTCGGCATGAGCCGAGAGGGCATCGAAAGCATCCGCTCCGTCGTTCGGGAGGCCATCGCCGACGGCGTCACCCCCGGCGCCAGCGTCCTCGTCGCCCGCCGCGGCGGCGTCGTCCTGCGCGAGGGGTTCGGCCGCTTCACCTACGACCCCGACTCCCCGCCGGCGACCGGGGAGACCGTCTATGACCTGGCGTCCCTCACCAAGGTCGTGGGGACGACCACGCTGGCGATGCTTCTCGTCGAGGAGGGGCGGCTCGACCTCTCCTTCCCGGTGAGCGCCTACCTCCCGGAATTCCTCGACCGCGCCCCGTCCGCGGAAGAGCGCGAACGCCGCCGAACGGTCGAGGTCGCGGACCTGTTGGCCCACAGTTCCGGGCTTCCCGCCTGGATCCAGTTCTACCTGGAATTCGACCCCGAGGCGCGGGGGCTCCCGGAGGCGGAGGCCCGGCGGCGCGTCTTCGAACGGATCCTCGGCGCCGCTTCGGACTACGAACCCCGAACGGACACGGTGTACTCGGACAACGGCATCCTGCTGCTGGGCGAGATCCTCGAGCGCGTCTCCGGCGAACGCCTCGACGCCCTGTTCGAATCCCGGATCGCGGGGCCGCTCGGCATGGGGGACACCGGATACCGCCCGGCCCCGGAAACGCTCGACCGGATCGCCCCCACCGAGGACAACCCCTGGCGCGGACGCGTGGTCCGGGGGCAGGTCCACGACGAGAACACCGTCGTCCTCGGCGAAGTCGCGGCCCATGCCGGACTGTTCGGAACGGCGCAGGACCTCGGCGTCTTCGCGCAGATGCTCCTGAACGGGGGCGCCATGAACGGCGAGCGGCTCCTCCGCGCGGAAACCATCGCCCGTTTCACCCGCCGGGCCGAGCGGGCGCCGGGGAGCAGCCGCGCGCTCGGCTGGGACACGCCCTCCCGACCGGCCGGCGGCGGTTCTTCGTCGGCGGGGGACCTGTTCTCCGCCGCCTCGTTCGGCCACACCGGATTCACCGGCACTTCGCTCTGGATCGACCCGGAGCGCGAACTCTTCGCCGTCCTCCTGACGAACCGGGTGCATCCCACCCGGGACAACGCGGGCATCACCCGGCTCCGCCCGGCGTTCCACGACGCGGTCGTCCGCGCCCTCGAGCCGGACGCGGCCCCGGCGCCCCGCTGAACCCCGCCCGAATCCCGTACACTCCGCGAATTCCCCGCCCGCCGCGGGCGGAACGCCGGCCCCCCGACCGGGGCCCCAGGAGGAGACCATGACCGATCTCAGACCGCGTTCGTTCGGGCTCGCGCTCGCCGGACTCGCCGCGCTGCTCCTGGCCCTCGCCGGGTGCCAGCCGCCGCGTTCCGAGATGGCGGACGGGGACGCCCACGCCGGCCCCGGCCCCGGCGAAGACCCGGTGGCGGACCCCCGCTGGCCGCAGATTCCCGACGACTGGCTGATCGGCGAAGTCGCCGGGATCGCCGTGGACTCCCACGACTACATCTGGCTCATCCACCGCCCGCGGAGCCTGAACCCGGACGAAACCGGGCTGGCGCAGGATCCGCCCGTCTCCGTCTGCTGCAACCCGGCCCCGCCGGTGCTCAAGTTCGACACCGAGGGCCACCTGCTCGACAGTTGGGGCGACGCGAACGGTTACCAGGGCGAGGGGTACGAGTGGCCGGAGAGCGAGCACGGCATCTTCGTGGACCACCTGGACAATGTCTGGATCGCCGGGAACGGCCCGGACGACCACCAGGTGCTCAAGTTCTCGATGGACGGCACTTTCCTGATGCAGATCGGAGAGGCCGGGCGCACCGAGGGAAGCAACAGCACCGAGTTCCTGGGGCAGCCGGCGGACATGGAAGTGGACCCGGAGACGAACCACCTCTACATCGCGGACGGCTACCTGAACAAGCGGATCGCCGTCTTCGACGCGGAGACCGGGGAATACATCCGGCACTGGGGCGCTTACGGGAACGAGCCCTCCGACGAGGACACCGGCGCCTTCATGCCCGGGGAAGACCCGATCTCCCAGTTCCGCACGCCGGTGCACGCGGTGCGGATCGCCGAGGACGGCATGGTCTATGTGGCCGACCGGGTGAACAACCGGATCCAGTGGTTCACCAAGGAAGGCGGGTTCGTGGACGAGTTGATCGTCGAAGGCAACACCCTCGGGAACGGCTCCACCTGGGACCTCGAACTCTCCCGCGACGAGGCGCAGTCGCGCCTCTACAACGCCGACGGGACGAACCAGCGGATCCAGATCATCGACCGGGAAGCGATGTCGGTGCTGCACCACTTCGGGCGAAGGGGGCGGAACGCGGGACAGTTCCACTGGGTGCACAACTTGGCCATGGACTCCTACGGCAACCTCTACACCGCGGAAGTGAGCCAGGGAAGGCGCGCCCAGAAGTTCCTCATGGGTGACCACGGCCCGGCGGACCATCCGGGCGAAGTCGGCGCCGGCCACGAGGGCCACATGCACGACGGACACGACCACGGCAGCCCCGCGCACCAGCACTGATACCGGGGGGCCGGGCTCCGGCGGGGGCCCGGCCCGGCCGCCGGGCGGAACGGATGGCCCGGGGGATGAGCCCCGCCGCCGCGCCGCCGACCGCTCCCGGCCGGCGAAGCGCCGGGCCGGCGCGTCGGTGCTGGCCCTCTCGGTCCTGGCCGCCGTTCTCCCCGGAGCGGCCGGCGGGCACGACATCCCCGACGAGGTCCGGATCCCGGTGTTCGTCCGGGAGATGGACGGCGAGATCCACCTGGCCGCGCGGGTGCCGCTCCTGCTGCTCCTGTCGCTGAATGTCCCCAAGTGGGGCGCCGGCTACCTCGACCTGGAACGCGCCGCGCCGGTGCTCCGGGAGGCCGGGGAAGCCTTCGCCCGGGAGGCGCCGCTCTTCGACGCCGACGATGCGCTGCTGCCGCCCACGCTCCGGGCGGTTCGGGTGGCCTTGCCGTGGGACCGGTCGTTCACCTCGCTCGACGCCGCCCTGGAGACGATCCGCTCGCCCCCGCTCCCGGCGGACACCCAGGTGTTCTGGAACCAGGGCTACCTCGACCTCCACCTCACCTATCCCGCGCCCGCCGCCGGCAGCGTGGCCATCGAGTGCGGCGTGGCGCCGGGCTTCGGCGACCGGGTGGCGCTCGATGTGGTGTTCGAGGAGCGCGACCCGGAGACCGGGGAATTCGAGGGCGACCTCTTCCACATCAGCGGCCGGGAAGGGCGGGTGCCCCTCGACCCCTCGCGGATGCAGGCGGCCCGGGTCTTCTTCCGCTCCGGGGTGGAGCACATCCTCACCGGCTGGGACCACCTGCTGTTCCTCCTGGCCCTGATCGCCCCCTACGGGCGGCTCGCCCACCTGCGGCCGCTCCTCCTGATCGTGACCGGGTTCACCGTCGCGCACTCGATCACGCTCGTCTCCGCCGCGCTCGGTTACTCCCCTTCGTCGGCCTGGTTCCCGCCGCTGGTGGAGGCGATGGTCGCGCTTTCCATCCTCTACACCGCGGCGGAGAACCTGGTCTCCACCGGGGTTCGCCGCCGGGCCGCGCTCGCCTTCGGGTTCGGCCTGTTCCACGGCTTCGGGTTCGCGTTCGCCCTCGGGGAATCGCTGGTGTTCGCCGGCGGGCACCTCCCGGCGGCGCTCTTTTCCTTCAACCTGGGAGTGGAGGCGGGACAGGCGGCCGTGGTGCTCGCCGTCCTGCCCCTGCTCCACCTGCTCGGCGGGAGCGACCGGGGCCGGTTCGCGGTGAACGCGGTCCTCTCCGTCGCCGCCGGCCACGCGGCGTGGCACCTGGTCCCGCCGCGGGTCTCCGACCTCCACCGGGAATGGATCCTCGCCGGCGGCGCCCCGCCGGGTTGGGGCTGGCTGCTGTGGCCGCTGGCGGCCGTGGGCGCCGCTTCCTGGGCGGCGGTTCTCTTCCTCCGCCGCGGGGATAGCATTTCCGGGCCGCCCGCCGAACGACCGGGCGGGACCCGACCTCCCGAGCGATGACCGTCCGAGCCCCCGTCTTTCCCGTCCGCCGGGTCGAAGAGTCCCGGCTCCCGCAGGTGGATTTCGCCAACATGGTCTTCGGGGCCATCTACAGCGACCACCTGTTCCGCGCCCGGGCCCGCGGCGGCGAGTGGGGCGAGGGGGAGGTCGTCCCCTTCGGCGACCTCTCGCTCCACCCGGCGACCGCGGTGCTCCACTACGCCCAGGCCATCTTCGAGGGGATGAAGGCCCACCGGACCGACGACGGGACGCCGGTGCTCTTCCGGCCCCGCGACAACTGGCTCCGGATGACCCGGTCGGCCGAGCGAATGGTGATGACCCCGGTCCCCGAGGACCTGTTCGTGGAGGGCATCCGCGAACTGGTGCGGCTCGACCGGGACTGGATCCCCCCGAACGAACACGGCTCGCTCTACATCCGGCCCTTCCAGTTCGCTTCCGACCTCGAGATCGGCGTGCGCCCCTCGGAGGGGTACGACTTCCTGGTGATGACCGCCCCGGTGGGCGCCTACTACTCCGGTTCGGTGCGCCTCTATGTGACCCGGAAGTGGATCCGCGCCGCCGAAGGGGGGATCGGCGCCGCGAAGGCCGCCGGCAACTACTCGGCGGGCTACTACGGGATGGCCGAGGCCCGGGCGGCGGGCTGTGACAATGTGCTCTGGCTCGACTCCCGCGAGCACCGGTTCGTCGAGGAATGCGGCACGATGAACATGATGTTCCTCATCGGCGACCGCGTGGTCACGCCGGCCCTGACCGGCACGATACTGGCCGGGATCACCCGGGACAGCGCCGTCCGCCTGCTCGGGGAGCAGATGGGGATCGAGGTCGAGGAGAGGCGCGTCTCCATCGAGGAAATCGTCGAGGCGGACGGGGCCGGCCGGCTGCGCGAGTGCTTCGGGGTCGGGACCGCGGCGGTGGTGACGCCGGTGGCGAGTCTCGTCGGCGGCGAGGTGGACATCACCCTGCCGGAGGAGCAGCCGGTGCAGACGGAGTTGAAGCGCCGCCTCACCGACATCCGCCTCGGACGGAGCCCCGACCCCTACGGCTGGGTCGTTCCCGTCTGAGGCCCCGGCCCTCGCCCGTTTCCCCCTTCGCCCCGCCGCGCGCGGCGGGCGCCGGGCTCGCGGCGGCGGGGCTCTTCCTGGCCGCGGCGGCCTGCGCCGGCGGTGGCGAATCCAACTCGCCCGATTCCGGGCTCGGGGACGATCTTCGGCCGGACGCGGTCCTCCCCGGCTTGGACCGGATCGCCCGCGAGGGCCCGGGCGGACTCGCCGGTAAGCGCGTCGGCCTGATCACGAACCACACCGGCAGGACCCGCGAAGGGGCGCCGGCGGCGCGCGTCCTCCTCGACGCCGGCGTGGAGGTCCGGGTGCTGTTCGCGCCGGAGCACGGCCCCGCCGGCTCGGCAGCCGCCGGCGAGGCCGTCTCCGACCAGGCCGATCCGGAGACCGGGCTGCCGGTCGCCAGCCTCTACGGCGAGGCCCGCGCCCCGCGGCCGGAGGACCTCGCCGGACTGGACGCCCTGGTCTTCGACATCCAGGACATCGGCGTCCGCTTCTACACCTACATCTCCACCCTGCGGCTGTCCCTCGAAGCGGCGCTCGCCGCCGGGCTCGAGTACTGGGTGCTCGACCGGCCGAACCCGAACCGGGGGGACCGGGTGGAAGGCCCGATGCTCGACCTCGAGTTCCGCTCGTTCGTGGGAACCGACCGGCTGCCGCTGCTCCACGGGATGACCGTCGGGGAACTCGCCCGGCTCTTCGCGGCCCGCGCCGGCGGCTCGGTGGAGGTCGTCCCGGTGGCCGGCTGGCGCGCGGACGGCGACTGGGCCTCGACCGGGCTCCCCTGGAGGCCGCCTTCTCCCAACATCCCCCGGCTCCACACGGCGGTCGTCTATGCCGGGTTCGGCCTGTTCGAGGGCGTCTCCCTCTCCGAAGGGCGGGGGACGGAGTCCCCCTTCGAGCAGGTCGGCGGGCCGGGGATGGACTCGGGGCGATGGCTCGCCGCGCTCGGCGGCCCTTCCGGCATTCCGGGGCTCGAGATCACGCCGGCGCGTTTCACCCCGCGGCCGCTTCCCGCCGCGCCCCGGCCCCGCTTTCCGGGGGAACGCCTCGAAGGGCTCGCCATCGAAGTCACCGACCTCGACGCTTTCCGCCCGGTCCGGGCGGCCCTCACCGTGATCGCCGCCGCCCGGAGCCTCCGCCCCGGGGAGGTGGAGTTCCGCCGCAGCGGAGACCGGTACTGGCTCGACCTGCTCCTCGGCGCCGACCGCATCCGGCTCGGCCTCGAGCGGGGCGTCGACCCGGCGGCCCTGCTGGACCGCGAAGAACCCGCGGTGCGGCGCTTCCTGGAGGAACGCCGCCCCCACCTGCTCTACCCCCGCGGATGACGGAACCCGGCGCCCCGGCGAGCCGGCCGGAGATCGGTTCGCCGCCGGCGCCGCGTCCCGCGGGGGACGAGGAGGGGCCGGGCGCCGGCGGCCTCCGGGCCCGGCTCGTCCCGGCGGCGCTCTTCCTCGCCACCGTCGTCACCACGCTCTGGGTGGGCGGCGGCCTCGCGCTCGCCGCCGACCCGACCGGGCCCTACGCCGAAGGCGCGCCTCCCGCAAGCGCCCTCGCGCTCGCGCTCCATCGGTTGGGGCAGGGGATTCCGTACTCCTTCGCCCTGCTGGCGATCCTGCTGGCGCACGAAATGGGGCACTGGCTGACCGCCCGCGCGTACCGGGTCGAGGCCAGCCTCCCCTACTTCCTCCCCATGCCGTTCAACCTGGCGGGGACTTTCGGCGCGTTCATCCGCATCCGCTCGCCGTTCCCCCACCGCCGGGCGCTCTCGGACATCGGCCTCGCCGGCCCCTTCGCCGGCTTCCTGGTCTGCCTGCCCCTCCTGGCGGTCGGGGTCGCGGGCTCGCGCCCCGGCCCGGCGGCCGCCGCCGGGATCGAGATCGGCGAGCCGCTGCTGTTCCGCTTCTTCGCTTCGGTCTTCGGGCCGACCGTGCCCGAGGGCGAGATCCTGTTCCTCAGCCCGATCGCCCTGGCCGGCTGGTTCGGGCTGCTGGTCACGGCGATCAACCTGCTCCCGATGGGGCAACTCGACGGCGGCCACGCGCTCTATGCGCTCCTGCGGGACCGGGCGCTCCGCATCTCCCGCGCCGTCCACTTCTCCATGTTCGCGTTGGCGCTCGTGTCACCGGGCTGGCTTGCCTGGGCGCTTCTTTGTTGGCTGCTCCGCGCGCGCCGCCCCCATCCGCCGACGCTGGACGACGAAGCCCCGCTCCCGGCGAGCCGCGTCGCGTCGGCGGCCGCCGCCGCGCTGGTTCTCGCCCTCTCGTTCACTCCCGAGCCGATCGTCGTCCGCTGGAGCGACTTGTGGACCTGACCCGCCCGGCGCTTCCCCGCCCGGCCGATCCCGCGCGGCGGGTCGGCTAATCTCCCGCCCGCTTTGCCGAGCCCGCCGGGAGACGCCCCCTCGAGATGACTCCTGCGGGAACGAAGGGCGCGGCCCGGAGGGCGTCCCGCGCCGCGGAAACGGACGCGCGGACGACGCTGGAGAAGCGTCCGCTGAAGGTGCTCCGGGGTCTCGCCGAGGCACAGACGCCCGACGAAGCCGTGAAACTCCTCGGCCCCAGGGTCGCGGAGCGCCACTCGCTCGAGGCGTTCCGGGAAGCCGCCGGCGTCCTCGTCGCCGAGCGGGAGACCGCGCGCGCCCGCCGGCTCGGCGAGCCGCTGCTGAGCGAGGAGGAGCGGCGGGCGCTGGGGAGCGCCGGGAGCCGCCTGCTGGGCCTCGGGGAAGGCGGCTCGCCGCTCGCCGGGATCGCCGACGAGGATCTCGAAGCCGTTCGCCGCGAAATGGATCCCGCGCGGCTGGCCGAGCGCCTCTCCGAGATCGACCCGGAGGGCAACTGGGGCGCCGTGCCCCGGGTCGGCGCGCTGACCGGGCTGGTGCTGGTCGCGGCCGCTTCGGAGTCCGAGCGGAGATACCGCCGGAAGAGCGAGGCGGACGCCGACCGGGTGCGCCGCGCCCGGGCGGGCGCCTCCCCGGCGCCCTGAGCGGCCGGCCGGCCTCCGGGAAGCGCCGCTCCGCCCCGCCGGTCTTCGAATTCCGTGTCGGGCGCCGCGCCGCGCACGCTCTTCGAGAAGATCTGGGACGCCCATACGGTGGTTCCGGCCGGCCCGGACCACCCGGCGGTGATCTATGTGGACACCCACCTGGTCCACGAAGTCACTTCGCCGCAGGCGTTCACCCTGCTGAGGGAGCGCGGGCTCCCGGTGCGCCGCCCGGACCGGACCTACGCGGTGACGGACCACTCGGTGCCCACCCGTTTCCGGGGCGGCCTTCCGCTCTGGAGCGGCCCGGAGACGAAGGCGCAGGTCCAAGCCCTCGAACGGAACTGCGAGGAATTCGGGATCGAGTTGTTCCGGATGGGTGACCCCGAGCAGGGGATCGTCCATGTAACCGCTCCGGAACTCGGGCTGACCCGACCGGGCGCCACCGTCGTCTGCGGTGACAGCCACACGAGCACCCACGGCGCCTTCGGGGCCTGGGCGTTCGGCATCGGGACCACCGAAGTGGCGCAGGTGCTCGCCACCCAGTGCCTCCTGCGGGAACGCCCCCGGACGCTCGGCGTCGAGATCTCCGGGAGGCTCGGCCCCGGAGTCACCGCCAAGGACCTGATCCTCGGGATCATCCGCCGGCTCACCGCCTCCGGCGGCCGCGGCCGCGTCCTGGAATACCGGGGAGAGACGATCCGGGGCCTTTCGATGGAAGAGCGGATGACGGTCTGCAACATGTCCATCGAGGCCGGAGCGCGGGCGGGACTCGTCGAGCCGGACGAGGAGACGCTCCGCTACCTCGAGGGCCGCCGCTACCTGCCGCGCGGCGACGCCTTCCGC
Source organism: Candidatus Marinacidobacterium sp. (assembly GCA_965204755.1). Classification (GTDB taxonomy): domain Bacteria; phylum Acidobacteriota; class Vicinamibacteria; order Marinacidobacterales; family Marinacidobacteraceae. Next base: position 3,909,163 of record OZ242011.1, on the reverse strand, counting down.
GCGCTCGCCGCCGAGTGGCTCGCGCTCCGGGCCGACGAGGGCGCGGCTTTCGACGAAACGGTGTCCTTCGACGCTTCGGCGCTCACGCCCATGGTGACCTGGGGCACGAATCCGGGGATGTCCTGCGGCATCGCGGAGCCGGTTCCGGCGCCGGGGAACCCCGAAGAGCGCTCCGCGCTCGCCTACATGGAGATCGAACCCGGCAAGCCGCTCCGCGGCCGGCCGGTGGATGCGGTGTTCCTGGGGAGTTGCACCAACGCGCGGATCACGGACCTGCGCGCCGCCGCCGCGGTCCTCGCCGGTCGGCGGGTCCATCCCCGCGCGCGCGTGCTGGTCGTGCCCGGCTCGGCGAGCGTGAAGCGGCAGGCCGCCGCGGAAGGGCTCGACCGGATCTTCCTCGCCGCCGGCGCCGAGTGGCGGGAGCCGGGGTGCTCCCTCTGCATCGCCATGAACGGCGACCGGCTGGAGCCCGGCGAACTGGCGGTCTCGACGAGCAACCGCAACTTCCGCGGCCGGCAGGGGGCGGGCGGGCGCACGGTCCTGGCGTCGCCGATCACCGCCGCGGCCTCGGCGGTCGCCGGCGCCGTCGCCGACCCCCGGCCGCTGCTCTCCGCTTCCTGAGCCCCGATGGGAGCGCCGAATTCCATGGAAAAACGAGTCCGCATCGAGTCCGCCACGGTCGTCCTGCCGGCGAACGAAGTGGACACCGACCAGATCGTCCCGGCGCGCTTCCTGACCGCCACCGGCCGCGAGGGTCTCGGGGCCGCGCTCTTCCACGACCTCCGCCGGGACTCCGGGGGCTCGCTCCTCCCCGAGTTCCCGCTGAACCGGCCGGAAGCGGCCGGCGCCGCCATCCTGGTGGCCGGGGCGAACTTCGGCTGCGGCTCCTCGCGCGAGCACGCGCCCTGGGCGCTGCTCGAGGCCGGGTTCCGGGCCGTGATCAGCCCCTCGCTCGCGGACATCTTCCGGGAGAACGCCGCCCGGAACGGGCTCGTCCCGGTGGAAGTCACCGGGGAGGCCCACGCCCGGCTGGCGGCCGCCGAGGGCGCCCGGGTCGCGGTGGATGTGGAAGCGGGGACCGTGACCCTTCCGGGAGGGGGCGAGGCCCGGTTCCGTCTCGCCCCGTTCGCGCGCCGCTGCCTGCTCACGGGCCGGACGCCGCTGGAGTTCCTGCTCGACCGGACGGACGCCGTCGAGCGCTACGAAACCCGAAGCGGGCGAGCGGCGGGGGGACGGGCTTGAAGGAGAAACGATGCGGTTGGGCGGTCGGGCGTTCCCCGGAATACCGGCGCTACCACGACGAGGAGTGGGGCGTCCTCGTCCGCGACGACCGCGTCCTGTTCGAGTTCCTGGTGCTCGAATCCGCGCAGGCCGGCCTGAGTTGGGCGACGGTGCTGAAGCGCCGGGAGGGCTACCGCCGGGCCTTCGCCGGGTTCGATCCGGCGGTCGTCGCCCGATTCGACCGGGAGCGGATCGAGGCCCTGCTCCGGAACCCGGAGATCATCCGCAACCGGGCCAAGGTGGAAGCGGCCGTGGGGAACGCGGCCCGGTTCGAGGAAGTGCGGCGGGAATACGGGAGTTTCTCGGCGTTCCTGCTGGAATTCGTGGGCGGGGCGCCGATCCGGAACCGGTGGACCGAGGACCGCGAAGTCCCGGCCACTTCGAAGGTCTCCGACGCCCTCGCCGCCGACCTGAAGGCGCGCGGCTTCCGGTTCCTCGGGAGCACGACGCTCTACGCCTACCTGCAGGCGGTCGGGCTGGTGAACGACCACCTGGTGTCCTGCTTCCGGTACGCGGAACTCCGGCGCGGCCGGTGAGCCGCGCCGTCTCCGGCGGATTGGTACGATCCGGCGCGAAGGATTCGAGACCGTCCATGACCTCGACCCGATCGCCCCGTTCGCCCCGTTCTGCTGTCGTCCGCGGGTTCGCGCGCCGGGCCGCGCCGGCCCTCCCGGTTTCGGCGAGCCTCGCCGTCCTGGTTCCCCTGCTCCTGACCGCCGGCTGCGGCGGCGGCGGGCAGGGGGGCGGCGCGCCCGCGACTCCCGCGCCCCCGACCGCGCGGCAGCGGCAACTCACCGGACTGGACCTGTTCGTCCCGCGCACCCGCCTCCGGGTGGGGCAGGAGGTCGGGCCGGTCGTCGCCTACGGCCAGTACGACGACGGCACGACCGGGACGGTCGCGGCGGAGTGGGCCTCCTCGGCCCCGGAGGTCGCCGCGGTCTCGGAGGACGGGGCCACGCTCACGGGCACCGGGCCGGGCGACGCGGAACTCACCGCCTCGTTCGAAGCCGTCTCCGCTTCCGTGGCTCTCGAAGTGAGCGAGCCGGTCCCGCGGTCCACCGAAAACCGGCCCGACGACTTTCCCGGCCCGCAGGTCCACGCGGTGTACGCCCTGCCGAGCGACGGGGAGGACGAGAACCTCGACCGCTACGGCGACATCGCCACTTCGTTCGAGGCCATCCAGAACTACCTGCGCGAGCAACTCGGCTACCGGTTGCGCCTCGACACCTTCGGGGGGGAACTCGATGTGACCTTCCTGCGGATGCCGTTCACCAACCAGGAGGGCGACGGGGTAGGGGGAAGCCTCGTCCACCGCCTCATCGAGGAGGCCGACGCGGCCCTCGGCTACGACCCGGACCGGATGTACGCGATCTACTACGGCGGACGGGTGACCGCGCTCTGCGGGAGCGCGCCCCTGGGGGGGCGGGGCGGGGCGGTCTATGTCCACCGGGAGGGCTGCAGCAACAGCCGGCCCGGCATGTCGCCCGACGAAGCCTCCACCTACGAGGCGGTGATGGTCCACGAACTCTTCCACGCCTTCGGGGCGGTTCCCGACTGCGCCCGGAACGCGGGGAACGGAGCGCATGTGGTCGACGACCCCACGGATGTGATGTTCGCCGGGGTGGACCGGGGCACCCGCGACCAGGCGGTCATCGACGCCGGCCGCGACGACTACTTCGGCCACGGCCGGGCCGACTGCCTCGACCTCGCGGACACCGGGCGGGTTCCCTGGTGGGAGCCGGCGCCCGGCGGAGCGGCCTCCCGACCGGGTTTCCGCGCCAGCATCCGGATTCCGCCGGAGGATCGTCCATTGCGCTGCGGGGTTGCGCAACACTGAAGCGCGATGCCGAGGGCGGCGTAGTCCTCGGCGCCTTCGGTCGCTTGGGCTTCCGCGGCCGGGGAGGTAACGCCTCGAAGGGATCCTGACAGGGTTTTGCGTTCCGCGCCGACCGGCGCACGGGAATCGGTCCGGTTTCCGTTCTCCCGGTCGTGGCGCGCCTTCGTCTCCCCTTCGGCCGTACCGAGCCCGGCCTCGGGGTGGACTTCGGGGCCACTTCGGTCAAGGCGGCGGCGCTCGGCCACGACCGCCACGGCCTGTCGCTGCTCGGCGTCGGGCGGGAGCCGGTTCCGGGCGGCGCGGTCGCCGCCGGCGTCGTCCGCGACCCGGAGCAGGCCGGCGCCGCGCTCTCCCGGCTGCTCGAGCGGATCGATGTCCGCGGCCGCCTGGCGGCGCTCTCCCTGGGCGGCCCCTCGGTTTTCGTCCGGCGCTTCGGCGGCGTTCCGGCGGCGGCGCCGGGCAACGCGGGAGGAGAGGGGGCGGACTCGCTCCGGGAGGCGGTCGCGCGGGAAGCCGCCCGCCACCTCCCGTTCCACATCGAGGACATGGAGTTCGACTACCAGCCCGCCTCGCCGCCGGTCGGGGCTCCGCCGGTCGGGGCTCCGCCGGCCGCCGAGTCCCCGGTGGTGTTCGCCGCCGCGCCCCGGGACACGGTTCGCGCCCATCGCGAGGCCCTGCGGGTCGCGAACCGCGAGGCGGCCCGCATCGAGATCGAGCCCTACGCCCTGTTCGCGGCGCTCCGGTTGGAGGCCGCCCTCTCCGGCGTTTCGCCGGGCGCTTCTTCCGGCTGGACGAACGGGCGCGGGCCGTCGGGCGGGCCGCTGCTCCTGGTGGAGATCGGTTCGTCGCGGGCCGCGGTCCACCTGTTCGAACGGGCGCCCCGGCCGGCGCCGCCCGGCGCCCGTCCGGAACGGTTCCCGGAGGCTCTCGAGGCGGAGGAGGACCCCGGGGAGTTGCTGGCCAGCGCGCAGGTCTCGTGGGAGGGAACCCCGGGCGGCCCGAAGCGCCGGTCGGGCCGCGGGGGCGCCCGCCGGACGGCGGATTCCGAGGGCGCCGGTCTGGGACACGCCGTCGCCGGCGCGATCCGGGAAGCGCTGCGGGACGGGGAGCGAAAGCCCCCGGCCGTGATCCGGCTCACCGGCGCCGACGCGCGGAAGGAGGGGATCGGCGAGCCGCTCGCCGAGTTCGCCGACGGGCCGCCCGCGCCGCTCGAACCCCTCGCCCTCCTCTCTCCCGAAGCGGCCGGCCCGGAGTACTCACTCGCCGCCGGCCTCGCCCTCCTCCGGCTCCTCGACTCCGCCGCCCCGGCCCGGCGCCGGCGCCGGTGATCTCCGGCGCCGCCGGGGAATCGGACTCCCGCACCGGTCGGACCGCGCGGAGCGAAGCGAGCCTCGCCGCGTGAATCTCGTTCCCTCGGACGAACGGAGCGGCCGTCCGGCGGCGCGCCGGCTCGGCCGCCCCTCCCGCGCCGCCGCGCTGGGCGCCGGCGCGCTGCTGGCCGCCGTCGCCGCGGCGCTCGCGATGGAGGGGCGCGTCCTGGCGAAACGGGCCGCCGCCGCCGAAGCCGACCGGACGGCGCTGACGGCGAGCCTCGAGGAGTTGCAGCGGGCCGCCCGGACGCTGGAGTCCGATCGGGAGACGCTCCGCGCCCTCCACGCCCGGGAGCGGCGGCTGCTGCGTTGGGACGAGGAGCGCGCCGCCCCGGCGGCGCTGCTGCGGGGTCTCGCCCTCCGGGTGACCGACGAAGTGGTGTTCGAGGAACTCCGCCGGGCGAACGGCCAGGTGTGGATCACCGGCCGGGTGAGCGCCGGCGACGCGCTCTCCGCGGGGACCGAGGAACTGTCCCGGGCCGAACGCATCGAAACGCTGGAGTTGCTGTGGGTGGAGCGGGCCGAGGAGGCGGAGGCCGGACAGCGGTTCGCGGTGGCGGGGGAGATCCGCTACGAAACCGCCGCGCCGGAGGACGCTCCCGCCGCCGATTCGACGCCGGACGCGCGACGCGTCGGTTCGTGACCGCCGCCTCCCGTGCCCGCTTCGTCCGGACGCGCCGCCGGCGCCCTCCCCCTGCTCGCCGCGGCCGCGCTCGGTTGGTTCGGCTACCGCGCCGTCTTCTTCCCGGAACGGCGGGAGGCGCTGGAGGCGGTCCGGAACGAAAGCGCCCGGCTCACGGCGGAGATCGCCGAGCGGAACCGGCAGGCCGCGGCGTCGGGCGCCCCGGAGGCGGCGCCGCCGGACGACGCCGCGGCCGTCGCCCGTGAACTCGAGCGGAGCCGGAGGCGGCTGGCGCGGCTCGGGACGCTCGCGCCGGCGCCCTCGGAGGCGGAGGAACTCCTCCACACGCTCCCCGGCCTCGCCGGCGACGAGGGGCTGGCCGTTCGTCGGTTCGCGCCCGAGGGCGAGCGGGAAGTCGGCCGTTACACCGCGCGGGTCGGGGTCCTGGACGCAGAAGGAACCTACTTCGACTTCGTCGGGTTCTTCGAACGGGTCGCCGAGATACCGCGGTTCGTCCTCGCGGAGGAATTCGAACTGGCGGACTCCGGAGCGGGGGAGGGCCGGCTCCGGGGGCGGATCCGGATTTCGGTCCTCTCCCTCGACGAACCCTTCGACGCCGATGTCCCCGGGGCCGCGCCGTGAGGCTCCGAGAGGCTCTGCGACCTCTCTCGCGCCTCGGGAAACCGCTGCTCCTCCATTCCCTCCTCCGGGCCGCCGTTTTCGCCGCGGGCCTCTCCGCCGCCGCCCTCCCGCCGGCGACCGCCGGTGAGTCCCCCGCTCCCGGCCGGCAGCCGGCCGAGGGGCGGGATCCGTTCCGACCGCCGGAGCGGGCCGGGCCCGAGGAGCGGCCGCCGGGGCTGGCGGGCCTGCGGATCGTGGAAGCCTCGGTCCGGGGAATCCTCCGGCGGTCGGGCTCCGCCGAGGGCTCCGAGGCGCCGGATCGTCCGGGCCGCCGCGACTCCGTGATCCTGGAAGCGCCGGACGGACGCGGTTTCGTCGCGTCCCCGGGGGCGAAGTTGCTGGACGGCGTCCTGCTTCGGGTGGAGAAGGACGGCGCGGTGTTCCGGGGGAACCGCCGGCCGGGGAACGAGATCTTCCGCCCGCTCTCGACAGGGCCGCCGGACTCGCCGCCCGATCCGCGGCCGGACACCCCGTGAGCCGGCCGTCTCCTCGCAGGCCTCCCGCCTCCGCCGCGGCGGCGCTCCTCTGCGCGGCGTTCGGCGCCCTGCTGCCCGCGCCGGCGGCGCCGACGGCGGGCATCGCGGGTGGCCGGCCCGAAGCGGGCGGTCCCGTTGCCGGCGGGGGCGGCGGTCAACCGGGGGCAGGGGAGGTGGAGAGTGGCCAGGAAGCGGCGGATCCCGGGGAACGACCGGGAGAGTCGGCCGGCGGGGAGTCCCCGCCGGCCCTGGAAGTGGTGGCGGGAAACGGACGCACCTCGGTGCGGCTCTCCGGCGGGGCGGAGATCGGCCCGGTGTCCTTTCGCCGGGTCGCCGGGAGGCTCCTGGTCGCCCTTCCGGAGGCCGAACTCGGCGCCCTGGCGGGCCGCTTCGACCCCGGCGCCCCGGAGGTGACCGGGGTGGAAGTCCGGGAGGGGCCGGCCGGCGGTTGGCTGCTCGCGCTCGACTTGGCTGACGGGGCGGTCTGCGACCTCTCCCGGGCCGCCGACGGGGTCGAGATCGGCTGCGGCCCCCCGACCCCCGGAGCCGATCCTTCCGCCGAGCCGATCCCGGAAGACGCCGGAGGCCCTCCGCCGGGAACCGGGCCCGGCGCGCCGCCGGGGGAGGGCGGCGAAGGGACGACCCCGGGGTACGGGCCGCCGTTCCGGGGGGCGCCGGTGACCCTCGACTTCCGGGACGCCGACCTCCGGGATGTCCTCCGGATGCTCAGCGAGGTGAGCGGCCTCGACTTCGTGCTCCAGCCGGGGGTCGCCGGTCGGGTGTCCCTACGGCTCACCGAGACTCCCTGGGACCAGGCGCTCGAGGTGATCCTGCGCTCGCGGGGGCTCGACTACCTGCTCGAAGGGGGCGTCCTGCGGGTGGGGTCGCTCGCGGACCTGGTCGAGGAGCAGGTCGAGCGCCGCCGCCAGGAAGAAGCCCGGTCCCTCGCCGGGGAGCGGGTGACCCTGCGCCGCCGACTGGCGTACGCCCGGCCGGAGGAGGTGCGCGAAGCGCTCGAGACCCGCCTTTCGGAGCGGGGCCGGATCATCGCCGACCCCCGCACCGGGACGGTGATCGTGAGCGATGTCCGTCCCCGGATCGAGGAGATCGCCGAGGTCCTGGGCGCGCTGGACATCCCGGTTCCCGGCATCGAGATCGAGGCCCGCATCGTCCTGGCGACCCGGACGCTGGCCCGGCAGTTGGGGATCCAGTGGGGGGCGGGATTCCAGGCCGAGACCGGAAAGGCCGTCCCCTCCTCGATCCACATCGGGGCGGACGGGATCGGCGCGGAAGGGAGCGGCAACTTCGACGCCGCCGGCGGAGGGGGCCTCTCGCCGCCGGCGGGCGCCGGGGGCGACCGGCCCGGCTACGGGGTGAACCTCCCGATCAGCGGGGCCGCGACCGGGGCGCTCGGCATCGCACTCGGCGCGCTCGGCGGGGACGCCCACCTCGACCTCGCCCTGACCGCCGCCGAGCGCGCCGGCGAGGTCCGGATCCTGTCCGCTCCCCGGATCGCTGCCCAAAACGCCCGGCCGGCCACCATCAAGCAGGGCGTGACCTTCCCGGTGCAGGTGGTGGCGAACAACACGGTGACCGTGCAGTTCCAGGAAGCGGTGCTCGAGTTGACGGTCACGCCCTGGATCAGCCGGGACGGCACGGTGCTGCTCGACCTCGCCATCCACAACGACCAACTCGACTTCGGCCAGGCGGTCGGCGGCATCCCCAGCATCGTCACCCAGCAGGCGGCCACCCGCATCCGGGTGGACGACGCCTCGACGGCGGTCCTCGGCGGGGTGTACGCGACCCGCGAGTCGAAGGAGGAGCGCCGGGTGCCGGGCCTCTCCCGGATTCCGCTGCTCGGGCACCTCTTCCGCTCGGTGGAGCGGACGGAGCGCGACGAGGAACTGCTCATCTTCCTCACCCCCCGGATCGTGACCGTCCCCGCCGCGCCCGGAGCGGACGAAGCGCCGGACACGCGACCGGAACCGGGGGCCGAATCGCTCGGAAAACCCGAGAATCGGGCGCGAAAACCGCCGAATCCATGCTAATTTCCCTCCTGTCCGCGGCCGGGGCCGCGGCCTCCCGTGTCCGCGCCTCCACCCAAGGAACCGTCCCTCACCGCGCTCCTGAACGCGCTGGACCGGGTCTCGGCGACGGACTACCACGAGGTCGAGATCCGGATCGGCGCCACCCGCCTGCGGGTGTCGCGCGGCCCGTCGAACTCGGCCCCCGCTCCGGCCGCCGCGGTCGCGGCGCCCGTTCCGGCGGCGCCGGAGACGCGGCCGGGCGAGCCGGCGCCCGACGGGGCCGCTCCGGCGGCGGAAGACCCGAATCGGACGACGGTGCCCTCACCCATGGTCGGCACCTTCTACCGGCGCCCGCGCCCCGACGCCGAACCGTTCGTCAACCCGGGGGACCGGGTGCAGCCGGGCCAGGTCGTCTGCATCATCGAGGCGATGAAGTTGATGAACAACATCGAAGCGGAGACCGCCGGCGTCGTCGAAGAGATCCTTCCCGAGGACGGCGCGCCGGTGCAGTTCGGCGACCCGCTCTTCGTCCTGCGAACGGACTGACCACGCTTCCCGGGCGAGGCGGCCGGCGGGGCGCCGCCGTCGCCATCCCCGGTCCGGCCTAGGGCGAAGCAGCCAAAAACCCGTGTTCCGAAAAGTCTTGGTGGCGAACCGCGGCGAGATCGCCGTTCGGATCATCGCCGCCTGCCGCGACCTGGGGCTTCCGACGGTGATCGCCTGCTCGGACGCCGACCGGGACGCGCTCCCGGCGCGCCTCGCCGACGAGTTGATCTGCATCGGCCCGGCCCCTCCGAACGCCAGTTATCTCGATGTCCCGCGAATCCTGGCGGCCGCGGAGATCGCCGGGGCGGACGCCGTCCACCCGGGCTACGGTTTTCTCGCGGAGAGTTCCGCGCTCGCGGAGGTGTGCGAGGCCTGTCGGGTGACCTTCATCGGCCCTCCGCCGGCGGCGATCCGCGCGATGGGCGACAAGGCGCTGGCCAGGAAGACGATGTCGGAGGCGGGGGTCCCCATCCTGCCGGGAACGGTGGAGCCGGTGACCGGCGCCGACGAGGCGCTCGCCGCCGCCGACGAGATCGGCTACCCGGTGCTGCTCAAGGCTTCTTTCGGCGGCGGCGGGCGGGGAATGCGCATCGTGGCGGACCGCTCCGGCATGGCGGCGGCGCTCGCCGAAGCCGAGAGCGAGGCCAAGGCGGCCTTCGGCGATCCCGAGGTGTACCTGGAGCGGTACCTGGAGAGCGTCCGCCACATCGAGGTGCAGGTGTTCGCCGATTCGGCCGGCGGCGCGGCGCACCTGGGCGAGCGCGACTGCTCGGTGCAGCGCCGCCACCAGAAACTCATCGAGGAGTCCCCGGCCCCCGGGCTCGACCCGGCCGTCCGGCGGGAAATGGGGGAAGTCGCCGTCCGGGCGGCCCGCGCCGTCGGTTACCGCAACGCCGGAACCGTGGAATTCCTGGTGGACGCCGAGCAGAACTTCTACTTCAGCGAGATGAATGTGCGCATCCAGGTGGAACATCCGGTGACCGAGATGGTCACCGGCCTCGACCTGGTCCGCGAGCAGATCCGGGTAGCCGCCGGCGAGCCTCTCTCGTTCCGCCAAGAAGAGGTGGAGATCCGGGGGGCGGCGATCGAATGCCGGATCAACGCGGAGAACCCGGAGACCTTCGCGCCGCGCCCGGGCCGGATCACCTCCTTCGTGAGTCCGGGCGGGCCCGGCGTTCGGGTGGACACAGCGGCCCACGCCGGCGCGGTCATCCCGCCCCACTACGACTCGCTGATCGCCAAACTCATCACCCACGGCGACGACCGGGCCCACGCGGCCGCCCGGATGCGGCGCGCCCTGCGCGAGATGGAAGTGGAGGGCATCGAGACCCTCCTCCCGCTCCACCGCCGCATCCTTCGCAGTGAAGAGTTCCTGGCCGGCGGCTTCGACACGAGGATCCTGGAGCGACTTCGACCCGCCGACTCCCCGTCGTGACCGTGGACTTCGGGAGTCCGCTCTACCCGGTGCTCGACGCCGGCGAGTTCGGCGGAGGCGACCCCGGGCCGATCCTCGGCGCCTTCGCCGCTGCCGGCGTCCGGGTCGCGCAGTTGCGCGCGAAGGAAATGGGGCCGCGCGAGTTCCTGGCCTGGGCGCGGGCCGGCGTCCGGGCGGCGCGCGCCGTCGGCCTCTCGGTGATCGTGAACGACCGGGTGGAGACCGCGCTGCTCGCGGAGGCCGACGGGGTCCACCTCGGGCAGGACGACTTCCCCTGCCGGACCGCGCGGGCCGCGCTCGGCGACCGGGCGATCGTCGGCCTCTCGACCCACGGGGAGGACGAGGCGCGCGCCGCCGACGCCGAACCCTGCGACTACATCGCCATCGGCCCGGTGTTCGAGACCGCGAGCAAACCCGACGCCCGTCCGACGGTCGGGCTCGCCGGAGTGGCCGGGGCGCGGCGGGCCACCGCGCGCCCGCTGGTGGCGATCGGCGGGATCGGGCCGGAGCGGATCCGCGGCGTGCTCGACGCGGGAGCGGACGCGGTCGCCGCCGTGTCCGCCCTCGGCGGGAGTTCGCCCGCGGAGGTGGAGGAAGCGGCGGCCGCCCTCCTCCGCGCCGCGGGGCCCGACCGGGCGGCGCCGGTTCGCTGAGGATCGGGACCGTGGCGGCGCGCGTCCTCGACGGGAAACGGCTCGGAGCGGAGATCCGGGCGGCGGCGGCCCGGAAGGCGGAGGCGTTCGCCGCCGGGGGCCGCCCCCCCGGTCTCAGCGTGGTGCTCGTGGGCGACGATCCGGCGTCGGCGATCTATGTGCGGGGCAAGGTACGCGCCTGCCGGGAGGCGGGGATTCGCTCCGAGGCGCGCGAACTGCCGGCGGACACCGCCGCCGCCGACCTCGAAGCCCTGCTCGACCGGCTGAACGAAGACGACCGGGTGGACGCGGTCCTCCTGCAACTTCCGCTGCCGCCGGGGCTCGACGCCGGCCGGTTCCTGCCCCGGATCCGCCCGGACAAGGATGTGGACGGCTTCCACCCGGTGAATGTGGGGCGCCTTTCGGCGGGCGCGCCGGGGCCGCGCCCGTGCACCCCCGCCGGCGTCATGGAGATGTTCCGCCGGGAGGGGATCGAGGCGCGCGGCCGGCGGGCGGTCGTCGTCGGACGCAGCGACATCGTGGGCAAGCCGCTGGCGATGCTGCTCCTCCACGCCCACGCCACCGTGACCATCTGCCATTCCCGCACGGCGGACCTCGACGCCGTCTGCGCGGAGGCGGACCTCCTCTTCGCGGCGGTCGGGCGCCCGGCGCTGCTCGGCCCGGCGGCGATCCGGCCGGGCGCGGTGGTGGTGGACATCGGGATGAACCGGGCGGAGAGCGAAGCGGAAGTCCGCCGGTGCTTCGGGGACGACGAGAAGCGGCTCGCCCGGTTCCGCAAGAACGGCTACACCCTGGTCGGGGATGTCCATCCGCTCGCCATGCGGGAGAGGGCCTCGGCCTACACCCCGGTGCCGGGAGGCGTCGGCCCGCTCACGATCGCCATGCTGCTCGACAACACGGTGGCCCTCGCCGAAGCCCGCCGGGCGGGCGGCGGCTGACGGCGGCGGACCGCCGCGGCCGCACCGTTCCCGCCGGCCACCGGGATGCTCCGGATCGGGCTCACCGGCGGCATCGCCTCGGGCAAGAGCGTGGTCCGGGGGGTCTTCGAGAGGGCCGGAATCCCGATGCTGGACGCCGACGCGCTCGCCCACGCCCTGCTCGGCCCCGAAGGAGCGCTGGTCGGGGAGGTCCTCGCCGCCTTCGGGGAAGAGATGCGCGGCGGCGACGGGGGGATAGACCGGCGGCGGCTCGGCGGCCGCGTCTTCGCCGACGAGGACGAGCGGAACCGGTTGAACGGCATCGTCCATCCCCGCATCCGGAAGGAGATCGGCGAATTCCTCGACCGGGCCGAGAGCGAAGGGCGGACCGCCGCGGGGGTCGAGGCGGCGCTCATGATCGAGACCGGCAGCGCCGCCCTCTACGACTCGGTGGTGGCGGTCGTCTGCCGTCCCGAGCAGCAGCGGGAGCGGCTCCGCGCGCGTTCGGGGATGACCGCCGAGGAAGCGGCGGTGCGGATCGCGGCGCAGATGTCCCCCTTGGAGAAGGCCCGCCGCGCGGATCGGCTGGTGGACGCTTCGGGAACGCTCGCGGAAACGCAGGAGGCCGCTTTCGCGCTCGCCCGCACCCTCCTCGAAGAGGCGGCCGCGACGGAATCCTCTCCGTCAGCGGCCTCGAGCCGCCGTTCGGGGCCGCCGCCCACCGACCGACCGGACTGACCCGGGGGCCGGGCCCGCCGTCGGAACCGGCGAAGTTCCGATGGCGGCGGAAGGGGGCGCGCCGTCCGGGGTTTCGAACGCGGCAGGGAACCGGGGCGGGTTCTCGTTGGAGGACCTGAACCGGGAACTCCGCGGGGCCGACCGCGACTACGCCCGCAAGGTCGTCCGCGCCGTCATCGCGAGCGCGATCCTCGACCGCTTCCTCGAGGCCCCGCGCGGAGACCTGCCGATCGGCATCCTGGACCGCGAGAACCAAGCGCGGCTGGGGGCCGAAACCCACTTGGTGCACCTCCCCGAACACATCGTGCACAAGCAGAAGGGGGAGTGGGAGAAGACGAGACCGGATGGATCGCCCCGCTACCAAGGCCGCCGACTCACCTTCCGCGAGTATCGGCTCCTCCCCGACTTCATCGAGCGACCCCGTCTCGTCATGCGCCTCCGGCCGGCATGGCCGCCCCTCACGGCGGAGCGGCTGGGTCTTCGGCTGAACTTGGTTTCGGAAGAGGCCGGGATCTACTACAACGTCGTGGTAGGCCGATACCCGGACGACGCCGCGAGGGCAGCGCTGATCTCCTTCCACCGACTCGGTCGCGGAAGACCACAACTCAGAGCCATGATCGAGCAGGCCGACACCGGCGTCGGCAACCAGAAGGTGTTCTACGACTCGTTCGGGTTCGAGTGAGGCGGGACTGCGCCTGGTAGTCCCTTGGGGCCGCCGTTCGGCGGGCTCCGAACTCCGCCCTCGGCTCGGCGCCGAGTCCCTCGTGTTGGGCTTGCCAGGCATCCCTCACGCCTTGGGGCGATGACAGAATTGGAAGCGGCCCTTGAGCCGTAACTTAGCAGCCCGTGGAAAAAGCGCCCCGCCGTCCACTCCTCGACGCGAGGGCGCCAAGTCCGCATTCCGTTTCGCGGCGGGGCGCTCTTCCCACGGGCCGGCGGCGCGAATCGCTGCGCGATTCCCCCCGCCATCTATCGCGGGGAGGGGTCCACCCCCTCCCCGCCACCCTCCCCGGTCGGCGCTTCGCGCCGACGGGGGCTCTCCGGACTCTCTCCTCGGGCTGTTAGCGCAGGGCCGGCAGTGGGGGGCGCACCCCGCGCCTGAACGAGGTGGGGCTGCGCGCGGCCGAGCGCGCCGGGACCGGTCTCGACGGCCAGCGCGTGTTCCTCGACTCGTTCGAGTTCGCGTCAACGGCTCATCGAGGAGGCCCGGGTGAGGGGGCTCGTCGGCGCGATCTCCCCGCCGGAGGGACTGCGCCCGGTAGTCCCGCGGGGCCGCCCGGCGGGCTCCGAACCCCGCCGCTCGGTGGGCGCCACCGAGTCCCTCGTGTTGGGCTTGCCAAGCATCCCTCACGCCGGCTGGCGATGCCGAATTGGCGGCGGCCCTTGTCGAAGAGATCAGCGTGGCGCCGCGTCGGCGGGAGTCAGGCGCCGAAAGAGGCGATCGCCGTGTCCAGCGCGCCTCGGGCGGCGAGGATCCGCTCCACGACTTCCCGGACTGCGCCCCGGCCGCCGGGAGACGCGGACACGAGGTCCGCCTCCTTCCTCACCAGCGGATGGGCGTCCGCCGGGGCGGCGGAGAACCCGGCGCGGCGCATCGCCGGCAGGTCCTGGACATCGTCCCCGACGAACGCGACCCGTTCGGGCGCGAGGCCCCATTCGCGGCACGCGTCCTCGAACGCCGGCCCTTTCCGGAAGCAGCCTTCGCGCAGGAAGTCCAGGTCGAGTTCGGCCGCCCGGTCGCGGACGACGCCGGAGGCCCGGCCGGTGATGAACCCGACCCGGAGGCCGCTTCGCTTGGCCATGACCAAGCCGAGACCGTCCCGGGAGTGGAACCTCTTCCGCTCCGGGATCCCGGCGGCCTCGTTCCCGGGCTCGAAGCCGCCGTCGGTGAGCACCCCGTCCACATCGAGGAGGAGCCCCTCGATCCGGGAGACCGGGTCCGCCGGGCCGCCGCCCACCGGGTCGAGAGGCGGGCCCGGCCGGCTCAGGCGCGGGCCGGGGCGGCTGCCCCGCGCTCCGCGCGCGCCGCGGAGGCCGCCGGCGCGCCGGGTTCGCCGCCGCCGTTCCGGCTGCGGAGCGCGGCCCCGATGAAGTCGCGGAACAGGGGGTGGGGGCGGAGCGGGTTCGACTGGAACTCGGGATGGAACTGCACCGCCAGGAACCAGGGGTGGTCGGGGATCTCCGCCACCTCGAAGTAGCCGTCCTCGGTGTGGCCGGAAAAGCGCATCCCCCGCGACTCGACGAGTTCCTCGTATTTCCGTTCGAACTCGTACCGGTGGCGGTGGCGCTCCCGGATCGTGGTTCCGCCGTAGGTCCGCGCGGCCAGCGAGTCCGGTTTCAGGAGGCAGGTCTCGGCGCCGACGCGCATCGTCCCCCCCAGCCCCTCGTCCCCGTCGAGATTCCGCAGGAGCGCGAACATCCGGTGCTCCGCTTCGGGGGCGAGTTCTTCCGTGCTCGCGCCGGTCAATCCGCACTCGGAACGGGCGAACTCCACGACCGCCCACTGGAACCCGTAGCAGATGCCGAGGAAGGGGACCCGCTCGGTCCGGGCCCGGCCGGCCGCCGCGGCCATCCCCTCGGTGCCGCGCGAGCCGAATCCGCCGGGGACGAGGATCCCGTCGCACCCGTCGAGTTGGCTCAGGTCGCCCCCTTCGAGACTCTCCGCTTCGATCCAGCGGATGTCCACCCGGGCGTCGTGCGCCACCCCGCCGTGGGTCAGGGCTTCGCCGAGGCTCTTGTACGAGTCCTGGAGCCCCACATATTTCCCGACCACCCCGATCCGCACATCGCGGACGCCGGAGCGCAGGCGCTCGACGAGCCGCCGCCACTCGCCGAGGTCCCGATCCCGCGAGGGCAGCCGGAAGTGGTCGAGCACCCGCCGGTCCACGCCTTCCGCCGCCAGGTTCAGCGGCACCTCATAGACCGAAGCGGCGTCCACCGCCGTGAAGACCGCGTCCTTCGGCACCGAGGTGTGGAGGCCGATCTTGGCCTTCACCTCGGAAGAGAGCCCCTCCGGGGCGCGGCAGAGGAGGACATCCGGCTGGATGCCGATGGCGCGCAGGTCGCGGACGCTGTGCTGGGTGGGCTTGGTCTTGTACTCCCCGGCGGTGTTCACCATGGGCACCAGGGTGAGATGGAGGAAGCAGACTCGGACGGCGCCGACCTCGAGCCGGAACTGCCGCGCCGCTTCCAGGAACGGCTGCCCCTCGATGTCGCCCACCGTTCCGCCGATCTCGGCGATGACCACATCGGCCCCGTCCTCGGCGACCCGCGCGAGCCGGCGCTTGATCTCCTCGGTCACATGCGGGATGACCTGCACCGTGGCGCCCAGGTAACCACCCCGCCGCTCCCGCTCGATGACCGTCTCGTAGATCTGGCCGCTGGTCACATTGGAACTCGCCGAGAACGCGGTGCCGGTGAACCGTTCGTAGTGCCCCACATCGAGGTCCGTCTCCGCCCCGTCGTGGGTGACGAAGACCTCGCCGTGCTGGTACGGGCTCATCGTGCCCGGGTCCACATTGAGGTACGGGTCGAACTTCAGGAAAGTGACCGAGTACCCCTGCGACTTCAGGAGCCGGCCGAGCGAGGCCGAGGCGATGCCCTTGCCGAGCGACGAGATCACCCCGCCGGTGACGAAGAGGAATCGCGTGTTCTCGGGGACCCGGACTTCGCCGCCCTCCGGGGCGCGCGCGTGGGGAGAACTCAAACCGCCGCCGCTCCCGGCGCGGCGCCGAACGCCGCCGGCCCCGTCTTCCGGAACCGGCGCCGAGGCCCCCGAACCGGAAGAAGCGCCGGCTCCGGCGAAGGCCCCATGCGGGAGGCGATTATAGAAGCGATCCCCGCGAACCGGGCAGGGGTGTTGCGGGTCTTCGCGAGCGCGACAGGTTTGTTCGTTCGGGGCGGATCGGCTGGCGGGATTCCGCGCCGTATCCGTTCTCTACCCGCGATGCCGCCCGTGACCACGCCCGATGCCCTCGCCGCCCTGGAGGACGGGAGTCCCCCGCCGCCGGGAGACGGCCCCCCGGCCGCCGCCGGCTCCTTTCCCGACGACCCGTCCGCCGCTCTCGGCGAGATCCTGCAAGAACTCGTTCGGCGCGGGGGCAGCGACCTCCACCTCACCCCCGGCGAGCCGCCCCGGTTCCGGATCGACGGCCGACTGACCTCGATCGGCCACGAGCCGCTCTCCGCGGCGGCGGTGGAAGCCATGGTCGCCGCGCAGACGCCGGCGCACTGCCTCACCGACGCCCGCGCCGGAGGGGAGCCGGATTTCGGCTTCACCCTGGAGGATGTCGGCCGGTTCCGGGTGAGCGCGTTCCTCCGGCGGGGCGCGCTGGGGGCCGTGTACCGGTTGATCGGCGACAAGGCCAGTTCGCTCGACGCGCTGGGACTTCCGTTCGGCGCGGAGGGGCTTTCCCGGCTCGCCTCCGGGCTGGTGCTCACTTCCGGCCCGGTGGGGTCCGGCAAGTCCACGACGCTCGCCGCGATCGTGGATCGGATCAACAAGACGCGTCCGGTGCATGTGGTCACCATCGAGGACCCCATCGAAGTCGTCCACGAGGCGCGTCAGGCGCTGATCACCCAGCGCCAGGTGGGGAGCGACACGGCCTCGTTCCACACGGCGCTCCGCTCGGTGCTGCGCTCCGACCCGGATGTGGTGGTCATCGGCGAGATCCGCGACCGGGAGACCACGGACGCCGCGCTGCGGGTAACCGAGACGGGACACCTGGCCCTCGCCACCATCCACGCGCGCTCCGTGACCCACGCGCTCACGCGGATCGTCGAGATGTTCCCGGCCGAGCAGCACCGGCAGACCCGCGTCCGGCTCGCCGCCTCGCTCGAGGCGATCTACTGCCAGCGGCTCGTACCGCTGGCCGGCGGGAAGGGGAGGGTGCTCGCCGTCGAGAAACTCGCGCCGACCCCGGCGGCCCGGAACCTCATCCGCGAGGACAAGTTGCACCAGTTGTTCGCGGTGATGGACGCCGCCGCCCGGCAGGGCTCGTGCATCTCGCTGAACGAGTCGCTGGCCGGGCTCTGCCGCCGCGCCCTGATCACCCGGGAGGCGGCGCTCGCCGTCTCGAACGATCCGGAGCAACTCGACCACAACCTGCAGTCCGTCTCCAACGGGCGGGGCACCCTGTGATTCGGCGGGGGCCGGGCCGGGAGCGGCCCCGGGCGGCCGGCGGCCCCGGCGGCGGGGTGGAGGGCGGCGGCGGGAGCGCTCCGGGGCGGGCCTCCCGGCTCCGGGCCGCCGCGGCGAACCTGCTCCCGGTGAGCCGGCGGCGCACGGCGGTGCTCACCCGGCAATTCGCGGTGATGGTCGGGGCCGGGCTGCCGCTCGCCGAGAGCCTCTCCGTGCTCCATGCCCAGCAGGACGACCCGCGTCTCCGCGCCGCGGTGGCGCGGCTCGCCCAGGAGGTGGAGTCCGGCAGTTCGCTCGCCCAGGCGATGAGCCGTCAACCGGACATCTTCAGCCCGCTCGCGGTGGCGATGACCTCGAGCGGCGAGACCGGAGGCCGTCTCGACCAGAGTCTCGAGCAACTCGCCGACGAGTTGGAGAAGTCGGCGGAGGTGGCCGAGACGATCCGGAGCGCCTTCGCCTACCCGGCGGTGGTCGGCGCCGTCGGGGCGCTGGTGGTGACCGTGATCCTGTGGCGGGTGGTCCCGGTCTTCACCGAACTCTACGAGGGGCTGGACGCGGAACTGCCCCTGGCCACCCGGGTGGTGATCTCCGCTTCCGAGTCCGTCGGGCTCTGGGCCGGCGCGGCGGCGGGTCTCCTCGCCGCCGGCGTCTGGCTCCTCCGCCGGATCCGGCGGAGCGAGACCGGAGGCGCGGCGCTCGACCGGTTCGTCCTCTCCGTCCCGCTCTTCGGCCGGCTGGCGGTCCGGGTGGGGGTCGCCCGTTTCTGCCGCACGCTGGCCGCGCTGACCGGCGCGGGCGTCCCGGTGCTGGAGGCGCTGGAGGTCGCCCGCGGCGCGGTGGGGAACCGCCACCTGGCCCGCGCGGTGGCCACCGTCCGCTCGCGGGTGGAGGCCGGCGCGTCGCTCTCGCTCCCGCTCCAGCAGAGCGGCTTCTTCCCCTCGATGGTCGTCCAGATGGTGGGAGTGGGCGAGCGGACGGGCGAACTCGACACCTCGCTGGAGAAGGTCGCCCGGTTCTACGAGGACGAGGTGCAGAGGACCACCAAGACCCTGCTGCCGCTTCTCGAGCCGCTCCTCATCCTGACCGTCGGCGGCGCGATCGGCGCCATCGTGATCGCGATGTACATGCCGATCTGGACTCTGGTGGGGCGCATCTCGTGAAACGCGTCTCCCGCCGAGCGAACCTTCCCGCCCGGACACCCGAAGCCCGGCTGCCCGGAACCCGGCCCGAAACCCGGACTCGCGGAATCCGGACGCTCGAAACGCGCGGTACCGCGTCCCCGAAACCCCTTCCCGACCCCCCGAACGGCCTTCGTCAGGAGCGTATCCTTATGTTTCCCGCCCTCGCGGCCACCCGTTTCCCGACCCCCGTGAGACTCCCGTCCCGCAGAGCGGCCGCCGCCCCGGCGGTCCGCCCCGGCTCGCGGCGCGACTCCGGCTTCACGCTGATCGAGTTGCTGATCGTGATCGCCATCATCGGCGTCATCGCCGGCATCGCCATCCCCCAACTGCTGCGGGCGCGCCTCTCCGCGAACGAGGCGCAGGCGATCGGCGACTCCCGCGCCGTGATCGCCGCGCAACAGACCTACGCCGCCTCGAACTGCGGCTTCTTCTCCGACTTGGTCAACCTTTGCCGGAACGGCGGCAACTGCGCCGGCATCGGGATCCCCGGCTACCCGCAGGCCGCCCCGGAGTTCCTCGGCGGCGACCTCGGCCGCACCAGCCCCTACACCAAGACCGGCTACAACCGAACCTTCGCGGCCGGCCAGCAGGCCACGAACCGGCCGGCCCACTGCGACCCGGGCAGCGTGCTCGACTACTGCTACCACTCCGAGCCCGCGGATGTGGGGCGCACCGGAGTCCGCTCTTTCTCGGCCACCCCGGCCGGGGCGATCTACATGGATCCCGCCGGCAACCCCATCGCCTGCCCGGTGCCGGGGGCCACGGCGTTCCTGGAATGACGACCGCGCCGCGTCGGGAGGGGCGTCCGTCCCCCGCAGCGTTCGCCGGACCGGTGCGTTGGACATCCGCGCCCGGGCGCTGACGCGGGCCTTCCCGGCCCGCGGCGGGCGGGGTCTCCTCGTCCGCCGCCCGGCGGTGCGCGGTCTCGACCTCCGGATCGGTCCGGGCGAAGTCGGCGCGCTGGTCGGCGAGAACGGGGCGGGAAAGACGACCGCGCTGCGCCTCCTGGCCGGACTGCTCCGCCCGGACTCCGGAGACGCCCTGCTCGGCGGTGTTCCCGCGGTCCGCGCCTGCGCCCGTCGGGGTCTCGGCTACGCGGACGACGAGGAGACCGGGCCGGGGTCGGCGACCGTGGGCGAAACCCTGGAGTTCGCCGCGATCCTCGCCGGCGCCGGCCGCCGCGACTCCCGCGGGCTCGCCGCCGCCGCGGCGGCCGAACTCGGCCTCGACCGGGAGATGGGGATGCCGGTCCGCCGCTGCTCCCGGGGAATCCGCCGCCGCCTGGCGCTCGCCCGGGCGCTCGTGGGATGCCCGGCGGCCCTGCTCCTCGACGAACCCCTCACCGGCCTCGACCCGCTGGCGCGCGAGCGCGCCGTCGCCGCGATTCGCCGCGCCGCCGAACGGGGAGCGGCGGTGCTCCTGAGCCTCCACGCCGCCTCCGCCGTCGAAGCGCTCGCAGACTCGGTGTTCGTGCTGCGCGACGGGGCGCTCGCGGCCTCCGGCCCGACGCGCCGCTTCCTTCCGGCGTCCGCCGAATCCGGCGCGGCGCCGGACCCCCTGGCCGCCGCGCTGCGCGAAGCCGCCGCCGGCGGCGCGCGGTGATCGCCCCCCGAATCCCGGCGTCCGCCGAACGAGTGGATCCGCCCCCCGCCGGTCGGATGAGCCGGAGCGCGCGGGTCCTCGCCGCCGCCGCCGGGATCACGGGCCGGGGTTTCGCGCGCGACCGGAGCCTTCCGGCGGCGCTCGCCGCGCTCGCCGCCGGCCTGTTCGCGGCCGCCCTGCTCTCCGGGGCCACCCTCGACGGGGAAGGCCGGCTGGTCCGCCACGCGGGCGCCGCTGCGGCCGGGCTCCTCGGCTGGGCGCTCGCGCTGGCGCACGGGAGCGGTCTCGCCGGACGGGGAGGGGCGCTCGACCGCGCGGCGCTGGCGGCGCCGGTCTCGCCCTCGCTCCTCCTCGGCGGAAGGTTTCTGGGGCTCGCCGCCGGCCTGTTCGCCTGGACGGCGCTCGCTTCCGCGTTGCTCGGGTTCGGGGCGGCCCTGTTCGGCGGCGGACCCGAGGGCGGCCTCGCCGGGCTGTTCGGCTTCGGCTGGTTCCTCGGGCTCCGCCTCCTCGTCGTGCTCGCGCTGGCGCTGCTCTTCTCCACGCTGGTCCCGCCGGCGGCCGCCGCGATCCTGGCCGGAGCGGCGGCGCTCGCCGGCTTCCTGCCGACCTCCCCCCCGGATCCTGCGTTCGGGGACGCTTCCGCCGGACCGCTCGCCTACCGCCTGCTCCGCCTGCTCCTCCCCGACTTCTCGCGCCTCGACCCGGCGGCGCCCGGCGAGGGGCTCTTCCCGCTCGGCCTCCACGCCCTGCTCTACGCCGCGCTCTACGCGGGCGCGGCGCTCGCCGCGGCGCTCGCCCTGTTCGCCGGCCGCCGGGGCGCGGGCGGGGGCTGAGGGGACCGGCCGTTGTTCGGCGCTGTCCGGCTCGCCGCCGCCGGGCTCCTCCCGGCGGCGCTGCTCGCGGCCGCGGCCCTCACCGGGGAAGGGGGGCGGGGCGCCGGGGGCGGGGAAGAGGCGCTCCGCCCGCCGGGGTGGGTCGCCGCCGCCGGGGAACTCGACCCGGAGACGATCCGCGCCCTGCCGCCGGGATTTCGGCGGCTGACCGCGGACGGCATCTGGCTCAGCGCGGTCCAGTACTACGGAGCCCGCCGCCGCGCCGCCGCTCCGGACTATCCGCTGCTGGCCCCGCTCGCGACCCTCGCGCTGCGTTTCGACCCGGAACTCCGCGCGGCGGCGGTGGACGGCTCACTGCTGCTCGCCGAGCCGCCCCCGCTCGGCGCCGGGCGGCCGGAGCGCGCCGAGGCCCTGTTGGAGGACTGGACGCGCCGGCGGCGGAGCGACTGGCGGGCGGTGCTGCTCCTGGGCCTGATCCGGGAATGGCACCGGGGCGACTCCGCGGCCGCGGCCGCCACTTTCCGCGCGGCGGCGGAGCGCCCCGGCGCCCCGGACTACCTCCTCGCCCTGGCCGCCCGCTCCGGGACCGCCGCCGGCGACCGGGCGGGGGCCCGCGCGCTCTGGAGCACGCTCGCCCGGGAGGCGGAGACCCCCCGCGAGCGGGCGAACGCCGAGACCCACCTCCTCCAGATCGCCGCGCTCGACCGGCGCGACGAACTGGCGGCGGCCGCCGCCGCGTTCCGGCGGCGCGCGGGCAGGTTCGCCGTGACCTGGGACGACTTGGGCGAAGCCGCCGGGGGCGCCGGCCCTCCGCTCGATCCCGCCGGAACGCCGTTCCTGCTCCTCCCGGAAGGGGTTGTGCGCATCTCCCCGGAGTCGCCGCTGGCCGGCCATCCGGAACGGCCCCGGGGCGGTGAGCCCGGCCGCCGCTAACGGCCCGTGGAGAAAGTCCGGGGAGCGCCCGTCGGCGCGAAGCGCCGACCGGGGAGGGGTGCGGGGAGGGGGTGGCCCCCTCCCCGCGATAGTTGGCGGGGGGAATCGCGCAGCGATTCGCGCCGCCGGGCCGTGGGAAGAGCGCCCCGCCGCGAAACCGAACGCGGACTCGGCGCCCTTGCGTCGAGGAGTGGACGGCGGGGCGCTTTTTCCACGGGCTGCTAAGGCCGGGGCCGTGCCGTTCTCGTCCGGGTATCCGCCCTTCGGCGCCGCCGACTGGGGATTCGCGAGCCTTCCGGTCGGCGCGGGCGGCCTGGTATTCGCCGGCCTCGTGGGCTTGGCGGTCGGTTCGTTCCTCAACTCGGTCGCGACACGGCTCCCGCGCGGCGAGTCCCCGCTCCGGGGGCGATCCCGCTGTCCGCGGTGCGGCTCGCCGATCCGGATCCGCGACAACCTGCCGCTGGTCTCCTACGCCGCGCTCGCCGGGCGCTGCCGCGACTGCCGGGCGGGCATCCCGCTCCGCTACCCCCTGGTGGAAGCCGGAGGAGCGGCGGCCGCCCTGTCCGGGGCCGCGCTGGTTCCGGAGCCGGCGCTCCTCGCGGCCTGGTTCCTCTTCCTCTGCCTGACGCTGACGCTGCTGGTGACCGACTGGGAGCGATTGGTGCTTCCCGACGCCCTGACCCTCGGCGGCGCCGGGGCGGGATTCCTCCTGGCCGTTCCCCGGCCCGATCTCACCCTCCTCGAGTCGGCCGCCGGCGCGGCGCTCGGGTTCGGGCTGCTCGCGGGACTCCGCGGGCTCTGGCTCCGGTTTCGCGGGGTGGAGGCGATCGGGCGCGGTGACCTGAAACTCGAACTCCTGCTGGGCGCCTTCCTGGGCCCCGCCGGAGTCCTCCGCGCCCTCGTCCTCGCTTCCGGCCTCGGCCTCCTCGCCGCGCTGCCCCTGCTGCTGCTCGGCCGCATCCGCCGGGACACCCCGCTGCCCTTCGGGGCCGCGCTCTGTCTCGCCGGCGCGGCCTGCTTCGTTCGGGCCGCCCTGTTCGAGCCGTAGCGGGCGAGGGCCGGCGCCGCCCCCGGGGCCGGAGCGGACGGGCTCCGACGGGAGATCGGTTCGCCGTTGCGGCGCGCCGGAACGGGCGCCCGCCGCCGACGGAAAGACGGACCGGGGAGTCCGGTGTTGCGCTGACCCCCCGGTTCGACAAGTTTCTTCGTTCCGCTGCGGGGGGCGGCGCGAAAGGGCGGCGACTCCCGTTCTCCACGGGCGGAACCGCGAGATGCCGCGCCGCCCGACGAAACCCCGAACCGCTCCACCGGAGGCCGGCTACTCGCTGGTCGAGGTGCTGTTCGCCGCCGTCCTCCTGGTGACGGCCGGGGGAGGACTGCTCCGCGCGATGTCCGCGGCGGCGTTCTCGCGGAGGATCGCCGAGGAGTCCGGAGCGGTCACCCGCATCGCGAGGTCCCAACTCGAGGAACTGCAGGCCGCGCCGATGCGCCGCGCCTGGCCGCTCTCCGGGCACCACGCCGCTGTCGCGCCCGGCGGGAGCGTCTCCCGGAGCGGCCCCGCGGCGCCGGGTTACCGGCGCTGGTTCGACGCCGAAGGCCGTCCGACCCAAGGCCCGGGCGCGGTCTGGGAGGCCCGCTGGCGGATCCGCGAACTCGCTCCCGCGGGCAGCGGACGGCTGGCGGCGCTCGGTTTCGAGGTGCTCGCGCTCCCGGCCTCCGGACGCGGCGCGGTCGCCCGGCTCGACTCCATCCGGGTGGCGAACCGTGAATAACGCGCCGCGGACGGCCTCCGGCGCGTCGGGCGCCGGGGAGCGGGGGATCGCCCTGGTGCTCGCGCTCCTGCTCGTGCTGGCCTTGGCCGGTCTCTCCGCGACCGTGGTCATCACCACCGGCGCGGACGGCGATGTGGCCCGCAACGCCCGCTGGGCGGCGGTCGCCGACGCCCGGGCGCGGGCCGGGCTGGAAATCGCCAAGGCCCTGCTCGCCGAACACGCGCGCCGGGACGACGACTTCTCCCGGGCGCTCCCTCCCGCCCGGAATTCGGTTTCCGTCGCGCCCGGCGCCGCCTGGGGCGCGGGGCGGCCCGCCGACGGCGCGGCCTGCGGAAACCCGAGCGCCGCCGGCTGCCGGGACTACGAGTTCTTCCGGGACGAGACGATGGCGGGAACGCTCTCCCGGACCTATGTCGGGCGGGTCCTCCGGGATGTTTCGGGGAGGGGGATGCTCTTCGACGCGCGCGCTCCGGCCGGGGGATGGTCGCCGGACCTCGACGGCGACGGCCGCCCGGAGTCCCCGGGCGCCACGGTCTGGATCCGCCGCCCGGTGGTCGGGGCCGGTGACGCGCCCGGCGACGACCGGGCGATCCTCACCGCGGAGGCCCGGCATCCGCCGCCGGAGTCGCCCGACGCGCCCCATGCGGTGGTCCGCTGGGAGATGACCCTCCGGCTCGCCCTCCGCCCCGGCGGGGGGGAGGCCGACTCGCCGGGTTACGCCGACGACCTGACCAACTGGGGGCAGGGGAGCGGCGGCGGCGTCCGCCGGATCCGCTGAAGGGCGAGGACTCCGCCGTGCGACTCCGCGCCGCCGCCGCCGCCGCGCTGGTCTTCGCCGTCTCCGCTCCTTCCGGCGGCGGCTCCGGCGTTCGCCCCCCGCCGGCGGCGCCCGCCGCCGCGGCGGCCGACGCCCCGCTGCCGGTCGAGCGGGGACGGGATCCGCTGGGTCTGGTCCGGAGCGACGCCCGGCCCCGCGTCTGGGTCCTGTTCGACACCTCGACCTCGATGACGATCCGCATCGGCCGCCGCACCCGCCACGCCGTGGCGCGGGAGACCCTGGAACACGCCATCCGCACCCTGGTGTCCGCGGCGGGCGAGCCGCTCGTCCACTGGCGCATCGCCTCCTTCCGGGCGTACCGCTGGGACTGGCCCCCGAAGCCGCCGATGGAGGCGGCCTGCGCCGACCCCACCCGCGGGGTCGGCCTCCCTCCGGGGTCGCCGCCCGGCCCCCCGGTCTGGCGCGACGCCCCCTGCGCCGGCATGGTTCTCCGGACGACCGCCGCCGGCTGCGACGCCGCCGCCGCCCGGGCGGAGGCGCTCGAGCAACTCCCGCCCTACCCGAACGCCGACATCACGCCGAACGGCGTCGGCCTGCGCCAACTCGCGGCCCACATCCGCAACGAGGCGATCTCCGACCTCGAACCGGGCCAGCAGAACATCGTCCTCCTGCTCACCGACGGGATGGACACCTGCGAGTGCGATGACCGGGTCTGGCGCGACCCGCTCGCTCCGCCTCCGGAGCGGTTCGCCTCCTGGCGCGCCACGCTCCGGCGAGGCGACCGGACCCCGGAACCCGATCCTCCCCGCCGCGCCCGCCGGTACGAACTCTCCGGCATGAACGCCGGACTCAAGGCGAAGGCCGCCTTCTACGACCTGAACGACGGCGACCCGGACGCCGGCATCGGCGACATCTACATCATCGGCTTCGGGAGCGGCCGGAGTTTCGAACGCGGCCTCACCAACCACCTGGCCTGGATGGGATCGAACCTCAGGCGGTCCGCCTACCACGCGACCCGGGCCGAGTCCCTCGCGGAAGCCCTCGACGAGGTGCTGCGGGCGGTGACCCTGCCGGAAGGAGAGGTGAAGGTCGGCGCCCCCCGTCTCGCCACGGTGAAGGAACTGGTGGCGAGCGGCCCGACCGACGCCTTCGCCGGAACGGACCCGACCCGGGCCAGGGACGCCCTGGTGGCCGACCCGAGCGAGCCGAAGAAGTTGGCGGAGGTCCTCCGGCTCCGCAACGGCTACGCGGACAATGTGCTCCTCAGCACCAGCGCCGACCTGGGCCGGTTGCGGGGCCGGCTCGTCGCCCGCCCGGTGTACGGCGGCGCGCCGGCGTCCGCGCCGTCCCCGACCGACCCCGACGCCGACCCGGACGATCCCGGCGCTCCGGTGATCTGGGACGCCGGCGCGCGGCTCGAACGGCGCGACCCGGCCAGCCGCCTGATCCTCTTCCACCGCGCCGGGGAGACCCGTCTCCGCCGGTTCGAGGTGGGAACGGTCACCGCCGCGGACCTCGGGGTGCAGTACGGCTTCCTGCGCGAACTCGACGGCCACGGGGCGCGGAACGGCGCCGACGCCGCGGAGATGGCGGTCCGGCTGATCCGCGGCGAGCGGGTCGCGGTCCACCCCGAAACCGACACCATCTACGGGCCCGACGGGCGGCCCCACTTCACGGGCGGCGTCGGGACCTGGAAACTCCGCGAGAGTTTGGCGAGCCCGGTGGCGGCGGGGAGTCCTCCCCTCCATCCGGACGCGGCCCCCCGCAACCGCGCCGCCTACCGCCGGTTCTTCGAACGCCGGGTGAACCGCCGGACGGTGGCGTACCTGGCGACCGGAGGCGGGATGCTCCACGCGTTCGCGGCGGACACCGGCGAAGAACTCTTCGCCTTCATCCCGGCGGAGGTCCTCGGCCCGACCGCGGAAGAGCGGGACCGCGGGGTTTACCACTGGCATACCGGGGCCGGCCTCGGCCGCGTGATCCTGCGCGAACTCGCCGCGGGTTACGCCACGCGCGCCCCCGACCGGCAGGTGGGCCTGGTCGGCCGGTACACGCTCGCCGGTTCGCCGGTGGTGCGGGATGTCTATCTGCGGGAGACCGGCGAGTGGTCGACGGTGCTCGCCTTCGGCCGGGACTTCGGCGGCCGGTTCGTCACCGCGCTCGATGTCAGCGAAGTGGGCGGCGACTGGAACGGGACCCACCGGGTGGAGCGCCCGCGCGCGGGCGGCCGGGGCCTGCCGAAACTCCTGTTCCACCTGGGCAACCGGGTCGCCATGGACGACGGCGCGGCCGACGGGTTCGGGGAGACCCCGCCGCCGCTGCTGGTCGAGGCGCCGGCCGGCGCCGGGGGCGGAAGCGAGTGGACCGCGTTCGCCGCCGGAGGCGCGGGCAGCGCCTCCGACGACTCCGGGGAGTGGCTGTTCGAGATCGCGCCGGGAACCGGGCGGATCCGCCGCCGCCATCGCCTGGCGGCGGGCGAGGATCCCGAGATCGACAAGAACGGCGCCCCCACCGCCCCGGCGCCCTGGAGGCCGAGTTGGGCGAATCCGGAGGCGAGCGACCTGGTGACCCGGCTGTACCTGGGCGACCTCCACGGACAAGTCCACCGGCTCGCCCTCGACGAAGCGGGACGGCGCCTGACGGTGGCCCATCGACTCGGGGGCAAGCGCCCGATCGTGACCCGGCCGGTGGCGTTTCCCTTTCCGGGGAGATACGAGCCGCACCTGCTGGTGGTCACCGGAGGCGACCGGCGCGTCGCCGGCGAGCCGGCCGGCCTCGTCCTGCTGCGGGAGACCTCCGGGCGGCTCGAGGAAGTCTGGCGGCGGGACCTTCCGGCCGGCGAGGCGCCGCAGGGCAACCCCGCGGTGCGGATCGGGCGCGGCGCGGTGGAAGTCCTGCTGGCCACCACGGCGGCGGCAGCGGCGGAAGTGACCTGCGGATCGACCGTGACCGGCGTGGGCGTCTCCCGCCTGCGCGCGTTCAACGGGCTGACCGGCGCGCCGGCGCCGGGCGCGCTCGGCGGCAGCGCCGCCATCGAGTACGGCGCGGGCCGGATCCGGGGCCTGAGCGTCTCCTCGTCGGGGAATGTGGCCCTGGGCGTCAGCCAGTCCGGCGGCGGCGTCTTCGACACCGTGATCGGGGATTTCCGCTTCAAGGTCAGCGAAGGCGCCCTGACCGAGATCACCTTCTTCGTCGAAGGCCTCCGCCGTTCGCCGTTCTGACGATGCCCGCGGAACCCGGCGCGGCGCGCGCCCTCCCTCCCGGCCCGCGCGGCGCCGGATTCACGCTCGCCGAGGCCATCGTGGCCATGGGCCTCACCCTGGGCATCACCGCCGGCTTCCTGCAGATCCTGCGGCAGGGCCGCGCGTCCTTCCGCACCGAACCGGAACTGGCCGCCATGCGGCAGGACGGGGAGGCGGTGCTCGACCGGATCGCGCTCGATGTGGCCCGCGCCGGCTCCGGGCTCCCGGTGGAGATCCCGGTGTTCAGCGACATCGGCCCGGCGGGGAACGGCGGCGGGTCAGGGGGCGGCGCCGCCGACGGGCTGGACTTCCTCGCCTCCCCGGAGCGGGTGGTCGAGGCGGCCTTCGAGCCGGTGACCGCCTTCGACGGCCGGACGGTCACGCTGGAGACCCCGGCCTCGCGGCTCGCGCGCCCGGCGGACGAGAACCGCGCGCTCTGGGTGGTCGTCTTCAACGACGACGAGATGACCCCGCGCTGGGTCTTCGGCCGCGTGCGGGGCGTCTCCGCCGGGGGCGGCGGCGGCCTCGGCAAGATCACCGGTTCGCTCCCGAAACCGGGAGGGACGGGGACGCCCGGCGGGAGCGGCCCGAAGCAGCCCCCGCCGAAGCAGGACGCCCCGACCGGGGCGCGGATCACCATCGCCCCGGAGACCGGCGCCTGGCACAGCCGCTTCCGGGCGACGGTGGACGCGGACACCTTCTCTCCCGGCAGCGGCGGGGGCCTGCTGGAGCGCGGGCTCCAGAGCCTGCTGGGCGGCGTGATCGACGCGGCGCTTCCGTCAGCCGGGACGCCGATCGTCTCCGACCTCACCGGGAAGGCGGTCGGCTCGATGCTCGAGGCGCTGTCGACCAAGGTCGGCGGGAGCAAAGGAGGAAAAGGCAAGGGCGGGAGCGGGGCCGGGGCGGGAGAAGGGGAAGGCTTCGGCCTCTTCGGCCTGGGGCGGCCCGGCATCGTCCCGGTCTCCCGGATCCGCTACTGGGTGCGCGAACCCCGCGGCGGCGGCGCCGACCCGCGGCGGGTGCTCATGCGGCGGGTGGACGAACTGCCTTCCCAGCCGGCCGGCTTCGTGGAGGACCTGCAGATCCGCTATGTGACCGGCGCGAACGCCGACGCCCTCCTCGACGAACCGCCCGGCTTCGTCGGCGACATGCGGACCGCCGCGCAACTCGGCGCCCACATCGTGAGGGGCGTGGAGATCGCGATCCGCGTCCGCTCCACCGCCGGAACCTTCCCCGGCTCGGGGCTCGGCGGCGCCCCCGGCGAGCGCTTCCTGACCCGCACCTACCGGCGCCGGGTCGGCCTCGCGGTCGCCGCCGCCGGGGTGGAGCGGCGCGCGTGGGAAGAGCAGATGCAATTGCACTCCCTCCCGACGGAGATCCCGAAGATCGGCCCGCTCCGCTTCGTCAAACTCCCCTGGTAGCGTCCGGCGGCTCCGCCGCGGCGCCGGAGTCGCCGGGAACATCGGCGATGTGGAGCGCGACCGTCCCGAGCGAGAGGTAGCGGAACCGCACCGGGGCGAACCCGCCGGCGGCGAGGCCTCCGGCGACTTCCTCCGGGTCGGGGAAGTCGAAGATCGAGTCCCGGAGATAGCGGTAGGGCCCGGCGCCCCCCGAAGCCGCCGCCGCTACGCCCGCCAGACCGGGCACGGCGAACCGGAGCCACAGGCGGTGGCCGAGGCGGAAGACCCGGCGGGGGGGCCGGGAGAACTCGAGCACCACCAGCCTTCCGCCGGGCGCGAGGACGCGGCGCACTTCCCGGAAGGCCTCGGCCGGGTCCGCGAAGTTCCGCACTCCGAACCCGATGACCACGCGCCGAAACGCCCCGGACCGAAACGGGAGCCGCTGCGCGTCCCCGGCGGCGCGAGGCAGGGAGACCCGCCGGGCCGCCGCCTTCCGCCCGGCGATCTCCAGCATCGCCGGGGTGAAGTCGCAGGCGACGACGGAGACGGAGTCCGGCAACAGGAGCGCGAGATCGCCGGTGCCGGAGCAGAGGTCGAGCACCCGCTCCCCGGGGGCGGAATCCAGGTCGGCGAGCGCCTGCTTCCGCCAGCCCCGGTCGAGGCCGAGGCTGAGCATCCGGTTCAGCCGGTCGTAGCCCGGCGCCACCGCCTCGAACATGCGCCGGATCGCCCCCGGCGCGCGGCGCACGGCTTCGGGGGCCGCGCATCCGGGACTCGCCATCGCCGGGATTGTCCCCGTTCGGAAGGAGGCGGGCCCGGCGGCGCGGAGCCGCGCTCGCCGCCGCTCGCCGCGCCCCCGACCGGCGGCGCGTCCCCGGCGAGCCGCCAAGTTATCGTTTCCCGCCGTGCCGGCCCTCCCGTTCCCGCCGCTGATGATCGGCCCGCTCGGCATGCAGGAGATGCTGATCATCATGGTGGTGGCGCTCATCGTGTTCGGGCCGCGCAAACTGCCGCAGATCGGGAAGACGCTGGGCAAGAGCCTCGCCGAGTTCCGGCGCACGAGCACGGAACTCCGGAACACTCTGGAGCGGGAGGTCGAGATGGAGGAATTCCGCTCGGCGCGCGACGAGGTCAGCGGCCTGGGCCGGGACCTCGGTGGAGGGCTCGACCCGACCGGAGGCGCTCCGCCCGCGGCGCGCCGAAGCGCGGAGGGCGCCGGCGCGCCGAAGGCCGGGGGCCCGAAGGCCGAGCCCCCGAAAGCCGGGGCCCCGAAAGCCGGGGATCCTTCCGCGCCGGGCGGGGCGAGGGACACTCCGCCGGACGAAGAGGCCGATCCGGGCGAAGCCGCGGACGATCCCGGCGGGTCCGGGGACGACGCCGCGCCGGAGGGCGCCGACGCCGCCGGGAGCGAGACCGAAGGCGTCTCCGGGGATCTCCGGGACCCGAAGGAAGCCGCGGGCGCCGGCGCCGGGGCGCCTCCCGATCGGGAAACCGAACCGAACGCCGCCGGCGGATGATCCCCGGAGGGACGGGTCGGCCGGTCTCCTCCGGAGTCTCACCGGTTTACGCCGGCGACTCCCCCTCCGGGAATGCCGGACGCGGCGGACGCGCCGGTTCGCGCCGATCCGCCAACCGGACGCGGCCGACCCGGAATGACCCTCCGGAAGTGAGAAGCCCGAAGTGACGCCGGACGAAGCGAGCGCCGCCGCCGCTCCCGCCGCCGACCGGATGACCTTCCTCGAGCACCTCGACGAACTGCGGCGGCGGCTCGTGCGCGCCGTGCTCGCGGTGCTCGTCGTCTTCGTCGGGTGTTTCTTCTTCTACCAGCGCATCTTCAACTTCCTGATGCAGCCGCTCCGGGAAGTCATCGAGCCGCTGGGCGGCGAACTGATCGCCACCACGCCGCCGGAGATCTTCGTCCTCGGCCTGAAGATGAGCCTGCTGGTGGCC
Source organism: Candidatus Marinacidobacterium sp. (assembly GCA_965204755.1). Taxonomy (GTDB): domain Bacteria; phylum Acidobacteriota; class Vicinamibacteria; order Marinacidobacterales; family Marinacidobacteraceae. The sequence goes on along the minus strand of OZ242011.1, from coordinate 3,877,749 downwards.
CTCGTCATCTCGACGCCGGCCTGGCTCGGGCAACTCTGGGGATTCGTCGCGCCCGGCCTCTACCGCCACGAGCGCCGGCTGGCGGTCCCCTTCATCCTGGTCGGGTCCGTCTTCTTCGTCTCCGGCGCGGCGTTTTGCCACTATGTCCTGTTTCCGGCGGCGGCGGAGTTCCTCGGCACCTTCGGCGGGGGCGGCGAGGACATCCAGATCCGCTACCGGGTGTCGGAGGTGTTCAGTTTCTACGCCCGGCTGGTCCTGGGCACGGCGTTCGTCTTCCAGATCCCGACCCTCACGCTCCTCCTCTCCCGGCTCGGGGTCATCACCGCCCGGGGGATGGTCCGCTACTTCAAGTACGCGCTCCTCGGCAGTTTCGTCCTCGCCGCCCTGCTGACTCCGCCCGACCCCACCACCCAGATCATCCTGGCCGGGCCGATGATCGCCCTCTACGCCCTCTCCATCGGCATCGCGTGGTTCGGCAACCGGATGCGGGGCCGCCGGGCGCCCGCCGGCGATGTCGAGGAAGACGCGGCGGGCGGCCCGGAATCGGGCGCCGGAGACCGGGATTGACGCCCGGGGCGCCCGGCGGAAATCGGCCCCCCGGCTGTTAGGATGCTGCCGATGACGGAAACGCGGGGGCGGATCGTTTCCGGACTCCTCTCGATCCTCCTGCCGGTCGCCGCCGGAACGGCGATCGCCGGCGCGGTCCTGGCGGCCCCGCCGGCGGAGGGGCCGGAGGGCGACGGCTCGAAGGCGCTCCTCCAGCGCTACATGAATGTCATGTGGCACATCGAGACCGGGTACGGCCGCGAGGTCCCGCCGGAGACCTTGGCCCGCGCCACCGTCGCCGGGATGCTCTCCCGGCTCGACCCGCACTCGAACCTGTTCGTGCCGCGGACCTACCGCCAGATGCGCGAGCGCCAACAGGGCGAATATGTGGGGCTCGGCATCCGGGTGCAGCAGCGCGGCGGCCTGCTCACCGTCGTCTCCCCGTTCGAAGGCACGCCGGCCTACCGGCTCGGCATCCGGGCCGGCGATGTGATCAGCCGGATCGAGGGCGAAGACGCCACCCAGTACGACATGGACCAAGCGGTCTCGCTCCTGCGCGGGCCGCGCGGCACCCCGGTGAGCATCACGATCACCCGGCCCGGCTACGACGCGCCGCTCGACTTCACGGTCATCCGCGACCGCATCCCGCTGCGCAGCGTCCCTTACTACTTCACGCTCGACGAGCCCGGGGGCGGGGGGAAGTCGGGGTATGTCCGCGTTTCCGACTTCAACGAGAACACCCGCGAGGAACTGCGCGAAGCCATCGTGGAACTCCGCCTCGAAGGCGCCGCCCGGCTCATCCTCGACCTCCGCCACAACCCGGGCGGCCTGCTGAACCAGGCGATCGCCGTCTCCAATGTCTTCCTGAAGCAGGGCGAAGAGGTCGTGTCCATCCGCGGTCGCGACGCCCGGCAGAACCAGGTCTTCCTCGCCGAGGAGCCGAGTCCCCACGCGGACCTGCCGCTCATCGTGATCGTCTCGCGGGAGAGCGCCTCGGCCTCCGAGATCGTCGCCGGCGCGGTGCAGGATCACGACCGGGGACTCATCCTGGGCGAGAACACCTACGGCAAGGGCCTCGTGCAGTCGGTTTACCAGTTGCCGCACGGATACGCGCTGGGCCTGACCTCCGCCCAGTACTTCACGCCCAGCGGGCGCCGGCTCCAGCGCGACTACGACAGCGGTGACTTCCTCGACTACTACCGCGGCCGCGGCGAGCGGGACAGCAACGACGAGGCCGGGACGCTCGTGCGCACCCGGCTCGGGCGCGAGATCGAGGGCGGCGGCGGGATCGCCCCGGACATCCCCAGCGAGTCCCCGGACCTGCCGGAGGCGCTCGTCCGGATGGAGCAGCACGGCGCGTTCTTCCGCTTCGCGACCCGGTTCGTCCCCGCCGACGGCCGCGGCGCGGTGGACGGGGCCGGCACCCGCCCGGACGAGATCCAGGCGCGCGGCGACCTCGTCCGGGCGGTGGACCAGACCTTCCGGACCGACCGCGCCACGATCGAAGAGTTCTTCGCGTTCCTAGAGGAAGAGGGCATCCCCCACGAGTCGCCGGAGGACCCGGAGGAACTCGCCGCGGTGGAAGCGCAGGTCGCGCTCCGGATCGACGGGGAGGTCTTCAGCCTCCTCTGGGGCCCGGCGGCGTCCCGCATGGCCACTATCGGCCGCGACCGGCAGGTGAACGCCGCGCTGGCGGCGATGCCGAAGGCGGCTCTCCTCATCGAGGACCCCGAGGCGTTCCTGGCCGAGACCACCGCCGGGCCCGCCGGGCGATAGGCCCGCTCCCGGCGTTCGAGACGCTCGGCGGACTCGGCAGGGTGCTCCGCTGCGGTTCGCCGGCGCGCCGGCGTGGAGGCCTCCGCCTCTTCGGCGGGCTGGCGGGCCGGCTGGCGCTCGCGCTCGCCGCGGCGGCCGGGGCCGGCTTCGCGCAGCCGACGGTGGAGGAGTCGCTCGCCCGGCTGGAGAGCGCGGACGCGAACACCCGGCGCGGCGCGGCGTCGGAACTCGCGCGCCACGGCGGGCCGGACGCCGTCGCCGGCCTGAACGCCGCCGCGGCGGCGGACCAGCACCCCCGAGTCCGGCGCGCCGTGCTCGAGGCGCTCCTCTCGCTCCGCCGCCCGGGCGCCGCTCCCGGCCTGATCGCCTTCCTCGCCGACGCCGAGCGGGACAACCGGCGGGACGCCATTCGCGGCCTCGTCGAGATGCATGGGCTCTCGGGGCGCCCCGGAGGCGGAACCCGGGCGGTGAACTGGCTTCTGCGCCAGGAACACGAGTTCGTCCTCGACCCGCTGCGGCCGGTGAGCGGGGAAGTAGTGGCGGCGATCGTCGAGCGGCTGACCGACGACGAGCGGTCGGTGCGCGAAACGGCGGTGGAGGCGCTCGGCGCGCTTCGCGCCGGGGCCGGCGCCGGGGACGCGGACGGCGCCGGCGCCGGGGCCGCTGCCGATGTCGAAGGCGCGGCCGGCCCGTCCGCCACGGCAAACGCGATCTCGGCGCTCGCGGACGCGGCGCGCATCGACAGCGAGGCCGAGGTGCGGCGGGAGGCGGTCCGGGCCCTGGGGAGGATCGCCACCCCGGGCGCCGGCGAGGCGCTGTTGACCTTCCTCCCCGACCGGGACGCCGGGGACAGCCGCGCCGAAGCGGTGCGCGCGCTCGGCCGCATGGCCTACGCCCCGGCGGGGGCAGCCCTCCTCGCGATCTACGACGAACGCCCGGACAGCGGTCTCGGCAGGGACGCCCTCGAAGGCCTCGCGCGGATCGGTTTCGACGGCGCCCGGGGCACCTTCTACTACGAGTTGGGCCACCGCGAGGCCAAGCGCCGGGAGTTCGCGGCGGAGGGCCTCGGCCGGCTGGACGACCCCTCGCTGGCCGACGGATTGATCCGCGATTTCCTGAGGGAGGACGACAGCCGCGTCCAGTTGGCGTTCGCCTTTTCGCTCGTCCGCCTGGGCCGGACGCCGTTCGTGGACCGGATCGTCCTCTCGCTCGACCACCGGTTCCTGGGCGAAGCGGCGCGCCAGTACGCGCTCGAACTCGGCGCCCCGCTGATCCCCGAATACGGGAGATACCTCCGGGAGGACCCGGACCGCGACCTCCGCCTGCGGCTGGTCGAACTCCTCGAACGGATCGGCGATCCGGCCGCGATCCCCGCGCTCACCGAGGCCGCCGGCGACGAAGACACCGCCTTCGCCGACCGCGCCCGCGCCGCGCTCCGCCGCCTCCGCGCCCTCACGGCGCCCTCCGGGTGTTGAGGGGCGTCTCCGGGTCGGGAGTCGCTCCTCGCCGGCGCCGACCGCTGCCGACCGCAGCCGACGCCATTTGAACGAGCGCCGCTGCCGTGAGACGATGGATTCCGTGAGCCTCCCCTCCTCCGTCTCGCCCCGATCGCTCTTCCCCGGCCGTCCGCTGACCCTCGCCGTCCTCGGCCTCCTCGCGGCGGTCGGCGCGGCGCTTCCGGCGGGGTCGGCCGCCGCCGAATTGCCCGGCCGGGATGCCGTCTGGCAGCGGGTGCAACGGGACGGGCGCTCCTTGGTGATCGGCCGGTTCACCGGCAAGTTCGAGAGCCCGGACTTCCGCTCCCGGCGCGTGGTGATGCGCCACCGGGACTCCGGGAAGACGGAGACGCTGGCCATAGACGACGGCCTCGGCCTCATCTTCGAGTTGGTGACTCCCGGCGTCTACGATGTGGAAGCCATCGAAGCGGTCTATTTCCCGAACATCCACCCGTTCAACCCGCGGCGGTTCCGCCCGGTCCGCCAGCGGTTCTCCGTCTCGCCCCGCCCCCACGAGACCGGTCGGCCGCTCATCTCGGTGCCCGCCGACCGTCCGGTGTACATCGGCACCGTCCACGCCGGGCCGGAGCGGCAGGGGATGGTGTACGAGGGGCAGAAACTCCGGGTCTTCGACGACTACGACAGCGCGATGGAACGGCTCTCCTCGGCCTACCCGGCGCTCGCCGCCAGCCTCGACGAAGCGGCGCTCACGCCGCAGCGCCACTTCATGCTGCGCCCCACGCGCGCTGACCCGCCGCTCGAAGCGCTGGTGGGCATGGACGACCCGATCCGGCAGGCGCGCCGCTACATCGAAGACGGGAAGTTCCGCCAGGCGATCAACTGGCTCTCCACCTTCATGCCGGTCTCCGACGGCCAGCGCAACGAAGTACGCCTCCTCGTCGGCGAGGCCCACCTGGGCAACCGCGACCTCGATCTCGCCATCGAGGAACTCGGCGAGGTGCTGCTCGCCGACCCGACGAACCTCCGGGCGCTGCGCCTGCTCGCCCGGTCGCACTCCCTGAACGGCGACTTCGACGACACCGAGAACCTCTACCGGGCGCTTCTGGACATGCGTCCGGACGACGCCGAAGCCCACCTCCAACTCGGCTACCTCTACGCGCTCCGCGCCGACGACGCGCAGTCCGGCGAAGCCTTCGAGGTCGCGTTCCGCACCGACTTCGACTACCTGATGCACGACCTCGCGCCCTTCCTGATCGCCATGCGGCGAGGCGGCGACCCGAGCGTGATCTTCGAGCCGCCGGTGCTCCGCAGTTCCCCGACGCCGATGCCGGGCGGCGGGGGGTCGCGGCGTTCCACCCGGAACGACGGGGTGGTGGTGCTCATCGACCACCACGGACGCGTGAAGTCGGCCCATTTCAACCCGCAGAGTTCGAACCGCCTCCACCAGACGATGCTCTCCCTCCTGCGCGGCCGGTACACCCCGGCGAAGTTGAACGGCGTCTCCGTCCCGGCGATCCTGGCGATCGGCTCCTTCGGCGCGGAGAACTGACCTTCCGCCGCCCGGTCGGCGGCGGGCGGCGCGCGCGGAGGCCCGGGGAGGCCGGGCCGGTCGGGGTCAGCCGCCGGCGAGCAAACGGGAGACGGCGGATTCGAGATCGGCGAAGGGGCGGTCGGTGCTCGGGGCCGGGTGGAGGAGTCCTTCCCGATCGATGAGGAAGTTCGCCGGGTAACGCGCGGTCTGCGTGTAGATGTCCGGCATCGCTTGGCCGCCGGCGCCGGGCAGCAGGAGCGGGTAGTCCACCGGCGCTTCGTTTGCCCGGAACGCCCGCTGGGTCTCCGCGTCTTCGGTGGAGATGCCGAACACCACGAGCCCCTCGGCGGCCCGCTCCCGGGCCAGCCGGTCGAGTTCGGGCATCTCCGCCTTGCAGGGCGGGCACCAGGTCGCCCAGATGTTCACCAGCACCACCGACCCCCGGTAGTCCGTGAGTCGATACCTCCGGCCGTCGAGGTCATCGGCGACGAACTCCGGCGCCGGTACGCCGGCGAGCGCCAGGTTCCGCGCCTGCCGCGCCCGCCGGAGCGCCCCGTTCACCGGGAGGACGGCGAGCCCGACCGAGAGGAGGGCGAGCGCCGCGCCGAACTTGCCGCCGGCGGTCAGCGTCCCCGCCCGGCGGGCGCGGGCCGATCGAACGAGCGCGAAGGCCGGCGGGACGAGCATCACGCCGGCGACCGCGCCGAAGCGGAAGAGGTAGTCGCTGTCGGGGTCCGAACTCAGCCGGGTGAGGCCGCGGTAGGCGCCGGCGCCGAGGACCGCCGAGAGCAGGGGCGTCGTCAGCCCGTTCCAGAACGAGAAGCGCGGAGGGGAAGTCGCCATCGGGGAATGCCTGCTGCGGCCGCTTTACGCGGAGGGAGCGCCGGAGTTCGCTTCGGCGCGGACGGCCGGGCGTCCCGCGCCGGGGGACTCCACCGGCGCGGACACCGGGGACAGAGCGGGTCCGTCGGCGTAGCGGCGGCGGATTCCGGGAACCAGATACTCCGAGAACAGGGTCTCCGCGTCCCGCTCCGGGGCGAAACCGAAGTCGCGCCGCGCCGCCCGGTCGTCCACCGCCGCCGGCCATCCGGCGACGATGCCGGCCCGGTCCCGGTCGAGCGCGAACCGGACTTCGAGCGCCGGGAAGTCCCGGCGCACGCGGGCGATGATCTCCCCGGCGGAGAGGCTCGCGCCGCCGAAGTTGTAGGCGCTCCTCGCCAACCGGGACTTGTCGGCGAAAGCGAGCCGGCGGATGCCCTCGACGGCGTCCGGCATGGCGCAGAAGGGGAGGCGCGCGTCTTCGTCCACGAAGCACGAGTACGGCTCTCCCCGCGCGGCGGCGTGGATCAACTCCGGCGCCCAGTCGCTCGTCCCGCCCTGGGGCAGGGTGTCCGCGGAGATGAGGCCCGGGAACCGCGCGGCGCGGAAGTCGAGGCCGGGCTCCGCCCGCTCCATCGCCGCGCCCAGCCGCTCCACATAGAGTTTCTGCGCCCCGTAGATCGTCCGCGGTTCCAGCCGCTCGTCCTCGGCCAGGGGGTGGGCGGCGCGCTTCTCCGCCCGGCTCGCGAACCCATAGACCGCGATGGAACTCGGGAAGAAGAACACGGTGGGCCGGCCGGCGTCGGCCCACCGGAGGGACCGGGCGAGGAGGCGCGCCGCGCCCTCGGCGTTCACCCGGTGCGCGAGGTGGGGGACTTCTTCCGCGCGGGTCGAGAGCACCGCCGCCAGGTGGAAGACGCGGCGCGGGCGGAACCGCCGCTCCAGCCGCTCCCAGAGCGTCTCGTCGAGGATGTCGCCGCGAAAGTGTTCCCGGGGCGCGGCCGCGCCGAGCCCGTCGGGCAGGGGACGGAGGTCCACGCTGACCACCGGCCCGGCTTCCGGCTCGCCGGCCAGCCGGCGCAGCAGCGCCGCGCCGATTTCCCCGCAGGCGCCGGTCACCAGGGTGGCCGGGATTCCCTCTTCGCTCAGGGCTTCCCCTCCTCTCCCAGGACACGCCGGAGGAACCGGCCGAGGTCGTCGATTTCCGCCGCCGAGACCTGGTGGCCCATCGGGTAGGAGCGGAAGTCCACTTCCCAGCCGGCGGCGAGCAGACGGTCGCGGCTGCTCGTCCCGAGGGCCGGCGCCACCATCGGATCCGCGTCGCCGTGCGCCAGGAAGATCGGCGGCGCGCCGGGCGGGGCGGGAACGAGCAGGTCCGGCGCGGGAAGGTAAGCGGAGAGCGCCGCGACGCCCCCGAGCGGGAGCGGCCCCGCGCCGCCCTCGTCCCGGCAGGCGGCCGCGGCGAGCGCCACCGCGCCTCCCTGGGAAAACCCGGCGAGGACGATCCGCTCCGCCGGAATCCCCCGGCGGGTCTCCCCGGCGACGAGCGCCCGGACGCCGGCCACGGCCTCGGCCAGGTGGGCGCGGTTCGCCCGGCCGTCCCCGCCGAGCGCTTCGAGGTCGTACCAGGCCCGCATGACGAACCCCTGGTTGACGGTTACCGGGCGGAGCGGCGCCTCCGGGAAACGGAAACGGACGCCGAGCGGCTCCGGGAGGCGCAGGCCGGGGACGATCGGCGCGAAGTCGTGGCCGTCCGCGCCCAGTCCGTGGAGGAGGAAGACCGTGGCCCGATGCACCGCCGGCGCGGGGCCCTCGACGATGCGCCAGCCGGGGTCGGGGAACGCGGTCGGCGGATCGTCCTCCGCCGGGGCCTCGGCGGGCCGGGCGACGGGGGCGGCGGGGGCGGCGGCAGGGGCGTCGGCAGGGGGCTCGGTCACCGGCGGCGTCTCAACCCCGTTCCTTCAGCGCGCCGCCCAAGACTTCCAGGTAACGGTCGGTGTCGGAGTCGGAGAAGACGAGCGGCGGTTTGAGTTTGAGCACATTGGCGTCGGGCCCGTCCACGCTGTTCAGGATGCGCAGTTCCCGGAGCCTCGAAACCAGTCGTTTCGCCTCGGAGGAGGCCGGTTCGCGGGTCTCGGGATCGCGCACCAACTCGGCTCCCGAGAAGAGTCCCCGGCCCCGAACCTGACCCAACATAGGGTACCGCCCGGCGAGTTCGCCGAGCCCGGTGAGCAGCCGCCCGCCGACCGCGGCGGCGCGCTCGGCGAGCCCCTCTTCCCGAATCACGCGGAGCACCGCGAGACCGGCCGCGCAGGAGACCGGGTTCCCGCCGAAGGTGTTGAAGTACTCCATCCCGGTCTCGAAGGCGCGGGCGAGGTCGCGGGAAGCGACCACGCCGCCCAACGGATGCCCGTTCCCGGCGGGCTTCCCGAAAGTGACGAGGTCGGGGACGGCTTCCCCGACCTCGCGGAACGCCCAGAACGAGGGACCGACCCGCCCGAACCCGGTCTGCACTTCGTCCGCGATCACGCAGCCTCCCGCGCGCCGGGCCGCCGCGTAGATCGCCCGGAGGTAGCCGGGCGGCGGGACGACCTGTCCGCCGCAACTCAGGATCGCTTCGCAGATGAGCGTCGCCGGCCCGGCGGCCTCGATCCGCCGGACCGCGTCCTCGGTCAGCGCGGCGGCGGCTCGGAACCGTCCCCGGTAGAGGTCGGGCCGGGGCAGCCGGACCAGCCACTCGGGGTCGGCGCCGCCTCCCGGCCCGTCCAACTTGTAGGGGCTGATCTCGATGAGCGAGGTCAGGTTCCCGTGGTAGCCGCCCTCGAAGACGATCGTGCGCCGGTTCCCGACCCGGGAGCGGGCGATGCGGAGCGCCAGGTCGTTCGCCTCGCTGCCGGAGTTCGTGAGGAACACGACCTCGAGCGGCGGGGGCAGGGTGGCGGTCAGCGCCTCCGCGTACTCGGTGAGTTGCCGGTACAGGTAGCGGGTGTTCGTGTTCAGCCGCGCCGCCTGCTCGGAGATGGCGGCGGCGACCGCCGGATGCGCGTGTCCGACCTGGCAGACATTGTTCACGAGGTCGAGGTAGTCCCGTCCCGCCGCGTCGTAGAGGAGCGTGCCCCGCCCCCGGACGATGTGGATCGGCGCGGGGTCGTAGGCCACGCTGAGCGCGGGGCTGAGGCGCCGGCGGCGCTCTTCCAGAAGGCGCGGTTCCCGGTCCAACGCGTCCGGGGGAGCGGCGAGGGAATCGGAGCCGCCGACGAGACCCGTGAGAAACGGAGAGGGGTCGGGACAGAGCGCGGCGAAGGGTTCGAGGTCCGACGGGGCGGCGGCCGAGCGAAGTCGATCCCCGTAGGTGAGGGGGCCCTCGTCCGTCGGTCGGTCGTCCTCGTCGCCGGTTTCCAGGGCGATCTGGAACTGCAGGTGCGGGGGCCGGCCGCCGTTCCCTTCGGCATCGGCGACGCTCCCGAGCCGCTGACCCGCGGCGACGGCGGCGCCCGGCGCCGGCGCGCCTTCCCCGGCCAGTCCGCGGTAGATGGAGCGGAACGCCCCCACGGGGGCCGCGTGCCGCAGTTCCACGCGGTGTCCGCGGCCGGATACCGGGTCCGGGCCGGCGCCGACGACTTCGCCCGCGAGCGCCGCCCGAACCGGGGTTCCCGCCGGCGCGAACACCTCGATTCCCGAACTCACGGTGCGGCGCTCCGCGGAGGGGGGCCGGCCTTCGTCAACGGGGAACACCCCGGGTAGCCGGGCCTCGCCGTATCTCCCGAACGCGAACCGCCGCCCCCCGTCCGTCGCTTGGCGAACCGAGCGCTCCAGCGACCGCCGGATGTCTGCGGGATCCACGGCGCGGCTCTCCGGGGAGAGGTCGAGCGGGACGCCGGCCGCCGTTCCCGGGTGCGGCTCGATCGGGGGCGCCGCGTCCCGCGCGGCCTTCCGCCAGCCGACGGCGGCGGCCGCCGGCGGATGACCGGCGGCGAGCCGGAACCGCGCGGTGGTGACCCCTACGGGTTCCTCCGCGAGCGCGGCCAGGACCCGGAAGACGCCGGCCTCGCTCACCAGCAGGTACGGATCGGTCTCCGGCATCCGCGCCCGGCGAAGCGCCGCCACCCCGCCGCTCACGAGCGCGCGGGCCGCGCAGGCCGCGCGGAAGAGGTCCGCCTCCTCCTCGAGAACCGGCCGCTCCGCGGCGAACCCCGCCAGCACCCGGGCAGCGGCCCGGAGCGGTTCCGGCGCATCGAGCGACAGGTAGAGCGCGGCGTTCGCGGCTTCCACGATCCGCGGGCCGGAGAGCGCGTCGCCGAAGTCGAGGAGGGCGAGGTCCTCCGGTCGGCAGGTTTCCGGTTCCCCGGCGGCGAGGAGCAGGTTGTCGTCGTTCGCGTCGTTGTGGAGCGGGCCGGAGGGCAGGGAGAGGAGCGCCGGGAGGCTCGGCCGGACCTGGCGGGACATCCGCCGGTAGAGATCGGCCCGCTCGCCGGCCTCGGCGCTCTCGGCCGAGGCCGCCGCGAGCGCCGCCGCCCCCGCCTCGATGACCGCTTCGGCGTTTCGAGGCGCCCAGGGGATCTCCTGCTCGTCCAGCCCCGGGTGGTCGAAGTCGGCGAGCGCGTTCTGCATGCGTCCGAGCAGCCCGCCGACGGCGGCGAGCAACGCCGGGGGCCGCCGGGGGATCCGGGACAGCGGCGTCCCGTCGAGATAGGTCAGGAGCCGTGCCCGGCGCCCGCTGCCGGCGCGCCGCAACTCCGCGCCCGTGTCGCCGGCGAGCGTGGGAAGGGCCTCCGGGATGCGGAGCCCCGCGTCCGCGTTGCGGGCGTGCCCGACCACGGCGCGCAGCATGTCGAGCCGGGCGGCCGGCTCTCCGGTGGGGCTGACCTTGAGCACGAACCGCCGCCCGCCTTCGGCCCGCTCCCGGATGAGGAAGTTCCGGTCGCGCTCCCCGGCGAGCGGCGACGCTTCGCCGCTGATCCCCCAGTGCGCCGCGGCCAGCGCCGCGGCTTCCTCCGGGGACACCTCGGGCCGCCCGCTCACCGGGTCATGGAAGACGGGGAGGCCGCCGGACACTCGCTTCGCCTCCGCCATCAGCGCAGCAGCCGCCGGATGAGCCCTTCTTTCCCGGCGTAGGGCGGAAACCGGACCGGGAAGTCGAACCGGGGGAGCGCCCGCAGGCGGGCGCGCCGGTAGGACAACCGCTCGAAGCCGTACCGCCCGTGGTAGTTCCCGAAGCCGCTGCGGCCGACGCCGCCGAAGGGGAGCCCCGGGTTCGCGCAGTGGAGCACCGCGTCGTTTACGACGAGCGCCCCGGAACGCGCGATCCCCGACGCGGCGGAGATCGTCGCCCCGGCGCGGCTGAACAGGTAGAGCGCCAGCGGGTCCGGGTGGCGCCCGATCTCTTCGTAGGCGTCGGGCAGGGTCCGGTAGGGCAGGATCGGCAGGATCGGCCCGAAGATCTCCTCGGTCGCCGCCGGATGCCCCTCGGGCCACGGCCCGGTGAGCGTCGGGGCGAAGTAGCGCGACTCGGCGTCCGTTGCGCCGCCGTGGCGGACCGGAAGTCTGTCGAGCAGGCCCCGCAGCCGGTCGAAGTGCACCGGATGCCCGATCCGGGCGTAGTCGGGGCTCATGGCCGGATCGTCGCCGTAGAACCGCCGCAGTTGCTCCGCCAGGCGTTCCGTGAACTCGTCGCAAAGGTTCTCCGGGACGAGCGCGAAGTCCGGCGCCAGGCAGGTCTGCCCGGCGTTCAGGAACTTCGCCCAGGCGATCCGCCGAACGGCAGTCGTCAGGTTGGCCGAGCCGTCCACGAGGGCAGGGCATTTGCCCCCGAGTTCCAGCGTCACCGGCGTGAGCCGCTTACCCGCTGCCTCCGCCACTTCCGCCCCGACCCGCCGGCTCCCGGTGAAGACGATGTGGTCGAACCCGGCCTCGACGAGTTCCCGCCCGACCTCCGGCCCGCCGGCCGCGATCTGCACCGTGTCCCCGAGCGCCGGGGGAACGAGCCGCCGGAGCGCTTCGGCGGTCGCCGGAGCGCGCTCCGAGGGCTTGATGACCACCGCGTTCCCGGCGGCCAGCGCCGACACCGCCGGCGCGAGGCTGAGTTGCAGCGGGTAGTTCCACGGCGCGATGACGAGCACGGCCCCGACCGGGCGCGGCTCGCTCCAACTGACGGACGGCAACAGGGCCAGCGGCGTCCGCGCCCACCGCCCCCGCATCCACCGCCGCAGCCGCCGGCGGGCGTAGCGAATCTCCGCGAGCACGAGCCCGATCTCCGTCCCCCACGCCTCGAACGCCGGCGCGCCCCGGTCCTCGCCGAGCGCCCGCTCCCACTCGCCCCGGTGATCTCGCAGAAGGTCGCCCAGCACGAGGAGCCGATCCCGACGACTCTCGGGCGATCGGAGGAGGCGAACCGCCCTCCGGGCATTCACAAGGATTTCGGGATGCAACGGTGGTCGAAGTATAGGAACCGCCCGCCCGGTGATGGTTCTTGATAGGTCGCCCGGGCTCCGGTAGGGTTCGGCTCACATTCCACCTTGGCGGCGGAGCGCATTCATCTCTCGAGGGCATCACCACAGTCGGAAGGGACGATGGCACACGAACTGATCGACGGACTCACCGGCTGGTTCCTCGGCTACGACCCCGGTGGCAACGACAGCCACGGAGTGGCGGCAATCCGCGTCGAGTGCGGGCGGATTGAGCGACCGACGGTAGCCACGAGACCAGCGGTCGCCGATGTTCTTTGCTGGTTCCAAGACCAGTCTCAGGAGTGGAACAAAGAGGGGCCACTCAGCGGCGTCCTTGGGGTCGGCATCGACACGCTGGCCTATTGGAGCGTCGCATCGAACGGCGCGCGCAGCGCGGACAACACGCTTCGTTCCAAATATCCCGATGTCAAGGGAAGTGTCCTATGGCCCAATGCCCTCCGTAGCGCGATGAGCGTCAACGGAATGCTCGTCCTGCGCAAACTTCGCGAACAATGCTCGTCGGTGTATGTGACAGAGACGCATCCGAAGGTCCTCTATCGCGCCCTGTCGCGGAAGCCTTATGGTGGGCCGCCACTGAATGACCTCAACCGAAGAATCGACGATCTGACGACGAAACGGAAAGGCAAGAAAGGGGATGAGAAGGCGAGGATCGACTCCGAGATCAGTCGCCTTAGGCGTCAGCGGCCGAAGAAAGAAAAGGAAGGTCGGCCCTTCATGAACGAATGGTTGTCGCGTGTGTTGGATGTGCCGAGCACCGATGCGTCGATCGGTCACCTGCCTAGACTCGATTCAGACGGATGGTCACACGAGTGGGATGCCTTGATTTCGGCGTGGGCGGCGTATCAGGGATACGAGTCCGCACGGGGTCGAGCGGACTGGAAGAACTTGGTGGACTGCGACTCGGCCTCGAATCTCGACTTTCCCGCCGGCGGTGTCGAGTACCGATGGCCGGGCGAAGAGGAGGTCGCCGCAGTCAAGGAGAGGCTCGGGACCCCGAGCGACGAACCCGAAGCACGCCTCCGGTAGAATTCTCCCGGTTCCTCACTGAAGGGAGTTCGCTGATGGCCGCTGCGGAGACTGCGCTTGTCACAGCTGAGAACGCCTTGGCGGGCCGAGAAGAGCCGATGCCCGTTCTCGACACCCACTTCGTACTCGACACGCCCCTGAGCCCCCCGTGGCCGGAGGGGATGGAGGAGGCGTTCTTCGCCTTCGGGTGCTTTTGGGGGTGTGAGCGGCTGTTCTGGCAACTCGACGGCGTCCACTCCACCTCCGTCGGGTACGCCGGGGGAGTGACGCCGAACCCGAACTACCGGGAAGTCTGCACCGGGCGGACCGGGCACGCGGAGACCGTGCGCGTCGTCTTCGACCCGAAGGTCGTCTCCTACGGCGACCTCCTCCGCGTCTTTTGGGAGAACCACGACCCGACGCAGGGGATGCGCCAGGGGAACGATGTGGGGACGCAGTACCGCTCGGCGCTCTACCCCGTTTCCGCCGAGCAGTGCCGGTTGGCCGAGGAAACGCGGAAGGACTACGCCGAACGCATCCGCGCGGCCGGCTACGGCGCGATCACGACGGAGATCGAGGACGCGCCGCCGTTCTACTACGCCGAGGATTACCACCAGCAGTACCTGGCGAAGAACCCGGACGGCTACTGCGGGATCCGGGGCACCGGCGTTTCCTGCGCCGCGCCCGCCCCCGCAGGGTCGTAGAACCCATGGCGGACGCGCCCGCCTCCGCATCCCCGCCCGAACCGGCTGCTGCGGAGAGTCCCCGCGCCGCCGCGTCGCGGCGGGCGAAGGAGATCGGCGTCGCCGGGATCCGGCGCCACATCTTCCTCTGCTGCGACTCCGCGGTCCCGAAGTGCTGCTCCCCGGAAGCGTCGCGGGAGTCCTGGGCCTACCTGAAACGCCGGCTGGACGAACTCGGCCTTGCCTCCGGCCCGGACGGCGGCCCGGTCGCCCGCACCAAGGCAGCCTGCCTCCGCGTCTGCGCGGGCGGCCCGGTCGCCGTCGTCTATCCGGAGGGCGTCTGGTACGCCGGGATGACTCCCGAGGCGCTGGAAGAGGTGATTCGGGAACACCTGGTCGCCGGGCGTCCGGTCAAGGGGCGCCAGATCGAGTCCGAGCCCCCTCCCGGCTGCGGCCAAGCAGGGAGCAAGAGCGGTGTTGCGGGCGCTGCCTCCTCCGATGCGGTCGCTCCCGGCGACCGTAGGGTGCTCTCCAACTCGGCTCGCTGGGTCGGACTTCACCCGGTTGAAGAAGCGAAACCGTACGCCGTCGGCACTACGCCTGCTCCTTGGTTGCCACAGGCACTGGAGGAACTCGACGAGGTTCGTCGGGGGTTCGAAGTGGATGGACCGCTGCCGACCGAGACCGCGCTTCGTGAGGCCGATGCGCTCCTCCGGCATCTCGCCACGAGAGTCGCGAGCGCTCCCGGTGTGTCTGACGACCCGTTCGAGGCCGTGGGCATCGAGTTCTACGGCGCCGGGCGCAATCGCATCCTTTTCGTAATCGAACGGGACGGCGCCGCAACCTATCTCGAGTCCATAGAAGACCAGTCGGGAAGGGCTCGCTTTCGCGAGTGGCGATCCATGGTGGACGCGATCGGCTTGCGCGGCCTCGAGCGCGCCGGCATCCTCGTGGATGTCTGAGCCTTCGGTTACCGATCTCGTCGACTCGAGAGAGCGTCTCGGACGGGAGATCTTTACTCGGCGACACATTCGGAATTTGGCGGCCGGGAAGCCGCGAGTGCACTACCGCGCCTTTCTTCCGGCGCCGGGGGTCTCGTCACTATCTGTTGACCGTATGGACATCGCCTCCCTCGATCTCCTGAGAAAGATCGCTTGCGAGAACGCAGCAGCGCGGTCCGACCGACCACGCTTTCACGGTTGGGGTGTGGTGACCAAAGCCGATGCGGAGATGAACGGGCGATCTGTCGTTGCCAGTCCGACGGATCGAAATCCGTTCCACGCGGACATCCATTTGCCGGCGTTCGATGGCGATGACGAGCCGGAGAACACGATAAGGGAACACGCCCGGGACCTCTCGCGGCAAGCCACCGTCTGGTTGGCCGCCGAAACGGAACCGGATCCGGATCCGGAGCGTGGGCCTGGGTAGATGCCGCAGTGTGGCTCTGGTGGGCATCGAGCAGACCCGGTACCGGTGCGCCGCCGCTCGTCAGGTCTCCAGGACGCGGATGAGGAGGCGTTCGGCTTCCTCGACGGGGATTCCGCGGCGGGCGGCGTAGTCTTCCAACTGGTCGCGGCCGATGCGGCCCACCGAGAAGTAGCGGGAGTCGGCGCTGCCGAAGTAGAGCCCGGCGACCGATGCCGCCGGGGCGATGGCGAACGACTCGGTGAGGCGGACGCCGAGGGCTGATTCCGCCTCCAACAAGTCGAAGATCTCGCGCAGGATGCTGAGGTCGGGCGTCGCGGGATAGCCGGGGGCAGGGCGGATGCCCCGGTACTTTCCGCGCAGCAACTCCGCGGGGTCCAAGTCTTCATCGACCCCGTAGCCGAGATCGCGGCGCGCCCGCTGGTGAAGGTATTCCGCCGCCGCTTCCGCGACGCGGTCGCCGAGCGAACGCAGCAGCAGCGCCTCGTAGTCGTCTCCGCCCCGCTGCGCTTCAGCCGCGCCGTTCCCGAACGCTTCGCCGGCGGTCACGCAGAACATCCCCAAGGTGTCCGGCGCGGATTCGCCGCCGGATGCTTCCGCGACGAAGTCCGCCGCGGCAAGCCGCGCCCCGCCGCGCGCCTCCTGCTGGCGGAGCGTGGGAATGCGCACCGGGGGCGGCGCCGAATCCCCCGCCGCCGCGCCGCGCCACACCAGCAGGTCGTCGACCTCGCGTCCTGCCGGGTAGAACCCGTACGCCGCGCCGGCGGCGAACCGCTCGTCCTTCGCCAACTCTTCCAACCGCCGGCGGGCGTTTCCGTACAACTCCGCCGCCGCTTCCGCCGCCGGACCCTTCTCGATGACCCCGGGGAAAGTCCCCCGGAACTGCCAAGCGTGGAAGAACGGCGTCCAGTCCACATAGGGGATCAACTCCCCGAGCGGAAGGCGCGGGATCGTCCTCGTCCCCAGGAACGCCGGGACGACATCGCTCGCCGGCGCGAACCCCGGCGCCCGCGCCCGCGCCGCCGCCAGGTCGAGCAGCCCCACCCGCCCGCGGCCACTCGCGCGCCGTTCTGCCTCCTGCGACTTCCGCACCTCGGCCACGAACTCCACAGATTCCGTCCCGAGGAGCGACCGCACCGTCTCCGACGCCCGCGACGCGTCGGAGACATGCACCACCGGCCCGTTCGTCCGCTCCGGGGCGATCCGCAGCGCCGTGTGGCGCGCGGAAGTCGTCGCCCCCCCGATCAGCAGCGGCAGGGCCATCCCCTCCCGCTCCATCTCCGCAGCGAACCGCTCCATTTCGCCGAGCGACGGGGTGATGAGCCCCGACAGCCCGATGAGGCTGGCTCCGGTCTCCCGCGCCGTCCGGAGGATGCGCTCCGCCGGAACCATCACGCCGAGGTCCTCGACGCGGTAGCCGTTGCAGGCGAGCACGATCCCCACGATGCTCTTCCCGATGTCGTGGACATCGCCCTTCACCGTGGCGAGCACCAAGCGCTCCCGGCGGCCCTTCGGCCCGTCCGACGAACCATCGGGTGACGCGTCCGGCCCGGCGTCCATGTACGGCTCCAACACCGCCACGGCGCGCTTCATCACCCGCGCGCTCTTCACGACCTGCGGCAGGAACATCCGCCCGTCGCCGAACCGGTCCCCCACGATCCGCATCCCGTCCATCAACGGCCCTTCGATCACCGCGAGTGGCGACGGCATCTCCCGCCGCGCCTCCTCCGCGTCTTCTTCGATGTGGTCGAGGATGCCGTGGACGACTGCGTGGGACAGCCGCTCCGCCACCGGTGCTTCCCGCCGATTCGCAGCCGCCCGGGCTTCCGGCGCGGCGGCCCGCGCGCCGGCGGCGACCGCGACCAGCCGCTCGGTCGCATCCGGGCGGCGGGCGAGCACCACATCCTCGACCCGCTCGCGCAACTCGTCGGGGATGTCGTCGTAGGCGGGCAGCCGTCCGGCGTTCACGATCCCGAGATCGAGCCCGGCTGCGATGGCGTGGTGCAGGAACACGGAGTTCATCGCCTGCCGGACCGCCTCGTTGCCCCGGAACGCGAACGACAGGTTCGAGATCCCCCCGGAGATCAGCGACCCCGGACACGCTTCCCGGATGCGGGGCAGGGCTTCGAGGAACTCCACCCCGTACCGGTCGTGCTCCGCCATCCCGGTGGCCACCGCGAGCACATTCGGATCGAAGATCAGGTCCTCCGGCGCATACCCGGCGCGCCCGGTCAGCAGCCGGTAGGCGCGGGCGCAGATCCCGGTCTTCCGCGCCGCGTCCACCGCCTGGCCGGTCTCGTCGAACGCCATGACGATCACCGCCGCCCCGTACGCCCGAATGCGGCGCGCCGCCTCGAGGAACGCCTCCTCGCCGTCCTTCAGCGAGAGCGAGTTCACGACGCCCTTGCCGGGAAGCGCCCGCAGTCCCGCTTCCACGACGGAGAGCCGGGAACTGTCCACCATGATCGGGAGCCGCGCCACTTCCGGCTCCATCGCCAACAGCCGGAGGAACCGCTCCATGGCGTCCTCGGAGTCGAGCAGCGCCTCGTCCATGTTCACATCGAGGACATTCGCGCCGCCGTCCACCTGGTCGCGGGCGACGCGCACCGCGTCCTCGAACTCCCCGGAGCGGATGAGCCGGGCGAACCGCCGCGAGCCGGTCACATTCGTCCGCTCGCCGACCACCAGAAAGGCGGACTCGGGCCGAACCAGCGGCTCGGTCCCGGCGAGCCTCAGCCGGCGCGGCCGCTCCGGGATCGTCCGCGGCGCGGCGCGGCCCGCCCGCTCCCGCAGCGCCTCCACGATGGCCGCGATGTGCTCCGGCGTCGTCCCGCAGCACCCGCCCACGAAGTTGACGAGGCCGCCCTCGGCGAGGTCCGCGACCGCCGCCGCCGTGTCCTCCGGCGTCTCGTCGTACTCGCCGAGTTCGTTCGGGAGCCCCGCGTTCGGGACCGCCCCCACCGGCGCCGACGCCTCCCGCGACAGGGATTCGAGGAAGGGCCGCATCATCGCCGCGCCGAGCGAGCAGTTGATCCCGGCGGCCGTGACCCCGGCGTGCTCCACCGAAATCCAGAAGGCCTCGGCGTCCTGCCCGGTGAGGTTCCGCCCGCCCCGGTCCACCGCGGTGAAGGACACGATCAGCCCGGCGTCGCCCGGCGCCTCCCGGATCGCCTCCGTCGCCGCGTCGAGGGCCGCCTTGGCGTTCAGCGTGTCGAAGCAGGTCTCGACCAGCAGCAGGTCAGCCCCTCCGGCGAGCAGCCCGCGCGCCTGCTCCCGGTAGGCCGCGCGCAGTTCCGCCCAGGTGATCGCCCGGTACGCCGGGTCCGAGACTCGCGGCGAGATGCTGAGCGTCCGGTTCGTGGGGCCCATCGAGCCGAGCACGAAGGGGCGCCGCCCGTTGCGGCCCGCCCCGCCTGCCGCTTCCGCCGCCGCGATCGCCCGCCGGGCGGCTTCGGCGCCCAGCCGGTTCAACTCGAACGCCCGTCCGGCCAGCCCGTAGTCTTCCAGCGAGACGGCCGTCCCGTTGAAGGTGTTGGTGGTGAGCGCGTCCGCCCCGGCGTCGAGGTACTGCCGGTGGACGCTCTCCACCAGTTCCGGCCGGGTCAGCGAGAGGACATCGTGGAGTCCCTGGAGCGGCTTCGGGTGGTCGCGCAGCGCCTCGCCCCGGAAGCCGTCCTCGTCCAGCCGCTCCGCCTGGAACATCGTTCCGATGGCGCCGTCGAACACCAGGATCCGCTCCCGGAGGGCGGCGGCGAACGCGGCGCGGGGCGAGTCGGACATTCCGGTGGGCGCGGGGAATTTAGGCAGAAGGGTCGGCCGATGCGCGCCGGCGGCCCTCGTCTTCGATGTTTCTCCGCGCGGCCCGGACTTTCGCTCGACGCCGAGATCGAGAGCGAGTCTGACTCCCCACTTCGGGTGTCTCGACCTGCGACTAGACTCCCATCGCTGTCGGGAGTTCGCGATCTCGCGTCCGCCGGGCGTCCGGGGCGGGCTCCGCCGGCGCCGGCCATCGAATCGGACGCCCGGGCACGGGCCGCCTCTCGTCACGCCATTCCTGATGCAGAACGCCGTGTTCGCGGTGACTCCCGTGGACCGGGAGTCGGTGCCCAAGCATCGCCTCGACATCGCGCAGCGGGTCCGCACCAATCCTCTCCGCTGGAAGGGCCAGTTCTCGCCCCAGTTGGTCGAGGAGTTGCTGCGGGCCTACGCGCCGCCCGGCGCCCGGGTGGTGGATCCGTTCGTGGGCAGCGGGACTTCGCTCGGGGAAGCCGCGCGACTGGGTCTCGCAGCGGACGGCAGCGACCTCAATCCGGCGGCAGTCGCGTTGGCTCGTCTCTACGCGATCTCGAACCTGGACATCGAGGAACGCCGCACCCGGCTCCGGAGCGTCCGCTCGCGCCTCGTCCAAACCATCGGCCTGCCGGGGCCGTCGCTCTTCGTCGAGGCCCGCCCGCGCGCCCGGTCCCGAGCAGGACTCGAAGAGGGGCTCGTGCGGACTTGGCGCGAGACGGCCCCGGGCACGGAACGGGACCTCGCCGCCGCCCTGGTCGTGCTATGCGACTTCTTCCAGCCCGGCCTGGATCTCGGCGTCGTGCATCGCACCTGGTCGCGCATCGAGCGGGTAGTCGCCGATCTCCCGATTTCCGAGCGGCCGGTCAGCATTCGTCACGCCGATGCCAGGGCGTTGCCCTTCGAGTCCGGCACTGCCGACCTGGTCGTTACTTCGCCGCCCTACATCAATGTCCACAACTACCACCAAGCCTACCGACGATCAGTGGAAGCGCTCGACTGTGATGTCCTGGAGGTCGCCCGATGCGAGATCGGGTCGAACCGCCATAATCGCGGCAACCGCTTCCTGACCGTAATCCAGTATGCCTTGGACATGACCCTGGCGCTACGGGAAATGGTGCGGATCACCAAGGCCGGCGCACGGTCTATCGTGGTCGTCGGTCGCGAGTCCACGGTACGGGGTACGCCGTTCTCCAACGGCGAACTCGTTGCGGAACTGGCCGTCCACGCGGTCGGCATGTCTTTGGAACGCCGGCAGGAGCGCGTCTTTCGTAACCGTTATGGCGCGGATATCGTCGAGGACATCCT
Organism: Candidatus Marinacidobacterium sp.; assembly: GCA_965204755.1. Taxonomy (GTDB): domain Bacteria; phylum Acidobacteriota; class Vicinamibacteria; order Marinacidobacterales; family Marinacidobacteraceae. The sequence goes on along the minus strand of OZ242011.1, from coordinate 3,856,943 downwards.
CCACCTCCGGAACTCCGGCGTTGCTGTCATGCGAGAACGCGCGCTGGAAGCGGCCCGGGGCGCTGCCCGCGGCGTTCTCGAGGGCGCCGCTCCGCGAGTGCCGGCAAGAGAGCGGTCCGGCCTCGAGGACGCGCTGGCGAGAGCGACCGACCTGCCCCCGTCGCCGATCCTCGAACGCCCTCAGGCGGCGTAGAACTTCGGTTCATGACGATCTGTCCGGCCGGCCACCGAGATGAACTTCGATTCCTTCCAGAGAACCGGGCGTCGGCGCCGAAGTGCGGCTGACCGATAGGTTCTAATCCGCCCATGCCCCTCCACCTCCAGGTGCTCGCGGGAGCGGTCCTCGGGATCGTCGTCGGGCTGGTTCTCGGCGAACCCGCCGCCGCGCTCGAGCCGGTGGCCGACCTCTTCGTCCAGTTGCTGCGGATGATGGTCGCCCCGCTCATCTTCGTGACGCTGGCGTTCGCGCTCATCGGCTCCGGCGGACGCGCCGCCGGGCGGATCGGGGCGCGGGCGGTGGCCTACAACCTGGTCACCCTGGGGATCGCGCTGGCCATCGGCATCGGCCTCGCCGTCCTCCTCGGGCCGGGCCGGGGCGTGGGCGCGGAGGCGGCGCAGGCGCTCGGCGACGGCTTCGCCGCCCCGGAGCGGGCCGGGGAGGCGCCCTCGGCGATGGACATCCTCTTCGGCATCGTGCCCTCGAATGTGGTCGGCGCGTTCGTCGAGGGCCAAGTCCTCCATATCCTGTTTCTCGCCATCGTCTTCGGGCTGGCGGTGAACGCGGTCGGAGCCGACCGGCTGCGGCCCCTCGTGGAGGTGCTGCGCGCCGTCCACGACCTGCTCTACCGGGTGGTCCACTGGGTGGTGCGGCTCGCGCCGTTCGGCGTCTTCGCCATCCTCGCGGCGGTGGTGGGTCGTTCCGGGCTCGCCATCCTGGGCACGCTCGCCTGGTACTTCGTGGTGACCCTGATCGCCACCGTGATCCATGTGACCGGCGTGCACGCGATGCTCGTCCGCTTCGTGGCGCGCCAACCGCTCGGCAACTACCTGCGGGCGCTCCGGGAGCCGCTCCCCATCGCCTTCGCGTCGGTCTCCACCGCGGCGGCGCTCCCGGTCTCGATGACCGCCGTGCCCCGCGAGACCGGCATTTCGGAGCGGGTGGCCGGGTTCGCGCTGCCGTTCGGCGCCGCCGTGGGGCGCGACTCCAGCGGGATCTACCAAGTGGTGTCGGTGGTCGCCATTGCCCAACTCACCGGCCACGCGCTCACCGGCGGCGACCTCGGGATCCTCTGGCTCACCGCGGTGCTCAGTTCGCTGGCGGTCGCCGGGGTTCCCGGCGCGAGTTTCGTGAACCTCACGATCCTGCTGGACGCGATGGGCCTGCCGGTGGCGCTCTCCGCCCTGGTCTTCGCCATGGATCGCCCGCTCGACCACCTCCGGACCAGCGGCAACTTGATGGGCCAGTTCGCGAACGCCGTGGTTACCGGGGCGCTCACCAAGGAGATCGGGCAGCGCCGCGGCGAGGCGGAGGCGCCGGCCGCCGGCGGCGGTTGATGGAGCGGCGGCTCCGGGGCGCCGCTGTCGCGCGGCGGCGCCTGGCGCTTCGTCTCGTTGCCGCGGTCGCGCTCGTCGCCGGCGCCGCGGGCTGCGGCGGGGGCGGCTCGTCCGGCCCGGCGGCCCCGGCTTCGCCGACTCCGACGCCGCCTTCCGCTTCCGCGAGTTACCGGGGCGTCCTCACCGCGACGGTAACCGGAGACCCGGTCGTCGGGGCGACGCTCACCGCGGGCGGCCTCAGCGCCCGCTCGGGGACCGGCGGCTCGTTCGGGCTGGCGCTGCCCGACGGAGACCATCGCCTGACGATCACGGCGCCCGGGTTCGTGAGCCGCACGACCACGATTCGCGCGCCCGACGAGGCCGCCGAGTTGGATGTGATTCCCGAAAACGACCTCTGGCACCTCGACTTCTACCGCGAGATCGCCCGGAACGGGGCGGGGGACGGCGAGTTGCGGCCGCTCCGCCGGTGGGACGAGGAGCCGGAGTTCTACATCGACACGAGGCCGGAACCGGCGAGCGGCCGGCGCGTGTCGGAAACGACGGTGGCGTTCGTGACGGAGGCCATCGGCGTCACGGTGAAACTCCTCACCGGCGGCCAACTGACCGGGGAACGGGTCACCGCGACCGATTCCCCTCCGCCGGACGACACCCCCGGAACCGTGATCCTGCGCTGGAACACCCGGGAGGTCGCCGAACGCGCCGACAGCGCCGAGGCCTTCGCCTACCGAGTCGGCGGCCCGGCGAATGTCGTCGTCTTCCGCGACCCCGACGACCCCTACGCCGTCCACCACGAAATCGGCCATGTCCTCGGCCTCTACCACCCCCTCAGCGGCCACCGCCCCTCCCACATGTGGTACTCCGGCGAATTGGAACCACCCCACTTCACGAAGTGGGATGTGTTCCACGCCCGGGTGCTGTATTCCCGACCAGCGGGGAACACCGATGTGGATGTTGATCCGGCGGCCTTTCGACGGGGAGCCTCGCACGACCGATGAAAGAACCCCGACGGCTGGAGGCTGAATCGACACCCGCCGGCACTGTCGAGGAGGTCAGCCGTGCCCTCGATGTCCTTACCTCGGCGGCCCGGAAGGGTTATGCAGAGGCGCAGTTCCACCTCGGCCGCGCCTATTACGACGGCGTCGGCGTTCGGAAGGACGGCGCCGCAGCGGTCGGTTGGATCCGACGGGCCGCAGACCAGAATTATGTCGACGCGCAAGTCTTCCTCGGCCTTCTGTTCGCTGCGGGGGAGGTTGTCGACAAGAACTACGCGGAAGCCCGGCGCTGGTGGGAGGGCGCCGCCGGGAAGGGGTCTGCGTTCGCGCAATGCCAACTCGGTCACCTGCACAGCAGCGGACTCGGTGTCGCAGCGGATCCGGTCGAGGCCGTTCGCTGGTGGCGGCTCGCAGCGAACAACGACGACTTGGACGCCCAGTTCCACCTCGCCTGCGCGTACGCTGAGGGCGATGGGGTTGCGCAAGATCACGGGATGGCGGCCAAGTGGCTCTATCGCGCAGCGCGTCAGGGCTATCCGTTCGCTCAGAACAATCTCGGCCTCGCTTTCTGGCGCGGTGAGGGCGTGCTGCAGGACTACATCGAGGCCTACAAGTGGATCAGTTTGTCTGCTCAGGAACTGCCCCCGGACGAGAAGAAGGAGACTCTTGTTTGGCGCGATCGCGTTCGCGAGCGCATGTCTGATGCGCAGGTCGCTGAAGCCGAGCGGCGCGTCGCAGATTGGACAACTACGGATCCATTCCTCGCGCAGCCGCCGAGCCCCTATTTCCGAACGATGGAAGAGATGGACTGGGCGATCAGCGATCGGCGGTACGATGACGCGGCCCAGTTCGCGAGAGAGAACCTGGAACACATCTTCGACTTCGTGAACGAGATGATCCTGGACCACGGTAAGTTCGACACACCGTCCGTACCGGCCTTGGAGCGCGGAGGCACCATGTTGGCTCTTGCCGACGACGCTGCCGGGCTCGACCGTATGCGCGAAGTCGTGGTAGCGATACCGCCGCTTGCTGCACGGATTCCGGCTATCGAGAAACACTTCCGAAGCCAAGACCTATTTCGGAGGATTCCCGAAGCCCTGTCTCAGCACGGGCCGTGCCTCCAGAACGAGATGAAGACCCTCCTCGGCGAGACCGACGGCCACCATGTGGCGCAGTTGCTCGCGTGGCTCGACAAGGCCGGCAGAATCCGGCGAGAGCGACGCGGCAAGACCTACCGCGTCACGCTACCCCCGGCGGATCGGACGCCGCCGCCGACTACGACTTCTCAGCCGGCCTCTTGACCCAGATCCAGCCCTCTCTTTCCACCGCAGTCTCCACGCATCGACCATCCTCCTTCGCGATGCGGGCCACTTCCGGGTCCTGCGGTGAAATGACTTCTTTGTTCAAGAAATCGTGAGCGGCAACGCAACACACAATTGCATCGAAGATGTCATCCCACTTGTTCATCTCGGTGACAACGTCGTCACCGATGCTGATGTCGACAACCTTTCCCAGCCGAGAGATCAAGACGCGGCGCGCCTCTTGGATCTCGGTGTTCCGCGCTTCGCGCTGCCGCCGTTGGGCACCCGTTTCGTTGCGCTTAGCAGACCGGATCTCGCGCTTGTATCCCGCAATGCGGAGTCTTCGAGACAAGAGCGTAGCGGCAGGATAGACCTCAATGACCTTGAGCCCCTGACACTGTCCTGGAGCCCACGCCAAGGAGATTCCGTCGGGAACAGGAAGGTGTTGACGCAGACGATCCAAGCGGAGGAGAGCGTCACGCGCCGTGCGCGCGATGAGGTTCGCTCCCACTTCGATCGGCTTTTTATTGATCATCCGATGGATGACTCGATCTGTGAGACGCTGAAACATGAGATCAGCGTCCTTGGTTACATCACCTGACAACGGAGCACCGGCCTGGTGATCGACGAGCGTGCGACTCAGCGCACTCGGCCACCCGAGGGGCGCGTCGAGCGCGATGAGGGCGTCGGCGGAGTCATCGAGCCACTCGTGGACGAGCAGAGGCCAGTTTCGCTCCGGCTTCTTGGAGCCGAGTGTGACCTCACTTACCGTGAGCGTTCCGTTCGACCATGTACCGCGGGCGAGCCCGACCTTCTCAGGACTGGTTGAGCAGTCCACACCGATTACGGGGATGTTCATGTGTCCGTTCCTCTGTGGCTGACCTATCGGAGCGTGAGCGCACGGGTGCGCCGCTCGGCTGCGGGCAACCTGACCACATCATACAGCCAGTTGCCGAAATCCGTCCCGTAACGGTTCACGAATACCATGGGGCTGAGGCGGCGTTCCTGCGACACGCCGGCGGGGAAAAGGGCGGAGCGGGTGCGGAGGTAGCGGCGGCGGCGGTCTTCGTCGCGGCGTTTGGCGGCGCGGAGGGCCTTCGATTCCAAATCGGAGAGGGTGGAGAGGATTCGGCCGCGGGCTTTTTGGGAGGCTGCGGTGAGGGTGGGGTCGAGGGTGGTTAGGGCGGCCTCGACACTATCCATGCCGGTTTCGACGGCGGAGCGGGCGGTGGCCAGCGCTTCGGTTGCTCGGGGATCGGCGGCGAGGCGGTTGAGGGCGGACTCGTCGCCGGCGGCGAGGTCGTCGAAGGCGACGCCGTCGCGGTCGAGGACGCGTTGTTGGGCCGGAGTGAGGACGGTGACTTGGTGGCGCGGGAGGACGAGAGGGCGGGGGAGACCGTGGAGGTCGTAGAGACCGCCGATCTGGGCGTGGTAGGCGAGTTCGGAGGGGCCGCCGATGTAGGCGACGGTCGGGAGCAGGAAGTCCTGCACCAGCGGACGAAGCAGGACGGCCGCGCTCAGGGACTCGGCGGGGGGCAGGGGCGGGGTTTCGGACGCCTTGCCCGACGGTTCCCAGCGGCGGCGGCGTCCGTCCGGTCCTTCGGTCGAGAAGATGCCGTAGCCGTCCGTCGCCGCCTGGGGTCGGAACCCGAACTCGGCCAGGCGCGCGTTCGCCGATTCGATTCGACGCCGCCCCTCGGAACGGCCGGTTGCGGCGACCCGGTACATCGGGATGGCGGCCCGCTTGATCGCGGCGGTCGTCGGGTCCAATACGACCAAGCCCGTCTCACGGCTGAGCGCGAGCATCAGGCGCCCGAACGCTTCCACGAGCGACCGGCCCGGTGCGTAGGCCTCCCTCGCCATCGCCAGCGTCTCGTCGGTGAACTCGGTTCGGGGCAGGGACGCCGCGACCTCTTCGAGCAGCGGCCCGACCGACTCGTCGAGCAGCCGCCGGAACGCCGGGACGCCCGGCGCCTCCTCCTCGGGCCGGTAGCGGAACGACCGCGGTTCGCCGTCGGCGCCGAGCACCCAAGCCGTGCGGATCTCCTCGAAGTCGTGGTCGTCGCCCTCGATCCAGAACACCGGGACGGTCGGTCGGCCCGTGTCCCGCTCCACTTCGCGGGCGGCGGCCACCGCCGACATCGCCTTCACCAGCGAGTAGAGCGGGCCGCCGAAGAGCCCCGGCTGCTGGCCGGTGACGACCGCCAGCGCGTCGGGGGCCGACAGACGCTCCGCGGCGGCCGCCGCGGCCGCGTCCGCGCCCCACTCGCGATTCGTACGCAGGACGACCTCGCAGACGGCCTCCCGCGGTTGGGACGCTCCGCCGGCCGCGGTCCCGCTCCAAGTGACGGCTTCCGCGGCGCGCGCCGCCGCGCCCTCCACGAACGGATTCGGCAGGAGATCGGTGAACCGATCCGGATCGTCCGTCCAGGCGCTCAGGAAGCCGCCCGGCGGAAGCGGCAGCGAGCGGAGGAAGCCGCTCACTGCGGCGCCCCGGGCCCCGCCGCGCCGCCGGTTCGCCGAAGTCGGCTCATTCGTCCTCGGGCCCGTAACCGCCGATCCGTCCGAACCGGTCGGGCGGCCACACGCGGAGCACCGCGCGCCCCACGACCGAATCCGCCGGGAGCGGCCCCCAGTGACGGCTGTCGCGGCTCCTCGCCCGGTTGTCGCCCAGGACGAAGTAGTGCGCATCGGCGATGACCTCGGAACGGGCGAGTTCCGCCGGGGTCAGCCCCGCCGGGTCCGGAGACGCCGCCGCTGCGGAAGGCCGTTCCGCCGCGGCCGCGGTCCCCTCCGCCCCGAACGGCCCGCCCCGGGAAGCGCCATCCACGAAGGCCATCCGCAGCACCTCGCCGTCCCGGCTGCGGACCCGGTCGCCGGGGACGCCCACCACCCGCTTCACCAGCCGGTTCCGCCCGCGCAGCGGGTCGCGGAACACCACGACTTCGCCGCGCTCCGCCGGGCGGCCCACCTTCAGGACCAGGACGCGTTCGCCGGCCCGGAGCGCCGGTTCCATGCTGCCGCCGACGATGCGGAAGGTCTGGACGAGGTAGGCCATCACGACCCACGCCAGGATGGCCGCCGCCGCCCCGGTCGCGGCGAACCGCAGCGCCGCCCGAACGAAGCGCCGCCCGAGACCCGCCGCCCCGTCGCGCTCCGGCGGGAGTTCCGCCTCGCCGCCGGTCACATCCGCTCCGGGACCGGAATCCCCAGCAGGTCGAGGCCGCGCCGGTGCTGCCGGTCGAACACGCACACCGCGTAGGCCCGCAGTTCCCGCGCGTTCTCGTCGGATTCCCCGGCGATCCGGTACCGGTGGTAGAACCCGTTGAAGCGCTGCGCCCCCTCGTAGGCCCAGCGGGCGAGGACCTGCGGGTCTTCGTCTTCCACGGCGCGGAGCGCGGTTTCGCCGAGCCGCGCCGCCTCCCGCATCAGCACCCACAGGGCCGAAGATTCCGCCGGGTCGAGCGCCGAGAGCCGCTCGTCGAGTCCTCCCGGCGGCTTCGGGAACTCCGTCGGGGCCGGGATGCCCGCCCGGTCGAGGATCTTCCGCGCCCGGACGGCGGCGTACTGGAGGTACGGCCCGGTCGCGCCGTCGAAACTGAGCGCCTCGTCGAGGTCGAAGACGATGACCTGGTTCTTCGTGAACCGCACCATCAGGTAGCGGAGCGCGCCGACCGCGATGTCCCGCGCCAGCCCGGCGCGGGCCTCCGGGTCGATGTCCGGGTTCCGCGACGCCACTTCCCCTTCGGCGCGGGCGATGAGGGCATCCAGGAAGTCGTCCGCCTTCACGCCGATCCCCTTCCGCCCGGAGACTTCGACGGCGCCGCCCGACTCCTCCGCTCCGCCCAGTCCCAGCGCCGCGACCGTCGCCGGAGTCAGCGAGACCATCTCGTAGGAGAAATGCCGGGTCCGCGCCCGGTCCTCCTCGGTGGCCAGCCGCGCCACCGCTTCCTGGACGATCCGCTGCGGGTAGGACTGGCGGGCGTCGATCACATGGTGGACCAGCGCCGCGTTCCCGAACGCCGGCGCGCCCGAATCCCCCTCCTCGTCCGTGGTGATCCAGGCGCTCGCGCCGTCGGGATACTCGTGGAACCGCCGGAAACGCGCGTCCCGGTCCAGCCCGCCCAGTTGCCAGACCTGGTAGCCGATGTCCTTCGCCACATAGGTGGCGGTGCCGTTCGAGCGCACGATGACCTTCTCGCCGTCCTGCGCCAGCGGCGTGTCCATCACCCAGCAGCCCCGGTTTTTCCCGCTCTCGCTGAGCCGGAGCGCGCCGGCGTCGCGCAGCAACTCGAAAGCCCGGTCCCAGAACTCCAGGCGGAGCACCGTCTTCTCGCACGCCAGCAGGTCGTAGCGGACGCCGATCCGCTCCATCGTCTCCAGGTGGCGGCGGGCGACCGCCTCGGAGACGACCGCGCCGATTTCCGCCCACGGCGCTTCCCCGCGCTCCAGACCGTGGAGCGCTTCGCGGCGCGCCTCCTTGCCGGCCGGGTCGGACTCGATCCACGCCGAGGCCTCGGTGTAGAGGTCCCAGCAGAGGAAGTCGAACCTCGGCGCAACCGCCAGCCGCCGGACCTCGTCGGCGTCCGCGCCGCGGAGCCGGACGAAACCGAGCGCCACATCCGCGACTTGGACGCCGGTGTCGTCTATGTAGTTCTGGACCTCGATCCGGTGGCCGAGGAAACGGAGGAGGCGCGCGAACGAGTCGCCCAGCGCGGCGTTCCGCAGGTGTCCGATGTGCGCCGCCTTGTTCGGGTTGATGCTGGTGTGCTCGACGATGTGGACGCCGTCCGGCGCGCCGGGATCCGGGGCCGGGCCGTCGGCCGCGGCGAGGAGATGGGCCTCCCGCCGCAGGAACACATTCACATAGCCCGGCCCCGCGACCTCGACCCGGGCGACCGCGCCGGCGTGCGGCCCCTCCCGGAGCGCCGCCGCCAAGTCTTCGGCGATCTCCCGCGGCCGGCGGCGGAGGATCCGGGCGAGGGCGAAGGCCGTCGGGAACGCCACATCGCCCTGCTCCGGAGCCGGGGGGACATCGGCTGCGACCGCGAAGTCCGCCGGCAGGGCGACGGCGGCATCGGCGGCGGCGGCATCGGCGGCCCCGGCGGCGGCCGCCCGCCGCACCGCTTCGCTGAGCGCCTCGGTCATCTCGCGGCGCGGAGTCTAGGCGGGCGGAGGGCGACGACGAGTCCCGCCGCCGGTTCCCGCGCCGCTCGACCCGGGCCCGGCGGCCCGCGGGCCGGGCGAGCGCGGGACTACCGCGGCCGGTCGGGACGGATCGAGCCGGTCATGCCGGCCGCCCGGGGGCCGTCGTCTGTTCGAGGAGGTAGTCCATGAGGCTCGGGATCCCCGGTTCCCACTTGATGGTGGCTTGGGCGCGCCAGATGTAGCCGAGGTGTCGCAGCGACTCTCGCGCCTCGCCGGGGTCCGGGCCTCCCGAGGAGGCGCCGCGGCGGAGGGCCTCGTCGATCTCGGAATCGCTCAGTGTGGGTTCGTCCGAGAAAGCGGCGGCGACCTGCCGCGCCGCCGGAACCAGGGACCGCTTCTGGAGTTCTTCGACCCGCTGGCGGTAGTACCGCCCTTTCCGATCCTCGAAATGCGGCGCGGCCGCTTCGACGATCGCGACCGACGCGCGGGGAGCGATGCCGGGAAACTCGCTCAGCGCCTCGTGGAGCGTGTCCCATACGGCGCTGCCCCAGACCTGCAAGAAGAACGGGTAACCGTGGCTCTCCCGGACGATGCAGTCCAAGGCGGCCGCTTCGATCTCCACTCCTTCTCTCGCGAGCGGCCGACGAACGGCTTCCGCGGCCGCGGCTTCTTCCAGGCGGCCGACCGGCAGTTCGCGGGCTCGACCCCAGAAGGAGGCTTCGATCTTCGACAGCCGGGCCTGCAGGTCCGGTGTGCCGGCCAGGACGAGGAGGAACGGCGAGTGACGCCGCGCCGCCTGCGCGGCATTCAGCAGGACGCGCCCGACACCCGGTTCGAGCGTGTGCGCTTCGTCGAGGAGAACGAGCAGCGGCCGCTCCTTCGCCCGAGCCTGCAGCGCCTCCGTCAACAGCGGCTGCGGGTTCGACGGTCGAAGGGAAACGCCCATGCCGGCGACCGAGAAACTCTCCGGCGACAGTCGCCGGAACCAGGAAACGACCCGAAGGCGATGCGCCAGCGCTTCGAGGTCGGGAACCTCGGAGGGAGTCAGCCAAACCGAATCGAGGGCGTCATCGGCCTCGACCTGCTTTTCGATCCACGCGAGCAGGGCGGTCTTCCCGTTCCCTCGAGGGCCGTAGAGGATCACTTCGTCCGGCAGCGACCTCCCCTCGCGCAACCTTCCGAAGATCTTGCGGAACAGCGACTGCTCCGCCTCACGCCCGGCGAGATACGGAGGCAGTATCCCCGCCCCCGGCACGAAGGGGTCGAGCGCGTTCGTCACGGGCACGGCGCTCCTCGGTATAGAGAGGCCGGCGGTCGATGTATTGCGGCCGTCGCACCGCGCGCGACGGTCGTCGACCGGAGGCGGCCGCGACGCGCTCCCGAACCGGCTTGGGCCGGGGTGAGCGGACTCACCGGTCGGTCCGGCGTCCGGTGAGGGAGCCGCCGGAGGGCGCGAATCTAGACTGCCCGCTCGATGAACCGGGCGGAATTCGCGGACTTCCTGCGGGAGCGGCCGCGGGTCGGGGACGGGGCGATGGGGACCGCGCTCTACCACGCGGGGATCGCCGCGCGGCGGTGCTTCGACGACCTGAACCGCTCCGACCCGGACCGGGTGCGCGCGGTCCACGCCGCCCATCTCGCGGCGGGCGCCGAAGTCCTCACGACCAACACCTTCGGCGCGAACCGGTTCCAACTGGCGAAACACGGGCTGGCGGGCGAGGCCGCGGCGATCAACCGCGCCGGAGTCCGCGTCGCGCGGAGCGCGGCCGCCGGCGGGGGAGCGGTCTTCGGCTCGGTCGGGCCTTCCGGGGAGACGCTCGCCTCCTCCGACGACCCGCGGGCCGGGGAGGTCCGCGCCGCCTTCGTCGAGCAGATCGAGGCGTTGGCCGACGCCGGAGTGGACGCGCTCCTGATCGAGACCTTCACCACCCTCGCGGAGGCGCGGCTCGCCCTCGCCGCCGCCCGCGAAGTCGCGCCCGACCTCGCGGTCGCGGTCCTCACCACCTTCTCCGAGCAGTTGGAGACGGCGCTCGGGACCGCGCCGGACCGGGTGGGGGCGGAACTCGACCGGGCGGGGGCGGACGCGGTCGGCGCGAACTGCGGCGTGGGGCCGGAGAGCGCCTTCGCCGCGCTGGAACGGATGCGCCGGGGCACCGACCTTCCTCTCATCGCCCAACCGAACGCCGGCATCCCGGCCCGGAAGGACGGCCGGTTCTTCTACCCCTCCTCCCCGGACTACTCCGGCCACTACGCGAAGCGGTACCTCCGGCTCGGCGTCCGGGTGATCGGCGGCTGCTGCGGCACCGGGCCGGCGCACCTCGCCGCCATCGCCGGCGTCATCCGGGCGGAGTCGGCCCGGACCGGCGAAACCGGGCCTTCGACAGCGCCCCGCGCGCCCGGGACGGCCGCCGTCCGGGGGGAAGCGAAGCCCCCGCGCCCGCCCCCGGAGGAGTTGCCCCCGACGCCGCTCCCGGAGCGGTCCGCCCTCGCCCGCGCCCTCGACGAAGGCCGGTTCGCCGTCTCGGTGGAGATGGACCCGCCGCGGGGGGCGGACGCCGGGAAACTCCTCCGGACCGCCGGGGAACTGGCCGAGGCCGGCGTCCGCTTCGTGAATGTGGCCGACGGCCCGCGCGCCACGGCCCGGATGAGCGCGATCGCCTTCGCGGCGCTCCTCGAAAGGGAAGGCCGGGTGGAAACGATCCTCCACTACCAGTGCCGGGACCGGAACCTCATCGGCATCCAGGCGGACCTGCTCGGCGCGCACGCCCTGGGCCTCCGCAACCTCTTGGCGGTGACCGGCGATCCCCCGAAACTCGGCGACTACCCGCACGCCACCCCGGTGTTCGACACCGACTCGGTGGGGCTCGTCCGCATCCTCCAGGGCCTGAACCGGGGACTCGACCTCGCCGGCAACCCGGTGGGCGCGGCGCTCCCGTTCCACATCGGTGTCGGGGCGAACCCGGCGGCGGCGGACTTCGAAGGGGAGATCGCCAAGTTCGGGAAGAAGCGCGAGGCCGGGGCCGAGTACTGCCTCACCCAGCCGGTGTACGAGCCGAAACTCCTGGAGCGGTTCCTCGAAGCCATCTCCCCCCGGCGGATCCCGGTGCTGGTGGGCGTGCTGCCGCTGGTGAGTTCCCGGAACGCGGAGTTCCTCCACAACGAAGTGCCGGGGATGACCGTGCCGCGCGCCGTCCGGGAACGGCTCCGGGCGGCGAGCGGCCGCGCCGAGGCTCGTTCCGTCGGGGTTTCCGTCGCCCGCGAGATGGTGGAAGCGGCGCAGGGGCTGGCCGAGGGGGTCTATCTGATGCCGCCGTTCCACCGGTTCGACCTCGCGGTGCGCAGTTTGGAGGGCCTTCTTCCGGACTGAGCGGCGCGCCGTCGCGCGGGGCGGGGATGGGAGAATCCGCGCATGACCCGCTTTCGGCGCGGCGCGGTCGCCGCGGCCGTCGGCCTGTCGGCCGGCGCCTCCGCTTACGCCGGCGGCCCGGAAGGACCGCAGCAGATCTACCGCTTCGAGTCCGGGGTGGACCTCGTCTCCGTCCCGGTCGCGGTCACCGACCGGGACGGCGCCTTCGTCACCGGGCTCGAGGCCGCCGACTTCCGCATCACCGAGGACGGCGTGGAACAGGAGATCGTGGTCTTCGGCGCCGGGCTCGAAGAGTCCTGGGTGGACTTGCCCCCGGAAGAGAAGGAGGAACTCTCGGCGCGGCAGGTGATCGGATTGCTGCTCGACTCGTCGGGCAGCATGGAGGACGACATGGCCCTGCTCCACGAGGCGGCGATCAAGTTCCTGACCAACATCCCCCGCACCGAGCACCTGCTCATCATCAGTTTCGACGAGAACATCCGCTTGTCGGAGTATTCCTCCGACGACCAGCGGACGATCTCGAACCGCATCTACGACATCGAAGCCGACGGCTGGACGGCTCTCTACGACTCGGTGGCGACTTTCCTGGACCGGGTGTACGACTACGACGGCCGGAAGACGCTCGCCGTGTTCAGCGACGGCGTGGATTCCCGTTCGACCCTCATGTTCTCCGAGGCGATGGACCTGGTGAAAATCTCCGACACCACCATCCATTCCATCCATTTCGCGGACCGGGCGCGCCACGACCAGGTCTTCGAGAACTCCCGGTTCCTTCGCGCCATCGCCGACGCGACCGGCGGCTCCTATGCGCTTGCCTCCTCGCTCGAACGGCTCGACGAACTCTACGACCGCATCCTCGACGAGTTGTACAGCCAGTACAACTTGGGATATGTCTCCACGAACACCCGCCGGGAAGGACGCTACCGCAAGATCGAGGTGGAAGTGGTCAAACCCGGCATCGACGGGATCGAACTCCGCGCCCGCCGCGGCTACTACGGCCCCTACGACCCGCCTCCGGAACCCGGGACGCGGTAACGACCGGAGTCCGCGAGGCGGGCTTCGACCGGGGATGCCTCGGCGGCTTCGCGGTCTCCGCGCCGGGCCGCCTCCCGGTACGATACCGGGGATGAGCGACGACCGGGCGGCCACCCCGCCTTCTTCCCCGAAGAGATGACCATCGGGAGGACGGATCATTCGATGGGACGAAGGCCGCCGCCTCGCCGAACTGGGGGACGAACGCCGGAGCGCCGCCGAGGCGGATTCCCTTGAGAGGGCGCCTCGGCGGAATCCGCGGTTTCGCGGTCGGCGTGTCGCTGCCGTTCGCCGCCGTCCTCTCGCTGACCGGCCCCGGCGCCGCGCCGGCCGTGGCGGCCCAGGTCCCGACGCCGGTGGTGTTCTCGCTCGGACTGAGGGGGACCGGCAGCGGCGCGCACGGAGTCTTCATCGCCGGCGACCACATCGAGTTGCGCCTCCGCTTCAACAATGTCTTTACCAATGTCACCGGCACACCGCGTATAGCGCTGAGTATCGGAACGGCGACGCGCTACGCCGACTATCTCAGAACCGATAATGTCGTCTTCGTCTTCCGTTACCGGGTGCAGTCGGGGGATAAAGATGCGGACGGCATCAGCATCGGGGCGTCCGCGCTCGAGTTGAACGGCGGCCGGATCCGGGCGTTCAGCGTCGACGCGAACCTGAGTCTCTCCGGGCACACGATCACCAACAGCGCGAGTTTCGTGGTGGACGGAGACAACACCTTGCCGAAAGTCACCGGACTGACCTTTTCCGGGACGGCGCAGGGCGCGAGCGGGACCTTCATCGCCGGGGATGTGATCCGGACGCGCGTTCGCTTCTCCGAGGCGGTAACCGCTACCGGCGCTCCTCGTCTCGCGCTCGCCATCGGGAGCGCGACCCGCTACGCCGCCTATTCCTCGTCGGATTCGAGCGGCGCGGACCTGGTCTTCCTCTACACCGTCATATCCTCGGATTCCGACGCCGGCGGGCTGAGCGTCCCGTCCTCCGCACTCCAACTGAACGGCGGCTCGATCCGCGACAGCGCGAACGACGCCGCCGTCCTGACCCTGACCGCCGTTACGAACACCGGCCCGGCCGTCAACGGCGGCGGCGCCGATGCCCGCTCTCCGGCCGTCGCCGGGGTAACCATCTCGGGAACGGCGAGCGGGGCCGGCGGCGCGTTCATCGCCGGCGAAGTGATCCGGGTGACCGTCGTCTTCGACGAAGCCGTAACGGTTACCGGGACCCCGCAGGTGGCGCTCTCCATCGGCAGCGCGACCCGCCAGGCGGCGTACGCTTCCGGCAGCGGGACGACTTCCGCCGTGTTCCGCTACACCGTCGCCGCGGCGGACAGCGACTCGAACGGGATCAGCATCGGCGGCTCGGCGCTCACGTTGAACGGCGGAACGATCCGGGACGGCGCGAACAACAACGCGGCGCTCGCCCTCGGCAGCCACCTCGTCAGCGACGACGCGAACTTCCCGGTGGACGGCGGCGGCGCCGATGTCCGGGGGCCGACGGTGGTCGGGGTAACGGTCTCCGGCAGCGGGAGCGGCGCGATGGGTGCGCTGGTCGCCGGGGACGCCATCGAGGTGGAGGTGGAGTTCGACGAAGCGGCGACGGTCACCGGAACGCCGCGGGTGGCGCTCACCATCGGGACGGCGACGCGGCAGGCGAACTACTCCTCCGGCAGCGGGACGACTTCGCTGGCGTTCCGGTACGCGGTGCAGACGGCGGACGAGGATTCGGACGGCATCGGCATCGGGGCTTCGGCCCTCACGCTGAACGGGGGGACGATCCGCGACGGCGCGAACAACGATGCGGCGCTGGCCCTGGGAGACCACGCGATCACCGACGGGGAAGTGGTGGTGGACGGGAACGGGGCCGATATCCGGGCGCCGACGGTTACCGGCGTAACGCTGTCGGGACGCGCGCAGGGCGCGAGCGGCGTCTTCATCGCCGGGGACGCCCTCGTGGCAACCGTCGAGTTCAGCGAAACGGTCGTCGTTACCGGGACGCCGCGGACAGCGCTCACCGTCGGCAGCGCGATCCGGCAGGCCGACTATTCCTCCGGCAGCGGAACGACTTCCCTGAAGTTCCGTTACATCGTCGCCAGCGGCGACACCGACTCCAACGGGATCGGCATCGGGGCGTCTGCGCTCACGCTGAACGGGGGGGGGATCGCCGACCGCGCCGGCAACGCCGCCGCGCTCGGCCTGGGCGGCCACGCCGTGAGCGACGACGGCGACTTCACGGTGAACGGCGCCGCCGCGGACGCAGTCGGGCCGAGGGTCACCGGCGTCCTGCTGTCCGGGGCCGGGCAGGGCGCGGGCGGGATCTTCATCGCCGGCGACGCGATCACCGTAACCGTGTACTTCGACGAAGCCATAACCGTTTCCGGGACGCCGCAGGTCGCGATCACCATCGGGACCGAGGCCCGCCAGGCGGCCTTCGTCTCCGGGAACCGGAGGACCTCGCTGACTTTCCGCTACACCGTCGCGAGCGATGACGCCGACGCGAACGGGATCAGCATCGGCGCCTCGGCGCTGGCGCTGAACGGCGGGATGATGACGGACAGCGCGAACAACGCCGCGGCGCTGGGCCTCGGAACGCACGCCGTCGGCGACGACGCCGACTTCGCGGTGGACGGGAACGGCGCCGATGTGGTCGCGCCGACGGTGGTCGGGCTCTCGGTGTCGGCGGCCGGGCCCGTGAACGGGGCGAACGGCGTGTATATCGCCGGCGATGTGATCTCGGTGGAAGTGCGCTTCTCGGAGCCGGTGTCGGTGATCGGGCGGCCGCAGGTGGCGCTGACCATCGGGAGCGCGCGTCGTTCGGCGGCGTGGCATTCCTCGAGCGCGGATCGGCGCCTCCAGAGGTTCCGCTACACGGTGCAGCGCTCCGATGCGGACGCGGACGGGATCGGGATCGGCGCTTCGGCGCTCACGCTGGCCGGAGGCCGGATCCGGGAGCGCGCCGGCGGCGGGAAAGACGCGGCCCTGAGCCTCTCGGGCCATGCGTTCGCCGCCGACCCGGATGTCGTGGTGGACGGGGACGGCGCGGATGTGGTGGCGGCGTCGGTGACCGGGGTCTCGGTGTCTCCGGCGTATCCGGGGAACGGCGCCGGCGGCGCGTACATCGCCGGGGATGTGATCCAGGTGGAGGTGTCCTTCTCCGAGCCGGTTACGGTCACCGGGACCCCGCGGCTGGCGCTCGCCGTCGGCTCGGCCATGCGTCAGGCGGACTACGCCTCGGGCAGCGGGACCGCGACGCTCGCCTTCCGCTACACCGTCGTCTCCGGTGACGCGGACGCGAACGGGATCGGGATCGGGACCTCGGCGCTCACCCTGAACGGCGGGACGATCGCAGATCGTGGAGGGACGGCCGCGGGGCTGGGCCTCGGGAGCCACGCGTTTGCGGACCGCGCGAGCCTGCCGGTGGCCGGGAGCGGCGCGGACGGGCGGGCGCCGACGGTTACCGGGGTGATGCTCTCCGGGAGCGGGAGCGGCGCGGGCGGGGCTTTCGGACCGGGGGACGAGATCGAGGTGGAAGTGCGGTTCTCGGAACCGGTGACGGTTACGGGGATGCCCGTGCTGCGGCTGGTGCTGGGCGGCGGGACCTCGCCGGCGCTTCCGGGGTCGTCCGGCGCGCTCCGGCGCGGCCAGGGAGGAACGCCGGGCGCGCGGACGGTGGACGCCGCCTACACCGGACAGACGGAGGATCGTCGGGGTCTGCTGTTCGCGTATCGGGTGCGTTCCGGGGACGAAGACGCGAACGGGATCAGCATCGGTTCCGGGGCGCTGGCCCTGAACGGCGGGGCGATCAGCGACGGCGCGGCGACGCCGAATGCGGCGAACCTGGCGCTCGGCGTCCATGCGGTAAGCGACGACGGCCAGTTCGCGGTGGTCCCGACGACCGGCGGAGGGGGCGGAGGGGGCGGAGGTGGCGGTGGCGGAGGCGGGAGTTCCGGCCGACCGCGTCTCGCTTCCCTGTCGATCGTCTCCGCGCCGGCGGACGGCCGGGCGTACCGCGCCGGGGAACCGATCGAGATCGCGGCGTCGTTCGACCGGCCGGTCTCCGTGTCCGGACGGCCGCGGCTCACCCTGACGGTGGGCGAAGAGCCGCGAAGGGCGGCCTACCGCGAGGGGGCGGGGAGCGCCCCGCTGGTGTTCCGCTACCGGGTCGCGGAGGGCGACCGGGATGCGGACGGGATCGCCGTCCCGGCCGACCCGATCCGGGGAGGGCAGATCCGGACGCCGGACGGCGGGTCGGTGACGCTGACCCACCCGGGGCTCGACGACGACCCGGCGCACCGCGTGGACGCCCGGGCGCCGCCTCCTCCCCCGCCGCCTCCGCCTCCCCCGCCGCCGGCCGCGCTCACCGTGGAGCGCGTGTCGCTGACCTCGCGCCCGGCGGACGGCGCCGCCTACCGGGCGGGGGAGACGATCACCGCGGAAGTCGCCTTCAGCGCCCCGGCATCGGCGAGCGGTTCGGCGAGCCTGCAGTTGATCTTGGGCGACTCGCCCCGGACCGCGGCGTACGCCGACGGGGCCGGTACGGCGTTGTGGCGGTTCGCCTACCGGGTGGAGGTCACCGACTGGGACGATGACGGCGTGGAAGTAGCGGCGAACGGGCTCTCCGGAGCGGCCTCCGGCGAATCCGACCGGCCGGCGGACCTCCGTCACGCGGCGGTCGCCGGAGGCAGTTTCCACCGGGTGCGGGGGATCGAGCCGCTGACGGTGCGGGAAGTGCGGATCTCCTCGACCCCGCCGGACGGGATCGCGTACCGGGCGGGCCAGACGGTGGAGGTGTCGGTGGAGTTCCGTTCGGCGGCGCGGGTGGCCGGGGCGCCGTCGCTGCCGCTGACGGTGGGTCTCTCCGAGCGTCCGGCCGGCTACCGGTCGGGGTCGGGGACTCCGGTGCTGCGGTTCGCCTACCGGGTGGTCGAAGGCGACTGGGACGAGAACGGGATCTCCGTTCCGGCGGACGCGGTTCCTTCCGCGGTCACCGGGGTCCCGGGCCAGCGGGTGGACCTCACGCACGCCGCGCTCGCCGACCGGCCGGCGCACCCGGTGCGGGGCATCTCGCCGCCGCGGGCGGTGGGGACGCTCCCGGCGCTGACCCTGATCGCCGGGACCGAACCCCGCCCGGTGGAGGTGGCGGCGGCGTTCTCCGGGGCGGAGCGGTACGCGGCGGCGTCTTCGGCGCCGGGCGTGGCGTCGGCGGCGCTCGTCGGGGCGGCGGCGGTGTCGGTCTCGCCGCTGACCGAGGGCGAGGCGTCGGTGACGGTCACGGCGTCGAACCGCGCCGGAAGCGCCGAGCAGTCGTTCGCCGTAACGGTGATCACCGATCCGGCGGAGACGGCGGCGGTCCGGGAGACGCTTTCGGCGATGGGCCGGGGCCTGCTGTCGAGCGCGTCCGAGGTGATCGGCCGGCGGATGGAGGCGCGGGGCGGTGGCAGTCGCGTAGCGATGGCGGCGCTCTCCGGCGGGAACGGCGGCCGGTCGGCGGGCGGGATCGGGAACGCGGGCGCCCGCTCGCTGTTCCGGGCGGAGAACCCGGTCCGAGATGCCGCCGCGGCGGCGGGTTACGACCCGCTGCGGGACAGTTTCGAGTTGTCCTTCGCCCCGGAGGACGGCGGCGGCCCCCGCTGGGGCCTCTGGGGCGCCGGGGACCTGGTGTCCTTCGAGGGTTCCCCGAAGGAAGGATCCACCTACTCCGGCGACCTGCGCACTCCGTACTTGGGGGCGGATGTCTCCGGCGAGTCCTGGCTGGTGGGAGTGGCGGCGGCGCGGGCCTGGGGCCGTGCGGACTACGCCTTCGCCGGCGAGACGACCGGCGGCGGGAAAGTGACGACGAGGATCGACAGCCTGCTGCCCTACGCCGGCGTCCGGCCGACCGACTGGTTGGAGTTGTGGGCGATCGGGGGCGCGGGCCGGGGGACGCTGGAGACCGACCGGGGGGATCGGGGCCGGGAGTCGCGGGAACTGGCGCTCGGGATGGCGCTCGCCGGCCTGCGCCTCCGGATCGCGGGTTCGACGGAGGGGCTGAGCCTCGCGTTCCGGGGGGACGCCGGCCTCAGCCGGCTGGCGACGAGGGAGGGCGCCGGCGTTTCTGGAGATCTCGCGGCGCGGACATTCCGGTTGCGGTTCGGCGCCGAGACCCGGTACCGGCAGCGCCTCGGCCGGGGCGGGGCGGTGGAGCCCTTCGCGGCGGTCTCGGCGCGCGCGGACGGGGACTCGGCGATCACCGGGCGGGGCGTCGAGGTGTCCGGGGGATTGCGCCTGACGGCGGGATCGCGTTTGCGGCTGGAAGCACAGGGCCGGATGCTGGCGGCGTACAGCGAGTCCGGTTTCCGGGAGCGGGGCGTGGGAGTCACCGCGATGCTGCACTCGAAGAGGGACGGCCGGGGGCTCTCGGTGTCGCTCGCGCCGCGCTGGGGCGCGCCGGGGCGGCAGGACGCGCTCTGGCGGCCGGACGGCGGCCTCCCCGCCGCGCGGCGGGTCGGGGGGATGGCCGAGGGCGGCGTGTTCGAGGCCGGCCTCGGTTACGGGCTCTCCGCCGGCCGACTCCCCGGCGTCCTCACCCCGTTCTCCGACCTCGGCTGCGGGAATGGCCGGAACCGGCTGCGCTTCGGCCTCCGCTACGGCGACCCGCTCCGCGCGGGCCGCGCCTTCGACCTGGAGTTCTCCGGGGAACGGAGCGCCTACGCGGAAACCGCCCCCGTACTCCGCCTCGGCCTCCGCGGAACCCTCCGGTTCTGACCTTCCTCGGGGGCCGACCCGGCCCGGCCGGCCTCGGAGCGAGCCCCGCGCCGGTCGGGTCGTCTTCCGCTTCCGCGGCCTCGTCTCGCCCACGGGCCGCTGCCTTCGGCCCTGCAGCGCCTTCGTCGTGAAATGCCGAGACCGGCGATGGCTCTTGCCGGCGGCGTCACCGCCGAAGCCCGTACGAGCCGCAGCCCCGGTCCCCGCGCGCCATGACGATGCCCACGATCCCGACGGACTGGGGCGCCGCGCCCTTCCGCGGCGATGGAGCGCGGCGTTCCCCACTCACCGGCGCGGCGCCGGGCGAGCCATGGGCGCCTCCCGTCGCGCGCCTCTCCGGGAACGAGATCCGGGTCCGGGCGGCCGCCTTCGCCCGCGACTGGCGGACGGCGCCTACGAGAAGGGCGAGCCCCGGCCCGCTCGGAAGACCGGTCCCCGCCGACGGGCAGGGTTGGGACTCCCGCGGCGAGCCCCGGCCCGCTCGGAAGACCGGGAGGAGATCGCAGCCGCCCGGCGCGCCGCGCCGCTCTTCTCCCGGCGGACGGGGAAAGCGACCGGCGGCGGTGGCGCGATCACCCCCGCGTTACGCTTCGGAGGCTTCGGAGGAGCGTCGGTGACGGATTCGAGTACGAGTTTCGTGGGGCCTCTCGGCTCGACGATCTACCACCTGCGGGCGGACGCCGAGACCGTGGCCGCGCTCGCCGGCTTGGACTGGACGAGCCGGTTCCGCCGGGTGTGGCTGGACCCGATGCTGGGGGTGGTCGTCCTCATGACTCCCTCGCGCCTTCACGAAGGCCTGACCGGCGTCTTCGACGACATCGTGGACGCCGCGGCGAGCGCGCTGGGCCGCGCCTCGACGAAACTCCGGAGCGTTCGCCTGCGCGGGAAAGGGGAGCCCCCCGGCACCGGCATGGAGCCGGACTGCTCCTTCTATGTGGGAGAACGCGCCGGCGGGTATCTCGAGGCCTTGGCCGAGAGCGAGAAGGCGGCGGACGCCTTCCTCGAAGAGAACGGCCCGGACCTCGTCGTCGAAGTCGAGATCACCCACGCCGATTCGGGCAAGATCGGTCGTTACGCCGACTTGGGCGTTCGGGAGTTCTGGAAACTGCGCGGCAAGCGAGGGGAGAAGACGCTCCGGGCGGACTTCCTGGCGCTCCGCCGGGGAGCGCCGCCCCGCCCGCTGGAGGCGTCGGAGGTCCTGCCGGCGCTCACGCCGTCGGATGTCTGCCAGGCCGTCGAAGGCGTCCGGAGGAGCGGCGACCGTCGCGAACGCACGGAGGCGGTGGCCCGCATCGTCCGGCGCCGCCAACGGCGGAGCATCCGGCTGCGCGAGGAACGGGCGCCCTACGGCGAGGAATCGGCGGACGGCGAGCCGCTTGCCGCCGCAGTCTCCGCCGTCCCGCTCGAAGGCCTGAGCACCGAGGAGCCCTGATGCCGGGCGCGAGTACGAGTTTCGTGGGGCCTCTCGGTTCGACGATCTACCACCTCCGGGCAGACGCCGAGACCGTGGCCGCGCTCGCGGGCCTGGACTGGACGAGCCGGTTCCGCCGAGTGTGGCTGGACCCGACGCGGGAGGTGGTCGTCCTCATGACCCCCTCGCGCCTTCACGAAGGCCTGACCGGCGTCTTCGACGACATCGTGGACGCCGCGGCGAGCGCGCTGGGCCGCGCCTCGACCAAACTCCGGAGCGTTCGCCTGCGCGGGAAAGGGGAGCCCCCCGGAACCGGCATGGAGCCGGACTGCTCCTTCTATGTGGGAGAGCGCGCCGGCGGGTATCTCGAGGCCTTGGCCGAGAGCGAGAAGGCGGCGGACGCCTTCCTCGAGGAAAACGGCCCGGACCTCGTCGTCGAGGTCGAGATCACCCACGCCGATTCGGGCAAGATCGGTCGTTACGCCGACTTGGGCGTTCGGGAGTTCTGGAAACTGCGCGGCAAGCGAGGGGAGAAGACGCTCCGGGCGGACTTCCTGGCGCTCCGCCGGGGAACGCCGCCGCGTTCGCTGGAGGCGTCGGAGGTCCTGCCGGGGCTCACTCCCTCGGATGTCTGCCAGGCCGCCGAAGGCGTCCGGGGGAGCGGCGACATCCGCGAACGCATCGAGACGGTGGCCCGCATCGTCCGGCGCCGCCAACGGCGGAGCATCCGGCTGCGCGAGGACCGGGCGCCTTACGGGGAGATGTCGGCGGACGGCGAACCGCTCGCCGCCGCAGTCTCCGCCGTCCCGCTCGAAGGCTTGAGCACCGAGGAGCCCTGATGCCGGGGTCGAGCACGAGTTTCGTGGGGCCTCTCGGCTCGACGATCTACCGGCTGCGGGCGGACGCCGCCACCGTGGCCGCCCTCGCGGGCCTGGACTGGACGAGCCGGTTCCGCCGGGTGTGGCTGGACCCGGTCCGGGAAGTCGTAGTCCTCATGTCCCCGTCGTCCCTCCACGAGGGGTTGACCCGGGTCTTCGACGACATCGTGGACGCCGCCGCGAGCGCGCTCGGCCGCGCCACCGCCAAACTGGGGAGCGTTCGACTGCGCGGGAAAGGAGAGCCCCGCGGCGCCGGCATGGAGCCGGACTGCTCCTTCTATGTGGGGGAGCGCGCCCGCGCCTATCTGGGGGCCATGGCGGAGAGCCAGAAGGCGGCGGACGCCTTCCTCGCGGAGAACGGCCCGGACCTGATCGTCGAGGTCGAGATCACCCACATCGACGAGGGCAAGGTCGTTCGGTACGCCGACCTCGGCGCGCGGGAGATTTGGCGGCTCCGCGGCAAGCGCGGGGAAGAGAGGCTCCGGGCGGACTTCCTGGCGCTCCGCCGGGGAGCGCCGTCCCGTCGGTTGGAGGCGTCGGTGGTCCTGCCGGGGCTCACTCCATCGGATGTCTGCCAGGCCGTCGAAGGCGTCCGACGGAGTCTCGACCGCCACGAACGCACGGAGGCGGTGGCCCGTATCGTCCGGCGCCGCCAACAGCGGAGCATCCGGCTGCGCGAGGAACGGGCGCCCTACGGCGAGGCGCCGGCGGACGGCGAGCCGGCTGCGGCAGTCCCAATCGGCGCCATCCCGCTCGAAGGCCTGAGCACCGAGGAGGCCTGATGCCGGGGTCGAGCACGAGTTTCGTCGGCCCGCTCGGCTCGACCATCTACCACCTCCGGGCGGACGCCGAGACCGTGGCCGCGCTCGCCGGTCTGGACTGGACGAGCCGGTTCCGCCGGGTGTGCCTCGACCCGGTGCGAGGGGTCGTCGTCCTCATGGTCCCTTCGCTCCTCCACGAGCGCTCGACCCGGCTCTTCGACGACATCGCAGACAGCGCGGCGAGCGCGCTGGGCCTCGCCTCCATCAAACTCGGGAGCGTTCGCGTGCGCGGGGAAGGGGAACCGGTCGGCGTCGGCCTGGAACCGGACTGCTCTTTCCTTGTCGGGGAGCGCGCCCATGCGCACCTCGAGGCCTTGGCCGAGAGCGAAGAAGCGGCGGACGCCTTCCTCGAAGCGAATGTTCCGGACCTCGTCGTCGAGGTCGAGATCACCCATGCGGACGAGGGGAAGATCGCGCGCTACGGCGACATGGGGGTGCGGGAGTGCTGGCGTATCCACGGCCGGAGCGGGGAAGGGACGCTCCGGGCGGACTTCCTGGCCCTGCGCCGGGGAGCGGCGCCCCGCCGGCTGGAGGCCTCGGAGGTGCTGCCGGACCTCACTCCGTCCGATGTCGCCGAGGCGGCCGAAGGCATAAGGACGAGCGGGGATGTCTTCCGACGCATCGAAACGGTGGAGCGCATCGTCCGGCGACGCCGACAGCGGAGCGTCCGGCCGCGGGAGGAACCGGCCTCCGGCGGGGAGGCGTCAGCGGATGGCGAGCCGCCCGCCGCCGCAGTCTCCGCCGAGAGCGTCCCGGTCGAAGGCTCGAGCGCCGGGGATCCTTGATGCCGGGCGCGAGCACGAGTTTCGTGGGGCCGCTCGGCTCGACCATCTATCACCTCCGGGCGGACGCGGCGACGGTGGCCGCCCTCGCCGGCTTGGACCGGACCAGCCGGTTCCGCCGGGTGTGCCTGGACCCGGTGCGAGGAGTGGTCGTCCTCATGGCCCCCTCGCATCTCCACCAGCGCCTGACCGGGTTCGACGACATCGTGGACGGTGCGGCGAGCGAGTTGGACCTCGCCTCCGTCGAACTCAGGAGCGCTCGCCTGCGCGGGAAAGAGGAGCCCCCCGGCGCCGGCATGGAGCCGGACTGCTCCTTCCATGTCGGCGAGCGCGCCATGCGCATCTCGCGGCCTTGGCCGAGAGCGAGAGAGCAGCGGACGCCTTCTTCGAAGAGAACGGCCCGGACCTCGTCGTGGAAGTCGAGATTACCCACGCCGACGAGGGCAAGATCGCGCGCTACGGCGACCTGGGCGTGCGGGGGTGCCGGCGGATCCACGGCAAGCGCGGGGAGGAGACGCTCCGGGCAGACTTCCTGGCCCTCCGCCGCCGAGCGCCTCCGCGCGTCCGCCGGAGGCATCCGCCCTCCTGCCGGACCTCATCCCTCCGATGCCGGCCAAGCCGTCGAGGGCTTCCGACGGGGCGCCGACAGCCGCGAACGCATAGAGGCGGTGGCGCGCATCGTCCGGCGCCGCCGTCGCATCAGCAGAACCGACGAGACTGCCGGGCGCGGCGGGCTTTCCCGTTATGATGCTTGTCGATGACCGAGCATGACCGCCAGGCACGCCGGAGAAGCGCCGGACCGGCCCAATCCGGACGAAGTTCCGTCGCCGGGCGGCCGCCATCGCTGCTTGAGGCCCTGAAGCAGATCTTCCGCTTGGATCCCGTCATCGAGATTCCGAGCCAGACGCCGGAAGAAGCCATGCGGGAGACTTGGATGCGAGTCGGAGACGACCTGCGATCGGCGATGGGCGCCGTGGAGCCCGAATACGAGCGGGCCCGGGCGGCGCGGCGCACTGAGCAACTCGAGCCACCGCGATAGGCAGCGACCGTCGCCGGGGGATCCCGGTAGGTCGGTGGCCGTCCGCCAGCAGATCCACATCGGCCCACTGCCATCGGCGGCTGATCTCGAGAGATACGAAGCGACTCTGCCCGGGCTCGCCGCCCGCATCATCGCCATGGCCGAGGGCCACGCCGCCAACGGTTGGAAGAACGATCGGGGGCGGCGGATGTTGGCGCTTCAAACACAGTGGATTGCTGCTTTCCTGGCTCTATCCTTGGTCGCGGCAGGCTTGTGGCTCGTGGACGCGGGCCACACTCTGGCCGGATTCGGCGCGGTCGCCGCGCCCGCCGCCGCCATAGTGAGGGCTCTCATTCAGGTGACCCGACGCTGAGCCGCGTGGTCGAGTCCGCTTGCCGCGAGGATCCATCCTCCTCGATAGCCGGGAAGCCCGGAGCCCCGCGCCTCCTCCGCCGGCAAGGCCGAGAGCCGACGCTTCGGTCCGACTGCCGGACACCGTGCGGGGCGCGATCGCGGAAGGATCCGCGGTAAAAGAAGGCCGCCGGCGGGCGGCGCTCAGGGTTCGGTCGCGGTCAGTAGCCGACCACCCAGCGGTGGTCGAGGACGAAGCGGAATCCGGACTTCAGGGGCCTCAGGCCCAACTCCGCGGTGAGCGCCTGTGAGAAGGCGCGTCCGAGGCGGGCGCCTCCGTCCTCCGACTCGGCGGCCTTCTGCTCGGCCAGGGCGGTGACCAGCATCGTGCCTTCCGCGGTCTCGCCGCCCTCGTTCGTCACCCGCACCGAATACGGCTGGTGCTTGTCCGCTTCGCCCCGCTCGGCCTTCTCGGCGGCGCCGCTCCAGCGGTCGCCCCGCCCCTCGAAACGCACTTCCATCCGGATCGAACCCTCCGTGTCCGCGTGATCCTTCGCTAGGGCAGGGACGGCCGGGCGAAGATGTCCTCCGCGTTCCGGCATTCCAGCGTCCCGAGGAACGCCAGCAGGTCGGCGATCTGCGCGTCGTCCAGGTTCCGGTCCTGCAGTTCGTCGGTGTCCAGGTACTCGTTGGGCAGCCCGCCGCTCGCCATGAGCCGCACCGCCTCTTCGAGCGTCGCCACGCTCCCGTCGTGGAAGTACGGGGCGCTCTTCGTGATGTCGCGCAGGGTCGGCGTCTTGAACGCCCCCTGGCAGGGCTCGTCGTCGGTCGTGCTGCACTGCGCTTCCTCGGTGACCCGTCCGCGGCCGAGGTCGGGCTCCTCGGCGTCCATCCCGATTCCCACATTGTGGTACTTCAGGTCGGTGAACAGGACGCCGCTGTGGCAGGCGGCGCAGCCGGCCCCCGCCGTGAAGAGTTCCGCGCCGCGCTGCGCCGCCTCCGGGATCGCGGAAGCCTCGCCCCGCCGCCAGCGGTCGTAGTCGGTGTCGCCGCAGTAGAAGGCGTCGCGCTCGAACGCGGCGATGGCCTGCACCACATTCTCCGGGGTGGCCGGCCCGCCGAAGACCTCCTCGAACTGCGTCCGGTAGCCCTCGATCCCGTTCAGCGCGGCCACCGCCTCGTCGGCGTCCGCCCCCATGTTGCCGCCGGTCCAGGCCGCGCGCGCCTGCGCCTCCAGCGAGCCGCTCCGCCCGTCCCAGTAGAACTGCGTGTGGTAAGCGATGTTCCACAGCGTCGGGCTCGAGCGGGTCAGCACCCGCCCCAGCGCGCCCTCGGCGACCGGCTTGCCGTCCGTGAGTCCGTTCTCGACCAGGTGGCAGGAATAGCAGGAGCGGGTTCCGTCAGCGGACAGGCGCTCGTCGAAATACAACTGCTTGCCGAGGGCGACCTTCTCCGGCGTCTGCGGGTTGTCCGCCGGGATCACCGGGTCGGCGAAGTCCGCCGGCGGTCCGGGGACGAACGCTTCCGGCGTGGAAGCCGCGGGCATCGGGTCGTCCGTCGGCGGCCCGCCGCCGCAGGCCGCGGCTGCGGCGAGCGCCGCCGGCAGCAGGATGCGAAGGCTCGATGTCACGGCCTTACCTCCGTTGTTCGATGTCTTGCCCGGTGTTCGTCGTTCCGCAAGTCGGCGCCCGGTCTCCCGGACCTCTCGAAACCCGGCGAACGACCGCCCCGCCGGACGCGGCGGCAGCCGCGCGGCGCCCCCGGCGGAACCGCCGATTCTACCAGCCGGGCGCCCGCTCCCCGGCGGTCGAAAAGCGCTCCCGGAGGGGGCTGCGGGGCGCGATACTCTCCCGCGCCGCCGCCCGTGATTCGCCTGCCCGCTTCCCGCCGGGCGCTTCGCCGCGCGGGCGGCCCGCGAACGAACTCGGTGCGCCGCCCGTCCCTGCCGTCAGCGCCCGGCGCCCGCCGCACCCCTCCGGCCCCGCCCCGGTGACCGGCCGCTGGCGCGGTCTTCGGCCGTTCGGCGCCGCCGGGTTGCTGCTGCTCGCCGCGCCGGCGCTCGAAACGCAGCCGAGCCCGGAGCAGATCCGTGAGTTCCTGCGGTCGGCCACCGGCGACGCCCGCGCCGGGGCGGACCCGTTCGGCCCGGCCCCCGGCCTCCGCCCGCCCCACGACTTCTACTTCACCCGCGCCGTCTATTCGAGTTACGGCTGGCGCGGGTGGCATGTGGACTACCCCAAGGCGGACCGGCAGTTCCTCATCGGGCTTCGCCGGTACACGAACCTGGACGCGTACGCCTGGGAGAACGAGGTGCTGCTGAACGATCCCGAACTCGGCCGCTACCCGTTCCTCTACGCGGTCGAAGTCGGCTACATGGCGATGACCGACGAGGAAGTCGCCGGGCTGCGGCGCTATCTCCTTTCCGGCGGCTTCCTGATGGTGGACGACTTCTGGGGCACCCAGGAGTGGCTCAACTTCGCCCGGGAGATGGACCGGGTGTTCCCCGGCCGCGCCATCGAGGAGGTGCCCCTCGACCACCCGATCTTCCGCTCGCTGTATGTGGTGGACGAGATCGTCCAGGTGCCCAATGTGGGGCAGGGGATCCGCGGCGGTCCCACTTGGGAGCGCGACGGCTACACGCCCACGGTGTACGGCATCTTCGACGACGAGCGGCGCCTGATGGTGGTCGCCAACTGGAACACCGACCTGGGCGACGCCTGGGAGTGGTGGGAAAACCCGCACTACCCGCTGCGCTACTCGACCTACGCCTACGAGATGGGAGTGAACCTGATCATCTACGCGATGACCCACTGACGGCGGCGCCGCACTCCGAGATCCCGCCGCCGCCGATTCCCCTCCCCGCGCGCTCCCGTTGTCCTGGCTCGACTGGCTGCTGAGCAGCCCGCTCGCCGCGTTCGAGCGAGGGCGGATCGAGTTCGCCTGGCCCTGGCCGCTCCTCGCCGCCGGGGTTCTCGCCGCGCTGGCCGCGGCCCTCTTCCTCTCCGGCTACCGGCGTCCGGGCCGGGGACGCGCCGGCCGGGCCGGCCGGCTGCTGCTCGCCGGACTCCGGGCGTCGACTCTCGTCCTGCTCCTGTTCGCGCTGTTCCGTCCGGAACTGGTGATCTCCACCGTCGTCCCGCAGGAGAATGTGGTCGGCGTCCTCTTCGACGACTCGGCCAGCATGCGCCTCCCGGACGCCGGCGAGG
The DNA here is from genome assembly GCA_965204755.1 of Candidatus Marinacidobacterium sp. Lineage (GTDB taxonomy): Bacteria > Acidobacteriota > Vicinamibacteria > Marinacidobacterales > Marinacidobacteraceae. The sequence continues at coordinate 3,828,336 of OZ242011.1, read as the reverse complement.
CCCCGGACGGAACGCCCCTCCGCCGGGGCGACCGGATCCGCGAGGCCTTCTTTCCTCCGGACGGGGCGGGTGGTGACGGGGCGCTCGGGCCGGTGCTTCGGGAGCAGTTCGTCCTGCGCCGCTACCGGTTCGGGGGCGACGGGGCGGAGCGGCTCCCGCCCGATTCGCCGCCGGAGGAAGTCCTGACGCTTTCGGCGCCGCGCACCGACCTGGCCTCCGCGCTCCGCTCGGCGGCGGCCGACCTCTCGTCGCTTCCCGTGGCCGGCCTGGTCCTGCTCACCGACGGAGCGGACACCGCCGCCGGGAAGGAAGGGACCGCGGAGGAGCGGGAGGACGCCCTCGGCGAGGCGCTGCTCGACCTGCGCGGGCGCGGGATCCGGGTGTACCCGGTCGCCGTCGGCCGCTCCGCGCCCGAACGGGACCTGGAGATCGGGCCGCCGGACCTCCCCCCGCGCCTCCTGCTCGGGTCGGAAGTCGAAGTGCGGGTGCCGGTCTTCTCCCGCGGCTACGGCGGGCAGACCGTCCGGGTCGAGGCGCTGGACGAAGGCCGCATCGCCGCGTCCCGCTCCGTCCGGCTGGAACGGGGGGACTCCACCCGGGTCGTGGCGCTCACCGTGCCCGCCGAGCGGCCGGGCGTGCGGCGGCTCCGCTTCCGGGTCGCCCCGGCGCCGGGCGAGGAGATGACCCGGAACAACGAGCGGACGGCGCTCACGCTGGTCGAGGAAGGGGCGCTCGACCTGCTGTATTTCGAGGGGCAGCCACGGTGGGAGATGAAGTTCCTCCGCCGGGCGGTGCGGGGTGACCCCGGCCTCCGGGTCGCGTGCCTGCTGCGCACCGCCGGCGGCAAGTTCTACCGGGTGGATGTGGCCGACGCCGACGAACTCGCCGGCGGTTTCCCGGAAACCCGCGAGGAACTCTTCCGGTACTCGGCGGTGATCCTGGGCAGCGTCGAGGCCAGTTTCTTCACGGCCGACCAACTCCGGATGCTGCGGGATTTCGTGAGCCGCCGCGGCGGGGGCCTGTTGACTCTCGGCGGACGGAGCGCTTATGCGGAGGGCGGCTATCGGGAAACCCCGGTCGCCGAGGTGCTGCCCCTGTTGTTCGGCGACGGCGCCGGGGCCGCGGCGGGAGGGAGCGCTTCGGCGGACTCGCCCGCCGCGTTCCGTCGGCTGCGGGTCCGCCCCACCCGCGCCGGCGCCTCGCATCCGGTCGTCCGGCTCGAACCGGACGCCGAACGGAACCGGGACCGCTACGCCGCGCTGCCGCTGCTCTCCACGGTGAACCGGCTGGCGAACCCGAAACCGGGCGCGGTCACCCTGCTCGAAGGCGTCTCCGGGGAGGGCGGCGGGGAACCGGAGCCGGTGCTCTCCGTCCAGCGGTTCGGACGGGGGCGGGTGGCGAGCCTCACCGTGCAGGACTTCTGGCTCTGGCAGATGCACGCCGACATACCGGTGGAAGACCAGACCCACGAGTTGCTCTGGCGGCGGCTGCTGCGGTTCCTCGCCGCCGAAGCGCCGCGCCGGGTGGAGGTTTCGGTCGAGCCGGTGAGCGCGCTCGCCGGGGAGCGGGTGACCGTGACCGCCCGGGTGGAGGACGCCGCCTACCTGGCCGTCAGCCGCGCCTCCGTCGAGGCGGCGGTCGAGACCGGGTCGGGCGAGGTCGAGGTCGTCCCGTTGCGCTGGACCGGGCGGCGGCACGGCGAGTACTCCGCGTCGTTCGTCCCCCGCTCGTCCGGGCTCCACCGGGTTGAGGCGCGGGCCCGGGGGACCGGGGCCGGCGAAGCGCCGGAGGACGCCGCCGCGGCGGCCTTCTTCGAGGTGGGGGAGGTGGAGGACGAGTACTTCGGGACGGGGACGAACCGGCCGCTCCTCGCCCGGATCGCGGAAGAGACCGGGGGCCGCCTCTTCGAAGTCGAAGACGCGCGCGCCCTGGCCGCCGACCTGAGTTTCTCGGAGACGGGCGCCACCGTGGTCGAGCGGCGCCCGCTCTGGAACATGCCGGCGATCTTCTTCCTGCTGGTCGGACTGCTGGTCTCCGAATGGGGTCTGCGCCGCGCCTGGGGCCTCCGGTGATCGGCCCGGCCGCGCTGGCGGCGGCGTTGCTCGCCGGGGGGGCGCTCGGCGCCGAAGGGCGGCCCGGAGGAACCGGCGCCCGCGTGGAGGGGCCGCCGGCCGGGCCGGCCCTCCTGGTCGTCGCCGGAGTCGCCGGGGGCGCGGAACGCCGCGCGCGGTTCACGAGGTGGGCCGGGGAACTCTGCGCCGCCGCCCGGTCGCTGCCGTGGCCGGTGGAAGTCCGCGTTCTGGTCGAGCGCCCCGCGGAGGCGGCGGACGCCTCCGAAGGGTGCGCCCCGGCGGGCCGGAGCGCCCGCGACGAGATCGGCCGCCAACTGGCCGAACTCGCCGCCGCCCACTCCCGGGGAGACCCGCTCACGGTGGTGCTCATCGGGCACGGGAGCGCCGGGGGAGGGCAGGGCGCGCGGTTCAACCTGCCGGGGCCGGACCTCGCCCCGGAGGACCTCGCGCCGATGCTGGACGCCTTCGATGGATCCCCGGTGACCGTCGCCCACCTGGGCAGCGCCGCCGGCGGCTTCGTCCCCGCGCTCTCCGCGCCCGGCCGGATCGTGCTCGCCGCCTCCCGCGCCCACGAGACGAACGAAACCCGGTTCCCCCGCCACTTCGTGGCCGCCTTCGCCGGGGGCGGGGCCGACCGCAACCGGGACGACCGGCTCTCCGCCCTCGAGGTCTTCGAGTTCGCCCGTTCCGAGGTGGAGCGGGAGTACGAACGGGAGGGGTTGCTGCGCACGGAGCACCCGCTTCTCGACGACAACGGGGACGGGGAGGGAAGCGGGGCGCCCCGGGCCGCCCCCGGCTCGGACGGCGTGCTCGCCGCCCGCACCTACCCGCTCTCCCCGGCCTCCGGCGCCCCGGCCGGGTCCGCGGACAGCGACGAGGTGCGGGCCCTCGCCGCCGAACGCGACGAACTGGCGGCGCGGGTGGACGCCCTCCGGGAGACCCGGGAGGGGATGCCGGAGGAGGAGTACTTCGCCGAACTGGAACGGCTGCTGCTGGATCTCGCCCGAATCCAGGAGGAGATCCGGGAGCGGACCGGGAGTCGGGAGCCGGGCGCCCGATGAGACCGCCGCTGCCGCTCGGCCCGGCGCGGGCGGCGGCTCTCGGCCTGCTGGCGGCCGGCTTCGCGCCCGCCGCCGCCGCGCAGGAGCCCGTTCCCGCCGGCGCGTGGCCGGGGGGCCCGGAAGCGGCCGCCGAGGCGCTGCGGCGCGGGGCCTACGAAGAGGCGGAGTCGGCCTACCGGGAGGAGATCGAGTCCCCCGGCGCCCGGCTCGGGCTGGTCGAGACCCTTCGGCTCACCGGGCGGTACCGCGAGGCGCTGGAGACGCTGGAGTCCGGGGAGGCGAGCCCCGCCCGCCGGCTCGCCCGCGCCCGCCTCCACCGGGAAACGGGCGAGACCGCCCCGGCCCGCCGGCTGCTCGGGGCGCTCCTGGCCGAGCCCGGTCTTCCGGCCGACCTCGACCTTCCCGCTCAAGTGGAACTCGCCGAACTGGAGATGACCGCCGGCGAGCGCGAGGCGGCTCTCGACCGCCTCGACCGGGTGATCACCGCGTACAACCGCGCCCCGTCGGGCGCGCTCGGCGCGCCGGCGTTGACCGCCGCCGGCGCCGCAGCGGCGCGCCTCGGGTTCCGGAGCACCGGTCTCTTCCGGGACGCGTTGCGCGTGTTCGACGAAGCGGCGCTCCTCGATCCCGCCGACCCCGCGCCCCGCCTGCGCGCCGGGAACCTGCTGCTCGAGAAGTTCAACACCGCTGACGCGCTCGACTCGTTCACTTCGGTGCTGGAGCGGAACCCCCGGCACCCCGACGCCCTGCTCGGACTGGCCCGGGTGGCCCGGCAGCGCGGGCAGGCCCACCCCGAAGGCGAAGACCCGCTCGCCGCCGCGCTGGCCGTCAACCCCGGCCACCCGGACGCCGCCGCGTTCCGCGTCCGGCGGCTGCTGGAGGCCGAGCGGACCGAGGAAGCGATCGCCGCCGCCGAAGCCGCGTCGTCTCTCCTGCCGGAGGCCCCCGAACCCCTCGCCGCGCTCGGCGCCGCCTTCTTCCTCGCCGATCGCGGGGAGCGGCTGGCCGAAACGGAGAGCCGCTTCCGCGCCCTGCGGCCCGGTGACCCGCGATTCGACCTCGGGCTCGCGGAGGCGGCCGAGCGGGGACGGCGCTACCGGGAAGCCGCGGAGCGCGCCCGGGCGGCCGCGGCCCTCCGTCCGGATTCCCCGGCGGCGGCGCGCCTGCTCGGCCAGAACCTGCTCCGGCTGGGAGAGATGGACGAGGGCCGCGCCGTCCTGCGGGACGCCTTCCGGCGCGACCCGTTCGACGCCCTGGTCAAGAACACGCTCGACCTGCTGGACGAGTTGGACGGGTTCCGGGTCCTCGATCTCCCGCCGCTCACCCTCGTCCTGCCCGAAGCCGAGGCCGACCTCCTCGCCCCGTATGTGGAGGAAGTCGCGAGGGAAGCCTTGGCCGAGTTCGCCGACCGCTACGGGTTCCGCCCCGAAGCGGGGGTCCGCATCGAACTCTACGACCGCTCCGCCGACTTCTCGGTCCGCACCGTCGGCCTCGCCGGGATCGGCGCCCACGGCGTCTGCTTCGGCGACACGCTGGCGATGGAGTCCCCGTCGGCGCGGCCGCCCGGCGCGTACCACTGGGCCTCGACGCTCTGGCACGAACTCGGCCACACCATCACGATGGGGCTGACCGACAACCGGATCCCCCGATGGTTCACCGAGGGGCTCAGCCAGTACGAGGAACGGCGCCGATTCGGCGACGGCGTTCCGGCGCCCTTCCTGGCGGCGCTCCGGGACGACCGGCTGCTCCCGGTGGGCGAGATGAACGAGGGTTTCGTCCGTCCGAAGTGGCCGGGGCAGGTGGGGGTCTCCTACTACCATGCCTCGCTCGTGGTGGAACAGATCGAAGCCGACCACGGGTTCCCGGCGATCCTGGGCATGCTCCGGGCGTTCCGGCGCGGCGCGTCGAGCGCGGAGGCGATCGAGACGGTCCTCGGCGCCCCGGTCGAGGCCCTGGACGCCGCGGTGAGCGCCCGGATCGAGGAGCGGTTCGGCCGAGCCGCCGCGAGCCTCGGCGCCGCTCGCGGGGGCGCGCCGACGCGCCCGGCGCCCGGCGCCCGCCCGGTCGAGGAAGGGGCCCCGTCGGGGTTGGAAGCCTCGGTCGAGGCCGCCGAGCGCTCGCCGGAGGACTTCCCCTCCCAACTGCGGGCCGGGGTGGCGCTGTTCGAGGCGGAACGCGACGAGGAGGCCGCCGATCACCTCCGTCGCGCGGCCGAACTGATCCCCGAATACGGCGGCCCGAACGGCCCCTTCCGCCTCCTCGCCCGGATCCACCGCCGCGCCGGACGCGGGCCCGAGGCCGCCGGCGCCCTCCGCCGCCACCTGGCCCGCGTCCCCTCCGCGTACGAGGACTGGTTGCTCCTCGCGGAGATCGAGCGCGAGGCCGGGAACCACCAAGCCGCCGCCGAGGCGCTCGAGTCGGCGCTCCTCGCCTATCCGCTGTTCGCCGAGCCGCACGAACTGCTGGCCGAGGCGGCGGCGGCCGCGGCGGACCACCGGATCGAGGTGCGCGAACGGCGCGCCGCCCTCGCCGCCGACCCGCCGGACCGCGCCGAAGCGCTGTTCCTCCTGGCGGCGGCCCTCCGGCGGAGCGGCGACCGGCCGGGGGCCCGGCGGCGGGTGCTCGAAGCGCTGGAGATCGCCCCGACCTACGACCCGGCCCTCCGCCTGCTCCTCGACCTCCGGCGCGAAGGATGAGGCTCGAACGACGGCGCTCCGGCCGCCGCGCGATCGCCGGCCCGGCCGCGGCATTCGGCGGACCGGCGGCGGTCCTCCTCGCCGGCGGGGGCGTCCTCGCCGGTGGGGGCGTCCTCGCCGGCGGCCTGCTCCCGGCCGCCCCGGACAGCGAACTGACCGCCACTTTCCGGCCCGACCCGAACGCCGTCGAGTTGCCGCTCGACTACGAGAACCAACCCCACGACGGCCGGTTCTCCTTCGCCCGCATCCGCTTCGAGCCGCCGTACTACGGCCGGGGGCCGTTCTACTGGAACCTCGACCTCAAGTGGAACCACGACTACCCCTGGGGCGAGGAGAACCTGAAGCGCATCCTGGACGCCTACACCACGATCTCGACGAACCTGGACGGCAGCGACATCCACTCGCTGAACGATCCGGACCTCTTCCTCCACCCCTTCGCCTACCTCTGCGAAGTCGGCTTCTGGCATCCGAGCGACCAGGAGGCGGAGAACCTGCGCGCCTTCCTGCTGAAGGGGGGCTTCCTGGTGGTGGACGACTTCGTCCAGCCGCCGCAACTCGCCAACTTCCTGCGGCAGATGGAGCGGGTGCTGCCCGGCTACGATCCGGTGGAACTCGAAGTCACCCACCCCGTCTTCGACTCCTTCTTCCACATCGAGACCCTCGACTTCGAGCACATCGGCCGGCCCGACCTGGTCCCGGTGTACTACGGCTGGTTCGAGGACAACGACCCGGCCGCGCGGCTGATGATCGTGGCGAACTACAACCACGACATCGGCGACTACTGGGAGCACTCGGGGGAGGGGTACTGGCCGGTGTCCCTGACCAACGAGGCGTTCAAGTTGGGCGTCAACTATGTGGTCTACGGGATGACCCATTGACCCGCCCGCCCGCGGAGCGGCCCTCCGCAGAATCCGAGAGAGACGAAGTGACCGAACCACCCACCGATTCCCGCATCGATTCCCCCACCGATTCGCCGTCGGCGCCGGAGGCCGCCGCGGAAGCCCCTCCGGGCGCCGTGGCGCCCGCTCCCGAGGGCGAAGTCTCCGACGCCGTCCTCGCCGACCGGCTCGCCGAAGCCGCCGAGGCCCTCACCGCGGAGATCCGCAAGGTCATCGTCGGCCAGGAGCGGGCGGTCGAGGAAGTCCTCATCAACCTCTTCGTCGGCGGCAACAGCATCATCACCGGCGTCCCCGGCCTCGCCAAGACCCTGATCGTCCAGACCCTCTCGCAGGTGCTCGACCTGGACTTCCGGCGCATCCAGTTCACGCCGGACCTGATGCCTTCGGACATCACCGGCACGGACATCATCCAGGAGAACCCGGAGACCGGGAAGCGCAACCTGGTCTTCGTCCCCGGGCCGGTGTTCTCGAACATCGTCCTCGCCGACGAGATCAACCGGACGCCGCCGAAGACGCAGTCCGCGCTGCTCGAAGCGATGCAGGAACACCAGGTCACGGTGCAGGGCCGCACCTACCCGCTCCCGAAGCCCTACTTCGTGTTCGCCACCCAGAACCCGATCGAACTCGAAGGCACCTATCCGCTGCCGGAAGCGCAACTCGACCGCTTCCTGTTCAACATCGTGATCGGCTACCTGCCGGAGGACCAGGAGCGCGAAGTGGTCCGGGCGACGACTTCCGACCACCGACCGGCGCCGCGCGGCGTGGTCAGCGGCGAGGAGTTGCTCCGCTTCCAGCGGCTGGTGCGCCGGGTGCCGGTGTCCGAGGCGGTGCTCGGCTACGCCGTGGAGATCGCCCGCCGCAGCCGCCCCGGCGCAGCGGGCGCCCCGGACTTCATCCGGGAGCAGGTGGAATACGGCGCGAGCGTCCGCGCCGCGCAGTTCGTGATCCTCGCCGGCAAGGCGCGGGCGCTGATGCGCGGCCGCCGCCACCTCTCCTTCGAGGATGTCCGGGCGGTCGCGCCGCCGATTTTCCGGCACCGGATCCTCCCCAACTTCCACGCCCAGTCGGAGAAGGTGGACTCCGAAACGATCACCGCCCGGCTGCTCGAGGAAGTCGCAACCCCGGTTTCGGGGATGTGACCGCCCGTCCACGGCCCGGACGCTCCCCCCGGTGACTCTCGAAACCCGGGCAGCGGGCGCGGGCGCCCGGTTCGTGGACCCCCGGGCTCTCGCCCGGATCGCGAACCTGTCGCTGGTCGCCCGGACCGTCGTCCAGGGGTTCATCAGCGGCCTCCACCGCTCGACCTTCCTCGGGCGATCCATAGATTTCGCCGAGCACCGGCCGTACATGCCGGGAGACGACATCCGGCGGCTGGACTGGCGGCTCTTCGCCCGCTCCGACCGGTTCCACATCAAGGAGTTCGAGGCGGACACGAACGCCAACTTCGTGGTCCTCCTCGACATCTCGGCCTCGATGGACTACGGACGCCGCGGCGCCTCCAAGTTCGACTACGCGCGGCTCCTCGGCGCGGTGCTGGCCGCCTTTTCCCGGCGCCAGCGCGACCGGGTCGGGCTCGCCACCTTCGACCGCGAGGTGGTCTCGTTCGTCCCCCCGTCGGCGAAGAACCTGGAAACCGTGCTCCAAACGCTCGCCGCCTCCCGCCCGGGGCCCGCGGACCCGCGCGGCGAATCCCGGCTGGAGCGCCCGCTCGCCGAAGTCGGGGCCGCGCTCGGGCGGCGGGGGTTGGTGGCCGTCCTCTCCGACTTCTACGAACCGCCGGAGGCGGTCGCCCGGGCCTTCGACCGCCTGCTCGGCGCCGGACAGGAAGTCATCGCGTTCCAGGTGCTCGACCCCTCGGAACTCGACCTCGAACTCGGCCCGGATCCGGAGTTCGACGACTCCGGCGCCCGCCTCCGCGACCTGGAGTCGGGCGCGGTGCTCGACTTCGCCCCGGGCCGCATCCGGGACGCCTACCGGGACGCGCTGCGGACCCACCTGGCGGAGATCCGCTCGGAACTCGGCCGGCGAGGGGTGGACCACCTCCTGACGGATACCGCCACCCCGCTCGACTTCGCCCTCTTCCGCTACCTCTCCGAGCGAGAGAGCCGGCGGCGCAGCCGCCGATAGATGATCCGGCCGCGCAGCCGCCGATAGATCCGGCCGCGCAGCCGCCGATAGATCCGGCCCCCCAGCCGCCGATATAGCCGCCGAGCCCCCGGCCGCCCCCCGACTCCGCAAAATGGGCCTCCTCGCCCCGCTGTTCCTGCTCGGCGGCCTTCTCGCGGCGGTCCCTGTCGTCCTCCACCTCACCCGCCGGCGCCGGCCGCCGCTCCCGTTCCCCAGTTTCCTCTTCCTCAAGGCGCTCGGAGCGGCGGCGCGGAGGAAGCGGCGGCGGATCCGCGACCTCCCGCTGCTCCTCCTCCGCGCCGCCGCGCTCCTGCTGCTCGCCCTGGCGTTCGCCCAGCCCATCCTCCGCCGCGAAGCCGGCGCCGCCGGCGAGGGCGCCCGGCGCGATGCGGCGCTTCTCCTCGACCGCTCGCTGAGCATGTCCGTTCCCGGACGGATGGCCGCGCTCGCCGAGGCGGCGGCGGCGGAAATCGGCGCGCTCTCGCCCGGCGACCGGGCGGTGGTGATCGCCTTCGACGACCGGGCCGAAGCGCTCACCGAACTCACCGACGACCGGGGCGCCCTGGAGGCGGCCGTCGCTTCGGTGGCGCCCGGCGACGGCGGGACGCGTTTCCCGGCGGCGCTCGGCCTCGCCGCCCGACTCCTCCCGGAGTCCCCCGGCCGGCGCCGCGAAGCGGTCCTGGTCTCCGACCTCCAGAGATCCGGCTTCCCCGACGGCCGCCCGGAGACCGCGCTCCCACCCGGCATCGGCCTCCGCGTCCGGGCGGTCGGCGCGCCGACGCCGAACTTCTACGCGGCCGGCGTTTCGCTCCGACCCGCCGGACGCGGCCGCCAGGTGGCGAACGCGGAAGTGCGCTCTTCGGGGAACGCCTCGCCGGACGCGCGCCCGCGGAGACCGGAACTCGTCCTCGGCGGCCGGGTGGCCGGCGGGATGAGCGAAGTCCCGGCCCGGTCCGCGGCGGAAGGAGCGCGGAGCGAGTCCCCGCCGTTCTCGCGCCCGGCGGAGCCTCTCCGCGCCGAAGTCCGGCTGGGAGGCGCCGGGGACGGCCCGGCGGACGCCCTCCCGGCCGACGACCGCTACCGCTTCGTGATCCACCCGGAGTCGGCGCTCCGCGTGGCCGATCTCGGGGGCCAGGAAGCCGGGGCGCCGATCCATGTCCGGGAAGCGCTCGCCGTCGGCGTCTCCCCGGCGTTCTGGCTCGACGCCGCCCCGGCCCGGGGGGAGGCGGCGGTGAGCGCCGCGCTCGCCTCGGACGACGAGGGTCTCGAGACGGTCGCCCTGGTCCGGGACCTCGGACGCCTCGACGCCGGGGGCGCGCGGGCGCTCGCGGCCTTCGTCCGGGGCGGGGGCGGGCTGGTGGCGGCGATGGGGCCGCGCCGGCCGGCCGGCGGGGTGGTCGAGGCGCTCTCCGGAGCACTGCCGGCCGTCCCGGGAGAAACGGCCGATCGGCTTCCTCCGACCCGACTGACCGACTTCGCCGCCGGGCATCCGGTGTTCTCGCCGTTCGCGGCCGGCTCTTCGGCGCTCGGCCGCGCCTCGTTCTTCCGCTACCGCCGGCTGGACGGCCCGGCGCCGGGGGCGGAAGTGGCCGCCCGGTTCGCGGACGGCCGGCCGGCGCTCGTCACCCGGGCGGCGCCGGGCGAGGAAGCAGGCGCTTCGGGGCGGGTCGCGCTGTTCGCCTCCTCCTTCGATCCGGTCTGGAGCGACCTTCCGCGCCGGCCGGCGTTCGTGCCGTTCCTGCACCGCCTGGTGGAGTTCGCCGCCGACTTCCGGGCGGCGCCGGCGGCCTACCGGGTCGGCGAGACCGTGGACCCGGCGGAAGCCTTCCGCCTCCCGCAAGGGGAGGTCGAAGGAGGGAACGGGGAGATCTTGGTCGAGACGCCCTCCGGCGGGCGGACGGTGCTCGCCGGCCGGGCGGCGCTCCGCCTCGCCGAGGCCGGCTTCTACCGGGCCCGCCGTCCCGGCGAGACCGAATTCCGGCTGCTGGCCGCGAATTCCCCGCTCGCCGAGTCCGACCTGGAAGCCCTGGACGGGGCCGAGGTGGAGATCGCGGCGGCCGCGCCCGCCCGGAGCGGCGGCGAGCCGCGGGAAACCCTCGCCGCGCCGGCGGCGTTTTCCTTCTGGTGGCCCCTGCTCGCGGCGCTGCTCCTGCTCCTGCTGGCGGAAACGCGCCTGGCCCGCGCCTGATCCCCGCCTGATCCGACCGCCGCGCCGCCTCCCCCCGCCTCTCTATACTCGCGCCCGCCGCTCCCGAATGGCGCTCTCGCTCCTCTCCCCGACCCCGGATCGGGGGCGTTCTCCCGAGAACGGTTCCTACGCGGAACTCCTCGCCGTCGTCCGCCGGGTGCGGCGGCGCTGGCGCGCGCGCCGCCTGCTCGCCGGCGCCGCGGTCACGGTCGCCGCGGCGCTGTTGCTCCTGTTCGCCTCCGCGGCGGCGATGGACGCTCTCCGCTACCCGGCGGCCCTCGTCCGCGCGCTCGGCGCCGCGGCCTGGGCCCTCCTCGCGTTGGCGCTCTGGCGGGCGGTCTGGCGGCCGCTGCGCTCCCGCCGGAGCGACCGGCAGGTGGCCCTCTATGTCGAGGAGCACGATCCCTCGCTCCGCGAGTCGGTGCTGAGCGGCGTCGAACTGGGAAGGGAACCGGGGAAGCAGGCCGGGGAAGGGCCGCCGAAGACGGGCGCGTCGCCGGAACTGACCGCCTTGGTCGTCGAGGAGGCGGTCCGCCGGCTCGAAGGGATGGACGCCGGGGCGGCGGTGGAGACGCGGAGTCTCCGCCGCGCCGCCGGCGCGGTCGCCGCGGTGTTCGGGATCACGCTGGCGGCGGCGCTGCTCGCGCCGCCGGCGGTCTCCCGGGGCGCGGCCCTGCTGCTCACCCCTTGGGCCGACCCGGACGAGCACACGCCCTACCGCGTCCTGGTCGAGCCCGGCGACGCCGCGATCGCCACCGGCGCCGACCAGTGGATCACCGCGCGGTTGGAGGGCTTCGGCGCCGAGTCCGCCGTCCTCCACACCCGCGCGGAACCCGGCGCCGACAACGAGTCTTCCGGGGGAGCCTCGGGGGACTCGTCGTGGGAGTCCCTCGCCCTCGATCCCGACCCCGAGGACGGCGCCTTCCGCCACCTGCTCCTCGGCGTCGCCGCGGCGACCGACTACTTCGTCGAGGCGGACGGCGTCCGCTCCCCGGTCTTCCGCATCGAAGTCGAGGATGTCCCCTACACCGAGCAGATCGATCTCCTCTACCGCTACCCGGCCTACACCGGCCTCTCGCCGCGCCCGGTGACCGCCGGCGGGGACATCGCCGCGGTGGCCGGGACCGAGGTGCGGGTCTTCGTTCGCCCCAGCGTGCGCGCCGACGGCGGGGAAGTCCGCTTCGGCAGCGGCGAGGAGCCGATCCCGCTCGCCCCGGCCCCGGAGGGACTCCCGTCGGACGCCGAGGCCGAGGGAGTCCTCGCCGCCACCCTCCTCCTCGAAGCGAGCGGCGCCTACCGGATCGCGCTCCGGGACGGCGCCGGGACGCTCCGCAACGCCTCGCGCGACTACGCGATCGAAGTCCTCGACGACCTGCCGCCGATCGTCCGCATCCTCCGGCCGGGCCGGGACACGCGGGCCAGCCCGGTCGAGGAGGTGTTCACCGAGGTGCGCGCCGAGGACGACTACCGGATCACCCGGCTGGAACTGCGCTCGGCGGTGAACGGCGGGGAGGAGACGGTCGTCCGGCTGGCCGGCGCCGGGGCGGGAGGCTCGGCCCAGTCCGGCCACACGCTGTTCCTCGAAGAGTGGGACCTGGTTCCCGGCGACCTGGTGTCCTACTACGCGGTCGCCGCCGACGGAACCGGGCGCGAGACCGCTTCCGACCTGTTCTTCGTGGCGATCCGGCCGTTCGACCGCACATACCGGCAGATGGAGTCCGCTCCCGGCGGGGGCGGGGGCGGGGGGGACGGCCTCGACGGCACCCTGTCGCTGCGCCAGCGGCAGGTCGTGCTCGCCACCTTCCGGGTGCTCCGGGACGAGGAGATCGACGAGAGAGACGCCGCCGAGCAGGTCACCACCATCGGGCTCGCGCAGGGGCGGCTTCGCGAACAGGTGGCGACGCTCGTCCATCGGCTGCGGAACCGCGGCATCGCCCGGTCCGCCGAGTTCGGGGAGATCGTCGCCCATCTCGACCGGGGCCTCGTGGAGATGACCGCCGCCGAGGAACTGCTCATCGCCGGGGAACCGGCCGAAGCCCTCCCGCCGGAGCAGAAGGCGCTCACCCACCTCCAGCGGGCTGACGCGGTGTTCCGCGAAGTCCAGGTCGGCTTCGGCCAGGGCGGCGGGGGAGGGGGCGGCGGCGCCCCGCCGCCGGAGGCCGAGGACCTGGCCCATCTCTTCGAGTTGGAGATGGATCGGCTGCGCAACCAGTACGAGACCGTCGAGCAGCAGCGCCGCTCCTCGGCGGATGAGGAAGTGGACGAGGTGATGGAGCGGCTCGCCGAGTTGGCGCGGCGCCAGGAGCAGGAGAACGAGCGCCGCCGGCGCGGGCTGTCGGCGCCCGGGGGCGGCGCCGGCTCCTCCCAGCAGCGGATCGCCGACGAGACCGAGGAAGCCGCGCGGCGGCTGGAACGGCTGGCTCGCGAGCGGTCGCTCCCGGACCTCTCCCAGGTCGCCCGCCGGCTACGGAACGCGGCGCAGCAGATGAGGGCCGGGAGCGGCGAGGGACTGGAGCAGGGCCTCTCGGCGGAGAACGAGTTGCGGAGCGCCCGGCGCGAACTCGACGGCGAGCGCCGCGGCCGCCTGGGGCGCGACCTCGCCGGGGCGGCGGAAGAAGCCCGGCGCCTCCGGTCTGCCCAGGAGGGGATCCGCTCCTCGGTCGCCGAACTCGCCGAGGGGCGGTCGGAGGAACGGATCGCCGAACTCCACGAGCGAAAACAGGAACTGGCCGGCCGCGTCGAGGCCCTCGAACGCGGCCTCGACGCGGTGGGCCGCTCCTGGAGCCGGGACGAGCCGGAAGCGGCGGAAGCGGCCCGCGGCGCGGCGGAGGAGATCCGCCGGCGCAAGATCAAGGAGAAGATCCAGTACTCCCGGGGAGTGGCCACCCAACGTTCCCCCGACTACGCCGACCGGTTCGAGGCGATGATCGGGGAGGACCTGGCGGCGCTGGCCGAGGAGATCGAGCGCGCCCGGGGCGTCGCCGAAGGCTCCCGGCGAGCCGGCGAAGACCAGGTGCTCGAACGCGCCGAGTCCTTGGTCCGCGGGTTGGAGGCGATGCGCGACCGACTGGCCCAACGCGGGGGCGCCGATGGGGAAGGCGGCGCGCCTCCCTCCGGTGCGGCGCCGTCGTCGGAGGATGCCGGCGCGCCGGGAGCGGAAGGCGGTGCCGGCGGCGGGGATGGCGAGCAGGACCTCCGTCAACTCGAACGCGAACTCCGGCAGCGGATCGAGGACGCCGAGGCGCTGCGCCGGGCGATGACCGGGATCGGCCGCTCGGGGCAGGCCCCCCCGGATGGAATCTCGCCGGATCGCCTCGACCCGGCGCTGGCGGCGCTGCGCGGCCTCTCCGCCGAGCGGCTGAGCCGTGATCCCCGCGGGATGGAACTCCTCGAATCGGAAGTGCTCGACTCGCTCCGCCAGTTCGAGTTCGAGTTGCGCCGCTCCCGGTTCGGCGGCGAGGACGCCGGGGTCGCCGCCCTCGGCGCGGAGCGGGTCCCGGAGGCCTACCGGGAGATGGTGGAGGAGTACTTCCGGGCGCTCAGCCGCAACCGGTAGGCGGCCGTTCGGCGCCGGCGGCGGCGCCGGTCAGGAACTCGTGTGGTCGTGCGAGATCTTCCAGCCGTCGGGAGTGTTCTCGAACAGCAACGTGAACAGGCCGGTGGGCGCGTCGTTCTCCCGTTCGAGATGGAACCGGCCGAACACGAACGCGAAATCGGGCGAGAGGACGCGCACATCGAGTTCGGCGAACGACAAGCGGCCCATGGCCGCCCGGTCCGGGTAGTTGCGCCGGTAGCGCTCGAGGAGGTCGGCGACCCCGTAGAGCGCGGTGTTCCCGGAGACGAACCGGGTCCGGGGCGAATCGAGGTAGTGGGCCACGAAGGTCTCGAGGTCGCCCTCGTTCCAGGCCCTCGCCTGTTCCTCCAGCACGGCGGTGACGGCATCGGCGGCGTCCGAGGGAACCTCCTGCGCGAGGGCGGCGGGGACCGAGGCCGGGGGATTCGCCGGGGAGTTCCCGCCGCAGGCGGCGAGAGCGGCGCCGGCGGCGGAGGCGAGCGCCCGGAGCAGCGGGCGCGAAGTCCTCGATCGGTCGGGAAGTTCCATGCGGGAAATGCTATCTGCGACCGCTTCCGGCGGGAGGGCGCGATAGCATCCGGGGCATCCGCCGCTTACGAGGAGGCAGTCGAGTCATGGCATTCCAGGATGGGGTTGGAAACGGCCCGTTTTCGCCGTTCCGGGGGGACGGCTCCGGCCGCCCGGACATCGAGGCGCTGCTGACGCGCCTCGCCGGGACTTCGAAACGGACGCTCTACGGGATCGGCGGCGGGGTTCTGGCGCTGATCCTGTTCTTCACCTCGGTCTATCAGGTCCAGCCCGACGAGGCCGGCGTGGTGACCCGGTTCGGCCGCTATTCGCGGGTCACCGACCCCGGCCTCCACTTCGTCCTCCCGTTCATCGAGTCGGTCACCAAGGTCCCGGTGGAGCGGCAACTCAAGGAAGAGTTCGGCTTCCGCACGGTGAGCGCCGGCGTGCGGACGGTGTACGACGAGCGCCACTTCCTCGAGGAGTCGCTCATGCTCACCGGCGACCTCAATGTGGCGGTCGTGGAGTGGATCGTCCAGTTCAAGGTGCAGGACCCCCGGGCCTACCTCTTCAATGTCCGGGAAATCCGCTCGACCTTCCGGGACATGAGCGAGGCGGCGATGCGCGATGTGGTCGGCGACCACAGCGTGGACGAGGTGCTCACCGTGGGCCGGGAACGGATCGCCGCCCAGGCCAAGGACCTCCTGCAGGAGATCAACGACCGCTACCAGACCGGGATCAGCATCCAGCAGTTGGTGCTCCAGGATGTGAACCCGCCGGACACCGTGAAGCCCAGTTTCAACGAGGTCAACGAGGCGATCCAGGAGAAGGAGCGGCTGACCAACGAGGCGCTCGCCGAGTACAACCAGGCGATCCCCCGCGCCCGGGGCGACGCGCAGCGGCTCATCCAGGAAGCCGAGGGTTACGCCGCCGAGCGGGTGAACCGCGCGCGGGGCGAGGCCTCCCGGTTCGAAGCGGTGTACGCCGAGTACCGGAACGCCCCCCGGGTGACCCGGGCGCGGATGTACCTGGAGACGATCTCGGAGGTGATGCCCCGGTTGGGTCAGAAGGTGATCGTGGACGAGAGCGGGGCGAATGTCCTGCCGTTGCTGAACCTGAACGGCGCTCGGGGAGGGCCGGGGGCGCAGGCGCCCGCCAGACCGTCGGGGTCGTCGGGGGGAGGGGCGCCGGGAGGCGGCGTCCGTGACGGGGAGAGCCGGCGATGAAGGGGCTCCTGACCGTCGGCGGCGCGATCCTCGCGCTCATCCTGCTCGCCTCGGCGACCTACACCGTCTCCGAGACCGAGCAGGTCATCATCACGCAGTTCGGCGAGCCCATCGGCGACGCCGTCACCGAGCCGGGGCTCCACTTCAAGGCCCCGTTCATCCACCGGGTCACCCGGTTCGACCAGCGGTGGCTGCCCTGGGACGGTGACGCGAACCAGATCACCACGCGCGACAAGAAGTTCATCTGGGTGGACACCTACGCCCGCTGGCGGATCGCCGACCCCCTGCTGTTCTTCCAGTCGGTCCACGACGAGCGCGGCGCCCAGAGCCGCCTCGACGACATCATCGACGGCGAGACCCGGAACGCGGTCGCCACCTTCGACCTGATCGAGATCGTCCGCATCACCGACCGGGAGTTCGAAATCACCGAGGACCTGGTGTCGTTCGCCGCCGAGGAGGCGGTCGGCGACATCGAACACGGCCGCAACGCCATCACCCGCAGCATCCTCGAAAAGGCGTCCGAGGTGACGCCGAGTTTCGGGATCGAGTTGGTGGATGTGCGCATCAAGCGGCTCAACTATGTGGAAGAGGTCCGCGCCAAGGTGTACGAGCGGATGATCTCGGAGCGCCAGCGGATCGCCGAGCGCAGCCGGTCGGAAGGGCAGGGGAGGGCCGCCGAGATCCGGGGCCAGCGCGAACGGGAACTCAAGTCCATCGAGTCCGAGGCCTTCCGCCAGGCGGAGGAGGTCCGCGGCCGGGCGGACGCCGAGGCCTCCCGCATCTACGCGCAGGCCTACCAGCGGGACGCGGACTTCTACCGGTTCATGAAGTCGCTGGACACCTACCGCACGGCGCTCGACGACGGCGTGACCCTGGTGATCGGCAGCGACAGCGAGTTCCTGGACTTCCTGAACCGCTCCCGCTGATCCCGACCCGGATCGGCGCCGGCGCGGCGGGCCGCCCTCGGGCCGGGGGGGAACACTCCCGGCCCCGAAGGGCCGCGCCGCGGCCGGGAGATACAGGCGGGTTCCCGGGCACCGACCGCTGCGGGGCGCCGGGGTAGGGGGGTGGACGAGGCGCGGGCGCGGCGCGCCGGAATGGCGCCTCTCCCCATCCACCCGGCGGTGCGGTTGCTCACCGCCCCGGACAGCGCCCCCGCCGACGAGGCGCTCTCGCCGCTGCTCGGCGCCGCCGACCACCGACGAGCCTCCCTCCGCCGGCGCCCGGAGGCCCGCCGCCGCACGCGAATCGGCCGCGGCCTGGTCCGTCTGCTGGCCGCCGACCTGCTCGGCATCGCCGCGGAGGAGGTCGTAACCGGCGCGAGCCCGGCAGGCGCACCCTACGCGCGAGCGCCCGGCCATCCCGAGTCCCGGCCGCCTTCGCCCGGGGCCTCGGCGGCCGAGGCTGTCGCGGTCAGCGTCACCCACACCCGCGGTTTGGTCGCCGCCGCGGCCAGCGCGGAGGCATCCCGCATCGGCGTGGATGTCGAGCGCCTCGACCGCCGTACCCGTCCGGAGGCCATCGCCCGCCGCCACTTCCTCCCGCCGGAGGTTCGGGCGCTCCTCGCGCTTCCCGAACCGGCCCGTCCGGCGGCCTTCCTCCGGGCGTGGACCCTGAAAGAGGCTTGGGGCAAGGCCGCCGGCGTCGCAGTGCCCGGCGCCCTCTCCCGCATCGCTTTCGACCTCGCCACCCCGCGGCCGTCGTCCGAAGCCGCAGCGCGCGAACACCACGCACTCCGACCCGGGGCGCCGTCCATTCTCCGACAGCGGTCGCCCTGGCGTTTCTGGACGACGACCCACTCTTCGTTCACACTCGCCGTAGCCGCCTGCCTTCCACCGGCAGCCCCTGTCGGCGCATTGGGGAATCTCGCCCGAACTACTCGATAACTTCTGATTCGTCTTGTACTTCCAAGAATGTCGGCACGCCGACATTCCTCGTCGACTCCTCGCCTCCGACCCTTCCCCGCGATCGGCCGCCCTCCTTGGTTCGCCTTGACATCAAGCGATTTCGACCGGGTCTCGGTCCATTTCCGGCGATTCCCGGTACATTCCAAGCCAATTCCGACCCCGGAATGTACCGAGGACCGCCCTCCGGTACATTCCCCCGAGACACCGGGGGCCGTCCGTCACCCGGTCCGAAGATACCGCGCGGCGCGGCCTTGGCCGACGATCCGTATCTTCCCGTCCGGCACCGGTTCCTGGATCAACCGGTTCACTTGCCTCCGGGCGAGCCCGGTGATGCGGCGCACATCGGAGTTCGAAAGAGGCTCCCGGGCGCCCTCGGCCCGGCGCCGGATCACCCCTTCGACTCTCGCCCGCGCCGGCTCCCACTCGCGGGGAGGCACGGGGCCCGCGCTCCGCGCCGCCGTCAGCCGCGCCGGGGTTCCGAGTTCGATCGCCCGCCGGACATCACCTTCCCCGTTCCGTTCCAGGTAGCCGAGGTCCTGCTCCATGCGCTCGAGGATTCCCTCCATCGCCCCGGCCGCGCGCTGACACCGCCGGGCCAACTCCGTCGTATCGGCCTCCCCCGCCGGCAAGAGCAAGTGGTTCAGCACGAGCAATTGGTCCACGCCGAGCGCCACGCCGCGCTCCGTCGCCTCGTCGGCCACGAACGCGCGGAACGCCGGTGACACCGGCGAGGCGCGGAACTCGATCCGATAGACCCCGTCGCGGTCCTCGATCGTCGTCGGCGCCTTCCCCTCCATCAGCAGGCGGGAGAAGATGCGATGCCTCCCCAAGTTGCTGCGGTTGACAAGGCGCAACCGCAGCAGCGTCCCGACGAGGCACGGGTTGCGGGCCGCCGGCGCCCGGTGGAGGTGGCTGTCCGGGGTGGTGTTGCCGATGAGGCCGCCGGCGTTCGTCATCTCGATCCGATCCCGGTACTGCTTCACCAGGATCGGGCCGGCGACCCGATGGTCGCGGTGGCAGAGCGCGTTCATCAGCGCCTCCCGGAGAGCGACCTCCGGATAGGTGCGGTACTCGAAGTCGTAGGGGCCCCCGGCGCACGGTCTCATGGGATTGTCCGCGCCGATCCGTTCCAGCAGGCGCGACAACGCCAGCGGGATCGCCTGGCTGCCGTCGGCCCGATCCGACTACCGGAGTTCTCCCTTCATCCGCAGGTGGGTCCAGAGGGGCAGCAGTCTTCGAACTCGATAAACCGCATTCGGATCATCTTTACATCAATTTTGGCCGTTGACCTACACTAATCAGACCCGCGATGCCGCAATCTGACACGCCCGGAAACCCAGATCCGTTTCGCGGGCGGCTTCTTCCGCGCTCCATGGAAGGGGTCGTCCGAGCGGCCCTGAAGAACACCCCGGTGGTGTTGGTCACCGGGCCGCGCCAAGCCGGGAAGACGACGCTCGTCCGTCATCTCGACCGGGAGCGGGCCTATCTGGATCTCGACCGGGAGCGCCTGCGCCGGCTGGCCCGGGAGGATCCCGACGGATTCGTGGGCGATCTCCCGGATCGGGTCGCCATAGATGAGGTCCAGCGGGCGCCGGCGCTCCTGCCCGCGATCAAGGTCTCCGTGGACGAGGCCCGGCGGCCGGGCCGCTTCCTGCTCACCGGATCGAGCGACCTGCTCCTCCTGCCCACCGTGACGGAGTCCCTCGCCGGACGAGTGGCGATCATCCGCCTGCACCCGCTCACCGAGTCCGAGAAGGGGCGTCGGCCGGGGCTCTTCCTCCGGGCGCTCCTCGACGGCGCCATTCCCGTCCGGTTGCCCGCCGGCGCCGAAGGCGGAGGGCAGGGGGGCAGGGACGCGGCCCGCCGAGTCGTGGCCGGCGGTTACCCGGAGGCCGTCCGCCGCGACCCCGCCGATGCGCGGCAGTGGAGGCGCGACTACCTGATGGCGATCATGGCGAAGGACGCGCGCGACGCCAACCGCATCCGCGACGCCTCGCGACTGGAACGGCTGCTCGAACACCTGGCCGCCCTCACCGCCCAGCCGCTGAACCAGGCGCGGCTGGCGCGCGACCTGACGCTCGACCGGGCGACCGTGGAGCGGTACCTGGCCATCCTCGAACGCCTGTTCCTGATCCGCCGCCTTCCCGCTTGGCACCACCCCGCGGTCCCGCGCCCGGCTCGGGCCGCGAAGATCCACCTCGCGGACGCCGGCCTCGCCGCCACCCTCTCCGGCATCACCGAAGCGGACTGGTTCGAACGCCGGGACCGCTTCGGCTCCTTGCTCGAGACCTTCGTCGTCCAACAGGTCGCCGCGCAGGCGGCGTGGACCGACCCCGACCTGCGCCTGTCCCACTACCGCGACCGGGCCGGCGCGGAAGTGGATCTCGTCCTGACTCGCCACGAACGCGTCTGGGGTATCGAAGTGAAGGCCTCCGGGAGCGTCCGCCCGACCGACGGCAAGGGCCTCCAACGTCTCGCCGACCGGTGCGGCAACGACTTCGCCGGGGGCTTCATCCTCCACACCGGCCCCGAGAACCACCGCCTCCCCGACCGCCGCCTCCTCGCCGTATCCCTCCACGAACTCTGGACCCGGTAGGCCGGAGAATTCCGGACCGGCGCCCGGGAGCGACGAGTCGCTCCGGCATCGACACGGCCAACCGCTCCGCGCCCGACGGCGACCGGGCGGACGAGAAGCGCGAGGGAAGGGGAGGCAGGCGAGGCCCGGACCAGGGACTCCGAGCCCGTCAGGAATCGGAACCGTCGGACTCGGTCTCCCGATCGAACCACGACTGCGCCGCTTTCAGGACGGCCACCTCCTCCTTCAGATCCCGCAGTTGACGACGCAAATCCCGGATCTCCCGCCGCTCCTCCCGCGTCGACCCGTCCGACCGCCGACCCTCATCCCGATCCGCCTGCGCCACCCAGTTCCGGATCGTCTGCGCGCTCGGCTCGAACTCACGGGCCAAATCCGCGGGCGTACGCCCGGCCCGCGCCAGTTCCACGATCCGCCGCCGGTAGTCCTCTGCATACCGGCGCCCCGACTTACCCGATCGCCCACTCATCCCGGCCTCCCGCATCAAGGTCTTCGGCGTCTCCGACATCGGGGCGACTCCGGATTCGGGCGATTCAGCCGGTCCGCCGAAGAGCCTCGTCAAGCACCGCGAGCGCCTTCCCGCGGTCCAGCTGGGTGTGAACGAACTGGTTGCGATAACTGCGAAGACACCCGTAGCAACTACGGTCGCACCCGCATCGCCCGTCGACGCGTTCGCGGGACTTCACCAGCACCCGGCGAAACGCCCTCTCGTCGGTCAATTGCCGTACGAGGCCCGCTCCCCCGGGCACATCATCGTAGAGAACGATGGCGTCGCCACTCAAGGTGACATCGAGGTCCTGCTGCGGCACGGCGAGGGCATCCGCAGCGCCGAGCGCCAAGGCGTACGCAAGCGAGTAGAGCCCCGCGACATCCAGCGCTTCCGGGAATCGGGCTCTGACGACATCCGTGGTCACTTCGTGCCCCAGCGAGAACCTGGAGAAGACCCCAGAGCAGGATCCTCCCCAAGGCGTAGTGTGCTGCGGTCCCGGTTTCTCCGCATACCGGCCACACTGTCCGCAGAGGTGAAACCCTCCCTCCTCCTTCCCCTCACACAGGACGACGAGTTCACCGGGCTGCGGCTCCGACACGTGCACGCCAAAGACGGATCTCTCGGCCACGAGCGACTCCGTGCGCACGAAATTCCTGAAGAAGGGACGAGTCGAAAACAGCCTTTGGCTGCGACGCTCCGGAGGCCTCGGTTTCTCCTTGTCGGACACGACGAACCCGAACTCCGGCACCAAGTACTTGCCCTTGGGGCGGTGCCCGTCTACCAGCCCCTCCGCATCACCGAGGTTCGTCGCGAGAAAGCGTTGCCGGTCGTAGGCGTACAGTCGCCGAGGCGGTTCCCGCCCATCCACTCTCCGGATACCGCACGACTGCCACTCGAGTTTATTCGCGACCACGCGACTTCCGGGGGCGTACTCCGAAATGGCCAAGGAAAGATCCCGGTCGAGTTGCACGGACCCGCCCTCACGCCAAGAACCGGTGTGCAACTCGACGACATCCACCGGGAACCCGTACTTCGGAATGACCGCTTTTCTCGCGAGGAATTGGACGACATTCATCCCCGCGATCGTGTCCATCCTGCGATGCAGACGGTTGATTCTGGAGTCGCGGGTCTTCATGAAATCGGCCACCAATTCCTGCAGTTTCCGGAATTCATCACACGCTTCCTCCGCAGCGCGCGCGAGCCGGCTCTCGGGACCCGCAATCCGTCCGACCCATCCGCCGTCGTGAAGTCCCACAGTCTCGTGCATGTCCGAAGGAACGACGCTACGCAGTGTCGTGAGCGGGGCCCGATCACTCTCACAATACTGCCGCAACGCCTCCGGCGCTGACGCCGGGCGCCAGTCCGGACCGATGAACTCCTCGACGCTGCCCAGCCCCTGGCCACGATTCGAGTCGCGGAAGAACGCCGACAGAGCGATCGCGGTCATGTGCCGCGTAACGATCCGCTCGTTTGAGACGAGAAGCCGAGGCGGCGTAACCCGCCCCTCGATCAAGGACTCCGGATTCGAGAAGTGGTGCAGATCGTGAGGACTGCGGCGACAGTAAGTGAGCGCCAGGCCGGTGCGCGCCGCTCGCCCCGCCCGTCCCACCCGTTGCGCGTAGTTGAAGGGCTCCGGGGGCACATTTCGCAGAAAAGTCACTTCGAGCGCTCCCAGATCGACTCCGACCTCGAAGGTAGTAGACGAACTGAGCAGATGGATGTCGCCGCTCTTGAACTCGGCCTGCCGTCGTCTGGCTTCGTCGTCCGCCAACTGCGCCGTGTGCTCCGCCGCCTTCAAGGTCGGCGGCAGGTCTGTCGCTTCGTACAGGGACCGATAGTGATTCTCGTCGAGCCGTCCTCGATCCGCCGGCGCAAGGATTCCGGGGCACCAGTTGCGCGGGCAGACGCCTCGGATGTTTCGCGCGGTCAAACGCGCGCAGGTCTCGCATTCCCACAATTCCGATGCCCCAGCCGAGCGAACTCGCAACCATCCGCTGTTCAGCGCGAAAGTTCCCTCGGACCCGGCCCGTTCGAGCATCCGATCCTCGGCGCGCACCGCCTCGTCGCGATCCCTGAGAGCCACCCAGATCGCCTTCATGAGACTGCGGCTCGCCACCTGCGCCGCGGCCAGGCTGAGCCCCGAGGCGTCGGCGACCCGCGGCAGGAACCGGCTGACGACCGCGCTCCGCGCGCCTCCCCACTCTCGAACCTTGGTTCTCCCGGCCGGCGTTCCGCGCGCGAACGCCATTGCCGGCCGGGTGCTCACCGCCTTCCATGCCGGGAAATCCGGTGACTTCGGAAGGCACAAGGCTGGCTCTCTCCGGAACCCGTCGAGAAGGTGCTCAAGCAGCAGACGAGCCTCCGGCGGACTGAGATTCCACGGCGGCGCAAGGAGTTCGGCCGGAACACGCAAGTCGCTCGGAATGGCCACCGCCCACGCCGCGAGTCCCACGCCGGATAGTGACAACCTCGCATCCTCGGCGACGGCCTCCCGCAAAACGGCCTCATGGGACGCCCGGATCTCGGTTTCCCAACTGTCGGCGGCCTTCGTCAGACCGCGTTCGCGACGCACTGCCGCGAGCCGACGACCCAGATCCCCGATCGACAACCCTTCGTCGCCCCCCTCATCGGTTCGTCGCCAACCCTCCGTTCCCCGGCGAAGCGCCCTCGCCATGAGATTCCGATCTCGAATCGTCGTGTACGAGTCCTCCGCGTACCACGCGAAGAAGGCCGCGTCCTGTCTGCTGTCCGCGAACGCCAGGATTCGTCTCGACGCGGAAGGCAGCAGTTCATGCACCGCAGTAGCAAGAACGGCGTTGGGCCCGTCGGCGCCGTGCACGATTTCCTGAACCGGATCCCCGACGCCGCCGCGGGCGTACTCACAACTCCCACATTTCTTGATCTGGTCCGGATGGCCGGGTCGGTTCGCACACTTCTGAACGGCTGCCTCCACACCGCAACCGCACCCGGTCGCGCCTCGGCCGATCGCCCCGCACCTCCGGCACAGCGAAAGGCCGGACGCCTGCGGTTCATCCGTCGACAGCGGACGGAAAAAATCCACTCCGAAATCTCCACGACTACGGTCGCGCACGGCCTCGACCAGCCTCCCGTTCCTCACCCGACCGACATAGTAGTGCTGGCCACACTCCCGACACAGCGCGATCTCGAGCGGAACCGCCGGAGCTCTCGATCCCGCGTCCCCGAGGACGCGATTCAGGACGACGCGGTCACGGCCCTCTTCGTGCAGCAGGAAGGCGCCTTCCAGCGCCCTCACGAACACATGGTGACGACGAATGTCGCCCGACTCGGCGCCAGATCGACTCTCGGGAAGGCCGAACACGACACCCTCATCCTCGAATTCTTCACCGAACAGCGTCGTCGCGAAGTCGGCCACGGCCCTGCGATCCTCTCTGCCGTGCCCGGACGCAATCGTCGCACTGGTGGCGATGCACCGAAACGGCCGCGTCCGTCCACCCTCTCTCAACCGTTGTTTCAGGCGACGAACGAGCATCGCCATCTCGATGCCCTTGGCTCCCCGGTAGGCGTGCGCCTCGTCGAGAACCAAAAAGCGCCAGTGTCTGCCCCTGCCGCCGTCGAACAGGGGCGTGTCCTGCGGGCGCAGCAAGAGGTACTCGAGCATCGAGTAGTTCGTAAACAGGATGTGGGGCGGCTTCTCCCACATCTCCTCTCGAAAAACGATCTCTCCCGGCAGAGCGCTTCGTCCGCGCTCGGCACCGTGCCGAAACCTGTCTCGTGAGTTGTAGGGGGTCTGGCCGATGTACTGACCGAAAGTGAACTCAAACCCGGACCCGTGTCCGTCCAGCCTTCGGCGTAGTTCACCAAGTCGCTCCCGCTGATCGTTCACCAAGGCGTTCATCGGATAGAGAACCACCGCCCGAACACCGTTCTCGTCGACGGTCCCCGCCAAGTGCTCATCGAAGAGGGAGAACAGTATCGGATAGAGGAAGCACTCGGTTTTCCCGCTGGCCGTACCGCTCGCCACGACGATGTTCCGATTCTCGAAATGGGCAGCCCGAATCGCCCGTTCCTGATGCGCGTGGAGGCGTCCGTCCAAGAGGGCAGGGAACAGGTCCTCCGCCCCGCTCGGGAACGTCTCGGAGGCCAACTCTCGGGCGGAGACTCCCTTAGGGAAGCGGCGCCCGTATTCCGGGTACGGGCCACGAAGCAGTTCCTCGCCACCGAGCGCGTCCCCGAAAGATTTCCGAAGCGCCGGGTCACGAAAGTAGAACGAGGTCGCAAGATAACTCGTATACCGGGACCGAATCTTCTCGACCCACCGGTCGATGTCTTTTCGATGGGGCATCGGTCCATCTACCTCCTCGTCTCAGGGAGACTCTCTCCGGTCTCCCTTTCGGAAGATTCGGCTACGACTTCTGGCGAGCGGAGCGAACGCAAGCCCTCGACGACCGCCGCGACGGCCTTTTCCTGGTTCGAAGTCCCGCTCGATCGGATCAGGATGTCCTTGATCCCCGCCAGTTCGATGACGGCCCGCACCGCTGCCCGCGTCGATCTACGCGCGACGATCCCCGTTCCCTCCGGAGCGGGACTCATCAGGACACGAACGCCACCGAAGGCGCCAACGACCTCATGGGCGATAGTACGTCCCTGCCGCCGCACCGACACCAGATTCTTCGTCGCGATCTCGATTCCCTTCTTGGTCGCGGCCGGTACATCGCGCCCCGTTCCATGACCGACGCCGACGCGGCCGTTCCCGTCGCTGACGATCGCCATAGCCGTGAAGGAGATGTTCTTGTCGCGTTCCCGAACCCTCACGCAACCTACGGCGACCACGCTGTTCTTGAGAACCGTGTGCTCCGTCCGGCTCGGCGTCGCCGGCATCTCGTGTGGCGGAGCGGGGACGGGCGACGATTGGGGTTTGAGTGCTCGTCGCGGCCGTTCAGGGGGCACATGTATGATGCACACCTCCGATCCGTTTAGTCGGGCGCGGATCGTAGCGTCTTCCCGTGCGCCGGCGTCTTGAAGGGCAGAGTGATCCGCGAAGTACTCAAGAGGAATGGCGCAGAGTCGTTTGTGAACGGACTCGTCAGTTCTCGTCGCAGGGAACTCGCCGATTTGGCTTCCAAGTGTGGCTTCGACGGATGGGATGGACTCCGGCACGAGCATCTCAAGCCGCTGAGTTGCGATGCTCCGGAACTCTCGACGAGACATGGAGAGCGGAGTAGATTTCCAGTTGCTCCGATCTCCTTGCAGCCGCCACCAGACCCTCGGCAGGGCGACGACCAAATCCATGTGCCACGGAGCGCGGCAAAGGCGCACGCGCAACTCGTCTGCCGTGATGTCCGGAGCAACCGCAATCGTCCCGTCGGTGGAGACTGATGCCCCTTGGGTGTTCATGAGTTCGAATTTCAGATCGCTACCGACTCGGCCGACCAACCGAACGGTCGCCTTCCCATGCCCCGCTGTGCCCGGAATCAGGATGCGCTCCGAGTCGAATTTTCTCCCGTTGAGTTCGATCCTCTCCAGGTCAGGCCAATAGCGAAACGATCGCGAGTCGGCCAGATGCGTCTCCCCCGTTCGATATGTGCGGAGAAAGAATCTCCCACATGCCCCGTTCAGGACATCGCCTGGCTTCTCTTCTGCGACGAGAAAGTTCCGTCCCTTCCACCCACCCTCTCGCTCTTCACCGATGCGAGCCCATTTGATTCCGTCCGTCGAATCCAAAGTCGGCGCGTCTCCAACGAACAACTTTCCGTCTTCGGAACTGTCGAAAATAGAGCGCCCGGCCAAGGAGGCACTTCCCGTTGTAGCGCCGTAGTCCCACTCCGGGAAACCCTCGACCGTTTCCGCCCCCCTCCCGGCAGACGAGTCGAAGAAATGTGCGACAAAACGATGATCGCCACAGGGTTCGTGCTCCCGAAAGACCGCGATCTCGTCGCGGCGGAGTTCTCCTGCCGGCGCGATTACGACATACCGTCCACGATCGGTCATTCGACGACGCTGAGTTCCCTCGCCATCGGCCCCCGGTAGCCGGAAGATAAGCGGCTCTCTTCCTGTGTAGAGGGGTATCGTTGCGTCGCCAGCGTTGTCGGTTCTTACCTCGATGTCTCGCCGGAAATCGGGCACGCGCCAAGCCCCATCCCGAGCAGGACGAAGCGGATTCCCACCTTGCAGCACTTCGGACGGGCCTGCTTTCGGGTCAACCGAGAGCAGTACTTCCCACCTGCCGCCGGCGTAGCGAATCCTGAGTTCGGGTGGAGAAGCGCCCGCGTCACTTCGGATTCCGAGGGCAGAGTCATGTTGCGTGCGACGCGGTCCGAACCTCCAAGGTTCTCCCGCTCTCCTCGACCCCTCGGTCGTCACTCGCGGCGGAGACACCGTCGGTGGTCTTGGCTCCGCAGACGCGGGATCAGCACGGTCGTCGGGTTCGCGAGTCGGCGTGTCCGGGAGGGCACCTCCGGTTGCCGCATCGGCATGGCTCTCGTCAACCGGCGGTGTGATGTCCATCGTCCCTTCCGCCTCCGGCTCGGGTTCGGCGGCGCGCCCTTCGCCGTTGGGCGACCCCGGCTTTTGGGGCAGGGGTGCCGGCGCATGCGAACTGCCGTCATTTCGCCCCGGCGTCGGTCCATCTCGGTCTTCGATGTCCGGGGAAGCAGTGCCCGCGGGCTCCGAACCGGTTGACCGCTTGTCCGGCGTTGATTCGTTCAACTCCGGCTGTCCCGTCTCTCCACACCCAGATGCAGGCCCGCTCGAACCGTCAGCCCGTCGGAAGACGCGGACCAGGCGGCCCATCAAGCGCACGGGAACAGCGCGGAGCGGGCCGCTCAGGCGTTTCAGGAAACTGCGGAAGGACATCGTGGAACCGGAAGAGAACCACGCCCGTGACCCGAGGCTCGGCCGAGATTTTCGGGGACAGATGATAAGGGTGATCGCCGGAACAATCGTCGCCTACCAAGTGGCTCGATCAATATCCGGTCCCGAGACCGTCGCATCGGATAACGGAACGCTCTCGCTCCGACGATGCGGGGGCGCGCTCCACACAGATTCGGCGCCCGGTGCTGGACGGTCCGCTATCGGAAGCGGCCCCGAGGAGCGTCGCGACACCGGGCTTTCGGCGCCGAGGCCCTTGCCGCTTCGGAGAACGGAGCGCTCTTATCGGATGATGCCGGGCGCGCGGAGTGCGCACCCGGCAACTTCCGATAAGAGATGTTATGTTAAGAAATAGAAGCAGGCGAATGTACGACTCCGCGTGGTCAGTTCCCCGCTTCCCGGAACGCCTGGACATCACGGTGGAACACGAACAGCGGGTCCACCTCTCCGTTCGGGGCCTCGAAGTTGTAGGTGCGTCCGCCGCGCACTTTCAGCCGCAGGTTGTTCTCCACATAGTCCAACTCGAACCGTTCGACCCGGGCGAACGGCAACTCGAACGCATCGCGGTGCTCCGTCCGGTAGTCGAACCCCGACTCCGTCGCCACCAGCGTCCCGGCGCAGGAGCCGAACCGGTGCTTGTGCACCACCTCGACCGCCGCATCCAAGGTCGCCGCCGAAGCCTCGAACGCGACGCGCACCGGAACCCGGGCCCTCCCGACTTCCACTCTTTCGTTGTGGACATCGAAGCCCTCGACGGAAAGCATCAGCGCGTAGGTGTCCGGCCGCAGGTCCTCGATGACCACCGGCGTGTTCCCCTTGAAGTCCCGGTTCAGGAAGACCATCGCGCCCGCCGGCTCGCTCTCCACCGCGATGGAGCCGAGCCTCTCGACCAGCCGGGCGTCGAGGGTGCGGCTGCGGCCGCCCCGAATGGTCACCGCCACCTCGAGCGGATGGAAGTCCGCCCGCTCGACCCGCACCTGATGTTCTCCCGCCGGCAGGTCGGCGAACACGCCGGGCACCGTTCCGACGGGCTCGCCGTCGAGGAACACCGAAGCCCCCTCGGTACCGACCACCTCGAGCGTCCCGGTCGCCGGCGGCGCCGGAGCGGGCTCGGGCGGCGGCGGAGGCGACGGCTCGCGCGGGGTCTCGACGGGCGCCGCCGGCTCTTCCACCCGGGAAGGCGCCTCCGGTTCCTCGCCCCCGCCACAGCCCGCGGCGAGGAGGGCCAGGACGAGCGGCGCCGCCGGGGACGCCGGCGTCCGCCCCGAGAGGCGCCCCCTCCGCGGCCGTTTCACGCCAGGGCCTCCCCCACCCGCCGATAGCTGCGCGAGACATAGAGCAGCGGCGGCGCCTCCCCACGCTCCACCGAGACTTCGCGAACGCGGCCGAGGAACAGCGTGTGGTCTTCGCCGTCCACCGCCGAGACCGTCTCGCACTCGGCCCAGCCGAGGCAATCCGGCAACCGGGGCGGCTCCCCTTTCCGCCGTCCGTCCAGCGCCCCCCGGAAAGCGCCGCCGAACTGCTCGTCGGCGCCGAGTCCGGGGCGGGCGAAGTGCGCGGAGACCGCGGCCTGGTCCTCGGCGAGCAGGTGCACCCGAAACCTTCCCGCCGCGATCGCCGCGTGGGCCCGGGCGGACTTCATGATGGAGACGAGCACGGTCGCCGGGGCCAGACTGACGGAGATGAAGGAACTCACGGTGATCCCGCGGGGGCCGTCCGCGCCCCACGCGGTCACCACCGTCACGAGTTGCGGGGCGGCGCGCATCAGCGCCCGCAGCCCGTCGCCGGCGTCCGTCACGAACCGGCGGGCGCCGCCCGGAACGCCGGCGCCGGGCGGCGAACGGGGCGCCGGCTCATGCGGAGCCGGCAGGGTCTTCCGTGTCTCGATACTCCGCGGCGTATTCCACCGCGACCGCGCCGCGCAGCGTGTTCGCGAGCGGACAGCCCCGTTCGTGGAACTCGAGCGCCCGGTCCGCCGCTTCGCGCTGCGCCGGGTCGAGTCGGAGGAGGTAGCGAATGCGGATCCGGCGGAGCGCCATCACCCCGCCCTCGTCCACGATGTCGCCTTCGACCTCGGCCGTCAGCCGATCCGGCTGGCTGGGTATCCCGCGTGCTTCGAGCGCCCGCCCGAAAGTCCCGACCATTCAACCGCCGGTGGCGGCCACCACATAGTCGAGCGTCGCCGGGAGTTCTTCAGACGGCGTGACCCCGTAGAACGCGGCGATCCCGGTGTGGACGCCGAAGCGGACCGGGTCGGGAAATCCCTCCAGGAAGGCCTGGCGTTCCGGGCCGGCCCGCTTCACGATCCGGGCGCGGCAGGTGTGGACCACCCGCGGCTCGGGACTCGGGGATCCCGATTCCGGAGCGCCCGCGGTCACGGAGAGTCTCCGAACACTTCTGGATGGAGGCTCCGCACTTCCGTCCCCTTCCCCGCGAGCGGCAGGTCCAGCGTCAGGGTCGTGCTGGTCGGCGCGCTGCAGGCGTTGTCGGTGCACAGTTGGTAGCGGAGCAGCACTTCCGCGGCGGTCGAGCCCGCTTCCGGCGCGGCGGAGGTCACCGGGATCCGGAACGCGACCGTGCCCTCGTAGAGGTCGTATTCCCCGAGTCCGGAGAGGTCCCGGCGGATCGGCTCCGGGTAGAGCGGCGCGCCGGCTTCCAGCGCCGGGCCGCCGGTCCATTCGACGACGGTCGCGGTGGGCGGCGCCTCCTCCGGGCCGTAGAGGTGGTAACCGGGGTCGAGCCGGGCGACGACCGCCAACTCGAAGGCATCCCCGGGACGAACCGGGGACTGGGAGGCGACGAGCCGGAACTCGGCGGAGTTCTCCCAGTCCGGGATCTCGAACATCTGTCCCGCCGCCGTTCCGGCGCCGAAAGCCGAGAGGCCGGCCAAGAGAAGCGCCGACCGGAAGGCGCGCGCCGGCGGCGGAATGGCGCGGCGGGCGGTCATCGGGACGGGAGGTCGGCGATCCGGTCGAGGATCTCGTCCGGCGTGGTGCGTTCGCGGTAGTTCACCCACACATTCACGAAGCGCACGATCCCGTCCCCACCGACGATGATCGTCGCCGGGTGCGGGATCCCCTCCCGCTCCGTGCCGTCGTGGTCCGGGTTCGGGATGCCGTAGTCGCGAATCACCGGGCCGCCGTCCACGAGGAGCGGGAAGGTCCAGTCGTTCTCGGCGAGCCAGCGCCCGGTCTCCGCCGCGTCGTACTTCGAGATGCCGAGGACGGTGGCGTTCGCCGCCTCGAATCGCGCCAGTTCCTCTTGCAACTCGCCGAGTTGCGCCTTGCAGAACGGTCACCAACCGCCGCTCCGGAAGAATTCGAGCACCACCGGGCCCTTCGCGGTCAACTCGGAGAGCCGGTAGGACTCGCCCTCGGCGTCCCGCAACTCGAAGTCGGGCGCCGGCTCGCCGACCGCGATCGTCCCGGTGGTCTCCGCCTGCCCTTCGACAGCGGCCTCCGGGTTCGCCGGGAAGACGAACGCGGCGAGACCGACCGCGGCGACGGCGGCGACCCATGGGCGCGAGAACGGAAGGCGGCCTCGGCCGCGGGAGGAGAACAGCGTCCGCATGGGCGGCGATCCTAGCGTTTCGAGCCTTCGGGAACCGCCGGCGGAGCGGTAGGGATCGGAGCGGCGACCCGCCCGGCTCGGGAGGTGTTCGCGCCCGGTTCGGCGGCGTCGGGCGCGGCAGCCGGCGCCCGGGGCTCCCCGGCTCCCTCCGCCCCCTCGGGCTCACTGCCGCCGGCGGAGGACTCCTCCAACCGGCGCACCAAATCGCGGAGCGCCTCGAGGACCTCGCCCTCGTCCACCCGACTCCTGCGGAAGGTCATCTGCAGCCGGAAGGGCGCGCCCCGGGGGGCGAAGCGGAAGACGAACGGCTTCGGTCGAGTCGGCTTTTCCTGCTTTTTCTCCGCGGTCGCGCCGGCGGGGCCGGAAGACGCCGCCGCGTCCTCCGCCTCGAGGCCGCGGGCGAGGCGCTCGACCGCCGCCGCCATCGCCGCCTCGTCCGGCTGTCGCGCGATCCGGAGCAGTTGCCGACGGGACCGGAGACCGGCCGCCGCGCACATCTCGCGGATGCCCTCCGGGATGTTCAGGAGCGCCAGGGACTCGGTAACCGAGGTCCGCGGCTTCCCGACCCGCCGGGCCAACGATTCGTGGGTGTGGCCGTGCTGTTCGATGAGCCACTCGTAGGCGGAAGCCTCCTCGAACGGCGTGAGGTCGTCCCGCAGGACATTCTCGACGAGCGCGAGTTCGAGCGACTCCCCTTCCCCGGCCTCGCGCTCCACGCACGCCACTTCGCGCAGCCCGGCCTGGCGGGCCGCCTGGAAGCGGCGCTCCCCGGCGATGATCTGGTAGTCCTTGGCGCCCAGCCGCCGCACCAGGATCGGCTGCAGGACGCCGTGCTCCCGGATGGAAGTGACCAGGGCGTCCAGCCGGCCGATCCGCTGCCGGGGCTGGTTCGGGTTGGGGTGGATCTGCGCGACCGGAATCATTCGCCACGCGGCAGTCGGCTCCTCCGGGACGAGGGCTTCCACATAGTGGCCGGCGCGCGGCTTGAGCCGCACGGCGTCAGGAAGACCGGTTCGCCTGGACACGGGCGAGCACCTCGCGGGACAACCGCCGGTAGTCCTTGGCGCCGACGGACGAGGGGGCGAAGGCGAAGATGTCCTCGCGGTAGGCCGGGCTCTCTTCGAGGCGCACATTGCGGCGGATCTGGGTTCGGAACACCGCCTTGCCGAAATGGCCGCGGATCCGGCGAGCGGCATCCCGGGCGATCCGCGTCCGTCCGTCCACCATGGTGATCAGCACCCCGAGGAGCGCCAGGTCCGGGTTCGGGCGGCGGCGGATCTGCTCGAGGGTGTCGAGCAGGTCGTCGGCGCCTTCGAGCGCGTAGTAGGCCGGGGGCAGCGGCAGGAGCAGCCAGTCGCTCGCCACCATCGCGTTCACGGTGGTCATGCCCAGCGTCGGGGGCGTATCCACGACCACGAAGTCGAATTCTCCCCGCGTGGTCTGGATGCGGTCACGCAGCCGGTAGTGCGCGTCCAGGTCGCCGAGAAGTTGGCGCTCCAGCCGGGCGAGCGAGATGCGGGACGGGGCGACGGACAGGCCCTCCACCGGCGTCTCGCGGATGATGTCGCGGAACTTCGCTTCGTCGGTCAACGCCTCGAACATCGTCGGCCCTTCGAGGTCCGGCCCGAGGAAAGTGACCGAGGCGTTGGCTTGGGGGTCGGCGTCCACCAGCAGGGTGGCGCGTCCGGCCGCCGCGAGGGCCGCCGCCAGGTTCACCGAGGTCGTGGTCTTCGCGACGCCGCCCTTCTGGTTCGCGACGGTGATGGTTACGGCCACGCGGGATTCGGCGGACGGCCGTCAGTGGGGATCCCCGAGATCGTCCTCGTCCAGCCCCTCGAGCCAGTCGCCGAGCGCCTCGGTGTCGTCCGGGGGATCGGCGACCAGTTCCTCGGTGGTCCGGGCGCTCTGCTCCATCACCCGGGCATGGACATAGATGGGCGCCCGGGTCCGCAGCGCCACCGCGATCGCGTCGCTCGGCCGGGCGTCCACCGCCAGCCGCTGGCGCTTCTGTTCCATGTGGATGTGCGCGAAGAAGGTGTTGTCCTGCACATCGTGGATGACCACCTTGGTGACCCGGACATCGAGTTCGCGGAGCAACTCCCGGATCAGGTCGTGGGTGAACGGGCGCGGCGGCTCGTAGTTCTCCACCTGGAGGCCGATGGCCCGCACTTCCGCCGCCCCGACCCAGATCGGGATCTCCCGCTCGCCCGGCTCTTCCTTGAGCAACACCACCGCGGCGCTGGTCTTCGGCACCATGAGGATGGCCTTGATGGTCATCTCGATCTCGCGGGCCGAGTCCTTCTCGACCCGCGGGCGCCGTTCGGCCGTCCGTTCCGCCGCCACGCCCCGCCCGCTCTCAGGAAAGGTGGGTGGAAGCCGCGCTCGGGCGGGCGGGCTGGACCACCGGCAGGGGAAGCAGCCGGTCGGCCTCGGCTCCGCCCGCAGCGGATTCGGTGAAGTCCGGCAGCGGCCGCGGCCGGCCGGCGGCGCGCACCAGGGCGCCGACCAAACTGTTCGGGCCGTAGCCGGTGATCCGCACCGTGCAGAAGGCGCCCACCCAGTCGGCGAACCCGGCGTCGTCCGATTCGGGAACCGGGAAATTCACCACCCGATTGTCCGGCGCCCGCCCGGAGAGCCCGTTCCCCTTGCGGCTCGGCCCTTCGACCAGCACTTCGACCTCCCGGCCCACGATCTCCCGGTGCCGCTCGATCTGGATTTCCCGTTGACGCGCCTGCAACTCCATGAGCCGGGCGGTCTTCACCTCGCGCGGCACATCGTCGCGAAGCCGTTTGGACGCCAGGGTGTGCGGACGCTCCGAATACAGGAACGAGTACGCCGAAGAAAAACGCACCTCGTCGAGCAGCGTCATCGTCTCCTCGAATTCGGCGCGGGTCTCGCCGCAGAACCCGACGATCAAGTCCGTCGAGAACTCGATCCCGGGGGCGATTTCGCGGGCTTCGCGAACCAGGTCGAGGAACTCTTCCCGGGTGTATCCCCGCCTCATGCGGGCGAGGACGCTCGACGAACCCGACTGCGCCGGCAGGTGCATCGAGGGCATGAGCGGCCCGCCTTCGGCGAACCGCAGCATCAACTCCCGGTCGAAGTCCTTCGGGTGCGGGCTGGTGAAGCGGATGCGCCGGATTCCTTCGACCCGGCTCACTTCGCCGAGGAGGGCGGAGAACCCCCGCCCGTCGTCCGGATCCCGATAGGAGTTCACATTCTGGCCGAGCAACTGGATCTCCGAAAAGCCGGATTCGACGAGGGACTCGGCCTCCCGGACGATGGCGGCGACGCTCCGGCGCCTTTCCCGGCCCCGCGTGAAGGGCACCACGCAGAAGGAGCAGAAGTTGTCGCAGCCCTCCATGATCGTGATGTAGGCCTTCACCCCCGGAATCCGCGAGATCTGCTCCGGCGGAATGTCCAGGTTGCCGGGATCCCGCCCGGTCTCCACGATCCGGGTCTCCCCCTCGCGCAGCCGGCGCACGACTTGGGGAAGGCGGACCAGGCTCTGCGTCCCGAGGACGAAGTCCACCGCCGGCGCGCGGGCGAAGATGGCCTCACCCTCCTGCTGGGCGACGCATCCGGCCACCCCGATGAAGGTCGGTCGCCGGCCGGCCCGCGCCAGTTGCTCGACCCGGGTGAACACCTTCTCCTGCGCCTTTTCCCGCACCGAGCAGGTGTTCAGCACGACGACTTCGGACTCCCCGTCTCCTCCGGGAGCGAGGCCGAGCGAACCGAGCCCGGCGGCCATCTTCTCGGAGTCGTGGACATTCATCTGGCAGCCCCAGGTCTCGATCCGGAACTTGCCGGCGCCGCCGGCGAGTTGCGGCGCGAACGCGCCGCCGGAAGGAGCGGCGGCGGGATCCACGGCCCCCTCAGCCGACGGCGCCGGCGGCAGCCGGTTCCCGGACTCCGGCGA
This sequence comes from Candidatus Marinacidobacterium sp., assembly GCA_965204755.1. Classification (GTDB taxonomy): domain Bacteria; phylum Acidobacteriota; class Vicinamibacteria; order Marinacidobacterales; family Marinacidobacteraceae. Next base: position 3,792,658 of record OZ242011.1, on the reverse strand, counting down.
GGAGTTGCTCGGCATGGCGGCGGGCGCTGTCCGTGACCTCGGGGCCGGCGAGCATTCGGGCGATTTCTTCCGTGCGGTCCGCCCCGCTCACCGAGCGGACGCGCACCATCGGCCCCGATTCTAGTTTCTCGACCACCTGGTGCGACCGGCCGAGCGCCGCCACCTGCGGCAGGTGGGTCACGGATAGCACCTGTCGCCCGGCGGCCAGGCGGACCAGCCGCCGCCCCACCGCATCGGCGATCCGGCCCGAGGTGCCGCTGTCCGCTTCGTCGAAGACCAGCGTTCGCCCGCCTCCCTTTCCGGCGCCGGCAGCCTTGAGCGCGAGGAAGAACCGCGAGGCCTCCCCGCCGGACGCGACCTCGGAGATCGGGGCCGGCGGCAACTCCGGATTGGCGCTGAACCGGAACTCCACGCGGTCGAGACCGTGTTCGGAGAAGGCCTCGGCGGAGTCGGCCGGCGCCTCTTCCCCGTCCCCGGAGTCCGGCCCGGCCGGCTCGACCGCGATGAGGAGCCGCGCCCGGGGAATGCCCAAACCGGCCAGTTCCGCCTCTACCGCCTTCCCCAAGGCGGCGCCGGCCGCCTTCCGCGCTTCGGTGAGCCGGCGGGCGGCGTCCAGGTAGGCCGACCGGCGCTCCCGGGTCCCGGACTCCGCCCGGCGTCTCGCGTCTTCCTCTTCGGTCAACTCCCCCAAGGTCGCCGCGAATTTCCGGGCCAGGTCCGCCAGTTCGTCCGCCGGCGCCCCGTAGCGCCGCTCCAGCCGGCGGAGGAACGCCAGCCGCTCCTCGATCTCCGCCAGCCGCTCCGGCCCGGAATCCACCGCCTCGCGCCGCTCCCGGATCGAGGAGGCCAGGTCCTCGGTCTCCGCGACCAGGTCCGGCCGCTCCCGGAGCATCGCCTCCGTCACCGGATCCATCTCGGCGGCGGAGTCCAGCGCCCGCCGCGCGACCCCGAGCAGGACGCCGGCGGAACGCTCGGATCCGTAGAGCGCCTCCCAGGCCTCGTCCAGCCGGGCGATCAACCGGTCCGCGTCGCCGAGCAGCCGCTTTTCGCGGCCGAGTTCCTCCCGCTCTCCCGGCCGGGGATCCGCCTCCCCGATCTCCGCGACCGCGCGCTCCATCTCCCCGCGTTCCTCCGCGGCGCGGCGGAGGCGCTGGTCGAGTCGAGCGAGCCGGCGCTCCGCTTCGACGAACGCCCGGAACGCCGCGGCCGTCTCGAGGCGGAGCGCGGCGTGCCCGCCGGTCTCGTCCACGGTCTCCCGAGCCGCGCCGGGTCGCAGGAGAGCCAAGTGCTCTCCCTGAGAGTACACCTCGGCGAGCCGGCGGCCGACCGAGCGGAGCCCGGCCACCGGCGCGGCGGCCCCGTTGATCGTGATCCGGTTCACGACCGATCCGGCGGCGCTCGGGCGGATCTCCCGCCGCACGACCACTTCCCCGCCCTCCCCGTCGGCCCCCGCCGCCGAAAGGGCCGCGGCGAGCGCCGCTTCCTCGACGGATGAGAAATCCGCCGCCGAGAACCCGGCCTCGACCACCGCCCGGTCCGCGGCGGGACCGATCAACCCGCCGCGCGCCCGACCCCCGAGGGCCAGCGCGAACGACTCCAGGAGGACACTCTTCCCGACGCCGGTCTCCCCGGTGAGCACATTCAGCCCGGCGCCGAATTCTAGGGACACCTCCCGGAGGATCGCCAGGTTCCGGACGCGCAGCCAGTCCAGCATCGTTGCAGCGACCTCAGCGGGGCGACCTCAGGGCGACCTCAGCGGAGCGTCCTCGCCTCCGGCCCCCCGCGACGGCTTCGCGGGCCCGATTCCGGGAGGCCCCGGGCCGGTGTTCCGAGGCCGGAAAAACTCGCTTCGGAGCGGCCGGCGGCGACCGGGCCGTCCGGAGGCCGAACCCCAACCGGTAGTGGTGTCAAAGCGAGTCGGCTACTATATATTGTGCTTTCGGTGATTCCGCCGGCCACCCGAATCCCCGCCCGCGAAGCCGGTTCCGGTATCGGCCGGCCGCGCCTCGGACGGCCGTCGGCGCCGGTCTCGTGAAGGCGGGATCGCGGGCGGCCGGCCGGCCGCCCGACTCCCTCGAAATGCGCCGCCGAACCCGCCGGGGCGTCCTCCTCTTCCCGGCGTCCTTCTCCGTCCTCCTCCCGGTGTCGGCGCCGGCGCGCGCTTCGGCGCAGGATCCGCCGGCGGGGGATCCGGGCGGGGTCACCAGCGTGGATCTCGACCCCGGGGGCAGCGTTTTCGGCGCCGACAATGTCCTCTCGCTCATCATCGAGGCCGGGCCGGTCGCCTGGACGGTGCTGCTCGTCCTGCTGGCCTTCAGCCTGGTGTCCTGGGCGATCATCTTCAGCAAGTCCCGGAGGCTGCGCGCGGCGGAGACCGGCTCCGCCGAATTCCTGCAGTTGTTCCGCTCGGCGCCGCGGTTCGGGGATGTGGTGGACGCCCTGCCCAAGATGCCGAAGAGCCCGCTCGCGCAGGTCTTCTCGGCCGGGTACCAGGAGATGCGGTACCAGTCGCGCTCCGGCTCGGGCGACGGCGGCCGGCTCTCGGTCCGCAACATGGAAGCGGTCGCCCGTTCCCTGCTCCGGGCTTCCTCGACGGAGACCGCCCGGTTGGAGGACCGGATGACCTTCCTCGCCACCACCGGCAGCGCCACGCCGTTCATCGGCCTCTTCGGCACGGTCTGGGGCATCATGAACGCCTTCCAGGACATCGGCTTCACGCAGACCGCGAACATCAGCGTGGTCGCCCCCGGCGTCTCGGAGGCGCTCATCGCCACCGCCGCCGGACTCGCCGCCGCGATTCCGGCGGTCATCGCCTACAACGCCTTCCAGGGCCGGATCCGGCGCATCGGGACGAGCATGGACGAGTTCTCGATGGAGTATGTGACGAAGTTGGAACGGCACTTCGTCCGTTGAGATGGGCGCCCACCTCGCCGGCGGTTCGGACGGCGGCTCCGCCGGGGGCGGCTCGGCGCTCGGCCGGCTCGGCGCGCGGAGTTCGGGGGCCGGCGGCGGCGCGCTCAGCGACATCAATGTGACGCCGTTCGTGGATGTGGTGCTGGTGCTGCTCATCATCTTCATGGTCACCGCGCCGCTGCTCGTCCGCTCGCTGGATGTGAACCTGCCCACCGCCCGGATGCGCTCCGCCGAAGCCACCGAACGGATCATCGTCACCGTGGACGGCGAAGGGCGCACTTTCGTCGGGGACACCGCGGTGAACCCGGTGCTGTTGGGCGACCGGCTGCGCGAGATCGTCGAGTTCGGCGGCGCCCGGGAGGGCTACCTGCAGGGCGACGCCTCGCTAGAATACGGAAGGGTCATCGAGGTCATAGACACGATGAAACGGGCGGGTTTCGACCGCGTAGGTCTTGTGTACGCCTACCCGGGGGAACAGCGAGGCCGGTGAGCGGCTCTCCCCGCGCGACGCCCTTCGGAAGGCCCGCCCGTTCGCGCGCCCTGGTTCGCGTCCCGTCCCCTGACCGGTCCGCTCCCGTCTCCCGATCCCGCTGCGACCCCTCGCCCCGCTCCCCTGCCTGAACTCCCCATTCCCCGATCCCCGGTAACGCCCGCGTGACCGCCTCCGCCGCCTCCGCCGGTGACCGGTTCGGCGGGCACCTGTTCCGCTCGGCGATCCTCCACCTCGCCCTCCTCGGCGGCGCGGCGTTCGCCGTCTCCGTCGTCGAGTCCCCGCCCGACACGCCTCCCTCCGCGGCGTTCATCGAACTCGGGATGTCCGGACCCAACCCGAGTCCCTCCCTCGGCGGAGCCGCTCCGCCTCCCCCGGCGCCGCCGCCGGAACCGGAGCCGGAAATCGAACCGGAGCCGCCGGCGCCCGCTCCGCCCGAACCCGAACCGGCGCCGGCGCCCGAACCCCCCGACAGCCGGCCCGGAGTCGCCCGCCCCACCACCGAAGACCGCGACCGGATGCCCGTACCGGACGCCCGTGAACGCCGGCGCCCCCCTCGGGAGCAACCCGACTCCGGGCTCCGGGGGAAGGACGCCGCCTGGGCCCGCTCCGCCCGCCTCGCCGCGAGCCGCCCGCTGGACACGAAGTCGCGCCCCTCCCGCCGGCCGGCCCAGGCTGCGGCCCAGTCTTCGAGCGGCGCCGGCGGCATCGGCCTCGGCGGCGCGCCGGGCGGCGCCCGATTCGACCAGGACTTCGAGTACGCCTACTACCAGCGGCAGATGATCGCCCGCATCGCGACCAACTGGCAGCAGATCCCGGTTCGGGGGAAGGCCACGGTGGTGATCCGGTTCACGGTCCACCGCGACGGCTCGATCTCCGCCGCGGAAGTCGAGACCTCGAGCGGCCAGTCCCTCCTCGACCGTTCCGCGCTCCGCGCGGTCGTCCTGGCGGAGCCCCTGCCCCGGCTGCCGGAGAGTTACCCCCGCGACCGCGTGGGGGTCCACCTGCTGTTCACCTACGGATCGGAGACCGCCGGCGGCGACGGCGATGGCGACCCGGCCTCCGGAGACTCCCCGGCGGCTTCCCTGCCGATCCCGCCGGAGAGGGCGGCATGAAGGGATCCCCGCTCCTCCGCGCGGCGCTGGCCGCGGCCGCCGCCGCCGCGCTCACCGCCGCAGCCGCCCCCCGGCTGGGCGCGGCTCTCCGCCTCGGCCCGGCCCCCGAAGCCGGCGCCGTCGTCGTGGAGACGCTCTCCGCGGGCCGGGCGTCCGGCCAGTCCGGCGACTGGTACCTGGACATCACCCGCCCCGGCCGTCCGGTGCGCCTGGCGATCCCGGACTTCACGGTCGCCGACCCGCCGGCGGCGGAGACTGCGGCGGCGGGGCCGGACGATCCCGCCGGAGGAGCGGCGGCCGCCGCGGCCGAAGCCATCGGAGAAGTCCTGTGGAACGACATCGCCTACGCCGCGGTGTACCGGCTCCTGCCCCGCCGCTTCTACCGGATCGCCGAAGCCGGCTCGCCGGCCGGGGACCTCGACTACTACCAGTGGGAGTCCATCGGCGCCGACATCCTGGTCCGGGGGACCGCCCGGATCGAGGACGACCGCCTGGTCGCCGAGGTGCGCCTCCACGCGGTGCGCGCCCAAGAGAGCGTCTTCGCCCGCCGCTACACCGCCGGGCCGGAAGACGCCCGCTCGCTCGCCCACCGGATCTCCGACGATCTCCTGCTGCAGGCGGGCGGCTACCTGGGCGTGGCGCGGACGCGCATCGCGTTCTCCACCGACCGGCGGAGGGAGCGCAGCAAAGAGATCTACCTGATGGACTACGACGGGTTCGGGCAGCGCCCGGTCACCGCCAACGGGCACCTGAACCTCAGCCCGACCTGGTCGCCGGACGGCCGCGCGCTCAGTTACATCTCCTACCGGGAGGGGGCCCCGGCGCTCTACCTGGCGTTCCTCTACCAGGGCCGCGGCCGGAAATTGGTCGGCGACCACCAGTCGTTCACTCCCGCCTGGTCGCCGGACGGCCGGTGGATCGCCTTCACCTCCACGCGGGACGGGCAGTCCGAGATCTACCTGGCCGCGGCGGACGGCAGCGAACTCCGCCGCCTGACCGACAACCGGGCGATCGACACCGCTCCCACCTGGTCGCCGAACGGCCGGACGATCGCCTTCACCTCCGACCGCACCGGCTCCCCGCAGATCTACTCGATGGATCGGGACGGCCTGAACCTGCGCCGGGTCTCCTTCGAGGGCTCCTACAACGACTCCCCGGCCTGGTCACCCTCCCGGCAGCAGAGCGAACTCGCCTACGCTTCCCGCATCGAACGAGGCCCCTTCGACATCGTCGTCCACGATTTCGGCACCCGCCAGACCCGCCAACTCACTACCGGCCGCGGCAGCAACGAGAGCCCCTCCTGGGCGCCGAACGGACTCCACCTGGTCTTCACCTCGAACCGCACCGGGAGCGAGCAGGTGTTCGCCATGAACCGGGACGGCTCGAACCTGCGCCAGTTGACCAGCGAGGGCAACAACACGATGCCCAGTTGGGGCAACCCCCCCTCCGCGCCCCCGTGACTCCGCCCGTGCCCCTCCCCGCCCGCCCCGTCCGCCTCCCCCTGAACAGCCCGTGGAGAGAGTCCACGGAGCGCCCGTCGGCGCGGGAGCGCCGGGCGCTCCGGCTCGGGGCGGCGCCGGTCCTGTTCGCGTTCGCGCTCGGCTCGGCCTTCTTCGGCGGGGCCGCGGGTTGCGCGACCGGCCGCCCGCCCGCCACCGGCGCCCCGGACGCCCCCTCCGAGACGCCGGCGGAGACCGGCGCCGCCGGAACGCCCTCCTCCGCCGCGGAAAGTTCCGACCGGTCGGCGAGCAGCCTCACCGAAGACGAGATCCTGGCGCTGCCCCCGGAAGCCGGGGTGGAAGCGGACCTTCTCGATGTGGGCTCGATGAGCATCGAGGAACTCAACGAGCAGGGCGTCCTGGTCGATGTCCAGTTCGGCTACGACAGCGCCGACCTCAGCGCCGAAGCCCGGGCGGCCTTGGAGCGGAACGCCGCCTGGCTGAACCGCTACCCCACCGTCCGGGTGCTGATCGAAGGCCACTGCGACGAACGCGGGACGGTGGAATACAACCTGGCTCTCGGCGAGGGCCGGGCGCGCGCGGTGCAGGACTACCTGGTCCGCCTCGGCGTCTCCGGCGACCGCCTGCAGATCATCAGTTACGGGAAGGAATTCCCGCTCGATCCCGGCCACGACGAAACCGCCTGGCGGCGCAACCGCCGCGGCCACCTGGAGATCATCGGCCGGTGACCCCGCGGCCCGCGCCTCCCCGCCCCTTCCCGCTCGCCGCGGTCGCCGCCGCTGTCCTCGCGCTGCCGGCCGCGGCCGCCGCGCAGCGCGGAGAGGACCGGATCCTGGCCGAGATCCGCCAGATCCAGTCGCAACTGAACGCCTTGGCCGACGCGCAGAACTCCCTCGCCGAAGCGGTGGAGTCCCTGCTCGCCGACCGCGGCGAAACGCTCGCCGACGAGCGGCGGAGCCGGGCCGAGACCGCGAGCGCGCTCGAGCGGATGGAGCAGCGCGTCTCGACCCTCGGCGAGTCCTTCGCCCAGGCCGACGACCGCCTCTCGGCGCTCCTGGTCGAGGTGGAGGCGGTCCGCGAAGCGCAGCGCCGGGCGGCGAGGGTCGGAGCGACGGCCGACGGGGCGGACCAAGCGTCCGGCGAGGCCTCGGACGGCGGCGGGGAACCCGCCGACAGCCCGCCTCCGGCGGACTCCCCGGACGAGGACGCCGAAGGCGAAGCGGACGAGGCCGCCCCCGGGGCGGTCGTCCTCGACGAACCGAGCGTCTCCGAGATCTATCTCGAAGCGCAGGCCGACTACCTGCAGGGCCGCTACGAACTCGCGGTCGCCGGGTTCGAGCGGGTGGCGGCGGCGGGCGGCGAACTCGCCGACAACGCCCGGTACGGCATCGGCGAAGCGCTGCTCGCGGTGGAGCAACTCGAACCGGCGCTCGAGCAGTTCGAGATCGTGATCCGCGATTTCCCCGACAGCAACAAGGTCGGCGAGGCCTGGTACAAGAAGGGCTTCATCCTCCATCACCTCGGACACGAATCCGATGCGCGTGACATTTTCGAAGACATCCTGGACATATACGCCGGAACTCCGGCGGCCCGCGCCGCCCGGAGGCAGTTGGAGTCGCTGACTCCGCGAGAACCCGGCGACTGAAGGGCGGGCGGCCGAGCGCGCCCGCCGGAGAGACCCGATGAGAGACATCAGCAAGGTCGTGCTGCGCGGCACGGTCTCCGACGCGCCGACGACGCGCAACTTCGAGGACGGCGGGAAACTCGTCACCTTCGGGGTGAAGACCGTCACCATGGAGAGCGACGACAGCGGCGCGATGCGGGAGCGTCCCGCCTGGCACCGCATCTCGGTGCGGGGCGCGAAGAGCGCCGAGATCGCCTCGAACCTCACTTCCGACAGTCCCGTGTATGTGGAGGGGCGCCTCCGCACCCGGAAGTACACCCGGGACGGGCACGAGGTCTATGCGACCGATGTGGCCGCCGACCTCCTGCGGACGCCGGAGACGGCGGACCCGCAGATGAACCGCTCGATCATCCTGGGCAATGTGGGCAACGAGCCGGAACTGCGCCACTTCGAGGATCGGGGGTTCTCGGTGATGAACATCCGGGTCGCCACGAGCGAGACCTTCTACCGGCGGAGCGGCGAGCAGGGGGAGGAGACCGAGTGGCACCAGGTCTCCGCCGTCCAGGACCTCGCCCGCCGGCTGGAGGGGAAGGTCGAGAAGGGGCACCGCGTCCTGGTGGAGGGTCGGGTGGGCGGCCGGAAGTACACCGACAAGAACGGGGTGGAGCGCCGCGTCACCGAGACCTACGCCCAGTCGGTGTCCACGAGCGGCGGCCGGGGCGGCGGGGGCGGCGCCGGTTCCTCCGGCGCCCGGGGCGGTTCCGCCTACGGCGGCGACCCGGGCCTCGACCGGAAACTGCGCGAGCGCGACCGGGCCGGGGGCGGCGTCTCCGGCGTGGACACCTCCGACGAGGAAGATCCGGTCCCGTTCTAGCGGCCGGCGGGGAGGGCGCCGCGCCCTCCCCTTCCCGAGCGGAAGACCGGAAGTCCCCGCGCGATTTCCTGGCGGTTGGGGATCCATCCCCTTCGGCGAGGACCCGAAACCGGGGGCCGGCGTCCGGGTAGAAACGGCGTAGGCCGCCCGGGCAGCGCGGCGGCCGGCCGCGAATTCCGTAGGGGACTTCGCAGGGAACGCGAGGACCGCCGGGGCGGTCGAGAGCCGCCGCGGGATCGCGCGCCTTGAAAAACAGACAAATGTCTGTTATCGTCCCCGTCCATGCCGAAGACCCCTCCCGGCCAGACCCGCGGCCGCATCTTCCGCTTCGTCGAGAAGCGGTTGCTCCGGGGCGACTCCCCTTCCCTCCGCGAGATCCGCGACCACTTCGGGTTCCGCGCCGTCGAGACCGTCCGCTCCCACCTCGCCGCGCTGGTGGACGAGGGGCGGCTGCTCAAGAAGCCGGGGCGCGCCCGCGGATACCTCCTCCCCGCCGACCGGACCCCGAGCCGGGCCGCCGCCGCCCCGCCGATCTCCTTCGACGACCATCGGTTCACTCCCTCCGGGCCCGAGGAAGAGGAACTCTTCGAGCGGCGCCGGGGTTTCTCGCCGGTTCCGCTGCTCGGCGAGGTGGCCGCCGGAGGTTTCGAAGAAGCCGTGGAGAACCCGGACGGGGACCTCCTGATGGAGATCCCCCACTCCCGGGATCCGTCGGACTACTTCGCGCTCCGGGTGCGCGGCGAGAGCATGACCGGCGCCGGCATCCTCGAAGGCGACCTCGTCATCGTGGAGCGCCGGACCGAAGCGGTTTCCGGCCAGATCGTGGTCGCGCTGGTCGAGGACGAAGCCACGGTGAAGCGGCTCCACCTCGACCGGAACCGTCTCGAACTCCGCCCGGAGAACCCGGCCTTCGAGGTCCTCCGCCCGCCCCCGGACCGTTGCCGCATCCTGGGCAAAGTGGTGGAAGTGCGCCGGCGGCTGCCCTGACCCCTTTCCGGAACCCCTTTCCCGAACCGCTCTCCCGAACTACCGCCCTCCCCCGCTTCCCCGAAGCAACCCGACCGAATCCCCGCTGCCCTCCCGTTCGACCGAGAAGACCGCATGCACCCGATCACCCATCCTCTTCCCCCCCCGGAACCGGCCCGCTTTCCCGCCCCGTCTTTCGGTCCGGGCGCCCCGGGCGCATCGAACTTCCCCGAACCGGCCCTCCCCGAACCCGCTTCGAACCGGGCCGCCGCTGTTCCCGCCCTCCCCGAACTCGGCGAAGGGACTTACGGCCAGCCGATCCCCTTCCGCTTTCCGCTGCAGCGGGAGGAGCGGGCGGCGGAGGAGGCCGGGGATTGGGGGCTGCCGCTGCTCCTCGGGCGGCTCACCGAGGTCTCCGGGATCGGCGCCACCGGGATCCTCTCCTGCGCCCTCGGGCTCGTCGCCGAAGCGCAGCGGGACGAAGCCCGTTACGGCCTCGCCGCCTGGGTGGGGACGACCGGGAGTTCGTTCTTCCCCCCCGACGCCGTCCGCGCGGGCGCCTCGCCGGAGCGGTTGGCGCTTCTCCGCCTGGCCTCGGCTTCCGAGCAGGTCCGCGCCGCCGCGACGCTCGCCCGGTCGGGGGCTTTCGGGCTCATCGTGCTGGACTTGGCCGAGTCCGCTTCCGCCCCCTTCCCCTCCTCCTTCCTGTCGTCATCCCGACCTCTCCCGGCGGGAAGGGGCGCCTCCACGCCGAGAGTTCCCCCGCTGACCCGGCTGGCCGGGTTGGCGCGGCGCTACCGGAGCGCGGTGGTCGCCCTGACGGAGAAACCCCCGTCCGCCCCCTCGCTCGACCCCTGGGTGCTCGGCCGTTACGACGCCGGCCACGGCGAAGACGGGATCACCCTCACCGTGCTCAAGGACAAGAGATCCGGCGAAGGCCCGCTCTCCCGCTCCCCTTTCCCCCCGGGCTTCCGGTTTTCGGAGGAATGCGATGTCCCCGCAGGCATGTCTGGCATGTGTTGATGTGCCGGCGCTGCCGCTGCAACTGCTGCTCCGGCGTTATCCCGATTGGCGGGACGCGCCGGCGGCGGTCGTTTCCGGCGACGAAACCCGGGAGCCGATCGTCTGGGTGAACCGCGAAGCGGCGCGGCAGGGGGTCCGTCCGGGGATGCGTCCGGCGGCGGCCGCCGCCGGCTGCCCCGACCTCCGGGTCGGCCGGATCACGGATTCCGAGATCCGGGCGGCGGTCGCCCGGCTGGCCGAGCGCCTCTACCGCTGGAGCCCGCAGGTCGAGTCCGCGGCGGAGGTCCGCCCTTCGCTCGCCGGGTTCGGCGCCGTCGGCGCCTTCTGGCTTCGGGCCTCCGGGCTTTCCACGATGTTCGGCGCCCCCTCCGACTGGGTCGGAGCCCTGCGGAGCGACTTGGAACAGATCGGCTTCCGCTCTTCGGCGGCGGTCGGTTTCTCCCGCTTCGGCGCCTTCGCGGCGGCTCGGGCGCTGTTCGGTGAACAGGTCTTCGGAACTCCCGCCGAGGAGAAACGGGCCGCCGGCCGGGCGCCGCTGGTGCGATTCGGACTCCCCGACGCCTTGCTCGCCGACTTGGAAAAACTCGGAGTCCGCCGCCTCGAGGACCTGCTCCGCCTCTCCGGCCGGGGACTCGGCAACCGGTACGGCGAAGCGGCTCACCGCCTGCACCGCCTCGCTTCCGGGGAAGTCGAAATCCGGGCCGCCCGAGTCTTTCGGCCCGACCCGCCGGTGGAGCGCCGGGCCTCTTTCGATCCGCCGGAGTCGAGCCACGAGCGGCTGGTGTTCCGGGCGAAGCGCCTGCTGGACGAGATCCTCGACGAACTGACCCGGGAAGGGCTCGCCGTCCTCGAACTCTCCTACGAACTGCGGCGCGAAGACGGACGGATCGCCGCCGCTTCCGTGACTCCGACCGGCCCTTCGGTGGACGGCTTGCGGCTGCTCTCCCTGCTGCGGCTCCGGATCGGAACCGAAACCTGCTCCGGGGAGGCGTCGGGAGTGACCGACTTGGTCCTCTCGGCCCGCGCCGGTCTCCAGATGTCCGAACCGCAGAACCTGTTCGAGGATCCCTCCGTCCGACCGGGGCTCCGGAAGCCCGTTCCGGAAGGCCGGAGCGGCCGGGAAGCGGTGAGGCGGAACCGCAAGCCGGCGGCGGAGGCGCTCGCTTCCCTCCGCGCCGAATTCGGGGAGGACGCGCTGGTGCGGATCGAATCGCGCAGCGCCCACCTCCCCGGCGCCAGTTTCCGCTTCGCGCCGGTCGGACCGACGGAAGCGATCGAAACACCCCCTGCCCTGCCCGGCACTCGGCCCGACGCCTCCGCCGACCCTCCCGGGAACTTCCGCTTTCCCGTTCGCCCGGAGTCCGTTCCCTGCCAGGAACCCGTTTCGAAGTCGAAACCGGGAGCGCTCGTCCGGAGGATCTACGACCGCCCGCTCCCCCTGCCCGGTCCGAGCGGCCCCGAAACCCGGGACTGGCTGCGGCGGGCCTTGGAACGGGGGTCGGTCCGCGGTTGCGCCGGGCCGTACCGGGTTTCCGGCGGCTGGTGGCGCCGGCTCTCCGGGCGGCCGATCACCCGCGACTACTACTTCGTCCGGCTGGAACGGGGAGAGGTCTGCTGGATCTTCTTCGACCGGGAGCGGGACTCCTGGTTCCTCGAAGGGCGCGTCGAATAGTCGGGCCGAACGCACCGGGAGGCCGGGAAGCCCCTCTCGGAAAGCGCGCCCGGTCGCCGGGCCCGAGCGGGGAGCGACCGGCGGCGCGCGGTTCGAGTTCCTCGTCCTACTTCCCCCTCTGGTGCCGGAGCAACTTCTCCTTCCTGACCGGCGCCAGCCACCCGGAGGAACTGGTCGCCGAGGCGCGCGCTCTCGGACTGCCCGGAATCGCGCTGACCGACCGGGACGGCGTCCATGGAATGGTCCGGGCGCACTCCCGGGCCCGGGAACTCGGAGTCCGCCTGGTCGTCGGCGCCGAGGTCTCGGTCTCCGAGAAGGAGGCCGGCTACCCGGCAACCCGAAAGGCAAACGGACGAGAACGGCGCCGGGTGCGCGACCACCTGCTCCTGCTCGCCGCGGACGAGACCGGTTACCGGAACCTCTGCAGCCTCCTCACCCGCAGCCGGCGGCGGGGGCCGGCGGCGATTCCCTCCGCGGATTCGGGAAGGAAGCCCCCTCCCCGTTCCCGAAAAGGCGCCGGAGGCGTCTCCTTCGCCGAGATCGCCGCCTCGGCCGAGGGGCTCCACGCCCTCTGGGGCGGCGGCGACTCCTCCCTCCTGCGGGATCCGCCCCCCGACCGCGAAGCGGAACTTCTCCGGGAGTCTTTCGGCCCCCGCCTCCACTTCCTGCTGACCCGTCACCGGCGGGACAGCGACCGGCCGCGCGAAGCCCGGCTGCGGGAGCGCGCCGCCCGGTACCGGGTCCCGTTGGCCGCCGCCACCGAAGTGCTCTACCACCGGCCCGAACGACGCCGGTTGCAGGATGTGCTCACCGCCATCCGCCACGGGGTCACCCTCGACCGGGCCGGCCGCCGGCTGCGGCCGAACGGCGAGCACTTCCTGAGGTCCCCGGCCGACTTCGCGGCCCTCTTCGCCGACTCCCCGGAACCCGCCGCCCGCACCCTGGAGATCGCGGAGGACTGCCGGTTCTCCCTCGACCGGATCCGTTACCGCTACCCCGAACCCGACCTCCCCGACGGAGCCGATTCTTCGAGTCGGCTGCGGCAACTGACTTTCGCCGGCGCCCGGCGCCGCTATCCGGAAGGCGTCCCCGAGGAAGTGCGCCGGCAACTCGAAATCGAACTCGCCGTCATCGGGGAACTCGATTACGGCGGGTACTTCCTCACGATGCACGAGATCGTGAGTTTCTGCCGCGAACGGCAGATCCTCTGTCAGGGGCGAGGATCGGCGGCGAACTCGGCGGTCTGTTATTGCCTCGGGATCACCGCGGTGGACCCGGTGCGGCTCGGGCTCCTGTTCGAGAGATTCCTCTCGGCGGAGCGAGCCTCCCCGCCGGACATCGACCTCGACATCATGCACTCCCGCCGGGAAGAGGTCATCCGGTTCGCGTACCGGAAGTACGGCGAAGAGCGCGCCGCGATGGTGGCGAACACCGTCCGTTACCGCGCGCGCTCGGCGATCCGCGAAGTCGGGAAAGCGCTCGGTTTTTCCGAGCGGCCGCTCGACCGCCTGGCCCGCGCCTTTTCCCACCGGGAGGAGGTGGACGAAGACCGCTTGCGCTCCGCCGGCTGGAAGCCGGAAGTCCCGGCGGTCCGCCACCTGATCCGACTGGTGGACGAACTCCGGGGGTTTCCCCGCCACCTCTCCATCCACCCCGGCGGGTTCGTGCTGGGCGCCGAGGAGATCAGTCGGCTGTCGCCGGTGGAGAACGCCGCGATGGAAGGACGCACCGTCATCCAGTGGAACAAGGACGACCTGGAGGAACTGGGCATCTTCAAGGTGGACCTGCTCGGCCTCGGCGCCCTGACCCAACTCGACCGGTGTTTCCGAAGCCTCCGGGAGTCGAGGGGCCTCGACCTCTCCCTGTCCGACCTCCCGCCGAACGACTCCGAGACCTTCGCCATGATCCGGCGCGCGGAGACCGTCGGCGTGTTCCAGATCGAAAGCCGGGCGCAGATGGCCATGCTGCCGCGGCTCGCCCCCCGCAACTACTACGACCTGGTGGTGGAGGTGAGCATCGTTCGCCCCGGCCCGATCGCCGGAGGAATGGTCCACCCCTACCTGCGCCGCCGGAACGGCGAAGAGCCCATCCACTACCCCCATCCCTCGCTTCGTCCGGTGCTGGAGAAGACCCTGGGCATCCCGCTCTTCCAGGAGCAGGTGATGCGCCTTGCGATCGTGGCCGCCGACTACACCCCGGGGGAAGCCGACCGATTGCGCCGCGACATGGGCGCCTTTCGCCGCACCGGGCAGATGGACCGCCACCGGGCGCGGCTCATCTCCCGGATGCAGGCGAAGGGGATAGACCGGGAGTTCGCCGAGCGGGTGTTCGAGCAGATTCGGGGCTTCGGCGAATACGGCTTCCCGGAGAGCCACGCCGCCAGTTTCGCCCTGATCGCTTATGCCGGCGCGTACCTCCTCTGCCACTACCCGGCGGAGTTCGCCTGCGCCCTGCTGAACGCCCAGCCGATGGGCTTCTACCCGCCTTCGACCATCGTCGAAGACGCCAAGCGCCGGGGCGTCCGATTCCTCCCGGTGGATGTGGCGGAAAGCGAGTGGGACTGCTCCCTGGATGCGAACGCCGACCCGGCGGTTCCCGACCCGGCGGTGCGCATGGGGCTCCGGTATGTGAAGGGGCTCGGCGAGGCCGATGGCGAACGGGTCACCGCCGCCCGGGGCGAAGCCCCCTTCGGCTCGGTCGCCGCTTTCGCCCGCCGCACCGGTCTCCGGCGAAAGGCGCTCCTGGCGCTCGCCGAGGCCGACGCGTTCCACCGGCTCGGCCCGGCGAACCGCCGGGAGGCGATCTGGCAAGCGCTCGGCCGAAACCCGGCCGGCGCCGCCCCGGGCCGGCCGCTGCTTCGGGAGTCGTCCCCGCCGCTTCCTTCCCCGGACGACTTCGAGTCCATCGTCTGGGACCTCCGGACGAAACACCACAGCACCCGCGGCCATCCGCTCCGGCCGCTCCGCAGCCGACTCGCCGCCGCCGGCTTCCCCACCGCGGAGGAAGTGGCGGCGCTGCCGAGCGGCGCGGAAGCGCGCTACGCCGGAATCGTCATCTGCCGCCAACGGCCGGGCACGGCTTCCGGCGTGGTCTTCATGACGCTCGAGGACGAGACCGGATTCGTGAACCTGATCCTCTGGGCCGATGTCTTCCGACGCAACCGGCGGCTCGCCCGCACGCGCACTTTCCTCGGCGCCGCCGGCCGCATCGAAGCGGAACGGGGCGCCGCCCACTTGGTCGTGGAGGCCCTGTTCGAACCGGGAGTCTCGACCCGGACGCCGTTCCCGGAGATCCGGGGCGCCCAGGAACCCCGCAGTTGGCGGTAACTCCCGTTGACGCCTCGATCACCGAAGAGCGAGATCCCTCCGACGCTTCCCCCTCGCGGCGCCGCTGTCCGTCCGTTCAGTTCGAACCGGCCGAAGCCCCCCCGGCCGCTCGGCGCAGCAGGCGGGCGCGGACCCGGCGGGCGGTGGTGAGGCGCACGCTGGCGCGGGCGAGTTCGGCCGCCTCCCCGGTGTGGATCCCGGAGACGATCCGCTTCGCTTCGGGAACGGCGTGAGGCGTCAGCGAGAAGGAGCGGACCCCGAACCCGATCAACAGCGGGATGGCCAGCGGGTCCGCCGCCATTTCGCCGCACACCGTCAGCGGCGTTTTCTTCCGGGCCGCCATGCGGGCGGTGAATCGAATCGCGCGGAGCAGCGCCGGATGGAGGGCGTCGCCCACTCCCGCCACCCGCTCGTTCGCCCGGTCGGCGCCGAAGAGGTACTGCAGCAGGTCGTTCGTCCCCACGCTCAGGAACTCCGCCTCTTCGGCCAAGTGGTCCGCCGTGGCCGCCGCCGAGGGCACCTCCAGCATCGCGCCGAGCGGCGCCGGTCGAAACTCCGCCCGCCGGTGGCGGAGGGCGCGCTGCGCGGCGTTCACATGGGTCCTCGCCGCCCGGTATTCCTCCAGCCCGCCCACCATCGGGAACAGGAACCGGACATCGCCGAAGCAGGCGGCGCGGAGGACCGCCCGGATCTGGGTCTCGAAAATCGTCGAGGCCTGGGCCAGGAGCCGCATGCCGCGCAACCCGAGCGCCGGATTCGGCTCGGGGGCCCGCCCGATCCTGGTGGCGTCCAGGTCGAAGGCGCGAATCACCAACGGGTCGGGCCGAAGCGCCTCCGCCAGGCCGCGGTAGATCCGGAACTGCTCCTCTTCGTCCGGAATCTCCCGCGCCGCGAGCCCTTCGGTTCGGAAGAGCCCCACCCCGTCGGCGCCGTTCCGCCGGACGAGGTCGAGTTCCCCGGGCTCGTCCAGGTTCGCCATCACCGCGATCTCCTTGCCGTCCGCCGTCGCCGCGCGGCCGGCGGCGGCTGCGCGCAGGCGGCGGCGGCGCTCCCGGACGCGCACCCGGCGCCTCCGGTAGTCGAGCAGCGTGTCCCGCGTGGGGCCGACGACGACGATCCCTTCGAAACCGTCCACCACGATCGGGGCCCCGATGCGCAGGTGACGCAGGAGGCCGCGAACACCGGTCACGCAGGGCACATCGTGGGTCCGGGCGAGGATCGCGGTGTGGTAGGTCGGCCCGCCCGCCTCCATCACGATGCCCGAAGTGCGGCTCCAGTCCAGTTCGGCGGCGTCCGACGGAGGGAGGTCCTCGGCGGCGACGACCTGTTTCCGATCTCCTCGCTCGGGCGCCGGATGCGTCGGGCCGGCCAAGTTCTGGAGCAGCCGCCCGCCGACATCCGCGATTTCGCCCTTCCGCTGCTTCAGGTACTCGTCCGCCAACCCGTCGAAGACCGATTCCAACTCCTGGAGGACGCTGCGGAGCGCCCACTCGGCGTTGACCCGGCGTTCCCGGATCTCCGACCGGACGCGGTCCGCGAGGAGCGGATCGCGCAACATGAGGCGCTGCGCCTCGAAGAGGTAGGCGGGGTCCTTGCCCAGCGCGGCGAGGGTGGAGTCGCGGATCCGCTCGAGTTGCCGCTCCGCTTCGTCCACCGCCCGCGCGAACCTCCGGATCTCGGCGGCCGTCTCCCGGCGGGAGATCGCCAGGCGGAACACCGGCACGACGAGCCGCTCGAACAACACGGCGCGCGCCACGGCGATACCGGGAGCGGCCGCCTCCCCGCGAAGGACCAGGCCGGAGCGGCGCCGGCGGGAGGCGGAAGGCGCCGCCCCGCGGATCACTCGCTCCTCCCTCGGCCCGGGTCGGGCGCCCGGTTCCTCGTCCGGTCGTCCCCGTCCGTTCGGCCGCGGCTTTCCGGGTCCCCGAGGCCGGTCTCGACGAGACGGCACAGCGCCGCGAGCGCCGAGTCCGCCTCGGGCCCGGAAGTGCGGATCGTGATGCGGGTCCCTTTCGCCGCCGCCAGGAAGAGGAGGCTGACGATGCTCTTGCCGTCGATCGTCGTTTCGCCCCGGGTGACGGTCACCACCGCGTCGTGGGCCGCCGCCGTCTTCACGAACCGGGCGGAGGCCCGGGCGTGCAGCCCGCGCGGGTTCGGGACCGTGACCGTTCGGCTGGGCACGGCGCAGCGGGTCTCAGCCGGCCCGGGACGCGAACGAAGCCGGCGGCCGGGGCCCGGCCCCGGAGGTCACGACCCGCCTCCGTCCTCCGGGGCGCCGGGCGTCGCGCTCCCGCCGGACGGTTCGCCCGCGCCGGCGCCGCCGGCCAGGAGTTCCGAAGCCCGATAGATGTTCTCCTTGCCCTGGGCCACCGCTTCCTGCGCCGCCTGGGCGAGCCCCACCTGCTCCTCCTCGCGTATCGAGACCAGGCGGATCAGCATCGGCAGGTTCACGCCGGTAACCACTTCCACCCGCGACTCCGACAGCAGGCTCAGGGCCAGGTTCGACGGAGTGCCCCCGAACATGTCGGTGAGGAGGACCACGCCCTCCCCGGCCGAGACCCGGTTGACCGCGCCGAGGATGGCCTTCCGGGCCTCCTCCGCGGCGTCGAACCAACCTACGGAGACCGCGGTCGCGTTCGGGATGTCGTCCCCGACGATCATCTCCGCCGCCGCCACGAGTTCGCGGGCCAACTGCCCGTGGGTCACCACGACGATGCCGATCATCGGCCGGCGAGTATCCGCGACCCGCGGCGCGCCGGTCAACCGCGCGCCGTCGGCCGCCGCGGTCAGCCGGCTCGGCCGGAGCGGCTCGCGCCTTCCGGCAACCGGTGCCGGTGGCGCGCCCGGCGGTCGTTCGACGAGGGGATCCGCATCGCCTTCCGGTACTTGGCGACGGTCCGGCGAGCGATGATGATCCCTTCCCGGTCGAGCAACTGCACGATCTGGTCGTCGGCGAGCGGGAACTCCGGATCCTCCCGTTCGACGATCCGCCGGATGCGCGCGCGGACCGCCTCCGAGGACACCTGCCGTCCGTCGCGAAGCGCCAGCGCGCTGTGGAAGAACCGGCGGAAGGGGACGATGCCGCGCGGCGTCTGCAGGTACTTGTTGCTGACCACCCGGGAGACCGTGGACTCCGCCCGGCCGATGTCCCGGGCCACATCGGCCAGCACCAGCGGGCGGATGCGGTCGATCCCCTCGCTCAGGAAGTCCGTCTGCTTGCGCACGATGTCTTCGGCCACGAGCCGCACGGTCAACTGGCGCTGTTCGACCGACCGCCGGAACCCCTTGGCCCGGTACCAGGCTTCGCGGGCGAACTTCTGCTCTTCGGCGGTGTGCTCCCGCGGCGAACCGATGACTTCCCGGTAGGCCGGACTCGCCCGCAGCCGGGGGATCGAGTCGTTCATCTCCACTCGCCACTCCCCGTTGAAGCGGTACGCCCGGGCATCGGGGACGACCCGATACGGGGTCGGGGCGGCGAAAGCCTCTCCCGGCCGGAAGGAGAGTTCGCCGATGCGGCGGATCGCCCGGAGGACCGCATCCGGCTCCGCGCCGGTCGCTTCCGCGACTTCCCGGAACCGTTCCGCCATCACCTGCTCGAGATGGTCGGCCACGATCTTCTCGAGGAGGGCGGTGTCCCCTTCCCGCGCCTCCACCTGCGCGAGCAGGCACTCGCGCAGGTCGAGACAGGCGCAGCCGGTGGGGTCGAACCGCAGGATCTGCTGGCGGACCGCTTCCACTTCGTCGGGACTCGCGCCGCTCGAGCGGGCCAGGTCGTCCACCGAGGCGTCGAGATAGCCGCGCTCGTCGAGGTTGCCGATGATGTGGAGCCCGACGGCGCGCTCCGCCTCGCTGGAAACGGCGAGGCCGAGTTGCTCCCGCAGGTGTTCCGCCAGCGTCCGGCCGGCCGGAAGCGTCCGCTCCAGCGGGGGAGGCTCCTCCGAGAGCGCCAGCCCGCCGGTGTTATCGTAGTTCTCGGCGAAGAAGTCCCGGGTCTCGATCTCCGCCATCGCGTCCTTCTCCGGCGCGGTGGCGACCTCCTCGGCGGTCGGTTGCCGGGCCTCTTCCCCGGTTCCGTCGGCGGCCCCGTCGGCGGACTCGGCCTCGGCTTCCGGCGCCGGGGCGTCCTCGTCGTCCGACTCCTCCTCGCCCTCGAGGACTTCCTCGAGCGCCGGGTTCTCCACGAGTTCCTGCTCGACCCTCATCTGCAGTTCCGTCATCGGCATGGAGAGCATCTCGATGGTCTGGCGGACCTGCGGCGTGAGGGTGAGGCGTTGCTGCTGCCGGACGACCGCGGCGAGACGGGGCTTTTGGGACGGGCTCATCGCCACTCGAACTCTTCGCCGAGGTAGGTGCGGCGGACCTCGGGATTCCGGACGAGTTCCTCCGGCGGCCCTTCGAAGAGGATCCGCCCGTTCTCGATGATGTACGCCCGGTCGGTGACCTGCAGGGTCTCGCGGACGCTGTGGTCGGTGACCAGCACGCCGAGGCCCCGGTCGCGGAGCCGGGCCACGATGCGCTGCACCTCGGAAACGGCGATCGGGTCGATGGCGGCGAAGGGCTCGTCGAGCAGCAGGAAGGCGGGGTCCCGGGCGAGCGCGCGGGCGATTTCCGCGCGGCGGCGCTCCCCGCCGGAGAGCGAGCGCCCGAAGTTCTTCGCCCGCTCGCCGAGCCCGAGGTCGGCGAGGAGTTCCGCGGCCCGCTGCTTCCGGGCG
The DNA here is from genome assembly GCA_965204755.1 of Candidatus Marinacidobacterium sp. Taxonomy (GTDB): domain Bacteria; phylum Acidobacteriota; class Vicinamibacteria; order Marinacidobacterales; family Marinacidobacteraceae. Next base: position 3,772,483 of record OZ242011.1, on the reverse strand, counting down.
GCCCGGCGCATCCCCGGCACGGTCTCCAGGATCGCCAGGAGGTTCTCCTCGACGGTCAGGCCCCGGAAGATGGAGGGCTCCTGCGGGAGGTACCCGATGCCGCAACGGGCCCGCCGATGCATCGGCATGTCGGTCAGGTCCTGTTCGTCGAGGGTAACGGCGCCGGCTTCGGGCCGGGTGAACCCCACCATCAGGTGGAAGGTCGTCGTCTTCCCGGCGCCGTTCGGCCCGAGCAACCCGACCACCTCCCCGCTCGAGACGGAAACGGCGACCTCGTTCACCACCCGCCTCCGGCCGTACCGCTTCACGAGGCCCCGGCAGGCGAAGACCCGGCGCTCCACCGGGAGACGGGAGTCTTCGCTCATCGGCCCGTTCCCCGGTTCCGCCGGCTGCGGGCGGAGGCCCGCCGGGCCCGGCTCGCTTCCGCCTCGGACCGGGCCCCGTCGAATTCGATGCGCAACCGGCCGCCCTCGGAAGAGCGCCCGTCGGCGGTTACGGTCGCCGGGGCGCCCCAGGCTTCGAGGATCCCCTCTTCCGGCCGGTAACGGATCCGCCGGCCGTCGGCGCGCTGACCGCTCCGCTCGAACCGGGCGGCGTGGTCGCCGACCACCGCTGTCATGGCGCCCGACTCGCTGAGTTCGGCCGAGACTTCCCCGGCGGTGACCCGGGTCGGCGCCTCGCCTTCGTCCCCGAGGGTGACTTCGAGACTCGGCGTCCCGCTCCAGCGCATCCGCCCCTCCGCCGCCCGGAAGTCGAACCGCTCCGCGCGCGCCGTGAACCGGGCGGCCCCCGCCCCGCCTTCGCCCGCCGGGCCTTCGCCTGCCGGGCCTTCGCCTGCGTGGCCTTCGCCTCCCGAACCGTCCCCGTTCACGCCGTCGCCGACGGCGCTGTCGCCGCCGCCGCCCGCCCCGCCCCGGTCGAGACCGATCTCCATCGCGCTCCGCACCGCGCCGGCGGCGACCAGGACGCGCTCTTCGGCGTCGAGTTCCAACTCCTCCGACTCGAACCGGCTCCCGCCGAACAGGAGGCGCACCTCCCCCTCGAACAGCGCCCGCCCGCTGCCGCTCTCCATCCGCGCTGCCTCGGCGAAGAGGCCGGCGCTCTCGAACTCGCCCGGCAGCCAGGACAGCCGCGAGACCGAAAAGCGCGCCGCCACCCGGCCGCTCGCTTCGATCGCGGTGGCCTCGCCGACCACCACGATGATCTGCCGCGCTTCGAGGTCGAGCAGCGCCGAGTCCTCGACCCGGGGAGAGCCGCCGAGCGCCAGCGTGGAGTCACCGTCCCAGTAGGCCATCTCGGCGAACGCCCGCGCCCCGCCGGCGTCCACCCGGATCCCTCCCCGGAACTGGCCGCGCTCCGGGTCGCCGCCGGCGTCGAGCGAGATCTCCGCGCGATCGGATTCGACCCGCACGATCCGTTCGTCCGGGCCCCGAGTCAGCACTTCGGAGCGGACATCGCCGGTGAAGCGGATCATGTGCCCGCGCCGGCGCCCCTCCTCACCGGATTCGGCGAAGCGGACTTCCGCCCGGTCGCCGCGGAGTTCGGCGCCGTCCGGCGTGCGGAGCAGCGGGCCCTGCTCCACCGCGATGCTCCGCGGACGCCGCCCCTCCCCGATTTCGATCCGGACGAAGTCCCCGTGGAGGACCGGAGCCGCCGCCCCGGCCGTCCGCTCCTCGCCGCCATCGACCGCCGCCGCCTCCTCCGACGCCGCAGAGCCCGGCGCCCCCTCCGCGCCCTCCTCGTCGGCGCCTGGCGCCTCCGCCGCCCCCGACGCCGCCTCCGGCGCTCGCGCCGCGAGAAGCAGCCGGCTTCCGAACCCGGCCTCGACGGCGACGATACGGCCGAGTTCCGGGTCCCGGCGCAGGACCACATTTTCCCGGGAAGTGAGGATCACTTCGTCGCTCGCCATTTCCACTTCCCCGAACAGGGTGGTGTCCCCGGTCTCCGGGTCGAAGACCGCGCTCTCGGCGGCGGCGGAGACCCCTTCGCCGCCGGAAGGCGTGACCGCCACCCCGCGCAGGTGCACCTCGCGGGATTCGAGATGGAACCGGAACGAGAGCGCCACCCCGAAGAAGTCCTCGGTCGCGAACTGGACGACTTCGTTCGACCACAGTTGGTCGGGCGTCCGGCGAAAGCGCAGGTGCGGCCCCCCGAGTTCCAGCCCCTCGGTGGTCAACCGGGCGTTCCCGAGGAACTGCAAGGAGCCGCCGGCGGCGTCCAGCAGCAGTTCGTCGGCGGCGATCTCCGAGTCGCCGCCCTCCCAGGTCTCGAAGAACCGGGCGCTGACCCCGAGGAAGCGCTGGACCCCGTCGCTCCGCCCGGTCGCTTCCTCGGCGACCACCCGGAGGAGCGGCTCGCCCTGCTCGTCCAGCGTGAACTCGATCGCGCGGGAGACCACATCTTCCGGCTCCTCGGTGGTTTCCGCGGCCTCGCCGGCGACCCGGCGGTCGAACCCTTCCCGGAGGCGCAGGACCAAGAACGCGGTGAAGGCCGAGAACGCGGCCACCGCCAGCACCGGAACGAGCGCCGCCGACGCCCGCCGGAGAAACCGCCGGAGCGGCCGGGCGCTCGGGGAGGGAGGCATGACGGAATGCAGTCCGTACTCGGGGGCGTCGGGAGACCCCGCGCTCTCGGCCCGCGCCCTCTAGCGCGGTCCCGACGCCCGGGCGCCGGTGGCCGGGGCGCCCCCGCCGGGAGCGGGCGCGCCGAATTCGAGGTCTCCCACCTCCTCCGGATCGAACTCTTCGAGACCGACCCGCCCCATGCCGCGGAACTTCCGAAACCGCTCGCGCCGCCTTTCGGCCGGGGCGAGCCCGGAGACCGCTCGAAGCGCGCGGCGCAGCCGCTCCCCCAGCAGTTCCGCCGCCAGGTCCGGATCGGCGTGCGCGCCGCCGGCGGGTTCGGGGACGATCTCGTCCACGATGCCGTTTTCGAGGTGCTCGCCCGCCGTGATCCGCATCCGCTTCGCCGCCTCGGCGGCGGCGTCCCGGACGCTGTCGGGGTTCTTCCACAGGATCGCCGCGCATCCTTCCGGCGAAATCACCGAATAGACCGCGTTCTCCATCATCAGGATCCGGTCCCCCACCGCGATGCCGAGCGCGCCGCCGCTTCCGCCCTCCCCGATCACCGCGACCACGATCGGGACCTCCAGTCGGGCCATCTCCCGCAGGTTCACGGCGATCGCCTCCGCCTGGCCCCGTTCCTCGGCCTCGATCCCCGGGAACGCTCCGGGGGTGTCCACCAGGGTGATCACCGGGCGTTGGAACTTCTCCGCCAGTTTCATGAGCCGGAGCGCCTTCCGGTAGCCCTCCGGACGCGGCATCCCGTAGTTCCGGCGGATCCGCTGCGCGGTGTCCCGGCCCTTCTGCTGGCCGATGACCATCACCGGCTGTCCGGCGAACCAGGCCGGACCTCCGACGACCGCCGGATCGTCGGCGAAGCGCCGGTCGCCGTGGAGTTCCGTGAACCCGGTGAACAGCCGCTCCACATAGTCGAGGCAGTACGGCCGCTCCGGGTGGCGCGCCACCTGGACGCGTTGCCACGGGGTGAGACCGCCATAGACCCGCTCCCGCACGCGGCGGAGTTCGCGTTCGAGCCGGGCGATCTCCTCCCGACGCCGGTCGGGAAACCCGGTCAGCGCCTCGATGCGGAGAACGGCGGCGCGGATGTCGGACTCGAAGTCGAGGAACTCGCTCTGCACTGCGGGGCAGTTTAGCGGGCGGCGCGATAGCAATCCGCGTACCAACGCGTCCCCGCCGCCCGGGGCTGGCCGGGACCGCCCGGGGCTGGCCGGGACGGACCGGGGCGGACGAGGTCAGGCCGACCGGAGCGCGAAGGACGGGAGCGGGCGGTCGTTCAGCCACACGGCGTCCGGGCCGAGAACGGAAATCGCCTCGGCGGCGAACTCCGCGTTCGGGCGAACGCCGGCGCCCACCCGCAGCGCCGACCCGGCCCCCTTCGCCCCCAGTCGAAGTTGCAAGGTCGCTGTCCCCGGGTGACGACCCACCAGGAGTTCCAGACTCCGCCGAACCTCCGTCGGATCCGCGACTTCGAGATCCACCCGCTGGGCGAACTCGAACGGCGCCGCCGACGCGAGGAGGACCCGGGACGCCGAGATCTCCGGCGGGTCGTCGGCAGAGGCGCCGCTGTCCTTCCGCGTCCGCCCGGAGACGCAGACCGCCGGTTCCTGTTCGAGGCTCGGACAGTGCTCCCACTCTCCGGGAAACACCACCACGGAGAGGTGGCCGGTCTCGTCCTCGACCGCGAAGTTGGCCATGGGCCGGCCGTCGCGGGTCGTCCGTTTCCGCAGCCGCCGCACGAGCCCCACGATCCGCACTTCCTGTTCGCCCGAACTCGTCACGCTGCTGATCGGCCCGGAGACCCAGCCGCGGAGCGCCTCCCGGTAAGCCTTCGCCGGATGCCCGCGCCAATAGAAGCCGAGCGCCTCCCGCTCCCGCCGCAGCCGCTCCTCCTCGCTCCACTCCGGCGCCTCCGCGAAGGCGTCCGCAGGGCGTTCGCCCCCGCCGCCGAAGAGCGCCTGCGCCCCTTCGTCCTTCCGGGCGCGGGCCCGCTGGGCGGCTCGGATCGCTTGGGGGATGGCGGCCGACACCTGGGAACGGGGGACGCCCAGGAAGTCCAGCGCCCCGGCGCCGGCGAACGCCTCTAGGACGCCCCGGTTCACCGCCCGGAGGTCCAACTCCCCCAGGAGTTCGGCCAGGGTGCGGACCCCGCCGAGGGTTTCCCGCGCTTCGACCACCGCCCGCGCCGCCGGTTGCCCCACTCCCTTGAGCGCGGCGAGCCCGAAGCGCACCGCGCCCTTTTCGACCCGGGCGTCGGCGCCGCTCGACCGGAGGTCAGGCGGCAACACCCGGATGCCGCGTTCCTCGGCGCTGTTCCGCGTCCGCGCGATCCGGTCGTCCTTGTCCGAAGAACGCTGCTGCGCGGTCAGCAGCGAGGCCATGAAGTGCACCGGGTAGAGGGCCTTGAGCCAGCCGGACACATAGGCCACGAGGGCGTACCCGACAGCGTGCGCGCGGTTGAACCCGTACCCGGCGAACTTGGCGATCTGCGCGAAGGTCTCCTGCGCGACCTTCCGGGGGAGCCCCCGCTCCGAGGCGCCTTCGACGAAGGCCTTCTCCTGGGCCGCCATGACCGCGGGATCCTTCTTGCCCATCGCCTTCCGCAGGATGTCCGCTTGGGCGAGCGAGTAGCCGGCGAGTTCCCGCGCCGCCCACATCACCTGCTCCTGGTAGACGATGAGCCCGCGGGTCTCGGTGAACAGCCGGCGTACGCGCTCGTCCAGTTTCCGGGAGTCCCGCCCCTGGCGTTTCGTCTCCACGAACTCGTCGGTCATGCCGCTCTCGAGCGGCCCCGGCCGGTAGAGCGCGTTGAGCGCCGCGAGGTCGTCGAGCGTCTCCGGCCGGTAGCGGGCGAGCAGGCGGCGCATCCCGGAACTCTCGAACTGGAAGAGGCCGTCGGTGTCCGCCCGGGAGAACAACTCGAAGGCCCGGGGATCCGGCGGCACCTTCTCGAAGTCGCCGTCGCGGATGGCGCGGACCGCGTCCGCTTCTCCCGGGGGGAGTTCGAGGTCCGGGTCCTCTTCGATCCGCCGCGCGCAGTCCTCGATCTGGGTGAGGGCCCGGAGCCCGAGGAAGTCCATCTTGAACAGACCGACGGCCTCGCAGTCCTTCATGTCGAACTGGGTCCGTCGGCGCCCCTCGCCGGCGGCGGCCGCTCCCCGGCCGCCGGCCGGCTCCACATCGCGGTAGAGCGGCAGCACCTCTTCGAGGGGGCGGGGCGCGACCACCACGCCCGCGGCGTGCGTCCCGATGTTCCGGGCCAGCCCTTCGAGCCGCTTCGCGATCTCGAAGATCTCCGTGAGCCGCCGGTCGCTCCCGACCGCTTCCTTCAGCCGGGGTTCGCGCTCGAACGCCTGTTCCAGCCCCACCCCGTCGGGGATGAGTTTGGCCAGCCGGTCGATCTCCGCGCCCGGCACTTCGAGCATCCGGGCCACATCCCGGACCGCCAACTTCGCCTGGAGCGTGCCGAGGGTCAGGATCTGGGCGACCCGGTCGCTGCCGTACTTCTCCGACACATAGTCGAGGACCTCTTCGCGCCGGATTTCGCAGAAGTCCACATCGATGTCCGGGGGGCTCACCCGGTCCGGGTTCAGGAACCGCTCGAAGAGCAGGCCGTGGGCGAGCGGGTCTATGCCGGTGATGCCGAGCGCGTAGGCGACCAGGCTGCCCGCGGCGGAACCCCTCCCCGGCCCCACCGGGATCCGCTTCCGCCGGGCGAAACGGACGAAGTCCTGGACGATCAGGAAGTACGCGGAGTACCCGGTCCGGCGGATCACGCCGAGTTCGACTTCGAGCCGCGCCTCGTAGTCGGAACGGGGCGGGCGCTCGCCGTGGGCGGCTTCGACTTCGAGGCGCGCGGCGAGCCCGTCCCGGACGCTCCGCTCGAAGTGCTCGTCGAGCGTGATGTCCGCGGGAACCTCGAAATCCGGAAGCAGGCTCTCTTTCCGGACCAGGTCGTAGTCTTCGATCCGTTCCGCGATCTCCAGCGTGTTCGCGTAGGCCTCCGGGCAGGAGGCGAACACCTTCCGCATCTCGGCGGAGGACTTGAAATAGAACTCCTCGGAGTCGAACCGGAGCCGCTTCTCGCTCGAGTAGGTGGTGTTCGTGCTGATGCAGAGCCGGAAGTCGTGGGCGCGGGCGTCTCCCCGCCCCTCGTAGTGGGAGTCGTTGGTGCCCACCAGCGGAATCCCGGTCCGCCGCGAGAGTTGGATCGCTCCTTCCGCGATTCGGCGTTCCAGTCCGCTCAGCCGCGCCGCCGCCCCCTCCGGCTCCCCGGCGGGAGAGTGGTCCATGATCTCGAGGAAGTAGTTGCCCTTGCCGAAGACCTCCAGGTAGCGGCCGGCGACCTCGAGCGGGTCGCCGTCCTCCACGATCTCGCGGGGCACGATCCCCTTGGGGCAGGCCGAAAGGGCGATGAGTCCTTCGTGGTGCTCCTCGAGCAGGTCGAAGTCCATCCGCGGCTTGTAGTGGTAGCCGTCCTTGTGGGCGATGGAGGTCAGCCGCAGCAGGTTCCGGTAGCCGGTCTCGTTCTTCGCGAGCAGCACCAGGTGCTGGTTGTCGGCGTCCTTGTTCTTCTCCTTCCGGCTGCCCGGAGCCACATAGGCCTCGCAACCGAGGATCGGCTTGATGCCCGCTTCGCGGGCCGCCCGGTGCATCTTGAACGCGCCGATGAGGTTGCCGTGGTCGGTGATCGCCACGGCCGGCATCCCGTCCGCCGCGGCCCGTCGGACGAGCCCGGGAATCCGGCTCATCCCGTCGAGGAGCGAGTACTCGGTATGCGTGTGGAGGTGCGCGAACGGCCGCGCGGCCGCGGGGGGCGTTACTCCCATTCGATGGTGCCCGGCGGTTTCGAGGTGATGTCCAGGACCACCCGGTTCACGCCGCGGACTTCGCCGGTGATCCGGTTGGAAACCCGGGTCAGGAGGTCGGCGGGAAGCGCCGCCCAGTCCGCGGTCATCCCGTCGCGGCTCTCCACGACCCGGAGGACTGCGACGCGCTCATAGGTGCGGGCGTCCCCCATCACCCCGACCGTGCGCAGCGGCAAGAGCACGCAGAACGCCTGCCAGACGCGGTCGTACCAGCCGGAGGCGACGAGTTCCTCTTCGAGTATGGCGTCCGCTTCGCGGAGCGTTTCCAGCCCGGCCGGCTCCACCGGCCCGAGCATCCGCACCGCGAGACCGGGGCCCGGGAAGGGATGGCGGGAGACGAGTTCCGGAGGGGCGCCGAGGTCCCTTCCGAGCGCCCGCACCTCGTCCTTGAACAATTCCCGCAGCGGCTCCACCAGCCTCAGCCGCATCCGCTTCGGCAGCCCGCCCACATTGTGGTGGCTCTTGATGACCGCCGAAGGCCCCCGGACGGAAACGCTCTCGATGACATCCGGGTAGAGCGTGCCCTGGGCGAGGAACGCCGCCCCCGGGATCTCGCGGGCGCTCTCCTCGAACACCCGGATGAACTCCCGGCCGATGACCTTGCGCTTGCGCTCCGGACTCCGCACCCCGGCGAGGCGCTCGAGGAACCTCGCGGAGGCGTCCACCACGCGGAGCGGGATCCCGAGACCCTGCCGGAAGCCTTCCGCCACCCGCCGGGCTTCGTTCTTCCGGAGCACCCCGTTGTCCACGAAGATGCAGTGGAGGCGGTCCCCGACGGCGCGGTGCGCCAGCATCGCGGTCACCGTCGAGTCCACTCCCCCGGAGACGCCGCAGACCACGCCTCCGTCCCCCACCTGCTCCCGGATCGCGGCCACCGCGCGCTCGGCGTGGGACCGTGGCGACCACCCGCCCGCCATCCCGCAGATGTCGAGCGCGAAATTGCGCAACAGGGTTGCGCCGTGTTCCGTGTGGACGACTTCCGGGTGGAACTGGAGGGCGTAGAGCCCGGACTCCTCGTTCTCGAAAGCCGCGACGCCGGCCGCCTCGGTGCGGGCGGCGCCCCGGAAGCCCTCGGGCAGGGCCTGCACGCTGTCCCCGTGGCTCGCCCACACCCGGAACTCCTCCGGAACGCCCTCGAACAGCCGGCTCGCGCCGTTGCGGCGGAGGGTCGCGGGCCCGTAGGAGCGGCGGGGCGCCGGCCGCACCTCGCCGCCGCAGTCCCGGGCCATCAACTGCATCCCGTAGCAGATCCCCAGCACGGGGACCTCCAGGGCGAACACCCCGGCCGGCGCCTCCGGCGCGCCCTCCGCATAGACGCTCTCCGGCCCCCCGGAAAGGACGACTCCGGCCGGCGCCGACGCGCCGGACAGCGGCCCCGGGTCGCTGCAGGGACGGATCTCGCAGAAGACCCCGAGTTCCCGCAGCCGCCGGGCGATGAGTTGGGTGTATTGGGACCCGAAGTCGAGGACGAGGAGGAACTCCGCCCCGCCCTCAGAGCGACTCATCCGCGGCGAAATGCTACCAGTCCGCCGCGCCGAAACCCGGCGCCGGAACGGTCTCGGAACGGCTTCGGAACGGCCCCGCCGAGACCCCGTCGAGGGCGGGGAGTCCCGGCGCGTTCGTCGGGGCCGGCGGGCGCGCGCCGGCGCCGGTCAGCGGGAGGTGGGGAGTGAGGTTCGCGGGCCGAGGACGGCGAGCCGGCCGTCCCGGAGTCCGAGGTACAGCCGCCGTCTCCGCCAGCCGTTCTCGCCCGGGCCGTCCCCCCGGGCGCGGACGACGCCGGCGATTTCCGCGTCGAGCCGCCGTTCGCGCCCGATCCGGCTCCCGATCTCGGGCTGCAACTCCACGACCAGCCCGTCCCGGACGGCCACCACCAGCGCCCCGGCGAGGCGGAGCGGCGCCCCCGCCGGCCGGCCCGGAAGGGCGGCGCGCCACCTCTCCCCGCCCCGGCCGAGGTCGAAGCAATAGACGGAGTTCGCTTCCGACACCGCGTAGAGCCGGCCGCGGCTGGCGAGCGGCGGGTGGCGGAACCCCTCGTAGAGCCGCCGGCGCCACCGGGTGCGCCCGTCGCTCAGGCGGAAGGCGTGGAGTTCCCCCTCGGCGCTCCCCACGACCAACAGGTCCCGCTCCGGGACGAGCAGGGCCGGATGCGTGATGCGGCCGATCCCCTCGCGGCGCCAGCGGATTTCGCCGTTCTCGGTGTCGAGGAGCGCCAGGCCGCCGTCGCCGAGCGAGACCGCCACCCGCCCGAACCGACCGCCGGAGGCCCCCCGCGGTCGTTCGGCGCCGGGCTCCTCGAAGGATGCCCCGAGGACTCGCGCCGGAAGCCGCTCCTCCTTCCCTTCCCCTTCCCCTTCCCCGCCCCCGGCGTCCTCGAAGAGGACCTCGAACACCGGCGAGCCGCCGGGGAGATCCCGGCCGAAGAGGCGGCCCTCCGAAGCATGGAGGAGTCGGCCGCGGCCGAACCAACCGGTCGGCCGGTCGAGGATCGAAGTCGGGAGGGCGTCGCCGCTCCTCCCCGCCCCCGAGCCCGGGCCCGCCGGGGTGGAGAGCGGCCGCCCGTCCGCCAGCCGCCGCACCGTGACGCCGCCGTCACGGTCCAGCACCGCGACCGTCCCCTCGATCCGCCCGATCGCGGCCGCCCGGCCGTCCATGACCCCCCAGAGCGGGCGCCCCCCCTCCGGCCCGAAGGCCACGACCCGACCACCGGCCGTGAGCGCGACGAAACCGTCTTCCTCGAGGAGCAGGTCCACCACCGGATTCCCGGGGTCCGGGTTCGGCGCCGCCTGCTCGACGCCGGGGAGGATCCCGGTCGGCGCCGTCGCCAGCGCGGCGAGCCGGGGCCCCGACTCCTCCTCGTCCGCTTCTTCCTCGCCTTCCCCGGCGTCCTCGCCGGCATCGCCGCCCTCTCCCCCGCCCTCGGCCTCTTCCGCCCCGGATTCCCCCTCCGCCTCTTCCTGCGTCTCGGCCTCTCCCTCCCGAGGCGCTTCGGCCGGGGGTTGCTCCCCACCCGGGGGGGCGGGCGGTTGGACGGACGGCGGCCGACTCGAGGCGAACGGCAGCGCCCCCCCACCCGGGCTCCGAGCCCCCGCCGGGATCGCCGCCGCGGCCCAGACCGCCGTCCCGCCGAGGATCGCCGCGCGGAACCGCCCGGCGGCGGGGAACCGACGACCGGCCCCGACGGCCCGCGGAGAAAGACCGGGAAGCGTTCGGCGGCGCGAAGCGCCGACCGGGGAGGAGTGCGGGGAGGGAGCGCCCCCCGGCCCCCGAGCGCGGAGGCGGCCGCCCGGGCCGGCAAGGACTCGAAACAACGGCGCGTCGGTACTGTAAGCGTCCACCCTCCGGCCGAGTCCCCCGCCTCTCCCGCCCGTTTCCCGTCTGTCGTGCCCTTCCTCGCCGCCGCGCGCCGCGGGCTCGGAAGCCCGCGCGCCCGCCGGGCGGCGACCCAACTCGTCTTCCTCTTCGCCGTGGTGGCGGTGTCCGACCGCTTCGGACACCCGGCGGCGCTCCACTGGACGATCTTCGCCGCCGGCGCCGTCTGGTGCCTCCGAATCGGAGTTTCCGCGGGAAAGACCGCGTCGCGGCCGGCGGGGAACGGAGGAATCCGCTTCCCCCGGACAGCGGCGCTCGCGCTGCCGCTGGCTTCGCTCGCCGCCCTCGCCTGCCGGCTGCCGCTCGAGCGGGCGCCGACCGCCGGGCCCGGCGCCGCGGAACGCGCCGCCGAGCGCGCCGGTCTCTGGCTTTCGGAGAAGACCCGCGAGATCGGCGACGCCGCCTACCTGCTCGCCCGCGCGCCCCGGCTCGCCGCGGCCGTGGAAGGCTCCGACCTGCCCGACCTGGACGGGGCCGCGTGGCGGGCGCTCTCCGCCTGGCCCCTTCCGCGGGGCGCGGCCGGCCCGGCCGAAGCGGCCCTGTACGACCGCCGCCTGGAGCCGGTGGTCTGGTCGGGCGGCGGCCCCGACCTCGGCCCGCTGCTCGAGCGCCTGTTCCCGGAAGGCGTCACCGAGGACGACTGCCCGGATCCGGCCCTCCCGCTCTTCACCACCTACGAACAGGGGGCGCGGCGCTGGCTCCTGGCCGCCGAGTGCCTGAGGAACGGGCTCGGCCTGGTCACCGTGGAACTCCCGATCACCGGGACGCCCGCCCCCGCCTCCGGGATCCGCCCGGTCTCGGCCGTCGAAGCGGCGGCGGGGCGGAGCATGGAGATCCAACTGCTCCGCGCCGGGGAGGCGCCGGAGGCGCTCACCCGCCTGTTCGACCGCCGGGGAGAGTCGTTCCTCGACGGGCCGGCCGGCGCGGAGCGGTACTTCTTCGCCCTCCGCGCCTACGACGGGCAGTTGCTCGGCGCCGCGAACACCGCCGTCGCCCCGGTCGCCGCCAAACTCCGGGAACGGCGGGCGGAAGCGGCGTTCTTCGCTTCGCTCGCGCTGCTGGCGGGGGCGATCGTCGCCGCGGCGGCCGGGCTCGCCCCGGCGGGGGCCCGCCCCTCCCGAGCGGCGGCCATCCCCGACCCGGGAGCGAGTTTGGTCCGGATCTGGTCACTCCGGCTGGCGCTCGGCGTCCTCTTCGACACCGGCGCCGCCCGGTTCAGCGCCATCCCCGGGGTCTCCGGTCTCCTCTCTCCGGCGTCCGGCGCGCTGCCGCTGCCGCTGCCGCTGCCCGGGTTGGCGGAGACGCCGCTGGACTCGCTCCTCACCGCGGTCGCGGTCTTCCTCTCCGCCCGGGTCCTCGCGACCTGGATTCCGGGGCGCCGACCGCGGTTCGGTTCCCGGGGCGCCCCCTACCTGGCCACCCGCGGCGCGGCCGCCGGCGCCCTCTGCCTCCTCGCCGCCGTCCCCGGCGTCTTCGCCGGCCGCGTGGGCAGCCTCCCGCTCGCACCGGTCTGGGAACTCGAGACCGGCCTCGTGGAGATCGCGGCCTGGACGGCCCTGCTCCTCACCGCGAGCGCCGGCGCCCTCGCGGCGGCGCGGCTGTTGCGCCGCGAGCGGCTCGCCACCGCCGCCGCCCTCGCCGTCCTCGGGCTGTCCGCCCTCCTGATCTCTCCCGGCCCGGCCGCCGCCGCCGTCCTGCCGCTGTTCGGGGCCTGGCTCGCGGTCTCGACCTCCCGCGGGCGGCTCGCGCTCCGCGGGCTCCGCCGCCCGCTCCTCGCCCACCAGCCCGGCTACGCCTTCGCCCTGGCCTTCCTCCTGTTCGCCTTCCCCGCGCTGCTGCTCTACCCGGCCCTCCATTTCGCGGAAGAAGGCGCCCGGCGGCGTTACGCCGAAGAGACGGTCCCGCGGCTCGCGGCGCGCCACGCGCTCTCGGTGTGCTACGCCGCTTCCGAAGCGGCGCGCCAACTCGACGAGGAACTGCCGCGACTCGACTCGGTGGGGCCAGACACCGCCTACCGGCTGTGGCTCACCACCGGACTGGCGCGGTCCCCGGCGGCGAGCGCGCTGGAGGCGCGGGGGCCGGAGGGCGTCGTCTCCCGGTTCCGGGTCGGCTTCGACCGGAGGCCGGCGCCCCCGGACTCCTCGCCCGCCCCCCCGGAGTGGACGGGCCTCGACGGCTGCGCCAACCCGCCGGCGGCCCCTCCGGGGAGCGGGCCCGGAGCGGCGGCCATCACCGCCCGCCGCCGCTATCCCTCCGGATACTCACTCACCCTCACCGCCGCCGCGCGTCCGGAAGAGATGGCGTTCCTCCCGCCCCCGGCGGGAACTTCGGCCCACTTCCACCTCGCCGGCGGCGCCGCGCCCGGAGTGTTCTCCGGCGGTTCGGCCCGGCGCGGCCTGCGGCTCCACGCCGCGGGCGTCCCGGTTCCGCCGGGCCGGAACTCGGCTGCGGTCAGCGGCGCCGCCGGTCCTTACGCGATCTCCTGGCCCAAGATCGGCGCCGCCGGGCACGCCGCGCGCGCCGCCGGTTGGCTCTTCCTCGCCGCGCTCCTCGCGCTCCTCGCCGCGCTGGGCGCCCGCCTCCGCCTCCTCGCTCCCGGCGCCGCCGACCGGCCGCGGCGGCGCAGCCTGCGGATGCAACTCACGGAAGCGGTCGCCGGCGCCGTCCTGATCGCCATCCTCGGCCTCGCCGTATTCGTGGAACGCCGGCTGTCCGCTTTCCTGGACGAGGCCCGCGCCGAGGAGGCGCTCGCGCTCGCCGAGACCGCGGCGCGGATCGCCTCGGAACTCGGCGCGCTGGATCTCGAGGCGGGCGGCGAGGAGTTGTCGTCCCGGCTCGCCCACGCCGCCGACCAGGTCGCCGCCGACGCCGCCCTCTACGCCGACGGTCGGCTGGTCGCCGCCAGCCGCCCCGAACTCCTTCCCGGCGGACTCCTGCCGTCCCGCCCGCCGCCGGAGACGGCGTTCGGCCCTCCCGCGCCGCTCCTCCGGCTTCGGGACGCCGGCGCGTTCCGTTACCGCATCGCCTGGATGCCGGTCCCGGCTGCCGCCGACCGGGCGCCGGCCTTCCTCGCCGTGCCGCTCCCCGCGGACGAGGAAACGCGGACCGCCGGCGTCCGGGCCATGCAGCGGGCGCTCCTGTTCGGCAGCGGCTCGGTGGCGCTCGTGTTCGCCGTTCTCCTGCCCGGCTTCGTCGCCCGGCGCATCGCGGCGCCGGTCCGGCGGCTCTCGCACGCGACCCGGCAGATCGCCGAGGGCCGAGCCGCCAGCGCCGAGCCGCTCCACGGCGCGGTGGACGAACTGCGCATCCTGGGCGCCAGCGTGGAGCGCCTCGCCCGCCGGGTCCCCTCGGTGCGGCGGCGGATGCGCGAGGAGGCCGCGGCCGACCTCACCCGGCGCGTCGCGCACGACATCCGGAACGCCCTGGCGCCGATCGGGATCTCCGCCGACTACATCCGCCGGGTGCTCCGCGACCCGCGCGACCGGGACCCGGCGAGCGCGGTGGACGAGAGCGTGGACGACATCCTGGGGCAGGTCCGCCGCCTGCGCCGGATCTCCTCCGAGTTCTCCGCCGTCGGCGCCCCGCTCCGACTCGAGATCCTCGACCTGGCGGAACTGGTGCGGGCCACCGCGAGACCGTGGGAGCGGGCGTCCAAGCCGCGGGTGGTCTGCCGGGCGCCGGCGCCCGCGCTCGTGCGCGCCGACCCCGAAATCGTCTCCCGCCTCGTCGAGAACCTCCTCCAGAACGCCGTTGAGGCGACCGCGGATCTCCGCGGCGAGAACCCGGAAGAGGAGACCGAAATCGTCCTGCGGGTGCGCTCGGACCCGGCTTCGGACCGGGCGCGGCTCGAAGTCGAGGACCGCGGGCCGGGCGTCCCGGAAGAACTCCGCGAACGGATCTTCGACGCGGCTTTCTCCACCCGCACCCGCGGTTCCGGACTCGGCCTCGCGAACGCGCGCCGCTTCGCCGAAGCCCACGGCGGACGGATCAGCGCCGGACCGCGGGCCGACGGCCGCCGGGGCCTCGTGATCACGGTGCTGTTCCCCCGTTTCCGGCCGAACGAAGAGGGCGGCGATCCATGAGGGCGTCCCTCGCGGCCGCGCTCGCGATTTCCGCGGCGCTGGCGTGCTCCTGCGGAGTCGGGACGGGCGGCGCGGCGCCTCCCGAAACGCTCGAAGACGCGCTCGGCCGGTTGCGCGAGGCGTTCGAGCGCGGCGATGCGGCGCGGCTCGACGGCCTCTACCCGGACGACTGGACCGTCGCCGCCTTCGCCGGAGAACCCGCCCGGAGCGCCGCGGGCCCGGAGTTGCGCCGCCGGCTCACCCGCCTGTTCCGCGACCGCGCCCCGCTCGCCTGGCGGGAACGCCCGGACTCCATCCACCACGCTCCCGACGGGAACTATGTCCTCCTGTCTCCCGAGTGGACGAGCATGGCGCTCGGCGAAGACCGGATGCTCACCGAGCGTTTCCGCATCGGGCTGGGACGCGAGACCCCGGACGCCGGCGGCGGCTGGCGCCTCCGCGAACTCAGTATCTGGACGCGCTGACGGCCGGCGGGCCGGGACCGCTCAGCGGCTCGACGGCTCCTCCGCCGCGGGGCGCCGGACGGAGGAGCGGCGCGGGCGGGCCAGTCGGAGCGCCCCCCGGCCCAGCGGATGGAGCGCGTAGCCCCCGGCGAGGAACAGGAACATGACTACCGGCTCCGCGACCGCGGCCACGATGAACGCGGCGACGACCACCAGCGTTCGGTGCGAGTGCGGGCGCCGCCCGGTCAGCGCCTTGAAACTCAGGAAGCGCACCGGACTGTTCATGAGCAGCGCCAGGGCCACCGCCCCGGCGAGGGCGGCCGCCGCCGCCGCGTCGCCGGCGGGGGTCTCCGGGCTGGCATAGACCACCGCCCCGACCACCGCCGCCGCCGCGGGGCTGGGCAGGCCCGTGTAGAACCGCGGGTCGGAGTCCAGGCGGCCGACATTGAATCGAGCGAGGCGGATCGCCGCGCAGATCACGAACAGGGCCGCCACCAACCAGCCGGTCTGGTCCCAACGGTGGAGGCTCCAGACATGGGCGAGCACCGCGGGGGCCACGCCGAACGAGCACATGTCCGCGAGGGAATCGAGTTCCCGTCCGAAGTCGCTGGTGGCGGCGGCGAAGCGGGCCACCCGCCCGTCCACCAGGTCCGCGAGGATGGCGAACCCGATGGCGAGCGCCGCGCCCCCGGGGTCGCCGGAGACGCTCCGGATGATCGAGAAGACCCCGAAGAAGATGTTGGAGACGGTGAACAGCGCCGGCAGGACGAAGACGCCGCGGCGCGTGCGGAGCCCGCGCCGCTTCACGACCAGAGGGCGATCACGGTCTCGCCGCCCCGGACCCGGTCTCCGGGCCGCACGGTCGGTCGGCAATCCGGGGGGAGCAGCACCTCCGCCCGCGAGCCGAAGCGGATGAGCCCGAAACGCTCGCCCCGCCGCAGGCGCTCCCCTGGCGCCGCCCGGCACACGATGCGCCGCGCCACCACGCCGGCGATCTGCCGGACGCGGAGAGGGCCCCGGCCGCACTCGATCTCCAATTCGTTCCGCTCGTTCCGCTCGGCCGCGTCCGCCCGGAAGGCGGCGCGGAAGGCGCCGGGCCGGTAAGTGACCGAAGCGACCCGGCCTGCGGCCGGCGACCGGTTCACATGGACATCGAAGAGCGAGAGGAAGATGCTCACCCGGTGTCCCGGACCGCCGCTGTCGCCGCCGGTCACCGCGGTCACCCGTCCGTCGGCGGGGGCGACCACCGCGTCCTCGCGATCCGGCGGTCGCCGCTCCGGATCGCGAAAGAAGAACGCGCACAGCGCCGCCGCCGCCGCGAGAGCGGCTGCCGCCCCGAGAAGGACGGCCTCTCCCGAAAGGAGGCCGAAAGCGGCGGCGAGGAGGGCGAACGCCGCGGGGGCGGCGATGAACGGCGCGCCTTCCCGAGCGAACGGCAGCCTCATGGCGCGACCCCTTCCCGGAGCCCCCGGTCAGGCCGAAGCGGT
This sequence comes from Candidatus Marinacidobacterium sp., assembly GCA_965204755.1. Classification (GTDB taxonomy): domain Bacteria; phylum Acidobacteriota; class Vicinamibacteria; order Marinacidobacterales; family Marinacidobacteraceae. Next base: position 3,755,652 of record OZ242011.1, on the reverse strand, counting down.
CAGCGCCGCGATCCGGTCCTTGAGCGCCAGTTTCCGCTTCTTCATCACCGCCGCCTCGTGCTGTTCCTCGGGGGTGAGGGAGCGGCGCCGGGCCATCTCCTGGAGCCGGTCGTCCAACTCGCGGTGCTGGCGGATCAACTCGTCGAGGTCCGTCCCGGGCCGGGGCGACTCCCCGGACGACGGGACGGGCGGCCGTTGGGGCTCGGCTTCTGCCGGGAGGGATTCGGACGAACTCATGGGCGCCTCCGGAAAACGGGCGGAACGGAACTCAAGCCGGCGATCACACGCGACGGATGCGTAGCGTAGCAGCCCGCGGGGAGAGCGCCCCGCCCTCCGCTCCACTACCGGAAAGGCCCCGAAATCCCCGTCCGGTTTCGCGGCGGGGCGCCCTCCCCGGTCGGCGTCTCGCGCCGACGGACGCTCCCCGGTCTCTCCCCACCGCCGGTCAGCGGCTTCGGGAGCCGTGGATGTCCGGGGGGCGGAGATAGAGCGGCCGCAGCCTGCCGACCGCCGACTCCCGGCCGGCTGCGAGGGCCCGAAGCGCGAGGCGGGCGGCCGCCGGAGCAAGGGGGCGGGCGGTCTCCGCCACTTCGACGCCGATGCCCGCCGAGGCGAGCAGTTCCTCCCGATACCGGAGCGCTCCGGGGCCGGCGATGCGGCTCGCCCCGAGGCGCCGGGCGGCCTCGCCCGCGGCGGCGGGCCGGAGCCGGAAGGGTTCGCCCGCCGGGCGGATCGGCTCGCGGCGGTCCCCCCCGTTCCCTGCCCCGGTTTCGTACGCCGCGGCGAACAGTTCCCCGCGGAGGGCGTCCACGACGACCAGTCGACGCTCCCGCGGGCGAGGCTCGTCCAAGGTGTCGGTCAGGGCGGCGGCGTCGAGCGCGGACACCGGGACCGCCGGGACACCGGAGGCCGCCGCCAGACCGCCCAGCGTCGCCAAGCCGACGCGCAGCCCGGTGAACGAGCCCGGCCCCCGGGTTGCCGCCAGCAGCCCGACCCCGGCCAACGGGCCTCCGGCAGCAGCAGCCGGATCGGGCGGCGGACGGCTCGCGCCTCCGGAGGAAGCGGCGTCGAGCAGACGGCGGATCGCCGGGAGGAGGTTCCGGGCGTGGGCTCGCGCCGGTTCGAGGACCTCGACCGAGACCCCGAAGTCCTCGGCGGAAAACGCCCGCGACGCGGCCGCCGCCGGCAGGACGGCGACGCTGCCGGGAGAGCCGGTCGTGTCGAACGCGAGCACCGGCCCCCCGCCCTCGCCGCTCTCCTTCACGGGCGAATCCTAAGGTCGCTCCGCCGGAGGAGATTTCCTCCGGCGCTCGAGAACGGCCGACGGCGAGCGGTCGGCCCCGCGCTCGCCGCCTCGCCGCCCCGCTCCGGTCGCGTTTGCGGGAGGGCGCTGCATTTCGGGCAGAATCGCATCTCCCGCCCGACCGCCGCCTCCCGTGTACGCCCACCTCGCCGGATCGCCGCTCCCGCCGCCGGGGACGCTCGGGGCGCCTTCCGGGCGTCCCGACCGCCTCATTCCCCCATGACGAAGAAGGATCCGACTTCGCGGGCGTTCCGCCCGCTCTTCCCGGAGCGGCCGGCGCGCTCCCCGTCGCCCGCCCGCGAGGCCGAGGACACCGGCGCCGCCCCCTCGCCGGCGATGCGCCAGTACCTGGAGATGAAGCGGGAAGCCAGCGACGCGCTCCTGTTCTTCCGGATGGGTGACTTCTACGAGTTGTTCTACGACGACGCGCTGACGGCGGCGAAGGTCCTCGACATCGCGGTCACTTCGCGGCAGAAGGATCAGCGCCGCGTCGCCATCCCGATGGCCGGGGTCCCCCACCACGCCGCGGAGGGCTACCTGGGGCGGCTCGTCCGCGCCGGTTACCGCGTGGCGGTCTGCGAACAGGTGGAGCCGGCCGGGAAGAGCCGGGGGCCGGTGCGGCGGCGGATCACCCGGGTGGTGACGCCTTCGACCTACCTCGATCCGGACTACCTCGAAGGCGCGGAGGGCGCCTACCTGATGGCGGCCTGCGAATGGGGCGCGAAGGACCGTCGGGCGCTGGGCGCGGCTTTCGTGGATCTTTCGACCGGCGACTTCAGCGCCGCCGAATTCCACGCCGAGGACGGCGCGCGGGAGTGCGTGGAGTTGATGGCCGCCTTCCGTCCCCGCGAACTCCTCTCCCCGGAAGAAGTCCCGCCGCCGCTGCCGCTCGCCGCCGAAGGCGAGGAGGGGCCGCTCCGGACCGTCCGCCCCGGGTTCTGGTTCGAACACGAACACGCCCGCGACGCGCTCCTCCGGCACTTCGGCACCTCCTCGCTGGACGCGTTCGGGGTCGAGGACTGCCCGGCGGCGACCTGTGCCGCCGGGGCGGCGATCACCTACCTGACCGAGACGCAGCGCACCCGGCTGAACCACATCGCCGGTCTTCGCCGGATCTCCAATTCCGGGCGCCTGGTCATGGACCCGCTGACCCAGCGGAACCTCGAACTCTTCGCCCCGCTCTCCTCGCCGGGAAGCGACGGGGGCAAGACGACGCTCGCGGTCACCCTCGACCGGACCGCCACCGGCATGGGCGCCCGGCTGCTCCGCCGCCGCCTGGCGCAACCGCTCCTCGACGCCGCGGCCATCCGGGCCCGGCTCGACGCCGTGGCGGAGTGGGGTTCGTCCGAGTGGGCCGGCGGCGCCGCCGAGCCGCTCGCCGGCTGTCCCGACTTGGAGCGGCTGGCGTCGCGCGCGGCGCTCCGCATCGCCGGCCCCCGCGAATACCTCAAGATCACCGAGGCGATCCTGGCCGCCGAACGCCTGGAGGCGGAGATCGCCCCGGCGGAGAGCCCGGTGCTCGCGGACCTCCGCGGCCGGCTGGGCGGCGTCCGCGCGGTCGCCGACCGCATCACCGGGACGATCGCCGAAGACGCTCCCGGGGTGGTTCGGGAACCCGGGAGCCTGATCCGGGAGGGCGTCTCCGCGGAACTCGACGACCTTCGGCGGCTGCGCTCGAGCGGCCGATCGGCGATCCGCGACCTGGAAGGCCGGGAGCGCGCCCGCACCGGCGTCGCCTCGCTCCGGATCCGCTACAACCAGGTCTTCGGATACACCATCGAAATCGGCAAGGGCCACGCCGCGCGGGTTCCCGAGGACTATGTGCGCCGGCAGACCCTGGTGAACGCCGAGCGGTATGTGACCGAGGAACTCAAGGCGTTCGAGCAGCGCCTCACCGGCGCGGAGGCGCGGATCGGCGAGATCGAAGCGGAACTCTTCGCCGCGGTCGTGGACGAGGTCGCCGCCGCCGGAGGCGACCTGCTGCGGGTCGCCGCCGCCGTGGCGGAGGCCGATGTGACCGCGGCGTTCGCGGACACCGCCTCCCGGCGCGGCTATGTCAAACCCGAGATCCACGACGGCTACGACCTCGAGGTCTCGGCCGGCCGCCATCCGGTCGTGGAGGCGCTCCTCCCGGACAGTTTCGTGCCGAACGACCTCAGCCTCGACGGGCGCGGCTTCCTGATGATCCTGACCGGCCCGAACATGGGCGGGAAGTCCACCTTCCTCCGGCAGGCGGCGCTCCACCAGATCATGGCCCAGGCCGGCTGCTTCGTGCCGGCCGCCGCCGCCCGGCTTCCGGTCTGCGACCGGGTCTTCGCCCGGGTCGGCGCTTCCGACGACCTCGCCCGGGGCCGATCCACCTTCCTCACCGAGATGGAGGAGACCGCGCACATCCTCCACCACGCCACCCCGAACAGCCTGGTGCTGCTCGACGAAGTCGGACGGGGCACGGCGACCTACGACGGGCTCTCGCTCGCCTGGGCCATCGTGGAGTACATCGCCCGCCGCCCGAACCTCCGGATGAAGACCCTGTTCGCGACGCACTACCACGAACTGGTGGGCCTGGCGGAGGCGGAACCGGGCGTGGTGAACTTCCATGTGGCCGCCCGGGAGCACGGGGAGGAGATCGTCTTCCTGCGGCGGGTCGCCGCCGGCGGCGCCCGGCGGAGTTACGGCATCCAGGTCGCGCGGCTGGCCGGAATCCCCCCGGCGGTGGTCGAGCGCGCCAAGGAGGTGCTGGACGGCCTCGACCCGGAGCGCCTGGGCGGCTTCGGGGCGGAAGGGCGGTCGCCGCCTCCCGCGCCGCGGCCGGGTCGGGCCGCGCCTCCCCCGGCCGCGGCGCCTCCCCACCCCTTGCTCGAGCGCCTGCGGGGAACCGATCCGGACGCCCTCACCCCCCGCGAGGCGCTCGACCTGCTCTACGACCTCCGCCGCGGCCTCGATCCATGACCGCCGTTCCCGCCCGCCGCCGCCCGGGGCGGTTTCCCGCGCCGGCCCTCGCCCGCGCACTCGCCGCCATCGCGCTCGCCGCCGCGGTGACCGTCTGCGCCTCCGACCGGCCGCGCCCCCTCGCCTTCGCCACCGGCACCACCGCGGGCGTGTACTACCCGCTCGGCGGCGCGATCTCCAGCCGCTGGACGCGGGACCTCCCCGGAGTCGTGGTGAAGGCGGAAGTCAGCGCCGGATCGGTGACGAACCTGATCCAGGTCGCGAAAGGCGAGAGCGATATCGGCATCGGTCAGGCGGACGCGGTGGCCGACGCGGTAGCCGGCGCCGGCCGGTTCCCCGAGCCGCTGCCCGTCGCCGTCCTCGGGCGGGTGTATCCCAATGTCGTCCACCTGCTGAGCGTGGCCGGGCGCGGCGTCCGCCGGGTCGAGGACCTGGCCGGCAAGCGCGTCTCCGTCGGGCCGCCCGGGTCCGGGAACGAAGTGACCGCGAGGAACCTGCTGCGCGCGGCCGGAGTGGCGGAGTCCGACCTCCGCATCCGGCAGATGAACTACACCCAGAGCATCAACGGCCTGAAGGACGGCGCGCTCGACGCGCTCTTCCTCGCCGCCGGACTCGGTGTTTCCTCGGTGATCGAACTCGGCCTGACCCGCGACCTGGTGCTCGTCCCCTTCTCCGCCGACGAGATCGCGCGCATCGAGGCGGCGAACCCGGCCTACCAGGGGTTCGTCGTGCCGCCCGGGGTCTATCGGGGCGTGGAGTCGGGAGTCCTGACCCCGTCGCTGTGGAACCTGTTGTTCGTCCATCGGGACCTGCCCGAGGAGACGGCCTCCGCGCTGGCCGGTTCGCTGCTCGCCGGCCGGGAGGAGTTCGCGTCGGTGACCCGGAACGCCGACTTCATCCGCCTCGACAGCCTCGACGCCGTGGGCTCACTCCCGCTCCATCCGGGCGCGGCGGCGTTCTACCGCGAGGAACGCGCCCGGCGGACGGGCGGCGGCGCGCCGGCCCTGAACGGCGCCGACCCGCCGGGCCGCTGATGGGCGATCCCGGGAAAGGCGGCCCGGAGGCGCCGGAGGCGTCCGAGGCGTCCAAGGACGCCGCCCCGCCACCCCGGGCGGAAGCCGGAGCCGGGCTGCTCGAACCGGAGCGCCCGGCGGGACTTCCGCTGCCGCTCCTCCTGCTCGGCGGCGCCCTGTCCCTCTTCCAACTGTGGCAGAGCGCGTTCGGGTCGGTGGACGCGGTCTGGCTGCGTCCGATCCACCTCACCTGGATCCTGGTCCTCGCGTTCCTCGGCGACGCCTGCCGCCGCGGCCTCGGCCGGCCGAGTCCCGCCGCCGTCCGCGACCTGGCGCTCGCCGCCGGGTCGCTCGCCGCCGGGGCGGCGGTCATCGGGTTCGACCGCCAAGGGGTCTCGCACATCCTGGAAGGGCTCGCCCCCGCCGACTTCGCCGCCGGCGCGGCCCTCGTCCTCCTGCTCCTCGAGGCCGCGCGGCGGCGCGTAGGCGCGGTGCTGACGGCGCTGGTCCTGGTCTTCCTCGCCTACAACGCGTTCGGCGCCTCCCTGCCGGGCCCGCTCGCCCACCGGGGATTCGAGTTGGAGCGGATCCTCCGCTTCGAAGTCTTCACCGGCGCCGGCCTCTTCGGGCTGCCGCTCGGGGTGGCCAGCAGCACGGTGTTCGTCTTCGTCCTGTTCGGCGCCCTGCTCGAAGCCACCGGCGGCGGGCGGTTCTTCATCTCGCTCGCGTTCGCCGCCGCCGGCCGGGCGCGGGGCGGCCCGGCCAAGGCGGCGGTCGTAGCTTCCGCCGCCCTCGGCTCCGTTTCCGGCTCCGCCATCGCCAACACCGTGACCACCGGCGCGCTCACCATCCCGATGATGAAGCGGCTCGGGTACTCCCGCGAGGAGGCGGGAGGGATCGAGGCCGCGGCCTCCACCGGAGGGCAGTTGATGCCGCCGATCATGGGCGCCGGCGCGTTCCTGATGGCGGAACTCACGAACACCCCCTACTCGCGCATCGTGCTCGTGTCGGTGTTCCCCGCCTTCCTGTTCTTCGCCGCCACGCTCCTGTTCGTGCACGGCCTGGCGGTCCGGCGCGGGATCGAGGCGATGCCGGACCGGCCGCGCCTCCTCCCCACCCTGCTCGACGGCGCCCACTTCCTCGCGGTGGTGGCGGTCGTCGCCGGCCTGCTGCTGCTCGACTACTCCCCGCCGCTGGTGGGCGCGGCCGGCTGCGCCGCCGTGGTGGCGGCGAGCCTCGCGCGCCGGGGGCGCCGACCCTCCCCGCGCCGGCTGCTCGAGGGGCTGGCGCGCGGCGCGGTGACCGCGGTCCCGGTGTCCCTGGCCTGCGCGGCCGCCGGCCTGGTGGTCGGCGTCATCGGCCAGACCGGGGTGGGGCTCCAGTTCGCCGAGATCCTCCTCGGCGCGGCGGGAGGAGCGCTGCTCCCCGCGCTAGGCCTGTCCGCGGCGGCCGCGCTCGTCCTCGGGATGGGGCTCCCGGTGACCGCCGCCTACATCGTCGTCGCGGTGGTCGCCGCGCCGGCGCTCACCGACCTCGGCCTGCCGGTCCTCACGGCGCACCTGATCCTCTTCTACCTGTCGCAGTCCTCCAATGTGACCCCTCCGGTGGCGCTCGCCGCCTTCGCCGGGGCGGGAGTCGCCGGCGGACGCCCGATGCGCACCGCCGTGGAGGCGGTCCGGCTCTCGCTCGGGTTGTTCCTCGCGCCCCTGCTGATGGCCTACACCCCGCTGCTCCCGGCGCCCGGGGAACCGGTCGGGTGGTCCCAGTTGCTCGCCTTCGGCGGCGCTTTCCTGGCCATCGCGGCCTCGTCGCTCGCGCTCTTCGGGCACGGCCTCCGCCCCTGCGGGCCCTCCACCCGGCTCCTGCTCGCCGGGGGCGCGGCCCTCTCCTTCCAGCCCGACCCGCTGCTCCGGCTGCTCGGAGCGGCCATCCTGATCCCCGCCCTCGCCCCCCAAGTCCGCGGCCTCGTCCGCCGGCGGCTCAGAGCGAGCGGGCCCGCCAGAGGTACTGGAGCGAAGTGAGCGCCGTCAGGGCCACCATCGCCGCCAGCAGCGCCTCGGTCAGGAAGTGGTCGAGCGCGAGCGCGTTCATCGCCAGGATCCAGAGGATCCCGACCACATGCACCGCGGTGGTCGCCTTCCCCAGCCGGCTGGGCGGGAACTGGCGCCGCTTCACCGCCAGGTTGTAGGCGGTAGCCACGATCAGGATCGTGGCGTCCCGGGCGAGCATCAGGATCGCCACCCAAGCCGGAATCCTCACGGTCAGGCCTTCGACCGGCACGGCGAGAGCCACCACGGCGGAAGCGATCAGGATCTTGTCCGCCAGCGGGTCGAGCAACGCGCCGAGTTCGCCCGCCTCCTGCCGGCGCCGGGCGATCGCCCCGTCCACCGCGTCGGTGACCCCGGCGGCGAGCAGACTGGCGATCGCCCACCAGAACTCGGCGTACACGATGCAGATCACCACCACCGGGGCCAGCAACAGCCGCAGCACGGTGAGTTGGTTCGCGAGGGTCACGCCGGGCCTCCCGACAGCAGCCCGTGGAGAAAGTCCGGGGAGCCCCCGTCGGCGCGAAGCGCCGACCGGGGAGGGGTGCGGGGAGGGGGTGGCCCCCTCCCCGCGATAGATGGCGGGGGGAATCGCGCAGCGATTCGCGCCGCCCGCCCGTGGGAAGAGCGCCCCGCCGCGAAACCGAACGCGGACTTGGCGCCCTCGCGTCGAGGAGTGGACGGCGGGGCGCTTTTTCCACGGGCTGTCAGCAGCCCGTGGAGAAAGGCCGGGGAGCCCCCGTCGGCGCGATGCGCCGACCGGGGAGGGGCGCCGGGAGGGGATGGCCCCCTCCCCGCGAAAGATGGCGGCGCCGGTCGGGACCCGCCGGGCTCGGCGGCGGGCGATCCCGCCGGCGAAAGGCCGAAGAACTCCGCGATCGCCGCTTCGCAGGCCTCCGGCGCCGAGAGGCAGGGCCGGCCGTGCGTCGCCTCCGGCACGGTGAGGAAACGGCTTGCCGGCAGACCGTTCGCCTCGAACACCGCCCGTTGGTCGTCGGGCGGCGCCCGTCGGTCGCGGCCGCCGGCGAGCAGCAGGATCGGGACACCCCGCTCCCCGAGCGAGCGCGAAAGCGCTTCTACATCCATCGCCCGGGGCCGGAACCCGCCGAAGAGCCGCATCCCGAGCAGGACCAGGTCCGTCGTTCCCCGCTCCGGCAGGCTGGTCAGCAGGGTGGTGTAGCGGGCCACCGCGGTCCGCGCGCTCTTGAAGGTGCTGTCGAGGACGACGCCCGCCGGAGGCGTAGCGGCGGCCACGGCGGCGCCGGCGGCCGCGGCGCCGCCCATGGAGACGCCGAGCAGGAACAACGGACGGTCCGGGAACTCCCGCCGCAGGAACTCGGCGGCGGCCAGCACATCGAGCCGCTCGGTGAAGCCGAGGGTGCTGCGCGAGCGGGCGCTCCGGCCGTGGCTCCTCAAGTCCGGAGTGACGACGGCGCACCCGCTCCGGGCGAGCCACGCCGCCCGCGGCAGGACTTCCCGCCGCGAGCGGAAGAGGCCGTGCGCGAGAACCGCCGCGCAGCCGCGGCCGGGCGCGCTCCCTGCGGGTCGGATCATCCAGGCGGAGATCGCGGCGCCGTCCGCCGCGCGAAGCGCCACGGTGCGGAACGAGAGGCCGTAGTCCATGGGCGTCGAGCGGAGTTCCAGGTCCTGGGGCCGGGTGCGGGCCTGCGTGGTGAGGAAGGCGCCGATCGCGACCGGTACGGAAAGGGCGAGCAGGACGAAAGCCGCGAGGAGCGCCAACCCCGCGCGCAGCAACCTTCGCCGCAGCCGGGCGCGGCCGGGCCTCGAGGTCACGGCGCCGAGTCCGCCGCGGCGCCCGGCTCCGGAATCCGCGCGATGAGGAGCGCGGCGAGGCCGCCGAAGCCGGCCATCGCCCAGCAGACCGCCGAAAACCCCGACCGGTAGAAGACCCCGCCCAGCGCGGCCGCCGCCGCGATCCCCAGTTGGGAGGAGGTGTTGGAGAAGGCGAGGAAAGCGGCGCGGCGCGAAGGACGGACGAGTTCGCTCCGGAGCGCCGCGAACGCCGCCACCCGGGAGACCGCGAGACAGCCGAACAGGACGAGCGCGGCGACGAGCGCCGGTCCGCGCAGCGCGGGGAGCGCGAGCGTCACCAGCGCCGCGGCGACCGACGCCGCCACGCCGAACCGCCGCTTCCCGAAACGGTCGGAGAGCGGCCCGGCGAGCGGCTGGACGACCAGGATGGCCAACCCGAAGGCCCCGTAGATCAGTCCCACTTCCTCGAGCGAGAACCCGCGCGCTTCCTGGAGCCAGCCGGAGGCGTACGCCGTGACCCCCACCAAACTGCCGGAGAGGCAGAACGCCGCCAGCGCGGTCGTCCGGTGGGGGGCGCTCCCGGCGAAGTCGGCATAGCCGCGCAGCCAACCGGCCACGCCCTCCGGGGATGCCGCGTCGCCGGCGTCCGCCGCCGGCTCGCGGCCCGCGGGCGTCTCCCTCCGCGGCGCGGCGTCCTCCCGCAGCGCGGCGAGCAGGAGGAACACCAGGCCCGAGAAGAGCGCCAGACCGAGGTACACGGCGCGGTGCCCGAATCGTCCGGCGGCGAACGCGGCCCCCACCTGTCCGAGCGCCGCCGCTCCCATCCCGCCGCCGACGAGCACGGCCATGACCCGCCCCCGCCGCGCATAGGGCACGCGGTCCGCCACCCACGCCACGGCGATGGCCGCGATGGCGCCCCCGGCCACCCCGGCAGCGGCTCGCGCCGCGACGAAGGCGCCGTAATGCGCGGAGAGCGCCGTGAGGAGCGACGCGCCCAGCATCAGCGCCGCCGCCGCCAGCAGGAACGGACGCCGCCCCCGGCGATCCGAGAGCGGCCCGGCGAACAGGGCCGAGCCGGAGGCGAACACCGCGTACGCCGAGATCGCGAACCCCACTTCAGGAACGGAGGCGCCGAGACCCATGGCGAGAGCCGCGATGAGCGGCGTGACCACCTGCTGGTCCAGCAGGCCGAGCCCCAGGACCGATCCGAGGGCGAACCCGTGGAACAGCCCGACGGACCCCGGCGCCGGACCGGGCGGCCGGCCGGCGTACGGGCCCGAAGGGGAGAGCGTCAAGGGAAGCGAGTCGGCGGCGCGGAGAACCGCCGGCGCCGCGGCGTGCCGAAGTCCGGCCCCCGGCCTCCCCGACGGGTGCGCGAAGGCTATATTCTCGCCGCCACCCCACCCGACAGGCCTGTCGAACCGCTCCGCGCCGACGCATCCATGTCCGTCCTCGACCGGCTCTCCTCCCCGCTGAGGAGCCGGGACGCGACCGCGCGGATCCGGGCGGTGCAAAAGCACCCGCCTTTGGACCTGGCCCCGCTGGAGCGTCTCGCCCGCACCGACCCGGATCCGCGGGTGCGCCGGGAAGCCGTGCGGCGGATCGAGTCGCCGAGGTCGCTGCTCGCGATCGCCCAAGCGGCGGAGGACGACCGGACGCGGGACCTGGCCCGCGCCCGCGCCGAGTCGCTGCTGGTCAAGATCGCCGCCGACGACCGCGACCTGGCCGAGTCGCGGCGGGCGCTGGCGCTGCTCGTCCCGCTGCGGGGCGTCGCGGAAGTCGTCCTCCGGGCGCGCTTCGCCGAAGTACGGGCCGAAGCGTTCGACCGACTGGCCGGGTCGCCCGGCGGAGCGAACGGCGCCGAGGCGCCCGAAGAGCCCCCGCCGGCGGCCGGCGCCGGGGAGAGCGGCGCCGCGGAGCGGTCCGAGGCGCTGGCGCTCGTGGCGGGGAAGGCCGAAGACCCCGCGCTGCGGGCGCGCGCGCTCGGCGCGGTGGCCACCCCGGACGGCCTCGCCCGCGTAGCCCTCTCCGGGACTCACCGGGACACCGCGCTCGCCGCGGTCCGCCGGATCGAGGACGCCGACCTGCTCCTCTCGGTCGCGGAGCGGGCGGGCTCCCGGAGCGTTCGCCGCTCGGCGGCGCGGCGCGCCGAGGATCTCCTGCCCCCGGAGCACCCGGAGCGCATCCGGCGCCGGGAGGCGGATCTCTCCGCGGCCCTCGACGAACTCGAGGCGGCGGCCGGCGACGGCCGCGAAATGACCGAGAGGCTCCGGGAAGCGGAGGCGCTGGCCGCTTCCGGCCCCGTGGGCGAAGCGATCGCGGCCCGTCTCGAAGGGATTCGAGCCCGTCTCACGGAGGCCTCCGGGGCAGTCGCGGACTCGCCGCGGGCGGAAATCCTGATCCCCGACGAACCCGAGCCGAAGCCGGCGCCGCCGCCCCAGAAGGAACCCGTCCGCCCGCCGCCCCCCGAATTCCTCACCCTCCTCGAACGGGTCCGGGACGAACCGGACGCCCTGTCCGTCGCCGAGGTGCGGACCGCGGAGCGGGAAGCCCGAACCCTCCTCGAGGGGATCGCCGAAGACGCTCCGGTTCGGGAGGAATGGAAGGCGGCGGCGCGCGCGGCGCGGGAACGCGCGTTTTCCCGGAAGAAGGAGCGCGAGGCCGCCTTCGCGCTCGCGGAGATCGCGGACCAGGCGGAGTCGTTCCTCAAGAGCCTGACCGAGCGTCCGGACGCCGAGCGCCCCGAAGGAGCCCGGCGCGAACTCGCGCGGCTGAACCGCCGGTTCGCCGCCTTGACCCGCGGCGCCGAACCGGCGGGAGGGCCGCCCCCGTCCGAGAAATCGGGCACGGCCGAGGAGGCGACCTCGACGGACACCCCGGCCTCCGAAGAGCCGACCGGGACCGAAGAACCGGCCGCGACCGAAGAGCCGGCCGCGACCGAAGAGCCGGCCGCGACCGAAGCGCCGCCCGACGCCGAGGAGTCCGCGCGGCCGGAGGCGGCCGCCGGGGCCGCGGAATCCGCGCCGGAACCCGACCTGCCGCCGCCGCCCGGAGACGCGGGCGGCCCGCCGGACGAACCGGGGGAGGGCGGACGGCCCGCTCCGGTCCGCCCTTCCGCGGACTCCGAAGACGCCGCGCGTTTCCGCCGCGCGGCGTCCGCCATCGAAGACCGCCTGGAAGCCCGCGAACGCGTTTCTCGCAAGCAGGTCGAGGACCGCCGGGCTCGACTCTCCGGACTCGAACGGCGGCTGACCGAACTCGAAGGCGCGAAGACCCTTTCCCTTCCCGAGGCGGAGGCCGCCCTCCGCGAACTCGGGACTCTCCGCAACCGACCGGCGGACTGGCGGGCGCTGGGCGCGGAGCGAAGGGCCCGGCTCGAGCGCCTGCAGGCCGCGCTGATCCCCCGGCTGCGTGAAGCGCGCGAACTCCGGGAGTGGAAGAGGTGGTCGAACCTCGCCGAACAGGAGGAGTTGATCCGCCGCGCCCGGGAAGTCGAGTCCATCGAGGACCCGCGCGCGCTCGACCGCGAACTCGGGAAACTCGAGAAACAGTGGCGCGAGGTCCGGCACACCGAGCGGGACCGCGGGCAGGCGCTCTGGGAAGAGTGGACGGTCCTCCGCGCGCGGCTGCTCGAGCGGGTGGCGCCGCTCCGGGAGGCCGCCGAGAAGCGGGCCGCCGAACAACTCGAGGCGCTGGGCCGACTGGCGGAACGCGCCGAGGAGATCGGAGGCGGCGAGGACCCGAAGCGGAGTTCGGAGATGGCCGCCCTCATGGACGAGTGGCGCGAAAACGCCCGAGGCCTCGGCCGGAAGAAGTCCGAGAAGGTCTGGAAGCGGTTCCGGGCGGCCAACCGGCGCTACTTCGACGCCATCGGCGAGATCCGGAAGCAACGCCGCCAGGAGTTCGCGGCCAACATCGCCGCGCGGGAGGCGCTGATCGCCCGGGCGAAGGCCCTCCTCGAAGAAACGGACGAAAAAGCGGTCCATTCCGGCGTTCGCGCGCTGATGACGGAATGGAAGGAGGCCCCCCCGGTCCCACGGAGCGCGAGTGACCGGCTCTGGGACGAATTCCGTACCGCCTGCGACGACGCCCGCGACCGCCGCCGCCGAGCCCGGGACGAGGCGTCCCGGACGGCCGAGGACCCGCCGGACGCAGCCGACCTCCTGGCCCGCGTGGAAGAGACGGCGACGCTCCCCCCCGCCGAGCGCCCGGCGGCGGCGGAGAAACTCTGGACCGAGCACCGCCGCCGCCGGAAGCCGACCCCCGGACTTCGCCCCGGCCCGCAGGAGGAGAAGGCGGAGCGCCGACTCGCGGAGTGCCTGGGCGAGGCGTACGAGGCCGCTCCGGACGCCTTCGCCGGGACCCGTTTCGACCAGTCCCTGGTCGCCTCCCGGCTGGCCGGGCTCCTTTCCGCGGTGGAGGAGTTGGCCGGCGAACGGGACGCGAACGCGGGCGCGGAATCCGCGGCCGAAATCCTCCAGCGCCGCTTGGGCGCGGGGCGCGCCGCCGACCGCGACGCCCCGGCCCGGGAAGCCGCGCGCGAAGCGGCGGTCCTCCGGGAGCGCGCCCGCGCCGCGGGCTTCGCCCTCGCGCCTCCGGCGGTCGAAACCCTGACCCGGATCGAGGAAGTCACCGGCCGACTGATCGCCGCGGCGCCGGCGCCGCCCCCCGCCGGCGCCCGCCCCCGCGGGCGCGAGAGACCGAAGGGCCGACCCCGCGCCCGCCGCCCGGACGGAACCTGAACCCCGACCCGGGCGCCCGGCCGCCTCTTCCGGAGGCGGCGGCGGACGAACGGAACCTCCCCTCGCGGAGCGCGTTCGGTGTACTCTCGCTTCCCCGACGCGCCGCCATCCTCCGCGGGATCGTCCCGGTTCCGAGACGGGCCGCCGCGGGTCCCGCGGCGGGGCGGCGCTGAGAAACCGGCCGCGCTCGGGACGGCGGCCCCACCCGAACCACGATCCAGACAGGACTACGGACAGGACGAAACGGCATGGCGAAGAAGACGGCGCCCTCCCCGGCGGAGGCGCGCATCCCGGGCATCGATTACGAACCGGACGAAGTCGGCGGCGCCGGGAAGCAGGCCCGCCCCCCGGCGTCGTACTCGATGCTGGAGCCGCGGATGAAGGCGATCTACGGCCAGTTCTACAAGGAGACCTATTTCTCGGAGAACGCCCACCTCGACGCCCGGACCCAGGAACTCATCGCGCTCGCCTGTTCGCTGGTCGCCCAGTGTGAGGGGTGCCTGGACGGCCACATCAAGAAGGCGATCAAGGCCGGGGCGACCCGCGAGGAGATCAGCGAGGCGATCGTGATCGCCATCGGCATCAACGCCGCCGCCATCGTGGACCAGACCGACCGTTCCGCCGCACGCCTCGGCCTGAACCACTTCCCGGTGGAGCGCCGCCCGAAGAAGTCCCCGGACTGACGAGCCGCCCGCCCGACCGGCCCGGCAGACCCGGCCGGCCGCTTTCGGGAGTTACCCGACCGAGGCGAGCGCCTCCGCCTGCGCCGCTTCGACTTCGGCCTCGACGCGGCGTTCGATCCCCGCGAGCCGGTCCTCCGGGACCGCCGGCCAGGAGACGTCGGCGCGATCCCACCCCGAGGCGAGGAACGCGCGGTACGCCCGCACCGGATCGCGGCGGCCGTAGTACTCGAAGTGTTCCGGCGGGAGGAGCCGCCGGCTCAGCCCCTCGTCGTGGGTCGCATGTCCGCCCATGCGGAAGGTGTGCGCCAGCACCAGAACGGGCCGGGACTCCGCGAGCGCCGTCCGCCGGGCGAGAGCGACGGCGGCGAACACCTCGAGCACATTGTTGCCGTCCACTTCCAGGAGCGGGACGCCGTAGGGCCCGCCGGAGGCCCGGAGCCGCTCGACCCCGTCCCCGGGCAGCGGCGTTCCCAAGGCGATCCGGTTGTTCTGGATCACGACCACGACCGGCGCCCGGAGCGCCGCGGCCGCCGCCATCCCCTCGTGGAACCCGGCGGTCGCCACGCTCCCGTCCCCCACCCAGGTGAGACCGATCCTCGACTCGCCCCGGAGCCGAAAGGCGAGCGCCATCCCGGAGATCACCGGGACCAGCGACCCGACCATGCTGATCGGCGCCACCACGCCGCGCTCGGGATCCCCGAAGTGGAGGTCGCGGCCCCCCGCCGGGCCGTCCCGGGCCCCGAGCGCGCCCCGGAAGAGCGCGGAGAGCGGCATTCCCCGCTCGTGGGCCGCGCCGGCGTTGCGGATCATCGGCCCGACCGCATCGCCCTCGCCGAGCGCGCGGCAGGCGCCGACGGTGACGGCCTCTTCCCCGGGGCCGAGCCAGGCCTTCGAGAGCGCGCCGGAGCGCACCCAGCGCTTCAACTGCAGGTCGTGGAGCCGGTTGCGCGCGAGCCCCTCGTAGAACCCCAGCCGCCGGTCCTCGTCGGTCCCCCCGAGGATGGCCGCCAGGCGGTCGTCCGCGAACGCCCGGTCCCCGAATTCGCGGACGACCTGCGGGTCGGGCGCCCAAGTCACATATTCCGGCGGATCGAGCCCCGGGATCGGCCTCACGACCCGGGCTCCCCGCGACGCGCCGGGATCCGCCGTCCGGAGAACCGGGTCAGTCGGCGGTCTCGCCCCAGCGGAGCAGTTCCCCGGCGACGCGGTTTTCCACCGCGTCCCCGCTCCACTGGTTCCCGATCCCGTTCGTGATCACCGAAAACCCGAGGGCGCGCCCCCGGCCCGGCGGGAACGCCACCCCGGAGAGGGAACTCACCGCCGCGAGGCTCCCGGTCTTGGCGACCACCCGGCCCACCGCGGTTTCCCCGTACATCCGGCGCGCCAGAGTGCCGTCCACGCCGGAGACCGCCAGCGAGCACAGGAAGTCCTCCCTCAGTTCCGGCTGGCCGTAGAGGTCGCGGACGACTTCGACCAGTATCCGCGCGCTCAACCGGTTGTCCCGGGAGAGGCCGGAGCCGTCGGCGATCTCGAACGAGGAGGCGGCGAACCCGAGTCCCACCAGGTACTCCTCGATCGCCCGGCGCCCCTTGTCGAGCGTGCCCGGGGGGCCCCAGCGGTGGGCGCCGACCGCGAACAGCAGTTGTTCCGCCGCCCAGTTGTTGCTGTATTTCCCGAGCGCCTCCACGACCTGGGTGAGCGGCGCGGACCGGTGCCGGTAGAGCAGCACCCGCCCGGAGGACTCGCCCCGGCGGCGCCGGCGCACTTCGCCCGGGGCCGAGATGCCGCGTTCGCGCAGTTTTCCGCGGAGCGCATGGCCGAAATAGATCGCCGGCTCGGGGACCGCCAGCCGGGCCACCCGTTCCCCTCCGCCGCGCAGCACGCGCCCTTCGAGCCGGATCCGCCGCCCCCGCTGCCGCCGGGCCAGGATGTAGGGCCGACCGGAGTTGCGGAGCACCATCCGGTTCTGGATCTCGTAGTAGCCGTACCCCTCGTCCCGGATGTCCGGGCGCTGGCCGTCGCCGGGCGCCCCGGCCAGTTCCAGCCGGTTCCAGTGGTAACCGAGCGCGCTCTGGATGGGGAGCCGGCGGCGCCGGCGGCGCTGCACCAACTCCGGGTCGGTCTCCTGGGGCTCGAAAAACCAGTCGTCCAGGATGAAGTCGCCCCGGATCTCGCGGAGCCCCGCCGCCCGGAGCGAGTCGGTCACGAAGTCCAGGTCGTGGCGGATGAGCGAGGGATCGCCCGAGCCCACCACCCGGAGCGGCCCGTCCGCGACCCCGTCCTTCGGGGGGGTGTCCAGGAAGAACTCGGTGGGGAAGCGGTAACTCGGCCCCAGGTAGTGGAGGCAAGCGGCCATCACCGGCAGTTTCATGCCGGACGCCGGCACGAAGGCCCGATCCGGGTTGTGGCCGAAGAGCGCCGCCCCGGTCTCGAGGTCCGTCACCTGGATCCCGATGGCGCGGCGGAGGCCGAACCGCCGCCGGAGCGCATGCAGCCGCCGACCCAGGTCCTCGACGGCGGCGTCGGAAAAGACCGCCGCGCGGCCGATGACGGGTCTCCCGGCGAGCAGGCCGCCGACCGCGCCGGCGGCGAAGCGGCCGAGGAGCCGGAGCGCCCGGCGCCGGGCCGGTTCTCCGAGGGTCTCGCGGACGGGGAACATTCCGGGGAAAGGGGCCGGGCGGGTTCGATCGGCCGCGGGGGCCGGGGCCGCCGCGCGGCGACGAGCGCCGCCGCCCCGAAGGATACCCGCCGGGGAGCGGCCCCGCCGGCCCGCCGCCTCCCGTCTTCCCGCGCGGCGCTCCGCTCCGGCGCCGCCCCGGGGGCGACGACTACGATCCGCCCTCCGACCCGCCGCCGAGGATCGCCCCTGCCCGACGGGGTCTTCCGCTCCCGCGGCGCCACCCGATAGGAGGAACCCCCATGCCGCCTGTTACCCCGGAGCCCTCCCCCGGGTCCGGGACGGCCCGCCGGCCGGAGCCGGCGACGCTTCGCCCGTCGAATTCGCTGACCCGGCGGACGATCCTCGGCGGCGCCGCCGCAGCGCCCGTCGCCGCCTTCCTTCCCGGTTGCGGCAGCGCGCCGGCGCCGGGCGCGCCGCCGACGCTCACCGCCCTCGAACAGGCGAACGCGCGTTCGGCGCGGCCGACCGCCCCGGATCGCCTCCCCGCCCTGCTCCCCGCGGTCCGGATGAACCACGCCTTCTTCCGCGCGGTCCGGGCCCTGGACATCGAGGACCGGATCGAGCCGGCGATCCGTTTCTCCGCCGAGGCCCCCGCCGGCGGCGGGAGCGGCGAGGGCGGACCGGCGTGATCCCCGAACTCTGCCGTCTCGACGCGCTCGCCCTCTCCGAGCGCTACCGCCGCGGCGACCTCTCTCCGGTGGAGGTGGTCGAGGCCCACCTGGCCCACATCGAGTCCGCGGACCCGGCGCTGAACTCCTTCATCACGGTGACCGCCGACCACGCCCGGGAGCGGGCGCGGGAAGCGGAGCGGGAGATCGCCGCCGGCCGCAGCCGCGGGCCCCTCCACGGGGTTCCCTACGCCCCGAAGGACATCCTCGCCACCCGCGGCATCCTGACCACGAACGGCTCCCGCGCCACCGCGGACCGGGTCCCCGACTTCGAGTCCACCATCACCGAGAGGCTGAACGGGGCCGGGGCGATCCTGATCGGCAAACTCAACCTGCTCGAGTTCGCGATGGGAAGCGGCGTCCTCTCCGGCTTCGGCCCGGCGAGGAACCCGTGGGCGACCGACTACACCCCGTCCG
Source organism: Candidatus Marinacidobacterium sp. (assembly GCA_965204755.1). Lineage (GTDB taxonomy): Bacteria > Acidobacteriota > Vicinamibacteria > Marinacidobacterales > Marinacidobacteraceae. Next base: position 3,737,379 of record OZ242011.1, on the reverse strand, counting down.
GCTCGTCCTCCGGCTCGGGCGCCGCGCTCGCCGCCCGGCTGGTCCCGCTCTCCATCGGCACCGACACCGGCGGCTCCATCCGCGGCCCGGCCGCCGCCTGCGGCGTCATCGGCCTCAAGCAGACCTACGGCCGGGTCAGCCGCTTCGGGGTCACCACGCTGAGTTGGACGCTCGACCACGCCGGCCCGATGACCCGCACCGCCCGCGACGCGGCGGCGATGCTGGGCGTGATCGCCGGCCCGGACCCGAAGGACCCGACCACCTCTCCCCGTCCGGTCCCCGACTACTCGGCGGCCTTGGACCCGGAAGTCCGCGGGCTGCGGCTCGGCATCCCTTCGTCAGGTTTCGCGGGCGAAGCAGCGCCCGAAGTCGCCGACGCCGTGGCGGCGGCGGTCGCGCTCTTCGGGGCCGAAGGCGCGGAAGTCGTCGAAGTCGATATCCCCCACGGACACCTCGCCGGGAACGCCGGCTGGATCGTGGCCATGGCCGAAGCGGCGGCCTTCCACGAGAAACGACTCGCCGAGCAGCCCGAAGCCCTCGATCCCCTCGTCCGCGAGCGGCTGGAGGCGGCGCGGTTCTACTCCGCCGCCGACTACCTGAAGGCGCTGCGCCTGCGCTCCATCCTCCGGGAGGAGATGGCGCGGGTCTTCGAAGACTGCGAGGTCATGGTCGTACCGGGAGCCTTCGCTCCCGCCGACCCGCTGCGCTCGGAAGCGGAAGCGCGGAGCGATGTGCCTCCCGGCGCTGACCCGGACGAGTTGGACACCCGGCCGGGAACGACCTTCCTCGGGAACATGACCGGCCTGCCGGCGCTCACCCTGCCCTGCGGGTTCAGCGCCGAGGCGCCCCGACGCCCGCTGGCGATGCAGTTCTACGGCCCCCCGTTCGCCGAGGCGCGGCTCCTTTCGCTGGCCCACGCCTACCAGTCCCGAACGGCCTGGCACGACGAACTTCCACCGGTCTGAACCGGGCCGACGAACCGGGCACAAGGGCCGGGAGCGGCGGCCGCCGGTCGGGTAGGCTTCGCCGCGTGCCAACGCCATCCGAGGCCCTGCGGCCGGCGGCCCCGAAGGGCCGGTTCCCCGCCCCCGGAGCTGTCGGACCGCTCCTTCTGGCTGCGGTCCTCGCCGGCTGCGGCGGGGAGTCCGGCGGGGAGCGGGAGCGGTTCCTGAGCCTCGGCGCCGCACCGCCCGGCGGGGCCTTCTTCGTGGTCGGCGGCGCGCTCGCGGAAGTCCTGAGCGCCGAGGGCCTCCAGGTCACCGCCGAGGCCACCAAGGGCTCCGGCGAGAACATCCGCCGGCTGGCCGCCGAAGAACTCGACCTCGCGCTCTCGAACGCGGCCGTCTCCTACTTCGCCTCGCGCGGCGAGGACGGCTGGGGGCAGCCGTACCCGATCCGGGCGGTCATGACGCTCGCGCCGAATGTGGCGCTCTTCGTCTCGCCCCGCCGCCACGAAGTGGCCGGGATCGCCGACCTGGGCGGGAAGCGGGTCGTCGTCGGGGTCGCCGGCGCCGGCTTCGAGCACTTCATCCGCCCCATCGTGGAGGCCCACGGGGTGACCTACGAGGACTTCGTCCCGCTCTACAACACGCAGAGCGGCGCGGTGGACATGCTGACCGACGGCTCGGCGGCCGCCGCCTTCCTCGGCGGCGCGGTCCCCACCGCGTCCATCGTGCAGGCCACCGCCGGGATGGACACCGCCCTCGTTCCTTTCGATCCGGAAGCGCGGGCCGACCTGATCGCCCGGTACCCCTTCTACCGGGAAGCGGCGGTCCCCGCCGGAACCTACCGGGGGCAGGACGAGGAGTTCGCCGGGCTCGATGTGGGCTCCATGCACCTCATCACCCGGGAAGGAGCCGACCCGGACCTGATCTACCGGGTGACCCGGGCGCTCTGGGAGCGCCGCGCGGAAGTGGTCGAAAAGCACCCGGCGGGCCGCGCGATCAACGAGCGGAACGCCGTCCGCGACACCGGCGTCCCCTTCCACCCGGGAGCGATCCGCTTCTACGCCGAAGCCGGTCTCTGGCCCGATCCCTGAGCCCCGCTCCCTCCGGGGAGACGCCCGCCGAGCCGGGCAACCGAGCCGGCCGGCGCCCGGCCGATGACCGGCGAAGCGGGCGCTGAGAGCGCCCCCCGGCGCGCGGGCGCCGCCGCGGCCGCCGCGCGGATGCTCACCCTGCTGCTCACCGGGTTCGTCCTGTTCGAGGTGAACCGGCCGGCGTTCTCGCCCCAGACCGGCCTCGCCGTGTTCGGCCTCTTGGGGCTGCCGCTCAGTTTCCTCGCCCGGCGCGCGTCGCCCGGCGGCCCCCTTTGGAGACGGGTGGTGGACGGCGTCGGCTTGGCCTCCGCCGCCGCCGGCTGCGCCTGGGTCCTCTGGTGGAGCGGTTTCGCCGAGAGCACGCTCGGCGACCGCGCCGGCGGCGAGACCGACGCCGACATCGTCTTCGGCCTACTCGGCCTGCTCGGGGTCCTGATCGCCGCGTGGCGGGCCCTCGGCCCGGCGCTCCCCATCCTCACCGGCCTCTTCGTCCTCCACGCGTCGCTCGGCCCCTCGCTCCCGGACTTCCTGTTCCCGCACCGGGGCTACCCGCTCTCGCGGATCGCCTCCCAGGGCTTCCTCCACACGCAGGGCGTCTTCGGCATCGCCCTGCGGGTGATGTTCGCCTATGTGTTCCTGTTCGTGGTCTTCGGCGCGGTGCTGCAGGAGACCGGCGCGATCCGCTTCATCACCGCCTCCTCGCGCCGCCTGTTCCGGGGCACCGTCGGCGGGGCGGCGAAGGTCAGCGTCTTCGCCAACGCTCTGATGGGCTCGCTCTCCGGGAGCGCGGTGGCCGACGCCGCGACGACCGGCTCCTTCACCATCCCGATGATGCGGAGCACCGGCTTCAGCGCCCGCCTCGCCGCCGGAATCACCGCCGCCGCCAGTTCCGGCGCCGCGCTCGTGCCCCCGGTGATGGGCGCCGGCGCCTACATGATGCTGGAACTGGTGGACCCGCCGGTCCGCTACCTGGAAGTGATCCGGGCCGCGGTGCTCCCGGCGATCCTCTACTACGCGGCGCTCCTCCTCACCGTGCACCTCAGCGTCCGCCGGCGCCCGCTCGCGGCGCCGCCGGCGCCGTCCGCCGGGAGCGCCGACGACGACCGGCCCCCGTTGCCGGCCGCTCTGGTGTTCGGCGCCGGGTTCGCTTCGCTGCTCGGCGCGCTCCTCGCCGGACGAACGGTGTTCCGCGCCGTGAGCATCGCCCTCGCCGTGGTGGTCGTCGCTTCGCTCTTCCACCCGGACACCCGACCCCGCCTCCGTTCGCTCGCCGCCGCCCTCGACCGGATCGCCCGCGGCGCCGCGCCGCTCGTGGCCGCCGCCGCCGCGGTGGGGGTGATCCTCGGCATGGTGACGCTCACCGGGGTGGGCACCCGCTTCCCGGCGGCGATCCTGTCGGTTGCCGACGGCTCCCTGCTCCCCGCCCTGCTGCTCATCATGGTCGGCTCGGTCGTCCTCGGCATGGGGCTGCCCTCCGCCGTTTGTTACCTGCTCATGGTGACCCTGATCGGCCCGGTGATCGGCCGGCTCGGCGTCCCCCCCCTCTCCGTCCACTTCTTCATCTTCTACTTCGGGATGATGTCCATGGTGACCCCGCCGGTCGCCCTCGCCGCCTACACCACCGCGGGAATCGCCGGCACGCCGATCCTCCCGGCGGCGACCACCGCCTTCCGCTTCGCGCTCGCCGGATTCGCGCTCCCCTACTTCTTCGTGTACCGCCCGGAACTGCTGCTCCTCCTCGAAGAAGGCCGCGGCCTGCCGGGCGCGGCCGCCGCCGTCGTCCTCGGCCTCGCCGTCGTCGCGGCCCTCTCCGTCGGGATCACCGGCTTCTGCTTCGGCCCTCTCGGCCCGGCCCTCCGCGCCCTGTCGCTCCTCGCCGCCGCCCTTCTCCTCTGGCCGCCGGACAGCGGGTCACTCTTCGCCGTAGCCAACCTCTTGGGCCTCCTCCTGTTCGCCATCATCGCCTGGCGCTCGCGTCGCGCCCCAGCCCCGGCGCTGGTCGAACCGCCCAGTCCGTAGCCGGCGCGGCACACCTCGACCGAAGTCGAGGTCAGACCGCGCTCGAGGCAGTCTCCGGCCAATCCGCGGAGATCGCTTCCGCTTGGTCGAGAACCGTCCGGGTGGCTTTTTCCTGCTTGTCCGGCGGGTATCCGTGCTTCCGAAGCACCCGCTTCACCAACCGCCGGATGTTCGCTCGCGCGCTCTCCCGTAGCGTCCAGTCCACGGTGACGCTGTTCCTCACGGTCTCGACCAACTCCCGGGCGATACCCCGCAGCGCCTCGTCCCCGAGCACCTTCACAGCGCTGTCGTTGGTTTCGAGAGCGTCGTAGAAGGCCATCTCCTCCTCGGAGAGTCCCAGTTTCTCGCCGCGGCCGCGCGCCTCGCGCATTTCGCGGGCGATGGCGATGAGTTCCTCGATTACCTGCGCGGCCTCGACCGCGCGGTTCCGGTACTTCAGCAGCGTGCGCTCCAGCATCTCCGAGAAAGCCCGCGCCTGAATCACATTCTTCTTGCCCCGCGCGCGGACTTCCCCCCGCAGGAGTTTCTGCAGCAACTCCACCGCGAGGTTCTTCTGGGGAAGACCCCGCACTTCCGCCAGGAACTCCTCCGACAGCACCGAGACATCGGGCTGATCCAGCCCGGCGGCGGCGAAGATGTCCGTGATTCCCTTGGAAACGACCGCCTTGGAGACGATCTGTCGCACGGCATGGGCGAGTTCGTCCTCCGGCCGCCGCTCGGCGGCGGCCCGTTTCGAAAGCGCCGCGTTCACGGCTTGGAAGAACGCCACTTCGTCGCGGATGTCGAGCGCTTCCCGGCTGGGGACAGAGAGCGCGAAGGCCCGCGTCAGGTCCGCGACCGCGGCAGCGAGCCGCTCCTTGCCGTCCCGTTGAGCGAGGATGTGTTCCTGGGCGAGCAACAACAGACCGAGCCGCTCCTCCGGCGTCCCGTCCAGCCAACGAGAGCGGTCGAGGCCGTGGAACAGGCCGCAGCAGACCTCGTATTTCTCCCGCATCAGCGCGATCGCTTCCGCTTGGTCGAAGGCCGCCTTCCGTTCCTCCCCCTGATCCGTGTAGGTCCGAAGCGCCCGCTTGAGTTCGTGCGCGACACCGAGGTAGTCCACCACCAACCCGCCCGGCTTGTCGCGGAACACCCGGTTGACCCGGGCGATCGCCTGCATCAGACCGTGCCCCCGCATCGGTTTGTCCACATACATCGTGTGGAGGCTCGGCGCGTCGAACCCGGTGAGCCACATGTCGCGCACGATGACCATCCGCAGCGGGTCTTCGGGGTCCCGGAAGCGGCGCGCCAGCCTCTCCCGCCGCGCCTTCGTCCCGATGTGCCGCTGCCAGTCCACCGGATCCGAGGCGCTCCCGGTCATCACGACCTTGAGCGCGCCCCGGTCGTCCTCGTCCGAATGCCAGTCCGGGCGAAGACTGGTCAGCCGACGGTACATCTCGACCGCGATGCGGCGGGACATCGTGACGACCATCGCCTTGCCCTCCATCGCCTCGACCCGCTGCTCGAAGTGCTCCACGAGGTCGGCGGCCACCCGGTCGAGCCGGGCGTCCGCCCCCACCAGCGCTTCGAGTTGCGCCCACTTGTTCTTGATCTTCTCCTTCCGCGCCGACTCTTCGCCCTCGGTGACTTCCTCGAACTCGATGTCGATGTTCGGACGCTCCGCCTCATCGAGCGCGAGTTCGGCGAGCCGGCTCTCGTAGTAGATCGGGACCGTCGCCCCGTCCTCGACGGAGCGGCCGATGTCGTAGATGCTGATGTAGTCGCCGAACACCGCGCGGGTGTTCGCGTCCCGCGTCTCGATCGGCGTCCCGGTGAACCCGACGAAGGACGCATTCGGAAGCGCGTCGCGGATGTGCGCGGCGAAGCCGTCCACGAAGTCGTACTGGCTCCGGTGGGCCTCGTCGGCGATGACCACGATGTTCCCTCGGACCGAGAGCACCGGGTGGCGCTCCCCCTTCCCGTCGGGGAAGAACTTCTGGACGGTGGTGAACACCACTCCGCCGGATTCGACCGAAAGCCGGCGCCGCAAGTCCTCCCGGTCCCTCGCTTTCACCGGTGTCTGCCGCAGCAGGTCGCCGCAACGGGAGAAGGTCGCGAAGAGTTGGTCGTCGAGATCGTTCCGGTCGGTCATCACCACGACGGTCGGGTTCTTCATCTCCGGTTCCCGGACGATTTCCCCGACGAAGAAGGCCATCGTCAGGCTCTTCCCCGATCCCTGCGTATGCCAGAGGACGCCGATGCGCCGATCTCCCGGCTTCCCGCCGAAGAGTTCCCGCGTCTCGTACTCGAGGAGCGGCTCCTCCACCCGGTCCGCCTCCCTCGCCGCCGCCCGCAGCGTCTCCTTCACCGCCTTCTTCACGGCGTGGAACTGGTGGTACCCGGCGATCTTCTTCTCCGGCGCGCCGTAGCCGTCGTCCTCGAAGACGACGAACCCGCGCAACAGGTCGAGGAATCTCCGCTTCTGGAACACGCCCTCGACCAGCACCTGCAGACCGGTAAGGAACACCGGGGCCAGTTCTTCCCCGCCGATCGTGCGCCATGGCTTGAACCACTCCCGCGGGGACGAGAACGCCCCCAGCCGGGCTTCCATCCCGTCCGAAACCGCCACGACCTCGTTGAACGAGAACAGCGTCGGCAGTTCCTTCCGGTAGGTCTGGATCTGGTTCCAGGCCGACCACACCGTGGCGTCCGGGTCCGACGGGCTCTTCAACTCCAGGATGCCCACGGGAAGCCCGTTCAGGAGGATCACGAGGTCCGGTCTCCGCCGCCGGCCGCCCTCCTCGACCGTGAACTGGCTCACCGCCTTGAAGAAGTTCTCCCCCGGCCGGTCGAAATCCACGACCCGAACCCGGGCGCCGAGCAGATCCCCGCTCTCATCCCGATACTCGACCGGCACGCCTTCGACCAACATCCTGTGGAAGTTCCGGTTCCGAGCGTCGAGCGTCGCACCCTCCGGGTTCTGCACCCGCCGCGCCGCCTCCAACAGGGTGTCCTCCGGCAAGTGCTGGTTCAACCGGCGAAGCGCCCCCTGCAGGCTCGCCCAATGCACGACCTCCGAGTAGTTCCGCCGGCTCCCGACCTCCCCGGGAGGGCGCTCCGGCCCGCCATCCACGAGGTAGTCGAGTTTCCGGAACCAGTCGAGCGCCGCCTCCTCGACGAGCGACTCCGTGAAGAAAGGCATCAGCCGTTTCCCTCGAGCGGCGACAGGGCCTCCAGCCGCGACACCCAGCCATCGAAGTGCCGACACTCCTGCCGTATCCGCTCCACACCGATCCGGGCCGCCACCTCCACGCCATGCAAGGTCTTCCTGTATCGGTGGAGCATTGCAAGCCGCTTCGACGGTTGCGTGCCCTCTCCATCGTTGATGTGCTCCGGTGTCGCCGCGGCGGCCGCCACATTCTGGAGCGACTCCGCTCCGTCCGCCCAAGCCGGATTGACTTCTGCGAACTTCCCGGCATCGGCGAACAGGAGCGACTCGAACTCGTACGGCTGCACATGCGGGAAGAACCGTTCCGGGGCGCACCCGCTCTCCGCGACGACCCGGCGGTGCAGACCTTCCTCGACCCGGCGCGCCCGTTCGAGCGGATCGTCCTCCCGGCTTGCCTCTGAAAGCCCGGGAAAGCGCTTGGGCAGACCGAAGAGATCGAACAGCGTCGCCAGATACAGGTCTTCCCGCTCCCGGAGCGCATCGCAGAGCGTGCCCAAGACGATCGCTCGCCCGAGTCCTCCTCCGGCGTACCCCGGCGAGGTCTCCAACAACCTCGCGCTCACCCGGATTCCCCGCGGGGCCACGAACGACGCGAGCACCTGACCGACGAAAGTCTCCTCCGTCTGTCCTTCGCATACGACCAGAGCCGTCACCACGCCGGCCGCCCCCCGATCACATTCATCTTCCACAGGTCTCCGAGACGGAAGTCCTCTCGCCAGCGCCGCAGTCGCTCCGCGTCCGGCCGCTCGAACGACGACTCCGCTCCTTTTCGATTCACGACCACCACCTCCTCGGTCTCCAGCCCGCTGACCAGGTCCGGACACTGCGTCGCCACGATGAGTTGCCGCCGCCGACTCACATCCCGAAGCACGTCGCTCAGGACGCCCAAGGCGTACGGGTGCATTCCGAGTTCCGGTTCGTCAATGAAGATCGTCCGCGGCTGCAGGTCCGTCGGCTGCAGCAGCAGGGCCATCAGACACACGAACCGAAGGGTTCCGTCCGACATCTGGCCGGGGCCGCGCACGACCTCCGGTTCGCCCTTCTCGATCCACTCCAACTCCATCTGTTCCCCGGTACCGTTCCGCGAGACGAATCGCGCGAAGAACGGCGCCACGACCCGTACGGCGCGAACGATCTCGAGGTGGTCCTGAGGATGCGCCTCTGACAGCCGCCTCAGATAGGCCGCCAAGTTTCCTCCGTCCGGCCGAAGACGCAGGTTGTCGCGTACCGCCTGGTCCCCGCGAACCGCCGCGCGCCGACCGGTGTCACAGAAGTGGTACACCTGCCAGTCCCGCATCTCGGACGCCAAGTCATCCGCATCCGACACTTCCGCCGTCGTCAGACGAGCCTCCGCCCCGCCGCCCCCAAGTTCCCGAACGCGCACACCACCTGCCCCGGCCCGCGTGGTGAGCCCCTCCCGAACGACGAGCAACCGCGCCCCCTCCGGTTCCAATGCGACCTGATACCCACCCCCTCCTCCGAACTCCAATCCCACCTCCAGGCGCGGCGTCGCCTCCCGACCGCCGAAGAGCAGCCCGTCCGGCCCGCCCTGTCGCGCCGTGAACAACTCGAGATTCTCCCGCGCCATCGCCCCGAGCAGGGAAAACAGGGCGACCAGATTGCTCTTCCCGGCCCCGTTCGCCCCGATCAGGACATTCAACGAGCCCAGTTCGAAGTTCTCCAAGGCCCGAATGGACCTGAAACCCCGAACCGTCAGTTGCTTCAGCATCCCGTGCCCGCTCTCGCGCGTTCCCGGGGCGCCGACCGCGTTCGCGTCCGCGGTTCGCGTGCGGTCGTCATGACAGCGTCCAAAAGTCTATCCCCGCGCCTGCAACTCGCCCGACAGGAGTTTGGGCACCATGCGATCTCTCAGCGCAGCCAGTTTCCGCATGGACACGGAATTCTCGATCTGCGCTCGCACCAACGCTTCCATCACCCCTCCCGCTGCTTCCAGCAAGCGGTCATCCGGCACCGCGCACATCTCTTCCCCGAGATGGCGACGACGAATGTGCCCCATCGTCGTCACCTTCGAACTCGCAATCCGCTGGAACGCCGGAAGGCGTTCCAGGAGATGGTGGTAGTAGAACCAACGAGGAAAGCGGCGTGATGTCACCTTGAACAGGTGCTGATTCAGCGCGGCACGACCACCGCACCACAACTTCACCAGAAGGCTTCCTGACCACGAGAAAACGACATCTCCGTCGTCGAGGACGCACTCCGGCGCGATCCGGGCCGACGCCGACTCTTTTCCATCGGCAGCACCCGATCTCAACTGGGCGATCTTGACTACTGGGAGCGAAGGCTCATCCCCCACCGGCCGAAAGCGCTGCAAGGCCAATCCGTTGCGATAGTCCGCCACTGCGTCGAACGGACGAACGGACCACCCCGAGGGAATCCTGCCCACCTCGGACTGTACAAGTCGCGACGGAAACAAAGACCACACGCACTCGGATAGGTACCTCCGACGCCCCTCCATCTTCGCCCGAGTCGGACCGAACTTCACGAACCAGTCCTCGAAGATCGCCCGCGCCATCTGGTCGAGAGTCTCGCTCATCCACCAGTTCGATTCAATCTTGTCGTCCAGAGTGCCCAATGCATCCGAAATCGAACGTCGACGCTGAGCCGAAGGCCATGGGATCAGAGTCTCTTCCAAGTCGCGTCGAGTCGCGTTGCCGAAGACCGAACCATTGCCCTCCAGCGTATCCCACGAACGGTGGAGCGCGCGAAGCCCGTACTCGAGGTATCGCGCGTCACTCGCGTGCCTCGCCCGTACCGCCGCCAACCCTCGCCCGATACCGCACCGACGATCGGCAACATTGATGCGGCCGATCGGCGCTCGAACGCTGAACAGGAGATCCCCCGGCTCGGCTACCCGCCTGACCTCTTCGCAGTGGACCCTCGGCGTCGGGTGGCGGTAACCGAAGTCCCTCGTTCCTTGGAAGAACGGGAGCCCCTGTTTCTGGTCGTTGTAGGTCGTCCCCGGTGGGGACTGCCCCATCAGAACGGCGCCTACCTCGCTCAGACGAACTCGTGGAGGCGCAATAGGCGACATGGCGAGCCGATGGGACTGCATCAGAACGAACTGCGGTGAAGACAGATCGCCTCGACTACGACACTTTCACGGCGTCGGCGTTCGTCGGCGAAGCCCGGCTCGTCATGCTTTCCCTCATAGTCCCTGGTGCCGACATCGAGGCAGAGTCTCATTCGCTGAATTCGTTCGGGTACGATGTCGTCGTAGCCATTCTCGTAGCCGTCCACGACGACACGCAGATCGCCGTCGTACTTGGCGAGAAGGGAGACAAGGTCGGCAACGGTCATCCGGCGGTCCTCTCATCGGCGGCAATCGGTTGCTCGGCGACATCGCGGTATTCCACGAGCGACACGGGACCGTTTACCGTCAGGATTCGGACCATCCGCTCGCGCCCCTCGGCATCGGTCAGCCGCAACTCCTCCCCGGGCAGGAAACTCACCGGCTGCGGGCGCCCTTCCTCGATGGAGAGATGCGCCCCGTAGGCCCGCAGGCGTCCGCGGGCGTCGCGGCTCAGGGTCAGGTGACCGGACAGTCCCGGGACAACGCCTCCGTCTTCTTCCAAGACGACGGATCCCCCGTTCGGAATCTCCCGGATCGCCAGGTCGAGCGGACCGCCGAGTGGCCGCCAACCGCGCTCCAGTCGGGCTGCGGAGCCCTCGCCGGCGGCGAAGACGGTGACCGGCACATCGCGCAGATGCAACGAGAGACGCGCCTCGCCGTCGGCGCCCGTAGCGGCGCGGCGCGTCGTTCCGTCCGGGAGGATGAGGAAGAGTTCGATGCCCGAAACCGGTACCCCTTCCCGGCGCGCCCGGATCACGGCCTCGCCGGCGCTCGCCCGGAGCGGCGCCGCCGGAATGACCACGCAGAGTTCCGCTCCGCCGACGAGTCGAAACTCCGGCAGTCGTCCGGTGAGTTCCTCGGTGGTCCTTCGAATGATCGGCACGCCATCACCGCGTCTCTCGATGAAATATAGCCGCCCGCCCCCTCCGTGGACACCGGCCGCCGACATCCGCCCGAGGAGGGAGGTCAGCAACTCGTTGCGGGTCGCTTGCCGGTGCGGCAGATCGGCCACTTCGAGGTCGTTCGGCGGACCGCCCGGAGACTGGATCTCCAGACGATCGGAAAACATGGATATCCGGATGCGGCTGCCCCGCATTCCGTAGTCGCGGTGGGCAACGGCGTTGACGACCGCCTCGAAGATCGCTTCGGCGCGGTACTCCGGCATTTCCGCGCGGGCCGGGACCTTCTCCGCCGCCACCGTCATGTTGCGGACTACGAAGGAGACCGCTTCGGCGATCTGTCGATCGAGCGGGCCGGTGATTGTCCGGGCGTCGGCTTGGCCCGAGGCGCGGTCGACGCCCCGGTAGCGGGTCGCGGTGATGCAGGCGTTCGGCAGATACCGCTCCGGCTCTCGGCAGGCGACGAGGATCCCGGCCACGGATGCGCGGAGGCCCCCCTTTTCGTCCGGTGTGAGGAGTCCCAACTTGGCCACTCCGGACTTGGGCGCGGCGGCGCCCTCCTCCGTGAGCAACGGCTTCCACAGGTCGGCGTCGAGCGTTCCGAATCCGGTCTGCGGCACGGCCTGTTCGTCGTACCAGCGGTACCTCGCCTGGCTGCGTCTCTGCGCGAGCCGCAAGCGCTCGTCAGCCTTCATGTGCCGCTTCGAGGCGCCGACGCGCACGAAACTCCCTCCCGGGCTGTCGTGCTGGGCATCGCCGGGCGGGATCTCGACCATGAGGATCGCCTTGCCCTCGATTTCCCGCCGAAGCACGCGGATACGCACCGGAGGGTCTATCGCATCGGTGCTCACTTCTACGAGCAGTCGATCCACTTCGTCCAACCGCGGACGCGACATGCCGACGACCTCCCCGCTGTCCCGGACGCCGCACAGCAGGACCCCGCCGCTCGCGTTCGCGAAGGCCGCGATCTCGTCGGCGAGATCGTTCCGCCGCGGCCCTACCGGGCGGTCGCCGCGAAACACGATCTCCTTGAATTCCCAGTCGCTGTCCTCGCCGAGGCGCAACTGCCGGGCGATCTCCCCGGCGTCGAAGTTCACGAGGGTTCCCAGAACCCGAGCGACTTCAGGTTCCGCTCGATCTGCGCGTCGAGGCGGGCGCCCTCCTCCCGCTGCGCGCGCCACTCCGCCGTCAAGCGGCGCATCTTCTCCTCGAACGGCTCGTCGTCCTCCGGGATCGGCTCGACGCCCACATAGCGTCCCGGGGTCAGGACATGTTCGTGGCGGCGCACTTCCGCGAGCGGAACCGCGCAGCAGAACCCGGGGACATCCTCGTAGCCCCCTTCTCCGCTGCGCCAAGCCTGATAGGTCTCGGTGAGCCGCCCGATGTCCTCCGGCGTCAACTCGCGGTGGGTCCGGTCCACCATCCGGCCGAGTTTCCGGGCATCGAGGAAGAGGATCGCTCCGCGCCTGTCGCGCCCGCTCGACTTCCGCTTCCCGGAGCGGTCCCGGGCAAGGAACCACAGACACGCCGGGATCTGGGTCGAGTAGAACAACTGGCCGGGCAGCGCGACCATGCAGTCCACCAAGTCGGCTTCGACGAGGCCCCGGCGGATATCACCCTCGTTCGCGCGGGTCGAGGACATGGAGCCGTTGGCCAGGACGAAGCCCGCCACCCCGCCGGGCGCGAGATGGTGCACGATGTGTTGCACCCAAGCGTAGTTCGCGTTGCCGCGAGGCGGGGTCCCGTAGGTCCAGCGGGCGTCGTCCGTGAGGCGCTCGCCGCCCCAGTTGGACACATTGAACGGCGGGTTCGCCAGGATGAAGTCCGCTTTCAGGTCCGGAAAGCGGTTCTCGTGGAAACTGTCGCCGATGGCGATCTGTTCCGCGTCGAGGCCCCGAATCGCGAGGTTCATCTTCGCCAGCCGCCAAGTCGTGTGGTTGGACTCCTGGCCCCAGAGCGACAGCGCGCGAGCCTTCTTCCGCCGGGCGGCGCCGTTCCCGGTGGCATGCGCCTCGATGAACCGGGCGGACTGGACGAACATTCCCGCGGAGCCGCAGCAGGGGTCGTACACCCTTCCGCGGAAGGGTCGCAGCATCTCCACCAGCAGGCGAACGACGCAGCGCGGCGTGTAGAACTCCCCGCCCTTCTTGCCTTCCGCGCCGGCGAATTGCGAGAGAAAATACTCGTACACGCGGCCGAGCACATCCTTCGCCCGCGCTTCCGCGTCCCCCACGGTGATGCCGCTGATCCGGTCGATCAACTGGCCGAGGCGCGCCTGGTCGAGCCCCGGGCGGGCGTAGATCTTGGGCAGGACACCGCGAAGGTCCGAGTTCTCCTGTTCGAGGGCGGCCATGGCGGCGTCCACCCGCTCACCGATCGCCGGCTGCTTCGCCGCCTCCCGGATTCCCTTCCAGCGGGCCTCCTCCGGCGCCCAGAAGATGTGGTCTCCGAGGTATTCGTCGCGCTCCTCGGCCGCTTCTTCTCCCTCCTGCCGAAGGACTTCCGCCCGCCGCTCCTCGAAGGCGTCGGAGATGTACTTCAGGAAGAGAAGACCGAGGACGACATGCTTGTACTCCGCGGCATCCATCGAGCCGCGCAGCGCGTCCGCCATTTTCCACAGTTCCGCCTCGTAACCGGTGGTCGCGCCCTGCCCCTCTGCCGGGCGTCCCTTCTCCCGGCCGTTCGGCTTCTCGCGGCGACGCGCCATCGTTGTTCCCGGTCCGGTCGCGTCCGCCCCGGGGCGCCCCGGAGCCGGCGCCGCGGCCGCCGGGAATGGTACTCCCGGCGGTCGCCCGACCTGCCCGATCCCGGCCCCCGGAGCGGGGGCCATCGTTCAATCGACGCGGGTCAGTCGCCGCCGGCGCCGATGCAGTAGAGGGCTTCCGCGGTGCGGAGGAAGATCTGGCCCCGCGAGAAGGCGAGGGAACTCAGGGTGTAGGCGCCCATGTCGTTCTCCGCAAGAAGTTCGAACTCCTCGCCGACGCGCGCGACGGAGGCGACTCCGTCCTCGTTGATGACATAGAGGCGGCCCTCGGCGAGCACCGGCGAGGCGCTGTAGGTGCCCGGCGGGAGGCGGTGGGGGCCCCAGAGGACCTCGCCGGAGCGGGCGTCGAGGGCGTAGAGGACTCCCTTGTCGGTCACCACATAGAACCGCTCGCCGTCCGTCACCGGGCTCGGGACATCCGGGCCGCGGTCGAAGGCCCAGATCCGGTGCGTGTCCGTGATGTCGCCTTCGCCGCCGGCGCGGAGCGCGAGGAGGGGCTTCACCCGGGTCGGGGCGTAGATGATCCCGTCCTTGACCAGCGGGGAGGAAACGATCCGGTAGGAAGCGTTGTTCTCCGGATTCAGGCCCCGCGAACGCCAGCGCTCGAAGCCGGTGTCCAGGTCGTGGCCGGTGACCACATCGCCGCCGGTGATCACGAGTTCCCAGCGGCCGTCCACCTGGTGGACGAACGGCGTGGTGTAGGAGTCCGGGGACTCGCGGATGGCGTCCGTAGGCCGCTCCACCCGCCAGACGGTCTCGCCGGTGTCCGGGGAGAGCCGGAGCAGGTAGGAGGGGTCGTCCGTCTTCATCCCGTGGAGCACCTGGACGAACAGGGCGTCCCCGAACAGCAGCGGGCTGCTCGCGTAGCCCCAGTTCAGGCCGAAGTCCCCGTAGTCGGCCTGGATGTCCCGGCTCCACAGTTCGTTCCCGGCGAAGTCGAACGACTTCAGGATCCCGGTGCCGGTGAGGGCGAAGACCCGTTCCCCGTCGGTGACCGGCGACGGGGAGGACATGTTCTGCTTCCGTCCCCGCCGGTCCTCGCGCTCGCCCAGCGGGCGCCGCCAAAGCACTTCGCCTTCCGCGCGGTCGAGCGCCCACAGTTCCAGCCGGCCGGTGTAGGCGGCGTTCCCGGCGCCGCCCCCGCCGCCGCGCCGGCGGCGTCCGGCGGAGGGGTTCGCGGGAACGGAGGCGTCCTCGGCGGGGATCGAGACATTCAGGAAGATCGTCTCCCCGGAGATGATGGGGGTGGCGCCGCTCCAGGCGGGCATCGGGGTCTTCCACACGACGCCCTTCTCGGAGTCCCACTCGACGGGAAGCCCGGTCTCGGAACTCACGCCGTCGCGGGTCGGCCCCCGCCAGTGCGGCCAGTCCTCGCCGGAGGCCGCCGCCGGAGCCGGCAGCAGCAGCGAAGCGGCGAAACTCGCGGCGAGCAGCCGGAGCGGCGGACGAAGGGACCGGTGGACGAAGCGGCGGAGCATGGGCGGACCTCCCGCGGGAACGCGTCCGCTCATTGTAGAAGCGCCCTCCCGCCGGCCGACCGCGGCGGCCGGGAGGAGCCTCCGGCCTTCAGGGAGGGTCTTCGCCGCCGATCCCGTAGAGGCGGTCTATGGCCCGGAGGGCCATCACGCCGGCGCTCACCGCCGGCGTCGCCATCACGATCCGGTCCACCGTGTTCTCGCCGACGAGCGCGTACTCCGGCCCGGCCCGGACCACGAAGGTGTCCCCTTCCTCGGAGGTGAAGTAGAGCCGGCCGTCGGCGGCGATCGGCGAGGCGGCGTAGGAGCCGCCGACCCCGCCGAGGCGCGCGCGGTAGAGGCGTTCCCCGGTCTCGGCCGAGTACGCCGCGAGACGGCCGTTGTTGGCGTTCAGGTAGAGGATGCCCCGGTAGAAGAGCGGCGACGGGATGTACACCCCGCCCCGGGCGTGGCTCCAGGCGATGGCCTCGCTTCGGTTCTCTCCGGGGGCGAGGCTGAGATCGCCTTCGTTTCCCGGGCGGATGGCGTAGATCGGCCGGATCGGCGGATAGCCGGCCTGCACATAGAGGAGCCCGTCCCCGAGCAGCGGCACGCCGATCGGGATTTCCGAGTTCGGGGCCAGCCGCCAACGCTCCTTCCCGCTCGCCGCGTCGTAGCCGGCGATCGTCGTCCCGTTCACCACCACTTCCGCCGCGCCCGCCGCCCGGTGGACGAGCGGCGTCGAGAAGGTGGACACCTCGTTCCTCGGCTCGCGCCAGACCGGCTCGCCGTCGGCCAGGGCGAATGCCCCGAGGAAGGCGTCCCCGTGGATATCGGCCAGGACGATCACCGTGTCTTCGTGGATCACCGGCGACGAGGAGTGTCCCCAGGAATAGCCCGGGTCGTAGAACCAGCCGCTGTTCAGCGCCCCGATCTCCCGCTCCCAGAGCAGCCGCCCGTCGAGGTCGTGGCAGAGGAGGAGCCCGGCGCTGCCCAGCACGGTGACGATCCGCTCTCCGTCGGTCACCGGGGTGGCGTTCGCCTGGCTGGACTTGGTGTGCCGCCTGGTGAGCGGAACCCCGCGGTGCAGCAGGGTCGTCCAGGCCGGTTCCCCGCTCCGGAGGTCGAACGCCGACAGCGCGTACTCGTGCTCGGAGGCGTCGTCCACCGGCGCCACATCCCCGTAGAGGCCGATGCGGAACTCCCGGTCGGCGGCGCTGGCCGCGCTGAGGGCGAAGACCCGGTCCCCCCAGATGATCGGGCTGGAAACCCCGAGACCCGGAAGGGGCGCTTCCCAGAGGATCCCCTGCCCCGCCGCGGCGTCCCAGCGAACCGGCGCGCCCTGCCCGTCGGCGATCCCGCTCCCGTCCGGGCCCCGGAACTGCGGCCAGGGGCGCGGCGGGCCGAGCGGCGCCGGGTCGGCTTCCGGGGGATCCGCCGGGGCGGCGTCTTCCGCCGGCCGCGCCGGTTCGCGGCTCTCCGCTTCGCCCTCGGGGTCGTAGGCGACAGCGTCCCCGCCGCGTTCCACCACCAGCCGTTCGACCATGCCTCCGCGCCCGGCGAACACGAACCGCGCAGCCTCGGGCGACTCTCCGGCGCCGCCGCCCAAGGACGCGGTGAAGGTTCGCGCGGCGGCGCCGACGGCGAGGGGAATCTCCGGCCCCGCCGCCCGGCGTTCGCCGTCCCCGAAGGCCTCCCGCCGCCGCGCGAACAGGGAGGCGCCGCGCCGGGTGACTTCGTAGCCTTCTCCGGCGGCTTCCCGCCAGTACCGGCCGGCCAGCGGTTCGAGATCGGCGGCGGCCACTTCCGCCGGCGCCGCCGGGAGGGCGGCGGCGTCTGCGAGCAGGCGTAGCGCCGACTCGTTCCCGGCGGCCGCTTCCCGCGCGTCCCGAAGCGCTTCTTCGTCGAATTTCCCGTTCGCGACCGCCGCCGCGAGCACTTCGAGATCACCATCTCCCGCAGCGCGCCGGAGCGCCCCTCCCGCTCCCGCCGCCCCATGGCGGAGCAGCAGCAGGACCACTTCCCGGCGGTCCGACGCCCGGGCCCGGGAGAGCGCGGTCATCCGGTAGAACCGATCCTCCCGATCGGGGTCGGCGCCGGCGGCGAGGAGGAGTTCCACGATCTCCACTTGCCCCCGGTCGGCGGCGAAGAAGAGCGCGGTGGCCCCGTAGCGGTTCGGCGCGTCCACCGGCGCGCCGGCGGCCAGCAGTCCCGCAACCGCCTCCCGGTCGCCGTCCTGCGCCGCCCGGCGCAACCGCTCCCCGGCGTCGGACTCCGCCTCCGACACTTGGAGGGGGGAGGCGGCGCCGACCGATCCCGCGACCTGCAGGACGAAGAGCGTTGCCGCGAAGGGCCGGGCGGCCGAGCGGCCGAGCCGGTTCATTCCAGGTCCTGGGCGTTCATCAACAGGTTGTAGACGAACCAGCCGTCGCCGACATAGAACCGCTCCGGGCGGGCGTTCATCCGGTCCCGGGTCAACTCGAAACCGTCGGGCAGCGGGTCGTACCCGACCACCCGGTCGTGCCGCACCCGGAAGCGGTGGCTTCCGCCGCGGAAATAGACATGCTTGGTGGTGATGACCAGGTCGCCTTCGTCCACGATGTGCCGCTCCTCCTCCACTTCGCGCTCGCCGCGGAATCCCCCGGTGCGCACATAGACCCCGCGCGCCACCCGGACGGACATCCCGCTGCTGCCGCCCCGGTAGCGGACCCGCGTCTTGGTGATCTCGTAGGCCACGCCCTCGAACATCCAGATCGGGGCCTCGGACTTCATGAACTGGAATCCGGGATACCGCCGAAGACCCTGTCGGGCGGCCGGGTTCTCGCCGTGGACCACCATCCGCAGCACCGACGCCCGCCCGAGGCGCTCGCGAAGTCGATCCAGGTCCGCGTTCTTGAGGCCGGATTCCTCCAGGGAATCCATGAACCCGAAAACATGCGCCTCTTCCGTTTCGTCGAGGAGGTGGTCGTCGAGCACCTCCGCTTCCGCCGCGACCACGCCGCGGACGACGATGCCGGTGAGTTCCCCGTCGTCCACCGAGCCGGCGGTCATGACCCGCTTCACCGCGCCCCGGACATCCGGCCATCGCTTCCCGTCGCAGGCGGCGCGCTGCACCAGGCGGACCGCTTCCGCGACGGCGTCCTCGTGCCGGGTTTCGCATTCCCGGTGTTTCGTGCGCAGGAAGCCGGCCGGCTGCCCGCAATATCGGCAATCCATCGGGGTTTCAGTCCTCCTCGGCCGCAGCCGGTTCCGCCCCGGCGCCCCGGCCGAAGGCGTAGAGATGCTCCACGGTGCGGATGTAGAGACGGGACGGCGCGATCGCCGGCGTCGCATACACGGCTTCTTCCAACGGGTTCACCCGAAGGACGGAGAGTTCGGCGGCTTCCTCGCCGGGCTCGAGCGGGCGGGCCACGACCGCCATGCCCAGTTCGCTGACGAAGAACAACTTGCCGTCGGCGGCGACCGGGGAGGCGTAGTAGGCGTCCACCGCGCCCGCGAGCCGGTTCTGCGAAAGGAGCCGGCCGCTCGCCGGGTCGAGCGCGGTGACGATGCCGCCGTCGTTCACCAGGTAGAGCACGCCGCCGTAGAGGAGCGGCGAAGGGAGTTGCGGCACGCGCCGCCGATAACTCCACAGCGTGTTCTCCGCGGTGAGGTCGCCGCTCTCTCCGGGGCCGCCCGGCCGAATGGCGAGCACGCCGTTCTGCGAGCGGAGAACGGACTCGTAGTAACTCCAATCCGCTTCCCCCAGCAAGCCGTCGCTGCCGAGGTCGATCACGGCGAACCACGACGCCGGATGCCCTTCCGCTTCCTCCTCGGCGATCGCGCGGTCCCCGTCCCGATCCATCGTTCGCAGCGCGTCGGCGAACGAAGGCGCTTCGCGCCGGTTCCCCGGCTGGTTGAGGGGCGCGCCGTAGCCGTTCACATAGACCGTTTCCCCGTCGAGGAGCGGCGTGGACTTCATCTCCCAGGGAAGGCCGTCCACCCACCACCGGGGCGCGCCGTCTTCGAGGCCGTACGCGGTCACCCGGAAACTCCCGGGGGCGATGACTTCGAGCCCCTCGCCGGTCCGCCGCAGGATCGGCGTCGAGTGGCCGCTGCTCGCCTCCGGGCGGTCGGTCCGCCAGCGAACGGCGCCGGTCGCACGATCGAAGGCCACGATCTCCGAATCGAGTTTCTGGTCGAGCACGAGGACCACGAAGTCTCCCGCCAGGATCGGCGAAGCGCCCATTCCATACAGGTTGTCGAACGGACCGAGCGGTGAGCGCCAGAGTTCGGTTCCGGCCGCGTCGTAGGCCAGGAGGCCGAGGTCCGGGAAGAAGGCGTAAACGGCGGTCTCGTCCGCCGCGACGCTCGGCGAGGCGGCGTTGTTCCGGGAATCGACTTCGATGATCCGATCCCGCCGCGCCGCGGCCCGCCAGAGTTCTTCCCCGGTGTCCGGGTCGAGCGCGATCGTGAAGAACTCCGTCTCCGAAAAGCCGGTCACATGCACCCGTCCGCCGGCGAGGATCGGCGAGGAGTGCCCC
This sequence comes from Candidatus Marinacidobacterium sp., assembly GCA_965204755.1. Lineage (GTDB taxonomy): Bacteria > Acidobacteriota > Vicinamibacteria > Marinacidobacterales > Marinacidobacteraceae. The sequence continues at coordinate 3,717,383 of OZ242011.1, read as the reverse complement.
GGCGGCAGCGGCGCGCGAAACACGACCGCTTCCCCGGGGCCGAACGCGGTCGGAAGATCCCCCTCCGGCCCGATCCCGCCGCCGTTCGGGCCGCGGAAGCGGTTCCACTCCGCTTCCGCCGGGACGGACCCGGCGAAGACGGCGCCGGCCAGGAAGGCTGCCGCGAGGAACCGCGGAGAAGGCGGCGGCCGGCTCATTCGCGCAGGTGGGTTTCCAGGAACCGGACGATGCGGTCGGAGTTCTCGATCCGGTTCTCGCGCCGGCGGAAGCCGTGCCCCTCGTCGGGGAAGATCGCGTAGTCCACCGGAACGCCGTTCTCTCGCACCGCCTCCACGATCTCGTCGCTCTCCACCTGCAGGACGCGGGGATCGTTCGCGCCCTGCGCCACATACATCGGACGAACGATGTTCTCCGCGTGGAAGAGCGGAGAAATCGCCGTCAAGCGCTCCAGGTCGGTTTCGGGGTCGCCGAGTTCGGCGTAGAGCGCGTCGCGCATCGGCCCCCACCAGGGGGGAATGCTGGACAGCGTGCGGACCCAGTTCGTCACGCCGAAGATGTTCACTCCCACGGCGAAGACTTCCGGTTCGAAGGCGAGCGCCGCCGCCACCATGTAACCGCCGTAACTGCCCCCGATGATCCCGATGCGCTCCCCGTCCACCCAGTCGAGCGCCGCCAGGTAGCGCCGCGCCTCGACGCAGTCCTTGAGATCCACATCGCCGTGGCGGCGGTCGTCGAGATGGAAGAAGGTCTTTCCGTAGCCGGTCGAACCCCGGTTGTTCACCGCGAACACCGCATACCCGTGGTTCACCAGGTGCTGGATCTGGGCGCGGTATCCGTGCCGGCTCTGACCGCCCGGGCCGCCATGCACCCACACCAGCGCCGGGACCGGCGCCTCGGCCGAAGCCGGATGCGGGCGGTAGAGGATTCCCGGAATCTCCAGGCCGTCGAAACTCGGATAGCGGACGACTTCGCCTTCCACGAGGTCCTCGCGCGCCACTGCCGGGTTCAGCGAATCCGTGAGCCGGCGCATCTCCCCGGTCTCGAGTTCCAGCACATGCAGGTTCGCCGGCGACGAATCGCTGTCCACGCTGAACGCGAGACGGGTTTCCTGCCGCGAAACGAACGCCCCGGTGAGGTCGCCGGTGATCTCCGGGAAGTCGAGCGGCCGGCCGGACTCCGTATCCAGGATCGTGATCTCGGTGGACGCATCCCGGTTCAACGCGCTCAGGCGGTACCGGCCGCCGCGCGACCAGGAGACCGTCCAGACATCCCATTCGGCGGCGATCAGGAGATCGTGCTCGTTCGTCTCCGGGTCGTAGATCCAAGCCTGCTGGAACTCGCCGTGGGCGTCGGTCCCGTAGGCGAGCCGCCGGTCGTCCGGCGCGAACGCGAAAGGGGCGTAGGAGGCGTCACCTTCATGCGGCGTGATGTGCTCGGGTTCGCCGCCGTCCGCGAGGTCGGCCAGGAAGAGGTCGCCGTCGGCGTTCGTCCTGGACCGTTGGAGAGCCAGGTACCGGCCGTCGCCGCTGACCGGCCCGAGGGAGAACTCGCCGGGGTTTTCGAACACCATCCGGCGCTCGAAGTCGTCCGTGTCGTAGGCGTAGAGGTCGTCCGCCTGCGGGTCGCGCTCGTTCGTGGTGAGGAACAGGGTCTCCCCGTCCCGACTGAACCGGCGGAACACCGCCCGCAACCCTTCGCCGGGAGTCAGGTCGCGCGGCTCGCCCCCCGCCTCCGTGACATACACATGGGTGAGTTCGTTGCCGCCTTCGTCCGCCGTATAGACGATCCGGTCGTCCTCGGGGAAGAACGCCCGCGCGATCGCGGCGTCGGTCTCCGAGAAGGTGATCCGCTCGGGCGGCCCGCCGTCCACCGGCTGCGCGTACGCGTTCAGCACGCCGGTGCGGTCGGAAGTCATGAGGAGTTTCGAGCCGTCGGCGGAGAACGAAGCGCCGAACACGGTCTCCGTTTCGAAGAAGGTCGTCGCGTCGTAACGCGTGACTTCGCGGGGGCCGTCCTCGGGGGGCGCGGAGCAACCCCAAGGGAGGGAGAGCCAAACCGCCGAGCAGAGCGCCAGGGCGGAGCGGCGGCGGGCGGACGAGCGCATGGTGTCCTCCTCGATGCGGGCCGCGCCGAGGCGGCCGGGTGAAGTCCGGTGGAGCGAGATCCGGGCCGAGGCGGTCGGGCCGGCGGCCCACGCCGCCGTCGCCCCGCCTCGATTCATCGATCTTCGTTCGGTGAGACCGGCGCGGTCGGGCCGGCGGGATCGCGGAAGCCGTACAGGGTGGACTCTCCCCGCAGGTAGATCGTCCCGCCGGCGATCGCCGGAGACGCCCAGAAGGAATCCGGAAGCGAACTCTCGGCCACGATCTCGAAGCGCCGGCCGGCGCGGAACACGGTGAGCGCACCCTCGATGCTGGCGATGAGCACCATCCCCTCGTACCCCACCGGCGAGGCGTGGTACCGCCCCGGCGCGCGCGGCCGGCCGCGAAACACCTCTTCGCCGCTCGCCGGATCGAGCGCGGTGACGATCCCGCCGTCGGAGACCAGGAACAGGACGCCCCGGTAGAGGAGCGCCGACGGCAGGTATCCGGTCCCCCGCCCGTAAGTCCAGGCGGTCTCGGCGGCCGCGCCGGTCGGGTCGAGCCGGAGCGCCCGCATCTCCTTCTTCGGGTAACCGGTCGAGGCGAAGACCAGCGACTCGCCGCCGATCTCGGCGTGGAGCGGGGTGTGGATGGCGTTCGACTCGAAGCCCGGGGTCCTCCACAACTCGACGCCGGTCTCCGGTTCGTAACCGGCGATCCGGTCGTAACTGGAGACCACGAGTTGCACCCGGCCGTCCACCGTTGCGAACGCCGGAGTCGCCCAACTCTTCCGGACCTGCCGCGGCGTCTTCCAGACGACCTCCCCGGTCCGGCGGTCCACGGCGGCCAGGAAGGCGTTCTCCCCGCGGTCGTCGTCGTCGCAGACCAGGATCAGGAGTTCGCCGTGGAGCACCGGCGAGATCCCGTGCCCGAGACCCCAGACGCCGAAGTCGCCGAGGTCCTGTTCCCAAAGCGGTTCCCCGTCCGGGGAGAAGGCGTACAACCCTTCCGAGCCGAAGAAGAACACCACCCGTTCGCCGTCGGCGAGCGGGGTCGGCGAGGCGTAGGTGTTCCCGCGATGGCGGTTGTCGTACACCGGGCCGTCGCGCACGGTCCGCCGCCAGAGTTCCTCGCCGGTCTCGGCGTCGTAGGCGAGCGCGAGCAGCCGATGCCGCCGCGTTCCCGCCACGCTCGCCGGATGGAGGTACACCTCGCCGCCGCGGACATGCACCGGAGGCTCGTGCCCCGGGATCACCTCCCCGGCGACGGCCGCGGTCAGGAAAACCCGCCCGTCCCGCACCACCGGGGACGAGTGCCCCCGCCCCGGCGCCGGCGCCCGGAAGAGCAGCGTCTCGTCCGCGGCGAACCGGACCGGCAGGCCGGCGCCCTCCGAAAGTCCGTTCCCGTCGGGCCCGCGCCAACCCGGCCAGCCCCGGCCCTCCTCCCCGGCAGCCGCCGCGGCCCCGGCGGCGAGGGCCGCCGCGAGCCCGCCGGCGCCGAGGAGCCGAGGAACGAGGGACATGGAAGGCGGCCCTCCGCGGGCCCGACTTCGAAGGGGAGTCGAAGCGCCGGCCCGGCGGAGTCCGTGGTGGCGTATTGTGCCGGAGACCGCGGCCCGCGGGCAGGTGTCCCCCGGTCGGGCCGTCGGAGATCGGACTCGGGAGCCGCGGCCCGCTCCGGCTCCGGCGCGGCGGTCCGCATAAAATCCCGGACGACCGGGCTCGAGTCGGGGGGCGCCCCCCGGCCGTTCCGTCGCCGCGCCCGGCCACGATCGACCTGACCGCCGACGCATCCGAAACGGCTCCCTCAGCCCCCCTCGACCCGACATCGTGACCGGAGGCGCATCTTCGCCGACCGGCGCCACGGGGGGGGCTCGGGTCCCCGCTCACCGACGCCGGCGGCGGAGCCTGCGGGGGTTCCCGCTCGCCGCGGCGTTGGCGGCCACCGCCTCTCCGGCGGCGGCAGACTGGCCGGAGGCGCGCGGCCCGTCGGGTGACGGGCGGTCGGAAGAAACGGGCCTTCCGCGGTCCTGGTCGCCCGAGGGCGACAACCTCCTCTTCCGGGTCCCCTTCGGGGGCCGCTCCACCCCGGTCGTCCTGGGCGGCCGACTGTTCCTCCAGAGCGGTTCGGGGCAGGAGGCGACCCGCCAGTCGCAACTCGCCGCGCTGGACGCCGCGACGGGCGAGGCGCTCTGGACCGTGCGCCGGAACATCTTCCACGCCGACTCCCCTCCCCACCGGGTGGGATGGTCCTCTCCCGCCGCCGACGCCGAGACCGGGACGGTCTTCTACTTCACCGTCGGCGGGGAACTGCTGGCCCTGGACGCGGCGGACGGCGAAGTCCGCTGGTCGCGCTCCCTCCCCGAGGAACTCGGCTATGTCGCCACCTACGGCGGGCGGACCCCGTCGCCTACCGTGGTGGACGACTTGGTGATCCTGAGCGGCGTGAGTTCGCTCTGGGGCGCGCACGCGCCGGGCCGCCACCGGTTCTTCGCCTTCGACAAGCGCACCGGTCGGCTGCGCTGGCTGAGTTCCCCCGGCGAGCGTCCCTTCGACACCACCTACTCGCCCCCGTCGGTCCGGAACCTGAACGGCCGCCGGACCCTGCTCGTCGGCGGCGGGGACGGCGCGTTCCACGCCCTCGAACCTTCGACCGGCGCTTCGATCTGGCGGTTCCCCATGAGCAAGCGCGGCGTGAACAGCGGCGCGCTGGTGATCGGCGACCTGGTCGTCGTGAGCCACGGCGAAGAGAACATCGATTCCTCGGTCATGGGCCTGCTCGCCGGGCTCGACGCCGCCTCCTCCGGCCTCGTCGAACCGGAGGCGGCGCGGTGGCGAATCCCCGGCTTCCTGGGCGGCTACTCCTCCGGGGTCACCGACGGGGAGCGGATCTACTGGATGGACAACAGCGCGAACCTGGGCGCCTTCCACGCGGAAGACGCCTCCCGGCTGTGGACGAGGAACCTGGGCACGATCCAGCGCGCCTCCCCGGTGCTCGCGGACGGGAACCTGTATGTGGGCACCGTGAACGGGCGGTTCTTCATCCTGAGGCCCGGCGAGGACGGGGTGGAGGTTCTCGACGACGATCTCCTCGGGACCGAGGAGGCGCCGGAGGAGATCTACGCCTCGGCGGCGGTCAGCGACGGCGTCGTTTACCTGGTGTCGAGCGCCCACCTCTACGCGATCGGCGAACGCCGCGCGGAAGCCGCCGCCCCCGCTCCCGAACCGCCGGCGCCTCCGCCCTCCGCCGCCGCGCCGGCGAGGCTCGTGCTCTCCCCGACCGAGGAGATCCTCGCGCCCGGCGGCGAAATCGAACTCACCGCGCGCGCCTTCGACGCCGCCGGTCTCCCGGTGGAGGCGCCCGGCGGCTACGACTGGTCGGTGGACGGCCTCCCGGGCGAAGTGACCGACGGGATCCTCCGGATCCGGGAGGACGCCTCCGCCGGCGCCGGCTCGGTGGCGGCCTCCGCCGGGGACCTGCGCGCCGAAGCGCGGTTCCGGGTCACGCCGCCGCTCCCCTGGGCCTGGGACTTCGACGCCGAGGACTCCGAGGTCCCCCGGGAGTGGGTGAACGCCACCGGCAAGTACGCGGTCCGCACCCTCGAGGACGGCGCGCGGGTGCTCGTGAAGCGGGCGGACAACCCCTTCCTCCGCCGCGCCCGGGTCTATATGGGCCCGCCGTCGCTCTCCGGCTACCGGGTCTCCGCCGATGTCCTCGCCCGGATGCGGCGGCGCCAACTCGGGAACGCCGGTCTCGTGGCCCAGCGGTACCAACTCGTCCTCAAGGGCACCCACCAACGCCTGGAGATCCACTCGTGGACGCCCACGGAGGGACGGATCACCGGCGTCCCCTTCCCTTGGGAGCCCGACACCTGGTATTCGATGGAATTCGAAGTCGTCGAGGACGAAGCCGGCGTCGTCGCCCGGGGCCGCGTCTGGCCGCGGGGCGAAGCGAAACCATCGGACTGGAGCATCGAATGGCGCGAATCCCTTCCCCACCGGCAGGGAACGCCGGGCATCTTCGCGGACGCCGTGTCCGCCGAAGTCTTCTTCGACAACCTCCGGGTCGAGCCGGCGGCGGAGGGGTCCGGCGAATGAAGATCGCCGGCCGGGCCGCCGGAGCGGTTGTCCTCGGCGCAGCGGCGTTCGCCGCGCCCGTCCCGGCGGCTTCCTCCGGGGCGCAGGACTGGCCGATGTGGGGCGGCGCGCCGCACCGGAACATGGTCTCGGAGGGTTCCGCCCGCCTTCCCGCCGAGTGGGATGTGGGGAGCGGGCGGAATGTGAAGTGGGCGGCGCCGCTCGGTTCGCAGACCTACGGGAACCCGGTGGTCGCCGGGGGCCGGGTCTATGTCGGCACGAACAACGAGGCGCTCTACGACCGGGAGATCACCGGCGACAAGGGCATCCTGCTCGCCTTCGACGCCGGGACCGGCGAGTTCCTCTGGCAGATGGTCTCCGACAAACTCCCGACCGGCCGGGTGAACGACTGGCCCTACCAGGGAATCTGTTCGTCGCCGCTGATCGAGGGCGACCGGGTCTTCTATGTGACGAACCGGGGCGAGGTCCTCGCCCTCGACGCGAACGGCCTGGCGGACGGCAACGACGGCCCGTACACCGAGGAGACCTACCTCTCGCCGAACGACGGGGACATCCTCTGGCGGCTGGACATGATCGAGGAACTCGGCGCGTTCCCGCACAACATGTCGAACGCCAGTCCGGTGAGCGTCGGCGACCTCCTCTTCGTCACCACTTCCAACGGCCACGACGAGACCCACGCCAACATCCCGTCCCCGCTCGCGCCGGCGATCATCGCGGTGGACAAGAACACCGGGGAACTCGTCTGGGAGCAAAACCATGTGGGCGAGAACATCCTGCACGGGCAGTGGTCCTCCGCCGGGGTCGGCGAGATCGGCGGCGTCACCCAGGTCGTCCTCGGCGAAGGCGACGGCTGGGCGCGGGGGTACGAGGCGCTGACCGGGGAGACGCTGTGGGAGTTCGACACGAACCCCAAGGATTCCGTCTGGCCCCGCACGCGCAACAGCCTGATCTCCACTCCGGTCATCGTGGGCGACCACCTGTTCCTCGCGAACGGCCAGGACCCCGAGCACGGGGAGGGCGTCGGCCACCTCTACGCCATAGACGGGACGAAGCGCGGCGACATCACCGAGACCGGCCGCGTCTGGCACTACGACGCCATTCGGCGGTCCATCTCCACCGCGGCGGTGCAGGACGGGATCCTCTACCTCCCGGACTTCTCCGGATTCCTGCATGCGCTCGATGCGGAGAGCGGCGAGCCGCTGTGGGTGCACGACACCTTCGCCGCGGTCTGGGGCTCGCCGCTCGTCGCCGACGGGAAGTTGTACCTGGGCGACGAAGACGGCGATGTGGTCGTACTGCGTCCGGGGCCGACCGAGGAAGTGATCGCCGAGATGAACCTGGGCAGTTCGGTGTACTCCAGCGCGGTCCCGGCGAACGGCGTCCTCTACATCGCCAGCCGGAACCGCCTGTTCGCCTTCGAAGAGCTGGAGGCCGCCACCGGGGCGCCGCCGAACGGGTCGGCTCCGGAGGGCCGCTCGCCGCGGGAGTGAACCGACCGGCAGATCCCTCCCTGCTGCCGGGGCCGTTCCCCGGCGCTTGGCGCCTCGCCGAAGGCCCCTCCCCGGCGGTCCTCTCCCGCCCCGGCGCGCTCGACTCCCTGGGCGAGGTCGCCCGCGCCTACGGTTTCGCGCGGCCGTTGATAACCGGTGATTCCGGCATCGCCGACGCCGGGATCCTCGACCGGGCGCTCCGAATCCTCTCCGAGGCGGGGATCCGGGCGGCCGCCTTCACCGACTTCGGCGAAAACCCGAGCGAGTCCGAGGTGGAGCGCGGGCGGGAGGCCGCGCGCCGGGCCGGGGCGGACTCGCTGATCGGCCTCGGCGGGGGCAGTTCCCTCGATGTGGCGAAGGGGGTGGGCTTCCTGCTGGCGGGCGGCGGCCGGATGGAGGACTACCGGGGCTACGACCGGGTCGGGGCGCCCCTCCCCCCGATGATCGGGGCGCCGACGACCGCCGGGACCGGAAGCGAGGCGCAGTCCTACGCGCTCATCTCCCGGGACCGCGACCACCGGAAACTGGCTTGCGGCGCTCCCTCGGCGCTGTTCCGGGCCGTGATCCACGATCCCGCCCTCCTGCCCTCGGCGCCGCTCGGAGTTCGCGCCGCGGCCGGCTTCGACGCCCTCGCCCACGCCGTGGAAACCGCGGTGAGCACCGGCCGCACCGAGGCCTCCGCCGCCCTCTCCCGGAGCGCGTTCGCGCTTCTCGTCTCGTCCTTCCCGAAGGTGGTCCGCGCCGGCGGCGCGGAGGAGGAACTCCCGCCCACCGGGGCGGCCGAAGGGGAACTCGACGATTCCTCCCACTGGGCGCGGATGCAGCGCGGCGCGTTCTTCGCCGGCGCCGCCATCGAACGCTCGATGCTCGGGGCCGCGCACGCGCTCGCGAATCCGCTCACCCGGAACCGGGGCCTGAGCCACGGCCGCGCGCTGGCGCGCACCCTCCCCGCCGTCGTTCGCTGGAACGCGGAAGCGGAAGAGACGGACGCCGCCTACGCCGATCTTCTCGCCGCCGGGGCGGTCGCCCGCAACGCGGGGTCCGCGGGCGTCCCGAAAAGCGGGAGTCGCGAGGAGAGGGCCGGCGACGCCCTGGCCGCCTGGATCGAGGAGGCGGCCGCGGCGGGCGGCCTGCTCGAAGGCGACCTCCAAGACGATGGGAACCGGCTTTCGGAGTCCGCCGTGGCCGCCCTCGCCGCCGAAGCCGCGGAGGAATGGACTGGCCGGTTCAACCCTCGACCGTTCGCCGAGGAAAGCGCCCGGATGCTCTACCGCTCCGCCCTCGGATGACGCCCATCGCCCGCCGGGGCATCCGGTTCGCCGTCCGGGCCGGCGCCGGACTCCTCGTCTCCGCCGGCCTCGGCGGCGCGGAACCGGAGTCCGAAGATCCCGGTTGGCCCCAGTTCCGGCGCGACGCCGCTCTGAGCGGCGCGGCGCCCGCCGGGCCGGGAGCGGACCTCGAGCCGGTCTGGAGCCGTCCGCTCGGCTTCTCGGTCGAGGGATCGCCGGCGATCGCGGGGGGGTTCGTATACGCCACCTCCCTTCCCGGCCTGCTGGTGAAACTCGACTTGGCCGGGGGAGAGGAGGCTTGGCGCTACGAACCGGGCCGGACGGACAATGCGAGTCCTGCTGCGGGCTCCGGCGGCGGAGGCGCGGCGGACTTCGAGGACGACCGGTTCGGCGAGTCCTCGCCCGCGGTCGCGGACGGCGTCGTCTTCGTGGGCGACCTGCTGGGAACGCTCCACGCGGTGGACGCGGAGAGCGGCCTCCCCCGCTGGACCTACGCCACCGGCGCCGAGATCAAGGCTTCGCCGGTGGTCGTCGGCGACCGCGTGCTGGTCGGGAGTTACGACGAGCGGTTCTACGCCCTCGACCGGGAGTCCGGCGCGCTGCTCTGGTCGGTGGAGACCGAGGGCCCGGTCCACGCCACCGCGGCCGTTCGGAACGGACTCGCCTGGGTCACCGGCTGCGACGCCGTCCTGCGCGCCATCCGGATTTCCGACGGGACCGAGGCGCGCCGCTTCGACTCCGGCGCCTACACCGCGGCCTCGCCGGCCCTCGGGGAAACGGCCCTCTTCTACGGCACCTTCGACAACGAAGTGTTGGCCGTGGAGGCCGGAACCGGCGCGCTCCGATGGCGGTACCGCCACCCGGATCGCCATTTTCCCTTCTACGCCTCGGCCGCGCTCGCCGGCCGACTGGTCGTGGTTGCCGGGCGCGACAAGTTGGTCCACGCCCTCGACCGCCGCACCGGCGAGGCGGCGTGGACCTTCCGCGCCCGCGCCCGGTTCGACGCTTCCCCGGCGGTCGCCGGGGGCTTCGTCTATGCGGGGAACGCCGACGGCCGCCTCTATGTCCTCGACCTCGAGACCGGCGAGAAGGTCTCCGAGTTCCACGCCGGGGCCCCGATCATGAGTTCCCCGGCGGTGACCGGCGACCGGATCGTCTTCGGCGCCCAGGACGGAACCCTCTTCGCCCTCGGGCCGATCAGAACCACACTCGCGCGCCGAAGGTGAGGCGGGCAGCGCCCGGTTCGCCGTCCCCGAACCGCCGTTTCCAGACGATTCCCGCGTAGGGGGCGAACTCCCGGCGGACCTCGTAGCGCAGACGCAACCCTCCCTCCAGTTCGGCGGCCGCCGGCGGGCCTTCCCCGCCGCGCTCCGCTTCGAATTCCAGGACCGGCTGGAGGATCAGCCGATTCGTGAGGAGCAGCGAGTACTCGGTCTCGAGGTGGACCCCGGCCCGGCCGCCGGGCCCCACGAGGGCCAGGGCCTCGACTTCGAAGCGGTACGGCGCGAGCCCCGAGACCCCGAGGGCCAGCCGGGTGTCGCCGCCGGAGAAGGAATCGAGTTCGAGCCCGCCGACCAGGTCCCAGAACGGGGTTACCGCGCGTCCGTAGAAGAGGCCGGCCGAGGTCTCGCGGAGGCCGCCCTCCCCGACCCGGCCTTCGGCGCGGAAACGCAGCCGGTCCCGGACGGCGCCCACCCAACCCTTCGACTCCACCCGCAGGCCGCCCTCCTCCCATTCGATCCGCTCCAGCAGCACCAACGAGTCGATCCGGGCGTCCGCCGCCTTCCGGGGGGTCACCGGAGGAAACGCCGCCGCGCGGTCCTCGTCGGTGAGCGGCGGAATCGGCGTGATCGGCGCGGCCGACGGCTCGGCGGCGCCCCGGTCCGGGGAAGCCGACTCGCCGCCCCCTTCGCCGTGAGGCGGGTGGCGCCGGTGGCCGGGCGGCTGCGCGGCGTCCGCTCCCGCGGCGGCGAACCAGAGCAGACCGCCGCAGACGGCCCGGGGGAGCCGGTTCATGATTCCTCCACCCGGACTTCCCGGAACATCCCCGCCGCCATGTGGAACAGCAGGTGGCAGTGGAAGGCCCAACGGCCCAGCGCGTCGGCGCGAACCCGGAGGGTCCGGCGGGTCCCCGGAGGCAGGTCCACGGTGTGTTTCCGGAGATGGAAACCGCCGAGTTCGTCCTCGAGGTCGCTCCACATCCCGTGGAGGTGGACCGGGTGGGTCATCATGGTGTCGTTGACCAGCACGAAGCGCAGCCGCTCGCCGTAGCCGAGCCGCACCGGGTCCGCCCCGGAAAACGGGATGCCGTCGAACGACCAGGAATAGCGCTCCATGTGGCCGGTGAGGTGGAACTCGATCTCGCGGCCGGGTTCCCGCCCGTCCGGGTCGGCGAAGGCCGAGCGCAGGTCGGCGTAGGTCAGCGGCCGCCGGCCCGTGTCCCGGAGTCCTACGCCGGGATCGTCGAGTCGGGCGCTCGCCGCCTCGATCTGCATGTCCACCAACGGATTCCCCCGCTCGCTGGCCGGGTGGACGATGGGGACGGCCGAGGAACCGCCGCGGCCGGTCCCGCGCCCTCCGCCGTGCCCGGCGTGCTCCGGCATCGCCGCCGGGGCCGCCGGCCGGGCGGCGTGGTCCCCGTGGCCCCGATGGTCGCCGTGCCCTCCATGGTCACCGTGCCCTCCATGGTCGCCGTGTCCCATGTCGCCCATGGTCAGGAGCGGCGGCAGGTCGAGCGCCGGAACCGGGGCTCTGAGCCCCGGCCGAACCGCGAGCCCGCCGGCGGCGTAGCCGCTCCGGTCGATCGCCTGGGCGAAGAGCGCGAAAGCGTCCTGCCCGGTTGGCCGGACGATGGCGTCGAAGGTCTCGCCGGGAGCGATCCGGAACTCGTCCACGGTGACCGGATGCACCGGCTGTCCGTCCGAGCCGGTCACGGTGAGCGGCAGCCCCGGGATCCGGAAGTCGAAGTGGGTCATGGCGGCTGCGTTCACGATCCGCAGGCGGATCCGTTCCCCGGGCCGGAAGAGGCCGGTCCAGTTCGCCGCGGGCGGCCGCCCGTTCAGCAGGAAGGTGTAGGTCTCGCCGGTCACATCGGCGATGTCGGCGCGGTTCATCCGCATCGCCGCCCAGGCGAGCCGCTCGGACACCGCCTCCCGCCACCCGTCCCGGCGAACCTCCCCGACCAGGTCGCCGAGCGTCGGCTGGTTCCGGTTGTAGTAGTGGGACATCTTCCGGAGTTTGGAGAACACCCGCTGCGGGTCCTCGTCCGTCCAGTCCGACAGCACGAGGACCTGGTCCCGGTCGTAGGACGGCGTCCGCCCGTCGCGCGGCTCGACGACGAGCGCGCCGTACACGCCGCGCTGCTCCTGGAACGCCGAATGGCTGTGGTACCAGTAGGTGCCGGACTGCCTGAGGCGGAACCGGAAGGCGTGGGTCGCTCCGGGGGGGATCCCGTCGAAACTGAGGCCGGGCACCCCGTCCTGGTTCGCGGGCAACAGGATGCCGTGCCAGTGGATCGAGGTCATCTCGTCCAGGGTGTTCCGCACCCGGAGCGTCACCGTGTCCCCTTCCCGGAGGCGCAGCGTCGGCGCCGGGAGCGAACCGTTCACGGTGAGGGCGCGGCGCGGGGCGCCGGTCAGGTTCACGGGGGTCTCGCCGATGGTCAGGTCGAACGAGGTCCCGGTGAGTTCGGGCGGCGACATCCCGTTGTCCGGGGAGCCGGCCCGCGGCCCGTGAAGCGGCGCGGCGCCGGTTCGGCCGCCGAGGGCCAGCGCGCCGGCGCCGGCGAGGCCGGTGACGAATTGCCGCCGGGTGGGGCGGAAGAGGGAGGCGGTTGACGCGGAGGAAGCCGCCGGGGGGCGGGACGAGTCCATGGAGAGTCTCCTGCCGGAGGCGGGGCGCCTCGCGCCGAGCCGCCGGCCTCGGGGGGCCGAAGCCATCGAGGGAGCGCGCCCTCGGGCCGCCGCCCCCCCCCTGCTCGGGGGAGGAGCGCCGCGCAGGGGCGCGGGCAGGAGGGGCCTAGAGTCTCAGGACGACGGGCGCAGAGCGGGCGGTCGGCGGGGGGTCGCCGCCCCCGCCGGCAGAGGCGAAGCGCGCCGGGAGACACTCCTCGGCGCGAACCCGGCCGAGCGGAACCGGGCTTCCCGCGGAGGCTCGATCCCCGCGCGCTCCCGACGCGGCGGCGCGCGCCGCGACCCGGGAGGCGGGCGCCGACGCGGCCGGATGCTCGCAGCAGCCGCCGGGAGCGCTCGCAACGGCGCCTTCCTGCCCGGCTTTCTGCTCGCCTTCCTGCCCGGCTTTCTGCCCTGCCGGGGGCGCAGCCGGAGCGCTGTCGTGGTGATGCCCGGAACCGGACGCCGGACGCGCGGCGGGATCCGCCTCGGCCGGCGCGCCCTCGTCGCAAAGCAGCGAACAGACCGCCGCCGCGCCCGGGCCGAGGGCGAGCACGGCCGCGAGGCCGATGCCGGCGACTCCCGATCCGCTCACCGTCTCAGATTAGCGCAGCGGCGCCCGCGATGGCTCACATCTCCGCCATCCGGGCGAGAATCGGCCAGAAGCCGAGTTGTTCCACCGCGTGGCTGCGGTAGATGCCGAGACCGTCCACCCCGGCCTCCCGCGCCGCTTCCGCGGCGGCGGTCATCGCCTCGGCGGTCTGCAAACTGCCGGGGTGGTAGCAGGAGAACTCGGCGACCACCGGAACCCGCCCGGCGACGGTCGCCGCCAGGTGGCGGCAGTGCCGGGCGATCGTCGGGAGGTCCGTGGTGGACCGGAACCACAGGTGCATCTCGTCCACGATCCCCTGCTCCACCCAGGACTCCCAGTCCTGCATCGCCTTCCGGTAGCCGTCGGCCTCCCGGTTGATGACGGTGGCGCTGAAGACGGCGTTCGGCCGCTCGGCCCGGACCGCCGCCGCGATCTCCGCGAGCATCGCCGTCCAGCGGTCGGCGCGGAACCGCACCCACTCCGGGTCCCCGTTCCCGATCGTGAAGGGATCGCGTCCCGTCTCTTCTCGGAACGCTCCGGCGATAGAGTCCTCGTAGCCGTCCACGGACACTCCGTCCTCGTCCTCGTTGATGGAGACGAACTCGGCTTCGATGCCCCGGGCGCCGCTCGACCGCAGGAGCGAGGCGAACGCCTCCGCCTCGTGGCGGCGGCCCTCCGGGAGACCCGGGCTCAGGAACAACTTGTCCCAAGGTTCCAACTCCTCGGCGAGCGTCCGGTTCCGGTGCCGATGCTCCGGGTGCTCCCGCAGGAAATCGCTCACGCTCGGCACGCGCCGCGGATGGCTCCAGATCGGCCGGTGGGCGTCGAGGATTGCCCGGCCCTCCGGCGTCCCGAACCTCGGGACCATGAAATTCGCCGACCAAGCCGGATACATCCGGATGCCGCCGTGCGAGGCCACCGCCTTGTACGGGTGCACCTCGACGCCGGCCGCCGCGCCGGCCTCCACGAGTTCCGCGGACGCCCCGGGAGCGAACACCCGCGAGACCCCGTGCTCCGCGCACCGGGCGATGTACGCCTCGACCTCGGTGCGCCCGGCCGGCCCCGGCCGGAAGAGTTCCCCGAGCCCGAGGTCCTGCCCCCAGAGACTGACCCCCGCCGTCAGGGCGGTCCGCGGAGCGGCGGCTTCCCGCCCCGCGGACGCCGATTCGGAGTCCGGGCGCCCCGCCGCGCCCCCGCAGGCCGCAGCGGCGGCCGGGAGCGCCGCCGCGGCGCCCTTCAGGAAGTCCCGTCGCCCGAGGTCCGCCCGCGCCCCACCCCGGTGTCCGGCCGCCCCCGCGCGGCCGCTGCCGGCGGCCGGCGGCTTCCCGCCGTCCCGCGCCGCCCCGCTCACCCCGCGATCCCGTTCCGGGCGGCGTCCTCGATCCCGGCCGCGAACAGGTCCACTTCTTCGAGGGTGGTGAACACGCTCGGCGAGACCCGGATGCAGTCGAACTCCCCGGCGACGAACCGGGGCCGCACATGCACCCGGTACTTCCGCTCCAGGAAGTCGGTCAGGCCGCCCGAGTCCACCCCCTCGATGCGCATCGCGCCGATCCCGCAGGCCTGTCCCGGGTCCGGCGGGTTGAGCACGGTCACTCCCGGCAGTTCCTTCACCCGCTCCGACCACCTCTGTCGCAGGTACACCAGGCGCGCCGCCTTCCGCTCGGGCCCGAGCCCCTCGTGGAAGGTGACCGCTTCGGTGATCGGCCCCCGCAGGGCGACCGGGTGGGTCCCGATCTGCTCGAACTTGCGGATGTCCCCGGCCTGGCTCTCCGGGGCGCTCATCAGCGGCCAGACGCCCGGGATCTTCTCCTTGCGCACATAGAGGAAGCCGGTCCCCACCGGAGCGAACAGCCACTTGTGGAGGCTGGTCCCGTAGTAGTCGCAGTCGAGTTCGTCGCGGGTGAAGGGGAAGTGCGCGAAGCCGTGGGCGCCGTCCACGATCGTCTCCACGCCCCGGCGGCGCGCCATCCGGCAGATTTCCCCCACCGGGAAGATCTGCCCGGTGGTGTAGGTGGTGTGGCAGATCAGGAGCACCCGGGTGCGCGGCGTGATGGCCCGCTCGATGATCCCGGTGAGTTCGGAGAGGTCCTCCGGCGGCGTCGGATAGGGGACCTGCCGCAGGACGATGCCGTCGCGGCGTTCGCGCTGCCGGAAGGTCATGAGCATCCGCGGGTAGTCCTGGGTCGTGGTCAGCACCTCGTCCCCGGCGGAGAGCGGCAGCCCGAATTGCAGGATCTCCATCGCCTCGCTGGCGTTCCTGGTGAACGCCAACTCGTCCGTCCCGCAGCCGAACACCGAGGCCAGCCGCCTCCGCGCGACTTCGAGCCGCGGCCCCAGGAGTTCGTCCACATAGAGCGAGGGCCCCATGTTCGTGATCTCCCAGTACTGGCGCATGGCGCGCTGCACCGGGAGCGGCGCCGGGCTCACGCTGCCGCTGTTCAGGTTGATGTGGTTCCGGTCGATGGTGAACGCCTCCCGCACCCGGAACCAGAAGTCTTCGTCCCGGGCGGCCTCTTGGGGAGGACGGGCGCCGAGCCGGGCGACCGCCCGCTCGAGGCGCTCCCCGGCGTCGGCGGAAACCGCGGAGAGAGCGCCCCCCGCCGCTGCGAGAAACGACCTTCGATGCATCATGGGCGAGCCTCCTCGACCGAGGCCGAAGGGTACTGCCGCCGCCTCGGCAGTGTGAGCCCCCGGCCGGGTTTCCCCGCGCGCCCGACCGGCTGACTCGGCGGGCTGACTCCGCCGGCTGGCCGGCCCGAAAAGCGGGCCCGGACGGGTGCGGGGTTCGCGTCACGCGGCCGTCCGAAGGGGCGGCTTTCGGATACCATCGCCGCCGGGAAAGGCGCGGCCCGTAGCGGGGGGTTCCGGAGAGGCTCCGGACGAGGCGTCACCGACGACCACGCGGCGCGGAAGCCTCCCCGAAAACCCCGTCGAACCGCCGCGATTCGCTGATGGCAGAGCAGAACTTCATGGAGCGGCGCTTCGGCGTCCGGGCGAGCGGTTCGACGCCGCGGCGCGAAGTCACCGCCGGCCTGACCACCTTCCTGGCGATGGCGTACATCGTGGTCGTGAACCCGGGAATCCTCTCCGAGACCGGCATGGACTTCGGCGCGGTCTTCGTCGCCACCTGCCTGGCGGCGGCGGTCGGCACGGCGGCGATGGGCCTGCTCGCCAACTATCCGGTGGCCCTCGCCCCGGGCATGGGCCAAAACGCCTTTTTCGCGTTCACCGTGGTGCTCGGCATGGCCGTCGACTGGCGGGTCGCGCTGGGCGCGGTCTTCTGGTCGGGGGTCCTCTTCATCCTGCTGAGCGTGCTGCCGGTCCGCGAGTGGTTGATCAACGCCATTCCCCGCGACCTGAAACTCGGGATGTCCGCCGGCATCGGGCTCTTCCTGGCGTTCATCGCGCTCAGGAACGCCGGCATCGTGCAAAACAACGAGGCCACGCTGGTGTCCTTCGGTGACTTCACCGCCTTCGGCCCGGTGGCGGCGCTGGTCGGATTCGTCGCCATCGCCGCGCTCACGGCGCGGAAGGTTCCCGGCGCGATCATCCTCGGCATCCTGGCGGTCTCCGCCGCCGGCTGGCTGTTCGGCGGCGCTCCGCTCGCCGGAGTGCTCTCCGCCCCCCCTTCCCCGGCGCCGGTCCTGCTCCAACTCGACCTCGCCGGCGCGCTGACGCTCTCGATGGTTTCCGTCATCCTGGCGCTCCTGCTGGTCGATGTCTTCGACACCGCGGGGACGCTGGTGGCGATCACCACCCGCGCCGGGATGCTCGGCGCGGACGGACGCCTCCCCCGGCTCCGGAGGGCGCTGCTCGCCGACTCCGGCGCCACCGCGTTCGGCGCCCTCGCGGGCACTTCCTCCACCACGAGTTACATCGAAAGCGCCGCCGGCGTGGAGAGCGGCGGCCGCACCGGACTCACCGCGCTGGTGGTGGCGGCCGGCTTCGTCCTCTGTCTCGTCTTCGCGCCGCTCGCCGAGAGCATCCCGCCGTACGCCACCGCCGCGGCCCTCCTCTTCGTGGCGACGCTCATGGCCCGGAGTTTCGGCGAACTGAGTTGGGACGACGCCACCGAGGCGGCGCCGGCGGTCGCCACGGCCATCGCCATGCCGCTGAGTTTCTCCGTCGCGGACGGCATCGGGATCGGGTTCCTCACCTACGCCGGCGCGAAGATCGCCGCCGGACGGGCCCGCGAGTGCCCGGGCGCGGTCTATCTGGTGGCGGTGGTCTTCGCGCTGAAGTTCGCCCTCCTGTAGTCGGTCCCCCGCGCCGGGGGGCGCGCTGCCGGCCGCGCGGCCCACGCGCCCGGCGGCGCGTACGATGGAAGTCTTCCCTTCCCCGCTCGGAGGACTCCCCATGCGCTCCTTCTCCTTCCCCGCGAATCGCGGCCCCGTCGCCGCCCTCCTCTCCCTGTTCGCGGCCCCGGCTCTCGCCCAGCCGACCGTCCCCTACCTGCCGGGCGAGGACGGAATCCTCCCGCAGCCCCGCGTGGCGCTCGTGAACACCTCGGTGGTGGATGTCGAGGACGGCAGCGTCCTGGACGACGCGGTCGTCGTGGTGGAGGCCGGCCGGATCGTCTCCGTCGGCGCCGGCCCGGCGCCGGAGGACGCGCATGTCCTCGACCTCGGCGGCCGGCACCTGCTTCCCGGACTCATGGACGGGCACTGGCACGGACGAACGCTCGACGGCATGCAGCGGGCGCTCGAATCCGGGGTCACGACCATGAAGAGCGCCGCGGTCGGGAGTTTCCTCGATGTCCGGATGAACGACCTGGTGGAGAAGGGCTACCTCGCCGGGCCGGAGATCTTCGCCGCCGGCGTCTATGTCCTGCCGAACCTGGGCCAGTCCGCGCTCGCCGACCCGCGTCTCTACCCCTACCTGCACCGGGAAGTCCGCGGCGTCGAGGCGGTGCGCGAAGTCGTGAGGGTCGATGTGGACCGGGGCGCGCGCTGGATCAAGACCCGGTCCGGCGGCACGACTTCCGGCCCGAACGGGCCCGACCCCAAGATGATGGTGTACGGCGTGGACGAACTCACCGCCATCGTGGAGGAGGCGGACGCGCTGGGGGTGAAGGTCGCCTGCCACGCCCACGGCCGGGAAGTGGTGCGGAACGCCATCGTGGCCGGCTGCGCCACGATCGAACACGGCTCCTATGTGGACGAGGAGGGACTCCGGATGATGGTGGAGCGGGGGACCGCCTGGCTCCCCACCTACACCTCGGTGGTGGGCTTCCTCCTCCCGCACGACGACTACGACAGTTCCGCCAGTTTCCAGCGCGGCGCCCACCTGCTCCACTACCTGGAAAAGGCCTTCGCCCGGGCGCTCGAACTCGGCGTCACCATCCTGACCTCGACCGACACCCAGTACGGACCGCGCACCAACAACCGGATCTACCGGGAGATGACCCACTTCGTGGAGATGGGCATGACGCCCCTGCAGGCGCTGCAGTCGGCCACGGTCCGCTCCGCCGAGGTGTACGGCATCCGCGACCGCACCGGGGCGATCGAGCCCGGGCTGGAAGCGGACCTGGTCGCCGTGGACGGGAACCCGCTCGAAGACATCTACGCGACCCACGAACCGATGTTCGTGATGAGCAACGGGCGGATCGTCTTCCACCGCACCGTGGACCCCGACCACTACATCCCGCGGCAGGTGGGCGTCTCCGGCTTCGGAACCGGAGGACCCCGGCCGTAGCCCCGGCTGGCGAGGCCGCCGAACCGCCGCCGGGCGGACGCGCGCGCCGCCCGACCGGTCGGGACCTCACCTACGGCGAGGTCTCTTCCTCCGGATCGACGACGCAGTCGTCGGCGCCGCATTCCACCCGCAGGGGCGGGCAGTCCGGCGCCCGGATGTCGAGTTGGAGGCTGCCGATCCACTCGACCTTCAGCGTCCGCTCGATCCCGGCCTCGACGCGGCGGAACTCGAAGGCCTCCACGAAGGCCCAACTCGGGGGCGGATACCGCCCCCCGTCGCGGTAGGGCCAGGCCACATCCACGGCGGTCTCCGGGTTCGGCCCGCGGATGGTCAAGGAGGCGCCGAGCGACTCGTACTCCTCCCGGCGCACGCCTTCGTGCGTCGTCTCCACCTCGATGCCCCCGCAGTTCGGGGCGGGCGGAACGGGTTCCGGCGGCGGGGACGGCGGAGCGGGCGCCGGTCGAG
This sequence comes from Candidatus Marinacidobacterium sp., assembly GCA_965204755.1. Taxonomy (GTDB): domain Bacteria; phylum Acidobacteriota; class Vicinamibacteria; order Marinacidobacterales; family Marinacidobacteraceae. Next base: position 3,697,782 of record OZ242011.1, on the reverse strand, counting down.
GAGTCACCGGGGCGGACGAATCGCCGCCGCCGCATCCCGCGGCGAGCCAGCCGAGACAAAGCGCTCCCAGCAGTGGAGGGATCGGCCCCCCTCCGCGCCGCCGACCGCTCCGACCGGGCTGTCCGGCAGCGAGGAAAGCCCCTCGTCCGCCGGCGACGGGCGGGCCGTCCGCCCTCTCCGGCGGAGGGCGGAGTCCGCGCGTCACGGCGCGAACCTCGCGCCCGCCCGGATCGGCGCCCCTTCGCTCTCGCTCACCGCTCCGGCGCTGACCTCGACGAAACGCCACTGGTCGAGCACATAGTTCCGGGAGCGGAACTCGTGGGAGAAACGGAGCAAGATCGGATGGATGACCAACATCACCGGCCCGGGAAGCAGCCCCTCGACCAGGAACCGGCCCTCGGCGTCGGTGAACGCTCCGGGGCCGGGCGCCGCCTCGCCGTCTTCCACCACCAGGGTCTGGACATAGGCGTGGGCCGCCGGACCGCCGTACTCGAACGCGAGTTCCCCCCGTACGGCGCCGCGCGAAGCGGCGAAGCCCGGGGCGGGGTAGAGCGCCGAGACCCCGGCGATGTCGTCCGCGGTGAGGGTGCGGATGTAGCCCTCGGACATGACGGGATCAGGTTGGAAGACCGGCCCGTCGCCTTCCCCCTCGATTTCGGGGAGGTTGCGGACGGACTCCGGGAAGGGCTCGGAGTGCGCGAGCCCCAGGCAGTGTCCCAGTTGGTGGAGGATCTGGGCCTCCAGCCAGGAGAACGAGAACCGGCGGCCCTCGCTCAGCACCGCCGGCGCCTCCGCGTTCACTTCGATGTCACAGCCGGTGATGACCCCGTCCTCGATGTTCGCCGAGTTGATCGCGTACGGCCAGAAACTCGCGGCGAGCGGCGGGTAACTGGAGACCCCGATGGTGTTCACGCCGTCCCCGCCCGATCCCCAGTCCCGCTCGACCACTGCGTCTTCGAGGAGCAGCCGGATTCCCGAAGTGTCCACGGCGTTCCAGGCCTCGATCGCGGAGGCGGCCGCCTCCTGCCAAGTCCCGCCGCCGACCGGGAAGTCCCGGCCGCTCTCGTTCTCGAGGAGCCGGAAGCGGAGCGTCCGATCCTCCGGCCCCCACTTCGGCGCCGATTCCGGCCCGACGACCCGGTAGTCCGAGTCCCGGAAGGAATAACTCCCCGCCGACGCCGCGAGCAGCGAGCCGGCGAGCGCCCCCCCGAGCACCCGGGCGAGCGGCCGCGCGGACCGTCCGGCGACGAAAGCGCGGTTCATCCCGAACAGGTCGTTTCGTCGCAACGAAGCGGGACGGGAAGGCACCCCGGAGAGCGGATGGCGAGTTCGAGTTCCCCGAGGAAGGAGATGGAGAACCGCTGCAGCCGCCCCTCCGCGCCCGATCGGGCCGAGGAAAAGTCGGAGAGGAAGGCCAGCGGACGGGGCAAGGTGTTCACATCGCTGTGGGCGCTGCCGTAGTAGGGCCGAACGAGGCTCACCGAGGTTCCGGGGTCCGCGTACCAGAGGGTCAGCCGGACCCGGGACATCCTCCGCCGCTCGTCGAGATACCCCTCGTGGGTCGGCTGGGCCACGAACCGGAAGTCGCAGGCGGCGTCCTGCCCGCCGCCCGCCGGGGCGCCGTCATCCGCCGGCTCCGCTGCCGCCGCCGCCCCGGAGGCGGCCGCCAAGGCAGCGAGGAGGCCGAGCAGCGGGAGGGCGCCCGCACGCGTCCCGCGAAACGGAGTCACCTCGCCGAGCCTCGCCCCCGGAACACGCGGATTTCCGGGAGTTCCTCCGTGGCGCCGGCCCGGGCGTCGGCCCAAAGCCACTGGTCCTGGAAGGAGAGCGCCCACTCACCCGGAAAATGGTGGGCGCCGAGAATGAGCATCGGATGCACCCAGAGCATCACCGACCCCGGACGCACGCCCTCCAGGAGGAATCGACCCTCTCCGTCGGCGAACGCCCCGGGGCCGGCGCGAGCGCCCTCTTCCGAGATCTCCACGGCTTGGACATAGGCGTGCCGAGCCGCGGTTCCGTCGTCGAAGACCACGGTTCCGGAGAAGGAAGCCGTCGCCGCGCGAAACCCGGGCGCCGGGTAGAGCAGCGAGACGCCCACCATGTCGTCCCGCATCAGGAACGGCCCGTCCCTTCCGTAGGACATCGTCGGGTCCGGGTAGAACCCGGTCAGATCGACTTCGGACAGCGTCCGGTAGTAGGGCATGGGCATGACCACCGTATGGAGCAGCCCCAGGCAATGTCCGACCTCGTGCAGGACGAGCGCGGTGAGCCGGTCGAGCCGCTCCTCGGCCGTGCCCCGCTGCGCGACTTCGGGGTTCAACTCCACATCGCAACTCCGGAGTTCTCCCTCGTTCGCATAGTCCCAGGAGGCGAATCCCGCGGCGAGGATGCCTTCGTCCTCGAACACCGAGGAGAACCCGATCGTGTTGACCCCGTCTTCGTCCACCGCAGCGTCCTGCGCCGCCGCTTCATCTGCCAATTCGACTACCGCCTCCGAGGTCGGAACGGCGTTCCACTGGTCCAAGGCCGCGGTGACGAACTCCCGCCAGGCGGTGGAGTCGGCGAACACTTCCTGCCGCGCCAGGTTCTCGTTCTCCAGCAGTCGAAATCGAACGGGCCAGGCGGAAGCGTTCCAGCGGATGGAGTTCTCCGGGCTCCACGCCGCGGAACCGGGGTACCCGAACCGGTAAGCGCCGCCGGGGGCCGGAGCGAAGGCGACAACGAGGGCGACGACGAAGGCAACCGGGCCGCACCCGGTGACGGCAGCGGCGAACGAGGGGCGGCGCCGCCCCGCCCGGCGCCGGACCCGGCCTTCGGCCGGCCCGACCTCGACGACGGAAGGCCCGATCGGCCTGCCGCCCGCGGGACCGGATGCTCGCCGCTTCATCGGCTTGACTCTACCGGAAACGCGGGGAATGCGCCGCTCCGGCCCCGCGGCCCGGAGAGCGACTCGCCACGCCCGGTTCCGTTCGCCGCCTCCCGGATGTCCCCCAGCCCGCCAAGCGCCGTTCGAGCAACGGCGGCGAATCCGCCGGCGTCCACCCGACGCGACTTCGCGCGGGACGAGTACCGGCCTCCGCCAGAGCGGCGAACCGGCGAGGCCCCGTCCGGCGCGCCGCTTGCCGTCGGGCGATGTCGTCGAGGACTCGGCGCCCCGGCCGCCCGCCACGACGGGCCCTCGCGGAGTAGTACCATTGCCGCCGCTCATCCGGCTCTCCGGAGCGCCGGGAGCCTCGCCACTTCGATTACTCCATCTCGCCCGCCTCGAATATCGCTGACCGTGGCTCCGGCGGCGCAATCGACAGTCCCTGTCGAGAAGCCGAAATCCTGTCGGGAAGTCCTGTCGAGAGTCCTTACGCCCCCCCCCCCCCCCCCCCCCCCAACCGGGGTCGGGAGCGGTGTCGGGAATCCCGTGTCGAGCCGGGTAATCCGGCGGCAGACCGCGGGCCCGCGGCGGCGGCTCAAGCGTCGGCGCCGGTGAACCGATGATCGAAGCCCTCCGACGCGTCCTGCCCCGGGGAGGCCCCGAACTCGATCGTTTCGTCTCCTGGCTGTTCAGCCTGTACCTCGGTCTTGCGGTCGCCTATTGGCTGCCGGGCCTCGGGCGCGCCCCCTTCGGGGCGCTCAAGATGGCGGCCTGGGTGGTCGCGGTCGGGCTGGTCCTCCTGCCGGCGCTCGCCGAGGGCCGGCTGCGCATCCCCCGCGGCCTGGTCGGGCCGTGGGGATTCGTCGGTCTGGTCCTCCTTTCGGCCCCGGGACTCGTGAGGGCGCTGACGGCGGCGGATGTCGTCGGCTTCCTGGTGGACATCGGCGCCAGCGCGCTGTTCCTCTGGTGCTTTTTCGACCTCGCTCGCCGGGGGGTGGACCTCGGTTCGGTCCTCAAACGGGCCGGGCTCGTCGTCGCCGGGCTGAGCGGTATCGCCCTCGTGCGGGCGCTGGTCGCGATTCCCGACTGGAGCGCTCCCTGTGACCGGTTGTGGGCGATGGACGCGCAGGAGGGCTTCGGCGCGCAGAGCACCGGCTGGTCCATCGGCATCGCCATCTACCTGCCGATGGCCATCCTCTTCGCCGGGGCGGCGCCGCCGCGCGAGTGGCCGAAGTGGACGGCAACGGCCGCCACCGCAGCCGGCGCGGCGCTCATTCTCGGCAGCCAGTTCGTCTCCGCGGGACGAGCCGGGCTCCTGATGTCCGGAGTCACGGTCTTGACTTTCGCCGTGATCGCCGCCCGCCCCTCCCGACTCGTCGCCGCCCTGCTGGTCGGGGGGGGTCTGTTGGTCGGGGTCACGGCGCTCGACGCCACCTGTTTCCGGCATCTGAGTCTGCCGGTGCCGGCCGGCATGATGGCCGAGGTGAGCGACCTCGACGAACCGTCGGAAGCGGCGCCGGGGGACCCGGTCGACCCCCGCGAACGACGGGCCGCCCGCCAGCGCGCGACCCGCCTTCAGGAGTACAACCGTTCGCTGGAGGAAGCCGGACGGGGAAGCGGCGGGAGCGTGCTGAATGTGGTCAGCGCCCGGCGGATGGAGCACTTCAGCGCGGCCGTGGCCGCCATCCTCCGCCGTCCGGTGACGGGCCACGGTTGGCGCCAGATCCTGATGAGCGGCTATCTGGGACGCACCGTCGAAGTACACAACCTGTGGCTCCGGTGGGCGCTCTACGCCGGGCTCCTCGCGCCGCTGCTCTTCCTGGCGATCGTGTTCACCATCCTCGCGGCGGCCTTCGGCCGCTGGTGGCGCCTGCGCCAGACCGCGGGCGCCGACCTCTCGCTCGTTCTCGTCCTCATCCTGGGTCTCGGCGTAATGGCCTCGTTCCTCGAGGGCTCCGTCCTGATCGGCTCGTTCCATTTGACGGCGCTCTGGTGGGCAGCCGCCGGCGCCGTGCTGGGGCTCGAATCCCGCCACCGGGAAGAAAACGGAGCAGCCGCCGCCCAACGGGGTGCATGAGCGGGGCGCCTGAGCCGGGCGCTTGAGCCGGCCGGCCCACGAAATCGCAGACCCGGCAGGTCCGACGCCCATCCCGGGGGTCCGACCGGCGCCGGCCCGAGCAGAACGGCTCACGGGCCGGCGCCGCCGCGCCGCGTGAGCGCCGACCGGAGCACCGACCGGAGGTAAGCCGCGTCTCCCCGGCGCGGCGTCCACACCGCGCGAAGGGGCAAGTCCGCCGTCCGGCGGAAACGGAGCCCCACGAACGCCAGCCGGGCCAGGAAGTCCAGACTCAGCGCGGCGGCGACGCCGGCCACGCCGAACGGCGGGACCAGAACGACGACAGCCGCGACATGGACGGCGATGCCTACCCCGGTCGCCCACGAGGCCGCCTCCGGCCGCTCCACTCCCGCGAACCAGGCGCCGAACACCTCGACGCCGGCGTACGCCACGATTCCGGGCGCCATCAGCCACATCAGCGGGACCGCCGGAAGGAACGCCTCCGAAAACAGCACCCCCACGACCGGTTCGGCGACCGTGAAGAAGACCGCCGCCGCGCCGGCAGTCACGAAGCAGACGATCCGGACCAAGACGCCGACCGTCTCCGCGCGTTTCACCTCCCGCCCCACCACCCGCGGGATCAGCGCCGTCGCCGCGGTGGTCCCGAGCAGCGAGATCGGCATCATGACGGCGCTCGCCACGGCGAACCAACCGATCTCGTCCGGGTCGGCGGCCAAGGCGCCCAACGCGAGCACGCCGAGCCGCGGGGTGAGCGCCTCTCCGATGCGGGCCGCGTGCGACCTGAGGCCGTACCCCAGGATCCGCGACAACTCGCGAGAGGACGGCAGCGCGAATGTGGCGCGGGCCCGGCGGCGGAGTTCCAGCGCGCCGACGCAGACGAACACCAGGTTCCCCGCCACCAGCGCGAGGACCGCGCCGGAAACGCCCAACCCCAACCCTCCGATGAGGATGAGGATCGTCGCGAGCACGGTCGCCGGACGGGCGAGAAGCAGGAAGGAAACCGCGCGGAACTCCCTCATTCCGGCAAGTTGCCGTTCGGTCACCGCCGCCAGCGGAACGAGCACCGCGAGCAGCAGCGCCAGGCGGACCGCCGCCGGCTCGGCCCGATCGAAGAGGGAAAGCCCGCTGCCGATCAGGGCGAGCGCGCCGCCGGCGGCCGCCGCGCCCCCGACCAGGCAGACGACGAACCCGGCTCCGAGACACCGGGAGAGGCCGATCCGACCGGCCATGGAGAAATATTGCGCGCCCCGGTCGACGCTCAGGGTCGAGACGACTCCGGCGAGCGTCGCGAAGAGCACCGCAACCGCGTACTCCCCCCTGCCGGCCGGCAGCAGCGACCAGGCGAGCACGCTCTGGGTGGCGAGCCGCAGGACATGGACGCCTCCCCAAGTGGAGAGAAGACCCAGCGTTTCACGCCCGCCGCTGCCGGCGGCCCGCGCGGCCGCCGCCGGCCGCGGTCGGAGTTCACCGGCGGCCGGCCTCCCCGCTCCCGGGCCGGAGCGTTCTTCGCCGAGCCCGATGCCGTCGGCCGCCCCCTCCCTTCTGTCCACTCCGGCGGCGGCCATCGCCCACTCGGACGGTACGGTACTTCCCTGCCGGACGAACCCGTCCTCCCTCCGGCTCCCGCCGGTCCGGCCCGGTAACCGACCGCCGCCCGCTCCCGCGGGCCGCCGAGTGGAACCCGCCGAGCCGACCGGACTGTCGAGGCGGGCGGCGCGGGGCTTCCCGGGGTCGGCGCCTCGGCTGATATCATCCGCTCGGTGCGTTCGACGGTCGCCGGAGAGCGATCCGGGACGCCGTCCCCGCTTTCCGGGTCACCTCGCTCGGGGCGGAGCGAACTGACCTTCGTTTCCCTGCATCGCCGCCCCCGTCTCCTCTCGACGCCGTTGACCGAATCCGATTCGAAGGCGTCCGGAAACGACGCCGGGCCGGCCGGGCCGGGTTTCCGGGGGCGCTCCGCCCCCCCCCCCCCCCCCCCCCCCCCCCCCCGGACAGCCCGCTCACACCGGAGATTCGGAAGATCGCTCCCGTGATCGCGGGCGTCCCGGCCGTCGCAACCGATCCACCGCCACCTCGGGCCTTCGTCCGGTGAACGCCGATCCGCGGCGGGAGGAATCCGCGTGAGAGTCGCGATCATCGGTTCCGGCCGGGTCGGCCTCACCGCCGGCGCCTGTCTCGCCGAATGGGGCTTCGAGGTCCGCTCGCTGGACATAGACCGGGAGAAGGTGGAACGGCTGAACGCGGGTGAATGCCCGGTGGACGAGAGGGGTCTCCCCGACCTCATCCTGCGCGGCATCGAGAGCCGGCGGCTCTCGTTCTCCACGGACCCCGAGACCGTCGTTTCCGGCGCCCGGATCGTCTTCTTCTGCGTGAACACGCCGGCCGGGGAGCGGGAGCGCGGCGCGGACCTGTCGCGCCTCTTCAGCGCGATCGAGAGCGCCGCCCCCTGGTTCGACCGCGGCGCGCTCCTCGTGGTGAAGTCCACCGTTCCGATCGGTACGGCGCGCCGGGTCCGGGAACACCTCAAGGCGGTCCGTCCGCAGGCCCGCGTCGAAGTCGTCGCGAACCCGGAGTTCCTGCGCGCCGGCGAAGGAGTCGCCGACTTCCTGGATCCGGACCGCGTCGTCGTCGGCGCGGACTCGGAGCGGGCCAGGAATGCCCTTCGCCGGCTCTACCGGCCCTTGGCCCTCAAGGGGGTTTCCTTCGTGTTCTGCAGCCCGGAGAGCGCCGAACTGGCCAAGCACGCCTCCAATGCATTCCTCGCCACCAAGGTCGCCTTCGCCAACGAGATCGCGGACCTGTGCGAGCGGGAAGGCGCCGATGTGCGCGATGTCGTCCGGGGAATGGGACTGGACGCGCGGATCGGAAGCGAACACCTGCATCCGGGCGCGGGGTTCGGCGGCCCCTGCCTTCCCAAGGACGCCGCCGCGCTCGTGCACTCGGCGCGCGAGGCCGGCGCCCGGACCCGGGTGGTCGAAGCCGCCCTGGAGAGCAACCGGGCCCGCCCGCGGCGGATCGCGAATGCGCTGGAGAGCGCCTGCGACGGCGGCCTCCGGGATCGGACGGTCACCGTCCTGGGGCTCGCGTTCAAACCCGGAACCAGCGAACTGGGCGACAGTCCGGCCATCGCCGTGATCGAGGAACTCCGGAAGCGCGGCGCCACCGTCCGCGCGCACGATCCGCTGGCGGTCAACGGGACGGCCCCTTCCCTTCCCGGTGTCTCCTGTTTCGACGACCCGTACGCCGCCGCCGACGGCGCGGACCTCCTCGTGATCGGGACCGCCTGGAACCAGTACGCCCGGCTGGACGCCGAGCGGCTTCGGCAGAGCATGCGACGCCCCCTCATCGCCGACCTCCACAACCTGTTCGACGCCAAGGTGATGCGGGGCTACGGATTCGAGTACCGCGGCATGGGCCAGCCATCTCGCTGACCGCCCCCCGAGTTCCAACTACTGACTTCATTCCCCCCCTGAGCCTTTTCCGCTGACGCCTGCGGACGGGGGGATTCGGTGGAGCGCGGCCGCTACAAGCGGCCTTTCGACTTGGCCGTGGTGGTATCGGCGCTTACGCTGCTGGCCCCGCTCTGGCTGCTGCTCCTCACGGCGATCCCCCTCCTGATTCGGCTGGAGGACGGCGGCCCGGTCTTCTACCGGCAGACCCGACTCGGCCGGGACGGCCGACGGTTCCGACTGCTCAAGTTCCGCACGATGGTCGTGGACGCGGAGACGGGAACCGGCCCGGTATGGGCCGGCCCGAGCGATCCCCGGATCACCCGCGTGGGCGGCGTGCTCCGCCGCCTGAGGTTCGACGAGTTGCCCCAACTGCTGAGCGTCCTCCGGGGCGAGATGAGTTTGGTCGGCCCGCGCCCGGAACGCCCGGAACTCGCGGCGCGGTTCGAGCGCGACCTCCCCGGCTTCTCCCGCCGCCTCCGGGTTCGGCCGGGCATCGTCGGGTTGGCGCAGGCGGCGGGCGGGTACCACGCTTCGCCGCGGCGGAAGTTGCGCTACGACGATCTCTATATCCGCGCGATGAGCCCCTGGCTGGACCTGAAACTCATGGTCTGGTGCGTGTGGGCGACCATCCAGCGCGAGATCCGATCACGGCCGATCGACCTCCCTGCCGATGACCCGGCCGACTCCCCCGGTGATTCGACCGCCGGCGCCGAAAACGGGCCGCCCGCTGCTTCCGAAGCGGCCCCGCCCGCCGAGGGGCGATCCAAGGCGAGCGCTCCCGTCTCGCAACCCTGAGCGCCCGCATCCGCGCGACCCCCGGCCGGAGCGGCGTCCGGAGAGCGCGGGCGGCCCGGCGGCGCCGGTTCAGGGAGTGGACGCGACTCGGGCCGCGGCCCCGACGCCCGACGCATTCCGGGCGCGCAACTCGACCTCCACGGCGCCCTCAGGCGGAGCATTGGCTACCCCGACGCGGTCGAGACACCCGGAAGCCCCATAGACTCGCTGCCAGCCGCTCCAATCGCCGCCTCCCGGCTGACGGAACCGGTACTCCCAAGACAGGATGGCGCCCGGGTCGCTCGCCCGCGGCCAGCGGAGTTCGATTCCGCCGTCGCGGCGAACCGCCCGGAGGCCGACCGGCGGCGGAGGCGGGGACGCGCCGACGACGGCCCGGATGCGGCACTCCCCGGACTCCGCGGCAGCCGCCTGCGCGCGTTCCCGATCGTCCAGGTACGCGGTGAGGATCCGGTCGTATTCCCCCCGGCTGCGGATGCGCGGCCCCGTGTTCGCCCGGTTCCACTCGCTCCACCGGGCGGCGAGGTCGCTCGCGCTCTCGGCCTCTTCGGGCAGGCGGTTCCGGGACTCCCCGAGGTCGTCCGCCAGAGAGAACAGTTCCGGGGGATCGTCGCCGTGCTGCACGAGTTTGCGGTCCGCGCTCCGCACGGCGTATTCCGTCCCGTTGCGCCAGAACAGCAGGTCGTGGGGAGACCCCTCCGCTTCGCCCGAGAGGAACGGATCGAGGTCCACGCCGTCGAGCGGGCGTTCCGGCTCGACGCCGGCGAGCGCCAGCACCGTAGCGGCGATGTCGAGACTGATGACCATCGGCCCGTAGGTCGCGCCGCGCGGCCAGCGCGCCGGCCAGGAGGCGGCGAACGGCACGCGGATGCCGCCCTCGTAGAGGCTGCCCTTCCCGTTCCGAAGCGGGCCGTTGTCCGCGAAGTCGTTCGTCGGCCCGGACCTCTCGGGGTGGACGCCGCCGTTGTCGCTCAGGAAGAAAACCACGGTGTCCTCGCGCTTCCCGCTCGCTTCCAGCGCGTCGAGCAGCCGCCCCACATTCCGGTCGAGCGAATCCACCATCGCCAAGTACCGCCGTCGGCGTTCGTTCGGAACCCGGTCGTACTTCGCGATGAGTTCCCGCGGGGCCTGCAGCGGACGGTGCGGGGCGTTGTACGAGAGATAGAGGAAGAACGGCGCGGCCGGCCGGCGCGCGAACTCGATGGCCCGGTCGGTCAGGTAGTCGGTCAGGTACTCGTCGCCGGCCAGGCGCGCCGGCTCGGTGTTCTCGATGATCGGTTGCCTCGCCGCTTCGTACGGGGCTCCGGCGTCCACTTCGCGCCCCCAGTAGTGGTGGACGCCGTCGAGGAAGCCGACGAACTCCTCGAAACCCCGCACGCGGGGCAGGAAGTCGGGGGCGGCGCCGAGATGCCACTTCCCCATCAGTCCGGTGCGGTAACCGGCGTCCCGAAGCAGGCGGACGAAAGTGGTTTCTTCCACCGGCAGTCCGTGGTGCGGATCGAAGGGCGCATAGGCCAAATTCCCGTCCATGCCGTATCGGGCCGGGTATCTGCCGGTGACCAGCCCGGCGCGCGACGGCGTGCAGGCCGGATGCGCCACATAGCCCGCTTCGAAAACGACGCCTTCCGCCGCGAGCCGATCCAGGTTCGGCGTCGCAATCTCGGTCGCTCCCATGAAACCCACATCGCGATAGCCGAGGTCGTCCACCAGGATCAGCACCACATTCGGCGGCTGCTCCGGATTCGTCCCGAACCCGCTCCCTCCGCAGGCGGCCCCGCCGAACAGCGCCGCCGCTCCCGAAAGCGCGGTCGAGATCGCCCTGAGTCCGCCCCCCCGGGGCCCGGGTCGGCCGAAGATCGAGGACGGGGAGGGTCGGTACAAGGGAGCCGCGGCCGGCAAGAGCCGGCCGCGGCGGAAAAGTGTACGCGCCCGGTTCGCCGACGGTCGTCAGAACCGGAAACGGATTCCGATCGTGGGCACCCTCGGGAACCCGCTCGTCGGCACTTCCTCGAGGGTCGGAACTCCGGTGTCCGGATCGGCCGTCACCGCATGGGCCATGGCGATGGCGTTCTCCCGGTTCAGCGCGTTGATGACTTCGGCATAGACCGACCACCGCCCCGCGGGGCCGCCGTGGCGGTAAGTGAGGCGGAGGTCGAGCCGGGAGTAGTGCGGCAGGCGCGCCCGGTGGAGGTTCTCCACGCCGCCCAGGTCGGCCTGATAGACGGGCGCCCCGGTTTCGTCGGTCGAGGGAACCAGTAGACCGCGCTCGTCGGGGGCCGCCGCGACCCGAATGCCGACGGCCGGCGTATAGGGGAACCCGCTCGCCAGTCGGAAGGTCCCCGCCACCGCGAAGCGGTCGCTCACGCGGAACCGCGCGACCGCATTCCCCGCGTGGGGCCGGTCGTACTCGAACGGGTAGCGCTCTCCGTAGGTCTCCCGCTCGGCCCGGCCCCAGGCATAACTGAGCCAGCCGCCGAGGCGGGCCGCGGGGTCGAGGCGCTCGAGATAGAAGTCGAGGCCGTAGGCGTTGCCCGCGCCGCCGTTCACCGGGGAGATCGTGATTTGCGCCCGCCGCGGAACGCTGTCCCGAAGCGCCGCCGGGAAGTCGTAGGCGGCCAACCTCAGGGCGCGCTCCGGGTCCGTCTCCAGCCGCCCGACCAGCAGGTCTTCGAATCTCTTGCGGTAGCCCTCGACGCGAAGGCGGATCCCGGTTCCGAAGGTCTTTTCCAGCCCGACGACCGCATGGAGCGCGCGCTCGTAGCGGAGCCCGTCTTCCTTCAGCCGGGACAGGTCGAGGAAGTAGTCCGACTGGATCAACTTTTCGTAACCCGGGCTCTGCGTGTAAACGCCGCCGGCGGCGCGGGCCCGAAGGCCGTTCCCGAAGTCCCATCCGACGGCGAGCCGGGGCGAGATCGTGCTCCCGCCGTTCAGGCTGTTCCAGTCGAGCCTCAGGCCCGGTTCGAACGAGAGGCGCTCCCCCGGAGTGAAGGTGTCCTGGATCCAGGCGCCGCCCCGAAGCCCGGAGAGATCGGAGTCCAGGAAGTCCGGCAAGGCGCTTCCACCGAGAACGCTGCTCGGGTTCGCCACGTCCTCGTTGCGGTCGCCGCGGATACTCTGCTCGATTCCGGAGTCGAGCCGATGGAGTTCGGCGCCGAACTCGAAACGGTGCGCTTCGCCGAGGCGCAGGGCGAACTCCTGCCGCAGGGAGACATCGGTTACCGCGAGTTCCCGGTCGAAAGAGATCTCCTCCGGCCGGCCGTCTTCGTCATCCACGAAGGACCCCTCGAAATCGAGGAGTTCCGCGTTGCGGTACGCCGACAGGATCGTCGTCGAAGTCAGCCGCTCGCCGAACACGGCGTCCAGCCGCAGGGCGCCGAGGTCGCTCGAAGTGTCCGAGACGAAGTCGAACTGCTCCGGTTCCTCCTCCCCCTGCTGGGAGAACTGCGTGTCCTCGCGGCTGCGGAGACCGATGGCGGTCAGCCGGGTCCCGTTCGCGAACTCCCATCTCGCCTGCAACTGCGTGTCGAGGAACGAAGGGAAGTCCTGGTCGAGCACCCGGCCGACGATCACATCGTAGTAAGTGCGCCGGCCGGTCAACAGGAAACTGCCGGGACCCGGCAGGGGCCCCTCGACCACCAGGTTCCCGTCGGTGATGCTGAGCGAGGAAGTGGCCGACAGGTTCGATTGACCGGGCCGGTTCTCGACGATCAGCAGCGAAGAGAGGCGGTCGCCGTAGGCGGCGCCGAAACCTCCGGCGGAGAGGGAGAAACTCTCCACGGTTTCCGGATTGAAGGCGCTCACCAGTCCGAAGAGGCGATAGGGGTTGTGGATCTCCACGCCGTCCATGAGCGTGAGGTTCTGGTCCGGAGTCCCGCCGCGCACGGCGAGCCGGCTGCCGAAGTCCTCGGTGGCGGCCACTCCCGGAAGCGTGGAGAGGGCGCGGAAGATGTTGTCCGCGGTCCCGGCGACTTCGAGCACTTCCGCCGGAGGGACGACCGTGGCCGACGGCCGGGCGAGGCCCGGAGCGGCGGCGGTGACCTCGACCTCTTCCGTGATCCGCCGGGGCAGCATCCGCACGGACATCGGCGCGGCCGCGCCTTCCGGCGGCAGGGGCGCCGACGCCTCGAAGTAGCCCTCGGCGACGAAGGTCAGGCCGGGCGCCCCCGCCGGCAGCGAGATCGAGAACGCGCCTTCGGCGTCGGTGACCGTCGCCCGGCCGCCGCCGGACACCGTGACTCCCGGGATCGGCTCCCCGGAGACCGCGTCCCGTGCGACGCCCCGAACCTCGCGGCTACCGGTCTGCGCCGCCACCTCCGCCGGACCGAGGGCGCCGGCGAGCACCACGGCGGCGACTGCGCCGAGGCGAAGAACGGAGGGGCGTCGCGCGGTGTCGAGTGTGGCCATGCCGAACCCGATACGAGCCGCTTCCGTCGGCGGTTCCCCGGCGTTCCGGCCTCGTCCGGTTCGGCGCCGCCGGTTCCTGAGGCCGCCGGCGACCCCCGGCGGCGGCGCCGTCGGCCTCCCGCCTATCCGCCGGTGAGGCCGCGAACGATCTCCTCCGCCTCCCGGACCTGCGAGGTCAGCGAAGAGAGCGACTCCGAGACGACGCGCACATAGAAGCGCGCCGCCTCCCAGTCTTCCTCTTCGATCCCTTCCCGCACGCCGGGAATCGTCTTCACCCCGTATCCGGTGAAGAAGCCGGGCGCATAGACCTGGTGGCGGAACCACTCCCGGTTCGGCAGCCCCTCCTCATAGCCGAGCCGCCGTTCCGAGGTGTAGAGCAAGTGGTTCAACTGCGAGAGTCGAGGACTCCCGAGGACGCTCTCCGAAGACGCGCCGCTGAGCGAGGCGAGCGCCCGTTCGTATCCCTGCCCGGCTTCCTCGAGGGCGTCGAGCGCCTGCTCGATGGATTCGAAGGCGATCTCCGGCGGCGACTCCATCGCGGCGTGGGTCTCTCGGATCTCCTGCACATAGTCGCGCATCACCGCCGCCAGGTCCGTGAAGCCGAACGGCAGCACGGCGGCGTTGGCGAGCCGCCACATGGCCGTCCCGACCACCTGCGAAAGCGTCCGACCGAAAACGAACTCCGAGTCCGAGAACTTCTCGTACCAATGGAAGGTGTCGTAGTTGGAGTGGTACACGCCTCCGGGACTGTCCCCTCCGAAACCGAGATTCAGCGAGGCCATGGTGAGATGGTCGATGAAGACCGTGTAGTCGGAACCGGAGCCGAGGGCGCCGAGGCGGAGGTCGTCGCCCTGTTCGATTTCCGCCCTCGCCTCCGGGTTCGCCGCCGTCTCCAGTCTCCGGGCGCGGGCGGCTTCGAACACGCTGACGCCCCGCTCCGGATCGGTGACTTCGCGCGCGACCTCGTTCACGAATTTCTGGAGCGTGTGGCTTCCCGCAAGACCGAGCCAACCCTTGCCGGTGGAATCGGTGTTGATATAGACCACGCCTCCCTCGCCGAGCGCCTCGCGGTGGGTCTCCGCCCATTCGGTGGAGCCGAGCAGACCCCACTCTTCGCCGTCCCAGAGCGCGAACACCACCGTCCGGCGCGGACGGTGTCCGGCCGCCAGCAGTTCGCCGAAACCGCGCGCGGTTTCCATGAGCGCGACCGCGCCGCTGATCGGGTCGGTCGCGCCGTTGCACCAGCCGTCGTGGTGGTTCCCGTGGACGATCCATTCATCCGGGTACTCGGAACCCTCGATGCGGGCGATCACATTGAACAGTTTGCGCACCTTCCAGTCGTAGGCGGTGCGCATTCGAACCCGCGTCGGCCCCGGCCCGATGTGGTAGGTGAAGGGAAGCGCGCCCTTCCAGTCGTCGTTCGGCGCCGGCTCTCCCCGCAACTGTTCCAGGATCGGGTAGGCGTCGCCCCAGGAGATGGGCAGCACCGGAATCCGGACGAGCGTGCGCGCGGTTTCCCGGGTGAGTTTCTCGCGGTCCTCGGTGGCGCCGAAACCCGGCGTGAGCGGATCGCCGGGATGCGTGGGCATGTCCATGATGGAACCGCGCTGGACGCCCCACTTCGGACGGTACGGACCTTCGGGGTAGGTCAGTCCCCGGTAGTAGCCGTCTTCTTCCGGATCGGAATAGAGGAGCGCGCCGACGGCGCCGTTGTCCTGCGCGAGTTTCGCCTTGATGCCGCGCCAACTGCGCCCGTAACGGGCGATCACGATCTTCCCCTCGACGGAGACGCCGAGTTCGGCGAGGGTCTCGTAGTCCTCGGGAATGCCGTAGTTCACATAGACGACTTCCGCGGAGACATCGCCGTCCGCGGCGTAGGCGTTGTAGGTGGGAAGCAGGCCGGCATCCGAGGTGTCCTCGTCCTCGGGCACGCCCGGTTCGGCGAGCCGCAGGGTGTAGGGCTCCGGACCGAGCACTTCCACCTGCCGCTCCACCGGAAGCGGCATGAGCGCTTCGGTCTCTTCGATCTCCGCGTCGAGCCCGAAGGACCGGAACTTCTCGAGCGCGTACTGCGCGACCCGGAGACTCCCGTCGCCGAACCCGGCGATGTGCGGCTCCTCGCTCATGAATTCCAGGTACTCCCGAAGACGCTCCGGGTCGGGAACGCTCCGGAACCGCTCTTCGATCTCCCGCTGTTCCGCCCACTGGCCGGGCAGGAAGCCGCGAGCCGGAGTCGGCGGCTGCGCGCCCGCGAGCGGGACGAGACCGGCCGCGGCGACGCCGGAGAGAACGAGACCGATTCGGGTTTTGGACATGGCCCGAATCGTATCCCCGGCCGCTCCCCGCCGGTTCGCGGACCGACGCCGTCTCCGGGTCACCTCGAGCGGCTCATTCGGAGCGCAAGGCGGGGATCAGGGGATGGCCGGCGCTCAGGCGGGCGGCGAGGCCGCCGGCCAGCAGGCCGAGCGCGAGGACGCCGAGCAGGAGGAGCGCCAGGAGCCACGCGCTGCCGCCGCCGCCGCGCTCGCCGAGGACCGGGAAGACCGCCACCAGCGCCGCCGCCGCCCCGGCGGCGAGGCCCCCGCCGAGCAGCAGCGCGTTCTCCCAAAACCCCAGTTCCCAGAAGTCCCGTTTCCGGTAGCCGGCGGCGGCGAGCAGCGCCCACTCGCGGCGCCGCTCGGCGGCGCTGCGGAAGAGCGCGGCCCCGAGCCCGATCGTCCCGAGCAGCAGACCCAGCCCGCCGAGGGCCTGGAAGGTCGAGAGGTACGCGTTCTCCACGCGGTGGAACGCGGCGAGCCGCGCCCGAGCGGTGGTCGAGACGGCGCCGTAGTCGCCGAGCGCGTCGGCGAGCAACGCCGCGGCCGCTTCCTCCCGGCCAGGCGTTCCGTCGGCCGGCCCCGCCCCGCCGGCCGACTCCGCCCCGCCGGCCTCGTCGACCAGGAACATCCGGTACCCGTCGTCGGCCGGAAGGCTGCGGAGCAAGTCCTCTTCCGCCATGAGCAACTCGCCCTGGAAGATGCTGTCCCACAGGGTGGCCACCAACAGCAGCCGCACGGGCTCACCGCCGGGGCCCAAGGCGAGGCTCCGGGTCTCGCCGATCGGCCACTTCAGCACATAGGTCATGGAGTTCTGGTCGCCGACGACCGGTATCGGATCACCCGCGGCCCGCTCCCGCCGGAGGAGGCGCCAGGGGTTTTCCTCTTCCTCCGGGGTCTCGCCGAGGTGGGCCGCGAACGGGAACCGGTTCTCCTCGGTGAACCGGCGCGGCGCGCCGACGACCCGCGGCCGATCCGGGCGGTAGAGGTTCAGGCAACTGGCGTCTTCCTCGCCGGCGAGGCGCAGCGGGGTCAGCCGGAAGCCGCCGAGGTCCCCCGGAAGGTTCAGCGCCTCCCGTCCCTCCGGACCCGTCGGATCCCAAGGTGTCCCCAACACGGTCTCCGTGACGGCGAGGAAACCGCCGGCGCCGGCGGGCAGCGCCCCCGGGTCGCCGCCCTTGCGAAACGACTCCACGGCGACGAGGAGGAACGCGGCGAAGGCGATCATCGCCACCGCGGCCAGACTGCGCCCCGGACGGAACGAGGAGGCCCGGAACGCGAGCCCGCGAACGCTGGCGAACGGTCTGTTCGAAGGCGCCGGGGACCCGGCCGACGCCGAACGCGCGCGGAGCATGGTCCGGGCACCCAGGAGCGCCGCGCCGAGGAGGAGGGCGCCGGCCCCGAAGAATCCCGCGGCTTCCGGGATCGCCCCGAAGCCGGTGAGAGCGACGAGGACGAGCGCCGCCGCGGCCGTAGCGAGAGCGGCGGTCGGGCGGGAGCGCCCCGGGACCGGCTCGCGCTCCGAGGGGCCCCCGCCGCCCTCCGTCGAGACGCCGGGCGCCGGGAGCCAGACTCCTGCCGCCGGCTCCTCGGAGAGGTCGCCGGCCAGGAGGGCGCGGGGAGCGCGCCCGAGCAGCCGGCGCGCGGTCCACCAGGAACTCAGCGCCGCCATCTCCAGTCCGCCGAAGGCGCCGGTGGCCACGGACCGCCAACTCGCGAAGAGTTCCAGCGGCGGGCCGGCGCTCCCCCCGCCGGAGACGGCGAACGCGCCCGCCACCGCGCCGCCCCAGGCCCCGGTCAGCAACTCGATCATCCCGGCGGCGTAGGCGAGCCCGACGGCCGCGCCGACGAGGGCGCCCAGGAAGGCCACGGTTCCCGCCTCGGCGAGCAACAGCGAGGTGACCCGCTTCCTCGGCCAGCCGCAGGCGAGGAGCAGGCCGATCTGCGGGAGCCGGCGTTCGATGCCGAGCCGGAACAGGAGCACGATCAGGACGAGCGACGACGCGAGCAGGAAGAAGGAGAAGTAGAGGAAGTAGAGACCGAAGTCGGTGGCGCCGCGCGAAGCCTCCGTCCCCTGCTCCCGCACCGGGACGAGGCCCAGCCCGAACGCCGCCGGATCGAGCGCGGCGACGAGCGCGGCGGCCAGGGCGTCTTCCGCCGGCGGCGCGGCGCCGCTCCCCGGCGCGGCGCTGAAGCGGACGGAAGTCGCGCCGCCGGGTTCCACTCCCGAGAGATGCCGCGCGGCTTCGAGCGGCAGGAAGGCCTTGGGAAGGGTCCGGCGGCGCTCCCAGTAGTCCTCGTCCTTTTCGCGGATCCGGGACAGGTCCACCGGGAACGGTGGCGCCCAATCGCCCATGCTCGCCGAGTCCGTCACCCCCGGGTACTCCGGTGACAAGGTCGGGTCGCCGGCGAGCCCGTCCGGGTCGAGCGGCGCCCCCGAGAGGAACGCCTCCCGGCGCGAGCCGTAGCGTCCGGCGGATTCCCACGCGAGGAACTCCGCCTCCACCGGGAGGCCAGGCGTCAATCCCAGGTCCTCGGCAAGCCAGGCGCCGGGAAAGAAACTCCCCGGCCCTTCCGGCAGAAGACGCTCCGGAAGGCCGGAGACCAGCGAGTACGGCGTCTCCCGCCCTTCGGAAGACAGCGTCTCCGCGAGCCAGGTCAGCACCGGGTCGGCGACCGCGCCGAGGGCCTCCGCCGCCCGGGTCGCGGCTTCCACCACCGGCTCTCCGAGGACCAGTCCGCGGCTCTCGAGCACCCGCCCGCCGGAGCCGTCGCCGGCCTCTCGCAGGGACAACCCGAAGTCGCCCGGTTCCGCCGAAGCGGCGAGGGCGGAAGCGAACACCGCGGAGTCCGACGGCTCGTCGGGCGCGGTCGGAGCGGCGTCCGGACTTCGGCGTCGGAGCAGCAGCGTGTTCGCGCCGCCGCCCCGGGCTCCCCGATCCCCGTTTCCGGCGCGGGCGAGTTCGTCGAGCGGAAGGAACACCGCCCGCACCGGCCCGGGCCGGGGGAAGACTTCGAAGTCCCCCTCCCCGGGGCCCGGCGCCGGCGCCGGCCACGCTTCCACGGTCCGGCGCAGCGCGGCCGCTACCTCTTCCTTGTCCCCGAACAACGACGCGGCCGCGATCGCCGCGTCGCTCTCGACGGAGAGCAGCAGCGGCTCCCCGGGGCCGGGCGCCCGCTCCCCCCACTCCTCCCGGAGCCCCCGGCTGAGCCGAACCGCGCCGGGTCCGATCTCGTCGCCGAACGCCGTCCCCGACCCGGTCCCCTCCCCCTCCGGATCGCGCCGGCCGCCCGACCCGCCGGCGTGGAAGGCGAAGAAGCGGCGATCCACGCCATAGACCGTGACCGGCGTCGGGGCCCCGTCCGGCCCGAACGCCGTCCCGGCCCGCCGGAGGACGGGCGCCGCGGCGGCGAACCGGTGAGCGAACCCCGGATCCATCCCCAGCCGCGCCGCGAGCCCGGTTTCCGGGTCGGCCGAGAACGGGGACGAAGCGAGGACGGCGTGCTCGACCGCGCCGAGACGCGCCGTAAACGCGGCGAGGAGGCTCCCCCGGACGGAGTCCCCCACCACGAGGGCGCCCACCAGCACCGTGACCGCGGCCGCCGTCGCCGCGCCGAGGAAGGCGTGCTCCCGCCGATAGTGGCGAAGCCCCCGGAGCGCCAGCCGGAAGAGGCTCACGGCGCGGCGGGGGAGAGTCGTCCCCGCGCCATCCGGAACCGCTTCGGGAAGCGCGCCGCGAGTTCCCCGTCGTGCGTCACCAGCACCGCGATCCTCCCGCGGTCGGCCTCGTCGGGTTCGAGGAGCAGCGAGGCCACTTCGGCGGCGGCCGCGCCGTCGAGGTTCCCGGTGGGCTCGTCGCAGAGCAGGAGCGCGGGCCGGCGGATCAGCGCCCGGGCGAGCGCCACCCGCTGTTTCTCCCCGCCGGAGAGCGCCGCCGGCAGGTGGGCCGCCCGCGCGGCGAGCCCCACCCGGTCGAGCAGCGCCGCCGCCCGTTCGCGGTCCCCGGCGCGCGGCGCCGGAAGCGTCGGGGCGAGCACATTCTCGAGCGCGGTGCACTGCGGCAGCAGGCAGTGGTCCTGGAAAACGAACCCGACCCGGTCCCGGCGAAACGCCGCCTGCCGGTCCGCCGGCAACTCGTGCGGGTCCACGCCGTCGAGGCGCACCTCACCGGCCGAAGGGGATTCGAGCGCCCCCAACAGGAACAGGAGCGTGCTCTTCCCGCTCCCGGAAACCCCCATCACCGAGGCGGCGTCCCCGGGCCCCAGCGAGAGGTCCACTCCCCGGAGAACCGCCAGCGGCCCGACCGGCGACGGGTACTCCTTCGCCAGCCCGGAAACCCGGAGCCCGTCGGACGCCCCGGCGGCGGTTTCCATCCCGCTCAGCGGTTCGCGGCGAAAGTCCGGGGAGCGCCGGGCGCTTTCTCCACGGGCGGTCAGGCGGCCTGGAAGGCGCGGGCGCGGTAGAGATGGTCGAGCAGGTTCCCTTCGTGCGGCTGGCGCCAGTCCACCCGGTTGGTGGGGACCGGCCCGAGGTTCAGCCGGTCTATGTTCGTCGCGTCCAGGAGTTCCGCCCGGAAAGCCGGATCGTCGGTGATGGCGGTTCCCACCAAGGTGCGCCCGGCTTCGCGGATCATTCGTTCCTGCGGACAGCGCACCACGGACACGAACGGGAACATGTATTCCAGGTTCGCCGCTGCGGCGTCCGGCCCGCTGCACTCGACCACGGTGGGCCGGAGCCAGGCGGCTTCCCGCTCCGACTCGACGAGACGCGGGCCGCCCCGGAGCGCCGCCGCCCGGTCCACCGATCCGTCGGCGGAGAGCCGTCCCTCGATGTCCGCGTCTATGGCCGCCGCCGCGCCGGGAATCGTGAACGCCGCCAGCGCGCTCTCCGGCTCCTCCGGCGGCAGCGGAGCGATCGGGCCGAGACGCTCCGCCAGCGCGGCGGCGATCTCGTCCGTCCGCCTCGAAGCCCAGATGCCCGAGCAGTTGATGCAACTGCGCCCGGCGTTCGCGAACACGCTCTCGACCATGAGATCGAGATGGTCCTCCCAGCGGTCCACCGCGTCATCGCCGAAGAAGATCTTGGACCTCCCCGCGCCGTACACCCGGACCGACGGGTCCCCGCGGTACTTCGCCACCGTCGGCTCTCCCCCGAAGACCAGGCAACGGGGCGCCGCCTCGAGCACCGCCTGCGCCACCTCGCGGGGCCCGCAGTAGAGCGAGATCGCCTCCCGGGGAATCCCGGCGGCGAAGAACGCTTCCGCCATCCGGTACGGCGTCCAGGGCTCCTGGGCGCCGGGTTTCAGCGCGAGGCCGATCCGCAGCGGGAGGACCGGCAGCCAGAGGGTGTGGACGCCCGGCGAGTTGGACGGGAGGACCAGCCCCAGGGCGGGAGTTTGCGCCTGGTAGGAGAGCGGCACGCCGCGCTCTTCCACCCCGTAACCGCGCGCGAACAGGTCGAGGTCGAGGCCGCGGGTGAGCGCGTCCAGGACCGACTCCATGTCGTCCAGCACCCGGCGGTTCTTCTCCAGGTTCGCCCGGCACAGCGATTCGGGGAGCCCGGTGGATGCGGACTGGGCGCGCACGAAGTCCTCCGGGCCCTGGCGGTCTTCGCCGACCGGCAACTCCTCTTCCGCGAACAGTCGTCCGGCCCGCCGCGCCATCTCCAGCATCGCCGGCGCCGGGATTTCCCGAAGCGCCGCCCGCGCCCGCGCCGCGCCCCGGCGGAAGTCCCGGGCCACCAGAGCCGCGTTCACCTGATCCACCTCCGCCACCGGCGCCCCGGTGAGGAAGTGGCGGAGTTCGACGGTCTCGAGGCTCCGATACTGCTTGCCCCAGCGGAGCGCGGGAACGCGGATCAAGACGGCGGGGCGAGTCTAGCGGCCCGTGGAAGAAGCACCACGCCCTCCGCTCCTCGACCGGGGGACGCCGAGTCCCTGTCGCGTTTCCCGGCGGGGCGCCCTTCCCGCGGACCGGCGGCGCGAGCCGCCGCGCGATTCCCCCCGCCGATGCGGGATGGTTCCCGTCTCACCGGGTGGCCCGCCGAGAGCCGTTCCCGATCGGCCCGGTTCTGGAACCTGGGTTCCAATACCTCGCGCCGTAACCGTCCTCGCGGGAGGGCCCCACCGTCTCGCGCAGCCAGGTGGCCCGTCGGAATTCGATTCAGTACACGCCGACCGTCGCCTGTTCCGGCAGGCGGCTGAAGGGGCGGACGCCGCTGACGCCGTCGAAGGCGTACCGGCCCCACGGCGGCTCGCGCTCGCCCTCGTCGCGTTCGAGGAACCGGGGCACGAAGAACTCGCGCGTCAGGGTGGTGAGTCGAACCCGGCCCGTCGCTCCGTAGTCCACCGGCGTTCCCGTCTCCGGGTCCACCACTTCGAGGACCGCCCGGGGGTGGGGCGGGTAGTAGGCGACCCGGTAGCCGTCGTCGGCGGTCACCGGGCGCGCCGGGGCGAGCCCCATCAGCGTGTTGCCGTAGGTCGGGAACAGGTAGGCGCCGTCGAGCAGTTCCTCCACCGCGAAGCGGGTCCACTGCGGGGTCAACTCGGTCCCGCCGGAGAACACCCCGCGGACTCCCGCCCGGGAAAGGGTCGTTCCCTCTTCCTCCAATCGCAGGCACAGCATGGAGAGCAACTTCGGCGTGGTGAAGAGGCAGCGGATGTCGTGGCCGGCGCCGAGGACCGTCATCGCCTGGTCGAGGATGTGGTCCTGGTAGGCGGCGAGGTGTTCGCTCCAGCCCTTCCGGATCACCTTCACCACCCATCTCGGGTCGAGATCGACCGAGAAACAGATCCCGCCCCGGTGCTGCGCCAGGTGCTCCACCGAGAGGCGGAGCCGGCGCGGCCCGGAAGGCCCGAGCATGAGCCAGTTCGCGCCCTTCGGGAAGTACTCGTCGGGGAGTTCGCCGCTGAACAGTTCGTAGTCCACGCGGAAGTCCTCCACCGCGGTCCGCGTCTTGGGCACGCCGGTCGTGCCTCCGGTTTCGAACACATAGATCGGCCGGTCGCCGAACCCCCGGGGCACCCACCGGCGCACCGGCCCGCCGCGGAGCCACTCGTCCTCGAACGGCGGAAACCGGTCGAGGTCGGCGAACCCGCGCACCGCGGTCAACGGGTCGAAGTCCAGCCGCTCCCGAAAGTCCAACCAGAACGGCGCTCCGGTCCCTTCCGAGAAATGCCAGCGGACGATCTCCCGCACCTGTTCGTCGAGCCGGTTACGGGCGGCGGCCACCGCCTCCGGGCCCGGGGTCGTCGTCGTCATGCCCGGGGAATCATCGCGCAGCGGGTCGCCGGAGCGGCTCAGGCGGCGCGGGGGGAGGCGGCAGCCAAGGCATAGGCCGCTTCGGCGTCGTCCGCCATCCGGGCGAGGGAGTGTTCCTCCCGCGCGCGCCGGCGGGCGCGGGCGCCGACCGACCGCCGCCGCTCCGGATGGAGCGCGAGTTGGCCGAGCGCGGCGGCGAAATCCCCGGGGGAGGTCGAACGCGCCAGCGCGCCGCCCTCGGTGCGGTCGAGGAGGGCCGGGTAGGCGCCCTCGCGGGGCACGACCACCGGCGTCCCCGCCATCATCGCCTCGATCGCGGCGAGCCCCTTCGGTTCGGGAAACGCCGCCGGTATGGCGATCAGGTCCGCCTCGGCCAGGAAAGCGATCTTCCCCGCGCGGTCGAGTTCGCCGCGGTACTCGAACTCCACGCCGGGCGCCTCCTCCGCCAGTTGCCGGCGGACGGACTCCAGGTACCCGCGCTGCGCCGGGCTCATCCAGCCGGCGGCCGCCAGCCGGAGCGGCGGCGCCGCTTCCTCGCCGGCGAGCACCGCGACGGCCTTCGCCAGCCGGTCGAGTCCCTTCTCCGGCGCGACCCGGGAGAAGAAGCCGATCCGCACCGGCCCTCCGGCGGCGGCCCCCGCGGACGCCGGCGCTTCCGGTTCGGCGTCCGGGTACCCGGCGGGATCCACGCCGAGGCGGACGACGGAGACCCGATCGCCGGAGACTCCCAGTTGCTCCGCCAGGTCGCGGGCGTGGTATTCGGTCACGCCGAAGAAGCGGGTCACCGACCGCGCGGCCTCCCGCATCAGGGCGAGCGCCGCCTCCCGGTCGTTCTCCGGGAGTCGGGAGAGGAACAGGTCCTCGCCGGAGAAAGTGACCCCGACCGGGGCGCCCAGCGCCCGCGCGAGCGGCGCCGCGAGCCCCAGCAGGAGGGAGTTCGGCAGGACGACCAGGTCGAACTCTTCCCCGGCGAGCGAGTCGCAGAGCGCCCGCACCGCGCGCCGCGCCGGCCCCCGCTCCCCGAGCAGCGTCGTGATCGTCAGCGGGCCGAGTTTCGCCGGGTCGGTGGAGGAGGACAGCCGGCCGGCGAGCCGGACCAAAGCCGACGACTCCAGCAGCGGGTCCAGCCAGCGGATCTTCCCCAGCAGCGGCGCGGCATGTTGGAGGTAGAGCGGGACGCCGCCGAGCCGCACCCGGCTTTCCGCGACGCTCTCTTCATCGCTGCGCGCGTTCTGGTAGAGCGGGACGAGCCGCAGTCGGTGGCCCCGGCGCCGGAGTTCCCGCGCCAGCGCGTTGTCCCGGATACAACTGCCGCAGTACATCCCGCCGGCGCCGGCGGTGAAGGTGAGGAGGCGCACCCGACTCAGCGGGCCGGCGGGCCGGACCGGCGCCCGCGCCCGGCCCCGGGGCGCGCAGCGGGCTCGGAGGCTCGAGTCAGTTCTCGAACCAGCCGGTGACGGGACTCCGCCAGATGCTGTAGTTGATGCCGCCGCCGTAGAAGTTCAGCGGCATGCCGCGGATCGGCCCGGTCCGCTGGGCCGGATAGAGGTGGTACCTCATGCCCACGGCGCCCCAGATTCGCCGCCAACGGAACTGGAAGTCCAGGTCGTCCGGGATGAGGTCCCCGGGGTCTTCGACTTCGTAGTCCAGGTCGAGGATCGTCGGCGGCTGCGGGAGACTCTCGTTCTCCTCCTGCCGATCCCCGATCGCCGGGGCCCCGGCCTCCGCGCCGCCCGCCGCCGACAGCGCGAGGGCGAAGGGGGCGGCGGCGAGGCGGGCGGCCCGAAACACCGTTCCGATCGGACTCAGTCGTCCGAAGCGCTCCCCTCCAGCAGCGGTTCGAGCGGGAGCGACCGCGGCCCGTTCTCGTCGCAGACCGCATAGGTGGAGCGGGCGCTCGCGTACATCGAGACGCCGGCGTGTTCCCCGGCCTTGTTCACCACATAGAACGAGAGGCCGAAGGCCGGGAGCCCGCGGCCGTTGAGCAGCCGCTCCTCGACGGTGTTCTCCTTCACCCGGGTCAGCGCGGTCATGGCGGCGTCCTTCGGGTGCGCCCCCCGCCGCATCTCCTCCACGATCAGGAACGAGCACAGCCCGTAGAGGTTCGCCTCGCCCCGGCCGGTGGACCCGGCGGCGCCGACCGCGTCGTCCACATAGAGCCCGGCGCCGAGGATGGGCGAGTCGCCCACGCGGCCGGGAATCTTCCAGGCGAGGCCGCTCGTCGTGGTCACGCCGGCGAGGTCGCCGTTCGCGTTCAACCCGTCGCAGTTGATCGTCCCGTAGTACTCCTCCTCGTCGAGGAGGCCGTCCCGCACCAAGGAGAGACCGGCGGCGTGGCCGGCGGCGGCGCGCTTCTTCGGATCGAGGTAGTGCCCCGGGTCGATCCGGCGCTTCCACTCGAGCCACATCCCGCGCGACCGGTCCGTGTTCAGGTCGTCCTCGATCGTCATCCCCAGGTTCCGGGCGAAGACCTGCGCCCCCTTCCCGACCAGGAGGTGGTGGTCGGTGACCTGCATGACCTGGTGGGCGACGACCGAAGGGGTCCGCACCCCTTCGAGCCCGGCGACGCCGCCGGCGCGGCGCAGCGGGCCGTGCATGCAGCACGAGTCGAGTTGGACCACGCCGTCGGCGTTCGGGCGACCGCCGTAACCGACGCTCGCGTCCTCCGGATCGAGTTCGACGATCTCCACGCCGGCGATGAGGCTCTCGAGGATGTCCGTCCCCTCGGTCATCAACCGGAACGCCCGTTCGACGACAACTTCGTCCCCGCCGTTCTTGTAGCGGTTGCCGTTGCCCGAGGCGATCACCACCGGCTTCGGGCCGGACGACTGGATGGCGGGGGCGCCGGCGGGGGCGCCGGCGACCGCGGGGGCGCTCCCGGTGGAAGCGCCGAGGGCGACAGTGGCCGCACCCCCGGCCTTGACGAACTCGCGCCGGCTCATCCGGCCGGCGGCGCGGCTGGTTCGTTCCATCGATCTCTCCTCTCGAAGGCGTGTCGGGCCCCGAATCCGCCGCCTCTCGGACGAGGCGGGAGGGGGCGGGGCCCGACGGGTCTCCGCGCGATTCTACCGGCGCGCCGGCGGGCGGCGCGCCGCCGGCGCCGAGGTAAGGCCGTAGCATTTCCGGCGATGCGCGGCGCGGTGTCCGTCGAGGGGATCGAGGCCGCCTGGGCGGCGATCCCCGCCGAATTCCGGGACACGCCGCAATTCGTCTCCGAGGCCCTCTCGGCCGCCACCGGGGCCCGTCTCACGGTGAAGGTGGAGTGCGTGAACCCGATCCGCAGTTTCAAGGCGCGCGGCGCCTGCTGGTTCGCCGCGCGCCGGGCGGAGGAAGCGCGGCGGCGACCGGCCGGCTGGGTCACCGGGTCCGCCGGGAATTTCGGCCAGGGACTCGCGTGGGCGGCGCGTCGGGCCGGGATCCCGCTCACGGTGTTCTCCGCCCGCTCGGCGCTCGCCGGCAAGGTCGCCGCCATGAAGACGCTCGGCGCGGTCGTCCGCCTCGTCGGAGACGACTTCGACGCCGCCAAGGAGGCGGCCCGGGACTTCGCCGAAGAGACCGGCGCGGCGTTCGTCGAGGACGGCCGGGAACCGGAGATCACCGAAGGGGCGGGCTCCATCGCCGTGGAACTCGCGCGCTCGGCCCTCTTCGACACCGTGCTCGTTCCCGTGGGGAACGGCGCCCTCATCGGCGGGATCGGGAGTTTCGTCCGCCATGCGCAGCCGGAGACCCGGGTGGTCGGGGTGGTCGCGGCCGGGGCGCCGGTGATGGGGCGGGCCTTCCGCACCGGCGACGCGGCGCCGTCGGCGGAGGCGCCCGCCACCTGCGCCGACGGGATCGCCGTCCGGGTTCCGGTGCCCGAGGCCGTGGCGCTCATGCGCGAAGTGGTGGACGAAGTGGTGGAGGTCTCGGAAGCGACGCTCCGCCGCGCCGTCCGCCTGCTCCACGAGACGCTGGGCCTGGTCGTCGAACCCGCCGGGGCCGCCGGGGTCGCCGCGCTCCTCGACCACCCGTCCCGGTTTCGGGAGAGCAGCGCCGCCACGCCGCTCTGCGGCGGCAACGCCGACCGCGGCCTGCTCGCCGACTGAACCGGAGAGCGGACTCCGTGGCCGCCGTCGTCGTCGAACAGGTCCCGCTGCCGGGCCGTTCCGAGGCTTCCGGCGACCTCGGCGCGGTTACCGCGATGACCCGGGAGGCCGCGCGCGCCGGCGCCCGCCTGCTCGCCGACGGGGGAAACGCGGTGGACGCGGCGGTGGGCGCGGCGCTGGTCAGCGGCGTGGTCGAGCCGGCGATGAGCGGGCTCGGCGGCGCCGCCTACGCGGTGGTCTTCGACCCGGCGAAGCAGCGCGCGACCGCTTTCGAAGGCAGCGCGCGATGCCCGGAACGGGCCGCCGAGGACCTCTTCGAACCGCTCGACGGCGTCGGGGGCGGGCTCTACGGGTTCCCGCCGACGCGCGGGGACCGGGCGGAAACCGGAGCGCTCTCGGCGTGCGTTCCCACGGCGCCGGCGGTGCTGACCCGGCTCCACGACCGATACGGCGCCCTCCCCCTCGCCCGCGTCGCCGAACCGGCGATCGCGCTGGCCGCCGAGGGATTCGTCCCCGACTGGGTGTTCGTCGTCCACGCCGCCGCCGGCTACCGCCGCCTCGCCCGCTGCCCGGAAGCGCTCTCGCTCTACACCCGGGAGTCCGGGGCCCCGTTCGTCTCCTCCGGGCCGGGAGACCGGCTCCGGGCGCCGGCGCTCGCCCGCTCGCTTCGCCGGCTGGCGGAAGACGGCCCCGAGCCCTTCCACACCGGGGACCTCGCCCGAACCATCGGCGAGACCGTTCGCGCGGCCGGGGGGATCCTCTCCAGCGCCGACTTCCGGGCGCGGCCGGTCCGCGAAACCGGGCCACTCGGGTTCGCCTTCCGCGGGCGCCGCTTCGAGACTCTCCCCGACAACTCCGGCGGACCGACGCTCGCCACCGCGCTCGGGCACCTGGAGTCGTTTCCGCCGACCGGCCGCGAACCCGGAACGGCAGCGGAGGCGAGGTTCCTGCACCTCGCGGCGGAGTCCCTGCGGCTCGCCTACTCGGATCGATTTCGCCACCTGGGCGATCCGGCGGACCTTCCGGGCCCGGTCTCCGCCCTCCTCGCTTCGGACTACCTCCGCGCCCGCCGGAGCGGAGTTTCCCCGGAGGGGCCGCGCGCCTCGGAACCGCCCGCCCCCTGCCCCTGGCCGGCGGCCGCCCCCGGCCCGACCCGATCCTCCGGAGCGGACGGCGACTGCACCAGCCACATCAACGCGATGGACCGGACGGGCCTCGCCGTGTCCCTCACCGCCACTCTCGGCGGGCGGTTCGGCTCGGCGTTCGCCGCCCCCGGCCTCGGGTACCCGCTGAACAACGGGATGATGTGGTTCGACCCGCGCCCGGGACATCGGATCTCCCCATCCCCGGGCCGACTCGCGCTCCACGCCGCCGCGCCGACGCTGGTCTTCGAGGATGGGCGGCCCGCCGCCGCGCTCGGCGCTCCGGGGGGCCGGCGCCTGATCTCCGCGGTCGCGCTGCTGGCCGCGCGGCTCTACGACCGCGGTCTTCCGGTCCGCGATGCGGCTGCCGCACCCGGCCTCCATGTCGAGGAGGGCCCGCTTTTCCTCGACGAGCGCACGCCCGACTACGACGCGGTCGCCGGAGCGCTCGGACGCCGGGGCCACGAAGTCGTCCGGTGCGAAGAGAACGCGCTCGGCGGCTTCTTCGGGCGCCCGTCGGGGATCACCCGAACGGAGCAGGGCGGAAAGACGCGGTTCGAAGTCGGGGTGGACGCGGTCCGCACCGCCGCCGGCGCAGCCGTCCGCGCCGCCGCCGCGCCCGGCGACGGCCCCTGACTCGGCTCGCGCCGTGCTACGCTTTTCCTGATGTTGAAAACCGTTTTCACCTTTCTGCGCCAGCGGCGGCGCGCGCCCGCCTGCTGCCTCGTCCTTCTGGCCCTCGCCCTCGGCGCCGGCTGCGGGGACTCGTCCTCGACGACGACTCCCGCGCCCGCGCCGGCGCCCACGACGCCCACTCCCACCACCCCGACTCCGCCGACGCCCGAACCGACGCCGGCCGAGCCGGAGACGGCCACTTACGGCATCGCCTCGGAGCGGCTCCTCGGGCCCGGCTCCCCGCTCCCGCTTCCCATGGGAGTATCGCTGTCCGACCAGTTGGTGTTGGTCCGCCACGCCCGCGACTGGTCACTCTTCGAGGATGGTCAACGGGCCTCCGACGCGATGAAGACGCTTGCCGAAACCGGGGATGCCGGCGCCGTGATCACCGAAGCGGAAGCCGCCGAAGCGGTGGTCGTCTGGCGCAGCCTGAGGGACTTGTTGGGCGCGGTCCTGGCCCCGGACCCCTCGATCGAAGTCACTTCCGACAAGCCCTGCTTCAGTCTGGCGGAGAAACTCACGCCGAGTTCGGACTGGTTCATCGGCTTCGCCTCGGCCTGCGCCACCGACGAGGACGGCGACTGGCTCGACCTGATCACCGTCGAGAACATCGCCTGGGACGCCGGCACCGCCACCGGGCCGCCCTTCGCCGAGAAGACCTCCGACACCGAGCCCCGGGAGCCGATCGAGCAGTTGAACCTGCGCGACCACTGGGACGGCCTGGACACTTCCCCGGCCGTGTTCCACCGGTACACCATCACCCGGAAGACGGAATAACCGACGCCGTCGCCGCGGCCCCTCGTCCGGGGCCGCGCGCGCGGCGGCGGTATATTCTCGGCGGAACCATCGCCCCTTCCGGGGCGCTTCGCCGGCCTTCCGCCTCGCCAGGAGTTCGACTCGAAATGACGCTTCTTCCCGCCATCCGTTCCCACCGCGCCCCGCGGGCGTGGCTCCCCGCGTCGGCGGCGCTCGCCATCCTCGCCATCGGTCTCGGCCTCGCCGCCTGCGGCGACAACTCGACGCCGTCCATGCCGCAGATTCCGGCAGCGCCGGCGCCCGCGCCCACGACGCCGACCACGCCGACCCCGCCGCCGACCCCGGAACCCACGACGCCGGAACAGCCGGCGGAAGCCACCTACGACATCGTCTTCAACGCCGCCATCTCCTCCAACGCCTTCCTGCAGGGACTCGGCGCCGCGCCGTATCCGGAAGGCGTGACCGCAGCCGACGGTCTCATGATGGCGGAACATCCGGAAGACCTCGTCATCTGGGAAGCCGACGGCATGGCGAGCGACGGTCTGAAGATGCTGGCCGAGTCGGATGACGGCGACCCCGCGGCGCTCATCGCCGAAGCGGAAGATATGGGAGCGGTGGTGCGGTTCCGGAACGGCACGCAGATCCTGGGTTTGCTCACGGTAACCCGGGAGATCACGCTCGCCTACACCGCCCCCTGCGTCACCTACGCGAATGCGATCACTCCCAGCCCGGACTGGTTCGTCGGCTTCCGCATCTGCGCCTTGGACGAGGAGGGCATGTGGAAGGAAGAAATCGCCTTCACCGCGGTCGCCTGGGACGCGGGAACGGACGACGGCGACGACTACACCTCCGAGGACGCCGCGAGCGACCCGCAACAGCCGATCTCCCAACTCGACAAGGCGCCGTTCAGCCCGGCCGGCACTGCGGTCTCGACCATCAGCGCCACCCTGCGGCAGGGTTCCTGATCCACCGGGTACGCCCCGCCGGCCGGCCGCTCCGCGCGTAGTTCCGGCCGCCCGGCCTCCGGCCCCCTTCGCGGTCCGGAGGCCGTAGGCCCCGGCGCCCGACCATGCCTCCCGCAACGCCTCCGGAGCCCTCCGGGCCGCCGGACGACGGACGCCACCGGATCGTCATCGTGGGCGCCGGGCAGACCGGGCGCCACCTGGCGGTCGAACTCTCGCGCGACCGGCGGGTGGTGGTCGTGGACACCGATCCGGAGAAACTCCGCCGCCTGCGCGAAGAGGCCGGGGAGGCCCCGCTCCTCGAGACGCTGGAGCGCGACGGCACGAGCGCGCTCACCCTGCGCGACGCCGGCGCGGACGACGCCGAATGGGTGGTCGCCGCGACCGACCGGGACTCGGTGAACATCGAGGTCTGCCGCGTGGCCTCCGGGATGGAGCCCAAGCCGGGCGCGATCGGCACCCTGCGGGCCTCGTCGAGGGGCGAACGGCTGCGCGCCACCGGCGCCGACAGCATCGTGGCGCCGACGGTGATCGCCAGCCAGATCCAGAACCGGATAGAGAGGTCCCATCGGGTCTCCACTTCGCTCGGCCTCGGCCGCGGCGAGATCCGCGAGATCCAGGTGCTCCCCACCTCCCCGGCGGTCGGCGCGCGGCTGCGCGACCTCGGCGCCCGTAAGTGGATCGTCGCCGGGATCTACCGGGCCGACCGCTTCCATGTGCCCCATGGCGACGCGGTGATCCAGGCCGGGGACCGGCTGCTCATCACCGGCGAGCCGGAAGTCGCCCCGGGCGCCGCGGAGTTCCTGCGGGAGGGGAAGTCCCTCTTCCCGCTGCAGTTCGGAAGCCACATCGTCCTCCTGTCGGAGGGGCCCCTCCCCGACATCGCGTGGCGGGAGGCGGAGTACCTGTTCCGCGCCTCCCGCGCCCGGCACTTCCGGATCGTCGCCGCCGAGGGCGTCGCGCCGCCCTCCGACTTCCGGGTCCCCGAGTCCACGCTTTCGCGAATCGGCCCGGGCGACGACCCGGTGGCGCTCGCGCGGCAGGACGCCGGCTGCGTGGTGATCGGCCGGGGCGAGCCGTCCATCACCGCGCGGCTCGGGCTGAGCACGGCGCGCTTCCTCTCGCTGATGGCCCGCTTCCCCTGCCCGGTGCTGCTCCCCGGCGGCAGTTTCCCGTGGGAGCGGGTGGTGGTTCCGGTCACCGACCCGGCGAGCGCGCTTCCCGCCGCCGAGACGGCGATCGGGCTCGCCAGCCAGTTCGAGATCCCCCTGGCGGCGCTCTCGATCAGGCCGCCGGGAGCGATCGGGGGTGACCGGGAGCGCGAGGACCTCCGGGCGGCGGAGAGCGCGATCGAGCGGATGGCCGGGCTCTACCGCGTCCGACTCCCGGTGGTCCACGCCGAAGGGAACCCCCCGCGGGAACTGCGCCGTCTCACCCGCCCCGGCGACCTGGTGGTCATCGGGTACCACCCGCAGCGCACCGGCTCCTTCTTCCGTCCCGAACCGGCCCTCCACATGATGCTCCGCACCCGGGCGTCGGTCCTCGCCACCCCGCTCGCCGACCGACCCTACCCGGAACTTCGCGCCCGGTCCGCCGCCGAATTCTCGAACGGCGCCGGGAGTCCGGACTGAACCGCCGATGAATCCGCCCCGACTCGCGCCTCTTCCCTTCCCCGCCGCCGCCCGCAGGGAGGCGAACCGCGCGGCGCGCCGTTCGGTCCGCTCCCTCCGGCTCCCGGCCGCCGCCGTCCTTCTCGGCGCGGCCGCCGGGGTCGCCGCCTCCTGCTCGTCCCGCTCGACCGGCTCGGCCCCTCCGACGCTGTCCGCGCTCCGGGTGTCGGCGGCCGGGAGCGAGCCGGAAACGACCCTCCCGATGACTCCGGAGTTCTCCCCGGAGATCCGCCACTACGCCGTCCGCTGCGGCGACCCGGAAACCCTCTCCGTTTCCGCCGCCGCCCCTCCCGGCGTCTCCGCCGTGATCCTCGAGGGGGTTTCCCTCCCGCTCCCGCTCGAAGACCGCGAAGTCCCCTCCGGGCCCGGCCGGGCGGTGACCCTCGAAGTCCGGGCCGGAAGATCTTCGGCGCAATACACCGTCCACTGCGTCAGCCTCGACTTCCCCTCCGCGGCGCGGACCGTGAGCCGGGCGCCGAGACGATCCGACGGGCTGTTGCTGGTGGATCCCTCCTACCTCTCGGAGACGGGGGAGCGGATCTCCCACATCGCGATCCTCGACGACAACGGCGTCCCCCGATTCCATCGCCGCGTGCGCGAGCGCGCCTACAACTTCCGTTGGCACGGAAAGCACGGCCTCTACTCCTATGCCCGGACGCTGCCCCAACCGGAGGGCGCCGGCGAGGACGAGCCGGCCGAGGTGGAAATCGTGCTGCTCGACGAGAACCTGTCCCCGATTCGTCGTGTCGAGCCCGTCGGCATCGCCGGCCTCGACTTCCACGACTTCACCCTCACCGAAGAAGGGAACTACCTGTTCGTCGTCTATCGCCCGGCGGAGCGGGACCTGAGTCCCTATCCCGACGAGAACGGGGAGTACTCCTACTCCGCTGCGGAACCCACCCGCGACTCCGTGATCCAGGAAGTCACTCCCGACGGCGAAGTCGTCTTCGAGTGGAACTCCTGGGAGCGCGCCGACGGGAGCGGCCCGAACCTCGCCATCCCGGATTGCCTGGTGGCGGACTTCTTTCCGGACGACTACGCGCACCTGAATTCCCTGTTCCTCTCGGACGGGGACATCGTGGCGTCGTTCCGGGGATGCGGCCAGGTGCTCAAGATCGAGCGCCCTTCCGGCCGGGTCCTCTGGCAACTGGGCGGCGCGGCGCCGGCGATCGCCGACGGCCGCATCCACTATCCCATCGTCGGCGACCCGGAGCCCGCCGGTTTCTGCGGGCAGCACACGGCGATCGAGCACCCGCCGGGAACGATCACGCTCCTCGACAACGGGGTGCGCTGCCCCTCCGACCCGCGCGGAAGGCGCGAGCCCGGGGAGATCTTCCAAAACCACCACACGCGGGTCGTCGAATACCGACTCACGGAGGGCAACGCCGCGTTCTCCCGCGAGTACCGCCGGTTGTTCTCCTCGCCGATCGCCGGGGCGGTGCAGGTGCTGCCCGACGGGAACTGGTCGATCACGACGGGTTTCGGCGGCCGGCTGCGGGACGAGGTCGTCCTCGAAGTGGACGCGACCGGGCGCGAGGTCTGGGCCCTGGAACTCAGCGCCGACCGCCGCCCGGAGATCTACCGCGCCCACCGGGAGTTCGGACTGCGGGTTCCGCTGAACTCCCCATAGGCGCGCGGCCCGGCGCCCGCCGCGGGGGAAACCCCGCGGGCCGGACCGCCCCGCGGGACGCGCCGCCGGCGGCCTATCGCGGGGAGCCGATGGGCGAGCCCGGCGGGAGGGTCGGACGGCGGGCGTTCGGATCGAGACTCTGCTCCCGCGCCAGGAAGCGGCCGATGTCGGCGAACGCCAACCGCTCGTGCGGGCTGAGACCCTCGGCGGCGCCGAGCCGATCCCCGAGCGCGGCGAGCCGATCCTCGACGACGGCGCGCACCCGCGCCGGATTGTCCGGGTTGCTCGCCTCGCGCATGAGTCCGTTCAGCGCGCTGCGCTCCGCCGCCTGCTGCACCGCCTTGCGGTAGTCGTCGCCCGGTTCGTCGGCGCCCCAGGTCGTTTCGAGGAGCCGGTCGAGCACTTCGCCGAGTCCGGGCTGCTCCGGGTCGAGCGCGTGGTTGTTGACGAGGCGCGCCATCCGCTCGGGGTGGAGCAGCAACTCGATCGTGTAATCCGCGGAAGCGTCGGCGGCCGCCAGCGGATCGAACACCAAACCGGTATGGCCGTCGAAGGTTTCGCCTCCCGTCTCCCGGTACGCCGGCGGCGGAATCAGGTCCACGATCCGTTCCGGCACCGCCAGGAAGTCCGTATCCAGGGTGCGGAGCACGACCTCGAGCGCGTGTCGTTGCCGGTCGCCGGGAATCTTCGCCACCGGTGACTGCCCGTCGCCGCGAATCGCATAGTAGTACTCCTGCCCGCCGATGGTGTTCATCGCCGCTTTCAACTGGAACCGGTGGTGGAGGTAGAGCGGGACGAGCACCGGCTCGAGGTCGGACATCGGGTCGCCCGGTCGGACCACATTCTCGCCGAAGGCGTCGAGCCCCGCCCGGCGGATCTCGATCTCGCGCTCCAGGTGGCGCACCAGGTCGCCCCCGTTGTCCCATACGGACGCGAACGGATGCGCCCCGGCGCCGATGTAGTTGTCCGTATGCGCCAGGAACCGGGTTTCGGACGAGAGGCCCTCGCGCACGATGGCGTCGAGCCGGGAAGCGGTCTCCTCCGGCGGGAAGTGGCCGTACGCCCAGCGCACCGAGAGGACATCGTAGGAACCCACCCCCACGCCGTAGGCTTCGGCGAGCGAGAGCGAACCGTCGTCTTCCATGACGACCAGCGGCGCCGGGTAGTCCATGACGCTCGCCCGGCCGTCGTAGGTCGAGGACAGGTAGTTGTGCGGGAAACCGAGCGTGTGCCCGACTTCGTGGGCGGAGAGTTGCCGCACCCGGGCGAGCGCGAGTTCCACCGAGTCGGCGCCGTCGGCGACTTGCGCCAGGTACGCGAACCCCGGCGCGGACGACAGCCCGCAGGAATGGGGGCCGCCCGGGTCGGGCGGCAGTCCCATGGCCGAAGCGCCGTAGGGCGCCACCAGCCCGATGCCGTGCAGGTGGTCCTGGCGAAGCCGCAGGCTGCCCAGGTTCACATTCCCCTTGATGATTTCGCCGGTGCGCGGATCGCGGACCGAGCCTCCGTAGGACCAGCCGCGCGTCCGGCGGTGCGTCCAGTGGATCATGTTGTAGCGGATGTCCTGCGCGTCGGCGCCGGGCGGCAGGACTTCGACGCGGAAGGCGTCGATGAATCCTGCCGCCTCGAACGCCTCGCTCCACCACCGGGCGCCGTCGAGCAGGGCGCTCCGCACCGGTTCCGGCACGCCCGGGTCGAGGTAATAGACGATCGGCTCCACCGGCTCGGACCGTTCCGCCGAGGGATCGCGTTTTTGGAGCCGGTGCCGGGAAGTCAGCCGCACGGTCATCGGCTCGTCGATCGGCGTCGCGTAGTCCATGAACTGCGGGCCGTTCACGCCGATGCGCGGGTCCGCTTCCCGCACTTCGAATCCCGGGCCGGGAAGCCGCACCAGCGAGTGGTGCTGGCGCAGGGTCACGGCTTCGCCGCTCGCCGCCACGCCTCGAACCAGCGGCCCCGGGGCGTCGCTGGTGAAGGTGAGGAGCGTCTCCACTTCCGTGTTGTCGGGAAACCCCTTCGTCCGCGGCAGGAAGAACGCGCTCCGGTCGCGATCCACCCGGAAGTCCCCCTGCCCGGCCCTGCGGATCCGCTCCGCCGCGCCGTGGGTGTCGCGGAGGAAGAAGTCGGTCGTGTCCACCAGCACGCGGTCCCCGGTTTCGGCCTCCACCGAAAAGCCCCAGAGGACGGACGGCGCGAAGGCGTCTTCCACCGCGCGCACTTCCTCCGGGTTGTCGCTGATCGCCCGGTAACCCACATTCGGCTCCATGAGCAGCACGCGCGGGCCGATGCGCATCGGCTCCAGGATGGCGGTCATGCTGAGTTGTCCGCGGTCGAGACCCACCGGGTTGCTGCCCAGGCCCGAAGCGAGCGAAACCTGGTACAGGAACCCTTCGCCGCCGGGAACGAGTTCGGCGAACAGTCTCCCCGTGGTCTCGTCCCAGTGGAGCGGCGCGAACCCCGGGATCGCGGTCATCCCGGAGGTCCGGGACTCGATGGTCGGCATTTCCCCGGAGGCGGCGCCCTGCGCCCCGGCGGCCGCCGCCCAGGAGAGCGCGAGCGGAAGGACCGCAACCCGGAGGAGGCGAGCACGGCGGCGGAAGGAAGGGTTCTCGGTCATGGGGACTGGGCCTCCGGTGGAGCGGGGAGGAGCAGGAGAGGAAACGGGACGCGCCACGGGCGCCGTTCCGGAAAAAGGGGCGGGCGGGCTATTCGTTTCCGCCGGGTTTGGGCGCGGGAACGACGAGCCCGGCGGGATTCTCCGAAGAGCCCGCGTAGAAGGCTGCGACATCGAGTTTGAACTTCACCAGCGACGGCTCGTCGATGTACATCATGTGTCCGGATTCGTACTCGGCGATCGTGATGTTCTCCCGCAGTTCCGGCGGAATCCCCAGGTGGTTCATCGTGTATTCGGCGCCGAAGAACGGCGTCGCCATGTCGTAGTAACCGGAGGCGACGAACACCCGCATGTACGGGTTCCGCAGCATGGCGTCCCGGAGGGCGCTCCTCGTCTCGGCGTAGCCGTTGCCGCCGCCGAAGTCCCACCGGCCGATGCCGCCGCCGAGGATCCAGTAGTGCTTTTCGTCCTCGTAACCGAGTTCCCGCCGCACATAGTCGTTGAACGCCGCGGTGTACGGCGCGCGGATCGCCGCCATGCTCGGATCGAACTCGAAGGTCTCGCCGGCGTCGTCCCGATCCCGGCCCAGGAAACGGCTGTCGAGCCGGCCCACCGTCCGCCCGCGGTCGCGCAACAACTCCTTGCGGAACCGGCCCGCTTCGATGCGGAGGTCGGCGTCCTCCACCCAGCCGGGGTCGAGCCCGGTGAGGCGCGCCGCTTCCTCGGCGATGCGCGACCGCTCGGCCGGCGCCAGTTCCGCGCCCCGCGCGAGCGCCGGCCAATAGTCCTCGTACGCAAAGCGCCGCGCTTCGTCGAGCAGGTCGTCGAGACTCGGCCATTCCTCCCGCAGCGCGCCGTGGTACCAGGCCGTCGCGGCGTAGGTCGGGAAGAAGGTGAGGTACGGGAGGTCGTTTCCTTCCCGGAACCGGATCTCCCCGAAGTCCAGGACCGTGGACACCAGCAGCACGCCGTTGAAGGCGATGCCGGAACGGCTCACCAGGTAGCCGCTCAGGCCGGCGGCGCGCGTCGTGCCGTAACTCTCCCCGACCAGGTAGAGCGGCGAGGCCCACCTCTCGTTCCTCGTCAGGTACAGCCGGATGAACTCGCCGACGCTGCGGATGTCCTGCTCGAGGCCCCAGAACTTCTCGCCGTCGGCCTCGGTCTCGGGGCGGCTGTAGCCGGTTCCCACCGGGTCGATGAAGACCAGGTCGGTGAGGTCGAGCCACGAGGACTCGTTGTCCACGAGGGAGTACGGAGGCGCCGGCAGGCCGCCGTCTT
Organism: Candidatus Marinacidobacterium sp.; assembly: GCA_965204755.1. Classification (GTDB taxonomy): domain Bacteria; phylum Acidobacteriota; class Vicinamibacteria; order Marinacidobacterales; family Marinacidobacteraceae. The sequence continues at coordinate 3,659,804 of OZ242011.1, read as the reverse complement.
CCAGCATCTTCACGCGCCGGGGGCCGAGCGCGCCCAGGTGGAGCCAGACCGACGAAGAGCCGGGGCCGCCGTTGAACGAGAAAGTGAGCGGGCGGTCGGCGGGGGCGCTGTCGTCCTCCGCGGTGTAGGCGATGTAGAAGATCTCGCCTTCGGTCTCGCCGGCGTCCGAGCGGATCGGCAGCGTGCCGGCTTCGGCGGTGTAGCGGAGCGGACTTCCTCCGACCACGACTTCGTTCCGCGTCTCGACAGCGGCCGCGTCGGCGCCCTCCGACCCGGAACCCGCTTCCGGCGCCTCACCCTGCGGCGGGAACGCCACCTCGCCGCGGGCGGCGGCGGCGCCGGCGAACCAGACGGCGAGCGCGAGCCCCGCCGCGGCCTTCGACCCCGGTCGGGAGTCACGAGAAGAGAAGAGTGAAACGGACTCGGTGATCTGTCGCAAAGGGGCGCCTCCCGGCGGGTTTCGGCCGACGACGGCGGAAAAACGGAACCGGGGATTATCGCCGCGAGCCGGCCACCCGCCCGCCGTCCCGCCCTCTGGAGGGCGGTGTCCGTAACCTAACGGCCCGTGGAGAAAGTCCGGAGGAAAGCCCCTTCGGCGCGAAGCGCCGGGGGGAGGCGCGCGGGGAGGGGGTTTCCCCTTCCCCGCGACGGACGGCGGGGGGAATCGCGCAGCGATTCGCGCCGCGCCCGCGGGAAAGGCGCCCCGCGGGGAACCCGGGCGGAGGGACTTCATGCTTCGACGGTCGATAAGGGAAGGCGGGGCGCCCTTTCCACGGGCTGCTGACTCCCTTGCGCTTTCGGTCTCCGCCCGGCGCCGGCGCCGCCGGCGAGGCGGCCCTCCGCCATCGATTCCGCCGGGCGGCGGCCGCCGGACTCGCGGCCGTCCTCGCTTTCGGGGCGGTTCGCATCGTCTTCTTCCTCCCGCCCGACCGGGCGTTCCCGGAAGCCGCCGCCACGGCCGCGGGGCTGGCGGCGTTCCTCGCGGTAGCCGGTTTGGCCTCGCGGACGATCTCGCTCCATCGTTCGACGCGAAATGGCGCCGAAACGCCCGCCGGGCCGCTGGGGCCGGCCGTACCGATCACCCTGCTCCGCCTCGGGCTGGTCTCTCTCCTCGCCGGGCAGACGGCGGTCCTGGCGTGGTCACCGGTCGAGACCGGCGCCGGCGCCTGGCTCCCGTTCCTCCTCTACGCGCCGGCGGTCCTGGCTGACGCCCTCGACGGCGCGGTCGCCCGGCGCGCCGGTTTCGCGACGCCGTTCGGAGCGCTCCTCGACCGGGAGACCGACGCCCTAGGCCTGGCCGCCGGCAGCCTCTACGCCGCTTCGACCGGCGCCCTGCCCCGCTGGTACCTCGCCGCGGGCTTCGCCCGGTACCTGGCCGGGGCCACGCTCGCCGCGGAGTCCCGGTCGGGCCGCCGCCGAGGATCGCTGGACCCGAGCCCGTTCCGGCGTCGCCTCGCCGGATTCCAGATGGCGCTGGTCGCCGCGAGCCTCGCCCCCGCAGCGTCCCCGCAATGGTTCGGCCCGGCGTCCATCGCGCTGGGCGTCCCGTTCCTCGCGGGGTTCGCGAGGGACTACCTGGTCATGAGCCGCCGCGTCGACCCGGAAGGGAGCGCCTGGCGCGCGACGGCGCGGGCTCTCGCCCGCATTCGGCGCCCGCTTTCCGTGTTCGCCGGCGCCGCCGCGGCGGTCGGCGGCGTCCTCTGGCTTTCGGGAGTCCCGGAACTCGGCCCGGCGGCCGCCGCGGCGGGCCTGTTCGCGGCCCTCACCGCCGCCGGCTCTCCCCGGCCGCGGGAAACCGGGAGACCGCTCGCCGGCGGGAGGTAGTCCGAAGGCGTCAGCCGCCGTCGGCATCGGGCCGCCGACCCGGGGGCGCGGCTACGCCGACGGGAGCCGGCGCGCGAGATCCTCGATCTGCGCCGCGGCGTCCTCCCAACTCGGCCAGGCCCGGTGCGCCGCCGCCGCCCGACGCCCCATGGCGGAGAGGGTCTCCCGCGACTCCGCCGCCTCCCGCAGGCGCTCCGCGATCTCCCCGGCGGCGGCCTCCTCGCCCGAGTCACCACCGGACTCGCCGGGGCCGGCCGAACCGACCAGCCAGCCGTTCTCCCCTTCCCGGACGAACTCGCCAGCCCCGCCGGAAGCCGCGGCGATCACCGGCAAGCCGAACGCGAACGCCTCCAGATAGACCATCCCGAACCCCTCGTGGGTCGAAGGGACCGCCAGGACTTGCGCCCGCCGCAACCGGGCCGCCAGTTCGCCGCCGCCGAGCGGCCCGGCGGTCTCCACCCGGCCGCCCAGCGCGGCGGCCCGTTTCCGGACGGACGCCGCGTACTCCGGCTCCGCCTCTCCGCCGCCGACCACGGAGAGCGTGACCCCCGGCGTCCGCTCCACCGCCCGGAGGAGTTCGTGGAGCCGCTTCCTCCGCGTCAGCCCCCCGACGAACAGGACGCGGAGCGGCCCCGGCTCGAGCGCGCGGGCCGCGATCTCCCCGTCCGTCGGCATCCGCTCCGGGAGCGGCGCCCCGCCCACCCGGTCGCCTCCCGGCGGAACCACCGCGCAGGGCGCCGGCCGCCCGCGCCGCCGGAGCGCGGCGTTCGCGCTCGCCCGGCTGGGGGAGGCGACCGCGTCCACCGTGCCCAGGTAGGCGGCTTCGGCCCGCCTCAGCGCGGCCCGCTCCCCTTCCGGCCTCTCCGGTTCGTCGCTCGCCAGGTGGTGGACCAGGGCGATCAGCGGCGGGCGGCGCGGCCTCAGGCGCCGCAGCCGGTTCAGCGGCCGGAACGAGGCGTGGAGCCACGCGTCCTGCACCACGGCGTCCGCATCCCCGGCGGGAACGCCCCGAACCGTCTCCGGCCGGAGGCGCCCGGCCCGGAACTGCCGAACGAGCACCCGGGCGCCGCGCCGGTCGAGTGCCTCGGCGATCTCGCGGGCGTAGAGGTTCCCGCCGGTGATGAGGTCGAGCGGCGGCGTCCAGATTTCGAGGTTCACGGCGGCTCCGCCGGCGCACCCGACTCCGGGCCCTGCGGGAACAGCGCGGACAAGGAATGCGGGAAGTCGCTCATCCGCCAGCCCGTCTCCCGCTCCGGGAGCAGCGTCCGCGAGAACCCGAGATCCTCCCAAGGCTCGAGGAGCGCCGGGTCCCGGGAGAACAGGTGGATCGGCGTCGCCCAGGAGTCCGACTGGTGGAGCGAGAGTTTCGGCGGCTGGTGGTCACCCAGGACGACCACCAGCGACCGGCGGAGTCCCGGTCGGCGGAGGAAGCCCCCGACGATCCGGAACACATGGTCGAGGCTCTCCCCGTACCGGTCCCCGAGTTCGACCAGGTCCCGGTAGTCGTCGTGGGCGATGGACTTCAGGCCCGTCCGGTAGGCCGCGCCCCGGTCGAAACGCGTCCAGTCCTCCACATAGGGCGGCGTCGGGGCGTAGGGGATGTGGCTCCCGATCAGGGAGACCTTCGCGAAGAGCGGCGCGGAGGCCGCCGCGGCTTCCCCGGCGAGCGCGTGGAGCGTGAACTGGTCGGGGACGACCCACCACCCGATCGGCGGCCCCCGGTAGCCGATCCCGTCCTGATCCCGGATCTCGTGGAAGCCGTAGAACCGCCCTTCGGGCCAGGCGCCGCGGATTCCCGGCTCGAAGGCGAGCGTCCGGTAGCCGGCCGCCGCGAACCGCCCGACCAGGGTCTCCCGTCCCGAGGCGAGGAGCGAGCGGTAGCGGGCTTCGGTGTCGATCCACACGCCGGAGAGGAGCGAGGCGTGCGCCCGCCAGGAGCCTCCGCCGAAAGTCGGGCTCTGGATCTGCGCGGAACGGAAGTCGAAGCCCCCGGCGGCGGCGTCCGCCGCGAGTCGGCGGAGACTCGCCTCGAGCCGCGAGCGGCGCGCGTCCTCCCCGAAGGCGGCCATCCCGTAGGACTCGACGAAGATCGCGAACACATCGGCGCCGCCGAGGGCCGGGGGCGGCGGAAGCGGCGGCCCTTCGAGTTCCGGCGGAGGGGGCGCGAAGGGCGCCGCGGCGATCCGGGCGAGCGCCGCCGCCCCGGCGCCGCCCGGCGGCCACAGCGCCGGCGCGCCCACGGCCAGGGCGCCGAGCGCGAGCGCGGCGATCCGCGGGCCGGCCGCCGCCCCGGAGAAGGCGGCGCCCAAGGCCCGAAGGCCCCGCGCTCCCGCGAGGAGCAGGCCGAGGATTCCGATCACCGCCGCCGCGGCGACCGCGGGAGCGAGACCGAACGGCAGTTCGTCGGTCAACATCGCCGCCACCGCTCCGACATGGGGCAGGTCCCCCGCCGGGTCGAGCGGGCGTCCCAGCAGTCGGAGCGCCACCCGCTCGGCGAGGCGCGCGGTGGAAAGCGCGAGCAACCCCGCCACGAGGAGCATCCGGGGCGCCCGGCCCGAACGCCGCAGCCGGTCCGGGACGAGCGCGGCGGCGAGCGCCAGGAGGCCCGCCGGCGGGGAGAGCGAGAGCGTGGGGCGGACCCAGGGCGGCGTCCCGAAGGCTTCCAGCCCGAGCGCGGCGCCGAAGGCGGCGAGCAGGAGGAACCCGCGCGCCGGGCGGCCCCGGGCCCGGACGGGCCGGGCCGCGGCGTCCGGGGCGGGCGCGGCGCCGCTCACTCGGCCGCCGCCCGGGGGGCGCTTCCGTAGAAGTCGCCGAGCGCATCCAGTCCGAGGAGCAGGTGCGCCGCCACATACAGGAAGGCGTCCTCGGGAACGCGGTCGGCGGAGGCGTTCGTGGCCAGGAAGGGCGCGAAGGCGCGGATCGAGGCCCGATCCCCGCGGCGCGCCGCCAGTTCCGTGAGCGTCCCCCAGATCTCGATTCCGGGGCGCTTCTGCCGGGCCGGCTCGCCGGTGCGGCCGTAGTAGGCGAGTTTCAGCCCGGGCATCCGCTCCCGGCAGAAGGCGAGCACCCGGTCGGCGACTTCCGGCGCGCCTTCGACCGCCTGGAGCGCGACCGAGGCGGCGTTCGAGGTCTGGACGATGTCGTTCGGCGAGTAGAGCAGCGTCCGCCGGTCGTCGAACAGCGTCGCCATCTCCGGCTGGAAGACATCGTAGAGAAGCCCGGCGGGGCTCCCGGCCGCCCGGACCACCTCGTAACTCCGCCGGGCGAGGGCCGCGAAGTCCTCGCGCCGCTCGGCCCGGCCGACCCGCGCCAGGTAGTCCGGGCCGTAGTCCACCAGGAAGGAGTTGGTCGCGAACGCCCGGCTCCCCAAGTCGAAGTAGTTGCGGATCAGGAGCAGCCCTTCCGCGTCCGCCGCGTGCCGGGCGTACCCGTCCAGGATGAGCAGGGCGTCCGCGCGGTCTTCGGGCGCGTCGAACGCCGCGGCGGTCTCCCGAAGGCCCTGCGACACCCGGAGCGCCTCGGTGGTGCCGGAGGCGTCCGGCCGGTCGTCTCCCGCCGGGGCGGGATCGGGGGAGCGCCGCCACGCCACGAAGCCGCGGGTGAACGGATCGTCGGGCGAGTCCACCAGGAGCCGCGAACGGGCGAAGGCGCGCAGCGCGTCCGCCATCTCCCGGTCGGACCGGCGCGCGGCCAATTTCAGGAGTTCGCCGATGTCCACGGCGTAGGCGAACCCGTCGGGGCGGGCGAAGTCCCCGGCCAGGACCCGCCCGCGCGCCTCCCGGTAGAGGGCGGCGAAGGCGCGCTCCGCCGCCTCGGGGCCGGGCCAGAAGGGCGCGTCCCCGCAACTCGCCGAGGCCGCGCCCAGCGCCGACGCGAGAGCGATCCTCGGGAGGACGCCGGCGGGACGCGGCGCGGCCCCGATCCCCCGCCCGCCGGTTCCGCTTCGCCGCAACGCCGCGCGAGCGTACCGCCGGGCGCTCCCGCTCGCCGGACCTCCCCGGCCCCGTCGGGGACGCTGGCCGCGGCGTTCGACGAAACCGCGCCGGAGGCGGCGCGGGCGGGCTCCTACAATCCGTTTCTTCCGACATTCGCGTCGACCCCGGCCCGGCCCGGGCCCGGAGGCGCGGCGGGATTCCCGCCCGGGAACCCGGATCGGGAACCGGCCCCGACACCAACGATGGGAGTTGCCGCCATGCGTCGTTTTCGTTCCTCTCCCGGCCTCGTTCCGACCGGACATCTCCCCGCAGCCCTTCTGGCGGTCGCGGTCGCCTCCTCCCCTTCCCTCGGCGCCGCGCAGGAGTCCCCGCCGGTGGAGGGCGCCTTCGGCCTGGAGTCCCTCTACCGCATCGGCGCCGCGCTCGCCGACGAGAACGGCGACGGGTTCCCCGACCGCCTGCGCGCCGCCGTCGGCCTCCCGGACTCCCCGACCGAGTCCGAGGTCGCCGCCGGCATCGGCATCGCGGCCCGGCTGGGTCTCGAGACCATGGCGCTCGACCTGCCGCTCCCGACCGAGGCGCCGGTGATGATCCGGATCGACCGGACGACCTCCGGGCTCTCCGCCGGCCGAGGCGCGGTGCGGCTCGAAGCCGGCGCCGAGGGCGGGGCGACCGTTACCGTGCGCGGCGGCGACGAGGCCGGCCTCCGCGCCGCCGCCGGCTGGCTCTCCGGACGCGCGCCGCTGGTCTTCCGCGCGGGCGGCGCCGCCCTCCCCGACCTCGCCGACCGCATCGGAGAGGTGCTGACGGAGGCCGGGGTCGAAAGCGGGGCCCCGCTCGCCGTGGCGGTGGAAGTGGCCGCCGGCGAGACGCGCCTCGCCTCCGCCGCGTTCCGGGTCGAAACCGGCGGCGCGGCCGCCTCGGAGAGCGCCGTCTCCGCGCTCCGGGCCGCCGCCGACCGGCTTCGCTACCCCGAACTCGGCGAGTTGACGATCTCGGCGGCGCACCCCGGAGGCGAGGCGGAGGCCCGCATCGCCGGCGAGCCGGCGTCCGTCGAACCGGGCCCGATCCCGGCCCGCCCCGGCGGCGGCTTCGACCGGGAAGCGAGTTTGGCGGGGTTCTTCGAACCGGGAGCGATCCTCGGCGACGCGAACGGGGACCGGATCCCCGACCGGCTCGACGCCGTGTTGGCCGCGAGCGCGGAAGACCCGGCCGGCGTTCTCGCGCTGGCGGCGCGCCTCGGACTGGAGTCCGCCGGACTCGACTTCCCCGCCGCCGTGACCCCGTCGGCCCTCGCGGACGAAGGGGACGCCGGCGGCGCGAAGACCGCGGTCATCGTCGGCGCCGCCGGGGGGAACCCGGCGCTCCCCGCTTCCGCGGTCTCCGGCCTGGCGGACGACGAGGGCGTCATAGATTTCCTGGTCGCCGGGCCGGAAACGCGCAGCGACGATGAAGGGGCGGGCGGCCGGCGATCGAAGGTCGTGATCGCCGGCGGCGGCGCCTCCGGCCTTTCGCGGGCGCTCCGGCAGGCGGCGGAGTCCTTCCCGCACCTCGACGAGCGCGGCAAGGATCGGCCTACGCTGGCTTCGGTGGAGGACGCCGCCTGGCGGTTCCTCGCCGGGCGCGGCCCGGCGGCGCAGGCGGCGTCCGCGGCGTACCGCCTGGAGCGGATCGCGGCGGAGATCGGGCCCCTCGGGATCTCCCGGTCGAAGGTCCTGGTCTCCCTCGAGAAGCCGGCGCCCGGACTCGCCGCGTACTTGGAGGAGAAGGCGGAGGCGCTCGGCCTCGGCGCCGTCGAAGTCGTCCTCGACGACCGGTATGTCGAAAACGCCGCAGTCCTCCACGAGGAAGAGTTCGCGGTGCCCTCCGAGGTCGCCGCGTTCCGCGCGCTGATCGAAGAGAGGCTGCTGCCCCGCGTCTCGAACGGCGACCGGGTCGAAGTCCGCGCGCTCCTCAGCGAACCCGCGGAAGTGCGGCGGCGGCTGGAAGCGGAGACCGCCGAACTGCTGGGCGCCCGGGGCGCCCGGCTCGCCGAAGGCAGCGTCGTGATCACCTCCGCCTACCGGCAGGGGTACGGCTGGATCGAGGAGAGCGTCCTTCCGAAACTCGCCGCGCTCCGGGAAGCCGGGACGCCGCCCGCTTCCGTCCGGCTCCTGTTCCGCCGCCACGAGCCGCCGGAGAGTTGGCCGCAGCAGGCGATGCACACCCCGCTCCGCTTCCAGCACGCGATGTTCCCCGCGGACGAGATGCTCGCCGAAGCGCTCGCGCTCGACCTGCCCCAGGTCGGTTGGGAGATGCGCGACGAACCGGACGCGCCGACCTACCAGGCGGTCGCGCTCGACGCCGGCGGCGAAACGATCTTCAACGAGACCTTCGAGCCCCGCATGGTGGAGCGTCCCTTCCTCGACCGGTATCCCGACTACGAATGGATCCAGGTCCCCACCGGCGGCCTGACCGCCCGGGTGGACGGCGAGACCGTGGTGGACGAACGCATCGCCACGGACGCGGAGTCGTTCTGGGACCACTTCCAGTCGGACACCCTCGCCCGGCTCTACGACCACATCATGGAACTCCACGAGGGCAAACCGCGCGGCGCGGCGGACGCGCCCTACTTCGGCGAGTTGGAAGTCGTCCTCTCGCTCTCGGAACCTGAGCGGCGGCTCGGTCTCGAACAGGAGATCGAATCCACCCACGAAGCCCTCCACGAAGACATCTACTTCGTCACCCACACCTTCCTGCGGCTCATCGGGCGCAACTCGCTCGGTTCGGAACTCACTTACGCCGGACGGGTCATCCCGGACATGCGGCCCAAGACGGACGGGACGCCGGGTACGGCGAGCATCCGTCTCACCGGATTCCGTACGAGCCGGCCGGCCGTCGTCGTCGAATACGAAACGGAAGCCGGCGTCACCGGGACGATCCGCCGAAACCTCCCGAAGGTGGAAGTCGAGCGTCCGCGCGCCCGACGCGCGCTCGTCCGCGCCGGGGAGCCGGGTCTCTCTTCGCTGACGCTGCGGGTCAAGGTGGACACCGACGAGGACGAACGGGACTACTACCTCGAACGCCACGGCGAAGACGCCGCCGACGAACGCATCCTCTCCGCCGCCGCGGCGGCGCGCGCGATCGGGATCCTGGGCGAACTCCGCGCCGCCGGGCTCTACCGCGACGCCCTCGCTTTCGCCGGTCTTTCCGAACTCCGGGTCGAAGCCTCCTGGACCTGGGAGCACGCGCCGGACGCCGTCCGCGCCGTCTCCCTGCCGGCGAACGGCGATCCGCCGCCGTTCCCGGACATCGCCGCGTTCCGGGGCGAGACCGGGGACGACGAACGGCTGGTGCAGTGGGACACTCCCATTTCGCCGCCGGAGGCCCGCGGAATCATGGCCCGCATGGAGGCGATGTTCCCGGAAGTGACGACCTACCTCGTGGGCGGCAGTTATCTCGGGCGGCCCATCTGGGCGATGGACCTGATGCCGGAGATCCGGGCGAGCCACTGGTCGCAGCGCAAGGCCGGCCTGCTGAAGCCGACCATCGTGTACACGGCGCGCCAGCACGCGAACGAGGTGTCCTCCACTTCGCATGTGCTGCGGATGGCGGAACGGCTGCTCACCGACCCGGAACACCGGAAGAAGTTGGACCGGGTGAATGTGGTGATCCACCCGATGACGAACCCGGACGGCGCGCAACTCGCGTGGGACATGCACCAGGTGACCCCGGAACACATCCTCCACGCCGGCTACTGGGCTTCGCTCGGCATGGACGCCACTTCCGACGCCGGCGACCCGATGCCGATCTACCCGGAGGCCGAGGTGCGGCCGCGCCTGTGGCGGATGTGGCTCCCGGACATCGTGCTGAACCCGCACGGGTATCCCTCGCACCAACTCGTGCAACTGTTCAGCGAGTTCAGCGGCTTGGTGCGGGCCGGCCGGAGGACCGAACGCAACTGGGGTTTCAACAAGGGTTGGTTCATGCCCGGTTTCGACCTGGTGGACGACCCGGAACTGCCCCGCCACCGGGAGGCGGCGCTCGCGATCCGCGGATACATCACGAACGCCATCCAATCGGTCGAGAGCGTCCGGGAGATGAACGAACGCACCTACGGGAGGTACCGCCGCTACGGAATGGACTTCGACCCGGAGGTCTTCCGGATGGATCTCCACAACGGCGTGAACATCCAAATGCCCATCAAGGGCCGCCGCGCCGGCTCCCCCGGGCGGAACTTCAGTTACGACCCGAAGATCACGATCTGGGCCGGCGGCACCGAAGCCCCGGACGAACCGGCGCGCGGCGACTGGATGGAACTGGTGGCCTCCGCCGGACTCGCCTGGGACGAAGCGATCCTCCAGTACCTGCTCGACGGTGACCACCGCATCGAGCGGAATGTGAGCGACTTCTTCGAGGGCGTCTCCATCCGGCTCGACCGCCCGAGACCGCCGAAGGATCCGGAGGAATAAACGCGGGGGCGGCGGCGCGCCCGGGCCTTCCGGCTGCCTCCCGGCTTCCCGCCGCCCCGCAATTCTTCGAGGTCGCCGCAGGTGAGCCCCGAGACGACTCTCGCAGCCCCGCGAGCCTCTACCGAGACGGCGGAGTCCGATCCCGCCGGGAGCGGCGTTCCCGGATGCGCCTCACGATCACGGGACGCCGGGGAGCGCGCTCGCCCGGACGCGCCGCCGCCCAGAGTTCCTCCAAGTCCGCGCGGGTGACGCCGGGGACCACCGGAGACTCTTCCGCCGTCATCGGTTCTCCGCCGCCGCCTCGGCGGTAGATCGAACCGCCCTCCCGGGGGCGCCAGGTCCAGACCTCCCGGACACCCAGGTCGAAATAGTCCCGCCGTTTCTCCGCCGCGCGCGCCGGATTCGAACTGCGGTTGATTTCGACGACCAGCGCGGGCGGGCGGTGTCCGCTCCGGCCGGCACACCTCGTCGTCGCCGTGCCCGCTGTCGAGGTTCGGAGCGAAGTAGAACGAGGTGTCCGGTTCGAGGATCGAACCCTGCCATTCGATCCGGAGCGCCCCGGTGAATTCGACCTGCTCGCCGCAGAGGCCCGACACCAACTCCTGAGCCTCCGCGGCCCGCCATTCGTGGCCGAGAAGCGGCGTCTCCACGACTTCCGCCAAGCCCCTCCTGGCGTCGTAGTCACCCCGCTTCCAAAAGTCCTCGTCGCACCGGACCTCGAAGTCCGTCCGACTCATCCGGTACACCATCGTGCCCGCCGGCGGCGCGACTTCGACGGCCGGCGGCGCGACTTCAGCGGCCGGCGGCCTCCGTTCACTGACCGGCGACCGCCTGGAACCACTGCGCGCCGGTCTGCCGCCCGCCCCGGAGATCGATCGGACCATCGAAGGTTCGGCGCCCCCGTCGAGAGTGGCTACGACTCCTCGGATGGCGCCGGCGCCGCGTCGTCCGCGCCGCGCCGTCTCCGGACCCGGCGAACGATCGCCGCCCGGCGACCCGCCGCCTCGCTCCGGGGATCGCTCCAGAGTTTTTCCAGGTCCTCCCGCGTCACTCCCCGGACGACCGCGGACTCCGGCGTTGCCGAGGGTGATCCGTCCGCGGATCGGCGGTAGATCGTCGCCCCGTCTTTCGGACGCCAGGTCCAGACTTCGCGAACGCCCATATCGAAGTAGTCCCGCCTCTTCTCGGCCGCGCGGGCCGGACTCGAACTTCGATTGATCTCGACCACCAGCGCCGGCGGCCGATGCCCGAGTTCGGGCCGGCAGTTCTCGTCGTCCGAGTAGCCGAGGTCCGAAGACGGTTCGAAGTAGAACGACTCGTCCGGCTCCAGGATCGAGCCGCCCCACTCGATCCGGAGCGCCCCGGTCGGGCCCACGCGCTCGCCGCAGACGAGCAGCACCAGTGCCGTCACCTCCGCGCCGCGCCATTCGTGGCCGAGGAGCGGAGTCTCCACGACTTCCGCCAAACCTCGCCGCGCGTCGTAGTCACCCCGCTTCCAGAAGTCCTCGTCGCATCGGACCTCGAAGTCCGTCCGACTCATCCGGTACACCATCGTGCCCGCCGGCGGCCATTCGCCCCCTTTCCGCATTTCCCGCCGCCGCGCTTCGATGCCCGCCGAGCCGCTGACGCGAGAACCGCCGCCGCCCGGGCGCCCGCTACGCCTCCGCCAGGACCGATTCGATCTCGGCGTCCGTGAGGACCCGGTCGGCCTCCTTGGCGGCGCGGAACACTCGATGTTGTCGTTCGTCGGTCGGTTCGTAGCCGTGCTGCTGCAGCCAGTAGATGACATTCGACAGCCCGCTCATCGGCCCGACCTCCACCCGCTGGTGGAGCCCGTAGTCCCCCGCCGGCACGCCGGAATACACCCGGTCGGCCAACCAGTCGTCACCCTTGGCCAACGCCTTGATGATGGCCGCGGCGTGGACGCCGGTGCCGGTGCGGAACGCGTCGCGCCCCACCACCGGGTACCCGGCGGGTATGGGCACGCCGGTGACTTCCGCGATCAGCCGGCAGTAGTCCGGCAGGCAGGTCAGGTCGTTGTCCACCCACTCCAGCAGGCGCAGGTTCACGAGCAACTGGTCCATCGGCGTGTTCCCGCACCGTTCTCCGATCCCGATGGCGGTGCCGTGGACGCAGTCGGCGCCGGCCTCGATGGCGGTGAGGCTGTTCGGAACGGAGAGTCCGCGGTCCCGGTGCCCGTGCCAATCCAGTTGGACTTCCTCGCCGGTCTCCTCGATCACTTCGCGGACGAAACGCAGCAGCCGGGTAACCCCGTCCGGGGTGGCGTGGCCCACCGTGTCGCATACCACGACCCGGCGCGCGCCGGATTCGATGGCCGCGCGGTAGAGGCGGCGGACCGTTTCCGGGCGGGCGCGGGTCGTGTCCTCGGTCACATACATCGCCGGGAGTCCGTGTTCCACGGCCCAGGTGACGGCCTTCTCGGTGTGCCGCAGGAGGATGTCCGGATCCCAATCCTCCGCGTACTGCCGGATCGGACTCGAACCGATGAACATCGCGGCCTCGATGGGTTGTCCCACCGCTTCCGAGATCCGCGCGATCGGTTCGATGTCCGCGATCACGGTGCGGGCGGCGCAGTTCGGCCGGATATCCATCCCGCAGTCGGTGATTTCCCGCGCCAGCCGGAGAACCTGCGCCTCGACCGCCGGCCCGGCGCCGGGCAGGCCGATGTCGGCGCCGTGGATGCCGAGCCGCTCCATCAGGTGGAGGGCTTCCAACTTCTTCTCCACCGGCGGGGAAACGACCGACGGACTCTGCAGGCCGTCGCGCAGCGTTTCGTCGTTCAGCAGTACCGGTTTCGGCGGGCGCCAGGCGGACTCCGGGTCCGGGCGGTTCCAGTCATAGACCAGCGCCGCCCCGCCGTTCTCCCCGCCGTTCGCTCCACCGCCGGAAGACCGGCTCGCCGCAGTCGGGTCGGGCGCCATGGCGCTCAGTCGGCGGAAAGGCCGGGGATCGTCGCGCCGACCGAGTGGAACCCGCTGTCCACATGGAGGACTTCCCCGGTGATTCCCCGGGCGTAAGGCGACAGCAGGAACACTGCGGCGTCCCCCACTTCCGATTTGTCGGTGCCGGCGCGGAGCGGCGCGTACTCCGAGTAGTGCTCGACCATCTTGCCGATCCCGGAAACGCCCGACGCCGCCAGCGTCCGCGCCGGGCCGGCGGAGATCGCGTTCACCCGGACGCCGCGCGGCCCGAGATCGCCGGCCAGGTAACGAACGGAGGACTCGAGCGACGCTTTGGCGACGCCCATCACATTGTAGTGAGGCACCGCGCGCTCGCCGCCGAGATAACTCAAGGTCAGCACCGCCCCTCCCCCGTCCGCCTCGAGCAGTCCGGCGAACCGGTTCGCGAGCGCGGTCAGCGAATAGACGGAAACCTCGTGCGCGACGCGGAACCCGTCCCGCGAAGTGGCGAGGTAAGTCCCGGTCAGGTCTTCGCGCAGCGCGTAAGCGACCGCGTGCACCAGGAAATCGAGCCCGCCGAGTTCGGCCTCGACCGTCCGGACCGCCGCTTCGATCTGCTCCTCTTCGCCGACATCGAGCGGCAGGGTGACCGCGCCGGGAACTTCCGCTGCCAACTTCCGGACATTGCGCCCGAGCCGCTCGTTCTGGAAACTCAGCGCGAGGCGCGCGCCCTCCCTCGCCGCCGACTGCGCGATGCCCCAAGCGAAGGATCGGTGGTTGGCGACCCCGACGATCAGGCCCCGTTTACCTTCGAGCAGCATCGGGCGGAATATAGCAACCGGGCGGCGGCGCCCCCGCGCTCTCCGAACCCCCGGCCCCGGCGGCTTCGAGTTCCCGCGCCGCCCGGATCAGGATCCCTTCGCCGCCATGCGGCCCCACGAGTTGGGCCCCGAGCGGCATGGCGTTCCGGTCGCGCCCGGCGGGGATCTGGAGCGCCGGATGGCCGGTGAGGTCGAAGGGGCCGACCAGCCGCATGAGCCCGCCGCGCAGGTCTTCGCCGGTGTCCAGCGCGGCTTCCCCGAGCCGCGGCGCCCCGGCCGGGGTGGTGGGCGCGATCAGGAAATCCACGGCCTCGAACGCTCGGGAAACCGCGTCCGTAACCAGCCGCCTGCCCCGGAGCGCGGTCAGGACTTCGTCCGCCGTGAGCCCGGCGCCGGCGGTGAGCAGCATCCGGACGGCGCCGCCGAAGTCCGCGGGGCGCTCGAGGAGGCGGCGGCGGTGGAAGGCCGCCGCCTCCGCGAAGGCGATCACGGTCCGGCAGATCCCGGCGAGTTCGATCTCCGGGATGCGGACCGGCGCCGCGCGGACGCCGATCCCTTCGAGGGCCCGAACGACCCGCTCCGCCGCCGCCCGCGCTTCGGGAGTGAGATCGTCGAAGAAGAAGTTCTCCGGGACTCCGGCGGTGAGGCCCGCGAGCGGCGCCGAGTCCGGGACCGCCCCCGCCGCCGAGTCGCCGCCGGAGGCGGACTCGCCGGAGAGGACCGACCAGAGGAGCCCGAGGTCCGCGGCGCTCCGCGCCATCGGGCCGATGTGGTCGAGACTCCAGGAGAGCGGCGTGACGCCGGCGCGGGAGAGGCGGCCCCAAGTCGGCTTGAGGCCGAAGATCCCGGTGAGCGCCGCCGGGATGCGGATGGAGCCGCCGGTGTCCGAACCGAGCGACCCGTACCCGATCCCGGCGGCGAGCGAGGCCGCCGACCCGGAGGACGAGCCGCCGACGATCCGCTCCGGGTCGTGCGGGTTCCGCGTCGGCCCGAAGTGCGGGTTCCCCCCGTCCACCCCGAACGCCCACTCGTTCAGGTTCGTCTTGCCGAGGAGCGCCGCCCCGGCCTCGGCGAGCCTCGCCCAGGCCCACGAGTCCGCCTTCGCCCGAACCGGGAAACGAGAGCCCGAGGTCGTCGTCCAGCCCGCGGCGTCGAAGATGTCCTTCAGCGTCAGGGGCAAACCGCCCAGCGGCAGGTCCGCGACGGCGCCGTCGCGCTCGTCCGCGACCCTGGCCCTCGGCGGGCCGCCCCCGGTCTCGAGGAACGCGCCGAGCCCGGACGACTCCGCCCGCGCGAGCGCGTCCGCGCGGAGTTCCTCCGGCGAGACCTCCCGGGCCCGGACCAGCGCGAGCGCTTCGACCAGACTGCCGGGCAGACTGCCGGGCAGACTGCCGGGCAGACTGCCGGGCGGCGCCGTCCCCCCGACCGGAAAGCCGACCGGGGAGGAAGAGTCCTCCCGGCGCGCGTCGGCAGCCGCGCGGGCCGCGATCTCGGCGGAGGCCAGCGGCTCCACCGCCTCCCGGCGAGGCGGCAGAGCGGCCGCGCCGGAGGGATCCGCTCCCGCGATCCGGTCGAGCGACCGCCGGACCGGCGCGAGTTCGCGCCGCAGGGCCTCGAGCCGTTCGGCGGCGGCGCGTTCCGAGTGCTCCATCGGCGCATTCTCCCGGTTCCGCGCTGCGCCCGCCGCGCCGGAAGTCCCTCGACGCCGCCCCCGGCGCGCGCCGGGAGTCCGGGCGCGGTTCGATTGTCCCGGTTGGTGGCGGCCGAGGCCTCAGCGGGCGCCGAGCATCCGTCCCGGCAGCGTCAGCATCGCCCGCAGGAAGGTGAATACCCCGTCCACCGCGACGCCGAGGAGCCGGAACGGCAACAGGAACAGCCACACCAGGGGCCACAGGAGCAGCGCGAGCACCGCGATCGGCCAGCAGACGACGAAGACCAGCAGCCAGAGCAGGAAAGTAGGCACGATGTCCTCTACGCCTCCGCGCCCCCGCCGGTTTCCGGCGTGGAGTCGGAGGGGCCGCCCGCTTCGCCGCCGGGCGCGGCCCCGCCGTCGGCGAAGAGCCCCGCCGGTTTCGAGTCCGATCGGGACTCCGAACTGGATTCCGACAGGGGCCCCGGTTCCGGCTCCGCCGGGGGGGCGAGATCGTCCAGGGTGATCTCCCCGGCGGCGAGCCGCACCAGGTCCGCCGCGCCGCCCACCGGGACGCCGAGTTCCCTCGCCCGGTCGAGTTTCGACCCGGCCTTTTCGCCGGCGATCACCAGCGAAGTCCGGCTGCTCACGCTCGACGGCGTCTGGCCGCCGTGGCGCTCGATCAACTCGGCCGCCTCCTCGCGGGTCATCCCGGTCAGGCTGCCGGTGAGGACGATCTTGAGCCCGGCCAGCGTCGCCTCCCCGGTGGCCTCCCAGGTCGGCGAGACGCCGAGCGACGCCAGGTCGTCGAGCATCCGCCGGTTCCCCTCGTCGGCGAAGAAGGCGGTGAGCGCGTCCGCCGCCTGCTCGCCGATCTCGTGCACTTCGAGGAGCGACTCCCGGGTCGCGGCCCGAAGCGCCCCGAGCGCGCCGAACCTTCCCGCCAGCACCCGCGCCGCGCGCTGCCCGATGTGGGGGATCCCCAGGGCGAACAGGAACCGGTCGAGCCGGACGGAGCGGCTGGCCTCGATCTCCTTGAGCAGGTTCTTCGCCGAGCGCTCGGCGAAGGGCCGCCGCTTGCGCTCCGGGAGGGACAGGAGGTCCTCGACGGTGAGCCGGAACAGGTCGGCCCGCCGCGCCACGAGCCCGGTATCGAGCAGCGACTCCGCGGTGACGCCGCCGACTCCGGGCAAGTCCAGCCCGGCGATGTACTTGACGAGCGGCTTCCGCTCCTCGGCCGCGCGCTCCGCGAGCGGCGCATCGTCGGGCGCCTTCTCCGCCGCGGCCCGCCGTTCGGCGAGCGCCGCCACCACCGCCTCCGCCGCCGCGCGGTCGAACGGCCGCCCGGCGGACCGGCTCGGCACGGCGAGCAACCGCTCCCGGCTCAGCCGGTAGAGGTCGGCGGGCGTCGAGAGCAGCCCCTGTTCCGTCAGCGCCTCCACGAGTTCCTCCCCCAGGGTCTCGATCTCCATGCGGCCCCGGCTCACGAAGTGGACGAGGCGGGCGTGGCGCTGCGCCGGACAATCCCAGCCGCTCCGGCAGAAGTGGTTCGCCCCCGAAAGTTCCACCGGCCCGGCGCAGACCGGACACTCGTCGGGCATCGTCCAGGCGGCGCCCTCCGCTTCCCGCTTCGGCGAGACCGTCCGCACGACCTGCGGAATCACATCCCCGGCCCGCTGCACCAGCACCCGGTCGCCGGGGCGGGCGCCCAGCGACTGCGCCATCGCCTCGTTGTGGAGGCTCGCCCGCCGCACGACCACCCCGGCCACCTCCACCGCCGCGAGGTGCGCCACCGGCGTGAGTTTGCCGGTGCGCCCCACCTGGAGCCCGATCTCCTCGAGGGTGGTCTCCGCGGTCTCCGGCGGGAACTTGCAGGCCGCCGCCCAACGCGGACTCCGCGACCGGACCCCGATCTCCTCCCGGTCGAGCACCCGGTCCACCTTGACCACCGCCCCGTCGAGTTCCACCGGGAGGGCCTCCCGCCCGGCGAGCAACCGCCGGCGGTAGTCGAGCACGGCTTCGACCCCGACCCCGGTCTCCCACCACACGCCCCGCCCGTCCCCGTCGGCGCTCCCGCCCTCCGCCGCCACCGTGAAACCGAGCGCCGCCAGCGTCCGCAGCGCGCCGGATTGCGTCTCCGGCGGAGGCGGCGCCGGCGCCCCCCCGGGCGCGGACTCCCAGACCAGGATGTCGTAGGCGAAAAGCGCCAGCGGACGGGCGGCCGCCACCCGGGAGTCCAACTGCCGGAGCGAGCCGGCGGCGGCGTTCCTCGGGTTCTGGAAGGTCGGGTTCCCCTCCTCTTCGAGGCGCCGGTTCATCCGGCGGAACGCCGCGACCGGGAGGACCACTTCCCCCCGGACCGCCAGCGTCGCCGGGAACGACGAACCGGACAACCGGAGCGGCAGCGTGCGGATGGTCCGGAGGTTGGGCGTGATGTCCTCCCCCACTTCGCCGTTGCCCCGGGTGCTTCCGCGCCGGAAGGCCCCGTCCTCATAGACCAACTCCACCGAGAGCCCGTCGAACTTCGGCTCCAGGCAATAGACGATCCCCTCCCGGCCGATCTCCCGCTCCGTCCGTTCGGCGAACTCCCGGACCTCCCCGTCTTCGAGGACGCTCTGCAGCGAGAGGAGCGGCTTCAGGTGCCGGACTTCGGCGAACCCTTCGGCGACGCCCCCGGGCACCCGCTGCGTGGGGGAGTTCGGGTCCGCGATCCCCGGGCGGGCCCGTTCGAGGGACTCCAACTCCCGGTAGAGGCGGTCGTACTCGTCGTCGCCGATTTCGGGAGCGTCGTAGAGGTAGTAGAGCCGGTCGTGACGGGCGACCTCGGCGACGAGCGCGCGGTAGCGCCGCCGGAGTTCTTCCGGGACTCCCACGGGCCGGTCCGGGAAGGCGGGCGCCGACTCAGCCCCCGCCGGAGCGCGCCCGGCGGCGCTTCAGGTAACCGGCCAGGCGGTCGGTGAGCGAGCGCGCCCAGGGCAGGTCCCGCCCCAGCACCGCGAGCCCGGCCAGGAGGAGCAGGACTCCTTGCAGCACCGGCAGGAAGAGCCCGACCACCCCGAGGGCCAGCAGCGCGAAACCCACGACGATTCGCAACGCCCGGAAGAAGCCCCCGCGCCGGGGCCGCGTCGGCAGGCGCTCCAACGCCCCGGCCTTCCCGGAGGGCGCGAGGCCCCCGGCCGCCGGTTCCGCCGGGGCGGGAGGCGGACGGTATCCTGTGGAGATCGTGTCGGGCACGGCGGGCAAGGTAGCACCGGAACTCCCCTCCGAAAGCCGGCGGACACCGTGAAGAAGCCCCCCGGACTGCCCACTCCCGGACAGGCGCTCCTCGCCTTCGCGACCGCCTTCGCGGCGGTCCTGGGCCTCGGGGTGTTCCTCGCCCGGACCGGCCTCCCGCTGGGCTTCGCGGTGCTCGCGACGCCGGGCCTCACGCTGCTCACCGCGCTCGCGGCCATCCGGATCTTCCGGCTGGACCCGTTCCGCGTGTTCCGGCTGCGCCCGGCGTCCCTGTTCGACCTCCTGCTGTCGGTTCCGGCGGCGCTCGCGCTGTTCGTGGTCAGCGACCAGTTGGCGACCCTGGGCCGGCTCTTCCTCCCGGTGGACGAGGAAGTCCTGCGCGCGGCGGCGGAACTGGTCACCGCGGACAGCCTCGCCTCGTGGGTCATCCGGATCGCCGGCATCGCCTGCGGCGCGGCGCTCGCCGAAGAGATGCTGTTCCGGGGGGTGATCCTGTGCGGCTTCCGCCGGTTGGGGCGGTACGGCTCCATCGCGCTCTCCGCGCTGCTGTTCACGGTGATGCACGGCCTGCTGCTCCCGAACTACTTCGTGGCCGGACTGGTCCTCGGTCTCGCCGCCCGGGCGACCGGCAGCATCCTGACGCCGATCTCGATCCACTTCTTCCACAACCTGGCCGCGCTGCTCCTCTACAACCTCGCCGGCGTGGAGACCCTGGCCGACCCGCTCTGGGTTCCGGCGAACATCCTGATCCCGGCGGCGGCGATCCTCGCCATCGTGGGGTTCGGCTACTGCCGGCGGCTCGTCCCCGCCGAGGGCGCCGCGAAGACCTCCGGCCGGCCCGCGGAGGAACCCGGTCGCCGACGGCTGCCGGAAGCGCCGAGTCCGCCGCCCGGCGCGCTGAGCATCGGCCGGGAACTCGCGGGCGTCCCGGCGGCGCGCCGCCGCCTCGGCTACCTGGCGCTCGGCCTCTCCCTGACGGCCGGGGTCGTGGTGGCCGGGGGACTGTTCACCTATCTCGGCTACATCGTCGCCCCCGAAGCGCAGCGGGCCGCGGCGATCGAGTCGCTGCGCATCATCTCCCGCGACGCGCTCCCCGCCGAAGCCGAGGGGAGGGGGGCGGAGATAGACGCCGCCTTCGAGACCCTCTCGGAACTCAGCCGCGAAGGACGGGTCGGCGTCCTCCAGGTGTGGCGCGCCGCCCGCCTGGTCGCCGCCGCCACCGCGGACGGCGAATTCGGCGAGGCCGATGTCGAGGCCCTCCTCATGACGGTGGGCGCCATCCGCAGCGAGGCCCCGAACCGGCCCTGACCCGATCGGTCGAGCCCCCGACGGGACCGGGGCCGGCCGACCGCGGCGGCCCGCGTCAGCCGACGCCGCCTCCGCGTTCCTTTGCGCGGCGCAGGAAGAGCGGCGCCCAGAGCGTGAGGACGCCGGCGGCCATGAGCAGGGCGCCCGGCCCCGGGTAGCGGGACAGGAGGACGAAACCTCCGGACAGCAGGTGCACGACCACGCTCAGGTAGGCGGTCAACACCAGCAGGCGTCCGGCGGAGTCCGCGGTGCGGAGGGCGAAGAGCACCGGCCATTCGAGCGCCGCGGTGATCACCGTGCTCCGGGCGATGAGTTGGCCGAAGGGCAGGTCCTGCTGGAAGGCCAGCCCCACCACCATCGAGAAGAGCGAGGCGGCGAAGGCGGATATGTACGGGCGGCGTCCGTCGAGCCAGCGGATCATGAGCGCCTTCAGCGGCGTGAACAGCGCCACCAGCCCCAGCGCCAGCAGGTAGTCGGCGGGGTCCGGCGCCCCCGAAGAGAGGTGGAAGAGCACCGCCCCCACGCCGACGAACCCGAGGGCGCCGAGGAGCGCCCCGCGCGGCGGCGGGAGCGGGGGCCGGCCGCCCTTCGGCGGGACGGGGGCCTCCGGCGGGTTCACGCCCCGGCCGCCGCTTCCGGCAGGAGTTCGGCCTCCCGCTCCCGGGCGGCGAGTTCCGCCGGGCTCTCCCGCCGGCGGACGAGGAACGCCTCGCGCCCGGAGACCACCACCTCCGCCGGGCGCGGCCGCAGGTTGTAGTTCGAGGCCATGGAAGACCCGTAGGCGCCGGCCTCGAGCACCGCGAGCCGGTCACCGGGGCGGGGCGGCGGAAGCGGGATGTCCGAACCGAAGGAGTCGCCGCTCTCGCAGACGCCCCCCACGACCTCGAATCCGCGCTCGGGCGCGTCCCGCCTCACCGTCGGGAGCACCGGGTGCCGCGCCCCGTAGAGCGCCGGACGCAGGAAGTCGTTCATGCCGCTGTCCACGACGCAGAACTCCGCGCCCCCGGAAGTCTTGGTGTGGAGCACGCCCACCACCAGCGCCCCGGCGGCGCCGAAGAGGCATCGTCCGGGCTCGAACCAGACCTCCGGCGCGGGGCGCGCCGCGGAGAGCCCCTCCCGGACCGCGTCGGCGTACTCGGAGAAGGACGGCGCCGGCCGGCCGTCCCGTTCGGAGAGTCCGAGCCCGCCCCCGACATCCACGAGGTCGGCCGGATGGCCGGCGGCCCGGAGGCGGTCGAGGAGCCGGCCCAGCCGCGCCGCGTTCTCCCGGAAAGCGGCGGCGGAGCGAACCTGGGACCCGATGTGCGCGTGGACGCCGAGCACCTCGATCCCGTCCAATTCCCGCGCCCGCTCCGCGGTTTCGAGCAGCAGCGGCTCGGCCATCCCGAACTTGGCGGACGCGCGGCCGGTGGCGATCTTGGGGTGCGTGTCCACCGCGATGTCCGGGTTCAGCCGCAACGCGACCCCGGCCGATCGGCCCCGCCGCGCCGCGCGTTCCGCGAGCAACTCCAACTCCGCCGGGGACTCCACGGACACGAAGCGCGCGCCCGCTTCGAGCGCCGCGTCGAGGTCCGCCGCGGTCTTCCCCACGCCGGACATCGTGATCCGCTCCGCCGGGAACCCGAGACCGCGGGCGAGCAGCGCCTCGGCGCCAGAGACCGCCTCCGCTCCCGCGCCGAGGTCCCGGAGGGGCGCGAGGAGCGCCGGCAGCGGGTTCGCCTTGAGCGCCGCCGCCACCACCGGCCCGGCGCCCACCGCTTCCCGGAACTCCGCGTAGCGGCCGGTTACCGCGTCGAGGTCGTAGAGGTAGGCCGGCGTCCCGGCGCCGGACGCGCGGAGCGCCTCCTCCACGGACATCGCCCCTACGCGGAGACTCCCGGCCGAGTCGTAGCGGAAAACGGAGTGCTGCACTCTTGCTCCGCGCGGTTCGGAGCGCGTCGGGCGGGCGGCGAGCGAATGTACCATCGGAACCCCCGCCCGCCGCCGGGAATTCCGCTTCCCCGAGCGCGCGCCGCACCCCCCAGGAGGCCCGCCATGTTCCGTAAGTTGATCGCGTTTTCCCGCCCCGTCTTCGCCTGCTCGCTGCTCTCGGCCGGCGCCGCCGGCTGCGGCGGCGCCGCTCCGGCGCCGGAAGAGGGGGCCGACGAAGGGTTGAACGAGGTCGGCCTGCCCTTCTCCGAATCGCGGGAGAGCGGCGACCTGGTGTACCTGGCCGGGGCGCTCGGCAACCTCCCCGGCACCCTCGACCTGGTTCCCGGCGGCATCGAAGAGCAGACCCGGCAGACCATGGCGAACCTGGGCGCCGTCCTCGAGAGCCGCGGGATGGACTTCTCGCGGGTGGCGGCGGTGAATGTGTACCTCTCGGACATCCGCTACTTCTCCGAGATGAACGCCGTCTATCGGGAGTATTTCCCGGAGGATCCCCCCACCCGGGCCACCGTGGAGGCCGGGATCGCGGTCCCCGGCGCGCTGGTCGAGATCTCGATGGTGGCCATCCGCCCCGGCGCCGAGCGGCGGGTGATCCGCCCGGAGCGGCTGAAGAGCCCGGAACTCCCCTATTCGTGGGGCATCGCCTCCGGGGACACGCTGTTCGTCGCCGGGGCGACCGCCCGCGACCCGGACACCTACCAGCCGGTGGCCGGGAGCGTCACCGAGCAGATGCAGCGGATCATGGGGAACATCGGCATCATCCTCGAAGCCGGCGGGATGGACTACGGGGATGTGGCGAACTGCCGGGTCTTCCTCGAAGACCCGCGCGATTTCCGGGAGATGAACGAGGCCTACCGCGAGTTCTTCCCCGAAGACCCGCCGAGCCGGGCGACGGTGGAGGCGCGCCTCGCCAACCCGCTCTTCACCGCGGAAGTCCAGTGCGTGGCCAGCAACGCCGAGCGGGAAGTCCTGTCGCCGGGCGGGCCGCGGTCGGGGAGCCCGCTTTCGCCGGGGATCCGGGCGGGCGACCGGCTCTACCTCTCCGGCATGGTGCCGCCGGGCCCGGATCGGAGCGAGGACCCGAAGGAGCAGACGCGGGCGGTCCTGGGACGGCTCGCGGAGGCGCTCGAATTCGCCGGGCTCGGTTTCGCCGATGTGGTGGACGCCACCGTGTTCCTCGAGGACATGCGCGACTACGCGGCGATGAACGAGGTCTATCGGGAAGTGGTCGGCGCGCCGCCGCCGGCGCGGGCCACCGTCGAGGCGCAACTCATGGGGCCGGGGATCAAGGTGGAGATCATGATGACCGCCGAGTACCCGGAGGACGCCGGCGGGGCCTGAGCCCCGCCCCGCCGGCCGGCGCCCCTCCGGGAACCCGGGCGGACTTCATGCTTCGACGGTCGAGAAGGGATAGCGGGGCGCTTTTTCCGCGGGCCGCTGAGGCGAGCCTCCTCTTCCCCCTTTCGAGGATGCTCCCGGCGGCGGCGCTCCTCCTCGGCTCACTCTCCGCCTCGCCGCCGGCGGCCGCCGCCGAAACCGTCCGGGTCGCGGTGGCGGCGAACTTCACCGAGGCGGCCCGCGAGGTCTCCGATCTCTTCCGGCGGGAGACCGGCCACCGGACGCTCCTGAGTTCCGGCTCCACCGGCCTCCTCTACGCGCAGATCCTCCGGGGCGCGCCCTTCGAGGTGTTCCTCGCCGCCGACGAGGAGCGCCCGGCGCTCGCGGAGTCCGCCGGGCTCGCAGTCCCCGGCAGCCGGTTCACCTACGCCGTGGGGCGGCTCGCCCTCTACAGCCGCGAACCGGGCCGCATCACCGGCCCGGAGTCGCTCCGCTCCCCGCCCCTCGCCCGGCTGGCCCTCCCGAACCCGGAAACCGCCCCCTACGGCCGGGCCGCGCTGGAAGTCCTGGAACGGCTGGGGCTCGGCGGCGCGGCGCCCTTCCAACTCGTCCGGGGGACGAATGTGGCGCAGGCCTACCAGTTCGTCCACACCGGGAACGCCGACGCCGGCTTCGTCGCGCTCGCCCAGGTCGGGGCCGGGGGCGCCGGGGGCTCCCACTGGGTCGCGCCGGAGGAGATGCACTCGCCCATCCGCCAGCAGGCGGTGCTCCTCGAAGCCGGCGCCGGGAACCCGGCGGCGTCCGGTTTCCTCCGGTTCCTGAAGTCGGCCCCGGTCCGGGAAGTCCTCCGGCGGCGGGGCTACCGGGCGGAAGACTGAGGCGGGCCGGCGGCCGCCTCCCATCCCGAGTCCCGACGCCACCCCGACGAAATGGACGGCTCGGCGATCGCCGCCCCGGTGCTGCTCACGCTGCGCCTCGCGGCGACGAGCACCGCGGCGCTGCTGCTGATCGGCACCCCCCTCGCCTGGTGGCTCGCCCGCACCCGGTCCCGGGCGCGGGAAGCCGTCGCCGCGGTCGTCGCGCTGCCCCTGGTGCTGCCGCCCACGGTGCTCGGGTTCTACCTGCTCATCGCGCTCGGCCCCGACGGCCCCGGCGGCGCGGTCGCCCGGCTCTTCGGCGGGCGGTCGCTCGCCTTCTCCTTCGGCGGGCTGGTGGTCGGCTCGATCGTCTATTCCCTGCCCTTCGTCGTCCAGCCGATCCGCGCGGCCTTCGAGGCGGTCGGCGACCGCCCGCTCGAAGCCGCGGCCACCCTCCGCGCCTCGCCCTTCGACGCCTTCCGCACCGTCGCCCTGCCGCTCGCGCGCCCGGGGCTCATCGCCGGCGCGGTGCTCGGCTTCGCCCACACCGTCGGCGAGTTCGGGGTGGTGCTCATGATCGGCGGCAACATCCCCGGCGCGACCCGCGTCCTCTCCATCGCCATCTACGACCGGGTGGAAGTCATGGACTGGGGAACGGCGCACCTGCTCTCCGCCGGGCTCCTGCTCTTCGCCTTCGCGGTGGTCTTCGCCACGATGAAGATCGAACGCCGGATGCGCGCCGCCCGAACATGAGCCGGGACATCCCCTGACATGAGCCCGGAACCCGTCGCTCCCGACGGCGCCGGCCTCGAAGCCCGGCTCGACGGGACCCTCGGGGCCTTCTCGCTGGACGCCGACCTGGACGTGCCGGCCGGCGAGATCACCAGCGTCTTCGGCCCGTCGGGGAGCGGGAAGACCACCCTCCTCCGCGCCGTCTCCGGCCTCACCCGCCTCGGCGGCGCGGTCCGCTTCGGCGAGTCCGTCTGGCAGGACGACGGCTCGCGCCGGTTCCTCCCGGCGCACCGGCGGCCGGTCGGGTTCGTCTTCCAGCAGCCGGCGCTCTTCCCGCACCTCTCGGTCGCCGGGAACCTGGACTACGCCGCGCGCCGCGCCGACCCGGACAGCCGCGGCCTCTTCCGCTTCGACGACTTGGTCGAGTCCCTGGCGCTCGGCCCCCTCCTCGACCGCGCCCCGCGAAACCTCTCCGGCGGGGAGCGCCAGCGCGTCGCCTTCGGGCGGGCGGTGCTCACGGCGCCGTCGGTCCTCCTGCTCGACGAGCCCTTCTCGGCGCTCGACCGGCCGGCCCGCGCCCGGCTGCTCCCCTTCGTCCGGTCGCTGGCGCGGGAACGGGGGCTGTGCGTGCTCCATGTGAGCCACGACCCGAGCGAGGTCGTCCGGCTGGCGGACCGGCTGCTGCTGCTCCGGCGCGGCCGGATCGAGGCCGGGGGCCCGGCAGCGGCGATGCTCGCCCGGCTGGAAGACGAGAGCGCCGCGCTCGGCGGCGGACGCGCCGCCACTCTCGTCGCGCGGGTGGTCTCGACGGACCGGCGGCGGAGCGGACTCCTAGAACTCGACCTCGCCGGTCAGCGGCTCCTCGTTCCGGCGCCCTCCCCCGCGCCCCGCAAAGGGGAGAGCGCGCGACTCCGCGTGCCGGCCCGCGAGGTCGCGCTGGCCCGGAAACGCCCCGAGGCGATCAGCGTGCGCAACATCCTCTCCGGCCGGGTCGCCGCCGTCCGCTCCGACCCGGCCGGCCCCTTCACCGAAGTCTCCGTCGAGGTCGGCGAAGCCCGGCTCGAGTCCCGGATCACCGACGACGCCGCCGCCGAGTTGTCCCTCGAGCCGGGAACCCCGGTCTTCGCCCTGCTCCGCGGGGCTTCGCTCGAAATGGACTGACCCGGCCCGGCGCCCCGGCCCGGCCGAACGAAGCCGGGCGGGTCAGCGGGCGCCGGCGTCCGGCGCGGGCTCCACGAGCAACCGGTACCCGCCGGGCGCGACCTCGACGGTCTGCGTGACGCCGGAAGTCCAGCGGACCCGGACGCTCACCGACTCCACCGGGGCGGCGCCCCAACCGAACAGCACCCGGGAGTCGCCGGCGGACAGGTAACTCGACCCGCTCCGCGACTCCCGCAGCAGCGAGCGGCCGCCCGCCTCCGCAACCACCCGCGCCCCCACGCCGTCGCGGGGACTCGTCCGGCCCACCAGCCGGAAGCCGACCCAGTTCCCGGAGACCGCCGGCTCGGCGTCGTTGCGGAAGAGCGCCGGCGGCCCGTTCATCACCGTGGCCAGCACATCGGGGTCGCCGTCCCCGTCGTAGTCGCCGAAGGCCGCGCCCCGGTACACCCGGGGGACGGAGAACGCCGGCGGCCGGACTTCGGAGAACGATCCGCCGCCCCGGTTCCGGAACAGCAGGATCGGCTGGGCGTAGTCGCTCTCGGTGACGCCCCCTTCGACTTCGGGATAGACATGGCCGTTCACGGTGAGCAGGTCGAGCCGCCCGTCCCGGTCGAAGTCGGCGAAGCCGCCCCCCCAGCCCAGGTAGGGCCAACTCCCCTCGGCGACGCCCGCCGCGTAGGACTCGTCGAGGAAGAACTCCGGGCCGGCGTTCCGGTAGAGCGTGTTGTAGTCGTGGGAGAAGTGGGTCACGAAGATGTCCAGGTCGCCGTCCTCGTCGTAGTCCCCGAGGTCCACCCCCATCCCGGCCTGCGCCCGCCCGTCCTCGTTGTAGGCCACGCCGGCGGGGAGCCCGATGTCGGTGAACCGCAGCCCCTCCGGGCCGGAGTCGTTCCGGTAGAGGTTGTTCGGGGTCTGGTCGTTCGCGGTGTAGATGTCGAGGTCGCCGTCCCCGTCGAGGTCCCCGACCACCACCCCCAAGCCGAAGAACCGCTCCTCGCCGACCCCGGCGTCTTCCACCCGCTCGTAGGTCCCGTCGGCGCGCGCCCGGTAGAGCAGCGCCGGCGCCGGGGGGAGCCCCTTCGGCCCGCACATCACCGGGAGCCCCTGGAAGAAGCAGGTCGGCGCTTCACCGGGCCCCGGAGTCTCCTCCGGGTCGAAGTCCACATAGTTCACGACCACCAGGTCCGCGGCGCCGTCCCGATCCAGGTCGGCGAACGCCGCGCCGGCGCCCCAGGCCGGATCGTCGAGCCCGACTTCGGCGGCGGCTTCCTCGAAGGTGCCGTCCCCCCGGTTCCGGTAGAAGCGGTTCCGGCCGTAGTAGGTGACGAACAGGTCGAGGTCGCCGTCGTTCTCGTGGTCGGTCACCGCCGCCCCCTGCGCCCAGCCGTAGGCCTCGAGCCCGGCCGGCCCGGTCACCTCCACGAACCCGCCCCGTCCGTCCCCCCGGAAGAGCGCGGCGGAGAGGCTTTCCGCGTCCCCGTAGCCGAGCCGCGTCCCGTTCGGCAGGAACAGGTCGAGCGCCCCGTCCTCGTCGTAGTCGAAAAACGCCGCGCCGGTGCCGGTGGTCTCCAGGATGTACCGCTTGGCCCGGACGCCGCCGTACATGTTCACGAACCGGATCCCGGCGGACGCTGTCGCCTCCGTGAACCGCATCTCCACCGGGGCCTCCCTCGATCGCTCCGCCACTGCCTGCCCCGCCGCCGAGGACGCCGCCGGGGACGCCGCCGCGAAGAGGCCCAGCGCGAGCGCCGACCGGAACCTCACCGCGGCGGCCCCGCGCCGAGCGGCTGCCGCCCGACCGCGCCCCGCCCCTCCTTCAGGACATGGATCCACCCGGCGGCGAGTCCGGAGAAGGTCTCGGAGACCCCGGAAGGCCAGCGCACGACGACTTCCCCGGAGTCGGCGGCCTCCCCGACCCCGAACCAGACCACCGGGTCGTGCTGGGAGAGGAAACTCGCCCCGGCCTGCCGCTCCTCCCGCCGAATCCGCTCCCCGTCCCGGCGGGTGACCACCGCCCCGACCCCGTCCCGGTTCGTCCGAACGCCCACCAGGCGCAGGCCGAAGGCGCCGCCCAGCGCCGCGCCCCCCTCGTTCGCCAGCAACTCCGCCGGCCCCCGGTTCGAGGCGAGCGCCAGGTCGAGGTCGCCGTCCCGGTCGTAGTCGAGCGACGCCAGCGCCCGGCGCACCCGGGGAACCGCGAAGGCGCCCTCGCTCTCCGCCGCGCGCCGGAAGCGGCCGGCTTCGTTCCGGAAGACCTGCCCGGGCTGGGCGAAGGTCAGGTTCGACTGGATCTCCGCGATGTTGTCCAGGATGTGGCCGTTGGCCACCGCCAGGTCCGGCCAGCCGTCGTTGTCGAAATCCGCGAAGTCGCAGCCGAACGCCAACTCGGTGAGGCTCTCGCCGCCGAGCCCGAACGCCGCGGTGGCGTCGAGGAAGAGCCCGTCCCCGAGGTTCCGGTAGAGCGTGTTCGTCTCGAAGTCGAAGTTGGTCACGATCAGGTCCATCCGGCCGTCGCCGTCCGGGTCGCCCCAGTCCGCCCCCATCCCGGCCTCCGGGAGCCCCTCCTCGTTGTAGGCCACCCCCGAGGCGAAGCCGGCTTCCCGGAAGCGGACACCGCCGCCATCGGCCTCCACCCGGAGCAGGAAGTTGGGCGTGGTGTCGTTCGCCACATAGATCTCCGGCGCCCCGTCCGCCTCCAGGTCGGTGACCGCCACGCCGAGCCCCTTCCCCTCCCCCGTCCCCGGAACCGCGACGGCCCGGAACCGGCCGTCGCCCCGGTTCTCGAAGAACGAGTCCGCCGCGCCGGGGTATTCCTGGGGATGGCAGTACGCCGGCAGGCCGCGCGCCGGGCTCACGCAGTCCCGGTGGCGGTCGAGCGAGTAGTCGAGGTAGTTCGCCGCGTAGATGTCGAGGTCGCCGTCCCCCTCGGCGTCGAGCAGGGCGGCGCTGGTCGTCCACCGGGGGTCGCTCGCCCCGCCGGCGTCCGGGACTTCCCGGAAGGTGCCGTCCCCCCGGTTCTCGAACCGCCGCTCGGCCCCGAAGTGCGTGAGGAGCAGGTCGGCGTCGCCGTCGCCGTCCAGGTCGCCGGCGACGCCGCCCATGCCGTAGGTCGCGGCTTCCGGCTCGTCGAGCAGCCCGGCCTCCCGGGTGCGGTCCTCGAAGGTCCCGTCTCCCCGGTTGCGGTAGAGGCGGTGCCCGGCGGTGGCGCCTCCCGGATCGCCGGGGAGGGGGCGCCCGTTCACGAAGAACAGGTCGGGCCAACCGTCCTCGTCGTAGTCGAACACCAGGGCGCCGCCGCCCACGATCTCCACCACATACCGGCGCCCGCTGCCGCCGTCCTCGTGGTGGAAGCGGATCCCCGCCTCGGCGGTGCGGTCCGCGAAGACGAATCCCTCGGCGCCCCCGGCCGGGCCGGCGGCGTTCGGGGGCGGCAGCGCCAGCGCCGCGAGCCCCACGGCGGCCGGGAACACCCCCCGGTCAGCGGCGCCGGACGGCGTCCGGCCGGGCCCGGGAGCGGCTCGCCGACGCCGGGCCCACCGGCTCGGTGGCGTCGAACCGCCGCTGCGCCTCTTCCGCTTCGGCCAACCGCCCCAGCCGCCGAAGCGCCGCGCCCAGGTTGTAGAGCGCCTGCCGATGCTCCGGCTCGGAGGCGAGCGCCGCCCGGAACCGCTCGGCGGCGCCTTCGGCGTCCCCGGCCGCCAGGTCGAGCATCCCCAGCCCGGTCAGCGCCGCCGCCGAACCGGGCCAGACGCGGAGCGCCGCCTCGTAGGCGCTCCGGGACTCCCCGGCCCTCCCCAGCCGGGCGAGCGTCCGGCCGAGAGCCACCCGCGCCTCGGGGTCACCCGGGGCGAGCCGCGCCGCCTCGCGGAACGACGCCTCGGCCGCCGCCAGGTCGCCGAGCGCCGACTCCGCGAGCCCCAGGTGGAAGTGCGCCCGGGGATTCCCCGGGTCGGCGCCGCGGGCGGCCAGGAGCGCTTCGCGCGCCCGCTCCGCGTCAAGGCGCCGGTAGTGCGCATGTCCCAGTTGGAGCAGCAACTCGACTTCGCCCGGATGGCGGCGCGCCGCCGCGCCCAGCACGGAGACCGCCGCCTCCGGGTCGTCCGCCCGCAGGAGCGCCGTCCCGAGCGAGAGCGAGAGCGCCCGGTTCGGCGCGGGGGCGAGCGCCTCGGCTCGTCTCAGGGCGGCCACGGCGTCCGCCGGACGCTCCGCCTGGAGGTAGGCGACGCCCAGGTAGTAGTGGGAACGCGAGTCCGGCCGGACTTCCGCCAGCCGCCGGAACGAGCGAAGCGCGGCCTCGGCGTTCCCGGCGTCCAGCCAGCGCCGCCCGGCCCGCAGCAACTCCTCGGCGTCCTGCGCCGGGGCCGGCGTCGGGGCCGCGACGCCGAGGAGGGCGAGGACGAGCAGCGCGGCGCCGCCCCCCGCCGGCCTTCGGCGCGGCGGCGCCGGCGCGGCCCTCTCCGTCAGGAGCCCTCCGGGAAGAGCGCGGCCAGGAACTCGTCGTCGAGCCCCGGATGGTTCGTCCACCCCAGCGTGGACTCCAGTTGCCCCCGGAACAGGTCGTTCATGGACGCCGCCTTCTCCAGCGACTCGAGCGCCCCGTCCCGGTCGCCCGCCGAGTACCGCAGGAGCCCCAGGTTGAGCCAGGAATCCGAAGCCGCCGGCCAGAGTTCCGCCGCGCGCTCCGCCTCGGCGAGCGCCGCCGCCGAGTCGCCGGCCTGCATCCGCTCCCGGCTCCGGGACATCGCGGAGAGCGCCAGGTTGATGTCCAGCACCCGTCCGAGTTCCACGATGGGCGTCGGGTGGTCTTCCACCTGCAGCCGGGCCACCACATCGTTGTTGATGTTGCGGCCCATCCCCTTCCCGACCACCAGCATCGCCGCGGACTGCCGGCCCCGGCTGTCGCCCCCGGCCTCCTGGCCGGCCATCATCGCCGCCTGCATCTTCTCGGCGAGCGTGCCCTCCGCCGCCTCGAAGGCGTCCCCCATGGCCTCGACCACTTCCGGCCCGGTCAGGATGTTCCCCTGCGCCGAGTAGTGGTCGCCGACCCGGTGCCCGGCCCAGAAGTTCGCGGTCTCGCCGGTGTGGACGGCGATGCCGCCCCGGGCATCGATGACCGCGAACTGCCGCCCTTCCACATTCGGGAACTCGTCCTCGGCGAGCAGCCGGTCGCGGACCTCTTCGGCGCCGAGTCCTTCGCGGAGCAGGTCGAGCCCCTTGAGCCCGTAGCCGGCGTTCACATTCGCCTGCGTGGCGATCACGCCCACTCCGGCTTCCGCCCAGGGCACCACATGCCCCACCGAGAAGTACTTGGACTGGACGGCCACGCCGAGTTCCCCGGTGGCCGGGTCGCGGGCGACGATGGAGAAGGTGGCGACCGGCTCGTGGACTTCCGGGGCCGGCGGCTGCGCGATGGCCGGCGCAGCCGCGACAGCGAGGAGCAGGAAGCCGCCGAAGGCGGCGCGGGGGAATCGGTTCGGGGTCATGGGTCTCGTCTCCTGACGGGGTCGGGCTGCTGACGGGGTTCGTCTTCCGGACGGGCGGGGGCCTCGCGGCGGCGGAGTTCCTCGAACCGGGCGAGCGAACGGTCGGCGCCCTCGCGGTCTCCCAGCCGCCGCCGGGCGAACGCCAACTGATAGTAAGCCTCGGCGTAGTCCGGGGCGCGCTCCACGGCCTCTCCCAGCAGGCGCTCCGCTTCCTCCGGGTTCCCCCGGCGGAGCGCGATCTTCCCGAGGTGGAACCAGGCTTCGGCGAACCCGCCGTCCCGTTCCAGCGCGAGGCGGAACGCCGCTTCGGCGCCGTCGAAGTCGTCCCGGCGGAGCGCGGTGAGGCCGAGGAAGTGGTGGGCGCGCAGCAGGCCGGGGTCGACCGCGATGGCTCTTCGCAGCAACTCCTCCGACCGTTCGTCCTCCCCCCGGCGCCAGGCGATGTAGCCGAGTTGCAGGTGGGTTTCGGCGTCGTCCGGGGCGAAGGCGCGATGTCGTTCGTAGGCGGCTTCGGCGGCGTCGAGCCGTTCCTGGCCGAGGAGCGCGGCGCCGAGTTCGCCGAAGATGGCCGGATCGTCCCGGAACCCGTGCCGAAGCGCCGCTTCGAGTTCCGCCGCGGCTTCCGGCCAGGCCTCGATCCTCAGCAGGAACCGCCCGAGGAACCGCCGCACCTGCGGATCGCGGGGAGCGAGCGCGGCGGCGGCCCGCGCCTCCTCCACCGCCTCGGGGAGCCGGCCGGCCCGGTCGAGGACCGCGGCGGCCAGGTACGGGGCCTCGTAGCGGGAGGGCGCGATCTCCCGCGCTTTCGCCAGTTGGGCGAGCGCCCCCTCGGCGTCGCCGGTCTGGCCGAGCGCCTGCCCGAGGGCCAACCGGGCGTCCGCGAAACCGGGATCCGCCGCCACGGAGGCGCGGAGCAGGGGGATGGCCCGCGCCGGTTCCCCGGCGAGCAGCCAGAGCGCCCCGGCCTGCTGGAGCGCCGCCGGATCCTCCTCCCGCCCGCCGAGGAACGCCCGGAAGGCGGCCTCGGCGCGCTCGGACTCCCCGGCCCGCAGCGCGTCGGCGGCCTCCCGAAGTTCCGCCGGCGGGGCGCCCTGCGCCTCCGGGGGCGGTTGGGCCGGGGCGGGAGTCGGGGCGAGACCGGTCGCCGCCGCCGCTCCCAAGAACGCGCCGGCGCCGATCCGCGCGCGGCGGTTCGGGCGCTTCTCCCCCGGGCGGATAAGGCAGAATCGCCGCCGCCCCGTCGCTGGCTCGACGGACGCGTTCTCCACTGTCGCAGACTCGCTCGAACCGGATTCCGGCGTCCGCGCCGCGGAGCCGGGCGAGGCCCCGCCGCAGCCGCTTCCCGCATTATGCCGCCGGGCGTCGGGCGGCGGCGGCGTACGCCGCGAGCGCGACCGGGACGCTCCGGGGCTCGTCGGCGGCGGCGCTGCTCGCCGCGGCGCTCGCCGCGCCCGCCTGCGGCCCCGCGGAGGAACCCCGACCGGACGGCGGCGGCCGGCGCCCGTCAGTCGACGCCGCGGAAGCGCCGGCGAGCGGCGGGAACACCGGCCCCGATCTCCCGGCCGAGGAGGAGATCGTCCCCGTCGGCGGCGAAGTCGCGCGTCCGCTGCGGACCCGGTTCGAGCCGCCGGCCTACCCGGAGGCCGCCCGCGCCCGGGGCGAAGAGGGGATCGTCATCCTCGAACTCACCCTCGACCGCGCCGGCCGCGTCGCCGCCGCCCGCCCCCTGCGCGGCGCGGACGACCTGGCCGCCGCGGCCGCCGCCGCCGCCCGCCGCTGGACCTACGAGCCCACGATCCGGGACAGCGGCCCGATCCCGCTCCGCTTCGCGGAGAGCGTCCGGTTCGTGCTGCGCGCCGCCGGCGGCCAGGGAATGCGCCTTCCTCCCGGCTCGGGGACGCCGGCCCGACCGGCGGACGCCCGAACCGCAGATGCCCGAACCGCAGACGCCCGTCCCGCCGCGGACTTCCCCCACTGGCGGATCTCCGGCCACGCCTTCACCGCCTGCCCCTGCGACACCCCCTGCCCCTGCCGCAGCAACGCCCCGCCCTCGCACCCGCCCTGCCACGCGACGACCGCCACCCGGATCGAGACCGGCGCCTACGGGGACACCGACCTCTCGGGCGCCGAGTTCGTCACCCTCGGCCCGGAACACTGGGTCGCCCTCTACCTGGACGAGCGCCTGACACGACCGCAGGAGCAGGCGGTGCTCGGCATCTTCCGCAGCCTCGCGCCGGGGGCGCCCCAGCGGTACCGGGCCCTCCGCCGCGCCCCGCTGGTCATCACCTCCTCCGAGCGCCCCGGCGCCGTCTTCCGCCGCGCCGTCATCCCGGGGATCCTGGAGATGGAGACCACGCTCCCGCGCACCCCCGCCGGGCGGCTCGCCGACCTGATCCCCGGCATGGATGTGTGGTCGAACCGGATCGCCTACGGGCGCACCGGGACCTACCGGTTCCACGATCCGGGGATCCCGGCGTCCTGGGACCACGGCGGCCGCCAGTCGAACGGCAAGGAGTTCACCCTCGACCTCGACAGTTACCGCGAGGGCCGGATGCTCATCCAGCACGCGGACGGCTCCGGGGACTGGACGACCGCCCAGCGGGCGCTCTTCTCCTGCTCCCTCGGCGGCGCCCGCCGGTGAAGCCGCCGCAACGGGCCGCCGGTCGTTCCCGTTTGACTTCCGCGCCCCCCGAATCGAAGATAGAGAACTCGGTCTTCCCCGGAAGCGTTCCGGAGGAACGAGACCAGGGGCGCGAGCCCCGAGGAGAACGCATCCGAATGAGAACACGCTCCCCCGAACGCGCGCTCGGCGGCTTCGCCGCCACGCTCGCCCCGACGGTGCTCGCGCTTGCCGCGCTCGTCCTGCTCCCCGCGGCCTCGGCCCTCGGCCAGACCACCAGCGGGACGGTCGAAGGCACGGTCCGGGACGGCACCGGCCAGGTGCTCCCCGGCGTCTCGGTGACCCTCACCGGAGGCGGCTCGCCCGAAGTCTCGGTCTCGAGCGGCACCGGCACCTACCGCTTCGTGGCCGTCCCGCCCGGCATCTACAGCCTCCGCTTCGAACTGGGCGGCTTCCAGACCCGGGTGAACGAGGGCGTCCGCGTGGACATCGGCCGGACGACCGCCCTCGATGTCCAACTCGAACTCTCCACCCTCGAGGAGACGATCACCGTCGTCGGCGAGTCCCCGCTGCTCGACACGAAGAGCACGGTCATCGGCGCCACCTTCGACGAGAGCCTCCTCGAAGAGGTGCCGAGCGCCCGCGATGTCTGGTCGCTGCTCGAGCACCAGGCGCCCGGCGTAACCACGAACCGCCTCGATGTCGGGGGGAGCGAGACCGGCCTGCAGGCGGTCTTCTCCGCGCGCGGCACTTCCTGGGGCCAGAACAGTTACTACCTGAACGGCGTGAATGTGACCTGCCCGGCCGCCCTCGGCGCGAGCGGTTACTACTACGACTACGACAGTTTCGAGGAAGTCCAGGTCGAGACCGGCTCCCATCCGGCGTCCGTGAACGCTCCCGGCGTGTACCTGAACATGGTAACCAAGAGCGGCACCAACGACTTCAACGGCGGCGTCGGCTTCCACTACCAGAACGCCGCCACCCAGTTCGACAACTTCACGCAGGAACTCGAGAACAACGGCGCGACGGCGTCCGAGTTCGACTACCTCTCCGACGCGAATGTCCAGTTCGGCGGCCCGGTGGTGCGCGACCGCTCGACCTTCTACTTCTCGTTCCGGGACGAGCGCGTCCACCGCTATGTCTCCGGCGTGACCAGCGTGACCGAAGACACGGACATGTGGCAGTTCGTGATCAAGAGCGACACGGAAGTTACCCAGAGCAACAAGGTGAGCCTCGAATGGCACGAGATGTCCTACTGGAAGCCGCGCCGGGGGCTCGCCGGCAACCGCCCGCCGGAAGCGAGTTGGATCGAGGACGACACTTTCCGCATCATCCAGGCGACCTGGACCTCGACCCTGAGCGAGAACGCGCTGCTGGACACGCGGTTCTCCCACCTGAATGTCTGGTTCCCGACTTCCCATACCGAGGAAGCCAAGGCCGCCGGACTCCAAGCCGGGTACGATGTGGGCACCGGGACATTCCTCAACGCGCGCGACTTCAATGTGGAGCGCCGCCGGAAGCGGTTCTCCTACAAGAGTGACCTGACCTATTTCGCGGAAGGCGTGGCCGGCGCCGACCACGAGTTGAAGATCGGCGCGGAGTATTCCCACAACCCGATCCGCAACGAGACGACCGCAATCGGCGATGTCTTCCTGCAGTTCAACAACGGCGAGCCTTACCAGGTTCTCCTCCGCAACACACCGAGGACGGAGGCGCAGGCGCTCGCCCAGACCTCGGCCTACATAGACGACATCATCTCGATCGGGGACCGCCTCACCCTGAAACTCGGCCTGCGCTGGGACCGCTACCACGGCTGGCTGCCGGAACAGAACAGCGCGGACGGGACTTACTGCCGCGCGGCCGACGGCTGCCCCCGCAGTTTCGCCGAACGGACCGGCATCCTCGACCTCTCCAGTTTC
This sequence comes from Candidatus Marinacidobacterium sp., assembly GCA_965204755.1. Lineage (GTDB taxonomy): Bacteria > Acidobacteriota > Vicinamibacteria > Marinacidobacterales > Marinacidobacteraceae. The sequence continues at coordinate 3,623,641 of OZ242011.1, read as the reverse complement.
GCCCCCCGCTTCGGCCTCGTCATCGGGCTCGAAGAGGGCGGCAAGAGCGCCCTGAAGTCGAGTTGGGGCCGCTACTACCACCAGTTCTCCACCGGTTTCGCCAACTTCGTGAACCAGAACGGCAGTCTGTCGAACACCCACGAGTGGAACGACCTGAACGGCGACAACCAATTCCAGAACGGCGAACAGGGCGCCGTCCTCTCCGACCAGTTCGGAAGGACCGCCGCCGTGCGAACGGTGGACGCCAACCTGAAACACGAGTACACCGATGAATTCACCATCGGCCTCGAGCGCGAGTTCCCGGGCGACATCTGGATCCAGACCACCTTCTCGATGCGCAGCAGCAACGACAAGTCGGACAGCGTCAACTTGGCTGCGCCCGACTCCGCGTACACCCCGATGGATGTGCAGGATCCCGGCCCGGACGGCGCAGTCGGCACCGCGGACGACGCCGGCATGGTCACCATCTACAACCTGAATCCGGACTTGGTGGGCATCAGCCAACTCGCCATCCAGACCGTGGACAAATTCGAGACGAGTTACCGCGGCTTCGAGGTCATCGCGCAAAAGCGCCTCTCCAACGACTGGCAGGCGATCGTCTCCTACTCGTACAACGACACGGACGCGTGGTCGCGCGGGAGTCAGTGGGAGAACACGAACCCGGGCATATTCACCAACCCGAACAACCAGGTGAACGCGAAGGGCAAGTCCTTCTACGACCGCACCAACCAGTTCAAGGTGATCGGCACCTGGCACGCGCCGTGGAGCATCCGCGCTTCGGGCGTCATGCGGTACCAGACCGGCCAGCCGGTCGCCCGGACCTTCTTCGTCTCCGGGCTGAACCAGGGCGGCGCGACGATCCTCTCCGCTCCCGTGGGGAGCGAGCGGCTGCCCAATGTCACGACCTTCGACATGGCGCTCTTCCGCGACTTCTATATCGGCGATGTGCGGATCTCCCCGGAGATCAACATCTTCAACATCACGAACGCCAACACGGAAACCCAACTGAACACTTCGAGCGGCTCCGCCTACGGGGATGTCCTCAACTTCCTTTCGCCGAGGATCATTCGCGGCGCGATCCGCGTGTACTTCTGAGCGAGCGATCCTTCCTTTCGAGAGGCCGGCCCGACCGGGCCGGCCTCTTTCTTCGTACTCGACCGCCGAGGCGCTGTTCACCCGCCCCTTCGCGATGATGAACCGCCGGGCCTTCCTCGCCGCCCTCGGCGCGGCGGCGTCCGTTCCTTCCGGCGTCGGGCCGCGGCCGGCGGCCGCCCAGCCCGCGTCGACGACGCTTCCCTGGGCCGACATCGAGCCACTCCCGCCGGGAACCCGGGCGAGATACACCGATCTCACCGGCATCACCGGCGAAGTCGTCCCGAACGAGGACTTCTTCGTCCTCGACCACTCGGGCGTTCCCGCGCTCCCGCCGGCGGAGTTCCATCTCGAAGTCGGCCGCCGCGGCGAAGCGCCGCACGGGACGCTGACGCCGACCGCCCTCCGCGCCCTGCCCCGCGCGAACCGGGTCGCGGCCTTCGAGTGCTGCGGCAACGGCGGCGTCGGCATGCACGGCCTCGTCGGCGCCGCCCGCTGGGAAGGAACGCCGCTCGCCCCGCTCCTCGAACCCCTGCTCCGCGCCGACAGCCGCGAAGTCGTCTTCTTCGGCGCCGACGCCGCGAACGAGCGCCTGCGAGGGAACGCCTACCCCGGCCGCTTCGCCCGCAGCCTCCCCGTCGCCGACGCCCTCGCGCCGGAGGTGATGCTCGCCGACACGATGAACGGCGCCCCCCTGCCCCCGGAACACGGCGGCCCGCTGCGGCTGCTCGTCCCCGGCTTCTACGGCATCGCCCAGGTGAAGTGGGTGACCCGCATCGAGGTCTGGCCCACTCGGTTCGCCGGCTGGTACCAGGCGAAGGACTATGTGACGATCCAGGGCGTCGAAACGCCGACCGGGATCGAACACCGCGCCTCCGCCATCGGCCGGATGCGCCTGAAGTCCCTCGTCACCCGCGTCGAAGCGGACCGCACCGGCCGCCACACCGTCCACGGCCTCGCCTGGAACGATGGCCGATCTCCCGTCACCGGCGTCTCCGTCCGTTTCGACCACGCCCCGTTCCGCCCGGCCCATCTCCTCCCCACCGCCCACCCCTTCGGCCTCCGCCACTTCCAGATCGCCTGGCCCGCCCCCGCCCCCGGCGAACACCGCCTCACCGCCCGCGCCGAGGACGCCGGCGGCCCCCAACGCACCGCCGAGGAGGCCTCCCGCTACAAGGCCACCCCCTGGGAGAACGACGGCCAAGTCACCCGCCGCCTCCGAATCCCCCACCCGGCCTGACCCCGGCTCCCGCCACCGCGCTCCGCCGCGACCCCGTTCGCCCCGCTCCCGACCGGCGGTACGATCCGCCGCCGATGAACCCGGCGAACCCGGCGGCCACCGGGCAACTCGCCGTATCGCCGCTCGCGCCGCCGGCCCAGGGCGCTCTGGTGCAGGTGAGATCGCGCAAGTGGATCGTCCAGCAGGTCGAGGATCCACCGGCGCCGGACGAATCCGCGGTCGTCCGCCTCGCCTGCGCCGAGGACGACTCGCCCGGCGAGCCGCTCGAAGTCTTCTGGAACTACGAGCCCGACCGCCGGGTCCTCGAAGACGATGGCTGGAAGAGTCTCGCGAAGGGGCAGTTCGACGAACCCCGCCAGTTCGCCGCGTTCTACCGGACGCTCCTCTGGAACTGCGTCACCGCCACCGACCGCGACCTCCTCCAGGCGCCGTTCCGCGCCGGCATCCGGCTCGACGCCTACCAGATGGAGCCCCTGCGGAAGGCCCTCCGCCTCCCCCGCGTCAACCTGTTCATCGCCGACGACACCGGCCTCGGCAAGACCATCGAGGCCGGCCTCATCGCCCAGGAACTCCTCCTCCGCCGCAAGGCGCGGCAGGTGGTCGTGGCCGCGCCGGCGTCGGTGCTCGACCAGTGGCGGACCGAGATGGAAGAGCGGTTCGGACTCGTCTTCAAGGTGCTCGACCGCCGCTATGTCTCCGAGGTGCGCCGCCAACGCGGTTTCGGCGCGAACCCGTGGCGCACCCACCCCCGGTTCCTCGTCTCCCACAACCTGCTGCGCGACCCCGCCTACGCCGAACCGATGCGCGAATGGCTCGGCGAGCGCCTGCCGGGCAGCCTGCTGATCCTCGACGAGGCCCACCACGCCGCGCCTTCGTCGGCCGGCAAGTACGGGATCGAATCCAAGTTCACCCGCGCGGTCCGCGACCTGGCCAACCGGTTCGAGCACCGCCTCTTCCTCTCCGCCACGCCCCATAACGGCCACTCCAACAGTTTCGCCGCCCTCATGGAGATCCTCGACCCCCGCCGGTTCACCCGCGGCATCCGGATCCGGGAGAAACGCGAACTCGAACCGGTGCTGGTGCGCCGCCTCAAGGACGACCTCCGCGAGGTGAGCGGCGGCTTCCCGGAGCGCCGGGTAGAGGCAGTGGTCATCGCCGACCTCCCGGAAGACGCCCCGGAACTCCGCCTCTCGCGACTGCTCGACGAATACCGGAGCGCCCGGGAAGAGCGGCTGAAGAAGGCGTCGAAACGGGAGCAGACCGCGGCGCGGCTGCTCCTCGTCGGACTGCAGCAGCGGCTCCTTTCCTCGATCGAGGCCTTCGCCCGCACGCTGGAGGTGCATCGCAAGACGGTGGAGAGACAGTTCGCCGAGTCGTCTTCGTCCCCGGACGCAGCGACACCGACGAAGGGATTCATCGCCGCCCCGGACGCCGACGACGAACGCGCCGACTGGGAGGACGACGACTTGGCGAAGGAGGAAGACGAGCAGGCGGAGGCGCTCACCCGCGCCACCGACTCTCCCGGCTCGCTTCCCGCCGGGGAGCGCCGGCTCCTCGACGAAATGGCGCGGGTCGCGAAGGAACACCGCCACCTCCCGGACGCCAAGGTCCGCCGCCTCGTTCGCTGGATCCGCGAGAACCAGTGCCCCGACCTGCCGGAGTTCAACAAACGCCCGTCCGGGAAGCCGCCCCGCTGGAGCCACCGGCGGGTCCTCATCTTCACGGAGAACCGCGAAGGCACGAAGCGGTACCTGAAGGAGATGCTCGAAGCGGCCGTCCGCTACACCGACGAGGCCGACCGGCGGATCGAAGTCCTCACCGGTCTCACCGGCCTCGACAACCGGCGGGAAATCCAGCGTCGGTTCAATGCCGACCCGGAGAAAGAGCCGCTCCGCATCCTGATCGCGACGGACGCCGCCCGCGAAGGGCTCAACCTGCAGGCGCACTGCGCCGACCTGTTCCACTTCGACCTCCCCTGGAACCCCGGCCGGATCGAACAGCGCAACGGCCGGATCGACCGCAAACTCCAACCCGCACCGGTCGTGACCTGCCGCTATTTCAAACTCCCGCAGCGCGCCGAAGACCGGGTTCTCGAGGTCCTGGTCAAGAAAACCGAAACGATCCGCAAGGAACTGGGCAGTCTGGCCCGGGTCATCTCCGACACCGAACGCCTGCTTCGCGGCGGGATCTGTCCGGGAAACGCCGGGACCCTCGCCGGCCACCTCGGACAGGCCGGTCCCCGGAACCCGCGAGTCGTCCGGGAAGTGTTGGAAGCGACCCGCGACGGGAGCACCGGACTCCAAAAGCAACTGGAGGTTTGCCGCAATACCCTGGAGAAGTCGCGGCGGCATCTCCGCTTCGACGAAGACGCCTTCCGCGACGCCCTGTCCCGTTCCCTCGAACTCCAAAACGCCGGAGGCCTGATCGAGGAACGCAGTGGAGGCGGGCAATCCGTCTGGCGTTTCCCCGCCCTGACCGAGCAGCAGGCGAGCGACCCCAGTTGGCGCACCACCCTCGACTCGCTGCGTTCCCCGAGGAAAAAGGACGAAAAGGAGGCGGAGTGGCGCAAGCGGGCTCGCCCCCGCCCGGTCGTCTTCCGGGACCCGGAGCGCGTCGCCGCCGATGTGGTCCATCTCCACCTGGAACAGCGACTGGCGCAGCGGCTGCTCGCCCGGTTCCGCAGCCAGGGATTCCTATACCACGACCTGTCCCGCGCCTGTCTCACGCAGGGCGCCGACTCGATCCCCCGGGTGGTGCTGCTCGGTCGGCTCTCCCTCTACGGCGCCGGGGCCGAGCGGCTCCACCAGGAGGTAGTGAGGGTGGCGGCCCGCTGGTTCCCCGAACACGCCTCCACGAAGAAACTCCGGCCGTTCGGCGAATCTTCGGACGAACACCGGCGGACGATGGAAGTCCTGGACAGCGCCCTGACGCAGCATCGCGTGCCCGACGAACGAGTCCACGGCCCGCTGCTCGCCCAAGCGCCCCACGATGTGGCCGCCCTCCGGCCCGCCCTGAAGTCCCGCGCCGACCAGCGGCGCAAGGCCGCGGAGGCGAAACTGCGCAGCCGCGGCGATGCCGAAGCGAAGGCCCTCCGCACGACCCTCGAACGCCAACGCAAACGGGTGGCCGAGGAGTGGGCGAAGTACCGGAAGGAAGGCCCGCAGCGTCTGCTCTTCGACGACCTGAACCGCGAGGAGCGCCGGCAAGCGGAGCGGGACGCCAAGTCCTGGAAGCGTCGGCTGCAGCACTTCGAGACCGAGATCGAAGAAGAACCGAAACGCGTCCGGGACTTCTACCAGGTCCGCGCCACGCGGCTCGAGCCGGTGGGCGTCGTCTATCTCTGGCCGGACACCAACTGACACTGTCCAGCGATCAACGAACCGCCGTGCTCACCTTCAACACCGCCGGGCCGATCCTCCCGGACGAGCACTACCACATCCCGCCCCTCGAGCGGTTCGACCTCGACGGCGTGCTCCGCCTCGTGGAAGACAAGCAGTACTTCGTCGTCCATGCGCCCCGGCAGACCGGCAAGACCACCGCGCTCATCGCCCTCCGCGACCTCCTGAACGAACGCGGCTACCGCTGCATCCACGCCAACCTGGAAGCCGCGCAGACCGCTCCCGACTTCGAACAGGCCATTCGCGCCGTGTTGAGCTGCCTGGCGTCCCGCGCCGAGTTGACGCTCAACGACGACTTCCCTGCGAAGACTTGGCCCGGCGTGCTCGCGGAGTACGGCCCGGCCGCCGCGCTGCAGGAAACGCTGACGCGCTGGGCGGCCGAAAGTCCCGAGCCGCTCGTGCTGCTCCTCGACGAAGCGGACGCGCTCCCCGAAGACCTGCTGTCCGCTCTCCTGCAGCAACGGCGCGCGGACTGCGAGACCGGTCGGGCGGGCCATCCGTGGAGCATCGCGCTGTGCGGGGTCAGGGGCGCGCGGGAGTATCCGATACCCGCGGGCAACCCGTTCACCGCCGACCGATCCATTCGACTCGATGATTTCTCGAGCAACGAAGTCGAAGCGCTCCTCGGACAGCACACGGAGGAAACCGGGCAGCGATTCACCGCCGATGCCGTGGACGAAACCCGGGACGCCACGCGAGGCCAGCCGTGGCTGGTGAACGCGCTGGCGGCGGGCGCCAGTTTCGACGCCCCCGCCGGCCGGGACCGAACCCGTGACATCACGGACGAAGCGGTCAGAGATGCCCGGGAACGACTGATCCTCCGGCGCCCTACGCACTTCCGGCAGATCGAGGACTGCCTGAAGGACGGTCGCCTCCGACGCGTGATCGAGCCGATCGTGGGCGGTCTTCCAGAGCTGGCCGACGCGAATCCCGACGATGTGGAGTCCGCCCGGAACTTGGGCCTGATCGCATCCACCGACCCCGTCCGCATCGCCAACCCCATCTACCGTGAAGTAATCCCGCGAATCCTCGCCCGGCGCGTCGAAGAAGCGGTGGCCGAGGACGAAGAGCGGTACGACGGCGCCGACGGCAATCTGGATGTCCCGAAACTCCTGTCCGCGTTCCAACAGTTCTTCCGAGAGAACGGGGAGTGGTGGTCGCAGGGCTTCACCTACCGCGAGGCGGCGGCGCAGGTGCTGCTGCAGGCCTTCCTCCACCGCGTCGTCAACGCCGGCGGCCACATCGCCCGCGAGTACGGCCTCGGCATGGGCCGGGCCGACCTCCGAATCACCTGGCGCAGGGCCGGGGCCCCGCAGGTCTTCGTCATCGAGTGCAAGGTCAAGCGGGCGCGCGACGGCCTGGACGAGGTCATCCGCCGCGGCGCCGCCCAGACGGCCGCTTACATGGATCGCTGCCGGGCGAGCGAAGGACACTTGGTCGTCTTCGACACCGACGACCGCAAGTCCCGGGACGAGCGGATCTTTCGCCGGGAGGCGTCGGTGCGGAGAACCGCCGTCGAAACCGCGTCCGGCGGAACGGAAGAAACCTGGGCTCCCGCTGACAAGGCCGACAGCGAGGCAGCGGACGAGCGTCTCATCCAAGTCTGGGGCGTGTAGCCGACCGATGGCCCAACTCGACCGCGCCCTGCCCTCCGGCGGCCTCGACCGAAACCACGCGGCGACGGGAGATCCCCGGTGAGGAAGCGCGCCAAGATCCCGCCCGAAGTCCGCGACCACCTGGAGTGGCTGGGCTTCGTCCAGCCCACGGGCCTCGTCGTCTCCGCCACCGCGCTGGTGAAGGCCGGCGCGATCCTCCCCCGCCGCGACATCGAGGGACAGCAGGCATTCGCGGACTGTCTCGAAGAGCGGCGCTTCGACGGAGACGGGGACGCCGACCCGGAACCGTTCGCCGCTGACTTCGAAGCGTTCGCCCGCGGCGCTCTCGGTTGGCGTTTCTTCCCTTCCGGGTACGCCGGAACCCCGGAGTCCCCGATCCCGGATGACCTCGAAGTCCGACTGCCCGGCGGCGACCAAGTGATCCGCCCGGACTACGCCGTCCGGAAGGGCAAGGACGACAGCGACTTCCAACTCCTCGTCCGCGTCCTCCCCCCGACCCGGAAGTTCGACGACAGGGACGCCGCCACCGACCTCTCCCCCGGAGTCGAGATGGAGCGCCTGCTCCGCGCCAAGAAGGTCCCGGCCGGCCTCATCTTCAACGGACGGTCCCTGCGCCTGATCTCCGCCCCGGAAGGCGAGAACTCCGGTTGGCTCGACTTCCGCTTCGCCCAGATGACCGAGACCGCCGGCCGCCCCATCTGTTCCGCGATGCGGCTGCTGCTGGGCGAACAGCGCCTCCTCGCCGTGCCGACCGACCGGCGGCTCGCGGCCCTGCTGGAAAAGAGCCGCAAGTACCAGAACGATGTCAGCGAACGCCTTGCCGAACAGGTGCTCCACTCGCTCTACGAGTTGCTGCGCGGCCTCCAGACCGCCGACGACAAGACGGACGGCCGGCTCCTCTCCGAAGTCCTGAAGACCGCGCCGAACCGCATCTACCGCGGCCTGCTCACCGTCGTCCTCCGGTTCGTGTTCCTCCTCTACGCGGAGGAACGCGACCTGCTGCCGACCGCCGAGAGCGGCGTCTTCCTCCGTCACTACTCGCTCACCGGCCTCTACGAGCGCCTCCGCGAAGACGCCGCGAGGCACCCGGACACGATGGAACAGCGGTTCGGCGCCTGGGCCGGGCTTCTCTCGCTGTTCCGCATGGTGTTCGCCGGCGCGAAGTCCGGCGCGATGCGGCTCCCCGCCCGCCAGGGCGTCCTCTTCGACCCCGACGAGTACAAGTTCCTCGAAGGCCGCGGCGAAACCGGCAGTTGGCAGATCCAGCAGCGCATCGGCCCGCCCCTCACTACCCCGATAGACCCGCCGTTCATCCCCGACGGCGCGATCCACCGCGCGCTCGAGAACCTGCTGGTCCTCGACGGCGAACGCGTCTCCTACCGGGCGCTCGATGTGGAACACATCGGCACCGTGTACGAAACGATGATGGGCTTCCGCCTCGAACAGGCCGAGGGCCGCTCCCGCGCCATCCGAGCCGCCAAGAAGGGCGGCGCCCCCGCAATCCTGAACTTCGACGAACTCCTGGCTACACCGCCCCGAGAGCGCCCCGCCTTCCTCCGCAAACGAAGCGACCGGAAACTCACCCCCAAACAGGAAGCGGCGCTCCGCGGCGCAAACACAATGGACGCCCTCGACGCCGCGCTCGACCCGGTCATCGACAAGGCCGCCACACCGGAACCCGTCAGGACCGGACGGATGATCCTTCAGCCGACGAACGAACGCCGCCGCTCCGGCACCCACTACACGCCCCGATCGCTCACCGAACCAATCGTCCGCCGCACCTTGGAACCGATCCTCGCCCGCCTCCGTGATGATGAGGACACCCCACCCCGCCCGTCCGCCATTTTGGACCTCAAGATCTGCGATATCGCCATGGGTTCCGGAGCCTTCCTAGACCGAAGTTCCAGGGCCTTGAGGCGCTCAGTCCCTTGTAGTTCTTGGGGTTCGGGGGTGTGGCGGGGCTCGGTTTCTGGCTACTACTGGTTGGGGGAGACGGCGAGGAGGTCGAAGGCTCGGCGCTGGAGGGGGGTGAGTTCGGTGAGCTGATCGAAGGTGTGTTGGGTGTCGGCGATCCGGACGGTGACGCGGCTGATGGTTCGGAGGTCTTGGAGGAGGGTGTCGAAGGAGTGGAGGGGGAAGCCCTCCTCGGTCTTGCGGGCGGCGGTCTTGGCTCGGGTCTTGGGGGATCGGACGGCGGGGGCGACCACGGACTCGCGGGCGGCTTCGGCGGCGGCGGGGTCTTCTTCCTGGAAGAGGAGCGGCGCGAGGCGGCGGCGCAGGTGCCATTCGAGGTGGTAGGCGAGCATGCGGAGGAAGAAGTGGGCGCGGACGCGGTCGGCGCGCCAGTGGTGGATGGGGCGGACGTGCAGGGAGAAGGTCTTGAACGAGCGGAAGGCGGCCTCCACCGCGCTGAGCTGCTTGTAAGCGGCGACGACGCGGGGGGCGGGGAGGGCGTCGGCGGGGACATTGGTGCGCACCACATAGAAGCCGTCGAGGGCCGCCTCCTCGGCGATCCGGGCCTCGCGGCGGCGGAAGGCGAAGTGTCCGGGGCCGGTTTCGATCTCGAAGTGCTTCCGCATCCGGTGGCGGTCGAGGATGCGGGTGGCCCGCTCGATGATGGCGCGCTCGCGGCGCAGCGGCGCCCGCTCCCGGAGGGTGGCCGCCCGCAGCCGGGCCAGCCCCGCCTCGGTGACCCTGAGAAGGTCCTTCCGGGTGCGCCGGCGGTCCGCCGCCACCCGGGGGTTGCGGCACACCACCAGCCGCTCCCCGGGGAACTCCGGCGCCCGCACTTCCGCCAGGTCCCGCTCCTCGAACAGCGAGGGCTGCACCGTCCCGGTCCGCACCAGTCGGCGGAGGTCGGTGGAGCGCAGCGCGGTGATCCAGCCCAGCCCCGGGACCCCGGACAGGTCCTCCCGGATCCGGGCCTCGGTCAGCATCCCCCGATCCCCCACCAGCACCACCCGCGAGAGCCCGAACCGCTCCCGCAACTTCTCCACCTGGGCCGTCACCGTCGCCGAGTCCACGGTGTTCCCCTCGAACACCTCCACCGCCACCGGGCACCCCTCGGCCGAGCACAACAGCCCGAACACCACCTGCCGCGTCCCCCGCTTGCCGTCCCGGCTGTAGCCCCGCGCCGCCAGCGGGCAGCAGCGCCCCTCGAACCAGGAGGAGCTCAGGTCGTAGAGCACCAACGAGCCCCGGCGCAGGTGCCGCCCGGCGAGCCGGGCCTCCACCGCCGCCTGCCGCCGGCCCAGCCAGTCCAGGGCGGCATACAGGTCGTTCTCGTCCACCTCCCCCAGGTCGAGCAGCTGGCCCAGGGAGGAGGCGGCGGTCTCCGGGCGGAGGGCGCGGGCGGTGGCCAGTTTGGTTCGGGGTTCGAGCAGGCTGGCGACGATCATCGCCACGGCGAGGTCGCGCTGGCGGGAGCGGCGGGCGGCGAGGGCGCGGTCGAGGCCCAGGGCGCGGAGCAGGCCGAGGGCGGCCGCGGCGGCGCCGTGGGGGAGGGAGCGCTCACAGGCGAACGCCTCGCCGGCGGGGACCAGGGTCTCGCCGCCGAGCGCCCGTCGGACGACATCGATGAGATGCGGCGGGAAGTGGGAGATGTTGCCGTAGGTGTCGTGCCTGACCTTGCCGCCTTCGCGGTAGGACCGCCGGAGGAGGTAGGAGGTGTAGGTCTTGCCGTTCCGTCTGTGGACGATCTTGGCGACATGACCGGGGCTCTTCCTCCGGGGCATCTCGGGGGAATCGTAAGGTCGTCCGGAGCGGAAAGCAAGTCATTTACTGGCTACAATATGCTCCTCCGAAACGGGCGGAACTCGTTGGCGCACAAGGGCTTGAAGCGCTCTTCGGGCTGGAACTTCGGCCTAGTCGAAGTCTGCCGCCATTTGGGCCGACAACTGACCGAGTCCTGGTGCCACCACGGGGACCGCCCAGAGATACCCTCTGACCAAGACGACGAGACCTTCGCTCGGCGGCTGATCGTCCGTCGGTGCCTCTACGGTGTGGACAGAAACCCCATCGCCGTGGACCTCGCTAAGTTGTCCCTCTGGTTGGCCACGCTGGCCAAAGACCAGCCGCTCAGCTTTGTCGACCACGCCCTCCGGGCGGGCGATTCCCTCGTGGGACTGTCCCAAAAGCAGATCGACAGATTCCACTGGTTCGCCGACGGCGAACCCATTCAACAGCGTTTCGAGGCAGAAATCGTCTCCAACCAGGTCCGGAAGGTCACCGAATTCCGCCGGCGCATTCAAACCGCCGAACCCGACACGCCGGACCGGCGACTCCGCGACTGGGAGCGCGAGGCACGGGACGCGGCGGCGAATGTCACTCTCTACGGTGATTTGGCTCTCTCCGCCTTCTTCCACAGCACTCGGCCGGCCGCTCGGAGCAGAAGACTTCGCGAACTTGCCCTCCTCGTTCTCAACGATACCGCGGCCGAGCTACGGCCATCGCTCGAAGAACAGCGAACCCACGATCCACCGTTTGCTCCCTTCCATTGGGAAGTCGAGTTCCCGGAGGTCTTTGGCCGCCAGAATCCCGGATTTGACGCGATCGTCTCCAATCCGCCTTTTCTGGGCGGAAAACGAATCAGCACAGTCCTCGGCTCACAGTACCGCGACTGGCTGGCCACTCGTCACCGATCACGCACGAGCAATGCTGATCTCGCCGCCCATTTCCTCCGGCAAGCCTTTTCCCTGCTCCGCGATCAAGGTCACTTCGGCCTCATCGCCACTAGCGAGATCACCACTGGTGACACCCGCGTCCACGGCCTACAAACTATCTGCGAGTCAGGCGGAACAATCTACGACGCACGAACTCGCCTGAGCTGGCCCGGCCCCGCCACCGTCTTCGTGAGTGTCGCTCATGTCCGCAAGGGTGCGTTCCCTCTACGCCGACACCTGAACGGGCGTCCGGTTGACCGAATTACCGCATTTCTGTTTCACTCGGGCAGCGATCGCGGTCCGGTTTCCTTAGACTCAAATCGCGGAAAGAGTTTCGTCGGCAGTTTTCTTCACGGCATGGGGTTCACCTTCGACGACTTCGCACGAAGCGATGCCGCCACACCTCTGAGCACGATGAGACACCTCTTTCGGAGTGACGAGCGAAACCGAAACGTCGTTCACCCCACCATCGGCGGGCTCGAACTGAACACCAGTCCTACTCACGCACATCACCGCTACGCCATCGACTTCCAGGACTGGCCCCTTCGGCGCGACGACATCGGTCGGTTGTGGTCACGCGCCGATGACCGCGAACGAAATCACATGCGGCGCCAGACGGTCGTGCCGCTGGACTACCCCGACCCGGTTGCCGAGGACTGGCCAGACATCTTGGAGATCGTCAAACACAAAGTCCGCCCCGAGCGTCTGCGTCAACGCCGCAAGTCCCACAGTGATCGTTGGTGGCGCTATGGGGACCATCGCACGCATCTCTACGCCGCGACGCACGGACTTTCCCGTGTCTTGGCTATCGCCAGTGTGAGTTCACACACGGCGTTCGCGTTTCTCCCGACCGAGATGATCTATCAACACTCCCTGATCATCTTCGCGCTTGAGACCTATGCTACCTATTGTGTCCTCCAATCCCGTCTACATGAGATCTGGGCGCGCTTCTTCGGTTCATCGCGAGGGGACTACCACCCGTCCACTTGCTTCGACACTTTTCCTCTTCCCGAGAAGTGGCAGACCCGTACAAATCTCGAGACTGCCGGGCACCAGTACGACGCATGGCGGGCGAAATATATGAGCGCGCGGAGGGAGGGACTGACTAAGACGTACAACCGCTTTCATGCGCCCGACGAGCATGATCCTGCGATCCACCGCCTCCGCGAACTTCACGAGGCGATGGACAGTGCCGTCCTCGCCGCCTACGGCTGGAACGACATTCCTACGAAGTGCGAGTTTCTCGTCGATCACGATGACAGAGGCAACCAGGTACCGCTATCGGGTGCGGGGAAACGGTGGCGCTACCGTTGGCCGGACGAGGTGCACGACGAAGTTCTCGCCCGCCTCCTTGCCCTGAACACTGAACGCGCCGCCGAGGAACGAACTCCACAATCAGCGAACGAGCGCCACCGGTAACCCGCCGTCTTGCCGGGCTCCCCGCTCCGGCTGCCTCGCCTCTCCTCATCAGGAACCATCCCGGCGGGGCGCCGCGGCAGGCCGGGACGACGCCGCCGGTGGACTCCTCCGCCACGCGAATTCCGACAGAACCCGCCGACCGGTCCCGAAGCGGCGAGACGGGTCGTTACTCGGTGCGCCGGTCAGGGCTCGTCGACACCGGCCTGTCCTTTCCGCCGTGATAGCCTTCCGGGCAACCTTGTCCCAACCTTGAATCTTGATGTTGTTCGCTTTTTCAAGGAGTTACGGCAAGTGCTCTTGCGGTATCCCCCGCGGTTCCCGGTTCGGGGATCGCGGTTCGGGGCTCTGAGGCCCCTTTTCTCGACCACGGCCCTCTTCGGCCGCCCGGCGGACGCTCCGCCCGGAGTTCGCCCCGGCGTCCGGCGTCCGGGCTCGACTCACCGGAGGCAGGCATGACCCGGCTCGTGAGCGTCAGCGCCGTCGTCGGCGCGGTCTGCGGGATCGGCGCCCTGCTCCTCGGCTTCGTGGGCGTGCCGGTGCGGCTGGCCCCGCCCCTGTTCGCGGAGCGCATCTACAGCCAAGTGTCCCTCCACCTCTGGTTCATGGAGATGATCCTGGTCATCCTGGCTCTCGTCGTCGGGGTCTTCGGCGTCCTCGGCTACCAGTCCCTCAAGAACGAGGCGCGCTCGGTGGCCGGGCGGGTCGCCGGGAAGGAGGCTCGCCGCCAGATGCGCGCGCTTCGGGTCGCGGACGAACACCTCCCTACCGAGCCCGAGGGCGAAGAGGACTCTGAAGAACGGAAGGAGATCGTGCCCTGATGGCTTCGAAGACCGTCATGGAGATCGTGTGCTCCCATCGGCGCAGCGCTCCCGTCTCCGTGGCCGCGGTCGCTCGCGACCTCGGGATCCCCCTGTTCATGGCGGACTGGAAGAACGGCGCTTCCGGCGGCATCAGGCCCGACCCGGAGAAGACCGGCTCCAGCGGCTACAAGATCTTGACCAACGCCGCGCACCCGGACGCTCGGCGCCGCTACACCATCGCCCACGAGATCGGCCACTATGTGCTGCATCTGGAGAGCATCGGCCGGGGCGTCACGGACGACGGGCTCTACCGAAGCCGCCTCGGCGGGAGGGCGGAGACCCAGGCCAACCGCTTCGCCGCCTGGCTCCTGATGCCCATGGGCCTGATCCGCGACGAGGCTTCGCGCGGCGCGAACACGGTCGAGGCCCTGGCGAAGATCTTCTTCGTGCCGACGAGCGCCATGTCCATCCGTCTCCAGGTCCCGTTCGAGACGGACTGATCGTCCCGCCGGCGTCCTTCCTCACCGAGCCGAGACGCAGGAGGGCCGGTCCCCGATGGACAGGGAGGGGCGCTCGGCGGCGGACGCCGCCCCGGAAGACACCGGCGCGGCTTCCACGGACGGACGCGCCGGGGCCGACCGGCCACCGGCCGATTCCGTCGCTGTCCGCAAGTCGCTCGTCGAAGCGCTGCGGCTGGACCTGGTCGGGCCGACGCCGGGCCACCGGTTCGCCGACGAGCGGCTTCCCAAGCGGGAACGGCCGTCGAAGTGGTACCTGACCGGGTTCCTGGTGCCCACCGACGACCGGACGGTTGATCTGGGCGAGGACGAGGAGGTGGGGGAAACACCGGCGGGTGAGGGCGACTCCGAAGACTCGGCGGCGAAGGAGAAGGCCGCCAAGAAGACCTTCTTCCCCTCGTCCATCGGCCTCAGTTTCCGCGCGCCGGGCGGCCTCGACACCCTCGAACTCGTAGCGCGCTGGGGCGACTACGAGTTGGTGGATGAGGATCGGGACGACGGGAAGAAGGCCCGCTGCTGGCGGCGCGCGGAGAAGGAAGGCGCGGTGTCCGTCAGCCTGTCGTCCGGTAACGCCGACCTGGAGGTCCCCGATTCCGACGGACTCCAATTCCATGTGAGGTCGCGCCCGGCGTCGGCGGACGGCGGGGACGCGGGCGCGAAGGGCGGCGAGCGCTCCGTCTCGGTGTTCCTGGCGAATCGCCGCCGGCGCGCGAAGGACGAGAAGGAGCGCGACCTCCGCTTCGCGTTCCAGGCCCAACTCGAAGTCCGGGCCGACACGCCGTTCGCCCCGATGCACGATCTCCGCGGCGCGGACGCGGACGATCCCGACGAACGGGTCGCCGACCTCCACTACGCCGACGCCCCGGAGTTCGCCGTGGGCCACGGCGTTTCGGCTGCCTGGGAGACGGAGGAAGGCGGCGGTGGCTGCCGCCGGGTGCGGACCGAGTGGATCGGCAGCGCCGCAGTGGAGCGCGTGGAGACCGAGGACGCGACGGGCGCGGAGAGATCCATGGATGCCCTCGGCGCCCTTCGGGACGGCCCGGCGGCGCTCGCCGCGCTGGAGCCGCTCGCGACCGGCTATCGGGCGTGGATCGAAGAGCAGCGCGCCAGCGCCGATTCCCTGCCCCGGCAGCGGCGCGAAACGGCGGAACGCCTGCTCCACGAGGCGGGGGTCGCCGCCGCGCGAATCGAGCGCGGGATCGAGGCGCTGGCGGACGACCTGACCCTCCTCGACGCCTTCCGCACCGCGAACCGGGCCGTTGCGGCGGCGCTTCGCGCCCCCGGCGCCGAGGGAACGGCCGACGACTCACCGCGTTGGCGGTCTTTCCAACTCGCCTTCCTGCTATTGAACCTTCCGGCGCTCAACGACGGGGAACACGCGGATCGCGACCTGGTGGACCTGTTGTTCTTCCCCACCGGCGGCGGGAAGACGGAGGCCTACCTCGGCCTCGCCGCGGTCGCCATGGTTCTCCGGCGGCTGCGTCGGCCGGAGGAGGAGGGACGCGCCGGCGCGGGGGTGAGCGTCATCATGCGCTACACGCTGCGGCTGCTCACCATAGATCAGTTGAACCGCGCCTCCCGGTTGGTCTGCGCCCTCGAACTCGAGCGCGAGAAGGCGCCGGAGCGCTACGGCTTGTGGCCGTTCGAGATCGGGCTGTGGGTCGGTAAGGCCGCCACGCCGAACCAGATGGGACGGAAAGGCGACAGGCGCGACGACACGGCGCGCGCCAAGGTCGTCGAGTTCCAGCGGGACGGCAGGACGCTCCCGATTCCGCTGGCGAGTTGCCCGTGGTGCGGCAAGTCCTTCGAGCCGGCGTCCTTCCAACTCGAACCGGACGCCGACCGGCCGCGCGACCTTCGCCTTCGGTGCCTCGACTTCGAGTGCGAGTTCGGCGGGGGCCGTCCGCTCCCGGTGCTCGGGGTGGACGAACCGCTCTACCGCCGGCTCCCCGCCTTCCTGATCGCCACCGTGGACAAGTTCGCAGCGCTCCCGTGGACCGGGGACTCCGGCCTGCTGCTCGGCGGCGCTACCCATTGGGATGCGCAGGGCTTCTCCGGGCCGGGTTCCGCCTCACGGGGCGGCCGACGCCTTCCTTCGCCGCTCCCGCCGCCGGACCTGGTGATCCAGGACGAAGTGCACCTGATCTCCGGCCCGCTCGGCACCATGGTCGGGCTCTACGAGACGGCCATCGGCGGTCTCTGCTCCCTTCGGGGAAGCGGCGCGAATCCCAAGATCATCGCCTCGACGGCCACTTCGCGCGGCGCGAACGAGCAGATGCAGGCCGTCTTCGCCCGCCCGCGAACCGCCCTGTTCCCGCCTCCCGGCATCACGCGCCGCGATTCCTTCTTCGCCCGCGCCAGGACTCCCGAAGAGAGTCCGGCGCGGCGTTACCTGGGGCTCGCCGCGCCCGGACGGAGCCCGAGGGTGCTCATGCGCCGCGTCGTCCTCGCCCTGATGGGGGCGGCGCAGCGCGCTTTCGGCGATGCCGGGTGGAACAGGAACGAGAACAACCCGGCCGATCCCTACATGACGGTCCTCGGTTACTTCAACAACCTGCGCGTCCTGGGCGGCGCCCGCCGCATCCTCGAAGAGGAAGTCCGAAGCACCTTGAGGTCGCTGGGCATTCGGCGCCGGCTGGGCGAGAAACCGGGACTGTTCCGCGACCGGGACATCCGGTCCGAGATCGTGGAGTTGACTTCCCGCGTTTCCACCGGCGAAGTCGCCCGCGCCCGCGAACGCCTGGGTCGCGGCTTCCACGAAAAGAGCCCCGTGGACTGGGCGCTGGCCACGAACATGATCTCCGTCGGGATGGACATCCAGCGCCTCGGGTTGATGGTCGTCCTCGGCCAGCCGAAGGTGCACGCCGAATACATCCAGGCGACGAGCCGGGTCGGGCGCGACGCGAACCGGCCGGGATTGGTGGTCACGCTGTTGAGCATCGACAAACCGCGCGACCGCTCCCACTACGAACGCTTCCGCCACTACCACGAGACCTTCTACCGTTCGGTGGAGGCCGCGACCGTCACGCCGTTCTCCTCGCGGGCGCTGGATCGGGGCTTCGCCGGCGCGATGGTGGCCCTCGCGCGCCACGCCGAACCCGTGCTCACGCCGGCCGAGGGCGCTCGCCGGATCTCGGACGCGCCCGCCGACCTGCGGGAGCGGGTGGCGTCCGTGTTCCGGGAACGCATCCGCCGGCAGCCGCTGAGCGACGAGGAACGGGACGCCGCCGAGGCGACCGCCCAGGCGCGAACGGCCGACCTGTTCGATGCCTGGGGGCGGATCCGGGACGGCTACGAGAAGGACCGCTCCCCGCTTCGTTACCAGCCCCGCGAAGGAAACAGCGGTCCGCCGCTCCTCCGCGAGGTGCTGGATCGGGACTTCCAGACCGAGCACCACCGGAAGTTCCGCGCCGCGCGGTCCCTCCGCGATGTGGAGCCGGAGGTCCGGATCTCCGTCCGGGACCCGGTCTATCGGGAGCCGAAACGGTGAGCGTTTCCGACGGCGGGACGATTCGCCGCAGCCAGGTCATCACGACCTACGGCCCGGGAGCGCTGCTCGACCTTCCCCGCGACTCGGCGATCGTCGCCGGCACGGAGACCTGGCCGCCGAAGGGTCAACTCTCCGAACTGGAGGAGATCGTCGAGCCGCGCCTGTCGCGGCTGCTGCGCGGCGTCTACGGGATCGAGTGGCCGCAGTTCTACGCCCCGCCTTCGGATTCTTCGTCGAAGCGGCCCTCCTCGGAGGGGATAGACGGCTGGCGGTTTCCGCTGTGGTTCGTGGCGCAGGCGAAACCCGGTCCCGACGAGCGAAGCGTCGGGAGCCGGAGAAAGAGACGACTGGTCCACCGCAACATGCTCGAGCAGGGGCGGAGGCTCCGCTTCGAGGGCGACCGGGTGGTGCCGATCCGCTTCGTCCGCGCCTGCCGGAAGGGCCATGTGGACGACCTGGACTGGCAGGAGTTCGTCCACGGCTCGAAGGAGTGCCCGGGAACGCGGCCGCTCTGGCTGGACGAAGACGGCACCGGCGGCGACTTGGGCGAGATCATCGTCCGCTGCGACTGCAAGGCGTCGCGGCGGATGCACGAAGCGACCGCGGAGGGGGCGCTCGGTTCCTGCTCCGGCGCGCTTCCCTGGCTCGGTCCCGGGAAACGGGAGCCGTGTTCCGAACAGAGCCGCCTCCTGGTGCGGACCGCCACGAATTCCTACTTCCCCCGATTGCTCCGCGTCCTTTCCCTCCCGGAAGGCAAGGTCGGACTGGCGAAGACCGTGGACGAACACTGGGACGACTTCTCGATCGTCGACGACGCCGTGAGTCTCGAATTCGTGAAGCGGAAGCCCCGGATCACCGCCGCTCTCCAAGCGTACGGCGACGACGAAGTGCTCCGGGCGATCGAGGGGCACCGGGCGGGCGGCAAGAAGAAGGGATCCGTCAAGGAGGCCGAGTTGGATGCCATCCTCGACGCGCCGGAGGGTTGCGGCGACGAGCCGCCGGTGGACGACGACTTCCATGTGCGCCGGCTCCCCGACCTCCACTGGCGGCGCTCTTCCGACGCGTCCGGCCCGGTCGCCGTCTATCAACTCCACCGCCTCCGGGAGGTGTTGGCGCTCACCGGATTCACGCGGTTCGACGCGCTTCTTTCCGACATCCACGGCGACTTCCCCGGCGATGTGGAAGTGGCCCGTCTGGCGGACGAGCCGCGCTGGTACCCCGCGGTGGAGAACCGGGGCGAAGGCGTCTTCCTCGAGTTCTCCGGGGACGCCCTGCAGTCCTGGCTGGCGCGCCCGGAGGTGAAACGGCGGGAGGCCGCGCTCGAAGCCGGATACGACCACTGGCGCGCGCAGCGCAACGAAGTCGTGCCGCCGTTCCCCGGAGCGCGCTACATCCTCCTGCACACGCTCTCCCACCTGCTCATCTCCTCGTTCGCGCTCCGCTGCGGTTACCCGGCCGGGGCGATCCGCGAACGCATCTATGTCGAGGAGCGGGGCGCCGGGATCCTGCTCTACACCGGAAGCCCGGACGCCGAAGGCACGCTCGGCGGCCTGGTGCACCAAGGCCGGAACATCGAGGCGCACCTGCGCTTCGCGCGGCGGATGGCGGAGGTCTGCTCCAACGATCCGGTGTGCTCCGAACACGAGCCGGCTTCGACTCTCGAACACCGCTGGCTCCACGGCGCCGCCTGCCACGGCTGCACGCTGATCTCCGAGACTTCCTGCGAAATGCGGAACGACTACCTCGACCGCGCACTGGTCGCCCCGACCCTCGGGAGTAGCGGCGCCGCCTTCTTCGACTCCCCTGTCTGATCGAGACCCGGCCGAGACCCTGCTCGCCCTGCCGCCCCCGGCGCGGGAGCGGCTGCGAACGGCGCTCGCGACCGGTTTCCTGACGCCGCCGTACGCGGCTGGCGCGGTACGGGCCGAACTGCCGCCGGACGAAGACGCCGAACGCGTGGCGGCGGCGCTCGGCGAGTTGGACCGCCTCGGCGTCTCCCCGGAGGGGTGCGCGGCTTGGCTCGCCGGGTTCGAGGCCGTGTCGGGCCGCCGGTCCCGCCCCGACTTGGTGTGGTCCGGCCCCGAGGTCCCCGGTTGCCACGGCCGGGCTACCCGCCGGGTCGTGGAGGAGTTGATCGGCGGCGCCGAACGCTCCCTGCTCGTCTCGTCGTTCGTCTTCTTCGACGGCCCCCGGGCGTTCCACCCGCTCGCCCGGCGAATGGAGAACCGCCCGGCCCTCGAAGTCACCCTGCTCCTGAACATCCAGCGCCGGCGCCACGAAGACGCTCCCGCCGACCAACTGGTTCGCCGCTTCGCTGACCGCTTCTGGAACAAGGACTGGCCCGGCGGCCGCCGCCCCTCCGTCTTCTACGACCCCCGCTCCCTCGCGCCGGAAGGCAACGGCGGCGGGGAAGGCGGCGTCCTCCACGCCAAAGCCGTCGTCGCCGACGACGAATCCGTCTTCGTGACCTCCGCCAACCTCACCGAAGCCGCCTTCGACCGCAACATCGAGATGGGCATCGTCCTCCGCGACCGCCCCCTCGCCCTCAGCGTCTCCACCCGATTCCGAGCCCTCATCGAACGCCGCCGCCTCCTCCCCCTCCCCGCCACCTGACCGGCCGCTGCCCTACCATTCGGCCGTCCGCAGCGACGCCCCGCTCTCCTCCCTCCCCGAACCAAGCCCTCCACACCGTCGTGACCGCCCCAGCCACGAGGACCTTCAACACCGCCGGCCCCATCGTGCCGGAGATGCATTACCACATCCCTCCGCTTCAGCGGGCCGGCTGCGACCGCCTGTTGCGCCTGGTGAAGAGCAGTCAGTACTTCGTGGTGTACGCCCCGCGCCAGACGGGAAAGACCACCGCCCTCTTCGCTCTGCGGGATGCCCTGAACGCCGGCGCCTATGGCGCTGTCTATGCGAACCTCGAGGGTGCCCAGGCGCCCGACGACGATGTGGAACAGGCGATGCGAACGATTCTCGGTCGCTTGGCGAGCGAGGCGCGGCGCACCCTCGGCGACGAATTCCTCTCTCGACATCGTAGGGCACTGCTGGAAGAGTCCGGCCCGAAGGATGCCCTCCGCGAGGCTCTCGGCCGCTGGGCCGAGGCCAGCCCGAAGCCGCTCGTACTGTTGCTGGATGAAGCGGATGGATTCCGCGACGAGACGCTGCTCGCAATTCTCCATCAACTTCGGGCTGACTACCCCCGGCGCCACGACGGTTTCCCCCGGAGTGTTGCGTTGTGCGGGCTGCGCCGGGTCCAGGACTACACCCTGTCGAGCACGAGCCCGTTCAACATCGCGGACATCTCCCTTCGTCTGGGCGACTTTTCCGAGACCGAGGTGGTCGACCTGCTCGGCCAGCACACGACGGAGACCGGACAGCGATTCACGGACAGTGCTGTCGAAGCCCTCTGGGGCGCGACCCGGGGACAACCTTGGTTGGTGAACGCCTTAGCCGCCCACGCCTGTTTCGACGACCCGGACGGATCCGCTCGGGATCGAGACATCACCTCCGAGTCGATCTCGGCCGCGCGGGAACGCCTGATCCTGCGCCGACCGGTCCATTTCCAACACATCGCCCGCCGACTCAAGGAAGATCGGGTTCGCCGCGTCATGGAGCCGGTCCTGGCCGCGTCCGAAGAATGGCCTCGATTGGCGAACGAGGATGTCGAGTATGTCCGCGACATCGGGCTCATCGCATCTGACCCTCCCGTCCGGGTCGCCAATCCGATCTACCGGGAGGTCATCCCTCGTATCTTGTCTCGCGATGCGGATGAGCGACTGACGAACGACAGCGCGCGCTACCTCCAAAGCGACGGCTCCCTCGATGCCATCCTCCTGCTGACGGAGTTCCGGCAGTTCTTCCGCGAGAACGCAGAGTGGTGGTCGCGAGATTTCGCATACGGCGAAGCCGCCGCCCAGGTACTGCTGCAGGCATTCCTGCAGCGCGTGGTGAACGCCGGCGGCGTCGTAGCCAGGGAGTACGGCTTGGGCATGGGGCGCACGGATCTTCGTATCGAGTGGCGCAAGCGCGGTCGCCCCCAAGTCTTCGTGATCGAGTGCAAGGTACGGCGGACGCGGGACGGTCTGGAGGAAGTCATCCGAAAGGGCGCGGCGCAGACCGCCGGCTACATGGATCGCTCCGGCGCGGAGGAGGGGCACTTGGTCATCTTCGACTCGGACCGCAACAAGTCGTGGGAGGAGAAGATCTTCGACCGCGAAGTCAAGGTGCGCAGAACGAGCCGCCCCGAACGCGGCGACGAGCCGACCGGCGCCGAGTGGCAGGCGGTCCCGGCTACGGAATCCCCCGCCCCGACGGATCGCGGAATCCGGATCTGGGGCCTGTAACCGACCCGAGAGGCCATGCGGGAGTTCAACACCTCCGGCCCGATCCTCCCGGATGACCACTACCACATCCACCCGCTCCAACGGTTCGGCGCGGACACGATGCCGGATCTCGTCGAGGGCAAGAAGTACTTCGCGGTGTTCGCGCCGCGCCGGACCGGAAAGACGACCGCGTTGTATGCGCTGCGGGACGCCCTGAACGACCGGGGCTACCGGGCCATGCATGTGAATCTCGAGGGCGTGCAGACGGCCGACGACGACTTGGAGCGGGCAATCCGGGCGACGCTCAACCGCTTGGCGACCGAGGCCTCGGACTCTCTGGACGACGACTTCCTATCCCGCGAATGGGAGAACTGCCTCGAACGCGCCGGCCCCGAGGATGCCCTCCGCTGGGTGCTCAACCGGTGGAGCGCCGCCAGTCCCCAGCCCATCGTCTTGCTCCTGGACGAAGTGGACTCCCTTCGGGATGAATCCCTGCTGACCGTCCTCCACCAACTCCGAGCCGGCTACGAGAGACGCCCTGCCAAGTTTCCTTGGAGCATCGTTCTCTGTGGTCGGCGTCACCCCAAGGACTATGCGATTTCCCGCCACGAGGCGTTGAACATCATGGTGGAGTTCGTTCCACTCCGTCCCTTCTCGGAGGCCGAATCCCGCGCGCTGCTCGAGCAGCACACGGCGGAGACCGGACAGCGGTTCACACCGGACGCCGTCGAGGAAATCCGGGATTCGACGCTGGGCCAGCCGTGGCTCGTCAACGCCTTGGCCGACACCGCCTGCTTCCGCGACCCGAAGGGCCGGGATGGGAACCGGGAAATCACGAGGGACGCGGTCTCGGCCGCGCGAGAGCGATGGCTAGCGAACCGTCCCGGTCACTTCGAACCGGTCATCCGGAGGCTCAGGGAAGAGCGAGTCCGACGCAGTATCGAACCGTTGATCACCGGTTCGAGGCAACGCCCGCCCTTCGAGACAGACGACCTGTTGTATCTCCGCGATACGGGCCTCCTCGCCCCCGCTCCCCCGCCCCGAATCGCCAATCCGATCTACCGGGAAGTCATGGCGAGATCGCTGACCACCTCGACGGGATAGGGCAGCGAGCGGCGCCCCGGACCGACGGGCGAGACACCGCCGTCACAGCGCCCCGGCTGGCCGTCGTGGGAGAATCGGCGGCCCAGCGAGCAGGGGGCGAACACATGACCCGATTTCTCGAACGGCGGCGGTTTCTCCGCTATCTCGCCGGGAGTCCGGCGCTCTTCGGCGGGGCGGCCTGCTACGACCCGGACGCGCCGCCGGCGCGCGCCGAGGGCGGGCAGGAGAGCGCGGAGCGGTTCGGCTACAACCGGTTCCCGCGCGCCCTCATCGAGGCCCCGGACGAAGCGGCCGATGTCTTCGACTTCCGGGCGCTCGCCGAGCGGAACCTGCCGCCGGCGCACTACGGCTACATCGCCACCGGGGTGGACGGGGAAGGCACGCTGGCCGCGAACCGGGCGGCGTTCGAGCGGGTGGGCATCCGGGCGCGGCGGCTGGTGGATGTGTCCGAGCCGGACCTGTCCGTGACCCTCTTCGGGCGGCGCTGGACTTCGCCGATCGGGATCGCTCCCTGCGGCAGCCAGAAGGCGTTCCACGCCGGCGGGGAAGTCGCGGTCGCGCTGGCCGCCCGCAGCGAGGACCACCTGCAACTGCTCTCGACCGTGACGACCTCCTCGGTAGAGGAAGTGAACGAGGCGCGCGGCGAGCCGGTCTGGTACCAGTTGTATCCGACGACCTCCTTCGAGGTCACGAAGCAGTTGGTGGCGCGGGCGGAAGCCGCCGGCTGCCCGGCGCTGGTGCTCACCGTGGACCTCCCCGCCGGGAGCAACCGGATCACGCAGGCGCTCTCTGCCCGTCTCGACCAGCGCGAATGCACGATCTGCCACCAGCCCGGGTTCGCCAACTATGTGTCGCGGAAGTCCATGTTCGACGAGATCGAAGTCGCGGACGCGGTGGGGCGGAGCCGTTTCGCCGGCCTGAACCAGCCGGCGATGACCTGGGAAGTGATCCGGCGGCTCCGGGACACGACCGACATGCGGCTGCTGCTCAAGGGAATCGTCACCGCCGAAGACGCCGAACTCTGCATCGAACACGGCGTGGACGCCGTCGTGGTCTCGAACCACGGCGGGCGCGCCGAGGAAAGCGGGATCGGCACGCTCGACAGCCTCCCCGAGGTCGCCGCCGCGA
This sequence comes from Candidatus Marinacidobacterium sp., assembly GCA_965204755.1. GTDB lineage: Bacteria > Acidobacteriota > Vicinamibacteria > Marinacidobacterales > Marinacidobacteraceae. The sequence goes on along the minus strand of OZ242011.1, from coordinate 3,598,850 downwards.
TCGGCGGGCGCATCCCGATCCTCATGGACAGCGGCATCCGGCGCGGGGTGGACATCTTCAAGGCGCTCGCGCTGGGCGCCGACGCCGTGCTCGTCGGGCGCGCCTACCTATGGGGGCTGGCCGCGTTCGGCGAACCGGGAGTGGCGGCGGTGCTGCGGATGCTGCGCGCCGAGTTGAAACTCGCCATGCAACTCGCGGGGACCCCGTCGCTCGGCGACATCGGGCCGGCTTCGGTCAGGCGCCTCTGACGACCGGAGGCCTGCGGCGCCGCGCCCGCCGGTCGAGGCTCGGCGCGGCTTCCGTCGCGCTCGGCGTCGCGGTTCCCGCTGCGGGAACCGGCCTCCAGATCCGGTTCACCGACATCACCGAGGCCGCCGGCGTGGAGTTCCGGCGGCACTCGGGCCGCGGAACGGACGCGCAGCCCGACTACTTCCTGCCCGAGATCATGGGCGGCGGCTTGGCGCTGCTGGACTACGACGGCGACGGGGACCTCGACCTCCACTTCGTCCAGGGCGCCGGGTCGGACGCGCTCTACGAGAACCGGGGGTCCGACCCGGCGGCGCTGCGTTTCGCCGCGGTACCCGACGCGCTCCCGCCACCGGCCGGCTACGGGATGGGCGCCGCGGTCGGCGACGCGGACGGGGACGGCGACCTCGACCTCTACCGAACGGCCTACGGCGCCGACGCCCTGCTCCTCCGGGACGACGACGCGGCGGGATACTCCGCCTCCGCGACCTTTCCGGCCGACGAGGGATGGTCGGCCTCCGCGGTGTTCTGCGACTACGACGCGGACGGGCATCTCGACCTGTTCGTCACGCGTTACATGGACTACGACCCGGCGTTCGAGTGCTTCGCCGCCGACGGACGCCGCGACTACTGCGGCCCGACGGAACTCCCCGGCGTCCCCGACCTCCTCTACCGAAACCTCGGCCGCGGGCGGTTCGAGGAAGTCGGTCGCCGGATCGGGATCGGCTCGCTGGCCGCCCGGGGGCTCGGCGTGGTCTGCCACGACCTCACCGGGGAGGGATTGCCCGACTTCTATGTGGCCAACGACACCGAGGCGAACCACTTCTGGGTGAACGATGGCGCGGGGGGCTTCCGCGAAGAGGCCATGCAGTCCGGCGCAGCCCTCAGCGGCTTCGGAAGGCCGGAGGCGGGCATGGGGATCGAAGTCGCCGACCTGGACCGGAACGGGGCGCTCGACCTGCTCGTCACCCACTTCGCCGACGAGACGAACACCCTCTACCTGGCGGAGGACGGAGGGTTCTTCGTGGACGCTTCGAACGCTTGGGGCCTCGGCTCGCTCGGCCTCTCGACCACCGGGTTCGGGGTCGCCGTCGGCGACTGGAACCACGATGGCCGCCCGGACGCGGTCATCGCGAACGGCCGCGTGGCCCGTCCTCCGGGGGCGCCGCCCCGCGAACCGTTCTTCGACTCCTACGCCGAGCCGACCCTCCTGCTGCGGAACGAAGGCGGGCGGTTCTCCGGAGCCGGCGATGCCTCTCCGGGACTCGCGGCCCGAGTCGTGGGGCGCGGCCTCGCGGCGGGGGACCTCGACGGGGACGGCGATCTCGACTTCGCGCTCGCCGCCGGCGACGGCCCGGCGAGGATGCTGCGGAACGACTCGACACCCGAAGGCGGCTGGCTGCTGGTGGAACCGCGCCTGCCCGCGAACGGACTCCCCGACCACGGCGCGACCGTGTTCCTGGAAACGACCGCCGGGATTCGGGTCGGGCGGGCGAACCGGGGCGTCTCCTACCTGGGTTCCGGCGACCCCCGCGCCCACTTCGGGATCGAACCCGGAGCGGAGGTCACCGGCCTCGTCGTCCGCTGGTCGAACGGCGAGCGGGAACGGTTCCCGGCCCCGCCGCCGAACCGCGCGGCGGTCGTCGTCCGCGGCGAGGGAACGCCCGGTGGCTGAACGGCGGCGCTGTCGAGCGCTCGCGCCGGCCCTCGCGGCGCCGCTCCTGTTCGCCTGCGGCGGCGCGGAAGTCCCCCCGGTGGCTACCGTCGGGATGGAGCCGGCCGTGGCGGCGCTCGTCGAGAACGCGCGGGCCGAGACCGCGGCCGACCCGCGTGACCCGGCGCGGCGGGGGCGGCTGGGGATGATCCTCCACGCCCACCGGCTCGCGGCGCCGGCGGCTGCGGCGTACGCGGAGGCGGCCCGGCTGGACTCCTCGGACCGGGCGTGGCCGCACCTCCACGCCCGGTTGCTGGAAGCCGGAGATCCGGAGGCGGCGCTCGCGCTCGCGGAGGAGGCGCTGCGGCGCGGTCCGGGCGCCTCTCCCACGCTGGCGCTCCGCGCCCGGCTGCTGGAAGCGCTGGGCCGGGCCGACGACGCCGGCGCCGCGTGGGAGGCGCTGCGGGCGGCGCGCCCGTCTTCGATCGAGGCGGAGATGGCCCTCGGCCGCCGCGACCTCGCCGCCGGGAATCTCGACGCCGCCGAGAAAGCGATGGAAGCCGTGACCGGCCGGGCGCCCGAAGCGGCCGCCGCCTGGAGTTTCCTCGCCCAGATCCGCCGCCGGAGCGACGACCCCGAAGGGGCGGCCGAAGCCGCGGCGAGGGCGCGCGCGGCTGCCCGCTCCCCTTCCTCCGGCGCGGTCGGCGATCCCGACCCGCTGCTCACCGTGGTCGAGGACCTGCGCGCCGACGCCGCCGGGAGGGAAGCGCGCGCGCGCCGCGCCGCCGCCGCCGGGGACGCGGAGACCGCCGAAGCGATCTACCGCCGCCTCATCACCGAGCGGCCCGAGGAACCCGCGCTCCGCTACAACCTGGGAAATGTGCTCACGCGCCGGGGACAGCCCGACGAAGCCGAGGCCGCCTACCGGGAGGCGCTCGCCCTCGACCCGGAGTCGAGCCCAACGATGGCGAATCTCGCCAACCTGCTCGTCCGCACCGGGCGGGACGCCGAGGCCGACTCGCTCTACCGGCGAGCCGCCGAGAACGACCCGACCCACCTGCCCACGCTGCTCGGGGCTTCCAGCCTGCGGTTCCAGCGCGGCGACCTGCGCGGCGCCGAGAGACTCCTCCGCCAGGCGCTCGAAGTCGCGCCCGGCGACCCCGGCGCCCTCCAGGGCCTCGGCCAACTGCTCGCCACCCGCGGGCGTTTCGACGAGGCCGCCGAGGCGCTGGGCGCGGCGCTGGGTCGAACCGGTTCCGCCCCCGCCGACGCCTCTCGCCGCGCCGGGCTCCACTTCCTGCTGGCGGATGTGGAAGCGAAACGCGGCAACCGCTCCGAGGCCCTCCGGCACCTGGGGGAGGCGGAAGGCCTCGGCATGGAGATCCCGCCGGCGTTCCGCGAAGCCTTGCGCGATCCCGGCTGACGAGCCCGCAGACTCAAGACAGCCGGTGCACCGAGGCGCCGGAAGGATCGGCCTACCGCGCGGCCAAGTGCTCCCCGAAGAATCGGCGCACGCGCTTCCAGGCGTCCCGGAGGACATGTTCGCGGTGGAAGTAGTGGAACTCGCCCGGGTAGGTGACGAACTCGAAGTCCTTGCCGGCGCGGAGCAGGCGGTCGGCAAGGTGGACGGACTCGAAGTAGGGAACATTCACATCCGAAGTGCCGTGCATCATGAGGAGCGGCCGCTCGATCGCCTCGACCCGGTCGGCGGGAGCGGCGAGGTCGTACACCTCCGGGTTCTCCTCCGGAGTCCCCATCCGGCTGACCACCCATCTCCCCCCGGGGTCCTGGAACCAGAGCCGGTAGTCGCCGACCCCGGCGACATTCACCCCGGCGGCGAAGAGCGTCGGGTCGAGGGTGAGCGCCTGCATGGTCATGAAGCCGCCGTAACTGAGTCCCCAGACGCCGACGCGCTCGGGGTCCACGAAGTCGAGGGTCTTCAGGTAGTCCCCCGCCGCCGCCACATCCTGGTAGTCGCCGCCGCCGACATCTCGGTAGGACTGCTGCCGGAAGTCGCGCCCGTAGCCGACGCTACCCCGGTAGTCCGGCATGAGCACCACATAACCGTCCCGGAGGAGCAACTGGTGGAACGAGTGGTACGCCGCGTAGTCCCGGCGGACATGCCAGCCTTCGTAGTTCTGGGCGATGCCGTCGCCGTGGACCCACACGATGGCCGGGTGCTTCCGGGAGCGGTCGAGTCCCTCCGGCGTGAACAGGTAGCCGGGCACTTCGCCGCCGTCGCGCGCCGGGAAGCGCAGGAACTCGCCCTCGGTGAACAGGGCCGGGTCGAGTCCCTCCGGCAGCGAATTCGTGAGGCGCACCGGCTCGCCGCCGCCGTCCACCGCCACCGTGTAGAGGTCGGCCGGGGCGCGGGGGCCGGTGCGCTGGAAAACGATCCGGCTGCCGTCCGGGGAGAAGCCGCCGAACTCCGCGGAGAGGCGGAAGCCGGTGCGGGCGGCGGGCTGGGTGTTCGCGCCCGGGCCCGAAGTGAGGGCGCGGGGCGCGGCGTCCGGCAGCGAGGCGGTTTCGACGACGAACAGTTGGCGGCGGCCGGGGTGCTCCGGATTCGCGTCCCACGCCAGGTAGCGGCCGTCGGGTGACCAGGCGTAGCGGCGGACCTCGGCGCCGTCGTCGGTGAGGGCGGTCTCCGAGCCGTCGTCCACGGAGACGACCATCAACCGGTCCCAGCCGGAGGCGTCGTCCACGAACGCCACCCACTTCCCGTCCGGCGAGGGGCGGGGCTCCGCGCCGAGGAAGGTGAGGCTCCACCACTTCGGGTCGCGGGTGCTGGACAGGGTCCGCACCGAGCCGTCGCGGAGGTCGGCCACCCGGACGGAGCGCTCGCGGTAGTCGGCGCTGACTTCGAGGAAGACCAGCCGCGCGGCGTCGAGCCATCCGGGGGAGGACTGGAAGTTCTCGCCGGCGGCGATCCGGCGCGGGACGCCCCGGCGGATCACCGGCGCCGCCCAAAGGTCGGGCGGGGTGGACCGTCGGCTGCGGAAGGCCAGTTTGGCCCCGGAGACTTCCGGGGTCTTCTCGATGGCTTCGGTCGAGGCGACGGTGTAGGCCACGAACCGCCCGTCCGGCGACCAGACGGCCGCTCCCTCCCGGAGGTCCGGCGTACCCGTGAGCGGGAACTCGGCGGGCGAGTCGAGGTCGCGGACATGCAGGTCGCCGCCGCGGAGGAAGGCGATCCGCGCGCGGTCGGGGGAGGGCGAGTAGCCCGACTCGCCGCCCGGCTCCTCGTCGAAGACGCGCTCGAGGGTGCCCGGCTGCTCCGGGTTCATCCGGTAGAGCGCGCCGTTCCGGACGAAGTGGAGAAACTCGCCGGCCGGGCCCCAGAAGAGGCCGCCGATCTCCTCGTAGGACTCGCCCCAGCGGGTGAGCGGGCGGGGCGCCTCGCCGGCGCCGGGCTCGACCGAGTAGAGGTCCATCTCCTGGTTGCGGTCCCAGACGAAGGTGATCCGCTCGCCGTCGGGGCTCCAGACCGGACTCGCCGGGTGGCGGATGGCCAGGATCTGTTCCAGAGTGAGTTCCGGGGCGGCCTCCTCCGAGCCGCACCCGGCGGCGAGCAGCGCGGCGAGCGCGGCCCCGCCCGCGATGACGGTCGCCCGGCGCCGGGCTCTCCGGCGGTTCCCGACCGCGCTCCGGGTCGGCGGGGCGGCGCCCCGGCTCTTTCCTCGTGGTTCGGCGTTCATGGTCGGCACGGTCGGGCCCTCCTCGGCGCGGGCGGTCTTCCCGCCCGTCGCGCGGCCGCCGATTGTGCCACCGGCCCCGGCCGGGGTCGGCCGTCAGAATTGGCGAGGCCCGCTGCCGACCGGGAGGCCGGCGCCGGCGGGCGCCTTCCGCCATGCCCGATTCCCGATCGAGACCCTCCCCGGAAGCGCCGGCCCCGCCCGCCGGGCCGGGGGAGCGGCCCGAGCGGAAGTCCATAGATGCCTACGGCGCCAAGCGGCGGTTCGACCGGACTCCCGAGCCGCCGCCGGGGGACGCGGCGGCGCCGTCCCCTCCGGCGCGAGCGTTCGTCGTGCATCGGCACGAGGCGCGAAGGCTCCACTACGACCTGCGCCTGGAGATCGGCGGCGTCCTCAAGTCCTGGGCGGTGCCGCGCGGGTTCACCTACGACCCGGAGGTCAAGAAACTCGCCGTCCGCACCGAGGACCACCCGCTCGCCTACACCGACTTCCACGGGGTGATTCCCGCCGGGGAGTACGGCGGCGGGACGATGGTCATCTGGGATCGGGGCGCCTACGAGATCACCGAAGGGGAAGGCGACGGCGGCGCCGCCGGCGTCGAGGCCGGGAAACTGGTGGTCCGACTTCGCGGCCGCAAGTTGCGCGGCGCCTGGCACCTGGTCAAGACGAAGCGGGGCGCCGACGAGTGGCTCCTGTTCAAGGGACGCGACCGCTACGCCCGGAAGGAGTCCGACCGGCAGCCGTTCTTCGCCCTGGCGGAAGCCGAGCCCTGGACCGGCGATCCCCCGCCGATCCCGCCCGAGCCGGAAGGGGAGGCCGCGCCGTTCTCCGACCGCAACTTCCTCTTCGAGCCGGAGATGGAGGGCCTCCCGGTCTTCCTGGAGCGCGGCGAAGACGGCCCCCGCCTCGCTCCCGCGGCCGGCGGCGGCCCCCTGCCCGGCCTGCCCGAACTCCGGGCCGAGGCCGAGGGGATCCGCGCCGAAGCGTTCCTCGCCTACGGGATCCTGGTGGCGACCGACCGGTCGGAACGCCCTTCCGCCGACCGACTCGCCGCGCGGCTCGGGGGAGACGACTCGATCGCGGTCTCGCTCTACCTCTTCGACCTCCTCCGCTACGACGACTGGGACATCCGCCGGGTCCCGCTGCTCGAACGGAAGCAACTGTTGCGCAGCATGATTGCGCAATCATCCCGCCTCCTTTTCGGGGAGCATGTGGGGGTTCGGGGCGAAGAGTTCCACGCCGCCTGCGAGGCGGCCGGGCTCTCCGGGACGATCGCGAGGCGGGTGGACGGCGCGTATCCGGGCGTACCCCCGGCGGATGGCGAGGGGGCGCTCGAACCGGCCGGGGGCCGGCGCCGGTCGGCCCCGGAAACCCGCCCGCCCGACACCGCGCGGATTCCCGCCCGGCCGGAAGCGGCGCCGGCGGACGACGACCATGTGCTCGCCGGGCTCGCGCGGGGCCGGGCCGAGCGGAGCGCCGCCCGGCCCATCCGGCTCACCAACCTCGACAAGGTCTTCTGGCCGGAGTCCGGCTACACCAAGGGCGACCTGATCCGCTACTACGACCGGGTGGCGGAGCACATGCTGCCCTACCTCCACGAGCGGCCGGCGCACCTGCTGCGGATGCCGGACGGCGTGGGCGGCAAGGCCTTCTACCAGAAGGACCTGCCCGAACACACGCCGGACTGGGTCGAAGTCGAGGAGATCGCCTCCGGGTCGCGCGGGGAGACGATCCGGTTCCTGATCTGCAACGACCCCTCGGCCCTGCTGTTCGCCGCCAACCTGGGCAGCATCGATATCCACCCGTGGCTCTCCATCCGGGGCCGGCTCGACCGGCCGGACTGGGCGGTCTTCGACCTCGACCCGGGCGGCGGTCCCTTCTCCGATGTCGCGCGGCTCGCCCGCGCCTTCGGGAAGGTGCTGCGGGGGATCGGGCTCCGCCCGCTGGTCAAGACCTCCGGGGCCACCGGGCTCCATGTCCAGGTGCCGCTGGAGCCGATCTACCCCTACGACCTGGTGCGGCAGTTCTGCGAGGCGGTCTCCACCCATGTCGCCGCCGAGCACCCGGAGATCGCGACGGTGGAGCGGGTGGTGTCCCGCCGGGGCCGCCGGGTGTACCTGGATTTCCTGCAGAACCGGCGCGGGCAGACGGTGGTGCCCGCCTACGCCGCCCGCCCGGTGCCGGCCGCCTCGGTCTCCGCGCCGCTGGACTGGGACGAGTTGAACGGCGACCTCAGCCCCGAGCAGTTCACCATCCGCTCGATGCCCGACCGGCTGGCGCGGCTGGGCGACCTGTTCGCCGACGCCCTCCACGACCGCCAGCCCCTGCTGCCGGCAATCGAGAAATTCCGGGCCCGCTACCTCGCCCGCTGACGGCCGCCCCGGTAACCCGGGCGCCGCCGTTTCCCGGCCCTACCGACGCCCCTCGGGCTCGCGGAGTCCGGCCAGCCGGTCCGCCACCGCCGTCTGCTCCGGGTTCAACTCGAGGGACCGGGTGAAGATCTCCTCCGCCCGGGCGGTCTCGCCTTCCTCTTCCAGGCAGTCGCCCACCGCGTTGAGCAGCGAGATGTCCGGGGCGCGGAGGGTCAGCGCGTGTTCGAGGCGGGGCAGCGCTTCGGCGCACTCCCGGCGCAGGTAGTAGCCGAAGCCCACGCCCTCGACGACCTCGATCTCGTTCGGGTGCTCCGCTTCGAGCGGCAGCAGGAGGTCGAGCGCGCCGTCGGCGTCCCGCGCGAACAGGAGCGCGCTCGCCAATTTCCAGCGGGCCATCGGCAGGTCCGGATTCACCGAGGCCTCCCGGAGCGCCACCGTCGCCTCGTGGATCCGTCCCCGGGCCATGAACTGTTCGCCGAGGGTCAGGGCCAGCAGGCCGGGGATGTGAGCGCCGAAGGAACGGCGGACGATGAACGCCGGACGGGCCACCGCCGCCCGGGGGGAGATCGAGAACGGCGCGTCCCGTCGGGCGGTGACCGCGCCCTCCGCGTCGAGCAACTCCGCGGTCAGCCGGTAGCGTCCCGCGGGGATCCCGGCGAGCGGGAATTCCACGATCGGGGGGGAGGCCGCGGCGCCCGCGGGGGCCGTCTCCTCGGCGACGGGCGGGCCGACCTCCGGTTCCGCGGTCTCGTCCGCCGACGCCGAGTCCGGCAGTTGCTCCGGGGCGATCCGCAGGCGGACCCGGGCGTCCGGCGGCGGGTTCACCGCCTGCACCGCCGCGGTGAGGGTCTCCGACGCGGAGAAGACGCCGCCGATCGAGGGTTCGAGGACAACGCCGCCGAACTCGAAGGTCCCGAAACGCGGCGCTCCGGGCGAGGCCGCGGCGGCGGAAGACTCGTCGAGCCGGTAGGCGAGCACCGGATCGGCGAGGCCCGGCTCGGCCCCGCCCGTGCCGGGGACGCGCACCTCGGCGGTGGCGACCGTGTATTGCCGGGTGGCCCGGTTCCGGAGCAGGACGCTCACTTCGTAGTCGCCGGGAATCAGCGGGAGATTGTCCCGGTAGGCGAACGGACTGCCGCCGGCGGCCTGGTGCTGGCTCTCGGTGAGTTCGATCGCCGGCTCGTTCCGCTGGATGGCCACCAGTTGGCCCTCCGCGGTCCGCACCTCCGTCTCCACCTCGAGGGTGGTCCGGTAGAGGTTCTCCCGTTCGTCGAGTTCGAGCGTGAAGTCCTTCGGGGCGAGCGCGACGCTGTAGTGGACGAACGGCGTGTTCCGGGGGCCGAGGAGCACCCGGAAGTCCGACCGGCTCTCCACGAAGCGGAACGAGTACTCGGAAGTGACCCGGTCGCCGTAGCGCAGGTACCCCTCGATCTCGTCCAGGTCCACCCGGCGGTGCGGCGAGTTGGAGATGTCCAGGAAGTTCCGGCCGGTGCTCATGGAGGGCCGCACCGTCTGCAACTGCGGCGAAATGGTGTTCGTGGCCGAGAGGAAGTCGGCGTGGGGGTCGGTCAGGTCCACCACCAGACTCGCCCGCGCCACATCCATCGAGACCGTCTCGAGGAGGTCCACGGCCTGGTGCTGCCGGTTCCGCAGCAGTTCCCCCCGGGCCACCAGCGCGTCCGGCCCGTCGCCCCACGGGTCGTACAACTGGTACTCGCCCACATCGTTCTCCTTGAAGAACAGCAGGTTGAAGCGGGGCGGCAGGCCCAGCGAGGTGTCGCCGTCGTAGATCCAGAGGTCCATGGAGACCACTTCGTTCCGGCCCTCGAAGACTTCCCGGGTGCGGGGCTCCCCCAGGATGATCCAGTGGCGGCCCCGGTCGGTCTGCCAGCCGGGCCGGGGGGCGTCCCGACCCAGGAAGCGGTTCGCGTAGGCGATGCGCTCGTAGTGCTCGTCCCGGAACTCGTTCTCCGGCGTCGCCGGGAACGGGTCGCGCCGATCCCAGAACGCCTCGATGAAGTACTCGCGCTCCTCGTGGCTCTCGAGGCCCAGGAAGACCTCCCGCTCCGGCGGCGTGATGATGTAGACGACCTCTTCCTCGAGCCAGAGGCGGTGTTCCTCCGGCAGGCGCTCCAGTCGGTCGTCCTCCGCTGTTGCTCGGGCAGCGGCGCCGGCGGACGCGGCGAGCGCCGCATCCGGGGCGGCGAGGACGAGCAGGGCCGAGACCCCGACCGCCGCCGGGGCGAGCCGCCGCCCCGGGCGCGCCCGCGAACGACCGGGGACCAAACGACCGGGAACCAAACGACCGGGAACGACCGGAATCGCGGGATCCGGGGGAGCGGGGAGCGAAGGGAGGCGGCGTCGAGTCATCTGCGGGTCGGCCCGGCCCGGAGGGGCGGGAGAGGCCGGGGCTTCGGCGGGAGACTATCCCGGCCCCGACGAGCGCCGCAATCAGCGGCGCCGCCCCCGCCCGACTCGAATCCGGCATTCCCCGACCGGGAACTCCGACCGCGCCGGCGGCGGCCGCCCCCACTTCCGCGCCCGCTAGAATTCGCCGCCCGCCGGGGCCGGTTCGGCCCCGCTGACGAGCGCGACCGGACGAAGACGAATCCGACGAGACCGGAGACGAGGAGACCCCAGCCGATGACCACCACCCGCCGCCGCGCGCTCCACCGCGCGCTCACCCTTCCGGCGCTGCTGCTCGCCTTCGGCGCCGCTCTCGCCGCCGCCCACAACCCCCGCGGCACCGCGGAAGCGACCATCGCCGGGAAGAAGATCAGCGTCACCTACGGCCGCCCCAGCCTGAAGGGGCGGGACATGCTCGGCCAGGCCCAGTCCGGCATGGTCTGGCGGCTCGGCTCGGAGGACGCCACCACCCTCATGACCGAAGGCCAGTTGTGGTTCGGCGGCAAGAGCGTCGAGGCCGGTTCCTACACCCTCTTCGCGGAGAAGACGGACGAGGGTTGGACCCTCCTCGTGAACGGCGAGACCGGGCAGTCGGGGATGGCGCGCGACCCGGAGAAGGACCTGTTCGGCGTCCCGCTCACCGTGGAAGAGGCGGCCGAGTCCGCCGAAATGTTCACGATCAGCGTGGTCTCCGCCGACGACGGCATGAACGGCTCGCTGCGGATGCACTGGGGCTCCACCGCCCTGGTCGCGCCGCTGATGATGCACTGACCGCCCGTGGGAAGAGCCCCCCGCCGCCGCCTCGCCGCCCCCGCGGGAGCGCCCCTTCGCGGTTGCGGCGGCTGCCCGCCTCCCGCTACTCTTGCCCTTCGGCCTCAGCCCCACGGAGCGCCCGGAAGGACGGGCCCGGGAGCGGGCGTTCCCGCCCCGACCGCCGGGTCGGAACTTCCGTCCGGGCCGCTCTCCGGGAACCGAAATCCCCTCTGACCGATCGCACCGATCCGGCCCACTGAACTTGGGAGAAACCCGATGAAATCGAACCGCCGCCGCTTTCTGAGTCTGGCCGCCGGCGCCCCCGCCGTTTCCCCGGCGGCGCTCCACGCCATCGGCGCCCGCGGACGGGAAGCCTGGGAGGCCGCGAACGGCTTCCGCGAGGCCCCGGTGTTCGTGCCGCCCCCCGAGGCGGACGAGGTGCGCATCAGCAGCAACGAGAACCCGCTCGGCCCCGGCCCGGCGGCGGTGGCGGCGCTCCGGGGCGAGTACGGCTCCATCATGCGCTACCCGATGAACGCCCGCATCAGCGGGAACGACCTGCGGAAGCGCCTCGGGGAGATGTACGGCGGCGGCGCCGAGAATGTGGTGCTCGCCCCCGGCTCCTCCGAGATCCTCCGGAACGCCGTGCGGGTGTACACCGGCAAGGGCCGCCCGCTGGTCACCGCCACCTGCTCCTTCGAGAGCCCGAAGCGCGCCGCCGAGTACTTCGGCGCGCCGGTCAAGGCGGTCCCGAACACCGGGAGTTTGGGCCTCGACCTGGACAAGATGGCCGGGGCCGCGATGGGCGCCGGGCTCGTCTTCCTCTGCAACCCGAACAACCCCACCGGCACCATCCACAGCCTCGCCGATGTGACCGACTTCGTGGACTTCGTGAAGAAGGAGTCGCCCTACACGGCGATCCTGCTCGACGAGGCCTACTACGACTATGTGACCGACAAGTCGTTCGAGACCGGCGCCGGCCTCGCCATGAAGTACCGCGATGTGTTCGTGGGCCGCACCTTCTCGAAGGCGTACGGCATGGCCGGTCTCAGGGTCGGTTACGCCTACGGCCAGAAGGACACGATCGCCCGGCTCGCGCCGCTGGCGCTCACCTTCGGGACCTCGATCCTCTCCATCGCCGCGGCGATGGGCTCGCTCGAGGATCCGGACTACATCCGGAACGAAGTGAAGCGGAACGACGCCGCCCGGCAGTTCACGCTGGACTTCTTCTCGAGCAACGGCCTCGACCCGGTGCCCAGCCAGACGAACTTCATCTTCGTGGACATCGGCCGCAGCGCCAAGTCCTTCCGCGAGGCCTGCGCCGAGAAGGGCATCATGGTGGGCCGGGACTTCCCGCCCTACGAGAACAGCCACGCCCGGATCTCCATCGGCACGCTCGAGGAGATGCAGCGCGCGACCGCGGTCTTCGCGGAGGTGCTCGGGCTGGCGACCACCGACAACCAGCAGCAGTAAGGCCCGCTCCCCTTTCCCGCTTTCCCGCCGACGCCCCGGACACCGCGCCGTCCCGTTCGCCCCCGAGGAGGAACGACCATGTTTTCCCGCCGCAGTTTCCTGAACCGCGCTTCCGCCGGCGCCGCCGGCCTCTACGCGGCGACCCTGGTCCGCTCCCGCCTGCGCGAGCAGGTCGCTTTCGCCGCCGAGATGGGCATCGCGCCCGAAGACGCGATCAACCTCGCCAACAACGAGAACTCGCTCGGCCCCGGTGAAGCGGTGATGGACGCCGTGGACGCCGTCATCGGCCCCGAGGGGACGATCGCCGGCCGGTACCCGTTCCGCTTCGTCGGCCCGATGCAGGAAGCCATCGCCGAGAAGTGGGGCGTGAAGCCGGGCAATGTCCTCATCGGCGCCGGCTCGACGCAGATCCTGGTGAATGTCACCCACCAGTACGCAAGCGCCGAGAAGGCGCTGGTGGGCTCCCTCCCCACCTACGAAGAGTGCTTCGGCTACGCCGCGCTCATGGGGTATCGGACGAAGGCGGTTCCGCTGACTTCCGAACTCAAGATGGACCTCGACCAGACGCTCCACGCAGTCAAGGGCAGCGGGATGCTCTTCTTCTGCAACCCGAACAACCCGGTGGCGACGCTGGTGGACCCGACCGATGGGCGGGACTTCCTGAACCGGGCGCTCGATACGGAGAAGGACCTCCGCATCCTCGTGGACGAGGCGTACATCGACTATGTGACGACGCCCGGCCACGAGACGATGATCCCGCTGGCGCTCGACAACCCGCGGGTGATCGTGGCGCGCACCTTCTCGAAGGCCTACGGCATGGCCGGCCTCCGCGTCGGCTACGCCATCGCCCACGAGGACACCATCGCCCACCTGCGCGAGTTCCACATGGGGAACACGGTGAGCACGCTCTCGCTGGTGGCGGCCAACGCGGCGCTCGACCGCGACCGGAAGGACCCGGACTTCCTCCCCAACGAGAAGAAGCGGAACGCCGAGGCGCGCGACTTCATCCTGAAGTTCTTCCGCGACCGCGGCTACTCGGCCACCGACGCGCAGACGAACTTCATCTTCGCGGATGTGGGGATGCCGGTGGAGCAGTTCCAGTCGGCCTGCGCCGCCGAAGGCGTCCGCGTGGGACGGCCGTTCCCGCCACTGTGGACGCGTTGCCGCATCTCCATCGGGACGATGGACGAGATGCAGCGCGCCGCCAAGGCGTTCGCGGCGGTGCTCGACTCCGCGCAGAAGATGGCCGCCTAGGGCGGAACCGGACGAGAGAGAGGGCGGGCGCGAGAGACCGGACGGGCGGCGCGCGATGGCGATCGTCGGCCGCATGTTCGGAACCCGCGCCCCCTTCGTTCCGGCCGACGAGATAGACGGCCAGTTGGCGGGCGGCGAAGTCGTCCTGCTGGATGTGCGGCAGGCGGTGGAACTCGCCGAATCGGGAACGATCCCGGGCGCGCTCCACATCGGTCTCGACGAGTTGACCGAGCGCGCCGACGAGATCCCGCGGGACCGCCCGATCCTGACCACTTGAATGGTCGGCCCCCGGGCCGCGCGTGCCGCGGCGATCCTGGAGCGGGCCGGTTTCGAGGTGCGCGGTTTCTGCGGCCTCAAGAGTTACCGCGGCCGCCGCGAGTACCGGCCGCTGCCGGAATAACCCGCGGCGCCGCGACGCCGTTCGGCCGAAACACGAGTCGAGTCTCACCCGGGAGGGTTTCCCCATGCGCAGTCTTCTTCCCCTCGCCGCCGGCCTCGTCGGCGTCTCCCTCGCCTGCGGCGGGGGCGGTGGCGAAGAGTCGTCGTCGAGCGAGCCCGCGGCAGAGCCGGAACCGGCGCCCGCTCCGCGCGTCGAAGCGGCGGACATCGACGCCGCGCTCGCCGGCGGCGCGCTGCTCCTCGATGTGAGGACCCCCGAAGAACTCGCCGAACACGGAACCCTCGACGGGTTCGTCCACATCCCGATCGACGAACTGGAGGCCCGGATGGGGGAACTGCCGACCGGCGTTCCCATCCTCACCGCTTGACAGGGCGGAGGAAGAGCCGCGCGTGCCGCGGAGATGCTCCAGTCCAACGGATTCGAAGTCACCGGTTTTTGCGGTCTGAGGGACTACGAGGGAGAACGGGTCTATCCGGGCGCCGAAGAGGACTGACCCTGCGCGCCGAGTCGCAGCGCGCGGCGTGAGGTCTTCGTCCGAGGGCCGCGCCCGCTCCGCCGCGCGGGCGGCGGCCCGGCGGTTCGGGACGCTGCCGCATTCCCTTTTCGTCGCCGGCGCCGCGCTCGCGCTGGCCGCCGCTTCCGGTTGCGGCGGGCAGTCGGTCGAACTGCTGCTCGCCGGCGGAACCGTGTTGGATGGTTCCGGGAACGAACCGGTGCGCGCGGACATCGGGGTCTCCGGGGACGAGATCGTCTTCGTCGGGGACGCCGATGCCGCCGGGATCACCGGCGAGGAGACGCTGGATGTCTCCGGGTTGCTCGTCGCGCCCGGATTCATCGACATGCACTCCCATTCGCAGGTCGGGGACGACTGGGCCAAGGAGGCGCTGCCCTTCCTCCACCAGGGCATCACCACCGTGGTGCTCGGCGTGGACGGCGGGGGTTCCCCGGAAGTCGCGGCGACGCTCGCCGGTTGGGAAGCGCGCGGAATCGGCGTGAACGCCCTGACCTATGTGGGCCACGGAGCGGTTCGCCGCCGGGTGATGGGCGAAGAGGACCGCGCGCCCACCGGGGAGGAACTCGGGGAGATGGAGGCCCTCGTGCGCCGAGGCGTCGAGGAAGGCGCGTTCGGGTTCTCGACCGGGCTCTTCTATGTCCCCGGAACTTACGCGACGACCGAGGAGGTCATCGCGCTCGGCCGGGCGGCGGCCGACGCCGGCGGAACCATCTACGACACCCACGACCGGGACCTCGGAGCGGCCTATCCCTCGTTCGGCTATCTCGCGTCCATCGAAGAAGCGATCCGCATCGGCGAGGAATCCGGCCTGCGGGTGATCTTCAGCCACTTCAACGCGCAGGGCGTCCGGAACTACGGGCGAGCCCCGGAGGGCGCCCGACTCATCGAAGAGGCCCGCGAGCGCGGCGTCGAAGTCGCCGGCGCCCAGCATGTCTATACCGCCACCCAGTCCAGCCTCCGGGCCTACACGGTCCCGCGCTGGGCCGCCGCCGGCGGGCGGGAGGCGATGCTCGCCCGGTTCGACGACCCGAACACCGCCGCGGTCATCGGCGAAGCCACCGCCGAGATGCTGGCTATCCGGGGCGGCGCCGACGCCATCCTCTTCTCCTCGGCGCGCCCGGAACTGAACGGCAAGACGCTCGCCGAAGTCGCCGACGAACTCGGACTCGATCCCCCGGCGGCGGCGCGGGAGGTCCTGCGCGGCGGAAACGCTTCGGTGATGAACCTCCGGCTCTACGACGAGGAGAACACCCGGTTCCTGGCGCAGCAGGATTGGATGATGACCTGCACCGACGGCCGCGACATCCCTCCGGAAGCCGAGGTCGGCCACCCCCGGGTCTCCGGCGCGTTCACCCGCAAACTGCGCCGCTACGCCCTCGACGAGGGAATCATTTCCCTGCCCTTCGCCATCCGCAGCATGACCGGCCTCGCCGCCGACTTCCTGGGATTGACCGACCGCGGCTACCTCGCCGAAGGAATGAAGGCCGACCTGGTCGTCCTCGACCGGGACCGCCTGCGCGACACCGCCACCTTCGAGAACCCGCGCAGTTACTCCGAAGGAACCGTCCAGGTCCTCGTGAACGGCGTCTTCGCCATCCGCGGCGGCGCCGCCACGAACGCCTTGGCCGGCCGCCCCCTCCGCCCCTGATGGCAGCGACGCCCGTCACCGCACCCAATGCGCGGTCGCACTCCAAACCAAGCCGCCGACTTCGCTGCTACTCCCTGTCCACGTGCTCGCAGCCCGGCTCCTCACAGACCGAGTCTGCGATCTGCCGAAGCCCCGACGAGAGGCCCCGAGAGTCCATCACAAAGCGCACGATCTCCGCGTACTTCTCCGGACCTGGTTTACCCACGCGCCCGCGATGCCTCGACTCCAGGTAGCCCCACTTCCTGACTTCCTCCACGACGCGCCGATAACTCTTCACTCCCTTCTCTCTTCGCCCCCGAAGAACTCCTCGCTCATCGATTTCGTCTCGACGAGCGCTGCCGGACGGTCGCACGAACTTTCCGAAGATGTGCGCGAGTTGCCGCACCGCTCCACACGGTCGATCGCTGTCCATCGGCACGCTCGTCGCTCTCACCGCCCATTTCCGGAACTGCGCATAGCTGGTGATCTCGCGACCTTCGCTTTGGATGGACACGAAATTCTGCCCTCCGCCAAAGCTCGCTCCGTCCAAGAGACCGCTCTCCGCGCCCGCAAACACCGTGTTCCGAAGACGTACGGATTCCAGTCCCGCTTCACGCAGGGTCACACGTTCCAAGTTCGCGAAACTCAGGTCAGAGCCTGCCAAGTTCATCCTCGTCAGATCCAGGTCCCCGAAATCAACTCCCGAGAGATCCTGCCCCTCCAACGACATGTTCACTCGATCGATGATCTCGCGCCCCGATTCCATCTGGGCAATGATCCGCAGACAGTTTCGCAACGCCTCCCCGGTGGCGCAACTCGGTGCCTCGATCAGCGCACGAACAAGGACTTCACGATCCTTTCCGAAGCCGACGGCCATCGTCCGCAAGCGAAGGGAGTCGTTCGGGAGATCTGCTCGCCCAACGTATCGCCCCAACTGCACCGTTCTTCGATGCCTCAGCGACACCTTTCGTTCCGTCTCCTCGCGTGTACGGCGGAGGTAGTAGGAGCCCGCCAAGTAGTCGCCAAGTAGTTCATGGACGAACTCCAGTCGGTCCGATGCCCGAGTCATGCGCAAGAAAGGCATCGCCTTGATCTGCTCTACCAGCGGACTGCGGTGCTCGGATGCTTCAGAGCCATCCTCTACGAGGGCCATCACCAACTCGGCCAGGTCCACCAAGCGATCCGTTTCCATACCGTCGCTCTCCACGACCTCAGCGGCCACTTCTTCAAGCCACTCCCGAAACGCCGCGAGCGACAGGACCCTCTCGTCAATCGGCCCACCCTTCCTGTACTCCCGTTTGCACATTGCCTCCACGGCCATGTCAAGCAGCCCCAGTTCGCCCTCCAACCTCTTCCGCGCGTCCCTCCCGGCCTCCTGTGCCAGAATGGACGCATAGAACGGCGTTGACGACAACTCGTTCGCCACCGCGTCGCGAGTCAGAGAGGACATCAGGTCCAAGATCGGCCGGTCGTCCTTCAGTCCACGGGCCGGGAGACGCCTATGGACTTGCGTCCAAGCCAGTTGGCGCTTCTCTCGTCGTCCCCACCGCTCCAGTTCGAAGACTGTGACCGCTTCCCCACTCCCCTCGATCAGTTCCGCAAGATCCTCGTTCGAACGCAGCACCGAATCTCGCACGGACATGAGAACGAACGGTGTCGCCGCGGGAGTAGTGAAATACTCCAACAAACACGGCACGAACGATGGATCACCCGTGATCACTTCGTCCAACCCGTCCAACATCCACAGCGCGTGACCGTGATCAACCATCCACCGAAACATGCGCTCGTCGGCATGGCGCGCAAAGTCCGTCTTAAGGAACGCGTCAATCAGGCCCGTAATGTTGGGCCCAGCGGCTCTGCGAAGATGTTCCGCGACCATGGGAAAGGGGCGCGGAAAGAACATGTGCCTATTCTTGTGGCTGTGGAACTCGCCGTAGACACCCGCGAAAAGGGACGAAAAGAGCCGAGTTTTTCCACATCCGGCTGGAGCCGCGACTATCCATAGCGTCGGCTGAGGTCGCCGGGCGCGCTGCCTCACCTGCCCGAAAAGATGTTCGGCCAGATCCTTTTCACGGTGGATTTCCCGCTCCCGATCATCAAGTGAACGGGCGACGATACTGAAGGGTTGCCGTACGCGGCACGCCTCCCACTGCTTCCCGTCGTCGGCCAGCTGTTTGACGACACCGGCGGCCGCCTTGTCGTTGTCGAAGTTGAAGGGGGTGTCGAAGAACCTCACGGGAGACAAGATCCGAACTCGTAGTTCCTTACTGCAGTCTCGACGGAACTGTGAGGAGTAGTTGAGACTCTCTGTCAAGAAAATCTTGTCGACGGACGCATGGCGAGTCGAGACATCGTCGTCAAGAAAACGTTCAATGAACTTGTCCTCAACGGCACTGTCAGGTTCGCGCTCCGAAATCCAGACGCACTTTATGTTCTCGGAACCGACCTCGTCCTTCTTTCGTGCGACGAGCAAGTCAGGACTCCTGTCGAGAATCTGATAGCCCCACGCCGTCAGATACGAGGCGGCCTTCTCCGTGAGCATCACGGCCAGCCCCCAGGCAGGGGTTCAAGGCGCACCATCGGCCGGGTGGCGCGATGGGCGGGGCGACGAGGCTTCACGGGAACCCGGCTACTGCCGTCTTGCGGGAGTATATCACTGGCAGTCCTGGTGACGGACCGTTACGGGCGGTCGAGGGTGCGGGCTTCGGTCAGGAAACTCTCGTAGATGGCGCGGGCTTCGTCGAACTGGGCATAGACATGGGACTGCTCGGCTTCGGATCTCCAGCCGGGCCAGGCCTCGGCCATCTCGCGGAGTCGGGCGATCCAGCGGATCGAGTATTCGGCGGCGGAGGCGCTGCGCACGGGTTGGCCGCCCACCGAGACCCACACCGGGTTGGTGAATGCCTGGGCGTAACTGCAGTCGAGGGGGCGGCGCTCTTCGGGTGAGCCCTCGGCGCGGAGGATCAGCCAACTGCTGGTGTCCACCGCGATGGTCCCGGTGGCGGTGGCCGACTTCCGGTCGGCGGACAGGGGCACTTCGCCCGCGTCCTCGCCGCTTCGGACGAGCCAGGCGCGTTCAAGCGGCGTGGGCGAGCGGATCCAGGCGCTCCACGCGACCTCGCCGCCGGGCGCCGCCACTTCCACTTCGCCTCCCGGCATCTTTCCCTCCACCCGGAAGTCGAGGAGGGGGCCGCAACTCACGAACGCGCGGCCGGCGCGGAGTCCGGCGAGCCAGGGTTCGAGCGCCAGCCCCTCGTCCCCGGTGTGGACATAGGTGCGCACCGAGCCGACGAGTTTCGAGCGCTGCATGTTGCTGATCGAGTCTTCGCCGCCGACCGCCGTTACGCGCAGGCCGTTGTTCAGGGTCGCGTACCAGGGATGGAATCCGGCGCGCGACGCTTCCGACCATTCCACGGCGTCCGTCGTTCCGAGCGCGGCGTCCACCATGTAGCCCTTCGCTCCGCCGAGGCTCCCCGGCCCCCCGTCCGGACCGACCAGCGGATCGTCCTCCCCGAAGAACGCATGCACATAGCCGACGGTGGCGCCCTGCGCCCTCGCCTTGCGGAACATGTCCGTGTTGGACGGGTAGAGGCTCTCGATGCCGGTTCCCTCGTAACCGGTGACGAAGGGCGAGATCAGGTGCTCGCGCAAGCCGAAGTAGAAGACATGGCCGTAGAAGGGCGGCCGGTACTCCTGTCCGACGACGAGGATGCGGTCCTCGGTCGAGAGCGGATGGGCGCCGCCGCCGGGAACGAAATGCTGGTAGTCCAGGATGCGGTTGTCCTTGTTGGCGATCTGTTCGAGCACCACATCCTGGTCTTCGGCGGCGGACATGAACATCAGGTTCTCCAGCGTGTTGTGGAGGTTCCCGGCGTAGTTCATGTGGACATGGGTGGATCCGCTCCACCAACCCTTCGCCGCCATGTCCGTGAGGCGCGGCAGGCGGAGCGTCACTTCGGTCACATCGCCGGGAGTGATCTCGACGCGCTCGCTCGCCGGCTCGTATTCGAATCCCTTGACCGCCTCGACCGCCAGCGGGCCGACGGGAACTTCCAACTCGAACCGCCCCGACTGGTGGAAGGAATGTTCCCGGGCGCCGCCGATGCGGGCGAAGGCGTCGGGAGGCGGGTAGAACCGGCCGTCGCCGGCGGCGAGATGGATGCGGGAGGCGGTCTCCTCCCCGGTCGTTCCGTCCACGGTTCGCACGGAGAGGATGCCCGTCGGGCGCCGCCAGGCGCGGCGGGTGATGCGGACGACCCGGCGCTTGCCGCCGTAGGTTTCGAGGAGCGCCAGCCGGGGAAGGCCGCCCTCGTTGTCGATGTACGCGATCCACTCGCCGTCCGGCGACCATCTCGGGTGGAAGGCGTCGTGTTGGAAGAAGGTGAGTTTGTAGGGGGCGCCGCCGGTCGTCGGCTGGACATAGAGGTTCGAGAACTGGTCGGCGGCGCCGGCGGTGGAGGAATAGACGAACCGTTTGCCGTCGAGCGAGACATCGGGCCGGGTGCGGTAGAGCGACTGCTCCGCCAGCACCGTCGTCCGTTCTTCGAAACCGTCCGGCGCGGCGGCGGCGCGAACCACATTCCCGGAGCCGAGCGGCACATCCCGGTTGGAGACGAGGAGCAGTTCCCGGCTGTCCGGCATCCAGGCCGGGGTGATGTGCATGTCGTGGGGGCCGAAGTAGAGCCGGTTCCGGCCGAAGTCGTTGTCGCGCGTCACCTCGATAGCGGGGCCGGTCAGCCCGCCGTCCCGGAACTCCCGGATGCGGACATTGAAGTAGCCGGAAGGAGCGGTGGTGACATAGGCGAATTTCGTCCCGTCCGGGGAGAAAGTCGGATCGGTGTAGAGATGCTCGTCGTCGAGGAGCATTCGCTGCTCTCCCGATTCGAGGTCGAGGAGTCCGATCCCGATGTTGCCGCCGTTGTCGTCCACCGTATAGGCGAGGTATAGACCGTCGGGCGACCAGGCCGGCAGCGAGTGGTAGCCGGGGCCGGAGGTCAACTCTTCGGCGGCGCCGGTCTCGGGATCCACCCGCCAGATGGAGCCGGACATCGCCACGGCGATGGAGGCGCCGTCCGGGGCCCAGGCCGGCGCCCAGGGAGTGCCGCTCGGCGCCGGAGGGAAGTAGTAGTTGTGCATGTAGTTCCCGCCGTGGCGCGCCGCCGGATAGCCGCCGGCAGGCTCGAAATAGCCGCCGGCGGGCTCGAACGGGCTCTCCGCAGGCGTCTGCGCCGAGGCGGCGCCGACGAGGGTCGAGACGGCCAGGAGCGCCCCGAACGCAGCGGGGGCCGCGGGGGCGCCGTATGCCCGGAGCCGCGGGTCGAAGGGGTCTCGCATTCCGTTCCGGTGTCTCCTCTCCTGAACGCCGCCGCTCCGGGCGGCCGCGGGGGGATCGGAGAATACCGGCGGCGCCCGCGCGCCGCCGCCGGGCGGGCTCAGGCCCCGGCGGCCTCCGGCGCGGCGGCGTAGATCGTGAGTTTCGTCGAGTCCCCGATCTCTTCCAGCCGGGGGCGGCGGCCGGAGAGGCGTTCGCTGGCGCGGACGAGGTTCAGGAAGCCTTCGCCGCGCGCCTCCATGAACGCTCCCCCGGTGGCGCGGCTCTCGTAGTAGCGGAGGAACCCGGCGAGGTTCTCGTTGCGCCGGCGGGGCATGCAGCCGGCGTAGAGGTCCGCGGGCGTCAGACCGTTCGGGAGGGCGCCCGGACTCGCGAACTCGATCCGGTCCGGGAACAGTCGGACGATGACCTGCGAGGGCGCGGCGTAGTCGCGGTGGACGACCGCGTTCACCACCGCTTCCTGGAGCGCGCGGAGGTCGTACGCCGGGTAATCCTTCCTCCCGCCGCCGCCCTTCACGGAAAGGACGGGGTTCAGGGGGGACACTTGGAGGTAAGTCACCGCCGCCTCGATCTGGCGGGGGATCGGCCCGGTGATCCGTTTGCTGTCCGCCGAGTTGCCGTCCGGCTCGTCGCGCCGGTAGGCGACCATCTCGACGAAGGCGCTCGGCAGGACTCGTTCCGGCCGTTCGGCGAACATCAGGATGCCGAGATTCGTCGGGGTCGGCCCGGCATCCGTCACCGCGGCGAGTTTGTGCGGGACGAGCGCCTCGGTCCACCCGAGGGGCCAGTCCGCGGGAGGAGACCAGTCGGCGAAGCGGCCCCGGAAGTACTCGACGAGGCGTCCGCGGTCGAGTTGGTCCAGCCGGCCCTGTCTGGCCGGCCAAACTTCGACCGGCGCCGCGAGTCCGCGCCCGATCAGGAGCCGCGAGAGTCGATCGGGGGAGACCAAACGCCGATGCGTCCCGATTCGCTCCAGATAGCGGCCCTCGTTCGTCCGGTGCACTTCGTGGAGCGAGCGCGGGATACGGACCACCAGGCAGAGCCGCTCGATTCCGTCCGCGCCGGGCAGGTGTTCCCAGTCGAGACCGGGGAAGATCGCCGGCTCGCAGTTCTCCGCGGCGGCATCCACCGCGAACCGCTCGACGGCCTCTCGCCGACCCGGTTCGATGCCCACGACAGCGCGGTCGGAGTCACGGACGCCGAAAACGACGAGGCCCCCGCCGGTATTCGCCATGCTGACGAAGACCTCGGCCAACTCGGACGCAGCCCGCCCCTTCCTGCCGCCGAGGGTGACGCGGCCGCCGCGGAAGACGACTTCCGCGAGTTCCAGTTCGGAGTCTTCCCCGGCCCGGATCGAAGCGAGCAGCCGCTCCCGATCGATCATCGCCCGGAGCGCGGCGCTTCGGCGTTACCGGCGGGCGCCGGCCTCGGCGCCGGAGGAGCCCCGGAGGACCGGGGGTTCAGTCCGAGCGGCGGGCGTGGGCGCGGGCCGGCAGGACATCCCGAAGCCGCAGCCCTTCGTCCTTCAGGTAGGCCAGCAGCCCCTTCTTGTCGATCGTCCGCAGCGCGCGGACGCTCAGCCGGAGCCGGACCGAGCGGCCGAGTTCCGGGACCCAGACCGACTTCCACTGCAGGTTGGGCAACTGCCGGCGCCGGTTCTTGTTGTGGGCGTGGCTGATGGAGTTGCCGGCCAACGGCCGCTTTCCGGTCAGTTTGCAGGTTCGGGACATGGCGTCGGCTCGGGGCGGTTCGGGCGAGGCGGGCGGCGGGGCGGCAGTCCGGGCGTTTCGGGGAGGGAGGTGGTTCGGAGGGGAGCCGGGAATTCTAGCGAACCGGCGTCCCCTCCCACCGCGTTCCTCCCGCGCGGCTCGGGGCGCCGGAGTCAGGGCTGGCTCAAGTCCTCGACGCTCGCTCCGTTGAGGGCGTTCAGGAAGAGTTTGTAGGTGCCGCGGGGCTGCCCCCGGAACTGCGGGCGGAAGCCGAACACCACGACTTCCCCGGCGCCGACCGGCGCGCGGGCCATGGCGATCTTGCCGCCGATGGCGCTCTCCTCGCCGAGCGCCCAGCCGCTCATCAGCAGGTCGTCCTCGGCGTAACGGGCGACGACCTCCACATTCGGCGGAGGGGACGGCGGCGCGGTCTCTTCCCCGCCCTCCCGGCGGCGCGGCAGGCGCACGGTCTCGAACGCGCGGCTGCGGACGAACTGCACGGCGACTTCCTCGCGCATCCCGAAGGCGAGCGGGTGGGCGGTGTCCACCCGGGCGCGAATCAGCGACCCGGGGATGAAGAACCGCTCGGGCGCGAGGCCGGCGGTGGCGTTCCGCAGCGGCAGTCCGAACTGCGAGATCACGAAGTCGCCGGCGGCGTCGAGCGCGACCAGCGTGCCTCCCTCCTCCACGAACCGGGAGAGCGCGAGCGTCCCTTCGAGCCCGATCCCGCCGGTGTACTCCTCCGGCATCGTGCCGGGGGCGTGGCCGTTCAGGATCGCCTCCGGCGACTGGTGCGGCAGGACGATCACATCGAACCGGGAGAGGTCGCCGCTCCGCACATCGCCGTCCTCGATGGTCTCGAGTTCGTATTCGTAGTCCTCGAGCATCCAGCGGGTCCAGCCTTCGTCCATGCTCGCGACGAACGACTTGTAGAGGCCCACCCGCACGGCGCGGAGCGTCAGCAGCGGCGCGTCCGGGGACTCCGCCAGGCCGTGGACATCGAGGCCCAACTCGGCCGCGATCCCCTCCACCAGCGACTCGGAGGGCGCCGAGCGCCGGACGACCAGCGTGCCGGCGGGGAATTCCGAGCCGCCGGACTCGAACGGCCGGGCCGCCCAACTCACGACGGCGCCGGCGGCGAGCAGCCGGTTCTGCGCCACCACCGAAGCATTCGGGCGGTGCGAGATCGCGTAGCCGAACCCGGCGCCCCCGGAGACTTCGCCGGCAGGCGCGGCGACCGGCCCGGCGACCGGGGAGGACGCCGGCGCCGGCAGCGAGTCCACCGCTTCCACCCGGATCCCCATCTGCATCGGGAGCGTCCAGCCGGCCAGGTCGTACGGCGGGTCAGGGGCGCCGTCCGGGGTTCGGCGCCGGTCCGGATAGTCCTGGGCCTCGAGCAGGTCCGCGGCGTAGGCGCTGAACGCCTGCTTCCGGGAGATCAGGTAGGCGCCGGCGGCGAACGACTCGTCTCCCAGGGAAAACGCCTCGTCCGCCCGTTCGATCTCGATCCCGCCGTCGAGCAGGACATTCACCATCGCGGCGGCTTCTCCCGGATCCCACTGCTCCGCCGGGACGACCCAGCCGCCCTCGCTCCGCTCGATGGCGTCCCGGCCCATCCGCCAGATGTCGTGGAGCCACTTCTCCTTCATCCTCGCCGCGGTGTCGAGGACGGCGATGGAAGCGGTCAGCGTGTAGCGAATCGGGTCGCTGAACGGGCTCTCGCCCCCTTCCCACGGATAGGGATAGAAGACATCGGTGCCGTTGGTCGGCGCGGCCTGCCCGCGCCGGGGATTCCCCACGAACTCCGGCCGGTCCTCCGGGTCGTAGTTCCTCGGGCTGGCCGAGGCGTGGGAGGTCTCGGTGAGCAGCCCGATCATGTTGTGGAAGTACGGGACGGTGCGCATACCGCCGTTCCACCACATGGAATAGATCATGTCGGAGACGGCGCCGGGCATTCCCTTCAGGGCGAACCGGCTGGCCATCGCCGAGCCGAAGATGTTCACGCCGGTGGTGACGCCCGGGTGGATCCGCGGATTCACCGGGTCGGCGAACGGGGGAATGAAGATCCGCGCCCAGGCCGGCCCGGTCTGGTGGTGGTTGTAAACCACCTGGGGAAACCATTCCCGGTAGAGGATTCGGCTCACCGCGGCGGTCTCCGGCATGTTGTTCATGAACCAGTCGCGGTTGTTGTCGTGCCCGACATAGTGGTGGTACAACTCGGGCGGCCGGGTGGTTTCGAACGGCGTCCCCACTTGGCTGAGGTACCAGGACGCCACGATGTCGAGCCCGTCGGGATTCATGCACGGCATCAGGATGAGCACCACTTCGTCGCGGATGCGGCGCATCTCCGTCGATTCTTCGGTCGCGACCCGCCAGGCGAGCAGCGGCGCCATCTGCGCGGGCGCCACCTCGGTGGCGTGGAGTCCGGCGTCGATCCAGACCACCGCCTTGCCGCCGGCGGCGCGGTCGGCCGCTTCCTCCGGCGAGAGGCGGGCGTTCGCCAGCGCGGCGCTGGTTTCCCGGATCTCGTCCAGCCGGGCGAGGTTCTCTTCGGAGGAGATATAGAGGACGAACAGCGGGCGGCCGAGGACGCTCTCCCCGATCTCGCGCAACTCCACGCGGTCGCTGGTTTCGGCCAAACGGCGGTAGTACCCGGTCAACTCGTCCCACTTGGCGAGCCGGTAGTCGTCCCCGGGCTCGAAACCCAGGACTTCGGCGGGCGTCGGCGGCTGCGCCGCGGCGGGAAGCGCCGGCCCGGTCGCGAGGAGGAGGAAGAGCGCTCCGAGCCGGAGCGGGCGAGGGAATCGGGACAAGTGCATACCTCCGCGGGGCGGGTTTCCCGGACGAGGCCCGCGCCCGGAAGCGGGGGCGCGGAACGGGGGAGCGGTCAGACGGATTCCTTGAGGGTCACCGCGTCGAGGAACGGCATCATCTTGCGGAGTTCGGCGCCGACCGTCTCGATCGGGTGCTCCTGCTCCTTCCGCCGCTGCTCCATGAACCAGGGGCGGCCGTTGCGGTCTTCTTCGATCCACTTCTTCGCGTAGGCGCCGCTTCGCACCTCGGCGAGGATGCGCCGCATCGCCGCGCGGGTCTCGTCGGTGACGATCTGCGGCCCGCCGGTGTAGTCGCCGTGCTCGGCGGTGTCCGAGACGGAATACCGCATGTAGTTCAGGCCGCCCCGGTAGAAGAGGTCCACGATGAGTTTCAGTTCGTGGAGGCACTCGAAGTAGGCGATCTCCGGTTGGTAACCGGCCTCGATCAGCGTCTCGAACCCGGCCTTGACCAGCGCGCTGACGCCGCCGCAGAGCACGCTCTGCTCGCCGAAGAGGTCGGTCTCGGTTTCTTCCGCGAAGGTGGTTTCGATCACGCCGGCGCGGGTGAGGCCGACGCCCCGGGCGTAGGAGAGCGCGAGGGCGAGCGCGCTCCCGGAGGCGTCCCGCTCCACCGCCACGAGCGCCGGCGTGCCGCCGCCTTCGACGAAGAGTTCCCGGACCCGGTGCCCCGGCGCCTTGGGCGCGATCAGCGAGACATCCACCTCCGGCGGCGGCCGGATGGCGCCGAAGCGGATGTTGAAGCCGTGGGCGAACATCAGGGTCTTGCCGGCGCCGAGGCGCGGGGCGACCTGGGTCTCGTAGATCTCCGCCTGGCCGGTGTCCGGGGTGAGCAGGGAGATGACTTCGCCCCACTCCGCCGCCTCCTCACCGTCCACCACGGTCAGCCCGTCCGCTTCGGCGCGCTCGCGCGACCGGCTCCCCGGACGGAGCGCCACGCGGACCTCCACCCCGCTGTCGCGCAGGTTCAGCGCGTGGGCGTGGCCCTGCGAGCCGTAGCCGAAGACCGCGACCTTCTTGGCGCGGATCAGGGAGAGATCGGCAGCGTCGTCGTAGTAGATGTTCGCCATGGGGACTTCCTTCGGGAGGGCCGGCCGGGGCTCGGTTGCCGGGAGGCGGGCGCCCGGCGCGGCCGCGCGGAGCGGCGGCCCGAGCGCCCCGCGCCGGTTCCGCCGGCCCCGGGGCCCGACCCGGAAAGCGGCGGGCGCGCGGCGAACTAACTATACGGAAGCGTCGGCCGGAACCATGGGGCGAAGTCGTCAGACCGAACCGTCGGAGGAAGCCGGAGGGCGCCCCGACTCCGGATCGTCCTCGGCGCCGCCGGCGGAGGGCTGCGGGACCCGGCGGGCGGCCGGGTCGCGCATCACGCTCTCCGCGCCCCGCGCCATCCCCACGAGGCCGGTGCGCACCTGCTCCAGGATGCCGTAGGGGCGGAGCACTTCGGCGAGCCCTTCGATCTTCTCCGGCGCGGCCGCCGCTTCCACCACCACCGAACCCGGCGCCACATCCACGATCCGGGCGCCGGTGGCCGTCGCGAGTTGGATGACCTCGGTCCGCTCCTTGGCGTTCGCGGAGACCTTGAACATCGCCAGTTCCTTGCGGATCGCCGCGGCCCCGGTGATGTCGTCCGCCCGGAGGACATTCACCAGCCGGTACAACTGGACCGCCATCCGCTTGGCGCCGGTCGCGTCGGTGCGGACGACGATGGTCATCCGGGAAACGCCCGGCGCCTTGGCCCGGCCGACGGAGAGCGACTCGATGTTGAAGCCGCGGCGGCGGAAGAGCGAAGTGATGCGGTTCAGCACGCCCGGGCGGTCCTCCACCCAGACCGCGAACACCCGGGGCCGGATGCCGTCCCCTTCCCCGCCGCCGCTCACGATCCCCTCACCGGCTCACCACTCGCGGCCGCCGTCCTCGCCGGCGGCGGAAGCGGCGAGCGCCGGCTCCGGGCGGCGGATCATGTCCTGGAGTTCCGCGCCGGTCGGCACCATCGGGTACACGGTGTCCTCGCGCTCCACCCGGAAGTCCAGCACCACCGTCCGTTCGTCGGCGCGGGCGCGCTCCACCGCGTCTTCGACCTCCGCCCGGCTGCCGACCGACTCGCCGCCGAGCCCGAAGGAGCGCGCCAGGGCGGCGAAGTCGGGGCTGAGCAGCGGCGTGCCGGCGTACCGGCGGTCGTAGAAGAACTCCTGCCACTGGCGCACCATGCCCAGGTAGCCGTTGTTGATGACGGCGATGTTCACCTTGAGGCGTTCCTGGGCGATCGTCGCCAGTTCGCACATCGTCATCTGGAAGCCGCCGTCGCCGGCGATCACCCAGACCTCCTCGTCGGGGCGGCCGACCTTGGCGCCCACCGCCGCCGGCAGGGCGAACCCCATGGTCCCGAGGCCGCCGGAAGTGATGAGCGACCGGGGCTCGTCGTGGCGGTAGTACTGCGCCGCCCACATCTGGTGCTGCCCCACATCGGTGGCCAGGATCGCCCGCCCGCCGGTGAGCCGCCAGATGTCGTGGATCACATGGGCGGCGCAGAGGACGCCGGCGTCGGGCAGGTTCTGGATGTCGCGGACGGCGGCGTCCCCCTTCATCCGGGTGATCGCCTCGATCCACTTCTCGCGCCGCCGGGGCCGCACCGAAGGCAGCAACTCGCCGAGCACGGCGGCCAGGTCGCCCGCCAGGGCGAGGTCCACGCGGACATTCTTGTCGAACTCCGAGGGGTCGATGTCCAGGTGGATCTTCCGGGCGTTCGGCGCGTACTGCTGCAACTTGCCGGTGACCCGGTCGTCGAACCGCATCCCCAGCGCGATGAGGAGGTCGGCTTCCTGGATGGCGTGGTTGACCCAACTCTCGCCGTGCATCCCCATCATCCCCAGGTTCAGCGGGTGCCGGGCGGGGACCGAGCCGATGCCGAGCAGGGTCATCGCCACCGGGATGTCCGCGCGCTCCACCAGTTCCCGCACCTCCGCCGTCGCCTCCGACAGGAGGATGCCGTGGCCGGCGAGGATGACCGGGCGCCTGGCGCGGTTGATCAGCGCGGCGGCGGCGCGGTATTCGGCGGGTCGGGGCCTCGGGGTGGGCGAGTAGCCGGGGAGTTCGATGTCCGCCGGGTCCCATTCGCCGGTGGTCGCCGCCTGCTGGGCGTCCTTGGTGATGTCCACCACAACCGGGCCGGGGCGGCCGGAGCGGGCGACATACATCGCCTCGTGGATCGCCGGGGCGATCTGGTCCACCTCGGTCACCAGGTAGTTGTGCTTGGTGATCGGGAGGGTGACCCCGGTGATGTCGGTCTCCTGGAAGGCGTCGGTGCCGATGAGGCCGCTGCCCACCTGGCCGGTGATGCAGACGATCGGCGAGGAATCCAGCATCGCCGTGGCGATCCCGGTGACCATGTTCGTCGCGCCCGGCCCCGAAGTGGCGATCGCCACGCCGACCCGGCCGGTCGCGCGGGCGAAGCCGTCCGCCATGTGGGTCGCGCCCTGTTCGTGGCGCACCAGGATGTGCCGGACCGGGTAGTCCAGCATCGCGTCGTAGGCGGGGAGGATCGCCCCGCCCGGGTAGCCGAAGACGGTCTCGACGCCCTCCCGCAGCAGGGTCTCCCAGATGAGTTGGGCGCCGGTCCGGCGCTTCGGCTCGCTCATGCCGGACGGCGTGGACGCTGCGGCGGCCGCGGCGAACTCCCCCGGCCCCGGTCAGGCGCCGGAGTCCCGGGCCGCTTCCTCCGCGATGGCCGCCGCCGTCTCCGCGCCTTCGCGCGCGCCGAGCGCTCCCGGCCGCCAGGCGACCTGCAGCCCGGAACCGGCGGCGCCGGCCGGGCCGAAGCGGGGGATGAGGTGGAAGTGGACATGGTGGACGGTCTGTCCGGCGGGGGTCCCGTTGTTCTGGAGGACATTCAGGTGCGGCGTGCCCACCGCCCGGGCGAGGGCGCGGGCGAGCCGGGGCAGCGCGCGCCCGAGCGCGGCGGCGGACTCGTCCGACAACTCGCCGAGCGTCGCCTTCGCCTCCTTGGGGACGACGAGCAGGTGCCCCCGGCTCTGCGGCGCCACATCGAGGAAAGCGAGGACCCGGTCGTCCTCGTACACCCGGTGGCAGGGGATCTCCCCCCGGATGATGCGTTCGAAAACGGTCGCTTCGGCCACGGCGGGAAAACCCTAACAGCCGGGGGGCGGATTCGCTCGCCGGGAGGCGTCCCTCCCGTCGGTACACTCGCCGAATCGTGAAGCGCTGGGTTTTCGACCGGTTCGGGGCGGAGAACCTGCGTCTCGAAGAGTCCCCGGCGCCGGAACCGGGCCCCGGCGAAGTCCTCGTCCGGCTGCGCGCGGCCTCGCTGAACTACCGGGACCTGCTGATCCTGAGCGGCGCGTACAACCCGCGGCTCCCCCTGCCCCAGGTTCCGGTGAGCGACGGGGCCGGCGTGGTGGAGCAGGTCGGCGAAGGGGCCGCCGAGTTCGCGCCGGGCGACCGGGTGATCACCCACCCGGCGGTCGGCTGGGAGGACGGCCCCTTCCGCCGCGCCTACGCCCGGGCGACGCTCGGCGGCCCCGGACCGGGAATGGGCCAGGAGGCGGTGGCGCTGCCGGAGGCCGCGCTCTGCCGGGCGCCGGCCGGGTATTCCCACGAAGAGGCGGCCACCCTCCCCATCGCCGCGCTCACGGCCTGGAGCGCGCTGGTTACCGAAGGGCCGGTGCGCGAGGGGCAGACGGTGCTCACCCTCGGCGCCGGCGGCGTCTCCGTCTTCGCGCTCCAACTGGCGCGGGCGTTCGGGGCGCGGGTGATCCTCACCTCCTCCTCCGAGGAGAAACTCGACCGCGCCCGGGCGCTCGGCGCCGAGGTGGGGATCCACCGGCTGGAAGTCCCGAAGTGGGAGCGGGCGGCGCTCGAGGTCACCGGGGGCGAAGGCGCGGACCTGGTCGTGGAGAATGTGGGGGCGGCGACCCTGAGCCAGTCGCTTCGCGCCACCCGGGCGGGCGGCACGGTGGCGCTCCTCGGCGCGCTCTCCGGGCTCAGCGCCCCGGTGGACCTGGCCCCGGCCATCATGCGCCGGATCCGCATCGCCGGTGTGATGACCGACTGCCGCCGGGCGCTCCGGGACCTGGTCTCGTTCCTGGAAACCTCCGACCTCCGGCCGCAGATCGACCGGACCTACCCGCTCGCCGACCTGCCGGCGGCGCTCGAATTCCTCGAGAGCGGCCGGCACTTCGGCAAGATCGCCGTCTCGATCCCGTGAGCCGCGGCGAGCCGGTCTGCCTGGTCACCGGCGGCGCCGGCTTCATCGGCAGCCACTTCGTGGACCTCCTCTTGAGGGAGGAGCCCGAATGGCGGGTCATCACGGTGGACCGGCTCACCTACGCCGGGTCGCGCGACAACCTCGCGGACGCCGAGCGGCATCCCCGCCACCGTTTCGTCCACGCGGACATCTGCGACGCCGAAACGATGCGGCCGCTGGTCGAGGGCGTCGACCGGGTGGTCAACTTCGCCGCGGAGACGCATGTGGACCGCGCCATCGCCGAGGGCGAGCCCTTCGCGCGCACCAACCTGTACGGCGCCGGGATCCTCCTCGAGGCGTTCCGGCGGGCCGGCCGGGAGAGCGGGCCGGAGGGGAGGCGCCGCCGGTTCCTGCAGGTCTCCACCGACGAGGTGTACGGGCCGCTCGCCTCGGGCCGGGCGGACGAGGAGGCCCCGCTCCGCCCCGGGAACCCCTATGCGGCGAGCAAGGCCGGGGCGGACCTGCTCGCGCTCTCGTACCACGCCACCCACGGCCTGCCGGTCGTGGTGAGCCGGGCGGCGAACACCTACGGCCCGCGCCAGCATCGGGAGAAGATGATCCCCACCTTCCTGGCGGCCGCCCTGGCGGGAGAGGCGCTCCCGGTGTACGGCGACGGCCGGCAGGTGCGCGAGTGGATCTTCGTCGAGGACCTCTGCCGGGCGCTCCACCTGCTGCTGCGGTCGGGCGAACCCGGGAAGATCTACAACATCAGCGCCGAGCGCGGCGCCGAGAACCGGGAGATGGCCGAACGCCTGATCGCCCTCGCCCGGAGAAGGACCGGGCGGACCGGGCGGATCGAACGGGTGGCCGACCGGCCGGGCCACGACCGGCGCTATGCGGTGGACGCCTCGCGGATGCGCGCGCTCGGCTGGAGGCCGGAGGTCGGTCTCGAAGAGGGGCTGGAGCGCGCCTGCGACTGGGTGGCCGCGCCGGCGGCCGCCGTCACTATGACCGTCGAGGCCTGACCGGAGCGCCCCCGTCCGGCGCCCCGGCCGCCGGCGCCGGAGCGATCCGCAGCCGGTCGCGGATGAGCCAGACCGCTCCGTACACCAGCGGCGTGTCCACGACGGCGACGATCCACTTGAAGACCACCCCGTTGGCGATCAGCACCGGGATCCGCTGCGCCGTGAACTCCTCGGCGCCGAGGACGCCGAACAGCACCGTAACCAGGATGGTGTCCACCAACTGCGAGGTGAAGGTGGAGGCGTTGTTGCGGAGCCACAGGTGGCGGCCGCCGGTGCGCCGTTTCCAGTAGTGGAACAGGCGGATGTCCAGGTACTGCGCGCCCAGGTAAGCCCCCATCGAGGCGGTCACCGCGATGGTCTGGATGCCGAACACCAGGTCGAAGGTGGCGTCGTCCACTTCGCTCCAGGAGGCGGCGGGGACCGCGTTCGACAGGGCCACCAGCCCCACCACGAACGCGCTGGCGAAGAAGCCGGCGGTGACGAGTTGGCTGACCCGCCGCCGCCCGTAGAACTCCGAGAGGATGTCGGTGCAGATGAAGGTCACCGGGTAGGCGAGGATGCCGACCGACAGTTCCATCGCCGGCTCCAGGCCGAAGAAGGCCAGCGCCGGGATCTCCCAGACGAAGAACTTGCGGACGATCAGGTTGCACGCGACGAGCGCCGCCAGGAAGACCGCGGCCAGCGTGAGGAAGACCTGCTCCCGGACCCGTTCGGAAGCGCCGTCGGCCCCGGCCGGGGCGCCCGCTGAAAACACGCGTTCCGGGGCCGGGCGTCGCTCAGCGGGAACCGGCCGGAGACGGCGTCACGCGGAGCAGGTCGCGGTAGGTGTCCACCCGGCGGTCGCGGAAGAACTGGAAGAGGTTCCGGAGTTCCGCGAGTCGGTCGAATTCGAGGTCGGCGAGCGCCAGGTCGGGCGTTTCGCCGGCCCGCGCCAGCACTTCGCCGAAGGGGTCGGCCACGAAACTGCCCCCGTAGTAGGTCAGGTCCCCCTCCACGCCGACCCGGTTCGCGGCGCCGACGAAGAGGCCGTTGGCGACAGCGTGGCCCCGCATCACCGTCCGCCAGGCCTCCTCCGAGGAGTAGCCCGGACGGTCCGGCTCGGACCCGATGGCGGTCGGGAACAGCACGAGTTGCGCGCCGCCGAGCGCGAAGGCGCGGACGGTCTCCGGGAACCACTGGTCCCAGCAGATCCCCACGCCGATCCGGCCGCGGGCGGTGTCCCAGACCGGGTAGCCGCCATCGCCGGGGGTGAAGTAGTACTTCTCGTGGTAGCCGGGGCCGTCCGGGATGTGGTTCTTCCGGTAGCGGCCCAGGAGCGAACCGTCGGCGTCGTAGATCAGCGCCGTGTTGAAGGCGACCCCCGGCGCCGCCTGCTCGAAGACCGGGACGACGAGCACGACGCCGGTCTTCGCGGCCAGCCGCCCTAGGGCGGCGCTGGAGGGGGAGGGCTGGGGTTCCGCGAGCGCGGTGAGTTCCACCGAGACCTCCCGCGGGAAGTAGGGGAGGTCGTAGAGTTCGGGCAGGCAGACGATCCCGGCGCCCTCCTCGGCGGCGGCGCGGACGGCGTCCTCCGCTCCCTGCCGCGCGGCTTCGCGGTCCGGCTCCACGGAGCGCTGGATCAGGGCCAGGCGGACGGACACGGCGGGGGCGGAAAAGGGTAGCCGCCGACGGCCCGGCGTCAGGCGAAGAGCAGTCCCAGCGCCGCGAAGCCGAGGATGCTCGCGGCGGCCGCGAGCAGCGCGTAGGGGAGTTGGGTGCGCACATGCTCCCCGAGCGGGCAGCCGGCGCTCCGCGCGGCGAGGACGGTGGCGTCGCCGTAGAGGCAGGCGTGCGAGCCGAAGGCCCCCGCCGACACCAGCGCCCCCAGGGTCAACGGGAGGGGCGCGCCGAGCGCCTGCTGGAGTCCGAGGACGATCGGCAGCGCGACCGTATAGACGCCCCAGAAGGAGCCGGTGGCGAAGGCCACCGCCGAGAGGGACGCGAAGACGAGCGCCGGGAGGAGCCAGGCGGTGGCGATCGGCGTGATTCCGGCGATGACGAACCCGGTGAGGCCGAGGGCGTCGTTCACATCGCGGAGGACGAAGGAGACGAGGACGATCCCCAGCGGATAGACCATCTGCTCCATGCCGCGCGCGGCGCCGTCGGCGACCGCGCCCGCCCCGCCGCCCGGCCGGAGCAGCGCGGCGAGCAGGAGGGCGAGCCCCAGCGCCGCGAAGACCCCGAAGAGGGCGTCGCCGTCGAAGAGCAGGGTCGCCGCC
Source organism: Candidatus Marinacidobacterium sp. (assembly GCA_965204755.1). Classification (GTDB taxonomy): domain Bacteria; phylum Acidobacteriota; class Vicinamibacteria; order Marinacidobacterales; family Marinacidobacteraceae. Next base: position 3,564,101 of record OZ242011.1, on the reverse strand, counting down.
GGCAGCGCGAGGATCGGCCCGGCGAAGACCCAGGGAGCGAGCCGGGGCCGGCCCGGCGGCGCTTCGCCCTCCCCCGGGAGCAGCGACTCGTCGAGCGCCGGCGCCGCGGCCGGCCGGCCCGCCCGGGCGGCGCGCTCCGAGGCCGCCATCGCGGAAAAGCCGAGGCCGGGGCCGCGGAGGTGCAGCAGGACGCCCAGCAGCGCGAACCACGGGTAGAGGAAGAACGGGACGAGCGAGACATAGAGGCCGACCCCCGCGCCGGCGGCGGCGAGACCGCGCTCCTCGAAAAGAGCGGCGAGGAAGACCGCCCAGGTCGAGACCGGCGCGAGGACGCAGACCGGGGCGGCGGTGCTGTCCACCACATACGCCAGCCGGGCGCGGGAGACCCGGAGGCGGTCGGCGGCCGAGCGGAACGCGGAACCCACGGCGAGGGCGTTCAGGTAGTCGTCCACGAAAGTGACGAGGCCGAGCCCGAAGGCGCCGAACAGCAGCGACCGCGGGGTGCGCAGGCGGCGGGAGAGCGCCGCGCCGAAGGCCTGCGAGCCCCCGGAGCGGGCGAGTACGCCGATCAGCGCGCCGAAGAGCGACACCACCAGGATCACCCAGCCGCTCGCCGGTTCGGCCATCACCCGGAGCGCCCCTTCGAGGAAGGACGCGGCGAAGCCCGCCCCGGAGAGGAGCCCGTACCCGACCAGCGAGCCGACGATGAGCGCCTCCAGCGGACGCCGGGTGAGGACCGCCAGGCCGAGGACGGTCAGCGAGGGCAGCAGGCTGAGCGGCCCGCCCGCGAGCGGCTCGCTCAAGCCGGAGCGCGCCGCCGCCCCCGGCGGGGGGCGCCCGGCCGACCGTCGCGCGGGGGCGCCCCGGGGCTCAACGGGGAGGAGTGCGGAGCGGCTCCTGCTGCAGGATGCAGTGGATCCCGCCTCCCCCTAGGTTGACCGCCATCGCGTCGAGGGGCACGACCTCGCGGCCGGGGAAGGCCTCCCGGAGGATCGCCAGCGCGCGTTCGTCCTTCTCCCGGATGGACTCCGGGAGCCCCGGCTTCCAGTAGGCCTGGGCCAGCACCAGGCCGTTCGTCACCATGAAGTTGAGGTAACTGGCGGCGGCGATGACCCGGATCTCGTCGTCCGGGTGGATCGTCGAGCCGTCCTCGTATTCCAGCGGTTGGAGGTAGTCGAAGACCCCGTCGCCCCGGCGCATGGTCTCGAACAGGGAATCGGGCGCCGGCACGCGCACGATGCGGAACGGGTTCCCGTCCAGGTCGGTGGCCGCCCGGAGCCGGGCTTCGTTCTCCAGGAGGCGCTCGCGGCTGATCGCCGCGATCGGGTCGGCGCGGGCCTCCTCCTCGGTGACTTCGGCCAGCAGGATCGTCCGGGCATCGGAGAACCGGGCGAACTCGTCCACATGCCCGCCGGTGGTGATCACCGTATAGACGCCGCCGGGGAGCGGGCCGCGGAAAGCGTGGTCGTCCTCGGCCATGCCCTCGGCCAGCCAGATGACCTTGGACACGCCGAGGACCCGGCGGAACTCCGCTACCATCCCGTCGAGCGTCCACCCCGGATTGCGCTGCCGCTCCACGGCCTCCACCGCGAGCATCACTCCCCGGCCGTTGAACTCCCGAGAGCCGCCCTCGGAAACGAGTTCGGAGGGCACGGTGTCGAGGCCGAGAAGGGCGGCGACCCGCCGGTCCACCGCCTCCTCGAGTCTCGAGTTCGCCGAGTCCGGCGACTCGTACCCCCACATGTCGAAGCCGAAGTCCGCCACCCGCATCCCGCCTCGGTCGCCGCGCAGGAAGATCGGGCCCATGTCCCGCATCCAGATGTCCCCGTGCGGCACGGCGTGAATCCCGACTTCCCCGGAGTCCAGCCCCTCCCGGCGGAGGATTTCCCGGATCTCGGCGGTCTCGGCCTCGTCCCCGGCGAGGATCTCCACGGCCACCCGGCCCTCGACGGCCCGGACGATCTCGAGCAGCAGCGGCTCGGTGGGGAGCCCGGCCTTGTTCTCGTAGGTCGGCCACGCCATCCACAGCGCCCGGTGGGGCTCGAACTCCGCCGGGAAGGTGAACCGCTCCTCGACGGGCGCGCCCGGGGGGACGGCGCCGTCGTCCTGCCCGGACTTCGGAGCGCCGGCTGCGGCAGCGGCGGCGGCGAGCCCGACGAGGAACGGCGCGGCCCGCGCCGCCCTCTCCGCCCGCCGCGCGCCTCGCATCGTTCGGACTATAGGGCCGACGGCGGCGACTTTTCCGCGCCGGAGGCGGCGGGGCCGCCGGACTTCCCCGGAGGGGCGTCGTGAACCGGGAGCAGGAGATCCGGAAGGTGTGCGCCCTGTCGCGCCTGAACGCCCCGGAGACCGAGGAGGAACACCACGCCTACACGACGGCCCGGGAAACGCTCTCCTCGCTGGTCGAGCGGGTGATCGGGCGCGCGCCCGTCGAGGTCCCGCTCGCCGCGCCGGAGGAAGAGCCGCGGCCGGCCGAGGAGTCCGGTTGCCGGCTGCGCGAGGACGCGCCGCCCGCGGACGCCCGTCCGCCGGGGCCCGAGGAAGTGGGCGCCCTCGGGCCGGAGCGCCGCGAGGGACTGCTCCTCGTGCCCCGCGTCCTGTGACGGCGCGAATCGCATCGCGATTCCCCCCGGCGCTTCGCGCCGAGGGGCGGCGCCGCCCGATCTTCTCTCCGGGCTGCTGACCGGGAGGCGTTTGCCGTGGAGGGCGGATCGCAGGGACTCCCCGTCCGGGCGGCGGCGGCGCGTCTTCGGGCGGGCGGGCTGAGCGCCGAGCAGGCCGCGCGGACCGCGCTCGCCCGCGCCCGGGAGACCGAGCCATCGCTCCGCGCCTTCCTCCATCTCGACCCGGAAGGGGCGCTCGCGGAGGCGCGTCGTCAGGACTCCCTGCCGGGCGCGGAGCGGGGGCCGCTCTCCGGCCTGCCGGTCGCCGTCAAGGACAACATCGCCGTCCGCGGCGCGCCCTGCACCTCCGGGTCGGCCCTGCTCGACGGTTACCGCGCGCCTTACGACGCGACCGTGGTCGAACGGCTCCGCCGCGCCGGAGCGGTGATCGTGGGCAAGACGAACCTCGACGAGTTCGGGATGGGCTCCTCCACCACCCGCAGTTACCGACACCCGACGGGGAACCCGGCGGATCCGCTGCGGATCCCCGGCGGCTCCTCCGGCGGCTCGGCCGCGGCCGCCGCCGCCGGCTCCGCGTTCGCCGCGCTCGGCACGGACACCGGCGGCTCGGTCCGCCAGCCGGCGGCGCACTGCGGGATCTTCGGCATCCGCCCCACCTACGGCCGGGTCTCGCGCTACGGCGTCACCGCCTACGCCTCCTCGTTCGACCAGGTGGGGTGCCTCTCCGCGGACCTGGCGTGGGTCGGGCGCCTGCTCACCGTCATCGCCGGGGAGGATCCGCGGGACGCCACCAGCGCCTCCCGGCCGGTCCCGGACTTCGGCGCCGCCGCCGAAGCGCCCCGGCTCCCGAAGCGGCTCGCCGTCGCCGGGCCGGAGGAACTCGCCGCCCTCGATCCGGCCTCGCGGGAGGCCTTTTCCCGAACGGTGCGGGCCATCGAGCAGGCCGGCTGCGAGGTCCGGGAGGCGCCCCTGCCCCCTCCGGAGGCCGCGGTCGCCGCCTACTACCTCCTCGCCTGCGCGGAGGCGAGTTCCAACCTCGCCCGCTTCGACGGGATGCGCTACGGAAGGCGGCGGGGCGCCGGCTGGCTGTTCGATGTCTATCGGGAGACCCGCTCCCTCGGCTTCGGGGCCGAAGTGCGGCGACGGGTGCTGCTCGGCGCGACGATCCTGTCGAAGGGGTACCGGGACGCGGTGTACCACGCCGCCGGCGAGGCGCGGCGGGAGATCACCGCCGCGCTGCTCGGCCTCTTCGACGAGGCGGAATTCCTCCTCCTCCCGACCACCGTCGAGCCTCCGCGCCGGATCGGGGAGGAACCCGACCCGAGCGCCGAATACGACTCCGACCGCTTCACGATCCTCGCGGCGCTCGCCCGGGTCCCGGCGATCTCGCTGCCCGCCGGGGAGCGGGAGGGGCTCCCCTTCGGGGTGCAACTCGTCGCCGCGCCCTGGCGCGAGGCGCCGCTCCTCTCCGCCGCGGCGGCCGTGGCGGAGATCGTCTGAGCCGACTCCCGTTCCCGGTCAGCCGGTCGGCGGGGCGAGGCTGTCCCAGCCGCGGCGCGGGAGCGGCGCCGGCTCGCCGCCGGCGGCGCGGATGCGGACTCCGAGATCCGGCGCGACGACCTCGCCGATCCGGACCGGCGGGGGTTCGCCGGCCTTCGCGGCCGCTTCCCGGAGGGCCGCCTCGTCGGCGCCGGTGAACAGCAACTCGTAGTCCTCGCCGCCGAACAGCGCGGCGTCGAACGCGCGGGCCGGCGCGGCGGCGCCCGCCCGGGCCCGGGATCGGGCGACGGGGAGCCGCTCGGCCTCGAGAAGGACTCCCGCCCGGCTGGCCCCCGCGAGCCGGTGGAGATCCAGCGCGAGCCCGTCCGAGAGGTCCATCGCCGCGGAAACGCAACCGCTTGCGGCGAGCGCCTCCCCGAGGGCGAGGCGCGGCTCGGGATCGAGGTGCTTCCGCAGCGCCGCCTCGTCGTCCGCGCTCCGGCCGGCGGACTCTTCCCCGCGCCGGCGCAGGACCTCGAGGCCGAGCGCCGCCCCCCCGAGCGGCCCGCTGACGAACACGCCGTCACCGGGGCGCGCGCCGGAGCGAAGGAGGGGCGCCACGCCGGGCGCCATCGCGCCGAGGACGCTCACATGGAGCGCGAGCCGCGCGCCGGCGGTGAGGTTGCCGCCGACCACGGGCGCCCCGATCTCGGAGGCCCGCCGGGAGGCCGCGCGGGAGACCCGGAGCGCCGCCTCGTCTTCCTCCGGATCCCCCGCCGGCGCCGTCAGCGAGACGAGGAAGGCCAGCGGCCGCCCGCCCATCGCCGCCAGGTCGCTCGCCGCCGCGGCGACGGCGCGGCGCCCGATGTCCTCCGGGAAGTGCCGGCAGCGGTCGAAGTGGACGCCGTCTTCCGCGGCGTCCACGGTGAGGAGCAGCGTCCGCCCGTCCGGCGCGGCGAGCACGGCCGCGTCGTCGCCCGGCCCGACCAACGGGGGCGAGACCGTCGGGGGCCCGATTGGCGGGGGCCCGATTGGCGGGGGCCCGATCCGGTCGGGCGCCGGGTTCAGGCCGGCGCCGGCGCCGCTCCCGGAACTCGAAGGGAGCGCGTTCTCGCGGAGGGACTCGAGGATCCGGGCGAGCAGTCGCTCCTCCCGGGTCACGCCTCCTCTTCCAGCAGCCCGGCGAGGCGCTCCCGCACCTCGGCGACCGCCCCGGCGACGGCGGCGGCCCCTTCGCGGCCGGCGGCGCGCTCCCGGAGCAGTTCGTCGCCGAGGTTGAGGGCGGCGAGGATCGCGGAGCGTTCCGTCGAAATCGTCGGGGAGGCCTTGCGGATGGCGGCGAGGCGCTCGTTCACGAGGAGCGCCACCGCGGCGAGATCCGGCCCGTCCTCGTCCGAAGCGAGCAGGTAGGTCTTGCCGTCCACCTCGACGGAGACGGTGCGGCTCACGAAGCGGCTCCGGCCGGTTCCGACCGCTCGGGCCGGCCCGCGCCCGGCTCGCCCGCGCCCGGTTGGCCCGCGCCCGGCTCGTCCAACACGGTCGCGAGCGCCCGGCGCGCCTCGGCGCGCTCTTCCCGGAGAACCTGCACCGCCGAGAGCGCCCGGTCGGCGCGGGAGCGCTGCTCCTGCGAGTCCGCCTCGGCCGCCTCGCGCTTCTCCGTTTCGGAGGCCTCCCGGCCCTCGGCGGCGGTGCGGGCCGATTCCGCTTCGCGTTGGGCCGACTCCGCTTCGCGTTGGGCCGACTCGGCCTCGCGTTGCGCCGACTCCGCTTCGCGTTGGGCCGATTCCGCTTCGCGTTTGGCCGACTCGGCCTCGCGTTGGGCCGACTCCGCCTCCCGTCGGGCGGCCTCCGCCGCCTCCGCCCGGCCGCGCTCTTCGTCCGCCTGCTGCCTTCGCCGGCGCGCGCGAACCGCCAGCCGCTCGAGTTCGGGGATCAGGCCGCGCGCGGCGGCCGCCGCTTCGGAGAACGCGGCGCGGGTGTCCGCCGCCTCCGCCTCGGGCGCCCCGGAGGCCGGCGGTTCGGGCACCGGTTCCGTTCGGGCCGCCGGCGGCTCCGACTCGAGGCCGACCCGCCTAGGCCGACCGGTCGTCGAGGGCGGCGCGGGCGGTGTCCACCAGCCGGTCGAAGGCGCCGGGATCGTGGACGGCGAGTTCCGCCAACTGCTTGCGCGAGACGCCGACTCCGGCCACGGACAGGCCGTGCGCGAAGCGGGCGTAGGGGAGCCCCCGCTCGCGGGCCGCGGCGCTGATGCGGGTGACCCAGATCCGGCGGAAGTCGCGCTTCTTCCGGCGGCGGTCCCGATAGGCGTAGGAGAGCGCCCGATCCACCGCCTGTTTCGCGTGGCGGTAGAGCGAGCCCCGCATCCCGCGGTAGCCGCGGGTGAGTTTCAGGACGCGGCGGCGGCGGTCCCGCCGGTGCGTTCCCCTCTTGACGCGTGACATGGCCTCTCGCTCCCCGGTCTCAGCCGATGATGGAGGCGATGTTCTTCGCCTCGCCCCGGAACACCCAGGAGCCGCTGCGCAGGCGGCGGCGGCGCTTCGAGGACTTCTTGGTCAGGATGTGGCTGTGGTAGGCGCGGCGGCGGCGCACGCGGCCCGAGGCGGTCTTCGAGAAGCGCTTGGCGGCGCCTCGGTGGGTCTTTCGCTTGATCTTCATCGTCTCGGCAAGGGTTTGCGGCGGCAGGGAGGGGACTCCGGGGAACGGGGACTCCGGGAAACGGGGACTCTAACGGGAGCGGCGCGCCGGGCTCAGCGGGAAGCCGCGCTTCCCGGCGCGGCGGCGAGCGCGGCCGCCGGCTCGGGCTCGACCGGGCCCGCGGCGGGCCGGCCGTCCGACTCCGCCGCCGGCGCCGCGCTCGCCGCCGCGGCCTCCCGGGCGGCGCGGCGCGGCTTCGGCGCGGCGTCCTCCCCGGCGCGGCCGGTGCGCCCGGTGCGGAGCGCGTCGAGCAGCCGGCGGGCCGGGCTCAGGATCATGCTCATCTGGTTCCCGACCATGCTTGACCGCGACTCCACCGAAGCCACCTCGCGGAGTTCCTCGGTCACTTCGTCGAGGATCTGGTCGCCGATCTCCCGGTGGCTGCGCTCGCGCGCCCGCTTGAACCAGATCGTGGCCTTGACCTTGTGCCCTTCGTGGAGGAAGCGCCGGATCTGCCGCATCTTCGTTTCCCGGTCGTGCACGCCGATGATGATGCGGAACTTGACTTCCTTGACCTGGTTCTGACGCTGGTGCCGCCGGTTCTCCTGCAGTTTCTTGCTCTGCTGGTACACGAACCGGCCGTGGTTCATGATCTTGCAGACCGGCGGGACCCGGTCCGGCACGATCTCGACGAGATCGAGGCCGCGGTCCCGAGCCAGGCCGAGCGCTTCTTCCAGCGCCCGTTCGCCGAGTTTCTCGCCCGACTCGCCGATGACGAGGACGACCTGCGCGCGAATGCGGTCGTTTACTCGGAGCGAATTTTCGATGGATCACCTCCGCAGGTGGTTGCGGAATCCGGGATTATCACCACTGGCCCGCCGATTTTGCAATCCGCGCCGCTCCGGGAGCGGCGCCCGCCGCGAACCGAACGGCCGCCGGAGGTCAAGGAGTCGGCGCCCTGGAGGCGACCAGGGCCTCCAGCCGCTCGGCGAATTCCGCTTCGGTGAGCGTCTCCTGCTCCCGGACTCCCCGGGTGCGGACGGTCAGGACGCCCTCCTCCTGTTCCCGGTCCCCGAAGACCAGCATGAAGGGGATGCGCCGGAGTTCCGCCTGCCGGATCTTGTAGCCCATCTTCTCCCGGCGGTCGTCCACCTCCACGCGCAGCCCGCGGGCGGAGAGCCGCCCGGCGAGGCCGCTCGCCGCCTCCCGGTGCCGGTCGGCGATCGGGGCGATCAGCGCCTGCGCCGGAGCGATCCACACCGGGAACGCGCCGGCGGTGTGCTCGACCAGAAGCGCGAAGAACCGCTCCACCGATCCGAGGATGGCGCGGTGGATCACCACCGGGCGCTCCCGCCCGCCGGATTCCGCCGCGTAGGTCAGGTCGAAGGCGTCGGCCTGCGAGAAGTCGAGTTGGATCGTCGCGCACTGGTGCGACCGGCCGAGGGCGTCCCGGACATGGAAGTCGATCTTCGGGCCGTAGAACGCCCCGTCGCCGGGGTTCAGGGCGTGGTCGAGGCCCGAGGCCGCAAGCGCGGAGGCGAGGGCCGCTTCCGCCGATTCCCAGGCCGCGTCCCCGCCGACCGACTTCTCCGGGCGGGTGGAGAGTTCCACCCGGATGTCCTCGAAACCGAAGTCGCCGTAAACCTCGGAGACCAACTCCATCATTCCCAGGATTTCCGCCTCGACCTGGTCGAGTCGGCAGTAGATGTGGGCGTCGTCCTGAGTGAAAGCCCGGACGCGGGTGAGGCCGGAGAGCACGCCCGAGGGTTCGAAACGGTGGCAGTGCCCGAACTCGGAGAAGCGCAGCGGCAGGTCCCGGTAGGAACGGATGTCCGAGCGGTACACCAGCGCCGCTCCCGGACAGTTCATCGGCTTCAGCCCGTAGCGTGACTCGTCCGACTCGACGAAGAACATGTTGTCGCGGTAGTGGTCGAGGTGCCCGCTGCGCTCCCAGACCGTCTCCCTGAGCACGAGCGGCGTGCGGATCTCCTGGTAGCCGCGCCGGTCGAGTTTCTCCCGCATGGTTTCGACCAGGCGGTTCACGATCCCCATGCCGGCCGGCAGCCAGAACACCTGCCCCGGCGCCTCTTCGGCGATCAGGAACAGGCGCTGGTCCTTGCCGATGCGCCGGTGGTCCCGACGTTTCGCCTCTTCGAGGCGGTGGAGGTGCGCGGCGAGTTCCTTCCGGTCGGTGAAACTCGTCGCATAGATGCGCTGCATCGGGATGCCGTCGGCATCGCCCTTCCAGTAGGCGTTGGAACTCGAGAGGACCTTGACCGCCCGGACCACCCCGCTGTGCGGCACATGGGGCCCGTCGCAGAAGTCGAAGAAGTTCCCGACGCGGTAACAGGAAACCGTTTCGTCCCCCTTCTCGCGGATGAGTTCCACCTTGAACGGTTCGTTCTGCTCCTCGAAAACGCGGATCGCTTCCTCCTTCTTCAGGTGCTCGCGCTCGAACGGCAGGCGCCGTTTCACCAGTTCCCGCAGGCGCTTTTCGATCCGCTCGAGGTCCTCGGTGGTGAACGGTTCGTCAACGCGGAAGTCGTAGAAGAAGCCGTCGGTGATCGGCGGCCCCACGCCGTATTGCGCGTCGGGAAAGACCTCCTTGACGGCGGCGGCGAGCAGGTGCGCGGAACTGTGGCGGAACACATACAGGCCGCGCGGGTCCTCCGCCGTGAGGAACTCCACTTCGCCGTCTTCTTCCGGGCGGAACGCGAGGTCCACTTCCCGGCCGGCGAAGATGGCCGCCACCGCGGTCTTCGGGGCGGCTTCGGCGAGCGGCGCCCCGGCGGGTATCTCGAGACTCACCCCGTCCGGCAGCGAGAGGCGAACGGGATCGGTGGTCATGTTTCCTGGAAGAGCGGTGTCTTTTTGCCGAAGCGAAGGGCCGGAGAGGGCGAGTAACGCGATGCGGACGCCGGGGTTCCGCGGACCGGCCGCGGATCGAAGCCGCCGACCCGCGGACGGGCCGCCCTCCGGACACGGCGGGGCCGCCCGATCGGGAACCCCCATCGGGAACCCCCGACGGCGCGCTGGGTGGTAGGCGCGGGCGGATTTGAACCGCCGACTTCTACCGTGTCAAGGTAGCGCTCTCCCCCTGAGCTACGCGCCTGACCGATGCGGCGAAGGATCGTAGCACGGGGCGCCGCCCGCGGGCCCCGCCGCGCCGGAGCGCCGGCGAGGGCGTTCAGCGTCCGTCCGTCGCTCCGGAATCGAGCGCGGCGAGGACGCGTTCGAGGAACGGGGCCACCGCGTCTCCCCGGATCCAGCGGACGACGACCACCAGGTCGTTTTCCCGGTCCACATAGACGATGTTGCTGCCGGCGCCGCGGAAGGTGACCGCCGTATCCGGCGCCGCCGGGACGGATTTCGCGAGTTCGCCGTCCCGGTCCACCGGGTGGTTCAGGAACCAGTTCATGTAGCCGTAACCGGGATTCACTTCTCCCGGCGTCCGGGCCATCGCGATCCATTCCTCGGAGATCAGGGACTCGCCCTTCCACCGGCCCCCGCGCAGGAACAGGAGCCCGAAGCGCGCCAAGTCGCGGGCGCTGATGTGCATTCCCCCGCCCCAGTGGCCGCCGCCGCTGACCGACTGGATCCGGCGGCCGTCCACCATGACCCAGGAATTCTCGTAGCCGTGCCACCTCCAGCGGTTCGAGGCGCCGATGGGATCCATGATCCGCTCGCGGAGCAGTACCGGAAGCGGCTCGCGCGCCACCTGGAGCGCCGCCAGAGCCAACAGGTTCACCCGGACATCGTTGTACTTGTAGTGGGTTCCGGGCTCGTGCATCGGCCGGTCCGGGTACTCGAAGGGGTGGTCGCCCACCGGCCGGTCCGCCCAGTCGGGTTTGCCGAAGAGCGTCCCCTGCCAGTCGCTGGTCTGCCGCAGCAGGTGGTCCCAGGTGATCGGGCGGTTGTGCTCGGCCCCGAACAGTTCGTCGTCGGGCATGTACGGCCCCACCCGGTCGTCCACCGAGGCGATGAGGCCGTCGTCGTAGAGCAGGCCCACCGCGGTGGAGAGGAAGGTCTTGGAGACGCTGAAGGTCATGTCCACCTTCTCGGCGGGGCCCCACTCGGCCACCAGGTAACCGCCCCGGACGACGATCCCGCTGAGGGCGCCGCGCACCGTCGTGGGACCGATCCGGCTCCCGAAGGGCTCGCGGGCGAAGGTCAACTCGTGGTTGAGCGCCAGGTCGCGCGGAGCGTCCGACTCCGACGCCGAGGCGAAGTCCATCGCTTCTTCGAGCGCCGCGGGGTCGAAGCCGGCTTCCGCCGGCGCCCGGGTCAGCCATTCGTGGCGCTCCGGGAAGTACGGGGTCTGCGCGGCGGCGCCGACCGAGGCCCAGAGCGCTGCCGCGGCGGCGCCGACGATCACCCGATACGGCCGCGCGGGGCGGCGGCGGACGGTCCCGACGGATCGGAGGTCGCTGTCTCCGTAGTGGATCATGGCCCTGTTCCTCTCTTGCGATGGCTTCCCGGAGGCCGCGGCGGCGCCGCGGGCGGGAGGGCGCGAGGGGTCAGTCGGTCTCCGCCGACGACTCGATCTTCGACTTGACGGCGGCGAAGAACTCGCGAAGCACGCGCTCGGTCACCGGCTGGAGCAGCCGGGCGGCCATCGCCGCGACCGGCCCCCGCACTTTCACGGTCCCCTTCCAGTCGAGCGCGGTGCCGCCGTCGGCATCCCGCAGGCGCAACTCGCTCACGCCGTCGATGGTCGTGCCCGGGCCTTTCCCCCGCATGGTCATCCGGGCCTCTTCGAGTTCCACCAGGTCCGTCCACTCGAAGACCGTCGTCGCCTTGAGCGCCACCGTTCCGAGATTCACGCCGCCCACCACCTCGAACTTCCGACCCGGCTCCAGGACGCGCACCGACTCCACGCCGGGAGTGCACGCTCCGACCGACTCGGCGTCGGTCACGAACCGCCACACCTTCTCGCGGGGCGCGGCGACGATTTCGGTGCCCTGGATTTCCATTCCCGGATTCTACGGGACGACCCGGGCCGAACCCCCCGCGTACTTCTATCCTCCCCGGCGAATGGCCGCCACCCCGCCTGCCCGCATACCTCTCCCCGGACGACGGCGCCGCCGGCGACGGGCAACCGCCCTCGGGGCGGCGCTCCCGGCGGCGCTCCTGCTGCTGCCGGTCGCCGCCGGAGCGGCGGCTGCCCGTCCCGGAACCGTCCGCGCGGCGCCCGCCGGCGCCTTCGGGAGTCTCGCCGGCGAAGTCACCGGGCCGCAGGGCCTTCCGGTCGCCGGCGCGGCCGTGACCCTCTCCCTCGAGAGCGGGGAAGTCCGCGAAGCGGAGAGCGACGCCGCCGGCGTCTTCCGCTTCGACTCCGTTCCCGAGGGGGCGCATCGGCTGACCGTCTCGCGGCCGGGGTTCGCCGAGGCGACGGAGGAATTCACCGTGGCCGGCGAGGGGGAAGTCCGCCTCGCCGTCGCCCTCGACCTCGCTTTCGCGGAACGGATCGTCGTAACCGGGCAGCGGGTGGAGCGCGGTCTCGGGGAGACCACGGTGAGCGTGGCGGTGGCCGACCGGGAGCGGCTGGCCACCGGGACGGAGGCCGACCTCCACCAACTCGTGGCGATGACGCCGAATGCGTCCTCGTCCTCCGATGTCCGGGGCTTCCTCATTCGCGGCGTGAGCCAGAGCGGTTTCGGCTCCGGAAGCGGCCTTCTCCTGAGCGCGCAGGTGGACGGCGCCGCGGTGCAGGGGTACCAGGGGTCGTTCTTCGGGCCGTTCAGCACTTGGGACCTCGACCGCGTGGAGATCTTCCGGGGCCCGCAGTCCACCCAGCAGGGCCGGAACGCCCTCGCCGGGGCCATCGTGCTGCGCACCGCCGATCCCGAGTACCGAACCGGCTTCCGGGGCCGCGTCCGCCTGGGCAACGCGGCGGCGAGGCAGGTCTCCGGGGTCGCCAATGTGCCGCTCGTCGAAGGCCGCGCCGCGCTCCGCGTCGCCTTCGACCGGCGGGAGGGCGACGGGTTCGTGAGCGCCCCGACCCGGGGCGAGGAGGACTACGACGGACGCACCGCCGAGACGCTGCGCGCCAAACTGCGGTTCGACCCCACGCCCCGGCTCCGCGGGCTGCTCACCGTGGCCCGGACGGACAGCCGGGGGGGCGACTCGCGGATCCTGGCGTCGCGCTTCCCCGCCGAGCGGGTCAACCTGTCCGACCATCCCGCCGACGACGGCTCGCGCCACCGGTTCGGGGTCCTCGAACTGGGCTACCGGTGGACGGACACCCTCACCCTCGAGTCCGTCTCCACGCTCTACGCCCACGACTACCGGCGCGAAGAGGACCTCGACGGGTCTCCCGCCCCGGCCGGCGTCCTCGACTACACCACCGACGACCGGTGGGCGACCCAGCAGTTGCTCCTGCGCTACGAAGGCGGCGGCCGGCGGCGCGGCGTCCTCGGGTTCCACTACGCGGACCTCGACGACCGCCTGCGGGCGGACGCCGCCGGGCCCGGGGAACTCGCCGGCCTGCCCCCCGGTTTCACGCTGACTTCGTTCTTCTCGACCGACGAGCGGACCCGGAACGCCGCGCTGTTCGGGGAGGCGGACCTGGAACTGTCCGACGCGTGGACCGTGACGCTGGGCGCCCGTTACGACGACGAGCGCCGCGAGACCGAGAACATCCAGGGCGTCGTCTCCGACCCGCCCCTCCCGGCGTTCCCGCCCGCGCCCTCTTCCGGCGAGGTCGTGGAAACGTCCTACCGCGCGTTCCTGCCGAAGGCGGCGCTGACCCGGGCGTTCACCCCGGCGTTCTCCGCTTCGGCGTCCTGGCAGCGGGGCTACCGGGCCGGAGGGCGTTCGGTGGCCGTGCTGAGCCAGCAGGTCAGCGACTTCGACCCGGAGTTCACCGACAACTACGAGTTGGCGCTCCGGGCCGGCGCGCCCGACCGCCGCTGGTTCCTCCACGCCAACTTCTTCCTCTCCGACTGGAGCGCGCAGCAGGTGCGGGTGCTGACCGACCTGGGCCTGGCCGTGGACACCCTGACGGTGAACGCCGGGGAGTCCACGCTGACCGGGGCCGAAGCGCAGGCCGGGTACTGGCTCCGCCCCGGACTGCAGGTCTATTCCTCCGTCGGCCTGCTCCGGACCCGGTTCGACGAATTCCGGGACGCCGACCGGGACTTCACCGGCAACGAGTTCCCCCACGCGCCGCGCTGGTCGCTGCTCGCCGGGCTCTCCGCGCGCTTCGCGGAATCCTGGTCGGGGCGAGCGGAAGTCGGGGCGCAGGGCGAGTCCTTCTCCGCCGCCGACAACGATCCCCGGTTCCGGGTTCCCGGGCGCGCGCTGGTCAACGCCCGGTTCGGCTACCGGAGGGGCGGTTGGGGGGTCTTCGCCTACGGGCGGAACCTGCTGGACGAGGACTACCTGGTCGAGGCCTGGGCGCCGAGCGACCCGCGCCTCGGCGCCTTCGGCCGCGCCGGGGCGCCCCGGGAAGTCGGCGTCGAGTTGGACTTCCGCTACTGAGGAACCGGTCGGACGCCCGCCCCGGACGTCGCCCGGCAAGCCGTCAGCAGCCCGTGGAGAAAGTCCGGGGCGCGCTCGTCGGCGCGAAGCGCCGACCGGGGAGGGGTGCGGGGAGCGGGTGGCCCCTCCCCGCGATAGATGGCGGGGGGAATCGCGCAGCGATTCGCGCCGCCGGCCCGCGGGAAGAGCGCCCCGCCGCGAAACCGAACGCGGACTTGGCGCCGCTCCGGTCGAGGAGCGGAGGGCGGGGCGCTTTTGCCGCGGGCTGTCACGGCAGGCGGATGCGGCCGTAGAGGTCGAGGCGGTAGCCGGCCTCCCCGGCGCCCTGCTGCCGGCGGCTGCCGGCGAGTTCGACATAGACCGGGGCGCCGTAGCGGCCCAGGCGGACGCCGGCCCGGAGCGAACGCGACAACGCCTCGGACCAGGTCACTTCGGTGAACGGCGTGAACAGCGGGAACCCGTAACTCATCCGCCCGACCCACTGACCTGCCCGGTCTCCTCCGGGCCGCATCTCGCCCAGGTTCCGGTCGCTCCAAAGCGCCTGCGCCCCCGCGGGCGGCGCGCCCCAGGTCGGCCCGACCTCCACCGACAGGCCGCGCTCCCCGCCGGAGGGCGCGTAGCGCGCGGTCAGCGCCGCCCCGGACTCCCGGTACCCCTCCGCGGTGTGCAGCGCCAGCAGCCGACCCCGCGCCTCCGCCCCGAACCGGTTCCCGCGGTCCGCGATGCGCAGGCCGCCGGCCAACTCCAGACCGGCGCCGTTCGCGCCCGCCCCGCCGTCGTAGCGGCCGCCGACCTCGAGGAACGGCCGGGCCGCGCCGAATTCCCGGCTCGCCTCCAGGCCCAGGCGGCCCCGATAGACCGCCGCCGACTTCCCGTCCAGCAGGCCGCTTCCGCCCGCCCGCAGCCGCGCCCCGCCGAAGTCCGCGCGGAGCGCCAGCGAAGCCCCGCCCCCGGAACCCAGTTCCCGGCGCAGCCCGGCCGCCCCCATCGCCAGGTCGAGCCGCGACTCTTCCGACCTCCCGGTGACGGAGCGCGTCAACTCCGCCGAACCGCGGCCCACGCCGCCGTGCCCCCACACCCGGGTCCGCTCGTCCACCGACCACCGGACATACGGATGGACCTGCAGCAGGGTCGTCTCCAGCGTCCCCGCGCCGCTCACCGCGGCCGGGGCGTCCGCGAACGAGTAGGTCACCTCCCCGGTCGTCCGCGCGACCGCTAGCCCCGCGAGGAACCGGCCCCGCGACGCGTCCACGCCGATCCAACTGTTCAGCGGACTCCCGTCGTAGGACGCGCCCTCCTCCGCGCCGCCGCGGAACGACTGCAGGTCGCCGGCGCTCCACATCGTCCACCGGGTGCTCCCGCCCGGGCGCCGCGCGGTGATCGAGAACGCCCGCGCCGTCGAGAGCGCTTCCTCCGCCCGCAGCCGGTCGTCGGTCGGCAGCCCGGTGAACACGACCTCTCCCCGATCGTCGGTGTCATCGCCGGGGTCATCGCCGGGGTCATCGCCGGCCTCGCCGGCGCCCTCGCTGCTGCTGCCCCCGCCGCTGCCCCCGCCGGTGAGGCGGCGCCCCACCGCCGCCGTGGCGCTCGCCAGGAGACTCCGCCCCAAGCCCCCGAGGGCCTGCTCCACCACTTCCGCCTCCGCCGCCGACGGCGCCACCGTTACCTCGAAACGCTGCTCCGCCACGCCGCCGGGGTTCCTCCCCCGGATCGTGACGGTCGCGGTCCCTTCCGACACCGCGGTGACCTCCGCCGTCGTCCCGGCGAGCGCCACCGAAGCCACTTCCGGCGCTGACGAAACCGCCGCGTACGCCGTCGCCCCGCGGAAGGCCCCGGCGACTTCAACCTGCGCCGGCGCCCCGCCGAGCGCCAGCGTCAGGGACGGCAGGCTCCCCACCGCCCGCGCGGCCCCGTCCACCCGGTGCCCCGGCTGGTCCGGCAGCGCCGCATGGCGGAGGTCCGCCGCCGGCGCCTCCCCCTCGACCGACACCGCGTTCGCCGCGAGGCTCACCCCGTCCGGATCGCGGTCCGTCGCCGCCACCGAATGGCGGAACCGCAGCACCGACCCCTGCGCCGAAGCCAGCGGAACCCGGCGCACGGTCGGGCCGATCCCGAGCGCCAAGTGCACGCCGCCGTTGAAGGTGACCGGCTCGGTCAGCCGCGCCTCCAACTCGATGGTTTCGCCGTAGGCATAGGTGTCCCCCTCCCGCGGGCTCGACACGACCTCCCATCCGGTCAACCTCGGGAGCGCGCCGACCGTGATCGAGAACCGCAGCGCCGCCCGGTCCCCGTCCTCGTCCGTCGCGGTCAGGGTGTGGACCTGCCGTTCCCGCGCCGCGGTCGGCGCGCCCCTCAACCCCGGCCCCGCCGCGTCGAACTGCAGCCCCGGCGGGAGGTCCGGCGCCACCGCGTACCGCAGCGCGCCGTCGCCCCCGACGGCCGACGGCAGGTCGTCCGCAGCGGCCCGGCCCACCCAGTACCGCAGGTCGGGCCCGGAAGTGACTTCGAACTGCGGCCGACCGTTCGGCCCCACCGCCATCGAGAGGACCAGTTCGGCGGCGTCCCCGTCCCGATCGGTCGCCGTCCAGCGGTACTCCGCCGCCGGCTGCAACGCCGCCGGCGTCCCGGACAGCGTTCGCGTTTCCGCCGAGAGGCGCAGGCCGGCAGGCGGCGCGGGGCGCAACTCGTAGCGGATCGGCGCGTCGCCCCCTTCCGCCGCCGGCAGGACGAAGGCCGGGATCTCCACCCCCACCCTCCAGGTCAGCGACAGGGCCCCGCCGGCGCCGGCGAAGGTCGGCGTCGAGGCGCCGTTCCGGTCGTCGTCTTCGATGGTGCCCACCCCGACGGCCACGCTGATCCCGCCCTCGGGCAGACCGCGCAGGTCGCTCAGTTCCACCACGATCGTCTCGTCTTCTTCCGCCGCGGTGTCCCCGATCACCGGGACCGGGATCCGCCGCGCGGCGTCCCCCGGCGGGAAAGTCAGGGTCCCCGGCCCCGGCGCGACATAGTCGGACGGGCCGGCCGTCCCGGTGTCCAGCACCCGATAGCCGACCGTAACCTCGCGCGGCGCCGGCGCGGAAAGCGACACGGTGAAGACCAGGTCCGCGGTCCCCTCGTCCGGCTCCACCACCCGCGGCGAATCTATGGAGACGGTGGGCGGCCCCGACGGTTCCGGCTCCGGCTCCGGCTCCGGCTCGGGTTCGGGCTCGGGCTCCGGCTCCGGCTCGGTATCCACCGTCGGCGCGTCGTCGCCGACGATCGTCCCGATCCCCGTCGCGGCGCCGATCGTGGCGTTCACCGCCCCGCTCAGCGTCACCCGCACGGTCTCGTTCCCCTCCGCTTCCGTATCCCCGACTACCGGAACCGTGATCCTCCTGCGGGTCTCGCCCGCCGGGAAGGTCGCCGTTCCCGCGGAAAGCGCGGTGTAGTCCGAACCCGCCGTCGCCGTCCCGGTTCCGGCGTCCGCGTAGTCCACCTGCACCGGCTGGGCGCTCGCCCGGCTCAGTGACACGGTGAAAGTCAGCGCCGTCGAGCCTGCGTCCCCTTCGGTGACGCTCGGGGAGTCGATCGAGAGGACCGGCAGGGAATCGTCGTCCCGGATCGTCCCGGTCCCCGTCCCCATCACGATCGCCGCCCCCGAGGCGCCGGAGAGGCTCACGACCACGGTTTCGTCGGTTTCGGCAGCGGTGTCCCCGGTTACCGAAACCGTGACCTGCCGACCGGTATCGCCCGGCGCGAAGGAGAGCGTCCCGGCGGCCAGCGCGGCGTAGTCGGTTCCCGAAGTCGCCGTCCCCGTCCCGGCGTCCGCGTAGGCCACGGTTACCTGCTGCGAAGCCGCCGGGGTCAGCGACACGGTGAAGACCAGGTTCGCCTGGCCGCTGTCCCCCTCGTCCACCCGCGGCGAATCGATCGAGAGGACCGGCGCGTCGTCGTTCCGGATCGTCCCGGTCCCGGTCGCCGTCCCGATCGCCGCGTTCACCGCCCCGCTCAGCGTCACCCGGACGGTTTCGTTGGCTTCCGCCGTCGTGTCCCCCGTAATCGAAACCGCGACGGTCTTGCCGGTTTCCCCCGCGGCGAAGGTCAGGGTTCCCGGAGCGAGCGCCGCGTAGTCCGTCCCGGAGGTCGCCGTCCCGGTTCCGGCGTCGGCGTAGGCCACGCTCACCTGCTGCCAACTCGGCCGATCCAGCGTAACCGTGAAGGCGAGGTTCGACGAACCGGCGTTCCCCTCCGCCGCGCTCGGGGAACCGATCGAGAGCAGGGGGACATCGTCGTCGGTGATCGTCCCGGTTCCGGTCCCCGTCCCGATCACCGCGTTCGTCGGCGCGCTCAGCGTTACCACCACCGTCTCGTTCGGTTCGTCCGCCGTGTCCCCGGTGACCGAAACCGTGATCGTCCGGCTCGTTGCGCCCGGCCCGAAAGTCAGCGTCCCCGAAGCGAGCGGCGTGTAGTCCGTTCCCGAGGCGGCCGTTCCTCCGGCGCCCTCCGCGTAAGCCACGGTGACCTCCTGCGAACTCGCCTGGTCCATCGTTACCGTATAGGTCAGGTCCGCCGTGCTCCCGTCCGTCTCCGTGACGCTCGGGGAATCGATGGAGAGTGACGGCCCGTCGTCGTCGTCCGTGATCGTCCCCGTCCCGGTCCCCGTCCCGATGGTCGCGTTCACGGCGTTGCTCAACTCCACGACCACCGTCTCGTCCGATTCGTCCGTCGTGTCCCCCCTGACCGACACGGTGATCGTCTCGCTGGTGTCACCCGCCGTGAAGGTCAGCGTCCCCGCCGTCAGCGCGGTGTAGTCCGCCCCGCTCGTGGCCGTCCCGCTCGCCGCGTCCGCGTATTCCACCGTTACTTCCCTACCGCTCGCCGGACTCAGCGTCACGGTGAAGGTGAGGTTCGTCGAGCCGCTGTCGCCCTCCGTGACGGTCGCCGAACCGATGGAGAGCGACGGCGCGCCGTCGTCGTCCGTGATGGTCAGGGTCACCGCCGACGGTTGGGTGATCCCCTGGGTGTTCTCCGCCGAGCCGGACACCGTGACGCTCTTGTCCGCCTCGTCTTCGGTGTTGTCCACCGCCGTGATGGTGACCGTCCCGGTGCTGGTGGTCGCGCCGGCCGCGATCGTCAACTTCGCGTTGCTGCCCAGCGTGAAGTCCGACGCCTCCGCGCCCGCGCCCGCCGCCGCCGACACCGTGATGGTGGTCTGCTCGCTCGAAGGATGGTCGAGGGACGCCGTAATCGTCGTGGAGTTCGCCGTCCCGCTCTCTGCGATGCTGGCCGGGGAGAGCGCCAGCGTCACCGTCGGTGAGTCGTCGTCGTCCGTGATCGTCCCCGTTGCCGACGCGGTCGCGATCGTCGCGTTCTCCGCCCCGCTCAACTCCACGAACACGGTCTCGTCCGGTTCGTCCGTCGCGTCCCCGGTTACCGACACCGTGATCGTTTCGCTGGTGTCTCCCGCGGTGAAGGTCAGCGCTCCCGCCGTCAGCGCGGTGTAGTCCGTCCCGCTCGTCGCCGTGCCCCCCGTCCCCTCGGCGTAGTCCACGGTCACCTCCTTGCCGCTCGCCGCGTCGAGGGTCACCGTGAAGACCAGGTTCGCCGAGCCGCTGTCCCCCTCGTCCACGCTCGCCGAGCCGATGGACAGCGAGGGCGGATCGTCCTCGTCCGTGATCGTCAAGGTTACGGCGGACGGATCGGTTATGCCGTGGGAGTTCGTCGCCGCACCCGACACCGTGACGCTCTTGTCCGCTTCGTCCTCGCCATTGTCCTCCGCGGTGATCGTCACCGTCCCCGTGCTGCTCGTCGCGCCCGCCGCGATCGTCAACTTCGGGTCGGCGCTCAGCGTGAAGTCCGCCGCCACCGCGCCGGTCCCCGCCGCCGCCGACACGGTGATGGTCGTCTGCTCGCTCGACGGCCGATCGAGCGACGCCGTAACGGCGCTGGAATTCGTCGCCCCGCTCTCCGGGATGGAGGTTCGCGACAGCGCCAGCGTAACCGTCGGCGTGTCGTCGTCGTCCGTGATCGTCCCCGTCCCGTCCGCCGTCCCGATCGTGGCGTTCGCCGCGCCGCTCAGCGACACCACCACCGTCTCGTTCGGCTCGTCCGTCGTGTCCCCGGTTACCGACACGGTGATGGTCTCGCTCGTGTCTCCCGCGGTGAAGGTCAGGGTCCCCGCGGTCAGCGCGGTGTAGTCCGCGCCGCCCGTCGCCGTGCCCCCCGTCCCCTCGGCGTAGTCCACCGTCACCACCTTGCCGCTCGCGGCGTCCAGGGTCACCGTGAAGTCCAGGTCCGCCGTGCTGCTGTCCCCCTCCGCAACGCTCGCCGAACCGATGGACAGCGACGGCTCCGCGTCGTCGTCCGTGATCGTCAGCGTCACATTCGCCGGCTGGGTGATCCCCTGGGTGTTCGCCGCCGCGCCCGACACGGTGACGCTCTTGTCCGCCTCGTCCTCGGCGTTGTCCACTGCCGTGATCGTCACCGTCCCGGTGCTGCTCGTCGCTCCCGCGGCAACGGTCAACTTCGCGTTGCTGCTCAGCGTGAAGTCACCCGACACGGCGCCGGCGCCCGCCGCCGCCCCCACCGTGATCGTCGTCTGCTCGCTCGACGCGTGGTCCAGGGACACCGTAACCGTCGCGCGGTTCGTCGCGCCGCTCTCCGCGATGGAACTCGGCGACAGCAACAGCGTCACCGTCGGCGCGTCGTCGTCGTCCGTGATCGTCCCCGTCCCGTCCGCCGTCCCGATCGTCGCGTTCGCCGCCCCGCTCAGCGACACCACCACCGTCTCGTCCGGCTCGTCCGTCGTGTCCCCGGTTACCGACACCATGATCGTCTCGCTGGTGTCCCCCGCCGTGAAGGTCAGCGTCCCCGCCGGCAGCGCCGTGTAGTCCGTACCGCTCGTCGCCGTGCTCCCGGTTCCCTCGGCATAGTCCACGGTCACCTCCTTGCCGCTCGCCGCGTTCAGCGACACCGTGAACTCGAGGTTCACCGAACCGCTGTCGCCCTCGTTCACGCTCGCCGAACCGATGGACAGCGAAGGCTCCCCGTCGTCGTCCGTGATCGTCAGCGTCACGCTCGACGGCTGCGTGATCCCTTGCGTGTTCACCGCCGTGCCCGAAACCGTGACGCTCTTGTCCGCCTCGTCCTCGGTGTTGTTCACCGCCGTGATCGTCACCGCCCCGGTGCTGCTCGTCGACCCTGCCGCGATTGTCAACTTCGGGTCGCTGCTCAGCGTGAAGTCCCCCGACACCGCGCCCGTTCCCGCCGCCGCAGCCACCGTGATCGTCGTGTCCTCGCTCGACGCGTGGTCCAGCGACGCCGTAACCGTCGCGCGGTTCGTCGCCCCGCTCTCCCCGATGGAACCCGGCGACAGCGCCAGCGTCACCGTCGGCGCGTCGTCGTCGTCCGTGATCGTCCCTGTCCCCGACGCCGTCCCGATCGTCGCGTTCACCGCCCCGCTCAGCGACACCACCACCGTCTCGTCCGGCTCGTCGGTCGTGTCACCGGTTACCGATACCGTGATCGTCTCGCTGGTGTCACCCGCGGTGAAGGTCAGGGTCCCCGCCATCAGCGCCGTGTAGTCCGTCCCGCCCGTCGCCGTGCCCCCCGTCCCCTCCGCGTAGTCCACGGTGACCTCCCGGCCGCTCGCCGCGTTCAGCGACACCGTGAACACCAGGTTCGCCGTGCTGCTGTCGCCCTCGTTCACGCTCGCCGAGCCGATGGACAGCGACGGCTCCCCGTCGTCGTCTGTGATCGTCAGCGTCACGCTCGAAGGCTGTGTAATCCCTTGCGTGTTCACCGCCGTCCCCGACACCGTGACGCTCTTGTCCGCCTCGTCCTCCGTGTTGTCCACCGCCGTAACCGTCACCGTCCCCGCGCTGCTCGTCGCCCCCGCCGCAATCGTCAACTCGGGGTCGCTGCTCAGAGAGAAGTCCCCCGACACCGCGCCCGTTCCCGCCGCCGCAGCCACCGTGATCGTCGTGTCCTCGCTCGACGCGCGGTCCAGGGACGCCGTGACCGTCGCGCTGTTCGTCGCCCCGCTCTCCGAGATGGAACTCGGCGACAGCGCCAGCGTCACCGTCGGCGCGTCGTCGTCGTCCGTGATCGTCCCTGTCTCCGACGCCGTCCCGATCGTCGCGTTCACCGCCCCGCTCAGCGACACCACCACCGTCTCGTCCGGCTCGTCGGTCGTGTCACCGGTAACCGATACCGTGATCGTCTCGCTGGTGTCACCCGCGGTGAAGGTCAGGGTCCCCGCCATCAGCGCCGTGTAGTCCGTCCCGCCCGTCGCCGTGCCCCCCGTCCCCTCCGCATAGTCCACGGTCACCTCCCGGCCGCTCGCCGCGTTCAGCGACACCGTGAAGACCAGGTTCGCCGTGCTGCTGTCCCCCTCCGCAACGCTCGCCGAACCGATGGACAGCGACGGCTCCCCGTCGTCGTCCGTGATCGTCAGCGTCACATTCGCCGGCTGCGTGATCCCCTGGGAGTTCGCCGCCGTCCCCGACACCGTGACGCTCTTGTCCGCCTCGTCCTCCGTGTTGTCCACGGCCGTGACGGTCACCGTCCCCGTGCTGGTCGTCGCTCCCGCCGCGATCGTCAACTCGGGGTCGCTGCTCAGCGTGAAGTCCCCGGCCTCCGCGCCCGTTCCCGCCGCGGCCCCCACCGTGATCGTCGTCTGCTCGCTCGACGCGTGGTCCAGGGAGGCCGTAACCGTCGCGCGGTTCGTCGCCCCGCTCTCCGAGATGGAACTCGGCGACAGCAACAGCGTCACCGTCGGCGCGTCGTCGTCGTCCGTGATCGTCCCTGTCTCCGACGCCGTCCCGATCGTCGCGTTCACCGCCCCGCTCAGAGTAACGACCACAGTCTCGTCCGGCTCGTCCGTCGTGTCACCGGTAACCGAAACCGTGATCGTCTCGCTGGTGTCCCCCGCCGTGAAGGTCAGCGTCCCCGCCGGCAGCGCCGTGTAGTCCGTCCCGCTCGTCGCCGTGCCCCCCGTCCCCTCCGCGTAGTCCACGGTGACCTCCCGGCCGCTCGCCGCGTTCAGCGACACCGTGAACACCAGGTTCGCCGTGCTGCTGTCCCCCTCCGCAACGCTCGCCGAACCGATGGACAGCGACGGCTCCCCGTCGTCGTCCGTGATCGTCAGCGTCACGCTCGAAGGCTGTGTGATCCCTTGCGTGTTCACCGCCGTACCCGACACCGTGACGCTCTTGTCCGCCTCGTCCTCCGTGTTGTCCACCGCCGTAACCGTCACCGTCCCCGTGCTCCTCGTCGCGCCCGCGGCGATCGTCAACTTCGGGTCGCTGCTCAGCGTGAAGTCCCCGGCCTCCGCGCCCGTTCCCGCCGCGGCCCCCACCGTGATCGTCGTCTGCTCGCTCGATGCGTGGTCCAGGGAGGCCGTAACCGTCGCGCGGTTCGTCGCGCCGCTCTCCGAGATGGAACTCGGCGACAGCAACAGCGTCACCGTCGGCGCATCGTCGTCGTCCGTGATCGTCCCCGTCCCCGACGCCGTCGAGATCGTCGCGTTCACCGCCCCGCTCAATGACACCACCACCGTCTCGTTCGGCTCGTCCGTCGCATCCCCGGTTACCGACACGGTGATCGTCTCGGTGGTGTCCCCCGCCGTGAAGGTCAGCGTCCCCGCGCTCAACGCCGTGTAGTCCGTACCGCTCGTCGCCGTACCGCCCGTCCCCTCCGCGTAGTCCACGGTGACCTCCCGGCCGCTCGCAGCGTTCAGCGACACCGTGAACTCGAGGTTCACCGAACCGCTGTCGCCCTCGTTCACGCTCGCCGAACCGATGGACAGCGAAGGCTCCCCGTCGTCGTCCGTGATCGTCAGCGTCACATCCGAAGGCTTCGTGATCCCTTGGGTGTTCGTCGCCGTCCCCGACACCGTGACGCTCTTGTCCGCCTCGTCCTCGGTGTTGTCCACCGCCGTGATGGTCACCGTCCCCGTGCTGCTCGTCGTTCCCGCCGCGATGGTCAACTTCGTATTGCTGCTCAGCGAGAAGTCCGTCGCCTCCGCGCCCGTCCCCGCCGCGACCCCCACCGTGATCGTCGTGTCCGCGCTCGATGCGTGGTCCAAGGACGCCGTAACCGTCGTGCTGTTCGTTGCGCCGCTCTCCGCGATGGAGGTCCGCGACAGCGCCAGCGTCACCGTCGGCGCGTCGTCGTCGTCCGTGATCGTCCCCGTCCCGTCCGCCGTCCCGATCGTCGCGTTCACCGCGCCGCTCAGCGACACCACCACCGTCTCGTTCGGCTCGTCCGTCGTGTCACCGGTAACCGAAACCGTGATCGTCTCGCTGGTGTCCCCCGCCGTGAAGGTCAGCGTCCCCGCCGGCAGCGCCGTGTAGTCCGTACCGCTCGTCGCCGTGCCGCCCGTCCCCTCCGCGTAGTCCACGGTCACCTCCCGGCCGCTCGCCGCGCTCAAGGTAACCGTGAAGACCAGGTTCGCCTGGCCGCTGTTCCCCTCCGTAACGCTCGTGGAGCCGATGGACAGCGACGGCTCCCCGTCGTCGTCCGTGATCGTCAGCGTCACGCTCGACGGCTGCGTGATCCCCTGGGTGTTCACCGCCGTCCCCGAAACCGTGACGCTCTTGTCCGCCTCATCCTCGGTGTTGTCCACCGCCGTGATCGTCACCGCCCCGGTGCTGCTCGTCGCTCCCGCGGCGATCGTCAACTTCGGGTCGCTGCTCAGCGTGAAGTCCCCCGACACCGCGCCCGTTCCCGCCGCCGCAGCCACCGTGATCGTCGTGTCCTCGCTCGACGCGTGGTCCAGCGACGCCGTAACCGTCGCGCGGTTCGTCGCGCCGCTCTCCGAGATGGAACTCGGCGACAGCAACAGCGTCACCGTCGGTGAGTCGTCGTCGTCCGTGATCGTCCCCGTCCCGTCAGCCGTCCCGATCGTCGCGTTCGCCGCCGCGCTCAGCGACACCACCACCGTCTCGTTCGGCTCGTCCGTCGTGTCCCCGGTTACCGAAACCGTGATCGTCTCGCTGGTGTCCCCCGCCGTGAAGGTCAGCGTCCCCGCGCTCAACGCCGTGTAGTCCGTACCGCTCGTCGCCGTACCGCCCGTCCCCTCCGCGTAGTCCACGGTGACCTCCCGGCCGCTCGCAGCGTTCAGCGACACCGTGAACTCGAGGTTCACCGAACCGCTGTCCCCCTCCGCAACGCTCGCCGAACCGATGGACAGCGACGGCGCCCCGTCGTCGTCCGTGATCGTCAGCGTCACATCCGAAGGCTGCGTGATCCCTTGAGAGTTCGCCGCCGTCCCCGACACCGTGACGCTCTTGTCCGCCTCGTCCTCCGTGTTGTCCACCGCCGTGATCGTCACCGCCCCTGTGCTGCTCGTCGCTCCCGCGGCGATCGTCAACTTCGCGTCGCTGCTCAGCGTGAAGTCCCCCGACACCGCGCCCGTTCCCGCCGCCGCAGCCACCGTGATCGTCGTGTCCTCGCTCGACGCGTGGTCCAGCGACGCCGTAACCGTCGCGCGGTTCGTCGCCCCGCTCTCCCCGATGGAACCCGGCGACAGCGCCAGCGTCACCGTCGGCGCGTCGTCGTCGTCCGTGATCGTCCCTGTCCCCGACGCCGTCCCGATCGTCGCGTTCACCGCCCCGCTCAGAGTAACCACCACAGTCTCGTCCGGCTCGTCCGTCGTGTCACCGGTAACCGAAACCGTGATCGTCTCGCTGGTGTCCCCCGCCGTGAAGGTCAGCGTCCCCGCCGGCAGCGCCGTGTAGTCCGTCCCGCCCGTCGCCGTGCCGCCCGTCCCCTCCGCGTAGTCCACGGTCACCTCCCGGCCGCTCGCCGCGTTCAGCGACACCGTGAAGACCAGGTTCGCCGTGCTGCTGTCCCCTTCCGCAACGCTCGCCGAACCGATGGACAGAGACGGCTCGCCGTCGTCGTCCGTGATCGTCAGCGTCACATTCGACGGCTGCGTAATCCCCTGCGTGTTCACCGCCGTTCCCGACACCGTGACGCTCTTGTCCGCCTCGTCCTCCGTGTTGTCCACCGCCGTAACCGTCACCGTCCCCGTGCTCCTCGTCGCGCCCGCGGCGATCGTCAACTCCGGGTCGCTGCTCAGCGTGAAGTCCCCGGCCTCCGCGCCCGTTCCCGCCGCGGCCCCCACCGTGATCGTCGTCTGCTCGCTCGATGCGTGGTCCAGGGAGGCCGTAACCGTCGCGCGGTTCGTCGCGCCGCTCTCCGAGATGGAACTCGGCGACAGCAACAGCGTCACCGTCGGCGCGTCGTCGTCGTCCGTGATCGTCCCCGTCCCCGACGCCGTCCCGATCGTCGCGTTCACCGCCCCGCTCAATGACACCACCACCGTCTCGTCCGGCTCGTCCGTCGCGTCCCCGGTTACCGAAACCGTGATCGTCTCGCTGGTGTCACCCGCGGTGAAGGTCAGCGTCCCCGCCGGCAGCGCCGTGTAGTCCGTACCGCCCGTCGCCGTGCCGCCCGTCCCCTCCGCGTAGTCCACGGTCACCTCCCGGCCGCTCGCCGGGCTCAGCGACACCGTGAAGACCAGGTTCGCTTGGCCGCTGTCGCCCTCGGTAACGCTCGCCGAGCCGATGGAGAGAGACGGCGCCCCGTCGTCGTCCGTGATCGTCAGCGTCACGCTCGACGGCTGCGTGATCCCCTGGGTGTTCACCGCCGTACCCGACACCGTGACGCTCTTGTCCGCCTCGTCCTCCGTGTTGTCCACCGCCGTAACCGTCACCGTCCCCGTGCTCCTCGTCGCGCCCGCGGCGATCGTCAACTCCGGGTCGCTGCTCAGCGTGAAGTCACCCGACACGGCGCCGGCGCCCGCCGCCGCTCCCACCGTGATCGTCGTCTGCTCGCTCGACGCGTGGTCCAGGGAGGCCGTGACCGTCGTGCTGTTCGTCGCGCCGCTCTCGCCGATGGAACTCGAGGACAGCGCCAGCGTCACCGTCGGCGCATCGTCGTCGTCCGTGATCGTCCCCGTCCCCGACGCCGTCCCGATCGTCGCGTTCACCGCCCCGCTCAGCGACACCACCACCGTCTCGTCCGGCTCGTCCGTCGCATCCCCGGTTACCGACACGGTGATCGTCTCGGTGGTGTCCCCCGCCGTGAAGGTCAGCGTCCCCGCCGGCAGCGCCGTGTAGTCCGTCCCGCCCGTCGCCGTGCCCCCC
This sequence comes from Candidatus Marinacidobacterium sp., assembly GCA_965204755.1. GTDB lineage: Bacteria > Acidobacteriota > Vicinamibacteria > Marinacidobacterales > Marinacidobacteraceae. Next base: position 3,536,749 of record OZ242011.1, on the reverse strand, counting down.
GTACCCTCCGCGTAGTCCACGGTCACCTCCCGGCCGCTCGCCGCGTTCAGCGACACCGTGAACTCGAGGTTCACCGAACCGCTGTCGCCCTCGTTCACGCTCGCCGAACCGATGGACAGCGACGGCTCGCCGTCGTCGTCCGTGATCGTCAGCGCCACGCTCGAAGGCTGCGTGATCCCCTGGGTGTTCACCGCCGTCCCCGACACCGTGACGCTCTTGTCCGCCTCGTCCTCCGTGTTGTCCACCGCGGTGACCGTCACCGTCCCCGCGCTGCTCGTCGCCCCCGCCGCGATCGTCAACTTCGTGTTGCTGCTCAGCGTGAAGTCACCCGACACGGCGCCCGCGCCCGCCGCCGCTCCCACCGTGATCGTCGTCTGCTCGCTCGACGCGTGGTCCAGGGAGGCCGTAACCGTCGCGCGGTTCGTCGCGCCGCTCTCCGAGATGGAACTCGGCGACAGCAACAGCGTCACCGTCGGTGAGTCGTCGTCGTCCGTGATCGTCCCCGTCCCGTCAGCCGTCCCGATCGTCGCGTTCACCGCCCCGCTCAGCGACACCACCACCGTCTCGTTCGGCTCGTCCGTCGTGTCCCCGGTTACCGAAACCGTGATCGTCTCGCTGGTGTCCCCCGCCGTGAAGGTCAGCGTCCCCGCGCTCGGCGCCGTGTAGTCCGTACCGCTCGTCGCCGTGCCCCCCGTACCCTCCGCGTAGTCCACCGTTACCTGCTTCCCGCTCGCCGGGCTCAGCGACACCGTGAACTCGAGGTTCACCGAACCGCTGTCGCCCTCGGTAACGCTCGCCGAACCGATGGACAGCGAAGGCTCCCCGTCGTCGTCCGTGATCGTCAGCGCCACGCTCGAAGGCTGGGTGATCCCCTGCGTATTCACCGCCGTTCCCGACACCGTGACGCTCTTGTCCGCCTCATCCTCGGTGTTGTCCACCGCCGTGACCGTCACCGTCCCCGTGCTCCTCGTGGCGCCCGCCGCGATCGTCAACTCCGGGTTGCTGCTCAGCGAGAAGTCCCCCGCCACCGCGCCCGCGCCCGCCGCCGCCCCCACGGTGATGGTCGTCTGTTGGCTCGACGCCCGGTTCAACGAAGCCGTCACCGTCGCGCTGTTCGTCGTCCCGCTCTCCGAGATGGAACTCGGCGACAGCGCCAGCGTCACCGTCGGCGTCGCGTCGTCGTCCGTGATCGTCCCGGTCCCCGACGCCGTCCCGATCGTCGCGTTCACCGCGCCGCTCAGCGTGACCAACACGGTCTCGTTCGGCTCGTCCGTCGCGTCGCCCCGGACCGACACCGTGATCGTCTCGCTCGTGTCCCCCGCCGTGAAGGTCAGCGTCCCCGCCGGCAGCGCCGTGTAGTCCGTCCCGCTCGTCGCCGTACCGCCCGTGCCCTCCGCGTAGTCCACCGTGACCTCCTTGCCGCTCGCCGCATCCAGCGACACCGTGAAGGTCAGGGTCGCCGAACCGCTGTCCCCCTCCGCAACGCTCGGCGAAGCGATGGAGAGCGAGGGCGGATCGTCGTCGTCCGTGATCGTCAGCGTCACATTCGACGGCTGCGTGATCCCCTGGGAGTTCACCGCCGTCCCGGACACCGTGACGCTCTTGTCCGCCTCGTCCTCCGTGTTGTCCACCGCCGTGATCGTCACCGTGCCCGTGCTGCTCGTCGCGCCCGCCGCAATGGTCAACTTCGCGTTGCTGCTCAGCGTGAAGTCTCCGGCGACCGCGCCCGTACCGGCCGCCGCCCCCACGGTGATCGTCGTCTGTTGGCTCGACGCCCGGTTCAACGAAGCCGTCACCGTCGTGCTGTTCGTTGCACCGCTCTCCCCGATGGAACTCGGCGACAGCAACAGCGTCACCGTCGGCGCATCGTCGTCGTCCGTGATCGTCCCCGTCCCGTCCGCCGTCCCGATCGTCGCGTTCGCCGCCCCGCTCAGCGACACCACCACCGTCTCGTCCGGCTCGTCCGTCGTGTCCCCGGTAACGGAAACCGGGATCGTCTCGCTGGTGTCCCCCGCCGTGAAGGTCAGCGTCCCCGCGCTCAGCGCCGTGTAGTCCGTACCGCTCGTCGCCGTACCGCCCGCGCCCTCCGCGTAGTCCACGGTGACCTGCTTCCCGCTCGCCGGGCTCAGTGACACCGTGAAGACCAGGTTCGCTTGGCCGCTGTCGCCCTCGGTAACGCTCACCGAGCCGATGGACAGCGACGGCTCCGCGTCGTCGTCCGTGATCGTCAGCGTCACATCCGAAGGCTGCGTGATCCCTTGGGTGTTCGTCGCCGTCCCCGACACCGTGACGCTCTTGTCCGCCTCGTCCTCCGTGTTGTCTACCGCCGTTACCGTAACCGTCCCCGTGCTTCTCGTGGCGCCCGCCGCGATCGTCAACTCCGGGTTGCTGCTCAGCGAGAAGTCCCCCGCCACCGCGCCCGCGCCCGCCGCCGCCCCCACGGTGATGGTCGTCTGTTGGCTCGACGCCCGGTTCAACGAAGCCGTCACCGTCGTGCTGTTCGTCGCCCCGCTCTCCCCGATGGAACTCGGCGACAGCGCCAGCGTCACCGTCGGTGCGTCGTCGTCGTCGGTGATCGTTCCCGTCACCGACGCCGTCCCGATCGTCGCGTTCACCGCCCCGCTCAGCGACACCACCACCGTCTCGTTCGGCTCGTCGGTCGTGTCACCCTGGACCGACACCGTGATCGTCTCGCTGGTGTCACCCGCCGTGAAGGTCAGCGTCCCCGCCATCAGCGCCGTGTAGTCCGTCCCGCTCGTCCCCGTGCCCCCCGTACCCTCCGCGTAGTCCACCGTTACCTGCTTCCCGCTCGCCGGGCTCAGCGACACCGTGAAGACCAGGTTCGCTTGGCCGCTGTCGCCCTCGGTAACGCTCACCGAGCCGATGGACAGCGACGGCTCCGCGTCGTCGTCCGTGATCGTCAGCGTCACATTCGAAGGCTGCGTGATCCCCTGCGTGTTCACCGCCGTCCCCGACACCGTGACGCTCTTGTCCGCCTCGTCCTCCGTGTTGTCCACCGCCGTGACCGTCACCGTCCCCGCGCTGCTCGTCGCCCCCGCCGCAATCGTCAACTCGGGGTCGCTGCTCAGCGTGAAGTCCCCCGACACCGCGCCCGTTCCCGCCGCCGCCCCCACGGTGATGGTCGTCTGTTGGCTCGACGCCCGGTTCAACGAAGCCGTCACCGTCGTGCTGTTCGTTGCACCGCTCTCCCCGATGGAACTCGGCGACAGCAACAGCGTCACCGTCGGCGCATCGTCGTCGTCCGTGATCGTCCCCGTCCCGTCCGCCGTCCCGATCGTCGCGTTCACCGCCCCGCTCAGCGACACCACCACCGTCTCGTCCGGCTCGTCCGTCGTGTCCCCGGTAACGGAAACCGGGATCGTCTCGCTGGTGTCCCCCGCCGTGAAGGTCAGCGTCCCCGCGCTCAGCGCCGTGTAGTCCGTACCGCTCGTCGCCGTACCGCCCGTCCCCTCCGCGTAGTCCACCGTTACCTGCTTCCCGCTCGCCGGGCTCAGCGACACCGTGAAGACCAGGTTCGCTTGGCCGCTGTCGCCCTCGGTAACGCTCACCGAGCCGATGGACAGCGACGGCTCCGCGTCGTCGTCCGTGATCGTCAGTGTCACGCTCGAAGGCTGCGTGATCCCCTGCGAGTTCGCCGCCGAACCCGACACCGTGACGCTCTTGTCCGCCTCGTCCTCCGTGTTGTCCACCGCCGTGATCGTCACCGTCCCCGCGCTGCTCGTCGCCCCCGCCGCAATCGTCAACTCGGGGTCGCTGCTCAGCGTGAAGTCCCCCGACACCGCGCCCGTTCCCGCCGCGGCCCCCACCGTGATCGTCGTCGGCTCGCTCGACGCGTGGTCCAAGGACGCGGTAACCGTCGCGCTGTTCGTCGCCCCGCTCTCCGCGATGGAACTCGGCGACAGCAACAGCGTCACCGTCGGCGCATCGTCGTCGTCCGTGATCGTCAGCGTCACATCCGAAGGCTGCGTGATCCCCTGGGTGTTCGCCGCCGTCCCTGAAACCGTAACGCTCTTGTCCGCCTCGTCCTCGCTGTTGTCCACCGCCGTAACGGTCACCGTCCCCGTGCTGGTCGTCGCGCCCGCCGCGATCGTCAACTTCGCGTTGCTGCTCAGCGTGAAGTCACCCGACACGGCGCCCGCGCCCGCCGCCGCTCCGACCGTGATCGTCGTCTGCTGACTCGAGGGACGGTTCAGCGATGCATCAACCGTCGTGCTGTTCGTCGCCCCGCTCTCCGCAACGGAACTCGGGGAGAGCGACAGCGTCACCGTCGGCGTCGCGTCGTCGTCCGTGATCGTCAGCGTCACATCCGAAGGCTGCGTGATCCCCTGGCTGTTCGCCGCCGTCCCCGACACCGTGACGCTCTTGTCCGCCTCGTCCTCGTTGTTGTCCACCGCCGTAACCGTCACCGTCCCCGTGCTGCTCGTCGACCCCGCCGCGATCGTCAACTTCGCGTTGCTGCTCAGCGTGAAGTCACCCGACACGGCGCCCGCGCCCGCCGCCGCTCCGACCGTGATCGTCGTCTGCTGACTCGAGGGACGGTTCAGCGATGCAGTAACCGTCGTGCTGTTCGTCGCCCCGCTCTCCGCAACGGAACTCGGGGAGAGCGCCAGCGTCACCGTCGGCGTCGCGTCGTCGTCCGTGATCGTCAGCGTCACATCCGAAGGCTGCGTGATCCCCTGGCTGTTCGCCGCCGTCCCCGACACCGTGACGCTCTTGTCCGCCTCGTCCTCCATGTTGTCCACCGCCGTGACCGTCACCGTCCCCGTGCTTCTCGTGGCGCCCGCCGCGATCGTCAACTCCGGGTTGCTGCTCAGCGTGAAGTCCCCCGCCACCGCGCCCGCGCCCGCCGCCGCCCCCACGGTGATGGTCGTCTGTTGGCTCGACGCCCGGTTCAACGAAGCCGTCACCGTCGTGCTGTTCGTCGCCCCGCTCTCCCCGATGGAACTCGGCGACAGCAACAGCGTCACCGTCGGCGCGTCGTCGTCGTCCGTGATCGTCCCCGTCCCGTCAGCCGTCCCGATCGTCGCGTTCACCGCCCCGCTCAGCGACACCACCACCGTCTCGTCCGGCTCGTCCGTCGTGTCCCCGGTAACGGAAACCGGGATCGTCTCGCTGGTGTCCCCCGCCGTGAAGGTCAGCGTCCCCGCGCTCAGCGCCGTGTAGTCCGTACCGCTCGTCGCCGTGCCGCCCGTCCCCTCCGCGTAGTCCACGGTCACCTGCTTCCCGCTCGCCGGGCTCAGCGACACCGTGAAGACCAGGTTCGCTTGGCCGCTGTCGCCCTCGGTAACGCTCACCGAGCCGATGGACAGCGACGGCTCCGCGTCGTCGTCCGTGATCGTCAGCGTCACATTCGCCGGCTGCGTGATCCCCTGGCTGTTCGCCGCCGTCCCCGACACCGTGACGCTCTTGTCCGCCTCGTCCGCCATGTTGTCCACCGCCGTGACCGTCACCGTCCCCGAGCTGGCCGTCGCTCCCGCCGCGATCGTCAACTCCTTGTTGCTGCTCAGCGAGAAATCCCCCGCCACCGCGCCCGTGCCCGCCGCCGCCCCCACCGTGATCGTCGTCGGCTCGCTCGACGCCCGGTTCAACGACGCAGTAACCGTCGTGGAGTTCGTCGCCCCGCTCTCCGGGATGGAGGTCCGCGACAGCGCCAGCGTCACCGTCGGCGTTGCATCGTCGTCCGTGATCGTCCCCGTACCCGACGCCGTCCCGACACTCGCGTTCGCCGGCCCGCTCAGGGTGACCACCACCGTCTCGTCCGGCTCGTCCGTAGTGTCCCCCCGGACCGACACGGTGATCGAATCGCTCGTATCCCCCGCCGTGAAGGTCAGCGTCCCCGCCGTCAGCGCCGCGTAGTCCGCGCCGCTCGTCGCTGTCCCCGTGCCCGCGTCCTCATAGTCCACCGTCACCTCCTTCCCGCTCGCCGCGTCCAGGCTCACCGTGAAGGTCAGGTTCGCCGAACCGGTGTTCCCCTCGTTCACCCTCGCCGAGCCGATGGACAGCGATGGCGCCGCGTCGTCGTCGGTGATCGTCCCCGTGCCCGAAGCCGTCCCGATGGTCGCGTTCACCGCCCCGCTCAGCGCCACCACCACCGTCTCGTCCGGCTCGTCCGTCCGGTCGCTCCGGACCGACACCGTGATCGTCTCGCTGGTGTCCCCCGCCGTGAAGGTCAGGGTCCCGGAACCGGGCGCCGTGTAGTCCGTCCCCGAAGTCGCCGTTCCCCCGGCGCCCTCGGCGTAGGCCACTCTCACCTGCTGCCAACTCTCCCGGTCGAGGGTCACCGTAAAGGTCAGCGTCGCCGCGCCGCTGTCGCCCTCGCCCACGCTCGGGGAATCGATCGAAAGCGACGGGACATCGTCGTCGGTGATCGTCAGCGTCAGCGCCGACGGATTCGTCACTCCTTGGCTGTTCGCCGCCGTTCCCGACACCGTGACGCTCTTGTCCCGCTCGTCGTCGTTGTTGTCCACCGCCGTGATCGTCACCGTCCCCGTGCTGCTCGTCGCTCCCGCCGCAATCGTCAACTTCGCGTCCCTGCTCAGGGAGAAGTCGCCGGCCACGGTGTGCGCGCCCGAAGCCGCCGCCCCGACCGTGACCGTCGTCGGCTCGCTCGACCGCCGGTCCAGCGTCGCCGTAACCGTCGCGGAGTTCGCCGCACCGCTCTCCGTGATGGTGGACCGCGACAACGCCAGGGTGACCGTCGGCGCCGCGTCGTCGTCCGTGATCGTCAGCGTCACGCTCGAAGGGTTCGTAACGCCCTGCGAGTTCGAGGCCGAGCCGGACACCGTAACGCTCTTGTTCGGCGCGTCCGTCGCGTTGTCCACCGCGGTGATCGTCACCGTGCCCGTGCTCCTCGTCGCGCCGGCCGCGATGGTCAGCGTCCGCTGCGTGCTCAGCCGGTAGTCGGCGGCCGCGGCGCCCGTCCCCGGCGCGGCGGACACCGTGATCGTCGTCCGCTCGCTCGACGGGTGGTTCAGGGAGGCCGTCACGCTCGTCGAGTTCGTCGTCCCGCTCTCCGCGACGCTCGCGGGCGACAGCGACAGCGTCACCGTCGGCGTCGCGTCGTCGTCGGTGATCGTCCCCGTGCCCGACGCCGTCCCGATCGTCGCGTTCGTCGCGCCGCTCAGCGTGACCACCACCGTCTCGTTCGGCTCGTCGGTCGTGTCGCCGGTAACCGACACCGTGATGGTCTCGCTCGTATCCCCCGCCGTGAAGGTCAGCGTCCCCGCCGTCAGCGCCGCGTAGTCCGTCCCGCTCGTCGCCGTGCCCGTGCCTGCGTCCGCGTAGCCCACGGTCACCTCCTTGCCGCTCGCCGCGTCCAGGGTAACCGTGTAGGTCAGGTTCACGGAGCCGCTGTTCCCCTCGGCAACGGTCGCCGAACCGATGGAGAGCGAGGGCGGATCGTCGTCGTCCGCGATCGTCAGCGTCACCGCCGACGGCTGCGTGATCCCCTGCGTATTCGCCGCCGTCCCCGACACCGTGACGCTCTTGTCCGCCTCGTCCTCGCTGTTGTTCACCGCCGTGATCGTCACCGTCCCCGTGCTGCTCGTCGCGAGCGCCGCGATCGTCAACTTCGTGTTGCTGCTCAGCGTGAAATCCCCCGACACGGCGCCCGTTCCCGCCGTCGCGGCCACCGTGATGGTGGTCTGCTGACTCGACGGATGGTCCAGCGACGCCGTAACCGCGCTGCGGTTCGTCGAGCCGCTCTCCGCGATGGAGCCCGGCGACAGCGACAGAGTCACCGTCGGCGCATCGTCGTCGTCCGTGATCGTCCCCGTCCCGTCCGCCGTCCCGATCGTCGCGTTCACCGCGCCGCTCAGCGACACCACCACCCTCTCGTCCGGCTCGTCCGCCCGGTCGCCCCGGACCGACACCGTGATCGTCTCGCTGGTGTCCCCCGCCGTGAAGGTCAGCGTCCCCGCGGTGATCGCCGTGTAGTCCGTCCCGCTCGTCGCCGTGCCCGTGCCTGCGTCCGCGTAGCCCACGGTCACCTCCTTGCCGCTCGCCGCGTCCAGGGTAACCGTGTAGGTCAGGTTCACGGAGCCGCTGTTCCCCTCGGCAACGGTCGCCGAACCGATGGAGAGCGAGGGCGGATCGTCGTCGTCCGTGATCGTCAGCGTCACCGCCGAAGGCTGCGTGATTCCCTGCGTGTTCGCCGCCGTCCCCGACGCCGTGACGCTCTTGTCCGCCTCGTCCTCGTTGTTGTCCACCGCGGTGATCGTCACCGTCCCCGTGCTGCTCGTCGTCCCCGCCGCGATCGTCAACTTCGCGTTGCTGCTCAGCGTGAAGTCTCCGGCGACCGCGCCCGTACCGGCCGCCGCCCCCACGGTGATCGTCGTCTGTTGGCTCGACGCCCGGTTCAACGATGCCGTAACCGTCGTGCTGTTCGTCGCACCGCTCTCCGCGATGGAGGTCCGCGACAGCGTCAGCGTCACTGTCGGCGTCGCGTCGTCGTCCGTGATCGTCCCCGTCCCCGACGCCGTGCCGATCGTCGCGTTCACCGCCCCGCTCAGCGTAATCACCACCGTCTCGTCCGGCTCGTCCGTCGTGTCTCCCCGGACCGACACCGTGATCATCTCGCTGGTGTCCCCCGCCGTGAAGGTCAGGGTCCCGGAACCGGGCGCCGTGTAGTCCGTCCCGCTCGTCGCCGTACCGCCCGTGCCCTCCGCGTAGTCCACCGTGACCTCCTTGCCGCTCGCCGCGTCCAACATCACGGTGAACACCAGGTTCGCCGAACCGCTGTCCCCCTCGGAAACGCTCGCGGAGCCGACCGACAGCGACGGCGCGTCGTCGTCGTCCGTGATCGCCAGCGTCACCGTCGACGGCTGCGTGATCCCCTGCGTGTTCGCCGCCGTCCCCGACACCGTGACGCTCTTGTCCGCCTCGTCCTCCGTGTTGTCCACGGCCGTGATCGTCACCGTCCCCGTGCTGCTCGTCGCCCCCGCCGCAATCGTCAACTTCGCGTCCCTGCTCAGGGAGAAGTCGCCGGCCACGGTGTGCGCGCCCGAAGCCGCCGCCCCGACCGTGACCGTCGTCGGCTCGCTCGACCGCCGGTCCAGCGTCGCCGTAACCGTCGCGGAGTTCGCCGCACCGCTCTCCGTGATGGTGGACCGCGACAACGCCAGGGTGACCGTCGGCGCCGCGTCGTCGTCCGTGATCGTCAGCGTCACGCTCGAAGGGTTCGTAACGCCCTGCGAGTTCGAGGCCGAGCCGGACACCGTAACGCTCTTGTTCGGCGCGTCCGTCGCGTTGTCCACCGCGGTGATCGTCACCGTGCCCGTGCTCCTCGTCGCGCCGGCCGCGATGGTCAGCGTCCGCTGCGTGCTCAGCCGGTAGTCGGCGGCCGCGGCGCCCGTCCCCGGCGCGGCGGACACCGTGATCGTCGTCCGCTCGCTCGACGGGTGGTTCAGGGAGGCCGTCACGCTCGTCGAGTTCGTCGTCCCGCTCTCTGCGACAGCGGCTCGCGACAGCGCCAGCGTCACCTTCGGCGTCGCGTCGTCGTCCGTGATCGTCCCCGTCTCCGACGCCGTGCCGATCGTCGCGTTCACCGCGCCGCTCAGCGTGACCACCACCGTCTCGTCCGGCTCGTCCGTGGTGTCACCCCGGACCGGCACCGTGATCGTCTCGCTGGTGTCCCCGGCGGTGAAGGTCAGCGTCCCCGAGGGCAGCGCGGTGTAGTCCGTTCCGCTCGTCGCCGTGCCCGTGCCCGCGTCCTCGTAGTCCACGGTGACCTGCTTGCCGCTGGCCGCACTCAGGGTAACCGTGTAGGTCAGGTTCGCGGAGCCGGTATTCCCCTCGGCAACGGTCGCCGAGCCGATGGAGAGCGATGGCTCGGCGTCGTCGTCCGTGATCGTCAGCGTCACATCCGACGGACCTGCGATCCCCTCGCTGTTGGTCGCCGTTCCGGATACGGTGATCGTCTTGTCCGGTTCATCTGTCGTGTTGTCCACCGCCGTGATCGTCAGTGCCCGGGTTCCGCCAGCGTGACCTGCCAGAATCGTCAGCGTCCTGTTCCCGCTCACGGTGAAATCCGACGACACCGCTCCCGCGCCGGCCGCTACGGACACAACGACCGTCGTCTCCGCAGTCGACGACTCGCTCAGTTGGGCGGCTACTGTCGCGCTGTTCCTCGCTCCACTCTCCGTTATCGAACTCGGAGACACGACCAGCCGCACCGTCTTAACATCGTCGTTCGTAATCGTCCCGGTACCGGTCGATGTCCCGATCGTCGCGTTGACCGCCGAACTGATCTCCACCACGACCGTCTCGTCCTCCTCCTCGAGCGAGTCCCCCCTGACGCGCACCGTCACCTGCTTGCTCGTGTCTCCCGCTCCGAAGGTCAGGGTCCCGGGGGGCAGCGCCGCGTAGTCCGTGCCGCTCGCCCCCGTCCCCGTGCCGGCGTCGGCGTAGTTCACGGTGACTTCCCTGCCGCTCGCCGCGTCCAGACTCACCGTGAAAACCAGGTTCGCCGAACCCGTGTCTCCTTCGCTGACAGTCCCACCGCTGATCGATAGTGACGGTAGTTCGTCGTCGTTCGTAATCGTCCCGGTACCCGTCGATGTCGCTGGGTAGGTCAACGCATTCACCGCCCCGCTCAAGGTAACCACCACCGTCTCGTCCGGCTCGTTTGCAGTATCCCCGGTAACCGATACCGTGATGGTCTTCGTCGTCTCTCCCGCCGGGAAGGTCAGGGTCCCCGAACTCAGCGCCGTGTAGTCCGTACCGGAGGTGGCCGTCCCCGTCCCCGCATCCGCGTAATCCACGGTGACCTGGTCCGGACTCGCCGGAGTCATCCTCACCGTGAAGTTCAAGTTCGCCGAACCGCCGTCCCCCTCCTCCACGCTCGCCGAACCGATGCCCAGGTATGGGCGGTCGTCATTCGTGATCGTCCCCGTACCCGTCGCCGTCCCGATCCATCGATCGGCGGGGCCCCCGCTCAACCGCACCACCACGGTCTCGTTCGGCTCGTCCGCGGTGTCCCCGGTTACCGAGACCGTGATCGTCTTGGTCGTGTCGCCCGCGTAGAAGGTCAGCGTTCCCGGGCTCAGCGTCGTGTAGTCCGTGCCACTCGTCGCCGTCCCCGTTCCCGCGTCCGCGTACTCCACTTGGAAGTACCTCTCGCTGGCCGCGCTCAGACCGACGGTGAAGGTCATGTCCGCCGAACCGCTGTCTCCCTCCGCCACACTCGGCGCGCTGATCACCAGCGATACATCCGGAGTCCGGTCCCGAATCACTCCGGTGGCGCTCCCGTTGCCGATCGTCGCGTTCACGGCATTGCTCAGTTGGATCCGCACGTTCTCATCGCCCTCGTCCACCGTGTCCGGAAGAACCTTCACCGTAATCTTCTTGCTCCTCTGACCCGGCGCGAAAGTCAATGTCCCGAGGCCCAGCGCCCGGAAATCGGTCCCTGATGTCGCATAGGTGTAAGTGTTGAGTTGATTGGTCCGGTAGTTCACGGTAATCTGTCTTGTACTCGCCGCACTCAAACTCACGGTGAAAACCAGGTCCGCTACACCGGTTTCCGGCTCCCACGCGCGCGGGCTATCGATCGATAGTGACGGCGGTTCGTCGTCGTTCGTGATCGTCCCCGTACCCGTCGATGTCGCTGTGTAGGTCGCTGCGTTCACCGCTCCGCTCAAGGTGACCGCCACGGTCTCGTCCGGCTCGTGTGCAATATCCCCGATAACCGTTACCGTGATGGTCTTCGTCGTCTCTCCCGCCAGGAAGGTCAGCGTCCCCGGACTCAGCGGCGTGTAGTCCGTACCCGAGGTCGCCGTCCCCGTGCCCGCGTCCGCGTAATCCACGGTGACCCGGTCCGGACTCGCCGGAGTCACCCTCACCGTGAAGATCAAATTCGCCGAACCGCTGTCCCCCTCCTCCACGCTCGACGAACCGATGCCCAGGTATGGGCGGTCGTCATTCGTGATCGTCCCCGTACCCGTCGCCGTCCCGATCCATCGATCGGCGGGGCCCCCGCTCAACCGCACCACCACGGTCTCGTTCGGCTCGTCCGCGATGTCCCCGGTTACCGAGACCGTGATCGTCTTGGTACTTTCGCCCGCGTAGAAGGTCAGCGTTCCCGGGCTCAGCGTCCGGTAGTCCGTGCCACTCGTCGCCGTCCCCGTTCCCGCGTCCGCGTACTCCACTTGGAAGTACCTCTCGCTGGCCGCGCTCAGACCGACGGTGAAGGTCATGTCCGCCGAACCGCTATCTCCCTCCGCCACACTCGGCGCGCTGATCACCAGCGATACATCCGGAGTCCGGTCCCGAATCACTCCGGTGGCCCTCCCGTTGCCGATCGTCGCGTTCACGGCATTACTCAGTTGGATCCGCACGTTCTCATCGGTCTCGTCCACCGTGTCCGGAAGAACCTTTACCGTAATCTTCTTGCTCGTCTGACCTGGCGCGAAAGTCAATGTCCCGGGGCCCAGCGCCTGGAAGTCGGTCCCCGATCTTGCATTAGTGTAAGTGTTGAGCTGGTTGGTCCGGTAGTTCACGGTAATCTGTCTTGCACTCTCCGCACTCAAACTCACGGTGAAAACCAGGTCCGCTACACCGGTTTCCGGCTCCAACGCGCGCGGGCTATCGATCGAGAGCGACGGCCGTTCGTCGTCATTCGTGATCGTCCCCGTACCCGTCGATGTCGCTGGGTAGGTCGCTGCATTCACCGCTCCGCTCAAGGTGACCGCCACGGTCTCGTCCGGCTCGTGTGCAATATCCCCGATAACCGATACCGTGATGGTCTTCGTCGTCTCTCCCGCCGAGAAGGTCAGGGTCCCCGGACTCAGCGGCGTGTAGTCAGTACCCGAGGTCGCCGTCCCCGTGCCCGCGTCCGCGTAACCCACGGTGACCCGGTCCCGACTCGCCGGAGTCATCCTCACCGTGAAGATCAAATTCGCCGAACCGCTGTCCCCCTCCTCCACGCTCGACGCGCCGATGCCCAAGTATGGGCCGTCGTCATTCGTGATCGTCCCGGTGGCCCGCAGCGAACGCCCATCGACACTCGTGCCGCTCGCGCTGCCCGACACCACCACGGTCTCGTTCGGCTCGTCTTCGGTATCGCCGGTTACCGAGATGGTGACGGTCTTCGTCGTCTCTCCCGCCGTGAAGGTCAGGACCCCCGACCTCAGCGCCGTGTAATCCGTACCCGAAGTCGCCGTCCCCGTTCCGGCGTCCGAGTAGGTGAAACGGACAGTTCTCGAACTCGCCGCGCTCAAACGAATCGTGAAAATCAAATTCGCCGCGCCGCTGTCCCCCTCCGTCACGCTCCCCCCACTGATCGAAAGCGACGGCGGTACATGATAGTCTGCGATCCGCCCTACACCCACCGCCGTTCCGATCGTGGCGTTCACCGCCTCACTCAACACTACATGGATCTGCTCGGCATACTCGGCATCGTCGGGGTCCGCCAGAATCGTCACCGTGATGGTCTTGCTCGTCTCGCCTGCGGCGAAAGTCAGTGTCCCGGGGCTCAGCGCCCGGTAGTCGCTCCCCGATGTCGCGCTCGCCGGCGTCCCGCGATCCCGGTAGTTCACGGTAACCTGTTGCTCGGCCGCCGCGCTCAGAGTCACCGTGAAGGTCATCTCCGAAGTGCCGGTGGACGGCTCCTGCCCTCGCGGGCTGTCGATCGAGAGCGACGGAAGGTCGTCCTGTGAGCCGGACGCGCCTCCGCCTCCGCCTTCCCCGTCGTCGTCTTCCAGCGTCAGGCTCGCCCCGGTAACCGACCCGACCCCCTGCCCGTTGGTCGCCGTCGCCGTCACCGTTACGCTCCGGTCCGACCCGGCCACCTCGTCGTCCACCGCCGTGATCGTGACCGTGTCCGCGCCGTTCGCCGTCTCCCCGGCCGCGATGGTGATCGCGGCGTCCGCCCCCACCGTGTAACCGCCGGAAACCGGCCTGACCGTCACCGTGGTCTCGGCGCTCGAAGCGTGGCTCAGGACCGCCGATACCGTCGTCGTCCCGCCGTTCTCCGGGATCGAGTCGTCCGCCACCGACAGCGTAACCGTCGGCGCCGCGTCGTCGTCCGTGATCGTCCCGGTCCCCGACGCCGTCCCGATCGTCGCGTTCACCGCGCCGCTCAGCGTGACCACCACCGTCTCGTCCGGCTCGTCCGTCGCGTCTCCCGTTACCGACACCGTGATCGTCTTGCTCGTGTCACCCGCGGTGAAAGTCAGGGTCCCCGCCGTCAGGGCCGTGTAATCCGCGCCGCTCGCCGCCGTCCCCGTTCCGGCGTCGGCGTAGTCCACGGTAACCGGATCGTCGCTCGCCGCGCTCAGGCTCACCGTGAGAGTCAAATCCGTCTGACCGCCGTCCCCTTCGGTAACGCTCGCCGGAGCAACGGACACCGTCGGACCCGAGTCCTGCGAACCGGACGCGCCTCCGACCGCGCCTCCGCCTTCCCCGTCGTCGTCTTCCAGCGTCAGGCTCGCCCCGGTAACCGACCCGATCCCCTGCCCGTTCGTCGCCGTCGCCGTCACCGTTACGCTCCGGTCCGACTCGGCCACCTCGTCGTCCACCGCCGTGATCGTGACCGTGTCCGCGCCGTTCGCCGTCTCCCCGGCGGCGATGGTGATCGCCGCGTCCGTCCCCACCGTGTAACCGCCGGAAACCGGCCTGACCGTCACCGTGGTCTCGGCGCTCGAAGCGTGGCTCAGGACCGCCGATACCGTCGTCGTCCCGCCGTTCTCCGGGATCGAGGCGTCCGCCACCGACAGCGTCACCGTCGGCGCCGCGTCGTCGTCCGTGATCGTCCCGGTCCCCGACGCCGTCCCGATCGTCGCGTTCACCGCGCCGCTCAGCGACACCACCACCGTCTCGTCCGGCTCGTCCGTCGCGTCTCCCGTTACGGACACCGTGATCGTCTCGCTGGTGTCCCCCGCGGTGAAGGTCAGGGTCCCCGCCGTCAGCGCCGTGTAATCCGCGCCGCTCGTCGCCGTCCCCGTTCCGGCGTCGGCGTAGTCCACGGTAACCGGATCGTCGCTCGCCGCGCTCAGGCTGACCGTGAGAGTCAAATCCGTCTGACCGCCGTCCCCTTCGGTAACGCTCGCCGAAGCGACGGACACCGTCGGACCCGAGTCCTGGGAGCCGGACGCGCCTCCGACCCCGCCTCCGCCTTCCCCGTCGTCGTCTTCGAGCGTCAGGCTCGCCCCGGTAACCGACCCGATCCCCTGCCCGTTCGTCGCCGTGGCCGTCACCGTTACGCTCCGGTCCGACCCGGCCACCTCGTCGTCCACCGCCGTGATCGTGACCGTGTCCGCGCCGTTCGCCGTCTCCCCGGCGGCGATGGTGATCGCGGCGTCCGCCCCCACCGTGTAACCGCCGGAGACCGGGCTGATGGTCACCGTGGTCTCGGCGCTCGAAGCGTGGCTCAGGACCGCCGATACCGTCGTCGTCCCGCCGTTCTCCGGGATCGAGGCGTCCGCCACCGACAGCGTCACCGTCGGCGCCGCGTCGTCGTCCGTGATCGTCCCCGTGCCCGACGCCGTCCCGATGGTCGCGTTCACCGCGCCGCTCAGCGACACCACCACCGTCTCGTCCGGCTCGTCCGTCGCGTCTCCCGTTACGGACACCGTGATCGTCTTGCTCGTATCGCCCGCCGCAAAGGTCAGCGTTCCCGCGCTCACCGCGGTGTAATCCGCGCCGCTCGCCGCCGTCCCCGTACCGGCGTCGGCGTAGTCCACGGTAACTTCCTTGCCGCTCGCCGCATCCAGCGACACCGTGAAGGTCAGGTTCGCGGTCGCGCCGTTCCCCTCCGTAACGCTCGCCGAGCCGATGGACAGCGACGGCGCCCCGTCGTCGTCCGTGACCGTCAGCGTCACATTCGACGGCTGCGTGATCCCCTGGGAATTCACCGCCGTCCCCGACACGGTAACGCTCTTGTCCGACTCGTCCTCGCTGTTGTCCACCGCCGTCACCGTTACCGTCCCCGTGCTGCTCGTCGCCCCCGCCGCGATCGTCAACTTCGCGTTGCCGCCCAGTGAGAAGTCGGACGCCACCGCGCCCGTACCGGCCGCCGCCGCCACGGTGATCGTCGTTTCCTCGCTCGACGCGTGATCCAGCGACGCCGTTACCGCAGCGCTGTTCGTCGCCCCGCTCTCCGCGATGGAGGTCCGCGACAGCGCCAGCGTAACCGTCGGCTGCGCGTCGTCGTCGGTGATCGTCCCGGTCCCCGACGCCGTACCGACGGTCGCGTTCACCGCGCCGCTCAGCGACACCACCACGGTTTCGTCCGGCTCGTCGACCGCGTCCCCGGTAACCGACGCGCTTACCGTCTTGGCGGTCTCCCCCGGCGCGAATGTCAGGGTTCCCGAAACCAGCGCCGTGTAGTCCGCGCCGCTCGTCGCCGTCCCCGTTCCGGCGTCCGCATAGTCCACCGTGACCTGCTCCGCGCCGGCCGGGTTCAGCGTAACCGTAAAGGTCAGGCTCACCGAACCGGCGCTTCCTTCGTCCACGCTCGGAGAGTCGATGGACAGGGACGGCGCCTGCCTCGCCGCGCCGACACCGGTGGAGGACTCGAACACCGCGTTCCGCGGATCGGTCGGTGTCGCCCGCTCTCTCTCGTTCGCCGCGGGCGTCGCCCCCGCTTCCCCCGAGACTGCGGGGAAACCGACGAGGACGGTGACTCCCAACGTAACGGCTATCCATATCCTGAACCAACTCGGACCCGTTCTACCGGGACATTGCACGAAGGAGCGGCGCCCTTCACTTCCCTCCCGCCGCCTTGGGAAATCGCCGCGAAACCGGCCGCGCGCGGACAGCATGGGAAGGAGGCGCCGTCTTTCGATGATCGCCGCACACCCGTCCGGAGCGAGCGGGCTCGGATCTCCACCGGCGACCAGCATCAGAAAAAAAGCCCGGGCGTGGAGTTTCCCCACGGGAAGGTTAACTCCCGCGAACCCGCGCGCGGAGAGGCGGATGGGGACGCCGCCGCGCGCGGGAGAGGGAGTCTCCGCCGCGAGACCCGGCGCGCCGGCCCAGCCCGCGCCGCGGAGGTCGAAGTCGGGAAGCCTCAGCCGGCCGCAGCGGCGAAGGTTTCGGCGCAGCCGGCGCAACAGAAGAAGAACATCTCGCCGTCGCGCTCGCGCCGGTGCGGGGTGTCCGGGGACACGCTCATGCCGCAGACGGGATCCACCGGCAGCGGGGCTTCCGGCGCGGCCGTTGTGATGCCGACCGGGGCGATTCCGACCGGGGCGCCGGCCTCCGCCGCGGTCGGGGCCGGCTCCGCCTCGTCGCGCCCGTCCTCGGCGCCGGCCTCCGCCGGTCGGCGGCGCCGCTCGACGACTTGGGCGAGGATGCTGAGGGCGATCTCCGCCGGCTCCCGGGCGCCGAGGTCGAGCCCCGCCGGGGAGACGAGCCGCGCCAGGTCCTCTTCCGCGACGCCCCGGTCGGCGAGCCGCCGACGCACCGCCGCCGCGCGCCGGGGGCTGGCGACGAGGCCCACATAGCGCGCCCGGCCGCCGGAGAGCGCCGCCTCGAGGACCTCCCACTCGCCCTCGCCGTGTCCGGCGACCACGACGAACGCGCCGCGGCAGGACTCCGCGAGCCCCGCTTCGTCCCCGCCTCCGTCCGCCGTCCCGCCGGTGGCGGAGCGCACCTCCATGCCCAAGCCGGCGCCGAGCGTTTCCAGCGCGGCGGCGACCGGCGACTCGCCCGCCACCAGCAGGCGCGGCGGCGGCAGGTGGGGCTCGATGTGGATGTCGAGGGCGCCGCCGCTCACGCAGGCCATCGGCTCGTCGAGCACGCCTTCCGGCGCGGGCCCCGGGTTTCCCTCCGCCGCCGGGGCGATCCGCAGGAGCCGGGGCGTCCCGTCGGCGATCGCCCGGAGGCCTTCGCGCCGGACCGCCGGGCGGACGCAACTCCCGCCGACGAAGCCGGCGACGCGCCCGTCGGGGTGGACGATGGCCTTGGCCCCCGGACGGGCCGAGGTCGGGCGCTCGGCGCGCACCACCGTGGCCAGCGCGAACCGGCTGCCGAGCCGGCGCAGCCGCGCGGCTTCGGCGAAGACATCCATCGGGGCCCGGCCGGACAGAGGCGGCGCCCCGGAGTCAGCGGCCGGCGTCAGCCCGAACGCGGCCGGCGGAACGCTCTCTCCACCGGCCGCTCACCGGTGCGTCGCGGCGCCGGCGTCGTTCAGGACATTCCACACCCGCGACGGGGTGATCGGGATCTCCAGGTGACGCACGCCGAGGTGCCACAGCGCGTCCACCACCGCGTTCACGATGGCCGCCGGCGCGCCGACAGTCGCCGACTCGCCGATGCCCTTGGCGCCGATGGGATGGTGCGGCGAAGGGGTCACCGTCTCGCCGAGTTCCCAGTGCGGCGTCTCCATCGCGGTCGGGAGCAGGTACTCCACGAAGTTGCCGCCGTGGATGTTCCCGTCTTCGTCGTAGGAGATCTCTTCGAGCAGCGCCGGCGCCATGCCCATGGTCAGGCCGCCGTGGATCTGCCCGTCCACGATCATCGGGTTGATCCGGACGCCGCAGTCGTCCACCGCGACGAACCGGCGGATCTTCACCTGCCCGGTGCCGCGGTCGATGTCCACCGCGCAGATGTAGGACCCGAAGGGGAAGGTCAGGTTCGGCGGGTCGTAGTACGAGATCGCCTCGAGCCCGGCTTCCATACCCGGCGGATGGTTCGTGTAGGCCGCGAAGGCGATGTCCTGGATCGTCTTCGCCCGGTCGGGGGAGCCCTTCACGAAGAACTTCCCCCGCTCCCATTCGAGGTCCGCCTCGTCGGCTTCGAGCAGGTGGGCGGCGATCTTCTTCGCCTTCTCGCGGATCTTGCGCGAGGCGATGGAGGCCGCCGCGCCGGCCGTGGGCGTGGAGCGGCTCGCGTAGGTGCCGAGGCCGTAGGGCGCGGTGTCGGTGTCGCCTTCCTCGACCGCGATGTCCTCCGGCGGGATGCCGAGTTCCTCCGCGATGATCTGGGCGTAGGTGGTCTCGTGCCCCTGCCCCTGCGACTTCGTGCCGAAGCGCGCGATCGCCTTGCCGGTCGGGTGGATGCGGATCTCGCTGGAGTCGAACATCTTGATGCCGAGGATGTCGAAGTCCTTCGAGGGGCCGGCGCCCACGATCTCGGTGAACGAGGAGATGCCGAGTCCCATGAGTTCGCCGCGGGCGCGCTTTTCCCGCTGCTCCCGGCGGAGGTCGGCGTAGCCGATCATCTCCATGGCCTTGGTGAGCGCCGCCTCGTAGTTCCCGCTGTCGTACTCCCAGCCGAGCGCCGAGCGGTAGGGGAACTGCGCCGGCTTCACGAAGTTGCGGAGCCGGAAGTCGGCGGGATCCTCGCCCAACTCGCGGGCCATGAGGTCCACCATCCGCTCGATGGCGTGCACCGCTTCCGTTACCCGGAACGAGCAGCGGTAGGCGATGCCGCCCGGCGGCTTGTTCGTGTACGCGCCGTCCACTTCCACATGGGCGTCGGGCAGGTCGTAGGAGCCGGTGCAGATGTGGAACAGGCCCGCCGGGAACTTGGAAGGGTTCGCCGCGGCGTCGGAGTAGCCGTGGTCGGCGACCGTGCCCAGTTGCAGCGCGGTGAGTTTCCCGTTCTTCGAACCCAGCCGGGCGGTGATGTGGTAGTCGCGGGCGAAGGAGTCCGCCTGCAGGTTCTCCGAACGGTCCTCGATCCACTTCACCGGCTTGCCGGTGACCACCGAAGCGGCGGTGGCGATGACATAGCCCGGATACACCGGCACCTTGCCGCCGAAGCCGCCGCCGATGTCCGGGGAGATCACCCGGATCTTGTGTTCGGCGAGCCCGAGGTGGGCCGTTACCAGGGCGACCACGGTGCGGATCGCGTGCGGGGCCTGGGTGGTGAGGTAGAGGGTGAGATGGCCTTCGACCGGATCCCAACTGGCGACGCAGCCGCAGGTCTCGATGGAGGCCACATGGATGCGCGGGATGTGCATCTTCTGCTCGACGACCACCTCGGAGTCCCGGAGCGCGGCTTCGGTCTTTTCCCGGTCGCCGTGCTCCCAGTGCCAGATGTGGTTGCTTTCCTTGTCGTCGCGGACCTTGGTGGCGCCCGGTTTCAGGGCTTCGTGCGGGTCCACCACCACCGGCAGCGGGTCGTAGTCCACTTCGAGCGCGGCGACGCCGTCGGCGGCGGCGTAGCGGGAAGTCGCCACGATCGCGGCCACTTCCTGCGCCTGGTACTTGACGGTGTCCACCGGCAGCACCATCTGCCGGTCGCCCATCAGCGTGGGCATCCACTCCAACTTGTACTGCTCGAGGGTCTTCCCGGTGATGACCGCCGCCACGCCGGGAACGGCGGTCGCCGTCCCTTCGCGGATCTCGGTGATCCTGGCGTGGGCGTAGGGGCTGCGGGCGATGTCGAGGTAGAGCATCCCCGGCAGGACGATGTCGTCGATGTAGTTGCCCTTGCCGCGCAGGAAGCGGGCGTCTTCCTTGCGGAGGACGGAGTGTCCGAGTCCCCGGCACTCAGCCATCGCTCTTCTCCTTCATCGCCTCGGCGGCGTGCTGCACCGCTTTCACGATGTTGACATAGCCGGTGCACCGGCAGAGGTTGCCGGAGATCCCGAAGCGGATCTCCTCTTCGCTGGGGTCCGGGTTCTTCTCGAGGAGCGCCTTCGCGGTCAGCATCATCCCCGGGGTGCAGAAGCCGCACTGGAGGCCGTGCTTTTCCATGAACCCCTGCTGCACCGGGTGGAGGCCGCCGTTCGCCAGCCCCTCCACCGTGGTGATCTCGCGCCCTTCGACGGCGACCGCGAACACGGTGCAACTCTTCACCGGCGTCCCGTCGAGCAGGACGGTGCAGGCGCCGCAGGAAGTGGTGTCGCAGCCGATGTGCGTGCCGGTGAGGCCGACCTCTTCGCGCAGGAAGTGGACGAGGAGCAGCCGCGACTCGACTTCGCGTTCGTGGACTTCCCCGTTGACGGTTACCGAGATGCGATGGGCGCTCATGCGGAAGTCTCCTTCGCCCGGTCGAGGGCCAGTTCCAGCGCCCGCCAGGCGAGCGTCTTCACCACCGCGCGCTTGTAGTCCGCGGAGCCCCGGTGGTCTTCGATGGGCTCGGCCGCTTCCGCCGCCGCGGCCGCCGCGGCGTCGCGCGCCTCTTCGCCGCCGTCGCTCCCGACGAGCGCCGACTCGGCGGCCGCCGCGCGGATCGCGGTCAGCCCGACATTGGTGAGCGCCACGCCGGCCTCTTCGATCCGGCCGTCGGCGAGGCGCAACTGCGCGGCGACCGCCGCCACCGCGTAGTCGCCGACCTTGCGTTCGAACTTCCGGTACGCGCCGCCGGCGCCGGGCTTCGGCGCCGGGACGCGGATCTCGACGAGGATCTCGCCGGGGCCGAGCGCGGTCGAGAACGGCCCGGTGAAGAAGTCGTCGGCGGCGACGGTCCGCTCGCCTTCCGGGCCGGAGACGACGAACGAGGCGCGGCAGGCCAGCATGGCCGCCGGGTGGTCGTTGCCGGGGTCGGCGTGGGCGATGTTCCCGCCGATGGTCGCCAGGTTCCGCACGATCGGGTCGGCGATGACCCGCGCGGTATCGGCCAGCAGCGGCAACTTCCTGAGCAGGAGTTCCGAGGTTTCGACCTCGGACTGCCGGGTCATGGCGCCGATGCGGATTTCCCCGCCGTTTTCCCCGCCGTTTGCACTGACGCCGGAGAGGCCGGGCACCCGGCGGAGGTCGATGAGAAGAGGCGGCTCCGCCAGCCGGAACCGCATCATCGGGATCAGGCTGTGCCCGCCGGCGAGCAGTTTCGCTGCCGGGTTGGCCGCGAGGAGCCGGCTCGCCTCGGCGAGGCTCCCGGGCGAGGCGTACTCGAAAGACGGTGGGATCAACGGTCGCTCCTCCTCTGCGAAAACGGGCCGAGCGAACATATAGCCTTAGCCGCGTCGGGCGCAACCGCGCCGCCCTCTCCCCGGCTGTTTTCCTTGTCCTCATCACCCTCTCGCCCCTCCGGCGGAGCGGACCCGACCGCCGAAGACCGCCCGCCGGCCGGTGAGCCCGCGGACGCGGGAGGGCGCCGCGCCTGGCGGCGGGGCCTGCGGCTCATCGCCGCGCTGCTCGCCGTGTGGTTCGCCGCTTCGCTGGGGCTCGGCGTGCTGTTCGCCGCGCCGCTGAACGAAATCCGGTTCTTCGGGTTCCCGCTCGGCTTCTGGTTCGCCCAGCAGGGGGCGATCCTGGTCTTCCTGCTGCTGCTGGTCGTGAACGCGGTCGCCATGGACCGGATCGAGCGGGAACCGGACGAGCCCCGCCGCGACCCCGACGCGGGCGGGAGCGGCTCCGGGGACGCTGACGCCTCGTGAGCATCGGCGCCTGGACCTTCGTCTTCGTCGCGGGTTCGTTCGCGCTCTACACCGCGATCGCGGTGGCGAGCCGGGTGCGGACGACTTCCGGGTTCTATGTCGCCGGCCGGGGGGTCTCCGCGGTGGCGAACGGGATGGCGACCGGCGCCGACTGGATGAGCGCCGCTTCGTTCCTCTCCATGGCCGGCCTGATCTCGTTCATGGGGTACGACGGCGCGATCTACCTCATGGGCTGGACCGGCGGTTATGTCCTGCTCGCGCTGCTGGTCGCGCCCTACCTGCGCCGGTACGGCCGCTACACGATCCCGGAGTTCGTCGGCGACCGGTACGCCTCGCACGCCGCGCGGCTCACCGCGGTGGTCTGCGCGGTCTTCATCTCCTTCACCTATGTGGCCGGACAGATGCGCGGCGTGGGCGTCGTCTTCTCCCGGTTCTTCACCATCCCGGTGGAGTGGGGCGTGGTCATCGGCGGGGTCATCGTCCTGCTCTACGCCACGCTCGGCGGGATGCGCGGCATCACCTACACCCAGGTGGCCCAGTACTGCGTGCTCATCGTGGCCTTCCTGATCCCGGCCGGCGCGATCTCCTACCTGATGACCGGGCAGGTCGTCCCGCAGATCGGGTTCGGCTCGACGCTGGTCGAAGGCGAACACGCCGGGGTGGCGCTGCTGCGGGCCATAGACCTCATCCACGCGGACCTGGGGCTGCCGGAATACACCGGCGCGTTCCTTCCCGGCAAGAAGACGATGGTGGATGTGTTCGCCATCACCTTCGCGCTGATGGTCGGCACCGCCGGGCTGCCGCATGTGCTCATCCGGTTCTACACGGTGGGGAGCGCCCGGCTGGCCCGGTGGAGCGTGATGTGGGCGCTGCTGTTCATCGCCGTCCTCTACACCGCGGCGCCGGCGGTCGCCGCCTTCGCGCGGGTGAACCTGATCCAGACGCTCCACGGGACGCCGATCGCCGAGGCCCCGGACTGGTTCCGCAACTGGGAAACCACCGGGCTGATCTCGTTCACCGACCGGAACGGCGACGGCCTCATCCAGTACTCCGAAGGCCCCGGCGCGGAGTTGGTCATCGACCGGGACATCATCGTGCTCGCCAACCCGGAGATCGCCCGGCTCCCGGCCTGGGTGGTGGGGCTCACCGCGGCCGGCGGCCTCGCGGCGGCGCTCTCCACCGCCGCCGGGCTGCTGCTGGTGATCTCCGCTTCCGTCTCGCACGACCTGCTGAAGCGGTTCTGGCGGCCGGGGATGAGCGAGCGGCGGGAACTCGCCGCCGCCCGGCTCTCCGCCGCCGGCGCGGTGACCGTCGCCATCGTGGCCGGGATCTACCCGCCGGACTATGTGGCGGCGGTGGTGGCGTTCGCCTTCGGGCTGGCCGCCGCCAGTTTCTTCCCGGCGCTGGTGCTCGGGGTGTTCACCACCTGGGTTACGGCGCGGGGCGCGGTCGCCGGGATGATCGCCGGGACCGGGTTCACCGCCGCCTACATCGGGTGGTTCAAGGTGTTCGAGTGGAGCGGGCCGGAGTCCTGGTGGTTCGGGATCAGCCCGGAGGGGATCGGCTCGCTGGGGATGCTGCTGAACCTCGCGGTTACCTGGGCGGTGAGCCGCCGGACCGGGCCGCCGCCCCCGGAGAGCCGGGCGATCGTCGCCCGCCTCCGGGGACTCTCCGGCTGAGCCGGGTTCGTCCGGGTCTCAGGCCCGGGCGGCGGGCGCGGCCTCGCGCTTCCAGACGAGGAAGGTCCGCTCGAACTCGATCACCGCGGCGCCGTCCTGGTTCCGCCCGGTGGTGCGGACGGTCACCACGCCGGCCTCCGGGCGGGACTTCGA
This sequence comes from Candidatus Marinacidobacterium sp., assembly GCA_965204755.1. GTDB lineage: Bacteria > Acidobacteriota > Vicinamibacteria > Marinacidobacterales > Marinacidobacteraceae. The sequence goes on along the minus strand of OZ242011.1, from coordinate 3,512,629 downwards.
GGGCCGCGCCGCGAGCACTTCGCTCTCCGAGTAGAGGGTGTCGCCCTCGAAGAGGGGGGCCGGGAGGCGCACGCGCTCCCAGCCGAGGTTGGCCACCACCTGCCGGGTGAGGTCGTGGACCGACTGCCCGGTGGCGAGCGCCAGCGTGAGGCAGGAGTTCACCAGCGGCCGGCCGAACGGCGTCCGCTCCGCGTGGTGGCGGTCTATGTGGACCGGGTTCTGGTTCTGCGTGAGCAGCGAGAACCAGGAGTTGTCCGCCGGGTGGATCGTGCGCCCGAGGGGGTGGCGGATGCGCTGGCCGACCCGGAAGTCCTCGAAGAACCGGCCCCGGTCCTCCTCCACCGGGGGCGGCGCCGCTCCGCTCACCGGGCGGTGAGCAGTTTCACCGCCGTGCCGTAGGCCAGGATCTCGGACGCGGTGGTCATCAGCATGGAGGTGCTGACCCGCATCCCGACGACGGCGTCGGCGCCGAGGGCGGAGGCGTGCTCGATCATCCGGGCGATGGCCTGTTCGCGGCTCTCGGCCATGAGTTTCGTGTAGGACTCGATCTCGCCGCCGACGATCCCCTTGAGGCCGGCCATGATGTCCCGGCCGAGGTGGCGGCTGCGGATCGTGTTGCCGCGGGCGATGCCGAGGACTTCGGCGACTTCGCGGCCGGGGACGGCGTCGGTGGTGGAAAGAATCATCGGCGGACCCTCCGGAAGGGATCGGCGGCGCGGGCCCGGATCCGTTCGCGGACGAGGCCCAGCAGCAGCAGGAGGAGGCCGAGCGCGAGCCCGGCCGTCCCGAGGCGGACGACGACCGGGACCCCGGCGTCGGCGAGGAAGTCGGCGGCGAAGGCGTAGGCCCCGTAGCCGAGCAGCAGCGCGGCGGAAGCGGAGACCAGCGTCCAGGCGACGCCGCGCTCCAGCCGGGAATACACGCCGAGCCAGAAGCGGTCGAGCGCGGCGTCGTCCGCGTCCCCCGGGCGGGGAGCGCGGCCTTCGGGAGGGACGCCGGGGGCGTCGCCGGGAATGCGGCCCGAAGGAGCGGGTTCGTCGCGCTGCGTCATGCGCTCGTTCCTCCGTTTCGTCGCCGGGAGGGCGCCGGGGCCGGTTCCGTTCGGGGCCGGGGCGGCGGCGCGGGGGCGCCGGCGAGGAGGCGGCGCAGCCGGCGCATCGCGGTATGGAGCCGGGACATCGCGGTGCCCGCCGGGATAGAGAGCCGCTCGGCCACTTCGCGGTGGGCGAGCCCTTCGAGGTGCTTCAGGACGACGACGCGGCGCTGCCCCTCCGGCAGGCCGGCGAGACCGCGCTCCAGGTCGAGCCGGCGGTCGAGGGACTCCATCCGGCCGTCGGTGGCCGGTTCGGGGATTTCGTGGAGGGCGGCGTGGCGCCGCGCGCTCCGCAGGTGGCTCGAGCAGAGGCGGTCGAGGATGGTGAGGAACCAGGGCAGGAAGGGCGAGCCGGGGCGGAATCGGGGCATGGCGTGGAAGGCGCGGACGAAGGCGTCCTGCGCCAGGTCGCGGGCGTCCTCCCGGTCGCCGACGCGCCGGAAGGCGAAGGCCTCGGCCCAGGCCGCGTAGCGTCGGACGAGCGGCTCGTAGGCGGCGCGGCTGCCGTTGCGGCAGCGGCGGATCCACTCCTGCTCCGCCGGGTCGGGCGGACGCCGCCGCGCCCGGGGCGGGCGGCCGGCGCGCGTGTCGTCCACGACTACCTATACGCGCCGGGAGCGCGGAATCTTCACCGCCCGGGGATCCGGCCCCCGCCCGGCTCGTCAGCCCCGCCGCTTACGGAGTTCGAGGGCGCGGTCGCTGATGAGTTCGCCGCGGCCCGGCTCGGAGAAGGGGCAGACCTCGATGCAGATCGCGCAGCCGAAGGTCTTGGTGAAGTACGGGACGCAGCGGTCGAAGTCCACATACCAGCGCCGTTCGCCCCGCACCATCTGCTTCTCCTCGTGGATCGCGTCCGGGGGGCAGTCCATGACGCACCGCCGGCAGTGGAGGCAGACATCGTCCACGCCGATGTCCCGCGGCTCGTCCGCGGCGAGCGGCATGTCGGTGAGCACCGCCGCCAGCCGGAAGTTGGAGCCGTGTTCGCGGCTGATCATCGAGCCGTGCTTGCCCAGTTGGCCGAGCCCGGCGCGGACGGCGAGCGGGATGTGGAGGATGTCCGTGGCGTTCGGGTCGCCGTAGGCCTTCGCCGGGAACCCCTGCCGGCGGATGAAGGCGCCGACGCGCATGGCGGTAACCGCCACCCGGCGGTAGGCGCGCATGACTTCGGCGGCGCCGCGCGGGCGGGCGGCGTGCGCCATGTCCTCCCGGCGCATCGGGAGCCCGAGGCAGACCGCCGTCCGGTGCGGCGGCTCCCGGCCTTCGAAGAGGTCGGTGTCGAGCACTTCGGCGACCCCGACCAGGGTGGCGCCGGCGGCGCGCGCCGCCTCCTTCACGCGCCGGGCGTTCTCCTCCGGCCCCTCGTCGCGGACGCGCCGGGCGGCCGGGCCGCGCTCCCCGCGCAACTGGAACTTGTTGATCAGCCGGTGGCGGACGACCTGCCAGGGGTTGAGGCACATGAAGAAGTCGTCGAGCCCCTGCCAGGCGATCGGCCGCTCCGGGTCGGCGTTGTGGAAGACCTGCGCGGCCCGGCGTTTCCCGGTCTCGCCGAGGCCGTTCACCGTGTTCCCGGACACCGGGCGCTCCCGGTAGCCGAAGGCGTAGGCCGCCTCCGGCGGGTCGCGGAACTTCATGCCGGCGCCGTCAGGGCCAGCCCACTTCGTCCCGTCCGCCGGTTTCGCCGGCGAACGGGCCCCGGTCGAGGACGATCCGCTCCCCCCGGCGCTCGGCCTCCGCGTAGCGCCGGCGGACGGCGCGGGCGCGGGTCAGGTAGAGGACGGTGAACCGCGCCGCGTCCCGCAGCGCGAGCGCGGAGCGCGCGCGGCGGGCGAGGAACCCGCGGAGGCCGCGCTCGGTCTCGTGGCGGCGCCACCCCGCGGACACGGCCGGGCGCGCCTCAGTGGGAATCGCGGGCGGCGCGGATCGCCTTCACGGTCATTTCGCTGCGGTGGCGGAACAGGCGGTTGCCCCACATCCGGGTCTGGTCCAGCGGGTCCACCTCGACGCCGTTGATGCGGAAGAGGTCGGCCGCCCGGCGCTCCGCGGTGCGGATGGAGTCCGGGTCCACCGCCGCCATCATCGAAGTGATGGCGTAGTCGTCGTGGATCCCCTCCGGGGTCTGTTCGACCCCCTGCCCGGCGAGCCACTCCTGGAGGGCGGCGTAGTCGTAGAACTCGGGGATGTAGTGGACCCCGGGCATCCCCTTCCACTCGGCGTGGAGTTTCTCGGCCACGGCCTTCATGCCGGCCTGGTTGCCGCCGCTGTCGCCGATCAGGACGAGGTGCTCGAAGCCGCTCGCCCTGAGGCTCCGGCAGACATCGGTGACCACGGCGCGGAAGGTCTCTTCGCTGAGCCCGACCGTGCCCGGGTAGCGCATGTGGCCGGTGGGCGGGTCGAAGTCCCCCTCCGGCACCAGTTTCAGGATGGGCGCGACCAGCGCGTCGCCGAGGTCGCGGGCGATCACTTCGGTGAGGCCCCGCAGCAGCACATTGTGCTTCCCGGTCACCAGGTAGGGGCCGTTCTGCTCCACGCCGCCGCTGGCGACGATGGCGGTGGTCTTCCCGGCGGCCATCAGGTCGCGCACTTCCATCCAGGTCAGGTCCTCGATGAAGACGCTGTCGCGGATGGCGATGGGGCGCGGCTTGTCCGGCGCGGGGCCGCCGCCCTGGGCGGCCGCCGCCGCCGGGAGGCCGAGGGCGAGGAGGAGGACGGTCGGAACGAAGCGCATGGGGTCTCCTTCGGGGGAGCGGAACGGGGAACGGCGGAAATTACACCGTGGGCGTGGCGGGGCGCGCCGTCAGTAGTAGCCGAGGCCGTGTTGCAGGACCGCCTCCCGGTAGTCGTCGCCGCGGACTTCGACGAACTGGCAGGCCTCGCGGAGCACGGAGACCGCCCGGGCGGTGATCTTGTCGGCCAGCGTGGACGCCGCCGGCCGCTTCGGCCCGAACGGGCCGCCGTCCGGCGAGCCGGGCGGCGAGGCGCTCCGGGGCGTCCTCGTCGGGTACGCGGTGGTGGCGACCACGAAGACGCCGTCGTGGAGGCAGCGGGTGAGCAGGTAGAGCAACTGCTCTTCCAGCCAGGCGCTGCCGATCTCGGCGCCGAGTTGGTCGAGGACGAGGATCTCCGAAGCGAGGGCCGGCCCGAACAGGCGCTCGTCGCCGAGCGGCCGCCGCTCCCCGCTGCCCCGCTGCAGCGTCCGCACGAGTTCCGGGAAATAGACGAAGCGCGCCCGCGCCCGGATCGCCCGCTCCCGGAGGATGCGGGACAGCGCCGCCACCGCCAGGTGGGTCTTTCCGACCCCGGAGGGGCCGGTGAGGAGCAGGCCGGCGTGGACATCCGGGTACCGGTCCGCCCAGCCGAGGACGGTCTTCTTCGTCCGCCGGAGGGCGTCGCTGATCTCCTCGAAGTTCCCGAAGGTCTTGTCGCGGAGGCTCCTCGGCACGCCGAGGTCGGCGAGGCCGGTCGGGGCGGGAGCGGGCTCGGAGCAGCCGCAGGGGACGACCCCGCCTTCGTCGGCGTCGGGGCGGGCGTCGGGGCGGGCGGGCCGCCAGCCGGTTCCGGAACAGTGCGGACAGACCGGGGCGCGGCACCGGTTCGGCCGCCGGACGCGGGCGGGCGGCGCCTCCGCCGCCGGCGTCTCAGGACTCGCCATCGGGGCCGGCCGGTTCGCCGCCGGCCCGTTCGCCGCCGGCCCGTTCGCCGCCGGCCCGTTCGCCGCCGGCCGATTCGCCACCGACCGGGTCGTCGTCCCCGCCCGGGGACGCCGAGCCGCCGCCTCCGAATCCCTTGGCCGGCACCAGGGCCCGGCGGGGCAGCCGGACCAGCGCGTTCTTCGTCCGCTCACTGAGCGTGTCCGCCTCGCGCTGCAACTCCCGGTGGATGAACTGGGTGAAGGCGGCGATCTCCTCCTGCATCCGCTGCATCTTCCGGCGCATGTCCAGGATGATGTCCACCCCGGCGAGGTTCACCCCCAGTTCGCGGAGGTTCAGGATCGTCCGCAACTGCTTCAGGTCCTCGTCGGTGTAGAGGCGGGTGTTCCCCTCCGTCCGGGAGGGGCGCAGCAGGCCTTCGCGCTCGTAGAGCCGGAGCGTCTGCGGGTGGATGTCGAACAACTCCGCCACCGCGCTGATCATGTAGACGCCCTTGCGGCGTTCGGCGCTCATGCGCCCGCCCCGCGCCCCCCGGCCGCCGGGCCGAGGCTCTCCCGGAGCCCGCTCCGGGGGGACTCCGGGTACCGCTCGGAGATCTCCCGCAGGAGTTCCCGGGAGCGGCTGTCCCGGACCTCCGGGACATGCACCTGCACTTCGAGGAACAGGTCGCCGCGGGCGTCGCCCCGGGTGGAGCGGACGCCCCGGCCGGCGAGCCGCAGGCGGGCGCCGGGCTGGATGCCGGGAGGCAGCCGGACGGTGACCGCGCCGTCGAGGGTCGGCACCTCGATCCGGCCGCCGAGCGCCGCTTCCGCGAGGGTGAGCGGCAGCGGGCAGACCAGGTTGTCGCCGCGGCGTTCGAGCACCGGGTGGGGCGCCACTTCCACATGGAGGTGGAGGTCGCCCGGCGGGAGGCCCCCCGCGCGCTCGTGCCCCTTCCCTTCGAGCAGGACGGTGGCGCCGTCGGCGACCCCGGCGGGAACGCGGGCCACTTCCCGCGCCGCCCGGCTCCGGGCGCCGCGCCCGGCGCAGTCGGCGCAGGGCTTCCGGAACCGGGCGCCCTGCCCCCCGCAGCGCTCGCAGGGGCGGGAGAAGACCATGGCGCCGGAGCGCCGGACGCGCCGCCCGGTCCCGGAACAGGCGGCGCAGTCCACGCCCTCGCCCGCCGGCCGCTCGCCCGCGCCGCCGCAGGAGGAGCAGGCCTCCCGGCGCATGACCCGGAAGCGGACCTGCTTCCCTTCGAGCGACTCGACGAAGCCGAGCCGGACGCGGGCGTGGAGGTCCGCCCGGCCCTCCGACTCCTCGCCGCCGCCGGGGCCGGCCGCTCCGGCGCCCTCGCCGCCCCGCCCGAAGATCTCGTGGAGCGTCCCTTCGCGCCGCTCCGGGGCCTCGCCGAAGTCGAACCCGGCGAAGCCGTAGCGGGCCGCGTCCGGGTCCGCCCCGGGCGGCTCCACCCCGCCCCGCCGGTCGTAGTCGGCCCGGCGCTCGGGGTCGGTCAGCACCTCGAACGCCAGCCGCACCTGGCGGAATCGCTCCCCGACCACCCGGTCGTCCGGGTTCACATCGGGATGGAGCCGGCGCGCGAGACGCCGGTACGCCTGGCGGATGCGGACGGCGTCGGCGCCCCGTTCGACGCCGAGCACCGCGTAGAGGTCCGCTCCCGCCGGCATGGGTGGTGTCCCCTGAGCCGCTTCTCCGCCGGCGAATCCCAGGGCGTCAGTTGTCGCCGACCACCTCGGCGTCGATGATGTCGTCGGAGGCGGCGGCGCCGTTGCCCCGGCGCTGCTTGCCCGAACCCGGCGGCGGCGGGGGGGGCGGAGGCGGCTGGGCCTTGGCGTCGGAAGTCTTCTTGTAGAGGACTTCCGCGAGGCGGTGGCTGGCCTTCTCCACGCCCTCCCGGGCGGTCCGGATCCGGTCCATGTCCCCGTCGGCGAGCGCCGACCGGGCCTCGGCGACGGCCTTCTCCGCGTCGGAGGCGTCGGAGGCGTCGAGGTCGTCCCGGCTGTCGGCGAGCATCTTCTCCACATTGTGGGTCAGCGCGTCCACCTCGTTCCGGAACTCCACTTCCTCGCGGCGCTGCTTGTCGGCGTCCTCGTTGGCGGAGGCGTCCGCCTTCATGGACTCGATCTCCTCCTTGCTGAGGCCGCTCGACGCCGTGATCGTGATCGCCTGCTCCTTGCCGGTCGCCCGGTCCTTGGCGGAGACATTCACGATGCCGTTCGCGTCGATGTCGAAGGCGACTTCGATCTGGGGAACGCCGCGCGGCGCCGGCGGGATGCCGACCAGGTTGAACTTGCCGAGCGTCCGGTTGTCGGAGGCCATCGAGCGCTCGCCCTGCAGCACATGGACTTCGACCTGGGTCTGGTTGTCCGAGGCGGTGGAGAAGTTGTCGCTCTTCCGGTGCGGGATCGTGGTGTTCCGCTCGATGAGCCGGGTGAAGACGCCGCCGAGCGTCTCGATGCCGAGCGAGAGCGGCGTCACATCGAGCAGCAGGAGGTCCTTGACATCCCCGCTGAGGACGCCGGCCTGGATCGCGGCGCCGAGCGCCACGACTTCGTCCGGGTTCACGCCCTGGTGGGGGGCCTTGCCGAAGATCTCCCCGGCGATCTCCCGCACCTTCGGGATGCGGGTGGTGCCGCCGACGAGCACCACTTCGTCCACGCCGGCGTCGGAGAGGCCGGCGTCTTCGAGCGCCTGCCGGCAGGGCCTTTCGGTCCGCTCCAGCAGCGGCCCGATGAAGGACTCGAGCCGCGCCCGGGAGAGGGTCAGCGACAGGTGCTTCGGCCCGGAGGCGTCGGCGGTGATGAACGGGAGGTTGATCTCGGTCTCGTGGGTGGTGGAGAGTTCGATCTTGGCCTTCTCGGCGGCGTCCTTGAGCCGCTGGCGGGCCATCGGGTCGGCGCCGAGGTCGATGCCGTCGGACTTCCGGAACTCCGCGACGATCCAGTCCATGACCTCCTGGTCGAGGTCGTCCCCGCCCAGTTTGGTGTCGCCGTTCGTGGAGCGGACTTCGACCACGCCGTCGCCGACTTCGAGGATGGAGATGTCGAAGGTGCCGCCGCCGAAGTCGTACACCGCGATCTTCTCGCTCTCCTTCTTGTCGAGGCCGTAGGCGAGCGCGGCGGCGGTCGGCTCGTTCACGATCCGCACCACTTCGAGCCCGGCGATCTCCCCGGCGTCCTTGGTGGCCTGCCGCTGCGAGTCGTTGAAGTAAGCCGGCACGGTGATCACCGCGCGGGAGACGCCCTCCCCGAGGTAGGACTCGGCGGAGGACTTCATCTTCTGGAGCACCATCGCGGAGACTTCGGGCGGGCTGTACTTCTTGCCGTCCCCGAGCCCCACTTCGATCCCGCCGTCCGACTTCTTCGCGACTTCGTAGGAGACCAGGCCCCGTTCGTCGGCGGCCTCGTCGAAGCGGCGGCCCATGAACCGCTTGATCGAAGAGACGGTGTTCTTCGGGTTCGTGATCGCCTGCCGTTTGGCGACTTCCCCGACCAACCGCTCGTTCGTCTTGGACATCCCGACCACCGAAGCGGTGGTGCGGCCGCCCTCGGCGTTCGGGATGATGGTCGGCTGGTCGCCCTCCATCACGGCGACGACCGAGTTCGTCGTGCCCAGATCGATACCGATGATCTTGCTCATGCCTGTCGTTGGAAACTCCCGGGGCGAATCCCGAAACTCCGGCCGCCCGGAGGCGGCCCGCTTGATCCCGCGCCGCCTTCCCGGCGGCGGAGGCCCGGCGTCGGGCCTTAGTTGGACGGGATTATAAGATGTGAGTGAAGTTTTGTCAACACTCCGGGCAACATGGCCGCCGGGAGGAAATGGCGCGTCTCGGGCCGCCGGAGGGGCGAGCCCTACCGGCGTCTTCTGCCGGTTCTGTCGGCCTTCCCGTCGTCGGCAAGGGCCGCCTTCATGGACTCGATCTCTTCCCTGCCGAGGTTGCCGGACGCGGTGATCGTGATCGCGCTCACCGAGGCACCGTCGCCCGGATCAGGGCGGCGGACCGTCCGCCGCCGGTGTTCTCCCGGCGTCCGGCCGTCGTCCAAGTAGGCACCGCCCGGCGGTATCTCCCCGGATCGTCCGCCGGCGCCTCGGTTCGGTGCTCCCGCCGCCGCCGGATCAGGACCGCCGGCGGCGCTCCCCGGTGGCGACGCTCACCGGGCGCGCCGTTTCGGGTGCTCTCCGGCGACCTGGCGACCCCAAGTTAGCGGAGGTTCGGGAACGCTTCGCAGAGTTCAGCGCCGGTTAGGTGGTTTCCTTCAGGGTTATCAGCGAGTCGGAGGGCGACCATGAGCGCTTGCTCCACTGCCTCGAGTTTCGGGATGGTGAGCCCAGCCGCATCAAGTTGGTCGGCGACGACGGAGAACACGCCAGCGAACGCGATCGCATCCGACAGAGGGACCCATAGATAGCCTGGGTCGCGGCAGTCGTCGCCCGGAAAACAGATAGCCCACTCCGCCTTGTGGGCCAGATAGGTGTACTCGGCTGCACATGCCCCGCCCCCGGTCTGACGCTGAGGAGTAAGCGGCGCGGTTGCTCCGGCGGAAGGTTGCGCAACCGTGACTACCGAGAGCAGCCCGAAGAAGAGAGCCGGAGCGATCATGAGCGGTGCGAAGCGTAGCGCCGGGCGGCGCTCCGGCGCTCTCTGCGACGCTCTCCGCCGTTCTGCGGCGCTCCTTCAAGGCGCCCCGTGCTCCCCGTGTGCGGGTAGGTTGCTAACGCTCCCCGTCGTCCGCTACCGGCGCGCCGCAGGACGAGGCAGACGGGAACGGCACCGGCGCGCGCACCGCCGCCCGGAGCGCGGCGAGTTCTGCTTCGTCCGCCCTGCGACGGGCCGTGCCCGGATCGATACCGATGATCTTGCTCATGCCGGTCGGCCTCCTCGAGCGAGGGAGGTGGGTGGATTCGCCAACACCGCCGGCGCCGGTCGGCGGGGACGGCTGGCCGGGGCCGGAGGGCTATTCCAGAAGTTCGCGGATGGCGGGTTCCATCGCTTCGCGGGGTTGGAAGTTCACGAAGTGGCGGACGATCGTGCCGTCCCTGGAGGCGAGGAACAGGGTCGGGAAGATGTTCACATTGCCGAGGGCCGCGCGGGTCTCCTCGGTGAGGTGGAGGTTCGTGAAGGTGACCCCGCCCTTCGCCATGTGCTCGAGGCGCTGCTCGTCGGTGTAGGGCAACTTGAGGACGCGGTCGGCGTTCAGGCCGACGATGGTGAGCCCTTCGGCGCCGAGGTCCTCGTGGAGGGACTGGAGCACCGGCGCGATCTGCACGCAGGGCGGGCATTCGGTGAACCAGACATAGACCAGCGTCGCGTCGTCCATCAGGTCGGCGAGCGCGGCCGACCCTCCGGCGAGGTCTTCCCCGGCGAGGGGCGGGAGGCTTCGCCCCTCCCAGCCGGTGAGGCTCCGGCTCACCGCCCGCGCGAACCGCTCGTCCTCCATCACCAAGTCCCGGTCGATCGACGCGAGTTCGCCGTCGTCGCCGCGCCGGAGGAACTTCGGCACGCGGGGGTCGGCCTCCATCACCCGGAGGACGATCGCGGCGGCTTCCTCGCCGTAGAGCGAGAACTGGTCGGAGATTTCGGCCAGCGTGGGGAGGCGGCCTTCGCGCCCTTCGAACTCGAGGAGGAAGAGCGGCGTCCGGAAGAACACATCGTTCAGGCGGTCGAGCGCCCGCTGCTCGTCCGGCGCGGTGAACTCCTCGACCAGCGCGGAGAGCAGCAGGCGCTCGCCCGGCGCCAGGATGCTCGAGACATGTTCGAGGATCCGCCGTTCGGCGCCGGGCTCTTCCTGCGAGCGCCCGGCGGCGGAGGCGAAGATCACCGCGGAGAGGAGGACGGCGAAGAGGGGGACACGGAGGCTGCGCATGGCCGGATTCTAGAAGCGTCCCCGGCGGCCCGCGGAACGGCGTCCGGCCCGCGGGGGCGGGAATAGAATCGGTCGCGTGCCGACTGCCGGCGGGGGCCTTGCCGATCGCTGCCGGGGCGCCCGCTCCGGCGCGCTCGCCGCCGTCTCGCTCGGGGCGGCGCTCCTCTCCGGGTGCGCCGCGCGGCCGCTGCCGGACATTCCGGCGGCGCCGGTGGACGGGTGGGAATTCGCGGCGGCGCGCTCCCCCGAGCCCGGCGGCGCGCTCGGCGGGCGGGAGGCGGAACTCGCGGGCGCCTGGGCCGCCGTGCTCGAAGGGCGGCTGGCGGAGGCGGACGCGGTCCTCTCCGGGCTCGTCGAAGACTTCGGGGACGATCCCGGCGTCCGCGGCGCGGCGGGGTTCTTCGCGCTCCGGGCCGGGCGGCCGGACCCCGCCGAAGTCCACTTCCGGGCGGCGGCCGAGCAGGCCCCGGATTCGGCGTTCGCGGCGCTCGGGCAGTACCTCGCCGCGGTGGCGCTCGGGGACGAGGACGGCGCCTTCCGCCGGCTCCGGCGGCTCGCGGACCTCGAGCCGGAAGCGCCGGCGGCGGTCGAGCGGTTGCCGGCGCTGACCCTGGAGACGGCGGAACGGCGGCTCGCCGCCGCGCGCGGCCTCGCCCGGAGCGATCCGGCGAACCCGGAAGTGGCTTCCGCCTACGCCGCCGCGATCGAGGCGCTTCCCTCCGACGACCTCCGGATGGAGGCGGCGGAGGCCTCGCTCGCCGCCGGCGAGGCGGAGGCCGCCGCCCGGCTCTACGAGGCGGTGGCGGACAGCGGCGAGGCCACCGAGCGGCAGGTCGTCACCGCCGGCGTCACCGCGGCGGAACTGCTCGCGGACGCGGGGGACCCCGAGGCCGCCCTCGACCGGCTGGAGCGGATGCGGGGGCAGCCGGCGCTCGCGCGGGCGCTCGCGCGGACCCCGGGCCTCGCGGAGCGCGTGGAGGCCCTGGCGCCGCGTCTCCGCGCCGCGCGGCTGCCCGGCGAGTACGCGCGCATCCGGGAGTCGGAGCGGGTGACCCGCGAGCAGTTGGCGGCGCTGCTCGCGGCGGAACTCGGGGCGCCGGAGGACGCCGGCCGGCCGGGGGCGCCGGTCATCGCCATCGACCTCGACCGGAGTTGGGCGGCCGACCTGATCCGCAGCGCGGTGGGCGCCGGCTACCTGACGCTGTTCCCCGACCACACCTTCAAGCCGCTGGCGTTCGTGAACCGGGCGACGCTCGCGGAAGCGCTCGCCGCGGCGTTCGCGGCGAACGACCGCCCCGGGTTCCGCGCCGCCCGGCGGCGGGTCGATGAGCGGCGGTTCGCCGACCTGCCGGAGATGCACCGGAGCCGCGAGGCCGCCGCCGTCGCGGTGGACCTCGGCCTGCTGCGGACCAGCGGCGACCGGTTCCGGCCCCGGGACTTCGCTTCCGGCGCGGAAGCGGCGCGCGCGGTGGGGGCGCTCCGGGACCTCCTCGAACCCGCCGGGGGCGGGCGGTAGGGAGGCTTCCCCGGCGGTCAGGACCGGGCGGTCAGGTAGTCGCGGCCCTCCCGCATCAGGGAGACGAAGGCCTCCTCGTCGCCGGCGCGGACGAGGTCGGCGAGGCGGCGCACCGCCGCCGCCAGACTGCGGAGCGCCCCGTCGCCGTGCGGGTTGGAGCGCTGGATCTCGAAGTAGAGGCGGGGGTTCTCCCGCGCGACCGCCGCCGCCGTGGCCATCTGGCGGTCGAAGGTGACGCTCGAGAGCCGCGCCAGCCGGGGGGCGTGTTCGCCGCTCTCCCGGACGGCGGTGAGGAACGCCAGGTTCGCGGCGTGGGAGAGGCCGAGCACATAGGCGATCAGCGGGTCGTGGGCGTCGAGCGGCAGGCGCAGCACCTCGGCCATCGTCCCGGAGAAGAGTTCGGCGGCGGCGTCGGCGGCGGCGGGGCTGCCCGCCTCCATCACGAGCACATGCCGCCGGTGGAGGGCCAGGGTGTCCGGGCCGAACATCGGGTGGACGGAGGCCGCCGAGACGCCCCGCCGCGCCATCTCCTCGAGCCCGGGCCGGAGCGGGGTCTTCACCGAGCCGATGTCGAAGACCAGGCCCCGCCGGCCGGCGGCGGCGATCTCCGGCAGGAGGTCGGCGGTCACCGGGAGCGGCGCCGCGACCACGGTGAGGTCGAAGTCGTCCGGGGCCTCCGTCCAGTCGCGGAACCGGCCCTCCCCATCCCGTTCGCCGTCCCGTTCGCCGTCCGCTCCGTCGCCGATCCCCGGATCCGCGACGGCCACCCGGAACCCCTGCTCGCCGAGGAAGGCGGCGAACCACCGCCCCATCCGCCCGGCGCCGCCGATGACCAGCGCCTTCCGCCCCGCGCCCTGCCGCCGGGCCCGGAGCCGCGCCTGTTCCTGCCGGGCCAGCGACGACCGCATGACGAGCCGCGCCAACTCCGCCGCCAGCCCTTCGGGCAGGTTCCGCCGGCGGGCGCCGGCCCGCGCCCGCTCGACCACCCGCTCCTCCTGGCGGGCGTCGTGGATCGGCGCGTCCGCCGCTTCTTTCAGCCGGCCGACGGCGCCGGTGATCTCCTCCCGCCGGGCCCAGGCGTCGAGGATCTCCTCGTCCGCCCGGGCGAGTTCCCGCCGCAGGTCGGGGAGCGTCCGCTGCTTCTCTCCCACCGCGGCGCGAGCCTAGCGCCTCCCGCGCGCGGCGCCGAACCGCCCCGCCCGCCCGATAGACTGCCCCGCCTTCCGCCCCCCGGCCCCGGTTGCATTCCCCTTCGCGCTCCGAGTTCCGGGCCCTCGCCGGGCAGGCGAACCTGATCCCGGTGCGCCGGGAGATCCTGGCGGACCTCGACACCCCGGTCTCGACCTTCCTGCGCGTCTGCCGGCCGGGCGCCGGCGCCGACTCCGGCCCGGCGTTCCTGATGGAGTCGGTGGAAGGCGGCGAGAGCGTGGCGCGCTACTCCTTCCTCGGCGGGAAGCCGCTGCTGAGCCTGTCGAGCCGGGGCGACCGGGTGACCCGCCGCCGGTACGACGACGGCCGAACCGAGACCTTCGAACGCGCCGACCCGCTGGAGGCGCTCCGGGAGGAACTCGCCGGACTCGTCCCGGCGCCCGGGGACGGGCTCCCGCCGTTCCACGGCGGCCTCGTCGGCTACCTGGCCTACGACGCCGTCCGCCGGTTCGAGCGGCTGCCGGAGACCGTCGCCGACCCGCTGGGCCTCCCGGACTCGATGTTCCTGCTCACGGACACGGTGCTGGCGTTCGACCACGCCCGCAATGTGATCCAGGTGATCGCCAACGCCCGGATCCGCTCGCCGGAGGAGGCGGACGCGGCGTACGACGAAGCGGTGGCGCGGATCTCCGGCGTGGTCGCCGACCTCTCCCGCCCCCTCCCGCGCCCGCCGGCGGAGGCCGACGGGGAGGCGCCGCCCCTGCCCCCGGTGGCGTCGAACACCACCCGCGAGGAGTACCTGGAGATCGTCCGGCGGTGCAAGGACTACCTGGCCGCCGGGGATGTGATCCAGGTCGTCCCCTCCCAGCGGTTCTCGACGGAGTTGACCGTCCACCCCTTCGACTTCTACCGCGCGCTGCGGGTGGTGAACCCCTCCCCCTACATGTACTACCTGGATTTCGGCGCCTTCACGGTCGCCGGGGCTTCGCCGGAGATGATGACCCGCACCGGGGGGCGGAGGGTGGAGACCCGGCCCATCGCCGGGACCCGCCGCCGGGGGCGGAGCGAAGAGGAAGACGCCGCCCTCGCCTCCGAACTGCTGGCCGACGAGAAGGAGCGGGCGGAGCACCTGATGCTGGTGGACCTGGCGCGGAACGACCTCGGCCGGGTCTGCGGGTTCGGCGAAGTGGAGGTCGAGGACTTCATGAGCGTCGAGCGGTACTCGCATGTGATGCACCTGGTCTCGCGGGTGCGCGGGCGGCTGCGGCCGGAACTCGACGCCTTCGACGCCCTGCGCGCCACCTTCCCGGCGGGCACGCTCTCCGGCGCCCCCAAGATCCGGGCGATGGAGATCATCGAGGAGATGGAGAGCGAGCGGCGCGGGGTGTACGGCGGCGCGGTCGGCTACTTCTCCTACGGCGGGGCTTCGGACACCGCCATCGCCATCCGGACGCTGGTGGCCAAGGACGGCAGGGGCTACTTCCAGGCCGGCGGCGGGGTGGTCGCCGACTCCGAGCCGGAAGCGGAATACGACGAGAGCGTCAACAAGGCGGAGGCCGTCCGGTCGGCGCTCTCGATGGCGCATTCGCGGGCCGGCCCCTCCCCGGCGCGGGGCGGCGCGCCATGACCCTCGTCCTCGACAACTACGACTCGTTCACCTACAACCTGGTGCAGTTGCTCGGGGAACTCGGCGGGGCGCCCGAGGTCTTCCGCAACGACGCCCTGACCGTGGAGGGGATCCGCCGGAAGAACCCGGCGCGGCTGGTGGTGTCCCCGGGGCCGAAGACCCCGGCCCACGCCGGCGTCTCGCTCGAAGCCGTCCGCTCGCTCGCCGGGGAATTGCCGATCCTCGGCGTCTGCCTCGGGCACCAGGCGGTCGCCGTCGCGTTCGGCGGGCGCGTCCGGCGGGCGCGGCGGCTCATGCACGGCAAGACTTCCCCGGTGCGGCACGACGGGAAGGAACTCTTCGCCGGGGTGGACGACCCCTTCCCCGCGGTGCGCTACCACTCGCTGGTCGCCGACGAGCCGCTGCCGGAGGCGCTCGAAGTCACCGCGCGCGCCGGGGACGACGGCGAGGTGATGGGCCTGCGCCACCGCGGCCTGCCGGTCTGGGGAGTACAGTTCCACCCCGAATCCATACTGACCGGCGCCGGACGCGCCCTGTTGCGCAACTTCCTCCAACTGACCGGGGGCCCGACCGACCGGGTATCGCCCCGTCCCTGACCACCCCGCATGAGCGACAAGACCCGCGAGCCCGCCACCATGGTGCTCATCCTCCACCCGTGGGCGGAGGCCGGGGACATCGAGAACCTGGTCCGGCACATCGAGGACAAGGCGCTCGACCGGGCGATCCACCGGGGGCAGGTGCGGACGCAGATCCATGTGCTCGGCGACCTCTCGCAGGAGACGGAAGCCGCCTGGCGCACGCTGCCGGGCGTCGAGCAGGTGTACGGGCTGGCGAAGCCCTACCGCCTCGCGAACAAGACCCACCGGAAGTCGAGCACCCGGATCCCGATCGGCGGGCAGGCGCTCGGCAGCGACGACTTCGTGGTCTTCGGCGGGCCCTGCGCGCTCGAGAGCGAGGAGCAGGGCTTCGAGTCCGCCCGGATGATCCGGCGGCTGGGGCTCGAAGTCATGCGCGCCTCCGCCTACAAGCCCCGCACTTCGCCGTATTCCTTCCAGGGGCTCGGGCGGGAGGGTCTCGAGATCCTGGCCCGCATCCGGGAAGGGACCGGCGTCCTGGTCGAGACCGAGATCATGGATGTGCGCGATGTGGCCCCGGCTTCGGGCCTCGTGGATGTGCTGAGGATCGGCGCCCGGAACATGCAGAACTTCGACCTGCTCAAGGAGTTCGCGCGGGTGGAGACGCCGGTGATCCTGAAGCGCGGGATGTCGAACACCATCCGGGAGTTCCTGCTCGCCGCCGAGTACATCCTCCAGGGGAACCCGAATGTGATCCTCTGCGAGCGGGGGATCCGGTCGTTCGAGACGGCGTACCGGAACACGCTCGATGTCGGGGCGATCGCGGTGCTGAAGCAGGAGACCCACCTGCCGGTCATCGCCGACCCGAGCCACAGCGCCGGGAACAAGACGCTGGTGCCGGCGCTCTCGCGGGCCGCGCTCGCCGCCGGCGCCGACGGGCTGCTGGTCGAGGTGCACCCCGACCCGGCGGCGGCGCTCAGCGACGGCGACCAGTCGCTCTACCCGGACCAGTTCGCGGTGCTGCTGGACGAGTTGCGGTCGCTGGGGGCCGCGCTCGGCCGGCGGTTGCTGCCGGCGGGGGACGGCGCTTCGGCGGAGGGCCGACCGGCGGCCTGACCGTTCGGCGCGGCCGGCTTCGGGGGGTGACGGGCGCCGGCCCGACGGCGGGCGGGAAGGCGGCCGCCGCTCCGGGGTCGGGAGGATGGTCGGGGGGATGGTCGGGGGGAGGGGCGGCCCGGCGGGTGGCCGAAGTCCCGGTGGCGGTTCCCGGCCGCCGGGCGGACTACCGGGTGCTGGTGGGCGAGGGCGCCCTCGATGCCCTGCCCCGGCTCCTGGCCGAACGGTTCCCGGGGCGGGCGGTCGCCGCGGTGGCGGACGCCGAGGCGGAGCGCCTCCACGGGCGGACGCTCGCCGGGGCGCTGCCGGCGGGAGCGCCGGTGCTCCGGCTCGCCCCCGGGGAGGGGAACAAGACGCGGGCCGAGAAGGAGCGGATCGAGGACGAGTTCCTCGCCCGGCGGTTCGGGCGGGACACCGTGGTCGTCGCCTTCGGCGGCGGGGTGACCACCGACCTCGCCGGGTTCGCGGCGGCGACCTACCTGCGCGGCGTGCCGTTCGTCGCGGTCCCGACGACCCTGCTCGCCGCGGTGGACGCCTCCGTCGGCGGCAAGACCGGGCTGAACACGGCGCGGGGGAAGAACCTCGTCGGCGCGGTCCACCCCCCGGCGGCGGTGCTCGCGGACACCCGGTTCCTCGCCACGCTCCCGGCGGCGGAGTTCCGGAACGGGTTGGCCGAGGCGGTGAAGATCGCGGCGACGCTGGACGCCTCCGCGTTCTCGTTCCTCGAAGAGGCGCGGGAGGCGGTCGCGGCCCGGGACCCGGAGGCGGTGGCCCGGACGATCGCCCTGAGCGTCCGGCTGAAGGCGTCGGTGGTCGCGCGCGACGAGCGGGAGGCCGGGCTCCGCCAGGTGCTGAACTTCGGCCACACCGTGGGCCACGGGCTGGAGAGCGCGAGCGGCTACCGCCTCGCGCACGGGGCGGCGGTGGCGATCGGGATGGTCGCGGAGTCCCGGATGGCGCGGGCGGCGGGCCGCCTCGGCGAAGAGGCGGAGTCCCGGCTCACGGCGCTGCTCGGCGCTTTCGGGCTCCCGCGGCGCGCCCCGTCCGACCTGGCGCGGGAGGCGGTCCTCCGGGCGATGGGCAGCGACAAGAAGACCGTCGGCGGCGAAGCCCGCTTCGTGACGCTGGAAGACATCGGCCGGGTCCGCCGCCGGGGCGAGTCCGGGGAGACGCGCTACTCCCACCCGATGCCGGAGTCCGCCGCGTCCGCCGGCCTGGAGGAGATCGGGCTGTGAGCGGCCGAAGCGCCCCGGCGCCGCCCCCGCCCCGAACCCCGCCGCGAGCGACCCCGCTCTCCGCGCCGGCCGTACGCGATTCCGCTGCGCGCCGCTCAGCTATACACAATTCCGCTCCGTCCGGCTCACCTATACACAATTCCCCTCCGTCCGGCCCACCTATACACAATTCCGCCCCGTTCGGCCCAGCTATACACAATTCCCCTCCGTCCGGCTCAGCTATACACAATTCCGCTCCGTCCGGCTCAGCTATACACAATTCCGCTTCCGGGCGGCTCACCTATACACAATTCCGCTTCCGGGCGGCTCACCTATACACAATTCCGGCCCCGGACGGGCCGCCTATACACAATTCCGCTCCGCGCGGCCCGGCGCCGCGCGATCCGGCTTCGCGCCCTTCCGCGCCCCGTAACCCTGCCGTACGCGCCCCGGGACGCCCGTACGACGCCCCGCGGCCCGGTTCCCCGCCCCCGTACGCGCCCGATCCCGCCTCCCGGAGGCGTCGGATCGACCCCCATCGGGCGCAGGAGGCCCAGCTATACACAATTCGGCGCAGCTATACACAATTCAGCGCACCTATACACAATTCACCTATACACAATTCGTCCGCGCCGGATCGAGCTATACACAATTCGGCTCGACCCGCGCGGCCCGGAGCGGGCGCCCGGCTCGGGATCGAACGCCCGCGAACCCTCCGGGGGACCCGGCGGTGACCGTCTCCTCCCGGCCGGCCCGGGCCTTCCCCGGAGCCGTGGAGGTCTCCCCGCCCCGGCGTCCGGTCTCCGCCGTCGTCCGGCCCCCCGGCAGCAAGTACGAGGCGAACCGCCTGCTCGCGATCGCCGCGCTCACCGACGGCGAGCGGCGGATCCTCGGAGCGCCGGAGGGCGAGGACATCCGCGCGGCCGTCGCCGCCGTCCGCGCGCTCGGCGCGGAGACGACCGAATCGGACGGCGGGATCCGCGTCCGCGGACTTCCCGCCCCCGAACGCGCGGCCCCGGAAGCCGCCGCGCCCGCCCTCGCCGAACCCGCCCTCCCCGAACCCGCCCTCCCCGAACCCGCCCTCGCCGATGTCGGCGAATCGGGAACGCTCCTCCGGTTCCTCACCGCCGCCGCGGCCACTTCCCCGACCCCGGTGCGGATCGTCGGACGGGGGCGGCTCCCCGAACGCCCGCTCGGGGGGCTCGTCCGCGCCCTGGTCTCGCTGGGCGCGGTCGTCCGCGCCGAGGGCGGCGGCAGCGTCCCGCTCACCGTCCGGTCCGGGGAACCCGGCGGCGGGCTCCGGGGCGGACGCGCGCATCTCCCGACCCACGAGACCAGCCAGTTCGCGAGCGCCCTGCTCATCGCCGCCGGGCGCGCGCTGGGGGCCCTGGAAATCGAACTCGGGAGCGAGCCGGTCTCCGCGTCCTACCTCGACCTGACCCTCTCGGTCATGGCGCGGTGCGGCGCGACGGTCGAACGGCGCGGCGGTCCGCATGGCGGGCGCCGCCTCTTCGTCCCCGCCGGGACCCGCTTCCGGCCCGGCGCGAGCCGGGTGTCCGGCGACTGGGCGAGCGCCTCCTACCTGTTCGCGGCGGCGGCCCTCGCCCCCGGCCGGGTGCGGGCGCTCGGCCTCGACGGGGCGCCGGGCGCCGGCGAGCGCGAGTTCCCGGAGACCCTGCGCCGGATGGGCTGCCGGGTGGAGGAGCGGGACGGCCCCGACGGCCCGGAGGCCGGCTTCGAAGTCGAGGTGGAGGGCGCCGCCGCCGGGCTCCGGGGGATCGAGGCGGACTGCGCCCGGATGCCCGACTCCGCGCCGACGCTCGCCGTCGTCGCCGCCTTCGCCTCCGGGCCGACCCGGCTCCACGGGGTGGAGCACCTGCGCCACAAGGAGAGCGACCGGATCGCCGCGCTCCGCCGGGGGCTCGCCGCGCTGGGCGCCCGGACGGAGTTCGGCGGGGGCGCGCTGACGATCCATCCGTCCGACCCGCCGACCGACCGGAGCGCCCCGCCGGTCTTCGACCCGGACGGGGACCACCGGATCGCCATGGCCTTCGCCCTCGCCGGCCTCCGCCGCCCGGGAGGAGTGCGGGTGCTCTCGCCGGGAGTCGTGGCCAAGTCCTTCCCGGCCTTCTGGGACGAGGTCGCCGGACTCGGCGTCCGCGTCCGCCCGGTCGAAGCCCCGTGAGCGCCGCCGACCCCCGGGTCCCGCCGATCCGCCCGGGCCGGTGGCCCAACATCGTCCTGGTCGGCGCGCGGGCCTCCGGCAAGAGCCGCGCTTCCCGCCAGTTCGCCGAGGACACCGGCTGGACGCGCGTCAGCACCGACGAGCGGTTCGAGGAGGCCCACGGCCCGATCCCGGAGTTCGTGGCCCGGCGCGGTTGGGAGGCGTTCCGCGACGAGGAGAGCCGCGTCCTCGCCTCGATCGCCGGCGAGCGGCTGGTGGTGGACTGCGGCGGCGGCGTGGTCGAGCGGCGGGAGAACCGGGAGGCGCTCCGCCGCCTGGGAACCGCGTACTGGGTACGCGCGCCGCTCGTCGTCCTGGAGAGCCGCCTCGCCCGCCCGAAGCACCGCTCCCGCCGTCCGCCGCTGCTCCCCGGCGCCGCGGACGCCGACCCGGCAGGCGAAGCCGCCCGCATCCTGGAACGGCGGGCGCCGCTCTACCGGAGCGTCGCCGACCGGGACATCTGGAGCGCCGCACCCGGCGCCGGGGAGGAACCGGCCCCCCGGCTCGCCGCCGACGCCCTCCGCGCCGCGCACTTCGGCCCCGGCATCGCCCTCTCCGTCGCCGCCCCCGCCCCGGAGCGGGCCGCGGCCGGGCTGCTCGCCGCATGGGCGGAGGCCGGGCCGGACGACCTGCTGGAGTGGCGGCTCGACGCGCTCGACCGGCCCGACCGGCCCGACTTGGAGTCCGTCCGCGCCGTCCTCGGCGCCCTGCCCGCGGCGGCGCTCGACCGGCTGATCGCCACCGCGCGGCCGCGCGAAGAGGGCGGGTCGTTCCGCGGGGACGAAGCGGCCCGGATCCGCCTGCTGGTCGAGGCCGCCCGCCTCGGCGCCGGCTGGCTCGACATCGAGGCGGAAGCGGACCGGCGGGCCTCCCCCCGGATCTCCGAACGGGCGCGCCAAGCCCGGCCCGAGGTCCGCCTCATCGCCTCCCGGCACTGGTTCGACGAAGCGCCGGAGGACCCGGAGACGCAGCCGAGCCGCCTCGCCGCCATGCGCCCCGACCTGGTGAAGGTCGCCGTCCGCGTCCGGGATTTCGCGGAGACGGCCGCCCTCCACCGGAGGATCCGCTCCCACGCGGCGGAGCGGCGCGCGGACGACCGCCTCCCGCCGCTGGTCGCCGTCGCCATGGGCGAAGCCGGGGAGGCGCTGCGCGTCACCGCCCGCGCCGCCGGGGCCCGCTTTTCGACCTACTCACCCCCGGCCGGGTGGCCGGAGACCGCGCCCGGCCAGTCGGACTCCGCCCGCATCCGCGCCCGGCACCGCCGGTGGGGCGCGAAACTCGCCTCCCCGGCGCCGGTCCACGGCGTCGTCGGCTTCCCGGTGGCGCAGAGCCTCAGCCCGGCGATGCACGAGGCCGCGTTCCGCCATCTCGGGATGGAGGCCGCCTACCTGCCGTTCGAGGTCCCCCCGGAGGACCTGGCGGCGTTCCTCGCGGCGGCGCGCCTCGCCGGCGCCGCCGGCCTGAACCTGACGATTCCCCACAAGGAGGCGGCGGTCCCGCTGCTCGACGCGCTCGACGAGGACGCGGCCCGGATCGGCGCGGTGAATACGATCCTCCCGACGGACGATGGACTTCTCGGGGCGAACACCGACTGGATCGGCGCCGCCCGGGCCCTCGAAGAAGCGCTCGGCGAGCCGCTCGCCGGGAAGCGGGCGAGCGTGATCGGCGCCGGCGGATCCGCGCGCGCCGTCCTCCACGGCCTCCGCCGCTCCGGGGCCGAGGCCACGGTGTTCGCGCGGGACGAAGCGCGGGGCGCCGCCTGCGCCGCCCGGTTCGGCGCCGGGTGGGCCCCGCTCGACCGGCTGCGCGGCGCCTCCGCCGACCTGCTGGTGAACGCGACGCCGGTGGGCATGGCCGGCGGGCCCGCCGAAGGGAAGTCGCCGGCCTCCGCCGAGGTCGTCGCCGCGCACGAGGTCGTCTTCGACCTGGTCTTCCATCCCCGGCGCACCCCGCTGCTCGAACTCGCCGCCGCGGCGGGCAAACGCGAAGTCTCCGGCCTCCGGATGCTCGTCCTCCAGGGCGCGGCGGCCTTCACCCGCTGGACGGGAAGGCCGGCGCCGCTCGAGGTGATGGCCGGGGCGGCGGAGAGGGCGGACGATGCCCGGTAGCGCGCTGGGCCAGGCCTTCCGGGTCACCGCCTTCGGGGAGTCGCACGGCCCGGCGATCGGGGTTGTGGTGGACGGCTGCCCGCAGCTCCTGCCCGTCGGCGAAGCGGGCATCCAGGCGGAACTCGACCGGCGGCGGCCCGGACAGAGCGCGCTGACCACTCCCCGCTCGGAGCCGGACCGGGTGGAGATCCTCTCCGGCGTCCACGAAGGCCGGACCACCGGGCACCCGGTGGCGATGCTGGTCCGGAACCGGGACGCCCGCCCCGCCGACTACGACCCGCTCCGGTCGGTGTACCGGCCCGGCCACGCCGACTTCACCTTCGCCGCCAAGTACGGGATCCGCGACCACCGGGGCGGCGGCCGCTCCTCGGCGCGGGTCACCGCCGCGCATGTGGCCGCCGGCGCGCTGGCCGGAATCTTCCTCCGGGAGCGCCGCGGCATCCGGGTGACCGCCTTCGTCCAGCGGGTGAAGGACATCGAAGCGGCCCCCCTCCCGGCGGAAGAAGTCACCCGCGAGGCCGTGGACCGGACGGCGGTCCGCTGCCCGGACCCGGAGGCGGCGGCGAAGATGGAGGCGCTGATCACCGAAGCGAAAGCCGCCGGGGACTCCGTGGGAGGCGTCGTCGAGTGCGTGGCGGTCGGCGTCCCCGCCGGGCTCGGCGAGCCGGTGTTCGACAAACTCGAGAGCGGCCTCGCCGGGGCGATGCTGGCGATCAACGCCGCGAAGGGCTTCGAGATCGGTTCGGGGTTCGCCGGGACGGCGCTCTTCGGGAGCGAGCACAACGACCCGCTGAGGATGGAAGGGGACCGGGTGGTCTCGGAGACGAACCGCGCCGGCGGCGTCCTGGGCGGCATCTCCACCGGGATGCCGATCCGGTTCCGGGTGGCCTTCAAGCCGACTTCGACGATCGCCCGGGAGCAGCGGACGGTGGATTCGGGGGGCCGCGAGGTCACCCTCGCGGCCAAGGGCCGCCACGACCCCTGCGTCCTCCCCCGCGCCGTCCCCATCGTGGAGGCGATGGCGCGGCTGGTGCTGGCCGACCACGCGCTCCGGGCGCTCCTCGCCGCGCCCGCCGGGGCGGCGGAAGAGGGCGCCGCGAGTTGACGGCGCGCGGAGACGGTCCGGGGAGCGCCCTTCGGCGCGAAGCGCCGGGGGAGGGGCGCGGGGAGGGTTCCCCCTCCCCGCGAGAGATGGCGGGGGAATCGCGCAGCGATTCGCATCGCCGGCCCGTGGGGAGAGCGCCCCGCCGGGAAACCGGACGGGGGACTTCCCGCCTTTCGATCGAGCAGGGGACGGCGGGGCGCTCTCTCCGCGGGCTTGCTAGGATGCCCGGCCTCCGCAGCAGGCGGGCGGGCGGCTAGCTCAGCCGGGAGAGCGCGGCGTTCGCAATGCCGAGGTCACGGGTTCGATCCCCGTGCCGTCCACCGCCGCCGCCGGAGTGCGGGGCGGGAC
The DNA here is from genome assembly GCA_965204755.1 of Candidatus Marinacidobacterium sp. GTDB lineage: Bacteria > Acidobacteriota > Vicinamibacteria > Marinacidobacterales > Marinacidobacteraceae. Next base: position 3,489,043 of record OZ242011.1, on the reverse strand, counting down.
TCCGGGAGACCCCATGCGGAACCACGAGCCGACCGGCCGGAGGAGCGCTGCGATGAGAACCGAGCGAGGCCCTGCCGCGGGGGTTGTCGCGGGGGTTGTCGCGGGGGTTGTCGCGGGGGTTGTCACCCGGGTTTTCGGGCGGGCTGTCACACGGGTTGTCGCGCCGTTCGTCGCGGCGCTCCTCGTCTTCTTCGCCACCCTCGCCGGCGTCGACGCCGCGGCGGGACCCGAGTCCGGCGCCGCAACCGACCCGGAGGCGGCGCGGCTGGTGGAGCGGATCGAGAGTTGGAGCCGGGCCCATCCCCACTTCGAGGCGCGGTTCGAACAGCGCTTCCAGCCCCGGATCTTCGGGCGGGAGCGCGTGGAGAGCGGCCGGCTGACGATCCTCCGGCCGGGCCGGATGCGCTTCGACTACGAGACCCCGGAGCCGAAGGTCTTCGTGAGCGACGGGACGAACACCTGGTTCCATGTGCCGGCGGACCGGCAGGTCGTGGTCGGCGCGTTCGCCCCCGAACGGAACGGGCCGGACGGGAACGGGCCGGAGGACGGGGAACTCCCGCCGAACCCGCTGGACTTCCTCAGCGGCGCCGCCCGGATCACGGACTTCTTCGAGGCCGAAATCGCGCCCGACGAGGACGGATTTCGGGCGGTCGCGCTGACCGCCAGGCGCCCGGACGGCGGCCCGAGCGCCCTGACGCTCCTCGTCGAGCCGGAGAGCGGGCGGATTCGCGGGATCGCTTCCGAGGATCTCGAAGGCAACCGCACCGAGTTCCGGTTCTCCGACTTCCGGGTCGGCGACCCGCCCGACGACCGCCTCTTCACCTTCCGCATCCCGCCGGGAACGGAAGTCCTGACCGCCTCCGGCGCGGCCGTTCCCGGGCGATGAACCGGGCCCTCGCCGCCGCGGCGGCGCTCCTCGCGGTCGCCGGCCTCGCCGGCTGCGCCACCAGCCCGGCGTTCACCGCGGGGGAAGCCGCCGAGCGGAGGGGCCGCTACGACGAGGCGGTGGCGCACTATGCGCGGGCGGCGCAGGAGGCGCCCGACGACCCCGAAGCCCGGATGGCGCTGGCGCGGGTGAAACTGCGGGCGGCGGAGGAGCACGCCGCCGAGGCCGAGCGGCGAATGGCCGCCGAGGACTACCGGGGCGCGGAGGACGAACTGCGGACGGCGGTCCTCTTCGCCCCCGAGGACGCCGGCTACCAGCGGCGGCTCGTCGAAGCGCGCGAAGCGGCCGAGGCCCAGGACGACGCCGCCCGGGCGGCGACGCTGGCGGAACTCAAGGAACGGACGCTCGCCCGGCCCTTCGGCCTCGACCTCCTCGACGGCGCCCGCGCGCCGGCGAGTTTCGTGTTCCGGGACGCCGGCCTCCGCGCCGTGCTGCTCACCCTCGGCGAGATCGGCGGCGTGAACATCGCCTTCGACGAGGACTTCGTGGATCGGCCGGTGTCCATCGAAGCCGAGGACTCGACCTTCGAAGACGCGCTCCGCGGCCTCACTTCGACCACCGGCCACTTCTTCCGGGTGGAATCACCGGAACTCATCACCGTCATACCCGACACCCCGCAGAAGCGGTCGCGTTACGAACAGGAAGTCGTCCAGACCTTCTACCTCTCCACCGCCGACATCGTGGAAACCATGGACGCGCTCCGCCTCACGCTCGGTCTGAGACAGATCGCGCAGCACGCCGGGACGAACTCCATCACGATGGTGGACACCTGGGAGCAGGTGCGCGCCGCCGCCCGCATCGTGGAAGCGCTCGACCGGAGCCCGGGCGAAGTCATCGTGGATGTCGAGTTGATGGAAGTGAACCGGGACCACCTGCAGCAATACGGCGTGCCGCTGCTGAGTCCGGGTTCCGAAGGGATCGCGCTCGCGCTCGCGCCCCGGCTGGACACCGTGCTCACCAATCCCTACGCGGTCTCCAACCTGAAAGTCACCGGCCTGCCGGCGGCGGTGCTGCGGCTGGTGAAGACCGACACCGACACGCAGGTGCTCGCCAACCCGCAACTGAGGGCCTCGGACGGCAAGACCGCCACCGCCGACTTCGGCGAGCGGGTCCCGGTGCCGGTGACCACCTTCGCCCCGATCGCCGCCGGGGGACTCGCGCAACAACCGACGACGACTTTCGAATACGAGAATGTCGGCGTCAGCATCGAGGTGCTGCCCCGCATCCACCACGACGACACGGTGACCCTCGAAGTGAAGGTCCGGCTCGACAATGTTTCCGGCACCGGGTATTCCGGGCTGCCGACTTTCGGGAACCGCGCCGTCGAAACCACCCTCCGCCTCCAGAACGGCGAAACCAGCATGATCGCCGGCCTGATCCGCCAGGAGGAGCGCACCACCCTGAACGGGATCCCCGGGGTCGCCGACCTCCCGCTGCTCGGCCGGCTCTTCGGCAACACCACCGACCGCTCCCAGGAGTCGGACATCATCCTGACGCTCACCCCCCGCATCGTCCGCCGCGCCGACCTCGACGCCGATGTCCTCGGCCCCCTCGTCCGGGAAGGCCGCCCCCCGCGCAGCAGGGATTGATCCCGCGGAGCGGGGACTGATACCCGCGGAGCGGGGACGGAACCCCGCGCCGATACCCGGAACGCGTCCGGGGTATCGCCGAACCGGAGTCGGCGGGAGCCGTTCGACGGCGCTCAGTCCGGCGGTTTCCAGATCGCGCTTCCTTCTCCCCTCTTCCAGAACACGAGGAAGTACGAATGGTTCTTCCGGGCGTGTACCTGCCGCTCGGTCCGGCTGACGCCCGGTCGGTTGTTCCGCATGACGACGAAGAGGTCTTCGGCGACGAAACCCATCTCCCCGTATGCGCGCATGAGTTCCACATGCGTGAACCGCTGCCGGTTGGAACAGACCTCGTCCTGACACTTCACGATGAAGACGCCTCGGGCGCGCAATACGCGCCGCGCTTCCCTGCCTGCGTCCACATAGAGTTCGAGCACGGCTTCGTGGTACTTCGCCGAAGCGCGGCGGCCCGCGTCGTTGTTCCGGTAGTAGGACTCGAAAGGTTCTTGCCCGGAGTGCGCCGTCCCTCCCGGGGAATGCATGTACGGAGGGTCGAGAACCACGCAATCCACGGATTCGTCCCCGTACGGAAGGTCGCGGCAATCCACCCCGTCGCCGAGGTCGGTGGCCAGTAACCGGTAGCGGGCCGGCGCCACCAGCCGCCAGAAGACCCCCTTCCCGTGGGTCACATCGGCCACGGTGCTGCCGGGAGCGACATAGAGCGCCAGGACCTTCGGGAACACCTGCTCGTTCGACGCGGCGTAGGCGCTCAGGACCAGGTCGTTCGTCGGCGCGCCGCGCCGGACGACCCTCCGGCCGGCCCGCGCCGGCGCGGCCGCCCCGCTCCGGGTGTTCACGCCCGGAACCATAACCAGACATTTGTCCGGAATCGCCCGCCGGCGGACGGGCCCCCCGGACGCCCGCCGCGTCAGCCCCGGAGGCGGGCGGCGGCCTGTTCGGGGACTGCGGCGAAGTGGCCGTTCGACAGGAACAGGAGGACGGTCGGCGGGGCGGCCTCCGCGAGGGAGACGGCGCGCTCCACGAGGTCTTCCGGGGTTTCCGCGACCGCCGCCGACTCGCACTCCGCGGCCAGCGCCTCCGCGAGTCGCGGGAGGTCGAGGCGGGAGGCCTCCCGCGAGGGTCGGCCGCGGCCCTCCGGGGCGCCCGAGAGGAGCACCGCGGCGGCGCCCCGGAAGGCGGCGGCGAACTCCTGCTGGAACACCCGGCTCCGGGCGGTGAAGGAACGGGGCTCGAAGACGGCGACGATCCGGGCGCCCGGCCATCTCTTCCCGGCGGCCTCGACCACCGAAGCGACCGCCGTGGGGTGGTGGGCGAAGTCCCGCGCCACCACGATCCGCTCCCTTCCCTCCCCCCGATCCGAAAGGACTTCCAGCCGGCGCGCCACCCCCCGGAAGGAAGCCGCGGCCGCCCGCACCGCCTCCCAGGGGGCGCCGAGCCAGTCCGCTGCAGCGGCGGCCGCGAGCAGGTTGCGGCAGCCGGCGTCTCCCCAGAACCTCCCCTCCAGCGGGGCCAGCGCCTCGCCGCCTCGGCGGACCGCGAGGCGGGTGCCCGAGGGCCCGGACGACTCCGGGACGCCCCGCCAGTCCGCCCCTTCGGACAGGCCGAAGGTCCGCGCGGTGGTGTGGGCGTATTCGGCGAGCGCCGCCGCGGCCGGCGAGTCGGCGCCGAGCAGGAGCAGGCCCCGGCGGGGCGGCAGCCGGGCGAGGAACGAGAACGCCCGCCGCACCGCGGCGAAGTCGGGGTAGATGTCCGCGTGGTCGAACTCCACATTCCCGACGACGGCGACTTCCGGCAGGTAGTGGAGGAACTTCGGCCCCTTGTCCCAGTACGCGGTGTCGTATTCGTCGCCCTCGACCACGAACGGTTCGCCGGGGGCGCCGGGGCGGAAACTCCCGCCGAGGTCCGGCGCCACCCCGCCCACCAGGTAGCCGATGTCCCGGCCGGCGGTCCGCAGGATCCAGGCGAGGAGGGAGGTGGTCGTGGTCTTCCCGTGGGTGCCGGCGACGACCGCCGGGCGGCGCTCCCGGAGGACGAGTTCCCGCAGGGTCTCCGGGAAGGAGACCAGCAGATCCCCCCGGTCGAGCGCGGCCTCGAGTTCCGGATTCCCGCGGGAGACGGCGTTCCCCACGACGACCGCCGCGGCGTCCGCCGGGAGGTTGTCCGCCGAAAACGGCGCGCGGAGGGGGATGCCCAGGTCCTCCAGCAGGGTGGACATCGGCGGGTAGGCGCGCTCGTCGGAGCCGGAGACCCGGTACCCGAGGGCGGAGAGCAGCCCGGCGAGGGAGGCCATCGCGGTCCCGGCGGCGCCCAGCAGGTGGATCCGGGCGCCCGGGGCGAGCGGCGGGATCAAGCGACCGCCGCCTCCAGCAGGGTCAGGCCGTCTCCGTCCAGCCGCGCCCGGACGCCGAGGGGGACGGTGCGGCACTTCCGGGCCTCCGGGTCGGCTTCCGGGTCGGCCTCCGGGTCGGCCGCCGCCCCGTCGGTATGTCCGGCGGCGAAGCCGAAGACCACCGGGACCTCGAACCGCCCGGTGAGGCGGCGCAGGAGATCGGGCAACTCGTACCCCTGGTCGGGGTGCTGGACGCAGCCGGGCATCTGCCCGAACACGATCCCGCGGACGCCCCGGAGCGCGCCGGCGAGGTCGAGTTGGCGGAGCATCCGCTCCAACTGGTAGGGCTTGACCGCGAGGTCTTCGAAGAGCGCGACGGCCCCGTCGAAGCGGATTTCGAAGGGGGTTCCGGCGAGGGCGGCGACGAGCGAGAGGCAGCCCCCGGCGAGGACGCCTTCGGCGGCGCCGGGGTGGAGGAACCGGGCGCCCCGCCAGGGCAGGCGGAGCCCCGGTTCGACCGCGGCGAGCGCGTCCAGGAGTTCCCCGGCGTCGAAGGCGTCCTCGCCGCGGGCGATCTGCTGGGCCACCATCGGCCCGTAGAAGCCGGTGACCCCGGCCCGCCGCGCCCAGGCGAGCAGCGCGGTGGCGTCGCTCGCGCCGAGGATCGCCTTGGGGTTCCGGCGCAGGAGGGCCGGCTCGACGAGCGGGAGGAGGTCCAGACTGCCGTAGCCCCCGCGCGCGGCGAACAGCGCCGCCACTTCGTCGTCCTCGAGCAGGGCGCGGAGGTCCGAGGCCCGCTCTTCGGGGGCGCCGGCGGTGTAGTCGGCGCGCTTCAGCAGGTTCGGCGCCCGCCGGGGCTCGAAACCCAGCCGGCGGAGCGCCGCCTCGCCGGCTTCGAGGAACTCGGGCCGCACCGGGCTCGCCGGGGCGAAGACCCCGACGGTGGCCCCCGGACGAACCGCCGGCGGCGGCAGCCGGGGAGGGAGGCCGGCGGCGGACGCCTCCGGGGGGTCGGGCCCGGACCGGGTCACCGCGGGGCGCTCAGAGGAGGACGACCGCGGCGAGCGCCGCGAGCGCCGCGAGCGCCAGCCCCCACAGCGCGGCGCGCAACCGGGTGCGGCGCGGTTCTCCGGGAAGAGGGCCGGCCACGAAGATCGGCCCCGCCCGGACGACGGGCACGACGGGAGGGGCCGGCGCAGCCGGGGAAACCGGCGCAGCCGGAGATACGGGCGCAGCCGGGAATACGGGCGCAGCCGGGGCGTCTCCCGGGGCCGGCGGAGCCTCGAGTCCCGGCTCCCCGCCGCCGGCGCTCTCGCCCTCCCCGGGCGCCCCCTCTCCTTCGCCTGCCCCTTCGGCGGGGCGGTCGTCCCCCGCCCCCTCGGGCGTCGGCCGGGCCGGTTCCGCCTCGGCGGCGGACGCCGGGGCGCCGGGCTCTTCGGTGCCCCTGCCTTCCCCCTCCCCTTCCCCTTCGCCGTCCCCTGACGCGGGCGCCGTTGTCGGGGGCTCCGCCGGGAGGGGCACGGACGCCGCTTCGGCCGGCTCGACCGGCGCCGCGCCCGCCTCCGGCGGGGCCGAACCGCCCTCCGCGGACTCGGCCGCCCCGGCCGGTCGCTCCTCGGCGGCTTCGTCGTCGGGGTGGGGCGAGGCCTCGACCACCCGGCAGCGGACGGAGGCGAAGTGGAGGACATCGCCGGGGTGGACCTGCACCCGGGTATACACCGGGTCGCCGTTCCGCCGGGTCACATTGGTGCTGGCGAGGTCGTCGAGGTGCAGCGTCGCCCCCCGGAGCAGGAGGCGGGCATGCCGCCGGCTCACGAAGAGGTTGTCGAGGCGGATGGCGCAGGAGGGATCCCGCCCGACGATCGTTTCCCGCGCGGTGATCTCGAACCGCGACGGCGGCGCCACGCTCGTCCCCGGAGAGCGGCCGGCGCGCTCGTTTTCCACCACGACCGCGTAGGGGCGCCGGGCCCGTTCCGCCGGGCGCGGCGGCGGTGCCTCCCCGGCGGGCGGATCGGGCCGGTCGGTCATCGCAGCCGGTCGGTCATCGCGGCCGGTCGGTCATCGCAGCCGGTCCGTCATCGCGGCCAGTCCGTCATCGCAGCCGGGCGGCGCGGCGCAGCGCGAGCGGGGCGAGCAGCGGCCCGTCGTGGGTCACCAGGGTCGCGCCGGGGACCTCCGCCGCGGCGGCGAAGTCCCGGGCGGCGCGCTCGCGCTCCCCGGCGGCGAGCAGCGCCAGCCCCCGGTAGTAGAAGAGCGTCCCCTGCCCGATCCCCGGCCCCATCGGGAGTTCGACCTCCGGGAACTCGCGGGACAGCGCCCCGGCCGGGTCCCCGAGCAGCAACCGGCAGACGCCGGCCTCCAGCCGGTCGAAGGAATCGTCGTCCCCGAGGGCGGCGGCCGCGTCCAACTCGGTCAACCGGCGGTTGCACCGGTGGCCGGAGCGCGCCGGCAGCACCGGGGTCTCCGCGACCACCAGGCGGAGGCGGCGCTCGGCCCGGTCCCGGGCGACCAGCAGGTCGAAGGCGCTCCCCGGTTCGTGGCGGGCGAGTTGTTGGGCGAAGCCCAGTTCGTCGAACACCTCCTCCCCCCCGGCGAGCCGGACTTCGTCTCCCGGCTCGACCCCGGCGAGGCCGGCCGGGCCCTCCGGCCGCACCGAAGCGATCTCGAGGACCGGCGCCCGCCCCTCCGGGGGGCGGCGGAGGGCGACCGCCGCCCCGATCCAGGGCCTCCGCCGCTCCGGCGGGTCGAGCAGCCCGCGCAGGGCGGCGGCGGCGGTTCCCGGGGCGAAGCGGTCGAAGACGGCGCGGTCGGGCGCCGCCGATCCGGCGGCGAGGAACTCCACCGCGGCCTCGCCGGCGGCCGGCGGCGGCAGGCGCACCCGGATCCGGGCCTGGACTTCCGCGGCCTCCGCTTCCCCCGGCAGTCCCCCGGCGAAGAAGAACTCCTCGCTCCCTTCGAGCACCCGGCGAACGGCGGCGAGCGCCTCCGCGCCCTCCGGCCCGCCGCCGTCGAGCGCCGCCACCGGACGCAGCGCGCAGCGCACCGCCGACCGGCTGCCGCGCGAGACGGAAACCGACCGGACGCAGCGCCCGGCGGGATGCCGGATGTCCACCCGGTGCTCCCCGGAACACATCGCGGAGAACGAGAGCGGCGTCACGCCCCGCTCCTCGCCGTCCAGCCAGACCCGCCCGCCGCTGGGCTCGCTCTCGATCCGGAGGCCCCCGGTCGAGGGGCGGAGGCGGACGAACCGGGGCAGGTAGTCGCGCGGCTCGTCCGCGTGGAAGACGAACCGGGAGGGCCGCCGGCAGGGCGCCTCCAGGGTGATGTCGTGCTCGCCGAGGGTCAGCCCGGACAGCATCAGGGGAGCGGAGAAGACCTCGTCGGCGAAGCGCGGCGGCACCGCCGGCCGGAGGTCCTCCGGCAGGGCGCCGCCGGTCAGCCCCACCACCCGGCCGTCCACCCGGACGGTGACCCCGGCCGGGGCGGTGATGACGGAGAGCACCGGGCCGACCCGGTCGAGTTCCCACGAGAGCGCCAGCACTTCGCCGGGGAAGAGGTCCGCCGCCCGCTCCACCACCGCGGCGTATCCGGGGCGCTCCACGCGGACGGCGTGGGTCCCGGCGAACACCGGCCGGGCGACGAGCGGCGTCTGCCCGAGGGGTTCTTCCTCGAGGAACACCGTCCCGCCCGGGGGGTCGGTCTCGACCGTGAGGTAGGCCACCAGTTCGCCGCGCTCCGCCTCGAAGAGGTCCACCGCGGCGGGGGTGATGTCGGCCACATCCGGCCGCCAGCCGGGGTCCGCCAGCAGCACCGCCCGGAAGTCCTCCGCCGCCTCGCCGACTTCGCCGCGGGTCAGGTGGGCCCGGGCCCGGTACTCCAGCGCCCGCAGGTACAACTCGGCCTCCATCGCCGGCAACTCGCCGGCGGCGTCCCGCCGTTCGTCGAACGCGGCGAGCACTTCGGCGAGGGCGAGCAGCGCCGAAGCCGCCCGGTCCGGGAGCGCCGAGAAGGCGCGGAGTTCCGGGAGCCGGGCGGCGATCCGCAGGGTTTCGCCCTCCTGCCCCCGGGCAGCGGAGGCCGGGGCGGCCGGGGCCGCGAAGAGGAAGACTCCGAGGGCGAGACCGAGCGCCCGCCGCCCGGGGGCGGAGGACGAGGCGGACCGGCGCGCGATCACCGGAGCACCCCCACCGCGCCGGTGGCTTCGTCGAGCAGGAACAGCGCGCCGTCCGCCCCCACATCGAGCGAGACCGGGCGCCGCACCCCGCCGGCGAACGCTTCGCCGGAGACCGCGGCCACTTCGCGGAACTCCCGGTCGAAGACCAGGACCCGCGGCCCCTCCCGGTCGAGCAGGTAGGAGTGCCCCAAGTCGTCGAACACCAGGTCCACCGGGTCTTCGAGGGCCGGCCCCCGGTCGAGGTGGAAGACCCGCCGGCCGTCGGCGGCGAAGGCGAACACCCCGTCGCGCTCGGTGACCACGACCAGGTGTCCCTCGGGGTGGCGGGCGATGACGCGCACCCGCTCCAGCGGCGGGTGGGGCGCCGGGCCGAGGAAGAGCCCGGAGCGCGCGAACCGCAGCACCTGTTCCCGGCGGTCGTCCCAGACCCAGTAGCCCTCCGGCGCCACCGCCGCCGCCCGGATGCGGCGCAGGGGCTCGGCGCGGCCGTCCCGGTCGGGCGCCCGGAGGGTCAGGCCGTTGCCCCCGACGACGAGCAGGTCCTCGGCGGCGATGACCACCGGGTCGGACTCCGCCTCCCCGCCGAGTCCCGGATCCACCGCCAGCGCCCAGGGATTTCGCGTGGACATGGACTTCTCGAAGGCGCCGTCCTCGGAGAAGACCTGGACTTCGCGGGTGTCCCGGTCGAGCAGGTGGAGGAGACCGCCGGCGAGCCGGAGCGACCGGGGCTCGTCGAGGCGGCGCGGCGGGCGCACCGCCCCGGCGAAGGTCCACCGGGGCCCGGCCGGGTCGCGGAACCGGGCCATCGCCAGCGAGAGCGCCGCCGCCCGGCGGGCGAGCGCGGCGACCCACTCCCCTTCCCGCGCCGGGGGGGCGCCGGCGGCCGCCGTCCCCGCCCCGCCGGCCGGCGCGGGCGCCGACGCCGGCAGGTCGCGGACCCGGCGCAGCAGGTCGGCGCGGAGCGGCGCGAGTTCGCCGAGCGCCCCTTCGCTCCGGCCGGCGCGGGCGAGCGACAGCGCGAGCAGGTACCGCGCCTCGAACCGCTCCCGCTCGCCGGCGGCCCCGCCGTCGGTCTCGTAGAGCGCGGAGAGGAGCGCGCCGGCAGCCTCCTCGTCGTCCGCCCGCCCGGCGGCGGCCCGGGCGATGCCGTGGAGAGCCGCGAACGACCAGGCGGAGCCCTCCGGGCCGGCGGCGGTCAGGGCGCGCTCGAACTCCGCGGCGGCGTCCTCCGGGCGCGGCGGCACGCTCTCGGCGGCGATCCGCCCGAGGAGCAGGTGCGCGCCGGGGATCGCGTCCCCCGCCGGGAACTCGGTGAGCACCCGCTCCGCCATCTCCGCCGCCGCCATCGGGTTCGCTTCCACCTCGAACCGGTGGAACGCGATGCGGAGGGCGGCGTCGTCGGCGAGGCTGCTCTCCGCCATGGCCCGCAGCACGGTCTCGTAGTCCCGCAGCGCCTGCGCGTGGCGCCCGCCCCGGTAGAACTGCTCGGCGCTCAGGAAACGCCGCTCGGCGGCCTCTTCGAGTTCCGGGGACGCCGGCTGCGCCCCCGCCGAGGCCGGAGGGCCGACGAGAAGGAGCCCGAACGGGAGGAGCCGGACGGAGAGGGCCCGGGCGGCGGCAGGGCGCCGCCGGGGCCGGTTGGGCGGCGGCGTCTGGGCCATGGCGGGGGGCGGCGGCGTTCCGAACGGACGGAATTTCAACACGCGCCGCCGCCGCGGAGTTTCGCCGCCGCTCGAGGCGCCCCGGTCGGGCGGGACGGCCGCCCCGCCAGGCGCTCCAACTCGGCCACGAACCCGGCGGCCCGGAGCGGGTCGGCGAGGGCGCGGACGGCGGCCGCGCCGGCCAGCCGGGAACCGCCGGAGGGCGCCGGGAGGCGGAGTTCGCCGAGCGTTTCCGGGTTCAACCCGCCCACCGCCCAGACCGGCAGGGAGCAGCGGTCGAGCGTCTCGCGGAGCGCGCCGGGGGGCAACGGGCGGGGCTTGGAAGCGGTCGGGAAGACCGGGCCGAGCAGCACATAGTCCGCGCCCTCCGCTTCCGCTTCCGCCGCCGCCTCCGGCCCGTGCGCCGATCTCCCCACGAGGAACCGGCGACCGCTCCGCTCGCGCAGTTCCACCGCGTCCCGCGCCCGGAGGCTCGCTTCGGGAAGATGGACGCCGGCCACCGGGTAGGCGAGAGCCAGCGTCGGGCGGTCGTTCACCAGCAGGCGCGGCATCGCCTCCGGCGCCTCCTCGCCCACGAGCGCGAGGAACTCGTCGAACCTCCGGTCGCTCGCTTGGCGGTCGCGCAACTGGACGAAGTCGCAGCCGGCGCGGAGCAGGTCGCCGAGCCGCCGGGGGGTGAGGCTGCCGATCGCGGTGATGGCGCAGGCGACGAGCCGCCCGTCGGCCCGCCGGGGGGCGGCCGCCCCCGCCGCCGGAAGGGTCATCGCGCCGGGGCGGTCGCCGGCCGGCCGGGGCGGGGACCGCCCGTCAGCGGCGTTTCTCCCTCAGGCGGGCCGCCTTCCCCTTCCGCTTGCGCAGGAAGTACAACTTGGCGCGCCGGACATGGTGCGAGCGGACGACCTCGATCCGGGCGACCAGCGGCGAGTGGAGCGGGAAGATCCGCTCCACCGGGACGCCGAACGAAGTCTTCCGCACGGTGATCGTCCGCCGGTTCCCGCCGTGTTTCAGCGCGATCAGGACCCCCTCGAAGACCTGGACCCGCTCGCGGTCACCCTCGCGGATCGTGGCGTGGACCCGCACCGCGTCCCCGGGCCGGAGTTCCGGCCGGTCTTCCCGCAACTGCGCCGCTTCCAGCCGCCGGATCACTTCGGCGCCGGGCGGGGGCCCCGCTTCCGCGGCTTCCTCGTCCGCGTACTCCGCCTCGTCGTAGGACTCGTCGTCGGACTCGCCGCCGACGACCGGGGCGTCCTCCCCGAGATCGGCCTCGCTCCCGGCCTCGTTCTCGACAGGCGCCAGTCGGTTCTCGCTCATGATGGTTCGTTCTCCTCGGTCTCGGGAAAGTCGGGCGCCCGGGCGCCGTAGAGGTCGGGGCGGCGGGCTTCGGTCAGCGCGAGCGACCGTTCGCGGCGGAACCGCCGCACCGCCTCGTGGTCGCCGGACCGGAGCACCGGGGGGACCGGGCGCCCCCGGAAGACCGCCGGCCGGGTGTACTGCGGGTGCTCGAGCAGGCCGTCGGCGAACGACTCCTCGACGACGGACGCCGGGTCGGAGACCGCGCCCGGCAGGAGGCGGGTCACCGCGTCCACCAGGACCATCGCCGGGATTTCGCCCCCGGAGAGCACATAGTCACCGACGGAGACTTCCTCCGCGCCGGTGATCTCGACGAACCGTTCGTCCACGCCTTCGTACCGGCCGCAGACCAGCAGCAGCCGGGGTTCCCCGGCCAGGGCGGCGACCGCGCGCTGGTCGAGGCGCGAGCCGCGCGGCGAGAGCAGCAGCGTCCGCGCCGGGCGGGGTTCGAGCGCCTGCACCGCCTCGACCGCGGCGACCAGCGGCGGCGCCCGCATCACCATCCCCGGCCCGCCGCCGTAGGGGGCGTCGTCGGCGCGCTGGAACCGCCCCTCGGTCCAGGCGGTGAGCGGGTGGAGGAAGACGGCGGCCAGCCCGGCGCGGCGCGCCCGGCGGACGATCCCGTGGTCGAACACCTCCCGGAACATCCCCGGCATCAGCGTCACGATGTCAATCCGCATTGAGCCCCCGCAGGCCGTCCGGCAGGCGCATCACGATCCGGGAACCGGGGAGGTCCACCGTCTCGCAGATCGCCTCGACGAAGGGGACCAAGTCTTCGCTCCCGTCTTCGCTCCCGTCTTCGCTCCCGTCTTCGCCCCGGAGCACGAGCAGGCAGGGCCCGGCGGTGTCCTCCACGGCGACGACCCTTCCGAGCGGCGCCCCGCTCGGGTCTTCGGCGCGGAGGCCGATCAGGTCGTCGTGGTAGTAGCGGCCCGGGGCGAGCGGCGCGCGCTCCGCCTCCGCGATCCGGATCTCGGCGAGGCGGAGGCTCTCGGCGCCGCCGATGTCGGTGATCCCGTCGAACCGGACCACCGGGCGGCCCCGGAGGATCCGCACCGATTCGATGCGGCGGCGCGCGCCCGGCGCGCCGGGAAGCCCGATCTCGGCCGAGTCGAGGTCGAAGAAGCGCTCGCAGCCGTCGGTCAGCGGGTCGACGACGACTTCGCCGCGCCGGCCGAACGGCCGCGCCACGCGGCCGATGACCACCTCCGCCGCCCCGGAGGGCGTCCCGATATCCGTCGCCTGGGCCGCCATGGGGGATCGAGTCTCAAGTCGCTTCGGGGGGAGTCGGGTCTTGGGGAGGAAGGTGCGAGCCCCGCCGGGCGCGGGGCCGCCCGGGGCGGCCGCGTCCGGGGAGGCGTCCGGGGAGGGCCGGCGGGCGTCAGCCCGGTTCCGGCGCCGAAGGCGCTTCCGGAGGGGGCCCGGAAGGCGCGGCGGCGGAAGGGGTTTCGGCCGGCGATTCGGTGGGGGTCCCGGGAGCGGTCTCCGCGGATTCGGCGGCGGCTGGCCCCGTCGGCGCGGCGGCCTCCTCCGCCGAATCCTCGGCGGACGGCTCGGGCAGGTTCTTCAGGAAACTGCGGACGGTGTCGCTGGGGCGCGCGCCCCGGTCGAGCCAGTAGCGGGTCCGGGAGCGGTCGAGATGGATCCGTCCCTCGGCGTCGTTCGGCAGCCGCGGGTGGTAGTGGCCCACGGTTTCCAGGATCCGCCCCACGCGTCCGTGGACGGAGTCGGAGACGACGACCCGGAAATGGGCGTCGCGCTTTCGGCCCGCGCGGGCCAGGCGGATGTTGAGCACCGGAGTCTTTCTGGGAAGGTTCGTCTGGTTCGGGACGGGAGGACCGGGCGTCTCGCGGTCGCTCACTTCGTCGCGGCGCGCGATCCTCCGGGGCGGAGCGAGTCGAAACCCCCGCTCCCTGGCGCAGAGCGGCGACCGGCCGCTCGCCCGCGGAACCCCGGAAATTTAGGGCGCGCCGCTCTCCCGGTCAAGAGTCCGCGGGGCGACCGCGCCGATTTCCCGCGGCCTCGGCGTCCCTCCGCGCGGCGGCGGTCGGGCGGTCAGCGGGCGCCCCGGGGGCGCTTCCGGGACAACAGCCAACCGCCGACGAAGAACGCCGCGGCGACCGCGGTGGCGGCGAGCATCCGGCGCTCCATCTGCTCCGCGCCGAAGAAGAGCGCCATCGCGCCGGTGAGCGCCAGCAGGCCGACCATCTGCAGCAGGCGGCCCGCGAAGTACCGGACCCAGTCGAGCGTGACCGCCGCCTCCGGCTCCGGGCGTTTCGGGCGTTCCGGGCGTCCCGGACGCCGCCGCTTCGCCGCCACCGGGACTCCCTCGGCCCTCAACGCCGCCCGAAGCGGCGCTCCAGCCAGTCCAGGTCGAAGCGCAGCGCGGTCGGCCGGCCGTGGGGACAGGTGGCCGGGTTCGGCGCGGCCCAGAGGTTTTCGAGGATGGCCTCCATGCGTTCCGGCGAGAGGCGCGTCTTCGCGGTGACCGAGGCGTGGCAGGCGACCCGGGCGAAGATGCGGGCGCGGAGGTCCAGCGAGGCGGTCTCCGCGCACTCGCCCTCGGCGGGGGAGAGCGAGCGGAGGAGCACGGAAACGCCGGCCCCGAGGCCGAGCGCCGCCGGCGCGCCCAGCAGCGCCGGGTCCCCGCCGTTCCCCTCCCCGATCTCGAACCCGCAGCCGACCAGCCGCTCCCGCTCGGCCTCGAGTTCCGCCCGTTCCGCGGCGGAGAGTTCCAGCGGGACCGGCTGCAGGAAGCGCGCGGTCTCCGGCCGGGCGGAGCGCTCCATCAACTTCTCGAAGAGGGCGCGCTCCTCGGCGGCGTGCTGGTCCACGAGCAGCAGCCCGTCCCCGTCCTCGGCCAGGATGTAGGAGGAGCGGAACTGCGCGAGCACCCGCGGCGGCCGCTCCGCGAAGTCCAGGTAGCGGGCCTCCTCGACCGGGGAGGGGCCCCCGACCGCCGCGCCGCCGTAGAGCAGGTCCGCGGCCTCCCGCCCGTCGCCGGAGAACGCTCCTCCTCCGGGAAAGACGCCGCCGCCTTCCCGGACCATCCCCGCCCCGCCGCCCGGCGCCGCGGCCCACCCGGCGCCCTCTCCCGCGGCGAGCGCCGCGCCGCCCCCGGGCGCCACCTGCCGGGGCGACTCCCGGAGCGCGTCCACGACCGCGAGGTGGACGATCCGCCACATCCCGCCGCCGTCGGAGAAGCGCACCTCCGCCTTCGCCGGATGGACATTCACATCCACTTCCTCCGGCGGGACTTCCAGGAACACATACGCCTTCGGGGCGCCGGCGAGACTGGAGATCTCCCGGTAGGCCTGCGTCACCGCGTGGAACAGCCGCCGGTCGCTGATCGCCCGGCCGTTCACGAACAGCCGCACCCCGGTGGAGGCGCCGCGCGGCGCCGTCGGCGGGGAGAGGAACGCCCGGACCGAGCACGCGCCGAACGAGGAGTCGGCGGCGAGGGCCGTCTTGAAGAACCTCGGCTCCAACTGGCGGAGCCGGGCCGCCCGGTCGGGCGCCGGCGGAACCGAAATCTGGGACCGGCCGCCGCTCTCGAGGTCGAACCGGACCTCCGGCCAGGACGCGGCGAGCAGTTGGACGGAAGCCACGATCCGGGCCGCCTCCGTCGCGTCCGCCCGCAGGAACTTCCGCCGGGCGGGGGTGTTGAAGAACAGGTCGCGGACCTCCACCACCGTTCCCAAGGGCAGCCCCGCCGGCCGGTCGGCGGTCGTCCGCCCCCCCTCCACCCGGATCTCCCAGCCGGCCTCCGCCTCCTCCGGCCGGGTGCCCAGCCGGAACCGGGAGACCGAGGCGATCGCCGGGAGCGCCTCCCCGCGAAACCCCAGCGAGCCGATCTCGCCGAGGTCCTCTACCGACTCGATCTTGCTGGTCGCGTGGCGTTCGAGGGCGAGCCGCGCGTCCTCCGGGGTCATGCCGATCCCGTCGTCGGTAACCCGGATCTCCCCCCGCCCCGCCTTCCGGGAAACGACGGAGACCCGCCGGGCCCCGGCGTCGATGGAGTTCTCGACCAGTTCCCGCACGACCGCCGCCGGCCGCTCGACCACTTCGCCGGCGGCGATCTGGTTGGCGACCGCCGCCGGCAGCCTCCGGACCTGGCCCATTCCCCGGCGACCCCCCGCGTCCGCTACCGCCCGGCGTCGGACTCGATCTCGCCGAGGTCGCCCGCCTCCGAGAAGAGGGCGGCCAGCCGGACGAGCAGGGCCAGCCGGTTCGCCCGGACGGCCGGATCCTCGGCGAGCACCAGAACCTCGTCGAAGAAGCGGTCCACCGCCGGCCCGAGGCGCGCGAGCGCCCCGAACGCCTCGGGGTAGGCGCCCCGGGCGAACGCCTGCGAGACCTCGCTTCCGGTCGCGGCGAGCGCCTCGAGCAGCGCGCGCTCCGCCGGTTCGGCGGCGCGGGCCGGGTCGGTTTCGGCGGCGGCGGAAGCCCGCGCCTCCGGGGTGAGGATCCGCCGCACCCGCTTCGCCGCGGCGGCGAGCGCGGCGCAGTCCCCGGTCCCGACGGCGCCGGCCAGCGCCAGCGCCCGCGCCCAGGTGTCCGCGACCGGGTGTTCCGCGGAGGCCCGCGCCAGCACCGCCCGCACCGCCCCGGCGGGGACCGAGGCGCGCCGGAGCGCATGCGGCAGCCGGTCGTCGAGGAACTCCCGGAGCCGCGCGGAGACCGCCTCCGCGGCCTCTTCGTCCGGCGAGTACCCGCGAAGCGCCTCCCCGACCAGTTCGAGCGGGCTCGGCCAAGCCCCGCCGGACGCCGGGGCGCCGTACGCGTCCGGCCCGTCCCGGAGCAGCCGCAGGAGCGAGAGCGCCGCCCGCCTCAGCCCGTACGGGTCGCCGGCGCCGGAGGGCGCCTCGCCGGCGAGGAAGAACCCGGCGAGCGTGTCCGCCCGGTCGGCCAGCGCCACCGCGGCGCCCTCGACCGTCTCCGGCAGCCGGCCCTCCGCCCCCTCCGGCCGGTAGTGGTCGTACACCGCCCGCCAGACCGCTTCGCTCTCGCCCTCTTCCCGCAGGTAGAGCCCGCCGGCGACGCCCTGCAGGGAGGCGAACTCGCCGACCAGGCCGGTGGAGAGGTCGCACTTGGCGAGCGCGGCGGCCCGCGCGGCAGCCGACCGGTCGGCGCCGAGGCGGTCGGCGGTCCACCCGGCCAGCGACTCCATCCGCTCCGACTTCGCGAAGAGGCTCCCCAGTTCCCGGTGGAACACGATGTCCCGCAGCGCCTCCCGGCGCTCCCCCAACGCGGCGCGGCGGTCGTCGTCCCAGAAGAACCGGGCGTCCCGCATCCGGGCGAGGACGACGCGTTCGACGCCCCGCCGGACCGCCCCGGTCGGGTCGTCCCCGAGGTTCGTCACCGCGACGAAGGCGCAGGCGCCCTCCACCGGCAGGTACTTCTGGTGGTGCACCAGGACGGTCCGCCGGATCTCCTCCGGCAGCGACTCGAACTCCTCCGGATAGGTCCCGAACACCGCGCCGGGCCACTCCACCAAGTTCGGCAGGTCCCCCGAAGGCGGCGCGACCGCGGCCCCCGCCGCGCACTCGGCGACCTTCCGCGCGAGTTCCCGCCGCCGCTCCTCCGGGTCGAGCAGCACGCACCGGCGCCGAAGCCCGGCGCGGAGCGACTCGAAGGAGTCCACCGCGAACGGCGCCCCCGGCGGCGAGCCGTCCGCGCTGCGGAAGCGGTGCCCCCGGCTCTCGGCCCCGGAAACCACCGGAGGCCCGCCGCGGACCTCGATGGTGAACGGAACCACCTCCCCGCCCAGCAGGAGGACCAGCCACCGGATCGGCCGCCCGAACGGGAACGCCCGCCCGGAGATCTCCGCGTCCCAGTGCATGGTCTTCGGGAACGGCAGGCCCCGGAGCGCCGCCTCCAGCACCGGAGGAACGACCTCCGCCGCCGGCAGACCCGCGGTAACGCGCCGAAAGCCCACATATTCGCCGCGCGGGGTGGAGACCACCCGGAGTTCCGCGTCGAGGGCGGACTCCCCGATCCCGTGGCGGCGGGCGAACCCGGCGGCCGCCCGCGTCCAGCCCCCGTCCGCGTCCCGCCCCACCCGCGCCGGCGGCCCGAGGACTTCTTCGGCCCGCTCCGGCTGGCTCGTCGGCACTCCGGTGAACCGCGCCACCAGCCGGCGCGGCGTCCCGAAACCGGCGCCCCCCTGCGGGGCCAGGTCGGCTTCGCGGAGCCCGGTCTCCAGCGCCTCCGCGAACCGCTCGACGAGCGGGTCGAGCCAGTCCGCGGGGATTTCCTCGCAGCCGACTTCGACGAGGAACTCCCTCCCGGCGTCCTCCCCGGCCCCGGCGCTCACTCCCCTCCCTCCGGCGCCAGGTAGCGGGCGGCGGCCTCGGTGGCCAGGGAGCGGACGGCGAGCAGCCGCGCCGGCCGGTCGCTGACCGAAACCGCCCCCCGCGCGTCGAGCAGGTTGAACAGGTGGGAGGCCTGGAGACACTGCTCGTAGCCGGGGATCACCAGGCCCGCCGCCACCAGCCGCCGGCCTTCCGCGACCGATTCCTCGAACCGCCGCAGCAGCGAGCCGGTGTCCGCTTCCTCGAACGCGTACCGGGAGCCCTCCCGTTCGTCCCGCAGCCGCACCGCGCCGTAGGACACCCCCGGCGCCCATTCGAGGTCGTACGCCGCCTCCACATCCTGGAGATACATGGCGAGCCGCTCCAGCCCGTAGGTGATCTCCACCGAGATGGGCGCGAGTTCCTGCCCGCCGACCTGCTGGAAGTAGGTGAACTGGGTGATCTCCAGCCCGTCGAGCAGCACCTGCCACCCGACCCCCCAGGCCCCGAGCGTCGGCGCCGCCCAGTTGTCCTCCTCGAACCGGATGTCGTGTTCCGCCGCCGCCACCCCGCACTCGGCCAGACTCGCCAGGTAGAGGTCCTGGATGTCCGCCGGCGCCGGTTTCAGGATGACCTGCAACTGGTGGTGCTTGTAGAGCCGGTTCGGGTTCTCCCCGTACCGCCCGTCCGCCGGGCGGCGGGACGGCTGGACATAGGCGACCCGCCAAGGGGTCTCGCCGAGGGCGCGGAAGAAGGTCTCCGGGTGCATGGTTCCCGCGCCCATCTCCATGTCGTAGGGCTGCGCGAGGACCGCGCCGCGCTCCGCCCAGAACCGGCTGAGCGCGAGGACCAGGTCCTGGAAATTCAGGGGGAAATTCAGGGGTGATCCCTCGGGGGAATTCATGGCCGCGCTCCCGCGGCGCTCTCCGCCCGGGCCGGGGGCGCGAACGCTCCGTCGGAAGCCGGGGCGAGCGCCCGTTCCAGCAGGCGGCGCGCGGGGAGCGAGTGCTCGGCCGCGGCGCGGACGACCGTTCCGTGGAACCGGAAGACTTCCTCCGCAGCGGCTGCGGCGGGCGCCGCGAGCGAAGCCGCCTCCGCCGGCGGGACCGCGCGAAACCGCCGCAACAGCGAGACCCCCGCCGGGGTGAGCCGCCCGGCCGGCTCCCCGCGACCCGCCGCGCACGAAGCGCAGCGGAACTCCGGCCCGCCGGGGAAGAACAACGCGTCCCCGGCGTCGAATTCCACCCCGCAGCCGCAGACCCCGGCCCGCGGGTAGAGCCCGGCGAGCCGCAGGAGCCACGACTCGAAGTACCCGGCGAGAAGCAGCGGCGACCGGTCGTCGAGCAGCGCCGCCCGGCAGGTGTCCAGCAACCGGTAGGTCTTGGGGTGGGGCTCCCGCTCGCCGGCGAAGAGCGCCACGAGTTCCGAGAAGTACCCGAGCGCCGCCCCCCGCCGGGGATCCCGCACCAGCGGGAGCGCCGAGGAGACGAGTTCACACCGGTCGAGCGTCACCAGTTCCCGGTTCTCCCGCTCGAACCACTGCGCCTCCACCTCGTTCCCGACTTCCAGCGCCCCCCCGAACCGCGACTTCGGCCGCCGCGCGCGATTGGCCCAGGCGCGCACCTTCCCTTCCTCGGCGGAAAACAGCGCGACCACCTTGTCGGTCTCCCCGACCGCATGCGTCTTGAGCACGAAACAACGGGCCTGGTTCAGGGGCATGTCGAAACCGGGAGTGGGAAGGAAGGTTCGGCGAAGAGGCCGGGGACGGTTCGGGCGGCTGCGCCGGCCCGCCGAGTCGGCGCGGAGAGTAGCCCCACGCGGCCCGACGGGAACGGCCCGACGGAAACGACCCGACGCGGCGGCTCGGCCGATCGTCGGCGCTCCCCGAGGGGCGCCCGCCGCGGGGCATAATGACGCCGCGGGACGCCCGACTGAGCGGGGCGCCTCCACCTGGGGCCCCGGCCTCGGAAGGGAACGACATGGGCGATCGCAGGCCGCCGGAGCGCAGGCATCCGCAGCCCGAACGAACCCGGCGACAGCCGGTGGAGAAGAGATTCGAGGAGCGCGGGCCCCGCCAGGAGGGTCCCTCCCGCACTACGGACACCAATGTGCCGCCGCGGACTCCACCCCCCAGTCCCCCGAAGCCTCCTTCGTCCGAACACGCCGCTCCGGCGGAGCGCTAATATCGCCACATGGCTTCGACGCTGTCCGATCGGGAGCGGCTCGAAGAGGAGTACCGGATGCTCCTCTTCGGAGTGCGTCGTTCGGTCCGCTACCACATGCGCCGCCGGCGCTTCTACGAGCGCTTCCACGATGTGGTGCTCGTGGTTGCGGCCGCCTCCGGGTCGGCCACCATCGCCGCTTTCGGCTCCGAGTTGACAGCGAATCTGCCGAGTTGGGTCAAGGTGGCGGTCCCGGCGGCCGTGACGGTCATGGCGCTCGTGGACCTGGTAGTCGGCTCCATGCGGAAGGCGAGCCTCCACACGGACCTGGGACGGCGCTTCATCGCGCTCGAGCGCCGCCTGATCGCGGCGGGTTCGTCGCCGTCCGAACCAGCGATCGTGGAAGCGACGCGGGAGCGCTTGGCCATCGAATCCGACGAGCCGCCGGTGCTGCGGGTGCTGGACACGCTCTGCCACAACGAGTTGCTGCGGGCGATGGGATACCCGCGGTCGGAGTTCGTTCCGGTCACGGCCCTCCAGCGGCTCTTCGCCAACTGGGCCGACTTCCGGTTCGACGCGCCTCCCCGGCAGAGCGGCGCCGAGTAGCGCGGAACTCCGGCGGGGCGCTCCGCGGACCGCCGGGAGGCGGCGCGTTCAGAAGTGGGTCAGCGCGGTGACGCCCAAACCGAGGAACAGGAGGAAACCGGAGACATCGGTGGCGGTGGTCACGAAGACCGAAGAGGCCAAGGCCGGGTCCACCCGCAGCCAGCGCAGGAGGAGCGGCATGAGCGTGCCCGCCACGGCGGCGACGATCATCGTGCCCAGCATCGCCAGCGTCAGCGCCAGCCCGATCCGGGGATCGCCCTTCCACAGGTAGGCGAAGCCGCCGATGAGCAGGCCGATGAGCGCGCCGTTCACCGCGCCCACCGAGAGTTCCTTGAACAGCGCCTTGCGGCTGTTCTTCCAACTGAGTTCGCCGAGCGCGATACCCCGCACCATCACGGTGAGCGTCTGGCTGCCGGCGTTCCCGCCGAGCAGCGGCGCCATCGGCATGAACACCGCCAGCACCGCGAACCGGGCGATGGAGGCCTCGAACTGGCTGACGACCCACGAAGCGAGGAACGCCGTCGCCAGGTTCACGGTGAGCCAGGGGAGGCGCATACCCACGGAACGACGCGCCTTCGTGAACACGCTCTCCGCGGCGCCCAGTCCGGCGAGCCGGTACATGTCCTCGGTCGCCTCTTCCTTGATGACATCGATGATGTCGTCCACGGTGATGACGCCGACCAGTTTGCCGTGGTGGTTCACCACCGGCACCGCCAGGATGTTGTAACTGGCGACGAGTTGCGCCACTTCCTCCTGGTCCATGTCCGTGCGCACCCTGAGCACATCGGTGACCATGACCTCGGAGAGCGGCGCTTCCGGCCGCCGCTGCAGCAGTTGGCGCAGCGACAGCACCCCGACCAGCGTGCCGTGCTCGTCCACCACATAGATGTAGAAGACCATCTCCACATCCGGTGATTCCTGCAGCCGCCGGATGGCTTCGCCGATGGTGGTGTTCTCGGCGATGGAGAACACCTTCGGGCTCATGATCCGCCCGGCGGTCTCCTCCGGGTACTGCAGCAGGTCCTCGACATCGGACGCCTCGCGCGCCCGCATCCCGGCGAGCACCCGCTCCCGGCGCTCCTCGGGGAGCGCGCTCAGGAACTCCGCCGCGTCGTCCGGGTCGAGTTCCTGGAGGAGTTGCGAGATGTACCCGGTCTCGAGCCCGGCCACCAGTCCGGCGCCCCGTTCGGCGCCGAATTCCCCGAGCGCCTCCGCGGCCAGCGCGGTGTCGCGCTGGAAGACCGCCCGGAAGGTCTTCAGCCGGTACGCCTCCGGGAGATCGGCGAGGACCTGCGCCACATCCGCCGGATGCAGTTTGGAGAGGAGGCGGTGGGCGTTAGCGTAGGCCCCCCGCGACACCAGTTTGCGCACCGTTTCCGCGAGCAGCGGAGTCTTGGTGAGGGCCATCGTCCGTGGTCGGGGATTTCAAGGTGCGGGGCGCGGCGCGCGGGCGATGCGCCCGGCCGGCCGCGAACGCCGGATACGGGAGCGGGGCGAACCCCGCGCCGGGTTCCGGAGGGCGGGCGGACGAGTCCTCGTCGGGGCGCATCGGCGGCGGGAGGGTAGCAGCCCGCCCGGAGCGCCCCGCCCCCCGGCTCCCCCGACCGGTCGGCGCGGGTCAGCCGCGGCGGGCCGATCCTTCCGGAGCGCCGCCGCGGGCCAGGAGGAGAGCCAGCGAGGAAAGCGCGACGCGGGCGGGAATGCCGGTGGACTTCAGGCGGAAGTCGGTCTCGATCACCTGCCGCACCACGCCGCGCAACTCTTCGGCGGTGAACCGGCGGGCCGCGGAGGCGATCTCCTCGACGGCGCGCGGCGGGGCGCGGTGCATCCCGATCGCCTCCCGGAGCGACCCGGCGCCGCGGCCCGGCCGGAACGCGTTCGCGGCCTGCACCTGCGTGGCCAACCGGTAGAGGAGCGCGAGCAGCGCCTGCGGGGGTTCCCGCTCGGAGAGGAGCAGGTCGAGCGTTTCGAGGGCCTCCGCCGCCCGGCCGCCCTGCACGGCGTTCGTGAAGCGGAACAGGTTGCGGGCGCTCCCGCCGCCGAGGAGTTGCTCCATCGCCTCGAGGTCCACGCGCACCGGGGACTCGCCGCCCGCACCCTGATCGGCGGCCTCGCCGCCGCCCTCTTCCTCCTCCGGCGCCGCGAAGAGGGCCAACTTCCGGAGTTCCGCGCGCTGCCGGCGGAGGTCCGGGCCGAATCTCCCGGCGAGCAACTCCGCGCCGCCTTCCGGCAACGCGAGTCCCTGCCGCCCGGCCTCGGCGCGGATCCAGGCCGGCATCTTCGCCTCCGGGGGCGGGTCGCAGTCCACCACGAGCGCCTCCCCCGCGGCGATCCGTTCCGTGAGCCGGGCGGCGAACGCCTTCCAGCCCTTGCGCCGCCGATCCGGGCTCTCCTCCCACTCCACCGCGACCACCGCCCCCGGAGGCGGGGTCTCGACGAGTTCGCAGACCGCCTCCCAGAGTTCGGGTTTCGAGGCGCGCCGGGCGCCGCTGCCGATCCGGAGGCCGCTCAGCGAGACGACCGGCCCCCCGCCGAAGGACACGGTCTGCGCAGCGCTCCGCAGCCGGTCGGCGGTGGCTTGTCCCGCGTGGAGCCGCCGCTCCCGGTACGGCGCGGGAGACTCGCCGAGGTGGTGGGAAGCGATCCGGGCGAGGGAGCGCTGCCGGAGGTAGCCGTCCGCGCCGCCGACGAAGTAGAGGCGGGAGCCGCCCTCCGCCGGGAGATGGCGCTCCAGCCGCTCCGCCGGTTTCGGGTCGAACGCGCGGAACGCTTCGGCGAACCGGTCGGACGCGGCCGACCGGCGGGCCGCCATCAGAACCCTTCCAGGATGGCGACCAGCAGGGAATCGGCGAAGGAACTCGCCAGCCGCGAGAACGCGAGCCCTTCGCGGTCGAAGGCGGCGTCCGGGTCGTCGCCGATGGTGAACTCGTCGCGCAGGGTGAACTCTTCGGCTTCGTAGATCGGTACATCGTTCACCACATCGGTGAAGAACACCGAAGCGCGCACGATGACCAGGTAGATGGACGCCTGCCCGGTGGCCGGGTCGAGTTGCGCCGGCGCGAACTCCACGCTGGCCACCGTTCCTTCCATCACCGCGTCCGCCCCTTCCCGTTCCTCCTGCACCGTGTAGTCGCCGCGGCGGTTGAAGCCGCTGATGATCTCCTCGGTCAACTGCTCTTCGACTTCGGGATAGGCGCTCTCGTTCTCGAAGGGCAGCACCGCGATGACCTCGATGTGGTCGGGAAGCCCCGCCCCCACTCCCGCGAGCCGGTATCCGCAACCGGCGGAAACGAGCGCGGCGAGGAATGCCGCGAGGAGCGCGGCAGGGACCGCGGCGGGGAATGCCGGGAAACCGGCCGTCCGAAGACCGCGCGCGGCGAGAAACAAACCCTCAGTTCCCGGGAGCGACGACGAAGTTGACCAACTTGTCGGCCACGGTGACCACGCGCCGGACTTCGCGGCCGTCGAGATGGCGCATCACGCCGGCGTTTCGCCGCGCGCGCTCTTCGAGTTCGGCGGCGTCGAGCCCGGCCGGGGCCTCGAGCCGCCCGCGCAGCCGGCCGTTCACCTGCAGCACGACCACCACGACTTCATCGCGGGCGAGGTCTTCGTCCCAACCCGGCCAGGGGGAATCCACCAGCGTCCGCTCGTTCCCGAGCCGCTCCCAGAGTTCTTCCGTGAGATGGGGCGCCATCGGGTTCAGCAGCGAAACCACCGCTTCCACCGCCTCCCGCGCCGCGCGGCGCGACGCCGAGGTCTCCGCGCCCGGCAGGAAAGCGGATGCCGCTCGGTGCAACTCCATGATCGCGGCGATGGCGGTATTGGGGTGGAGACGCTCGCCGAGGTCCCGCGTCACCCGGCGAATGGTCTGGTGGGTCTTCCGCCGCAACTCGAGGTCCTCGCGGGAGAACTCTTCCCCGCCCTCCGGAGGGGATTCGGAGGCGAGCCAGGGAAACCCGCCGGGAACCTGCTGCTCCAGCCGGCGGAGGAATCGCGCCGGGCCGGCGAGCCGCTCGTCGGTCCAGTCCATCTCCTTCTCCGGCGGCGCCTCGAACAGGACATACAACCGGACCGCGTCCGCGCCGTGCCGCTCCACGGCTTCGTCCGGATCCACCACATTCCCCCGGCTCTTGGACATCTTGGCGCCGTCCTTGATGACCATTCCCTGGCTCAACTGCCGGGTGACCGGCTCGTCCACTTCGACGAGCCCCAGGTCGCGCATCACTTTCGTCCAGAAACGGCAGTAGATCAGGTGCAGGATGGCGTGTTCGACGCCGCCGATGTAGAGGTCGATCGGGAACCAGTGGCGCGCCTTTTCGGAATCGAACGGCGCCCGGTCGTTCTTCGGGTCGAGGTATCGGTAGAAGTACCAGGCGGAGTCCACGAAGGTGTCCATCGTGTCCGTTTCCCGCCGCGCCCGGGCGCCGCACTTCGGGCAGTCCACGCGCAGGAAGGACTCCTGTCGGGAGAGCGCCGCTCCGCCCTTGCCGGTGATCTCGATGTCCCGCGGCAACTCCACCGGCAGGGATTCCTCCGGCGCCGGGACCTCGCCGCACTCCGCGCAGTGGATCATCGGGATCGGCGTGCCCCAGTACCGCTGGCGGGAAATGCCCCAGTCGTGGAACCGGTAGGTGGTCTTCGCCTCGCCGAAACCCTCCCGCCGGGCGCGCTCGAGCATGGCGGCGATCGCGTCCACGCCGGGAAGCCCGCTGAACTCCCCCGAGTCCACCACGGTTCCGTAACCGGTGAACGCCTCTTCCGAAGCATCGGGAGCCGGCGTCGCGGACGCTTCGTCGGGCACGACCACCCGGCGGATCTCGATCCCGTGTTCCCGGGCGAAAGCGTGGTCCCGGCGGTCGTGCGCCGGCACGGCCATCACCGCGCCGGCGCCGTAGTCCATGAGCACATAGTCGGCGACGAACATCGGGATGTCTTCGCCGGTGAACGGGTTCCGCGCGGTGAGCCCGGTGGCCGCGCCGGTCTTCCCCGCTTCGGCGCCGCCCCGGTCGGGATGGGTCCGGGCGGCCGCCGCCCGCGCTTCGGCTTCTTCGATATAGGCGGCGACTTCGGCGTTGTCCCGGGCGATGTGGCGCGACGCCGGGTGTCCCGGGGAGAGCACCAGCGCCGTCGCGCCGTAGATGGTGTCGAGGCGGGTCGTGTACACCGGGATGCGGTGCCCGTCGCCGAGCGCCGCTTCGAGCGCCGGCGCCGCGAACCGGATCTCCGCGCCTTCGGACTTCCCGATCCAGTTCCGCTGCAGCGTCAGCACCTTCTCCGGCCAACCGGGCAACTCGTCCATCGCCTCCAGCAGTTCGTCCCGGTAGTCGGTGATGCGCAGGAACCACTGCGCGAGTTCCGTGAGCCGCACCTCGGACTCGCACCGCCAGCATCGGCCGGCTTCCACCTGTTCGTTGGCGAGCACGGTCTCGCAGCCGGGACACCAATTCACCGTCGAGTTCTTCCGGTAAGCGAGCCCCCGCTCCCACATCTTCAGGAAGAACCATTGGTTCCAGCGGTAGTACGAAGGGTCGCAGGTCGCGAACTCCCGGTCCCAGTCGTAGAGGAAACCCAGCCGGCGCAACTGCCGCCGCATGTGGTCGATGTTCTCGGCGGTCCAGTCCCGGGGATGGGCGCCGCGCTCGATGGCAGCGTTCTCGGCGGGGAGGCCGAGCGCGTCCCAGCCGATCGGGTGCATCACCGCGTAACCCCGCCGGCGGAAGAACCGCGCCACCGAGTCGCCGATCGAGTAGTTGCGCACATGCCCCATGTGGATGCGCCCGGAGGGATAGGGCAGCATCTCGAGGCAGTAGTAGCGCTTCCCCTCCGGCAGGTCGGGAGTGCGGAAGGAGCCGTCCCGGCGCCAGCGCTCCCGCCAGCGCTTCTCGACCGCTTCGTGCGGGTAACTGGTCATGGAGGATCGAGTCTCGGCCCGGCGGCGGGCAGTGTATCCACGGGAGGGGCGCCCGAAGCCGCCCGGTCGGCGGCGCCGCCGAGCAGCAGCGCGGCCGTCTTGCGGAGGACGGAACCGGCCGGGAGCGAGGCGGCCCCGGCCGGCGCGACGAACCGCCCGCTCGAATCCCCCGGCGGGTCCCCGACCCGCTCCGCGAACATCGTGAACACGGTGATCCGGCGCTGCATCACCGCGTTCCGGAACGGCGGCAGCGGCCGGCCGGCCGTCAGGGAGATCCCGTAGGCCGCCTTCGCGCCCCGGACCAGGGCCTCGGCCGGCGACTCCCCGTCCCGGCACTCGCCCCCCGGCAGTTCGTAGAGCCCGCGGAGCGGCGCTTCCCGGCGGCGGAAGACCAGCATCCGCCCCCGGTCGTCGAGGACGACTCCCTGGGCGAGCCGGACCGGGATCGGCCGGGGCCGGGGCGGCCGCCGGGGGAACGCGTCCGCCCGGCCCAGCGCGCGGGCGCGGCATCTTCCGCGAAGCGGGCAGCCCCCGCAGCGGGGCGACTTCGGCGTGCAGACCAGCGCGCCGAACTCCATGAGCGCCTGGTTCCACTCCCCCGGCGGGCACTGGGCGGCGGCCAGCAGCCCCTCGGCCCGCCGGCGCGCGCGGCGCTCGAACGCCGGACGGCCGAGCGCGCCGGGGAGGGCGAACAGCCGCGCCAGGACCCGGCGCGCATTGCCGTCCACCGCCGGCGTCCGCTCCCCGTGGCAGATCGAAGCGACCGCGGCGGCGGTGTATTCCCCGACCCCCGGCAACTCCCGCCAGCCGGCGGCGTCGGTCGGAAGGCCCCCCGCGGCCTCCGCCCACCGCGCCGCCCGGTGGAGCGACCGCGCCCGCCCGTAGTAGCCGAGCCCGGCCCAGGCGGCGAGCACCTCGTCGAGCGGCGCGGCGGCGAGCGCCGCAAGGTCGGGGAACCGCGCCACGAAGTCCCGGTAACGCCCCCGCATCGCCTCGACCCGGGTCTGCTGCAGCATCACCTCGGAGACCCACACCCGGTAGGGGTCGGCGTCGCCCCGGAACGGCAACTCCCGCCGGTTCCGCCGGTACCAGGCGAGGACCGCGCCCGCGGCGGCGGCGAATTCCCGCCCGGCCACCCCGGCGGAAGGGCGGCGCCCGCTCAGGCGAGCAGGTCCGACGCGAGCCGGTGGTAGTAGTCCACCGCGTCCGTCAACTGGCTCTTCGCGACCCGTTCGTGGGCGGTGTGCGCGTCGTGGATGCTGCCGGGGCCGATGAGCAGGGGCGCGCCCCAGGAAGGCAGGAACGGGATGTCCGTCGAGTAGGCCACCGGCGCGGTCTCCCGGCCGGGCATCTCCCGGCAGAACACCGCGTCGTTCGCGCCGATCTCCTCCCAACTGCACGCCGGGTCTTCGGCGACGATCGCGGCGAACCGCCGACGAGCGGCGGCGGCCTCGCCCACCAGCCGGAAGTAGATCGTCGCCTCCGCCGAGGGCGCGAGCACATTCCCCGCGACCCCGCCGGAGATCACCCCGACATTCACCGTGGCCTCGCCGAGCCGCGGGTCGGATCCCCAGTCCTCCTCCCGGATGCGGGCGATCCGGGCGAGCAGCCGGTGCACCGCCGAATCCCCCTGGTCGGGGTAGGCGGAGTGCGCCGCCTCCCCGCGAACCCGCAGCGCCACCCGCAGCGTCCCCTTGTGCCCCGACGCCAGGACGCCCACGGTGGGCTCCCCGCAGATCAGCGTCCGCTCGAGGTCGGCCGGGCCGTCCGGCCCGCGCTCTTCGAGCCGCCGGGCGCCGTCGCTGTCCACCTCTTCCCCCACGGTGAACGCGAAGCCGAACCGCTCCGCTCCGTCGGCCCGGAGGCGCCGTCCGGCGAACACCATCGCCGCCAGGATCCCCTTCGCGTCGCAGGAACCCCGCCCCCCGATGTGGGTTTCCGTCTCGTTCGACGGGAAGAACGGCGGCACCGTGTCCAGGTGGGTGCAGAACCACACCGCCGGATCCCCCGCCCCGGCCCGCGCGAGCAGGTTCGGCCGGCCGGGCGCCGCTTCGACGAACTCCGTCCGGTAGCCCTCCCGCTCGAGATCGGCCCGGACGCGCTCGGCGACCGCCCCTTCGCCGCCGGTGACCGACGGGATGTCCACCAACTCGCGCAGGTAGCGAAACAGGTCGTCCATGGGGTCTTCCTCGAGTCTTCCCCGCCGCCGCGCGGCCGCTCAGGCGTCCGGCCGCGAAAACAGCAGCGCCGCGTTCGTCCCGCCGAAGCCGAACGAGTTGGAGAGGATGCGGTTCACCTCCGCCTCCCGCGACTCGTTCGGCACGATGTCCAGGTCGCAGTCCGGATCGGGCGTTTCGTAGTTGATCGTCGGCGGGAGCCGCCGGTGGCGCAGCGTCAGGCAGGAGATCCCCGCCTCCAGCCCGCCGGCGCCGCCGAGCAGGTGCCCGGTCATGGACTTGGTGGAACTCACCGCCAGCCGGTCGGCGTGTTCGCCGAACACGCGCCGGATCGCGGCGGTCTCGATCCGGTCGTTCAGCGGGGTGGAGGTCCCGTGCGCGTTCACCGCGTCCACTTCCGAAGGCGGGATCCCGGCCTCGTCGAGCGCCGCCCGCATCACCCGCGCCGCCCCGCCGCCGTCCTCCGCCGGGGCGGTGATGTGGAAGGCGTCCCCGCTCATCCCGTAGCCCAGGATTTCGGCGTAGGGGGGAACGCCCCGCGCCAGCGCCCGCTCCCGCTCCTCGAGGATCAGGATGCCGGCCCCCTCCCCGACCACGAACCCGTCGCGGTCCCGGTCGAACGGCCGGGAAGCCGCGAGCGGGTCGTCGTTCCGGGTGGAGAGCGCCCGGAGCGCCGCGAACCCGCCGATGCCGAGCGGGGTGATCGTGGCTTCCGCGCCCCCGGCGATCATGGCGTCGGCGTAGCCGTAGCGGATCAGCCGGAAGGCGTCCCCGATCGCGTGCGCCCCGGCGGAGCAGGCCGTCGCCGGGGCCGCATTGGGGCCCTTCACGCCGAAGCGGATGGACACCTGCCCGGAGGCGAGGTTCACCACCATCGCCGGGACGAAGAACGGGGATATCCGGCGCGGCCCGTGTTCGAGCAGCCGCGCGTGCTCCCGTTCGATCGTCCCGAAACCCCCGATCCCGGAACCCACGATGACCCCGAACCGGTCGGGCGCCGCCACCGGCGTCTCGAACCCGGCGTCGTCGAAGGCGAACTGCGCCGCCGCCAGCGCGTAGTGGATGAACCGGTCCATCTTCCGCGCTTCCCGGCGGTCGATGTAGTCGAGCGCGTCGAACCCCTCGACCTCGCAGGCGATCCGGCAGGGGAACGCCTCGGCGTCGAACCGGGTGATCGGCCCGGCGCCGGACTTCCCGGCGACGAGCCCCGCCCAGGTGGCTTCCGCGCCGATCCCGACCGGCGAGACCAGCCCGATCCCGGTTACGACGACCCGCCGGGGCGCCACTTGCCTGCCTCCGGCTCGGGAGTCTCGGGGAGGGGGGTCGGGCGGCTCGCGGGGCGGAGGGCTCTCAGTTGCCGGCGCGCGCCTCGATGAAGGACACGGCGTCGGCGACGGTCTGGATGCGCTCGGCCTCGTCCTCGGAGATGGAGATGCCGAACGCCTCTTCGAGCGCCATGACCAACTCCACCATGTCCAGGGAGTCGGCGTTCATGTCGCCGACGAAGGTCGCCTGGGGGGTCACTTCGTCCGGGGCCACGGACAGGTTCTCGCAGATGAGTTCCCGCACCCGCTCCTCGATCGGGAGTTCTTCGGCTTCGGGCGCGTTCTCGGGTTGCTTGTCGGTCATGGGGAGGAGCCTCCTGGGTTCGGTTCCGGCGGACGGCCGCCCCGGTCGGGGGCCGGCGCCGGCGGGGATGGATGCGAGGGCGAACGGGCGGCGGCGGACGCTCGCGGCCCGCGCCCGCCCCCCGTTCGAATCGCCGGGGAACGATAAATGTTCTCCGGCTTCACAGGGCCAGCCCTCCGCTGACCTCCAACACGGCGCCGGTGATGTAACTCGCCTCGGCGGAGGCGAGGAAGGCGACCGCGGCCGCCACTTCCTCCGGGGATCCGGCGCGCGCCATCGCCACCGCGGCGGACAACTTCTCCCGCGAGGCGCCCCCGAGGCCGCGGGTCATGTCCGTTTCGACGAGTCCCGGCGCCACCGCGTTCACGGTGATCTCCCGGCGCGCCAACTCCTTGGCGAGCGACTTGGTGAACCCGACGATGCCGGCCTTGGAGGCGGCGTAGGCGGTCTGCCCGGCGTTCCCGCGCAGCCCGACCACCGAACTCAGGTTCACGATCCGCCCGTAGCGGCCGCGGATCATGGGGCGCGCGGCGGCCCGGCAGCAGGCGTAGAGCCCGTCCAGGTTCACCCGCATCACCGCGCCCCAGTCCTCGGCGGAGAGCCGGGGCAGCAGGCCGTCGCGGGTGATTCCGGCGTTGTTCACCAGGATGTGGAGCCCGCCGGCGGCGCGGAGCACCTCGGCGAAGACCGCCTCCACCGAGCCCGGGTCGGCGAGGTCGAGCGGGAGCCCGGTCACCCGGCCCCGGTAGGCGTCCAACTCGCCGGCCGCGGCCTCCGCTCGGGCGGCGTCGGTCCCGGTGAGGAAGACCCGGGCGCCCTCGTCGGCGAGCCGGGCGGCGACGGCGCGCCCGATCCCCCGCGTCCCGCCGGTGACCAGCGCGGTCCGCTCCTCGAACCGGGTCACGCCGCCGGCCTCCCGGCGAAGGCCTCGAGCGCCTCCGGGTCGCCGACCGAGACCGCCTCCGCCCCGCGCGCCACCTTCCGGGCGAGCCCGGCCAGCACCCGTCCGGCGCCCACTTCGACGAACCGGGAGGCGCCCGCCTCCGCCATCCCCAGGAGCGATTCCTCCCAGCGCACCGGGGAGGCGACCTGCCGCAGGAGCGCCGCCCGCGCCTCGGCCCCGCTCCGGATCGGGCGGGCGTCGGCGTTCGTCCACAGGGGGACCGAGAGGTCGGAGAACTCGGTCTCCTCCAGCAGCGGACGCAACTCCTCCGCGGCCGGCGCCATCAGGCGGGTGTGGAACGGGGCGCTCACCGGGAGCGGCACGACCCGCCGGGCGCCCGCTTCCCGGAGAGCCGCTTCCGCCGCCGCGACCGCCTCCCGGCGGCCCCCGACGACCACCTGCCCGCCGCCGTTGAAGTTCGCCGGTTCGACGACCTGTCCGGTCTCCGAAGCGACGCGGGCGCAGACTTCGCCCACCGCCTCCGCGGGAAGGCCGAGGACCGCCGCCATCGCCCCTTCGCCGGCGGGAACCGCCCGCTGCATCGCCTCGCCGCGCCGCCGGGTGAGCCGCGCGGCGTCCCGGAAGCGGAGCGCACCCCCGGCGACCAGCGCCGAGTACTCCCCGAGGCTGTGCCCGGCGAGGAAGTCGAAGTCGAACCGGAAGTCCGCGCCGCGCCGGGCTTCGAGCGCCCGGAACGCGGCCACGCTCACCGTCAGCAGCGCCGGCTGGGTGTTCGCGGTCAGCCGCAGGGCGTCTTCGGGGCCTTCGAAGCACAGGCGCGAGAGCGGCTCGCCGAGCGCTTCGTCGGCCTCTTCGAAGACCGCGCGGGCCGCGGGGCAGGCGTCGTGGAGGCCCTTCCCCATGCCCGGATGCTGGGAGCCCTGTCCGGGGAACAGGAGGGCGGCGCCGCTCACCGGCGCCCTCCGCCGCCCGCCGGGAGGGAGCGGCGCCGCGCCCGGCCCGCTCCCGTCTCGAATACCGGGATCAAACGCCCCGGTCCGCTTCGATCACCTTCTCGCCGCGGTAGTGGCCGCAGTGCGGGCAGACCACATGGGGACGGATCCGCTCCTGGCAGTTCCGGCAGATGGTGAGCGCGGGGACGGCGAGGGCGTCGTGCGCCCGCCGATTGCCGCGCCGGCGCGGGGTGTGGCGTCTTTTGGGTTGGGGCATGGAAGGGTGTTCCTCGGGAAGGGGGTGGCGGTCGAAACAGGCGGGCGAAAAGCAGGCGGGCCGCTACCGCGCGGCCGGACGGCCGGCGAGCCCGGGAAGGTCGCGGAGGGCGGCGAGCCCGGTCGAACCCCGGGGCGAAGGAGCGTCGGCGCACCCGCACTCCGCGCCGGAATTCCGGTTCGCGCCGCAGGAAGCGCAGAGCCCCCGGCAGGAGGGCGAGCAGAGCGGCTTCACCGGGAGCGCCAGGTGGACCTGCTCCCGCAGCGTCTCCGCCAGTTCCAGCCGGTCGCTCGCGTAGAACGACACATTGAGGTCTTCGGCGTCGAGCGCCGCCTCCCCGCCGGCCGGCGCCGAGGCGCCGGTCGCCGGGGCGCCGCCGGGTTCCCGGTCGGAAACCGTCGAAGCGCCCGGCAGATAGACCAGGTCGAGCGCTTCGGCGAGCGGGATCTCCACCGGGTCGAGACAGCGCACGCAGTCGAGCCGGGCCGAGCCGCCGAGATGCCCGCGCAGCCGGAAACCCTCGCCCGACAGCCGTTCGAGCCGCCCGTCGAGCCTCACCGACCCCACGAGTTCGAAGTCGTCCCCGCGCGCATTCCCGTTCCGCGCGTTCCCCTCCCGACCGGAGAGGCCGAGCCGCTCCGCATCCGCGCACACCGCGACCGGAGCGCCGGAAGGAGGCACCGAGGCGAGTTCCACGCTCAGCGCGGCGGGGTCCGGGGAAGCGGTCAAGCGGGCGATTCTAGCCGTCGGGCGGCGGTTTTCCCGTGTTTTCCGCCCGTCCCCGTAGTATTGGCCGACCATGCGCCGGACCCTCCCGCTCCCGATCCTTCCGCTGCTCGCGCCGCTGCTCGCGCTCGTCGCCGCCTGCTTCCCGCCGGACGATCCGCCGCCGGAAGAGCCGGAAGAAAAACCCCCCTGGCAGTGGACCGAAGAGGAGTGGCGGGCGCCCATCGAGGCCGTCCGCGCCGGCCGCCGGCTCGCCCCCTCCTCCTGGCCCGGGGGCGCCCGGGTCGCCGTCGCGCTCTCGTTCGACTTCGACAACGAGACCGTCTCGCTCCGGGACAACAACACCACCGCCTCGAACCTCTCCCGCGGCCAGTACGGCTCGCGCGCCGGGCTTCCCCGGGTCCTCGACCTGCTCGAGCGCCGGGGCATCCGCGCCTCGTTCTTCATCCCGGCGGTCAGCGCGCTGATCTACCGGGACGATGTGGACCGGATCGTGGACGCCGGGCACGAAGTCGGGGTCCACGGCTGGATCCACGAGCGGAACTCGCTGCTCCCCGCCGACGAGGAGCGCCGCCTCATCGAGCAGGCGGTGGACACCCTCACCGACCTGACCGGCCGCCGCCCGGTGGGGCTCCGCACACCGTCGTGGGACTACAGCCCGAACACCCTGGACATCATCCGGGACCTGGGATTCCTCTACGACTCCAGCCTGATGGCGGACGACTGGCCCTACGAGGTGGTGGCGAACGGGGAGCCGACCGGCGTGGTGGAACTGCCGGTGGAGTGGATCCTGGACGACGCCCCCTACTTCGGCTTCAGCCGCTACGGGTCCGTGAGGCCGCACAGCACGCCGGACGATGTGCTCTCGATCTGGAAGGCGGAATTCGACATGGCCCATGCCGAAGGAGGCATGTTCCTCCTGACGATGCACCCCCATGTCATCGGCCACCGGTCGCGGGTCGCCATGCTGGAGCGGCTGATCGAGCACATGGAGGCCGCCGGCGGCGTCTGGTTCGCCACCCACGAGGAGGTCGCCCGCTACGCCCTCCGCAACGCCGGGTGACCGGGCGCCCCGAAGGGCCGGAAGCCTTAGAATTCCCGGTTCGCCGACGCTCGGGGGCTCCGCGCCCCGGCCGCGCTGTCGGCGGCCACCCCTTTCGGAATAGACGGATTCCCCGGAGCGGGGCCCGAACCCCATCGGTCGGCGTCCCGCGAGTCCGGAGACTTCCCCGCGTGTAAGGACGCTCCCGCATGAAGAACCACCCGAACCCCATCCCGAACCGACTCGCCCTCCCCGCGGCCGTCGCGTTCGCCCTGGCGCTCCCGGCCTTTGCCGACGCCTTCGCCCAGGCCCCGGCCGGGCCCGCCGAGGGCACCCGCCAGTCCCCGGTCGGGAATCCGGCCGGGGAACGGCCCGCCGCTTCGGCCGACGAACCCGACGAGAAACGGGTCGAGGAAGCGACCGGGGAGGCGACCGGGGAACCGGCCGTCGATGCCGGGCTCCGGGCGGAGATCACGGCGCTCCGCGCCCGCCTCTCCGACCTCGAAGAAGAACTCGCCTCCCGCGACGAGCCGGGCACCGAGTCCGCGCCCGCGGCGCCGGCGCAGGACGACGCCGACGCCGCCTCCGGGACGGTGACCACCGGCGGCCAGAACCTGACGCTCACCGGGCTGGTGGACACCTACTACACCCGGAACGCCAACGACCCGGGCGACGGCACGAACACCCTCTACTACACGAACCCGAACTCGCGCGGTTTCGGCCTGAACCAGGTCAAGTTGGAACTCGACGCGAGCGGCGACGGCCCGATCGGCTTCCGCTCCGACATCTGGTTCGGCTCCGGCGCCCGCCTGTTCCGGGAGGGACTCGAGCCCGGCCCGCTGGCCGATGTGCTCTACCTGCAGCAGGCCTACGGCTACTACCAGTTCGAGGGCGGCGCCCAGATGGATGTCGGCCTCTTCGGCACCATCGCCGGCCTCGAAGTCGCGGAGTCGCACCTGAACTGGAACTACACCCGCGGCCTGCTGTGGGCCTGGAACGAACCGTTCTCCCACCTCGGCGCCAAGGTGAGTTTCCCGGTCGGCGACACCCTCACCGGAACCCTGATGCTGGTGAACGGCTTCGACAACGCCTTCGACCAGAACTCCGGCAAGTCCTTCGGCGCGCAGACTTCCTGGGCGCCGCACGACACCTTCAACACCACGATCACCTGG
The DNA here is from genome assembly GCA_965204755.1 of Candidatus Marinacidobacterium sp. Lineage (GTDB taxonomy): Bacteria > Acidobacteriota > Vicinamibacteria > Marinacidobacterales > Marinacidobacteraceae. The sequence continues at coordinate 3,453,163 of OZ242011.1, read as the reverse complement.
ATCCAGGGCCCGGAGAACGAAGGCACGAACGACGGCTGGCTGAACGACATCAGTTGGAACTTCTACCTGGGCATCAGCGACCGGGTGGAAGCCATGGCCAACATGGACTACATCTCGAACACCGACCCGTTCGAGAATGTCGCGACTTCGTGGGGTATCGGCACCTACATCCGCGTCCACATCAGCGACCACCTCCGCCTCGCCCAGCGGTTCGAGTTCATGCGCGACCGCCAGGGACGCTCCACCGGCGTCGAGCAGACGCTCCGGGAGAACACGATCACCCTCGAAGCGCAGCCGGTCGCCGACGACCCGAGGCTGCTGGTGCGCCTCGAACACCGCCGGGACTGGTCCGATGTCCCGTTCTTCAGTTGCGCCTCCTGCCAGGACGGCGTGGGCCTCTCGCAGGACACCTTCACCATCGGCACCACTTGGGTCTTCGGGCCGAAATAGTTGTCTGCCGGTGGAAAAGGCGCCCCGCCCTCCCCCTCCCCACCGGATGACCGGAAGTCCGCGTTCGGTCTCCCGGCGGGGCGCCCTCTCCACCGGCAGGCGGCGCGAATCGCCTCGCGATTCCCTCCGCGGTCTTTCGCGGGGAGGGGGACACCTCCCCGCGCCCCACCCCGGTCGGCGCGGCGCGCCGACAGGCGCTCCCCGGACTCTCCACGGACCGCTAACCCGGACGCGGGCGCCGACATGAACCGAACACGGCCCCGCGGACTCCCGCTCCGGGCGGCGCTGTTCGGCGGGTTCGTCCTCGGACTCTCCGCCGCGCCGGCGGTCGCGCAGCCGTACCTCGGGGGCGGCATCGGCTTCCACCGGGCGAACGCGCTCGAAGTCGCCGGCCGGAGCAACGACGGCCCGAGTTTCTGCGACGAGTACTTCAACCCGCACTTCGCCCGCCTCGAGGCTTGCCGCGCGCCGGACGGCGGCGCGTGGCTCCTCGCCTTCGGTTCCGCCGGCGGCGCCGACGGCTCCGCGGTCGTCGGCTACCGGCTGGGCCGGCTGCGGATCGAGGCCGAGTACCTCTTCGCGAGTTCCGGCTACGACCGTTTCGCGCCGGCCACCGGCGTGAGCCGCGAAGTCCTCGGCAAGTTCGACGGCGAACTGGTGCGGGCCGAGGAACGCCTCGGCGATGTGGACACCCGCGCCGCGTTCGCGAACCTCCTCTTCGACTTCCCCGCCGGCGACCGGCTCACCGCCTACTTCGGCGTCGGCGCCGGCGGCGCGCGGACGCAGGCGGACTACGGCTCGGTCTGGGCGCGGAATCCCGATCCGGAGCAGATCCGCTCCGGCGCCGACCTGGACATCCCGAACTACGCGGACTTCCGGCTCGCGCTGGCGTCCACCACCACGACCTACCACGGCGAGTTGACGGACTTCGTCTTCGGTTGGCAGGCGCTGGCCGGGCTCGACCTCCCGCTCAACGATTCGGCGACCCTGGGCGTCCGCCTCCGACGGACCGTGTTCGCCCGTTTCGAGGTGGAGGAGCCCGACGGTTGGGACCAGTTGCGCAGCCACCCCTCGGAAAACCGGCTGGACGGCAGCGCCCCCGCCTGGTTCTGGATCGAAACCGACGACCTGGGACTCCTCGCCGCGAGCCTCACGCTCCGGATCTCCTTCTGACCCGGCGCGGCCTGCCGGAGTGACGGCAGCCGCGCGGCCGCTCGCCGGCCGCGTCGCGGTCGTGGCCGGGGCGACCCGCGGGGCCGGACGCGGGATCGCCCGCAGTTTGGGGGAGGCGGGCGCCACGGTGTATTGCACCGGACGAAGCGCGCGGGGACGGCCCGCCACCGCCGGGAGACCGGAAACCATCGAGGAGACGGCGGAGTCGGTAACCGCCGCGGGCGGACGCGGGATCGCCGTCCGCGCCGACCACACGGTGGCATCGGAAGTCGAGCAACTGTTCCTACGCGTCCGCGACGAAGCGGGACGACTCGATGTCCTGGTCAACGACATCTGGGGCGGCGACGCGCTCACGGAGTGGGGAAAGCCGTTCTGGGAACTCTCCCTGGCCAAGGGCGCCGAGATGCTCGAACGCGCCGTCGGGAGCCACCTCGTCACCAGTCGGTACGGCGCGCCGCTGCTGGTCGAACGAAACTCCGGCCTCATCGTGGAAGTGACCGACGGCGACACCCTCGGATACCGCGGCAACCTCTTCTACGACACGGCCAAGAACGCCGTCATCCGGCTCGCCTACGCGATGGCCGCCGAACTCCGCGAACACGGCGTGACCGCGGTGGCGCTCACCCCCGGCTTCCTCCGGTCGGAGGCGGTCCTCGACTCTTTCGGCGTCACCGAAGCCAACTGGCGGGACGCCGTGGAGAAGGATCCCTACTTCGCCGAGTCCGAAACCCCCTGCTTCGTCGGACGCGCCGTCGCCGCGCTGGCCGCGGACCCGGAAGCCGCCGACAAGAGCGGCGCGCTCCTCTCGAGTTGGGCGCTGGCGAAGGAGTACGGCTTCACCGACCTCGACGGACGGAGACCGGACTGGGGCGCCTTCTTCCTGCGCCGGGTGGACGAAATCCTCCGCGGCGACGCGCCGCCGGACGACCTGTCCCTCTTCGTCGTCCGCTCCCGGCTGTACCAAGCCGAACTCGACCCCGCGCTCGCCGCCGAAGCCGCCCGCCTCCGCGACTGGCTCGACCGCGCGCGCTGACCCCGGCGCCCCGCGCTCCCGATTACCCGCCGGCGGACGCCGCGCCGCCGAGCAGGAACTCGGCGGCGGCGTCCGCGACCTCCCCGTCCACCGCGGCGGCGTCGCGCCCGGTCGTGGCGAGCCGCGCCTTCGGGACCCGGAACCCGTGGTCGGCGCCGACGATCCACCGCAGCGAAGCGCGCCCTCCCGCGGCGCCGGAAACCGCCGACTCGAAGAGCGCCGGCGGCGCGAACGGATCCCGGTCGCCGCTCACGAAGAGCAACGGGACCTCGACCCGGGCGAGATGCGCCACCCGTTCCGGGGGCGCGACCGGCTTACCCGGCGGACGGAGCGGGTAAGCGAGCAGGAGCCCCCCGGCGAACCTCCGCCCGGAACCCGCGAGGAACATCGACGCCATCCGCCCGCCGAACGAGCGGCCTCCGAGGAACACCGGCCCGCTCCCCGCCTCCCGCTCCGCCCATTCCGCCGCGGCCGCCACCGCCCGCAGCGCGCGCTCCGGCCGGTCGGGCCGCCTCTTCCCCGCCTCCGCCGCCGGCAGGTTGAACCGGAGCGCCCGGACCCCCCGGCCGGCCAACCCCTCGGCCAGCCGCGCGAGGCCCGGCGTATCCAGGTTCCCCCCGGCCCCGTGCGTGACCGCGAGCAGCGGCGCCCCCCGCCCCGGGCCGCCCGCCGCCGGCTCGTGGAGCCTCCCGGTGACAAACCCGTCGGCGCCGTCCGGAATCCGTACGGCGCGCGCGTCGCCGTGAGTCATCGCATCCTCCCGAAGTCCGCAGCGAAGTATCGCCCGGGGACCTCATGCATTCCGGTCGAGACGCAAGGGCGGCGCGCCTCGCGGGCCGACGACCCCGTACTGCCATACTGACCGCGTGCGCCGCTTCAAGGTCACCGGCCCGGTGGATCCGTCGAAGCACTACACGATCCCGCCTCTGAGCCGCGTGCCCTTGGCCCGGATCGAGGAATTGGTGGAGATCGAGGAGTACTTCGTCCTCCACGCTCCCCGCCAGACCGGGAAGACCTCGGTTCTGAAGGCGTTGCGCGACCGCCTGAACGAACAGGGCTGGCGCTGCGTCTATGCGAGTTGCGAAGCCGCGAAGGGACTTCGCGACCTGGACTCCGCCGTTCGCGCCGTCTTGGTCGCGATTGCATCCGGCGCCGTGAAGGCGCTCGGCGACGAGTCCCTGCGGGAGATATGGCCGCGAATACTGGCCGACATCGGCCCTGTCGGCGGATTCCAGGAGGCGCTCACGCACTGGTCCGAGCAGTCCGGAGACGAGCGCCTGGTGCTGCTGCTGGACGAGGCGGACGGGTTGGACGGCGGAGTGCTCGTTTCGCTGTTGAGCCAAGTGCGCTCGGGCCATGGGGACCACCCGAAGCACTTTCCCCGGAGCATCGTGTTCTGCGGGCTCCGCGATGTGCAGGACTACCCCCTTGAGTCGGGGAGCCCGTTCAACATCGTGAAGAAGTCCCTGCGACTGGGAGACTTTTCTCGCGAGGAAGTGGAGGAACTGTTGGGCCAGCACTCGGAGGAGACCGGTCAGCGGTTCGCCCCGGAGGCGGTGGAGGAGATCTGGGAGGCGACTGCCGGACAACCGTGGTTGGTGAACGCGTTGGCCGACGATGCGTGTTTCGAGGACGAGGCCGGACGCGACCGGACGCGGGAGATCGGCCCCGAGGCGGTGGAAGCCGCGCGGGAGCGGCTGATCTTGGCGCGCCCGATCCACTTCCGACAGATCGGTGACAAGTTGAACGAAGAGCGGGTGCGGCGGGTGATCGAGCCGATCCTCGCCGGCCGCGGGGAGTTCCTTCCGAGCAAGGGGAACGACTCCGCGTATGTGAGGGACTTGGGGCTTGTCAAGGCGAGCGGGCCGCTGGAGATCGCGAACCCCATCTATCGGGAAGTGATTCCGCGCCTGCTGTCCGCCGCCGACGAGGATCGCTTCGCCGGCGACGGCGCGAGTTTCCGGCGGGGTGACGACGGTCTCGATGTCGCGAAGTTGCTGACCGCTTTCCAGCGGTTCTTCCGTCAGCACTCGGAGTGGTGGTCGCAGGGCTTCACCGTTCGGGAGGCGGCGCTTCAGGTGCTGCTGCAGGCGTTCCTGCAGCGCGTGGTCAATGCCGGCGGGCGAATCGTCCGGGAGTACGGGCTGGGACGGGGCCGGACCGACCTGCTGATCGAATGGCGGCGAGACGAGGGCGTGCAGCGCTTCGTGGTGGAATGCAAGGTTCGCCGGGAGCGGGACGGCATGGAAACCGTGATCCGGGAAGGGGCGGCGCAGACGGCGGCGTACCTGGACCGTTGCGGCGCGGAGGAGGGTCACTTGGTCGTGATGGACCAGGACGAGGGCAAAACTTGGGAAGAAAAGATATTCCGCCGCGCGCTCGCCGTGCGGCGGGCGTCCGCTCCGGACTCGGAACTCCCTTGGGAAGTCGTCCCCGAGGCCTCCCCTCCCGGCGGCGACGCGCCCGGGAGCCTCCCGATCCTCGTCTGGGGGATGTAGGCCCCGCGACCGCCAGGAGTCGCCGGTCTTCCGCTCCACAGCCGGCGCCGACCTCGACGACCGAGCGGATACCCCAATTGAGCTGATTCCCGTCACGCGGAATCGCCCCGCCGCACAGGGCGGCGGGCCGCGGCTGAGGGGCCGTCGAGGAAGGCGCGGATGAGCCGGGTCGGGCGACCGGCGCGGGGACCGCGGGAACCGCCGTGGGCGCCCGAAACACATTCGAAGGCGCCGCCGGCGCCGGAATCGCCGGCTACCCTTTTTCGCTCCCGATCGACGCCCCCGATGCCCTACCGCTCCCTCGCCGACGCGCTCGCGGACCTCGAGCGCCACCGGATGCTCGTCCGGATATCGGAACCGGTGGACGGCCACCTCGAAGTCGCCGAGGTCCAGCGACGGGCCTACGCCGCCGAGGGGCCCGCGATCCTCTTCGAGCGCGTCACCGGGGCCCCGTTCCCCTGCGTCTCGAACCTGTTCGGGACGATGGAGCGGGCGCGGTTCCTCCTGCGCGACGGACTCGAAGCCGCGAAGGCCGCCGTCCGCTACCGGGCGAACCCGGCGCGCGCGCTCGCCGACCTCCGCCGCTCGCCCGGGACGCTGCTGCGCGCCGCCGGGGCCGCCGCGCACTCCCTGCCCCTCCGCGTCCGCGCGGCGGCGAGCGGGCAGCGGGAGATCCCCCTCTCGCGACTGCCCCGGATCACTTCCTGGCCGGACGACGGCGGCGCGTTCATCACCCTGCCCCAGGTCTTCACCGAGACGCCCGGCGCCCGCCGCTCCGGCTCTCCGCTCGCCTCGAACCTGGGCATGTACCGCATCCAACTCGACGGGAACGAGTACGGCCCGGACGAAGCCGGGATGCACTACCAGATCCACCGCGGCATCGGCATCCACCACACCGAGGCCGAGCGCCGGGGCGAACCGCTCCCGGTGAGCGTTTTCGTGGGCGGCCCCCCGGCCCACGCGCTGGCCGCGGTCATGCCGCTGCCGGAAGGGCTGAGCGAACTCCTCTTCGCGGGGATGCTCGCCGGGCGGCGGTTCCGCTGGCTGCGCCGCCCGGACGGCTTCGTCGTCTCCGCCGACGCCGACTTCACGATCACCGGCTTCGTGGACCCCGGTCGGACGCTGCCGGAAGGCCCCTTCGGCGACCACCTCGGCTACTACAGCCTCAAGCACCCGTTCCCGGTGCTCCGGGTGACGCGGGTGACGCACCGCGAGGGCGCGGTCTGGCCGCTGACCGTGGTGGGCCGCCCGCCGCAGGAAGACACCGCCTTCGGCCGGCTGATCCACGAGATCACGGAACCGATGGTTCCCACTTCGCTCCCCGGCGTCCATTCGGTGCACGCCGTGGACGCCGCCGGGGTGCACCCGCTGCTGCTCGCGGTCGGGAGCGAGCGGTACTCGCCGTTCACCGGGCGGCGCCCGCAGGAACTGTGGACGATGGCCAACGCGATCCTCGGGTTCGGGCAGTGCTCGCTGGCGAAGTACCTGTTCCTCGCGGCGCGGGAAGACGACCCGTCCCTGGCCGCCGCCGATGTCCCGGCTCTGCTGGCCCATGTCCTGGGCCGGACGGACTTCGCGACCGACCTCCATTTCCAGACCCGCACGACGATCGACACGCTCGACTACTCCGGGGAGGGGCTGAACGCGGGGTCGAAGTTGGTCGTCGCCGGGGCCGGCGCTCCCCGCCGGGAGTTGGCGACGGAAGTCCCCGCGGGGTTCGGCGAGGCGCTCCCGGCGGCGTTCCCCGGCCTCCGCCTCGTCCTCCCCGGCATGGCGGTCGTCGGCGGGCCGCCGTTCACTTCGTCCGAGCAGGCCTCCGCCGGTCTCGCGCCGCTCTTCGCCGGACTCGACGCCGCCGAAAAGGCCGGGGTCCCGGTCTCCTCGGTTCCGCTGCTGGTCCTCTGCGACGATCCGGCCTTCGCCGCCGAGAGTCTCCGCAACTTCCTGTGGGTGGCGTTCACCCGGTCCAACCCGTCGCACGATGTCCACGGCCGGCGCGCCGCGACCCGCCACAAGCACTGGAGTTGCGCGGAGCCGCTGGTCCTCGACGCCCGGCTGAAACCGCACCACGCGCCTCCGTTGGTCGAGGATCCCGCGGTCACCCGCCGGGTGGACTCGCTCGCGGCGCCCGGCGGCCCCCTCCACGGAGTCCTGTGAACCCGGGGACCTCGCCGGCGCCGTCGGCCGGCGCGCGGCTGGAAGCCCGGGTGGAGGGGATGCACTGCGCCGGCTGCGTCACCGGGATCGAGAAGGCGGTGCTCCGGGTGCCGGGAGTGGAGGCGGTCTCGGTGAGCCTGGTCACCGGGGACCTCGCCGTGACGCTGTCGCCGGCGGAGGGGAACGGGGGGAGCGGGTCGGCCGCGGCCCCCGGCGCGGAAATCCGGGAAGAGATCGCGCGGGCGGTGGCGGACGCCGGCCCGTACCGACTGCTCGCGGACGCCGCCCCGGCGGCGGACGCCGCTCGACCCGATGGTGCGGGGGGCCCTCCCGCCGAAGTCCGGGAAGCCGGTGTCGAGGCCCCCGGAGAAGACGCCGCCCCGGCGGCCGGAGAGGACGCGTTCGACGCGGCGGTGAGCCGGTTCCGACCGGTGGCCGCCGCGCTCGCGCTCGCCGGGCTCGCCATGGCGGTCCGTATGAGCCCGTTCGGCGAGACCCCGGCCGGGCGCCTCGGCCAGTTCGCCCTCGCGACGCCGGTGGCCTGGTTCTTCGGCCGCCCCTTCCTCTCCGCGCTCGGCCTCGCGCTCCGGCGCCGCGTCTTCGGGATGGACAGCCTGATCGGGCTCGGAACGGGCACCGCCTACGCCGCCTCGGCCGCCGCCCTGTTCCGCCCCGGCGCCCCGCTCTTCTTCGACACCGCGGCGCTGGTGATCGCGTTCGTCACCTTGGGGCGGTACTTCGAGACCCGGGCGCGGGGCCGCGCCTCCGAAGCGCTCTCCGGCCTGCTCGCGCTCACGCCGCGAACGGCGCGGATCGTCGCGGAGGACGAGGAGACCGAGGTCCCGGTGGAGCGCGTCGCGGTCGGCGCCCGCCTCCGGGTGCGGCCGGGGGAGCGGGTGCCCCTCGACGGCGAAATCGTCTCCGGCGGCGCGAGCCTCGACGAGTCCGCGCTCACCGGTGAGAGCGTCCCGGTGGAGCGCGCGGCCCCCGACCCGGTGCGCGCCGGCGCGATGAACCTGAGCGGCTTCTTCGACCTCACGGTCACCCGCCCCTCCGGGGAGAGCACGCTGTCGCGCATCGCCGCCGCCGTCCGCCGGGCGCAGGCGGAGAAGATCCCGATCCAGCGCGCCGCCGACCGGGTGGCCGGCGTGTTCGTGCCGGTGGTGATGGGGATCGCCGCCGTCTGCGTCGCCGCCTGGCTGCTGTCCGGCTCGGGCGCCGCCTTCGCCATCGCCCGCGGCGTGGCGGTGCTGGTGGTCGCCTGCCCCTGCGCCATCGGCCTCGCCGCGCCGATCGCCGTCCTGGTCGCCACCGGCCAGAGCGCCCGCCGGGGCATCCTGTTCCGGAACGGCGCCGCGCTGGAGGCGCTCTCGGCGGTGCGGGCGGTGGCGCTCGACAAGACCGGCACCCTCACCACCGGCGAACCGGTGGTCGCCCGGGTCGAGCCGGCGGAAGGCGTCCCGCGGGGCGATTTCCTGCGCCTGCTCGCCTCCGCCGAACAGGGCTCGGAGCACCCGCTGGGCCGCGCGGTGCTCGCCTTCGCCGCGGCGGAGGGGACCGCGATGACCCCGCTCGCCCGGTTCGAGGCGCTTCCGGGCCGGGGAATCTCGGCGTCGCTCGAAACCGGCGAACGCGTCCTGGTCGGGAGCGACCGGCTGGCCCGCGAACACGGCGCCCTCCCGGCGCCGGCGGATTCAGGGGGCGCCGGCGCGGGCGCGGCGTCTTCGGGGCGGCTCCTCGTCGTCCGGCTCCCGGAATCCGGCGAGGCAGAACTCCTCGGCGCCGTGGGGTTCCGGGACGACCTGCGCGCGGAGGCAACGGACGCCGTCCGCCGCCTCGCCGCCGACGGACTGGCGGTGTCGCTCCTCTCCGGCGACTCCCCGGAGGCTGTCGCCGCGGCGGGGCGCTCGGCGGGCATCGCCGAAACCGAGGGCGGCCTCCTCCCGGAGGACAAACTCACCGCGCTCGACCGCCTGCGGGCGCAACACGGCGCGGTCGCCATGGTCGGCGACGGCATCAACGACGCCCCCGCCCTTGCCCGCGCCGAAGTCGGGATCGCCTTCGCCGGAGGCGCGGAAGTCGCCCGCGAAGCCGCCCCGGTGAGCCTCCTCCGCCCCGACCTCCGCCTGGTGAGCGCGGCCGTCCGCCTGTCGCGGAAGGGCGTCCGCGTCATCCGCCAGAACCTGTTCTGGGCCTTCGCCTACAACACCGCCGCCATCCCCCTCGCGGCCGGCGTCTTCTACCCCGCGACCGGCGCGCTCCTCTCCCCGGAAGTCGCCGCCGCCGCGATGGCGCTCTCGTCCCTCTCCGTCGTCGGAAACGCCCTACGCCTCCGCCGCCCGATCCCCTGACGACGGCGGCAGCGCTTCGTCAGGTTACGCGCCGGCCGCCCACAGCCAGTCCAACTCGGAGAACGCGAGTTTCCGCCTGAAGTTCACGATGTTGTCCGCGACATTGAGGATCAGGCATCGCTCATTCCCGCCGTTCTTCTCGCCGCGCAGCCCGCGCCCGATCATCTGGAAGTAGAGGTTCGGGCTGTACACCGGCCGCGCCACGATGATCGTCCGAGTCTTCGGCGCATCGAACCCCTCACGGAAGACGCCGTAGTTCACGAGAACCTCGATCTCTTCCGCTCGAAACTCTTCGACGATCCGCCGCCGCGTGCCCCGGTTCGTGTTCCCGCTGACGGCGCGGGACCGGACGCGCCGCAAGTTCAGGAGCGCCGACACCGTGTGCGCGTGTTCCACCGAAGTGGCGAAGATGAGGGTCGGGCCAGCCGCCTTCCGACGGCTCACGAACGCGTCCACGATCCGCTCCGTCCGCTCCAGGTCCTGTCCGATTCGCCGTTCGACCTGCTCCGGGAGCCAGTGCGGCGCCCGGTCCATCTTCCGCCGCTCTTCCGCAGTCATCTCGAGCCGCGTTCCCTCGATGGTCATCTGGTCCGCGAGCGCGAGGATCCGCTGCTGCTGAAGCGCGACAACGACTCCCTGCGAATCGGCGGCGCCGAACACTCCCCTATCCAGGCGGTTTTTCCCGTAGCGGTTCACGAGCCGCTTCGTTTCGTCTTCGTCGTACCCGCGATACGGTGTGGCCGTCAAACCGAGCAGGAACGGCTCGTCGGGCTTCCGGCGGTGCTTGAGTCCGAGCGCCGCCAACACCAGAGTGAAACTCTGCGCCAGTGTTCGGTGGGCCTCATCGACTACGACGAGTTGGAAATCGGGCCGAAGCGTCTGCCGAGACAGGCGGCTCCGGAGCGTCTGGATCGTCGCGACAACCACATGCAGATCGCGCGCGGTACCCGGCGCCCGCTGCCCTCCCCAGAGTCTTGAGACGCGGAGCACGGTTCCCGGCTTGCCCTTGGCCGACCAGATCTGACGCCAAGATTCGACCGCCTGTTCACAGAGTTCGTCGCGATCGGCGACCCACAGAATCGGCCCGCACAGTTGCCCGTCGACCAGCGCCTCGACGAGAGATTGCACCGCGATCCGCGTCTTCCCTGCCCCGGTCGGAAGACTGAGCATGCCCCGACGCTCGGTCGGCCCCTCGCTGGTGGAGTTCGACATCGCACGGACCGCCGCCACGATCTGCTGCTGGTAATCGTGCAGAGGCTCCAAACGAAAGCGCCCCTCGACTTCGATATACGGCTCCCGCTTCCCGCCCGGTTCACCCGCCCAGTCGGGAGGGAAGCCGAGCGATTCCACGAATTCCACCGCTTTGGTCGATCCGGCCCACTTCCGCGGCGGAGCGAACTTCGCGAGCGAGCGGCGATATTCGTGGAGTGTGTCCGTCTGGAAGACCGCGATCGCCGCCTCCGCGATACGCACGCCCGATATTTCCTCGCTCCTTCCACTCAGATGCGCCACCAGCGACCCCGGCAGCCGCGCCCGCAGTCCTGCCTCTCCCACGGCTCGGAGCAGTCGTTCCGCCTCGCTCGGCAAGGCGCGGACGGCAGCCCGTCGGGCGGCCACTTCCTGGGGTGTCGTCCGATTGGCGATGTCCTCGACCTGGTCGTCGCGAAGGTCCAAATTCAACTCTTCGGCAACTGCCTTGAGGTCGTCCGAATCGTCCCCGGTTCGAACGAGATAGACATCGCCGCGATAGGTCGCGCACGGCCGATCATCCAGCCCGACGATTCGTTCACACGGCCGCAAGTCCGAATCCTTCCAAGCGTCGGGAAGATGCTCCTGCAGTCCGGGCCACACATCGAACAACGGCTCCGGCTCGCCCTCGCCGAAGAACTCCGGCGTGAGGTTCGCCAAGCGAAAGACCCGTCGGATCCGCGCGGCCTGAGAATGCTCGAGGAGAAACCGCAGCGCTTCCTCGCTCTTCGGTGGTTCACCGAGAGCGTCCTGGAATGGAACGCTGCCGCCGCGCGCGCGGAGTCGTCCGTGTCGCTCGATCTCCCGCAGCGAGGGAGAACGAAAGGTCCGCGGTGGGTAACCGCCAGCGTCGTGCGCCATCGTCCACGGCGCGTATGTCGCTTCGAGTCCGAGCATCGCTTCGGTGTAGAGCGCCCGGCCCTCGTGTGACAAACGAGACAGCACGGAAAGCGGGCCCACTCCCTCGGTGCTCTCGAAGCGGAGGCGGTTCGACATGGGCACTCTGCCTCCCTCCCCCTTACAGTCGGAACGGAACCGCTCGACGCACTCGGCCCGATAGTTCACGAGCGACTCCAGACCGAGATCCCGAAGTTCAGGCGCTTCCACGACACCGAAGTGGGTCAGGAATGGAAGTTCGCTTCGGTGATAGTCGATGTCCACAGTGACATCCGAGTCGTCCGAGACACCCGCACGAGCGATCCTGCCGGGCAGGAGAACGCTGTGGGCAGGTTCCCAGGCGCCGGACTCGGTGCGAATCCGAACTTGACGAAGAGCGAACTCGTTCTCGTCGAGAATCGCCGCCACTGCGTCCGGCCCGTCCTTGGCCAACGACTCCCGGACACACGACCAAAACTTCCGATGGGCGCTGTCGCCCGGCGCCTCCGTTATCTCCCTCACGGCTGCTCGCAGCGCCGCCTCGGCCGGCGGCTCACCGAGTCCCAGTTTCTCGAGCGCCGCCCGCGTCTTCTCATCTTCGGCGACTCTGGGATGCACGAGGAGTTCAGCCGATACCTGAGTCCCGTCATCCGTTCCTCTCCGAGGCACGAACACGGCAGCGGGGTCCAAGCGCGCGCGGCCGCCCGCGGCCGTCAGGACGATCTCTCCCAAGTCGTGCCGTGCGCCGTCGTGACGACCCGCTGGAAGGAGCGCAGCAGTCTGCACGGCGACCCGGGACGCCCGTGCGGCCTGCTCCTCATCCAGTCCTGGCGAAAACAGCGCTTCCAGCCAGTCCTCGGCGGACTCCCTCGGCAAGTCGGCGTCGCTCGCCCCGCTCGGACCACGGACGGATGACGACAGGTCACCGACCCGGGCTTCCGGGTTCGCCCGGTGATACCGCCACAACCGACCGATCGTTGCGATTCGGTCCCGGGAAGCCGCTCGAACATGCAGCCAATCGGCGGGCCTCGTCTCACACTCGGCCCACCGCTCCAGGGCGGCGAGGGGCGCATCCTTCGGCGGATATTGCAACCTCTCGATCGGGCGCAGGGTCCCGGTCTGGTCGGGAACAACGGCGTCATGGCGCAGTTGCGAAATGAGGGAAACTCGAAGTTCCTTGCTCTGTTCCGAGTCGCCGGACTCCTGGCGGCGCGGCAGCGCATCAAGGTGGCGGGCCGGGTCGTCAGCGGTACGAAGACTTCCGAGCTCGCGGACGATCAGGTCCGCTGACGCCTGGAGCAGGTCCCGGTTGAACGCGCCCGGCAGGAGGTTCTGTCGGTCCTCGTTCGTCTTCCACGGCGCATTGAGGATTCCGGGAACGAGACTCTCCGTTCCCGTGCGGAAGTACGCCCAGAAGTGGCGATGTTCGTCGCGCTGCCTGGCATCCTGCGGAAAGGCCCACGACAGCGGCACTACCGCTCGGTCGCGGATCAGCGCCCACTCGGCAATGGCTTCCTCCGACAAACGGTGACGCCGACGGAAGACGATCCACTTCTGCTCCTCGTCGTCGACCCGCAGTACACACTCACCGTCGGCGCGCCTCTCCACGACTTCGCAGGTGACCTCATCCTCCCGGTGTCCCGAGAGTGAAAGGCTGCGCACATGTTCGACGAAGAGCAGGAAGGGTGTGGGAAACGACCGCATCTGCTCTTCCAGCCGACTGCGCGCACCCGCGAGAAGAGGCAGCCGAACGATGTTCCGAGCCCAAACCATCTCCTCGGCGAGGATGCGATTCCCTCTCGCCGCCACACGCGGGTCGATCGGGGTCGCCAGACGCAGCGCGGGGTAAGTCTCGTGGTCGGGAACGATCTTGCGGATGCGGTCGGCAGTCTTCCCGCGGTCGAATCGAAACGACCCGGATCGGCTGTAGAACTCCGGCGCGTCGGAAACGCCGAGTACGGCCTTGAACCCGAGGCCGAACCTTCCGATCTCGCTCTCCCTCCGCTTCGGCGAGAGGTGCGAGAACATGAGCGCCCGGGCGCCGTCTTCGTCCATCTCGTCCCCGTTGTCGGCGCAGTACAGGCAGTCGTCGGTCAACCGTATCGAGATGCGTCCCCGCTCCCCGACCGCCGGCCCCGCAAGAGCGTCCGCGCTGTTCTGGATCAACTCCACGAGTTGACGGTCGGCGTACCCGCCGCCGGCCGTCCCGATCTCCAGGTTCGCGTGCTCAGCGACCAGTGTCGGCTGCTTTCGGTACGCCGAGAGGGTCCTCCGGGACTCGCTCTTGATGTACTCGCCGAGAGACCCCGTCGTCCCAGCCCACGAGGACGCCACGGCCGCGCGACTTCGCCGACCGCCAGCGCTGCTCATCGGCGCGAATCGTACCAACCCGCCGACGAAATCGAGCCGTCGGCCCCGCCGAGCCGGAGCCTCGAACGCCCCCGGCGCGTAGAATTCCCCCGCCGTTCCCGCGCACACCCCAAGGGCGCTCACGGCGATTCCCGTGCCCGTTCGACCGATCCTGCGTTACGGCGCGGCGCCGCTGCACCGGCCGTCGGAACCCATCGAGGACTTCTCGCAGGACTGGCAGGCGCTGGTGGACGACATGGTCGCCACCATGTACGCCGCGCCCGGCGTAGGACTCGCGGCGCCGCAGATCGGGCTCAACCTGCGGCTCATCGTCATCGACATCACCGCCGGCGAGCAGGACGGGAACCTGATCGTCATGGCCAACCCGGAGATCATCGAGACCGACGGCCGCCAACAGGAGGAAGAGGGCTGCCTCTCCGTTCCCGACTTCTCCGGGGTCACCCGGAGGTCGGAGTGGGTGCGCGTCCGGGGCCAACGGCTCGACGGCGAGGCGTTCGAGATGGAGGGGACCGGGCTGCTCGCCCGCGCGTTCCAGCACGAGGTGGATCACATAGACGGCCGGCTGTTCCTGGATCGCCTCGGCGCGCTGAAGCGCGACCTGATCGTCCGCAAGTTGCGCCGCCGGATCCGCCGCGGGGACTGGTGAGCGGCGGCGGCCCGTCCGGCGGTCCGTCCGGCGACTCGTCCGGCGACTCGATCCGCCTGCGGACGGTCTTCTTCGGCACCTCCGGGTTCGCCGAAGCGGTCTTCCGGCGGCTCCACGCCGTCCACGAAATCGCGGCGGCGGTGACCCGGCCGCCGCGCCCGGCCGGGCGCGGACACCGGCCCCGCCCCAGCCGCATCCGCGAGGCCGCCGACGAACTCGGCGTGCCGGCCCTCGAACCGAAGGGGCTTCGGCGGCCGGCCGCGGTGGAGGCGGTCACCCGGCTGCGGGCGGACTGCCTGGTGGTCGCCGACTACGGCCGCATCCTTCCGCCGGCGCTCCTCGACTCCACGCCGCTCGGCGCGGTGAATGTGCACGCCTCGCTGCTGCCCTCCCTCCGGGGCGCCGCGCCGGCGGTCTGGGCGGTCGCCCGCGGCCTCGAACGCACCGGGGTCACCACCATGCTGATGGACGAGGGGCTGGACACCGGGCCGATCCTCCTGCGCCGCGCGGCGGACATCCGCCCGGACGACACCGGCGGCAGCCTCCTCGCCCGCCTCGCGCCCCTCGGCGCCGACCTGCTGGTGGAGACCCTCGCCGGCCTCGCCGAGATGCAGATCGAGCCCCTCCCGCAGGACGAAGCGGCGGCCACCGAAGCCCCGCCGGTGCGGAAGACCGACGCCGCGGTGGACTGGCGCCTCGACGCCGTCGAAGTCGAGCGGCGCATCCGCGCCTTCCAGCCGGCGCCGGTGGCGTTCACCGCCTTTCCCGGAGTTGACGGATCTCTTGAACTATTGCGCATCCATGTTGCGCAAGTCGGGCTCGAATCGGAGCCCTTCGAGGCGCCGCCCGGAACGCTCCGGAGGACCGGCCCGCGCGGCGACCCGGGGCTCGAAGTGGCCTGCGGCGGCGGCCGGCTCCTCCTGCGGGAGGTGCAGCCGACGGGCAGCCGCCGGATGACGGTCGCCGAATTCCTTCGGGGAAACCGGCTCCCGGGGTCGGGGACTTCCGGGTCGGGGGCCGGCGGCGAAGCGCGCCCCGCCGCCGGCGAAGCGCGCCTCGCCGCCGCCGAAGAGGCCGCGGCGCTGGTCGGCCCGCCCGAGGCGCCGGGGGAGACGACCCCGGCAACCCGCGAGAGGGCGCCGGCGTGAGCGGACACGCCGCCCGCCGGGTCTCGGCCTCGATCCTCTTCGGCCTGCTCGCGCTCGCCGCCGTCTGCGGCGCCGCCCTGGCGCTCCTCGCCGCCGCGCGGGAGCCGTCCCCCCCGCACCCCTTCTTCGACGAACCGCTCCGCAACTACGCCCACCGGGGAGGAGGGCTCAACGCTCCCGAGTCCACGCTGGAGGCCTTCGCCGCCGCGGTCGAGAACGGCGCCGAAGTGCTGGAGATGGATGTGCGCCCCACCGCCGACGGAGCGCTCGTCGTGCTGCACGACGACACGGTGGACCGGACGACCGACGGGAGCGGCCCCGTTTCGGGAATGACCCTGGAACAGGTGAAGCGGCTGAACGCCGGACACCGCTTCCGCGCCGCCTCCGGCGAGTTCCCCTACCGCAGCGCCCCGGTCCGCGTCCCGACCTTCCGGGAAGTCGCGGAGGCGCATCCCGACCGCCCGTTCGTGGTGGAGTTGAAGACCGAGGGCACGGCGGAGCCGCTCTGCCGGGAGATCCGCGCCGCCGGGCGGGAGGAGCGCACGCTGGTCGGATCGTTCGCCCGGCCCGAACTCGACCGCTTCCGGCGTCTCTGCCCGAGGACCCCGACCAGCGCCTCCTTCTTCGAGGCGGCCGCCTTCATCCTCCTTTCGCGGCTGCGCCTCGAGGGGCTCTACCGGACCGGGGAAGGCGGCGCCGGGGAGGCGCCGCGCGGCCCGGACGCACTCCTGGTGAGCGAAACCACCGGCCCGCTCACCGTCGTCACCCCCTCGTTCCTGGCCGCCGCCCGGCGCCTGGGGCTGCCGGTGGTCGTGTGGACGGTCAACGATCCCGCCGACATGCGCCGGCTGCTCGACCGGGGGGTGGACGGCATCCTCACCGACGACCCGGAAACGCTCCACCGGGTCCTCGCCGAGCGCGGGTGAACGGCCCGTGACGGGAGCGCGCCGACCTCCCCGCCCGACCGGAAGGCGCGAACTCCCCGGGCGGTTCCCCGCCGGAGTCCTCTCCCCGCCGGCCGGCGGGGCTCCGGGCCGGCGGGCGCTCTCGCCGGGCCCCTTTCCGCGGACCGTCCGGCCGACCCCCGCCCGACCGACTCCCGCCCGACCGGCCGAGGGAACGGCCGCTCCCGCTCCGCCGCCCGATCGGCAGCGGGACGACGCGGCCGCCGAAGACCGACGCGGCCGCCGGACGCGGCAGCAGACCCCCTCCCGGAAGGCACGCCCCGCCGGGGGGAAGCCGGCCGCCTCCTCCCCCCGGCCGCCCGCGTCCGGCCCAGCGCGCGAGGCCTCCCCGGCGCGGCGCGCCGCGTTCGCGGTGCTGCTGCGGATCGAGAACGCCGCCCGGCGGCGCGGCCCCTCCCCCCACCCGGACGCGCTCATCGCCCGGCTGGTGGACCGGCGGGGCGAGCCCCCGGCGGAGAACGACCGGGCGCTGGCCCGGGAGTTGGTGTTCGGCGTGCTGCGCCACCGGCGCGGGCTGGACTACGCGCTGCAGGCCTACTGCCGCCGCCCGCTCTCCCGGCTGGAACCCCGGGTGCGGGTCGCCCTGCGCATGGGCCTCTACGGCCTCCGCCACCAGGATCGGGTGCCCTCCCGCGCCGCCGTCCACGACTCGGTCGCACTGGTCGCCGCCGGGGACCGGCCCGGCGCCGGGGGCGTGGTGAACGCCGTCCTGCGGAGTTACCTCCGGGCCGACCACCCCTGGCCCCACGCCGGCGGCGACCCGGACCTCTACCTGCGGGCCGGCCTCTCCCACCCGGACTGGCTGGTGGACCGGGCCGTCGCCCGGTGGGGCCCCGAAGGAGCGCGGAAGGCGCTGGAAGCGAACAACCGCTCGCCCTCCGGCTTCCTGCGGGTCCGCCGCCGGTTCGACCTGGACGAGGTTCGCGGCGCGCTCCGCGCCGACGGCGTGGAGACCGTCCCCTCCCCGCTCGCGCCGCGCTGCCTCCGGGTCGTCCGCGGGAACCCGACGGGCGCCGCCCCCTTCCGGGACGGGGCGATCCACCTCCAGGACGCCGGCTCGCAACTCATCGGCCGGCTCCTGCCGGAGGGCGGCCGGGTCCTCGACCTCGCCGCCGCGCCGGGAGGCAAGGCCACGATCCTCGCCGAGCGCTGGGCGCCGAAGCGGGTGTTCGCCGCCGACCTCCGCCCGCCGCGCGTCCGCCTCCTCGCGGAGACCGCGGAGCGCCTGGAGGCGGAGAACCTGCTCCCCCTGGCCGCCGACGCCCGGCGCCCGCCGTTCCCGGCGGGAACCTTCGACCGCGTGCTGCTCGACGCCCCGTGCAGCGGCCTCGGCACCCTGGCACGCAACCCGGACATCAAGTGGACCGCGACGCCGAAGCGCCTCGCCGTCCTGGCGAAGACCCAGCGCCGCCTCCTGGCCGCCGCCGCCCGGCTGGTCGCCCCGGGCGGCCTGCTCCTCTATTCCGTCTGCTCTCTGGAGCCGGAGGAGACCGTCGAGGTCGCCGCCTCCCTCCGGGAGCAGGACCCCTCCTTCCAACCGGCCGACCTTGCCGCGCAACTGCCCGAACCGCTCCACCCGCTGCTCGACTCGGAGGGCGCCCTCCACCTCCCCCCCGGCGCCCACGACACCGACGGCTACTACGCCGCCCTCCTCCGCCGCCACCGCGTGTAACCCGCGCCGGCCTCCCCCGCCCGGCGAGCGCGGAGACGCCCCTCGACCGGTTTACGCGTCCACCCCGAACGCGCGGCAGACGGCGTCCAGTTTCTCGACGACCTCCGGGTGGATCTCGGCGGGTTCCATGGCCGCCGCGATCTCGTGGTAACGCGTGTAAGGAAAGTCCGGCAAGCCCGCGGCGGCGAGCATCGGCGGCAGGAGTTCCGTACGCGCCTTCACCTGCCGAAGCAGCGGGTGGTCCTCGAAGGGATCCTCGATCAGGGCCGGCGGCAACTGCCGGCGCCACCACTCGCGAAGCGCCTCGAGGCCGGGAGCGCCCCCGCCGAGTTCGTTCTCGACGAAACGCGCGAGCGCTCCCGGATGCAGCAGGTAACTCTCGATCTCGTAGCGGCGCCAGCGGAGCCGCTGCAGGCCGGCGCCGGAGATCCCGGTCTCCCGCGCGGAGTCCCGGGCGTCGCCGTCGCGCAGTTCGAGCCCCGCGATGTCCGGGCGGACCGAGCGCAGCGCCTCGTAGTGGTCGCGGGAACGAATCCCCGGGCGGCCCCGCTCCGACTCGAAGACCACCGGCTTCCACATGATTTCCGCAGCGAGCAGGCCGTAAGCCCGGTGTCCGAGTCGGCGCGCCCAGGCGCTCAGCAGGTCCAGGTCGGTGTAGTCCTCGACATAGAGGATTCCGCGAACGACCGGCGCCTGCACCAGGTCGGCGCCCGAAAGGGCGCGCAGCGACGACAGCAGGCGGCCCTTCTCGACATCGTCGGCGACCGGCCGGGGCGGATCGAGGGTGAGCAGGAGTTCCCGGGGTTCGGCGGCCGAAATGACCACCTCGGAATGCGTCGCGCAGATCAACTGCGAGCGCTGCGCGGCGGCGACCCGCCGCAACTCCCGCCAGATGCCGTCCTGGAGGATGAAGTGGAGGTGGGCGTCCGGTTCGTCGAGCAGCAGCACCGACCCCGGCCGCGAGTGGAGGAGCGCCAGCAGCATCACGACCTGGTGGAAACCGCTGCCCGCGCCGGCGATGTCGAGCGCCGGGCCGGCGTCGCTCTCCCGGTAGTCCACGAGGACATCCAGGCCGTCGGTGTCCGGCGGCAGCAAGGTGTAGCCGAACAGCCGCCGGACCGACTCGCCCAGCGCCTCCCAGGCCGCCGGACTGCGGCTCGCTTCCACCAGCGAGTTGCGGAGCGCCTCGCCGGCCCTCCCGTGCGCGAGCAGTTGGTCCACCTTCGCCCGCCGATACTCCGGCTCCGCGGCCACGAGCCCGCTCACCGGGCGGGCGAAGATCACGGGAAGGTCCAGGGCTTCCAGGAGCGCCGGCGCCGCCTCCGCCGCGGGCCGGACATACACCTGCTCGGCGCTGTCGGCGTGGAACTCCATCGCGACCGTCCAGTCGTCACGCCGAAGGGTGATTTCCACCACGCCCCGATAGTCCCGATCCTTCCAGAGTTGGTCGAAACCCCGGAGCGGCGCCACGGCGAAGGCCGGCCGCGAGATCGGCGCGAGGGCGTAACCGTCCGGCCCCCGCTCGACGCTCTCGACGACGCGCCGCCAGCGGCGAAACGCGAACGCCCACGAAGCGATCGCCTGCAGCACCGTCGTCTTCCCGGTGTCGTTCGGCCCGGCGAGCACGACCTGCTCCGGCAGCCGAAAGCGGGCGTCCGCGTAGCGCTTGAAGCCCCGAATCCGGATCTCGCGGATCACTTCTCACTTGCCCGGCGCCCGGAGGTTCGCCGCCGGCGACGCACCGACAGCCCCCGCGCCGGGCGAACGGTAGCCGGATCGGCAGGCGGGCGGGAACGCCGGCGCCATCGCCCCCCGATTCGCTACTACACTTGGCGGCGAGGGTCGTTCGTTGGCGCTTCGGGTCCGCATCCGCCGCCGGGCGACGGCTGCCGCCGCCCCCGGGGGCGGCGGGAAGGCCCGTCGGAGCGCCGCCGCCGAAGAGGCGCCGCGCTCCCGGATCTCGCGCGGGTTCCGGTTCCTGCTCACGGTGTTCGGGCTCGTCGCCACGGTCGCCGGGGCGGCGACGCTCACCTTCCTGCTGGCCGCCCGGACGGTGGACCCGGAAGTGCCGGACCTGACCGGGTTCGAGGTCGAGCCGGCGCGGCGGCTGCTCGCGGTGTCCGGGCTCCGGCTGACCGAGGCCGGGAGCCGGTTCCACGACGACATCCCGGAGGGGCGGATCGTGTTCCAGCAGCCGCCGCCGGGCACCGTGTTCAAGCGGGGGCGGGCCGTCCAGGTGTTCCCCAGCCTCGGCCCCACCCGGCGCCGGGTGCCCCGGCTCGAGGGGAGCACGCTCACCGAGGCCCGCCGGCAACTCGAAGCGGCGGAGTTGGTCGTCGGCCGGGTCTCCGAAGTCGAGAGCGGCTACTACCTCCGGGGCCGGGTGCTCGCGCAGTCCCCGGCGGCCTATTCCGACGCGGCCCCGGGCGCGGCCGTCTCCGTGCTCCTCTCCACCGGGCCGGCGCCGGCGGCGTTCGTGATGCCGGACCTCATCGGCCGCCGGTACGGGGAGATCGCCGACGAACTCAGCCGGGCGCCGGTGCGCGTCCGGGAAGTGCGCAGCGGGGACTACCCGGGCCAGTCGCCGGGGGTGGTCGTCCGCCAGTCGCCGCAGGCCGGGCGGAAGGTGACCAACGAGGACGGGATCGTCCTGACGCTCAGCCGGTGAACGGGGACCGGCGGCTGCGCGTCGCCCCGTCGCTCCTCTCGGCGGACTTCACCCGGCTGGCCGAGGAGATCCGGGTGGTGCAGGAGGCGGGGGCCGACCGGCTTCACCTCGATGTGATGGACGGGCACTTCGTGCCGAACCTGACCTTCGGGCCGCTGGTGGTGGCCGCGGTGCGCCGCTGCACCGACCTCGACCTCGATGTGCACCTGATGATCGGGAATCCCGCCGAGCGGGTCGCCGACTACATCGAGGCCGGGGCGAACGCGGTCGCCGTCCACCCGGAGACCGCGCCCCACCTCCACAAGACGCTCGGCGACATCCGCGAAGGGGGAGCGCGGCCGGGCCTCGCGATCAGTCCGCTGACTCCGCTCGCCTGGGTGGAGGAGGCCATCGCCGCCTCGGACTACGCGCTGGTCATGACCGTCAATCCGGGGTGGGGCGGACAGCCGTTCATCGCCGGCGGCATGGAGCGGATCCGGCGGGTCCGCGAGATCGCCGACCGGGTGCGCCCGGAACTGGAGATCGTGGTGGACGGGGGGATGAACGCGTCCCGCGTGCCCGCCGCGCGGGAGGCGGGCGCCGATGTGGTCGTGGCCGGTTCCGCGGTCTTCGGCGCCGCCGATCCGGGCCGCGCGGTCCGCGACCTCCTGGAAGCCTGAACCGGCGCGCGCCGGCGCCGCGCCCGCCGGGCCCCGGGCCCCGTACCCGGCGCTACGATTTCGCCTCGCCGAGGGCTCGTTTCCGCGACGAGGCCTGACGCCTCCCCTTCATGCCCGCCGCCCGCCGTCCCTCACGCCCGACGCCGGGGCCGGCCGCGTCCGGACTCCCCCCTACCGGACTCGCCGTCAGACTCGCGGTCGGAC
The DNA here is from genome assembly GCA_965204755.1 of Candidatus Marinacidobacterium sp. GTDB lineage: Bacteria > Acidobacteriota > Vicinamibacteria > Marinacidobacterales > Marinacidobacteraceae. Next base: position 3,431,045 of record OZ242011.1, on the reverse strand, counting down.
TCCTCGCCGCCGGGGGGCTCACCGCCGCGGCCTGCCGCTCCGGCGCGGCGCGGGAAACGCCGACCGGCGCGCAGGCCGACCGGCGGCTGCTCGCGCTCGGCGCGCAGAGCCTCGAAGACCGGGACTGGGAAACGGCGCGCACCTGGTTCCGCCAGTTGCTGGACACCTACCCCCGGAGCCAGTTCGCCGGCGACGCCCGGCTCGGGATCGCGGACACCTACGCGAACCAGCGGGGCGCCCAGAACGCGCTCCTCGCCGCCTCCGAGTACCGGGACTACCTCACCTTCTTCCCGAACCATCCCCGGGCCGACTACGCGCAGTTCCGGATCGCGGACGGGCACTTCGAACGCCGCCGGTCCGCCGACCGCGACCAGGAGGAGACCCGGCTCGCCGCCGAAGAGTTCCGCAAACTGCTCGACCTCTACCCGAATTCCAGTTACGCCGACGAGGCGCGGCGGCAACTCGCGGAGTGCGAGGACGACCTCGCCACCTCGATCCTGCTCAAGGCCGAGTTCTACCAGGACCACCGGAAGTGGTGCCGGGGCGCGATCCCCCGCCTCGAGACCATCGTCGCGACCTACCCCGGATTCGAGCGCCTGCCCGAAGTGCTGCACCGCCTGGGAACTGCGCTGACCGACTGCGGGCGGCAGAGCGAGGCGCTCGTCCACTACCGGAAGATCGTGGACGACCACCCGCAGAGCGCGTTCACCGCGGCGGCCCGGGAGCGGATCCGGGAGATCCTCGCCCGCTCGACGAACGGCGTAGCGAACCCGTCCGGCCGCTGACCAGCGGCTGACCGGCCGACCGACCCGGCCGCGGCGCGCCCGCCGGACGGGCCTCAGCGGACGCGGGTGAACCGGTCGCCCCGGTGGACGAAGATCCCCGCCTCCCCGGCGGCGACCACATCCCCGGCCACCAGCCCTTCGAGCAGGGCCTCGGCGGCGGCGGCGAACTCGGCCTCGCCGAGCGCCAGGCCGACGATCCGCCAGCCGCCGACCGCGCCGCGGTCCCAACGGCTCCCGACCAGCGCCGCGACGGCGTCCGGGCCCGCCGCGCCCCCCTCCGGCGCCGGCGCGACACCGAGGATGTCCACCTGGCCGTGGCGTTTCTCGCCGAACAACAGCCCCCGCCGGCCGTCGAGCGCGGCCTTCGCGTCTTCGCCGAGGAACACCTCCGGCAGCGCCGGAAGCAGCCGGCGACGGGCGGCGGCGCCCCCGGGCGAAGCGGCCGCGCCGGACAGGCCCGCGCTCCGGGGGAGGCTCAGGCGTCCCGGCTGCCGGGGGCCCGGAGCGACGCCCCGAGCGACGCCCCTGGCGACGCCCGAAACGACGCCCGAAACGCGCGGGCGCGGCGCCGTCTCACTCCGCGACCAGCCGCCGCGAGCGGGCGAAGTAGTCGAAGCCGGACCAGACCGTGATCCCGGCGGCGATCCAGAGGCCCCATCCGCCGAGGTCCGCGAGCATCGGGACCTCGGCGAACCAGGCGCCGACCAGCACCAGGATCACGGCGTACACCTGGGCATGCATCTTCACCTTGCCCAGCAGGCTCACCGGCACGCTGTCCCCCCGCTGCAGCGCCGCCATGCGGAGCGCGGTTACCGCGAACTCGCGGCCCACGATCACCACCGCCACCCAAGCCGGGCTCAGCCCCGCCGCCACCAGGCAGATGAAGACGGTGGCGATGAAGAACTTGTCCGCGATCGGGTCGAGCAGGATGCCGAGGGCGGTCACCTGGTTCCGCCGGCGGGCCACCACCCCGTCGAGGAGATCGGTGAAGCCGGCGAGGGCGACCAACCCGATGGCGAACGGCTGCCACCCCGGCGACCGGGTGAGCAGCGCCACCGCGATCAGCGGCGTGAGAACCACCCGCAACAAGGTGATGCGATTCGCCGCGCCCATCTCAGGAACCTTCCCGCCGCAGCCCGCCCCAGAAACCCGCGCCGCGCCGGATGCTATCAGCCGGATACGCTAACCGGCCCCCCGCCTTCGGCGCGGGCCGGGATTCAAGGAAGAGGAGGGACGACGGGCGATGAAAGCGGTGATCCTGATGGGCGGCAAGGGGATCCGCCTGCGGCCGCTGACGGCGCGGCGCTCGAAGGCCGTCGTCCCGCTGCTGGCGCGGCCGTTCCTCGCCACCCAACTCGACCTGCTCCGCCGGGCCGGAATCGCCGAGGCGGTGCTCTGCATCGCCTCGGTCACCCAACGCGTCGCGCGCAGCCTCGGGGACGGCAGCGACTACGGGGTCTCGCTCACCTACGCCCCGGAGCGGCGTCCGCTGGGCACCGGCGGCGCGCTCGGCAACATCCGCCACCAACTCACGGAACCCTTCCTCTGCCTCAACGGCGATGTGCTGACCGACCTCCCGGCCCGCGAACTCATCGCCGCGCACGAGGCCGCCGGGGCGATGCTCACGCTCTCGCTCACCGAAGTCGAGGACGCCTCCGCCTACGGCCGGGTGGCGACCGAGCCCGGCAGCGACCCCGCGGCGCCCCCGCGGGTGGTCGGCTTCGCGGAAAAGTCCGACGAGCCCGGCCCGGGGGACATCAACGCCGGGGTCTATGCGATGACGCCGGAAGTCCTCGACCTGATCCCCGAAGGGCAGCCGGTCTCGCTGGAGACCGAGGTCTTCCCGCGGGCGATCGCCTCCGGGAAGCCGGTGGCCGCCTACCGCCACACCGGCTACTTCCGGGACATCGGGGACCCCACCCGGTACCTCGAGGCCCACCGCGACGCCCTCGACGGCCGGATCTCCGTCCCCGGCGTTCCCCCGCCCAACCCCGGCGGGGTGATCGTGGACCGGGACGCCTCCATAGATCCGGAGGCGCACCTCATCGGCCCCTCGTTCATCGGCCCGGGCGCGCAGGTTCGCGCCGGCGCCCGCATCGGCCCGTACGCCGTCCTCGGGCGCCGGGTCCGGGTGGAGGCGAACGCGCAGGTCGAGCACTCGGTGCTCTGGGCCGATGTCCGGGTCAGCGAGACCGCCCGCGTGTCGCGCTCCATCATCGGGCTCTCCGGCTTCGTCGGCCCGGCGGCGCAGGTCGAGGACGCGCTGCTCGGCGACAAGAGCACCGTCGCCGGGTTCAGCCGGCTGCCGTGGCAGGACTGACCGCCGCCGAAGCGGCGCTCTTCAAGGCGTACGACATCCGGGGGCGCTCCCCGGAACCGCTCGGGCCGGAACTGGCCTACCGGGTGGGCCGCGCCTTCGCCGAGACCGTAGGGAGCGGCCGCATCGGGCTCGCCCGCGACATGCGGCGCACCAGCCCCGCCCTCGCCGCCGCCTTCGCCGAAGGACTGACCCGGAGCGGGGCGGAACTCGTCCACTACGGCCTGCTCGCCACCGACGCCATGTGGTTCGCCGTCCGCCGGGACCGGCTCGACGGCGGCGCGGTGGTCACCGCCTCGCACAACCCGCCGGGCGACAACGGGATCAAACTGGTCGAGCGCGACGCCGCCCCGGTGTTCGCGGAGAACCGCCTCCCCGAAGTCGCCCGGCGGACCGCCGCCCACCCTCCCCCGCCGCCGGACGAGCCCCTGCCGACCGACCCCGACCGCCATCCGGCGCGGGATCTCCGCGAGGACTACCTGGACTTCCTCGTCGGCGAAGTGGAAGGCCGCTCGCTGCCTCCGCTGCGGGTGGTGCTGGACGCCGGGAACGGCATGGGCGGACTGGCGGCCCGCGGCCTCTTCGCCCGGATCCCCGGCGAGTTCGTCCCGATGGACTTCGAGCCGGACGGCTCCTTCCCCAACCGGGGCGGGAACCCGCTGGCCCCGGCGAACCGCGCCGGCCTCGCCGCCCGCGTGCGGGAGGAACGGGCCGACTTCGGCGTCCTCTGGGACGGGGACGCCGACCGCTGCGCCTTCGTGGACGGCCGGGGCGGGTTCGTGCCCGGCGACTTCGCCACCGCGCTGCTCGCCCCGCAGGAGATCGCCGCCGAACCGGGCGCGGCGGTGGCCTACGACTACCGCTCCTCCCGCGCGGTCGAGGACGCGATCCGCGCCGCCGGCGGAAAGGGCGCCCCCGGCCGGGTGGGCCACGCCTACATGAAGCGGACGATGCGCGCGGCCGACGCCCGGTTCGGCGGCGAACTCAGCGGCCACTTCTACTTCCGGGCCGCCGGCTACGCGGACAACGCCCTCCTCCCGATCCTGCGGTTGATCGAGCGGGTCGGGAGCGCCGGCAGATCGCTCGCCGACCTCGCCGACGACCTGCGGCGCCGCTACTTCGCCCTCGACGAGGTGAGCCTCGCCGCCTCCGACCCGGCGGCGGCGCTCGCCCGCGCCCGCGAGGCCTTCCCCGGCGGCCGCGCCAACACCGAAGACGGCCTCACCCTCGACTTCCCGGACTGGCGCTTCACCCTCCGCCCGTCGAACACCGAGCCGGTCCTCCGCCTCACCGTCGAGGCCTACCGCGAGGGGCTTGCCGAGAGCCGGCGGGACGAGATCATCGCCCTGGTCACGGCGTCTTCCGGCGGCGGGGCGGAGCCGGCGCGGGACTAGAATCCCCCGTTCCGGGCGGGCGTATCTCAGTTGGCAGAGTACGAGCTTCCCAAGCTCGGTGTCGCGGGTTCGAGCCCCGTCGCCCGCTCCAGACTCTTCCCCGGAGAACCCGATGCCCCTGTTTCGACGCCCGGCTGAGGCCGAGGAATCTCCCGAGCCGGCAACGGCGGAGGACCGCGGCGGCGGACCCGCCCGAGTCACCCTGATCGGCGAGCGAACCCGGGTGAGCGGCCGGATCGACACCGACGAGGACCTCTTCGTCCGCGGCTCCTTCGACGGAACCATCGCCGCCGGAAGCGCGGTCGTCGTCCATCAGGGGGGCAAGGTCGAAGCCGGGGTCGAGGCCGGCCAGATGGCCGTCCACGGCCGCGTCGAGGGCGACATCAGCGCCGGGGGCCTGGTGGAACTCGGCGAAACCGCGTCGCTCGAAGGGAACATCCGGGCGCCGGCGGTGAAGGTCTCGGCCGGCGCGGAGTTCCGCGGCCAGATCCGGCGCCAGCCGGGCGGCCGCTCCGCCGGAGCGGCCCCGGCCGCCGGCGGCGCGGGAGGTTCCGCCGGGAAGCCCGGACGGCCCGCCGCTTCCCCTCCGGCCCCGAAGTCCGCCGCCCGCTGAGTCCCGGCAAGTCCTCGGGGGTGGGCGGCGGATGAAGATCGGGACCGTCCGCGAAATCAAGGACCACGAAAACCGGGTGGGGCTGACCCCGGGCGGGGTCGACACCCTGGTGGCCGGCGGCCACGAGGTGCTGGTCGAGGCCGGCGCCGGGCTCGGCAGCCGGATCCCGGACGAGGAGTTCGCCGCCGCCGGAGCGCGGATCGTCGAGACCCGCGAAGAGGTCTTCGCCACGGTGGACCTGGTGGTGAAGGTGAAGGAAACGCTGGCCGAGGAGGTGGAACTCCTGCGCGAAGGCCAGATCCTCTACACCTACCTCCACCTCGCCCCGCTGCGCGACCTCACCGACGGGCTGCTCGAACGCGGCGTCACCGGGATCGCCTACGAGACGATCACCTCGGACGACGGCAGCCTGCCGCTGCTCACCCCGATGAGCGAAGTGGCCGGGCGGATGGCCATCCAGGAAGGCGCCCACCACCTGCATCGCACCTGCGGCGGCTCCGGGATCCTGCTCGGCGGCGTGCCGGGCGTGCCGCGCGGCCGCACGGCGGTCGTGGGCGGCGGCGTCGTCGGGCTGAACGCCGCCAAGATGGCGGTCGGGCTCGGCTCCGAAGTCACGATCCTGGAGAAGAGCGCCGCCCGGATGCGGGCGCTCGACGACATCTTCGGGAACCGCGCGGCCACCCTGAAGTCCAACGCGGTGACGCTGGCGGAGACGCTGGCGGAGTCCGACCTGGTCATCGGGGCGGTGCTCGTCCCCGGCTCGGCGGCGCCGAAGGTCATCACCCGGGAGATGATCGGCGCGATGCGGGAGGGCTCGGTGCTGGTGGATGTGGCGGTGGACCAGGGCGGCTGCGCGGAGACCACCCGCCCCACCACCCACAGCAAGCCCACCTATGTGGTGGACGGGGTCGTCCACTACTGCGTGGCCAACATGCCCGGCGCCATGCCGCGCACCTCCACCTACGCGCTGACGAACGCCACCCTCGACTACGCGGCCGCCATCGCCGACCTCGGCCCGGAGGAAGCCGCCCGCCGCGACCCGCACCTGCGGAACGGGTTCAACACCTACGCCGGCCGCCTGACCTGCCGGGCGGTGGCGGAGTCGCAGGAGCGCGAGTACCAACCCATCGAGACCCTGCTCGCCTGAGCGACTCCGGGATCGCCCGCGCCGGCGGGCCGGAAGCCGGGGCCGGCCACCGGGTCGCAACGCCGGGTTGACGGCCGCTTGAGCCGGAGCGGGGCCGCCGTCCCGGACGCGGCGGCGTTCCGGGCGGTGTTCGACCGGACGCCCGCCGACGGGCGGACGAACATGCGGCGCGACGCGGCGATGCTGGCCGACGCGGCCGCCGGCGCGCCGCCGACCCTGCGGCTCTACCGCTGGACGGAACCGACCCTCACCGTCGGGCACTCCCGGCGCCCGGAACCGGTCTGCGACCCGCAGGCGCTCGCCGACCGGGGCATCCGGTGGGCGCGCCGACCCAGCGGCGGCCGGGCCCTCCTCCATCTCCCCGACGAACTCACCTACGCCTTCGCCGCCCACCGGAACCACCTTCCGCGCGCCGGGCCGGCCGCCGGGTCCTCGGCGGGAGACCGCCCGCCCCGGGTGCGCGCCGCCTATGCGCTGGTGATGGCCGCGCTGCGGGATGGCCTCGCCGGCTTCGTCCGGCTCGACCCGCCGTCGCCCGTCGAACCCGCTGGCGGCGGCGACCTGCGGAGACCCTGCCAGGCGGTGGCCACCGGACACGAACTCGGCGCCGGCGGAAGGAAACTGGTCACCGGAGCGCAGCGGTGGCGGCGAGGGGCGTTCCTGCAGCACGGCTCGATCCCCTGGAAGATCGATCGGGCGCTGACCAACTCACTCGCCGGGCTGCCGGAGGACGAACCGCTCCCGGCGGTCGGACTCGCCGACCTGGTCCGGCCGGCCCCGGCCCCGGAGGCGGTGGCCGAAGCGCTGATCGCGGCGTTTCGACGCGTCTTCGGCGGCGAGGAATTCGCGGCGCGGCAACCCGCCGACCCCGTGCTAATCTGAAAGGCTTTCCCGCGATCGCGGCCCGTTCGAGGAAACGAGTCCTCCGGCCCCGTCGAGTTTCCGCCGGTCGCCCGGCGCCCTGCCCGAACCCAACCCAACCCGGCCCCACGCTCCCCCTCTCCATCGCATGAGTGACGCGCCTCCCGAGTCCGCTTCCAAACCCGCCGCCCCGGACGAAGTGTCCGAGGAAGAGACCGCGGAGGATTCCGGGAGCGAGGAAGAGGACGCCGCGAACGGGCCGGCCGAGGAGGAATTCACCCAGGACCCGGACCAGGTCGTCGCCGACGGCGCGCCGGCGCCCGACGACGACGCCTCCGCGCCCGCCGAACAGGCGGACCTCGAGGAGTTGCGGCGGCAGATCTACGAACTCAACGACGCGAACAGCCAGATCAAGGACCTGGCGCGCCGCCTCCAGGCGGACCTCGCCAACATGCGGCGGCGCGTCGAGACCGAGCGGCAGAACCTGAAGTCGCGGCTGGTCGAGGAGGTCTGCGGCCACTTCCTGCCGGTTCTGGACGACCTCAAGCGCGCCGCCGACGAGGCGGCCCGCCAAGCGGACGACGGCGCGCCGGCCGAGACCGCCGGGGAGCCGGACCCGGCAGCCCGGGCGGACGAAGCGCTTCGCACCGGCGTCCGGCTGGTGCTGCGCCGCTTCGAGGAAACGCTCGCCCGGCAGGGGCTGGTCGAGATCGAGGCGCTCGGCCGCCCCTTCGACCCCCGCCAGCACGAGGCCGTCCACCGGATGCCGGCGGCGCCGGGACAGCAGGACGACGAGGTGGTCGAGGTCTTCCGGCGCGGCTATGTCCTCGACGGACGGGTGATACGCCCCGCCTCGGTGGTCGTCGCCGTCGGCCCGCCCCCCGAAGAAACGGCGCCCGAAGAGGCGGCGCCGGAGGAAGCGGGGAAGGCCGACGGGGACGCGCCCCCCGAAGCGGGCGGCGCCTCCGGCGACGCCGCCCCCGCCACCGGGGACCCGGCGGACTGATTCCGCCGGGCCACAGCGGACACCCACCACCATGCCGAGCGACCGGCGCGACTACTACGAGGTCCTCGGCGTAGGCCGGGACGCTTCGCCGGAGGACATCAAGCGCGCCTACCGGAAACTGGCGCTCCGCCACCATCCGGACAAGAACCCCGGCGACAAGGCCGCCGAGGAGTCGTTCAAGGAAGCCGCCGAGGCCTACGGCGTCCTCGCCGACCGGGAGAAGCGCGCCCGCTACGACCGCTTCGGCCACGCGGGAGTCAGCGGCGCCGGGCCGCAGGTCAACAGCGAAGTCTTCGCCGACTTCCAGGACCTGTTCGGCGGCAGCGTCTTCGACCTCTTCGGCGAAATGTTCGGCGGCCGCTCCGGCGGACGGGGGGCGCGCGCCTCCCGCGGCCGGGACATCCAGTACGAAGTCACCCTGGGTTTCGCCGAACCCCGCGAGAACACCGAAAAACGCATCCTGGTCAGCCGCGCCGAACCCTGCGACGACTGCCGCGGGACCGGCGCGAGGGCCGGGGCGCAGCCGCTCGCCTGCGGCCGATGCAGCGGCACCGGCCAGGAAACCGTGTCCCGCGGCTTCATGATGATCAGCCGCACCTGCTCGGCGTGCCGGGGGTCGGGCCAGGTGATCTCCGACCCCTGCCCCGAATGCCGGGGCCGCGGCGCCCGCTCCCGCGAACGCGAGATCAAGGTGCGGCTTCCCGCCGGGATCGAAGACGGCAACCAACTCCGCATCTCCGGCGAAGGCGAAACCGGCGGCAAGGGCGGCCCGCCGGGAGACCTCTATGTCCAGGTGCGCGTCCGCCCGGCGGAAGGATTCGAGCGGCGCGGCGCCGATGTGCTGAGCGAGATCTCCCTCAGTTTCCCGGAAGCGGCGCTCGGGACCGAGACCCGCATCGCCACCATCTGGGGCGACCAGTCCCTCCGCGTCCCCGCCGGAACGCAGCCCGGACGGGTGCTCCGCCTGCGCGGGAAGGGTTTCCCGGTGCTCCGCAGCCGCTCCCGGGGCGACCACCTGATCCGCGTGCGCGTCCGCGTCCCGACCGACCTGTCCCCCGGAGCGAAGAAGGCGGTGGAATCCCTCGACCGCGAACTCCGCCGCCGGGACGGCGCGGCGGGAGGCCGTGGCGCCGCCGCCGAGGACGCCAAGACCTCCCTCTTCGACCGCCTGTTCTCGTAGCCGCCTCGGCCCCGGTGGCGGGCGCGCCGGCGGCTCAGTCGGAGTCTTCCGCGCCGCCGGGGAGCGAGCGCGGTTCTTCCTGCGGCTTCGGGCCGAAGTCGGAGTGGATGCCCGCGAGCAGCGCGGTCACCTTCTCCACGATCTCCGGGCCGGCGGGTTCCTTCCCGCTTCCGAGCACGACGGCGACGCGGAACTCCACCGGAGTGCCGGCGGTCGCCCGAAGCAGTTCCGGCAGGGCATCGGTCAGGTCCTGCAGCCCGTCGGCCGAGGTCGAGTAGGGCCCGAACGGCGCCCCGTCCGGCCGCCGGCGTTTCTTCCGGTCGGGACGCGCCGAGGGCCGCGCGAGCACGACCGCCGGCGCCCCGGACGCCTCGCAGGGCCACCCCCCGCTCTCGGGAGCGACCGTCAGCCACCCGGCGCGCACCGCGTTCTCGACCCCCTGGCGGAGAACCGCCCACGGCGCCGGATGCCCCTCCTGCGCCTCGATCGCCGCCGCCACCGCCACCAGGTTGGCCCGTCCGTCGCGCCACACCTCGGGCAAGGACTCCTCGGTGAAGCGGTCCACCGGGAGGGGAGACATGGGGCGGCGGAGCGACGCGGAAGCCGTCAACACCCCCGCCGGAACTTCTTCCCCCTGGAAACTCGCCGGCCCGTTCCGCAACCAGACCGAACCGGCGCGAACCGCCTCCGCGACGGCGGCCTCCACGACCTCGCGCGGGCACTTCGGAACATCGAGCGACTCCTCGAAACCGTCCCGCGGGACGGTCACCTGCTTCCCGCCGGAGAAGTACTCGAGAACGCGGGAGACCTCCACCGAGTCCCCTTCCCAGAGGTCCGGCAAGACACCCGGCGCCAGCAACTCCGCGTCCAGCGCGGTGAGGCCGGCCTTTCCCGGTCGGATCACTTCGAGTTCCGCCGACTCGAACGCCGACTCGTCGAGTTTCGCCCGCCACCAGGTCCGGACGGAGCCGTCCGGGCGGCGGAGCGAAGCCACGAAGGCGCCTTCCCGGACGCCGGCGCTGACCGTGTCCCGTATCCCCTTCCGGCCGATCATGCGCGGCAGCGCGGGGTCCTCCGCGAACGCCTCCACCAGCGTCTTCACGCGGCGCGACTCTTCGTCCTCGCGCCAGAGGTCGTAGGGCCCCTCCGGCAGCAGCGCCTGCGGCTCGATCGCGGTCTCCTCGATCCGGGCGCGCCGGTCCGCCTTCACCGCGAGGAAGAGCGGGTCGGCGCTCGGCGGCAACCGGAAGGCGCCGACCCCGCCGCCTTCGTCGGCGCCGACGATGACGGTCCACGCCTGCCGCACTCCCGTGGCCACGCGCTGCCGCGCCTTGTTCGACTCGCTCGCCAGCATCGCTTCTCGAGCCGCATCCAGGGATTCCCCCTGGAGTTGCTTGCGAACCGCGTCCCACGCGAGCAAGTCGCGGGCGGCGTCCTGAAGCGCCTTCAACCCGTCGCGCGACGGAACGGCCACCACGACCGCGTTTCGACAGCGGCGATCCGCCCCCGACGCCTTCTCTTCGACGAACCGCTTGGCCTCGGCGCTCGGCTTCCCGGAGTCGGACGCCGCTTTCGGCCCGAGGACGACGAAGTGGAACTCCCCGTCGTCCGCGATGTCCTGCGGTGACTCCGGCAGGCGGTGGAGCCGCGCCCCGGCCTCCCTCGCGCCTTCGGTCAGGCTCTTGGCCCTGCGCACGGCTTCCAGCACCGCCGCTTCCACCGACTCGGCCGCGACCCGGTTGGTTCGGGCCTCGTGGTGCATCTGCTTCAGGTTCGGCCGCTGCCCCAGCCGCCAGGCGTTCGGCAGGTCCTTCGTCGAGTCCCGGTCGCCGTACTCGGCGTCGTCGAGGAACCAGGACACTTCGGTCCAGCGGCGGAGCCCCTTCTCCAGTTCGATGCGGTCCGGCCCGGTGGCCCCGGCGAGCGCGGCGAGTTCCGGCGTGTGCGCCTTCTGCCCGGCCGGCTGCGAACTCAGGAACACGGCGGCGACCGCCTGTTCCATCTCCCGGAAACGAAGCCGCCCGCTCTCCTCCTGGATCTGCCGCGCCTTGTCCAACTCCCCTTCGAGCACCGTGTTCCAGGCGTTCCCGCCCTCCTCTCCGGCGGAAAGGGTCGCGACCTCCGCGAGTTCGCGCGCCGCCTCGGCGATACCGCCGGCGCCCGGTTTCGGAAGCAGCGCGCCCGGCCCCACCAGCGGCCCGTCGTCCCACGCCTCGGCGTCGCGCAGCGCGATGGCGAAGACCCGGAGGATGCCGCGCGTCCGCTGGAACCGCTCCAACTGCGTCCAGCGGCTGTAGAAGATGTCCGTGAGGTCGGGGTGGAACGGGTAACTCCGAAGGAACCGCTCTTCCTCGCTGCGGCGCTCCCCGGCGGTGGCGTCGTGGACCCCGGCGATCCGTTTGACCGCGCCGGAAACCTGCGGACGAAACGCCTCCCGGTCCGCGATGGACTCCGGCGTGAAGAACCGGCGCCGCATCACCTCCGCCACATCTTCCTTCTGCACCGGCTGCACGCCTTCTTCGCGCTGCCGGCCGAAGATGTCGGAGATCTCGGCGCTCACCGACCGGCCGAGAGCGTCGCTCTTCTCCGGGTTCGAAGCGAGCAGCGAGGCGACCACGACGCACCGATCCACATGGGCCGCGGCCTGGGTGAGGTACTGGAAGAAGTCCACGAGCCGCACGCGGTCCCGGTCAGAAACGGCCGCCTTCTCCCGTGCATACATCAACACCTCGTCTATCAACACGAGCGTGCCGAGCCCCCGTTCCGCCGGCTTCGCCAGCAGCGCGGCCAGGAGCGGCTCGGCCGGCGGCGGCTCCCGCTCTTCGTCGCGCCCATCCGCGTGGAGTGCCCGGAGTCCGTCCGCCCCGGCGAGTTGGAACGCCAGGACGCTCCACGGCTGGCGGAGGCGGCGCTTCTCCCCGGTCGGGCCCAGGACTTCCATCCCCAACTGCACATCCAACTTGTCGAAACTGAGCGCCGCGACGCAGGCGCCCGGCAATTCGCCCTCGACTTCGAAACGGAATTGCTTGACGGCCGGCAGCGACGGGAGACGAGCCGGATCGTGGAAGAGGTGCCGCAGCGTGACCAGCGTGTGGGTCTTGCCGCCCCCGTAGGGTTGTTCCAGTTGACGGATGGCCTTCGTGCTCTTTCCCGCAAGGCGCAGCGCCACATCCCGCGCCAGTTCGCGCAGCGACAGCGTCGGGTAGGTCAGCGCGAAGAAGCGCGCCGGGTCCTCGTAGATCGGCCGGGCGCCCTGCTGCATCATCACATCGTGCAGGTCGGCCGCGAACTCCGTGAGCGAGAGTTCGCCGGTGCGCACATCGTCCCTCAGTTCGACGACTTGACGCCACGGCGTCCACGGGGGGGTCTTGGGCATGGTTCGGGTTTCGTTCCTTCTTCAGATCGCCCGGTATGGTTTCCTCCGAGCGAGAGGGCCGCGTCCGGCGGGGAGTATGCCCCCGCCGGGGGCGCCGGGCCGATTCCCGGTCGGGGGACCGGGGCGATTCGGGAGAAGCCGCAGGATCATTCGGCGCCGAGGTCCGGGTTCACGGCGCCGCCGGCCTCGGCGGCCACCTGCCGGGCCACCGACTCGAGAAGTCGCCGTTCCTCGGACTCCGCCGGAGCGAGTTCCACGAGCGCCTGCAGCACTCGCGGAAACAACGAGTTCCGCAGCAGGCCGCGGCGGTGGAGGTACTCGTTCACCTTCGCCTCGTTACCGGCGCTCCAGAGCCCCATCAGGCGGTGGGCGTGATCGATCAGCGGCGTCGGGCGGTCGTCCGCCCGCTCCTCGCGGAGCGGCTTCAGCGCGCGCCGGTTCCACGCCTTGAGCCGCGCCGTTCCTCCGGCGCCCGCGCTTTCGGTCCCGCCCGCGTCCGGCTCGCCGCTCGCGCCGGCTTCGCCCTCGTCCGCCGCCTCGTCGCCGCGGCCCGACCCTTTGCCCTTCCCCGTCTCGAGCAGGTCGAGGGTCCCGGACAGGTCCCGGTCCGGTATGCCGCACGACTGCGCATAGAGGATCGAAGCACCCACCGGCACGGACTCCAGCCCGTAGTCCTGGCGGTGCAGCAGGTAGTAGGTGGTTACATCGTCCAGGCCGGCGACGGCGCCTTCGTTCGTCTCCGTCCCCGACGAGGACGGCTCGCGGACGCCGGTCCGGCGACTTTCATCGCCGGACTCGTCCGCCGTCAGGACCCGCCTCACCACGAAGTCCACCACCATCCGGCGCACTTCCCTCAGGAACTCGGCGACTCCGAGAGTCGCCGACGCGCCGGCCCGACGCGCGGCGACGCGCTTCACGACGGGATGCCCGGAGAACGCTTCGAGGGCCGGGCCCGTCGCCGCCCAAACGAAGTCCGGGCCTCGCAGCCCGGCGTCCCAGAAGACCCGGAGCCGAGTCTTGATGCTCTCCCGCATCTCGGCGAGCACCTTCCTGTCCCAGCCGGGCGCCGCCTTCGGCGGCCTCTTCCGGCACACGAGCCACACGGAAGACGAGAGCGCCGCCGAACCCAGGGACCGCTGCCGCGTCTGCATCTCGGTCCGGATGGGCCACGAGCCGGTCACCACGAAACCGGAGCGGATCAGCGCCGCGACGAGCGTCTCCCAGGCGTCCGGCTGCTTGTTGGCGAACACGACGACGAGCCGCCCCTCGTCGCTCAGGGCATCCCGGCACCGCGAGAACGCCCGCTCCATTCCGTCTTCGTAGTTCCGCTTCGACCGTTCCCGGTCTCCCCCGAACCGCGCCGACTCGTCGATGAGTTCGCCGTCACCCGAGGGCTCGCTCCACTTGGGGCCGAGCGCCGGCGCGAACGCCTCGTCCATCTCCGGGGAAAGGCCGTGGAGGGCCCGGCGCAACCAGACATGAAAGAAGTCCATCAAGTCCGAGTACGGGATGGCGTCGTAGTACGGAGGATCCGTGCATATCAGATCGAACTGGCCGGAAGGCGCCGACAACGCGCTGCGAGCCTGGATCTTCGGCCTGCCCGCTCCCGCAGTTGCGGTGTCCGCGTGTTCCAGATAGCGGCTCACCCATTCCGCCATACGCGAAAAACCGCCGGTTCCTGTCGCCAACGGGTTCACTTCGCAATAGTCCCAGACCATGGGGAACGCAAAGCGCGCGAAAGTGTCCCTCAAGGTTTCGCGGCCATTGTCCCAAGAACACAAGGCGCTGCTGTAGTCGGCCAGTTTGCTCACGACACATGACAAGTACGCCGAGATCGCTTCCCGCCACCATCGGGGATCGTCAGCCAGTTCTCCACGACACGCGCGGACCTCCCTCACGAAGGCGCCCATCGCCAGCAGTTGCCGGCTCCCGAACACCGTGCGCCAGGTGTCGAAGCCGTACAGCGGAATGTTGACTCCGAGGCTCTCTTTGCTCGGAGTCGGCTCGTCGGGAGGGCCGAACGGGATGTCCTCGTAGAGCGCCGCGAGTTCCGTGTCCTCGACGGTCGCCGCTTGGATTTCCTCCGCCCGGGGCCTCCGGTACTCCTTGCCGGAGGGCCCATCCACGACGACGGCGGTCATCACCGCGCCCATCCGTCCGGCGCGCCCCTCGATCCGGAGGTCTTCCATCGCCATGATGTTCGAACAGCACGGGCAGCGCGCGCCGGTGCGGCTGGTCGTCCCCTCCCCGGTCCCGGCCGCCTTCGCGGACGCCGCCTCGACCCCCTCCTCGACACCGAACACCACACCGGTACCGGTCCCGTTCGGCGCCATCGTCAACAGGACGCGCTTCCCCGGACGGCGGCACAGCCAGCGGGTCTTCAACAGCGGCAGTTCCGCGCGGCACCGCTTGCATTCCACCGTCCGCGCCCAGAGGTACGCCGCCGCCGGCTTCGCCACCCACCGCGGATTCTCGCGGTCCGCCAGGTAGCGGCCGTCGAGTCCCTCGTTCAGCGTATCCACCGTCACCCTCCCCTCCGCATCGGGCGCGAGGCGGCGCGGTGCCCGTTCCTCGTACGGCCGGTCTCCCCTCCGCAGCGGAACGAACTCGGCATAGACCGGATAGCGCGCGGCGAGCCGCCTCCGCGCCCCCGTGAGCACCCGCCGGCTCCACGCCCGAACTTGCCAAGCCAAGTTCCCGTCGACGGCCTCCTCGAGCGGAAACATCCGCCTCGCCTCCCCGCGACTGTCCGCGGTCCCCTCGGCCTCCATCGCGTCCAGCCTCGACGCGATCTCGCCCCGCCGATACCCCCGGCTCTTCCAATACTCGCCCATGAACTCCCGGTCGGACCGCGCGAAACGAGGCAGCGGCCTCGTCTTCCCCGCGAGCCGCTGCGGGTACTCCAGCGCGCACCGGAGAAGGAACCACGCCACCGGGTTGATGTCCGCCGCCTCGACCTCGCACCCGAGCCGCATCGCCTCCAGCGGTATCGCCCCGCCCCCGGCGAACGGATCCAGCACGCGCGGCGCCCGCCCCCCGAAGGCCCGGCGAATGTCGGCCCGAAACTGCTCGATCCCCTCGTCCGCTTCCCGCCCCCAGTGCAGGATCCCGCCCACGGTAACGCGCTTCGGCGCGGATACCCGCCGCCCCCCGGAAACTTCGTCCCGGCGGTCGGTCATCACCGCACCCGCCATCCGCGCATGGAGATCCCGCCGCTTCCTCTCGCTCCCGGGATCCGGCAGCAGCGCCCCGATCAACGCCGCCCGACACGCCGCCAGCGGCCTCCGCGCCGGCCAGATGTGCAGCGTGGACAAGTGCCCATGCCGCACATTCTTCTCATGAGCCGAATCCAGCGACACCGCTTCCAGCGGAAACCCCACTTCGATCAGTCGCTTCGGCGTCGTCATGCCGCGACACCTCGACCGACCGGCGCGCCGAGAGTCCCTTCCGGATCAGCGCTCACGGTCATCTCCGAAGGACGCCTTCACGCCCCTTCGGCGACTCGATGTTCGGGGAGCGCTTCCGAGAGCCCGTCGCGGCTTTCGACAAGCGGCGTACTCCCGTTCACCGTCTCTACCTCCATCTCGGCCAGGAACTGCGACGGCTCCCTCCGCCAACCGAAGTACGAATCCGCGTGCGTCAGCGTAAGGCTGCCCGCCGCCCGCGTGATGGCCACGAAGCAGGCGCGGCGTTCCTCCCGGATCGCCTCCCCGCCCCGCCGGACGGCCCGATACGAGGGGAGTTCGCCCTGCGCCAGGCCGGCGACATAGACATGCTCGAACTCCAGCCCCTTCGCTCCGTGGATCGTCAGGCAGCGGACCTCGTTCTCGCCGGCCGGACGGCTCTTCGGCCTCCCGTCCATCTCTTCGAGGAATCGCCGCAGGGACGGCCGGTCCCCGACCGCTCCCCGGATCTGCCGCCCGAGATCGCGCCACGCCCGGATCTCCCACCCCTGGTTCGTCTCGTCCCGGCCGGCCAGCAGCCGGTCTTCGCCGCCACCGGTCCACTCGAAAGCCGCGGCAACGAACTTCCGGTAGTCGAGGACCTCCAGGACATGTTCTCGCACGGCGGCGACCAGCGACGGCTGCCCGTTCACGGCCCGCGACGCGGCCACTTCCGCAAATCCCACCAAGAGGGGCCGCCCGGTGAGCGCGCTCTCGGCCTCCACCTCTTCCGGCCCGAGGTCCACGCCGGTCAGGTCCCGGTAAGCCCGGCAAACCGTCGCGAAGTGTTCCCGGTGGGTCGGCGCGTTGGCCAGCCGCAGCACGGCGTGGACGAACACGACCAGCGGTGACTCGAACTCCCTCTTCACTTCGGTAACCTGGCAGGCGATTCCCGCGGCTTCGAGCGCCTTCGCCGCCGCATCCAACAACCGGTGCGTCCGCGCCAACACCGCGCACCGCCCCGGTTCCGGCCTCGCGGCGATGTCCCCCGCGATCCACCGGGCCTCCTCGCCCTCGTCGGCGAACTTCAACGCCCGCAAGACTTCTCCGGCGTCCGTCGGCGCCGCCGACTCCGGCGGCTCCTTCTCGAACAGCCGCTCGCGGTCGCGCCCCATCAGGCGGTTCGCGCGGCCGGTCACCGCCGACGGACACCGAAAACTCCTCGGCAGTTGGAGAACCCTCATTCCGTAGTAATCCCGGAGCGCGCGAAGCCGCGTCGGAGTGGCGCCGTTCCACTCGTAGATCGTCTGGTCGTCGTCCGCCACCACGAACAGGTTGGCGTCGCGGTCCGGGTAGATGTCCCGGAGGAGCCGGTCCTGGGCGCGGTTCGTGTCCTGGTACCCGTCCACGCAGGCGTACGGATAGACGACTCGTTGGTCCTCGGCGAATATCGGCCGCTCGCGGAAGAGTCGCCGACACAGGATCAGGGACGCCGGGAAGTCCAGACTGTTCCGCTCCATGAGCAGGTCGAGATAGGCGCCGTACACCGGACGAATCCACGCTTCCCGGTCGGGCGCCGCGATCTCCGTGACATCCTCCCCGCTGGCCATCCAAGAGTCCAACTTGCGGAGGAGTCCCGCTTCTGACCAATCCGGCGGGCCGCTCGCCCCCACGCGTTCGACGGCCTTCCGGAGGAGCGCCAGGCGATCCCGGTCGTCCGCCAGCACCGCGAGATCGGGATGGAGTCCCATGCGGCCGCCGTGCTGTCTGAGTACGGTGATCGCAAACGAGTGAAAGGTCGTAAGGTCGGTGCGTTCGGCATCCCGGCGGAGCCGCCGTCGCACCCGCCGCCGCATCTCGTCGGCGGCCTTGTTCGTGAAGGTCAGCCCGAGGACGCGGAATCTCTTCTTGGGCGTCTCCCGGATGAGGCGAACCACGCGCAGTGTCAACACCGAAGTCTTGCCGGCCCCCGGCCCGGCCAGGACGAGCAGCGGCCCCTCGCCCCAAGCCGCCGCCACCTGCTGATTGCCGTTCAGGTCGTCGACATCCACCATCACACTTCTCCCGCCACGGCCAAGACATCGCTAACGATATCGCGAATCGCCGCCGGAAGCCGATCGGGGTCCGCTTCGATCAACTCCACTGCCTCCGCCGCAGCCGCCGGCTTCGTCCCGCGCTTCGGGACGGTCTTGAGTGACTGCGGTCGCACCGACGGCGGCCGATCACCGACCGTGGGGCGCCGCTCGTAGAGTTCGTCGAAACCCCCGTCGAGCAAGCACTCTTCCGGTGAAACATACGGCGAAGACACCCGGCGCGCTGCCGCTTCCTGCCCCACCACTTTGGCGATGGATCTCCGATAGCGTCGACCCGCATCGTCGTCATCGACCACGCATCGCCAGCGGATCCCCAGCGCCTCCGCCGCCTTCACGAACATTTCCGGCCCGGCGCCGGTGATCTTCACCAGGCGAACGCCGGCTCGGTCCAGGTCGCGGTCCATCACCCTCGCGGCTCCCGCAAAGAGGGTTTCCTCCGTCTCGCCCTCCACGAGGAGCCAGCAACGGGCGAAGAGCAGTTCGCCGCGCACACGCTTCACATGGAAGTCGAATTTCCCGGCTTCCTCCCGACTCAGGCTGTCCTTCGCGATTCGGTGAACCGCGACACCGGAACCCTCGGGCGCGAACCGGCGGATCTGTGTCGTCGAGACCTGGGCCATGAGGTCCCCGCTGTGCGTCGCGATCAACTTCTGCCCCGGTATCTCGTCCACGATGCGCATCAGCGCGCGCACGGCGGCCGGATGGAGGTGCGCTTCCGGTTCTTCGAGAGCCGTAATCGGGACTGCCTCCGGCTGCCCCGCGGCGCGGCGACTGCCCAAGAAGGCGGCGAACAGCGCAAGTACGGCGAGACTCTGCGTTCCTTGTCCTTGGCGCGTCACGGGGATGCGAGCGCCCGAACGCGAGGCCAAACTCACTTGCGCGCCCGACAAGAGGGCAAAGAGTTTGGTCGGCAGTGCATCCACACTGACGGCATCTGCTGCGGCGAAGTCGAGCACCTTCCTCACGACCTCGAGTTGTTCTCGTACGCTCGCCAACGGCTGGTGCTGCGCTACGATCCGCGTGTTGACCTCGTGGAGTTCCCGTTCCAGGCCGGCCCGCTCCTCGGTCGGGATTCCGGTCTCGTCGAGAAAGTCCCGCCAATAGCGGCCGCGGGATGCGAAGTTCTTCTCGGCATCCCGAAGAGCCGAAAGATAGTTCACCGGCGCCAAGCGCCGGATGCGTTCCAAGAACGCGGGCCGTTCGGTCGGTCCTTCCATCTCCGTGAGGAACTCCCACTCCGTGTCCGAAGGGAACGACGCGGTCACGCGCAGTCGGATCACGCCGCGCTCCTCCGGGTCCCGATCGATGACCTCCCGGAAATCCTGGCGCACATCCTCCGGCCATTCCTTGGGGAATCCCTCCGCGAAGACCAACTCGATCCGAATCGGCGGCGCCTCGGCCGGGGACGCCTTCCCTTCGGAGAGCCGATAGTCGTACTCTTCGAACGGCCGCCGTTTCCGTCCGAAGGGCGGGTCCAGACAGAGGCGGACCGCATCCAGGAAGGCGGTCTTGCCGGAGTTGTTCTCGCCGATGAGGACCGTGGTCTCGTCCAGATCCACGGAGATCCGCTCGATGCAGCGGAAGTTCTCGATCTCCACCCGCGTCAGTCTCATCGTCCCCCTCCGTCCGGCCCCCGCCCCGCCGCCGTCCCGACGCCGCTCTCCGGTTCCGCGGCCTGCAACAGGTCCGCCACGGAGACCGCGACGGACTCGCGGCGTCGGGCCAGGAGTTTCCCGAAGGGATCCCGAACGCGGATGAGGCGCGGGCGCGGCGTCGCGCAGTCGAGGACGGCGTAGATCCAGTACCGGTCCCGCAGGTTGCAGGCCCGCGCCCACTCGTTCTCGGAGATCTGCACCCCCTCGGCGCCGGCGCGCCCCTTGACCTCGATGCCCCGGATGTCGGCCGGCCCGTTCGCCCGGCCCGGCCCCGCCGAATGGAGGTCGAAGCCGGGCCAGTCCGGAAGACCGACGCGGCGGGCGAGTTCCGGTCGGCTCACATCGTGGACGGTCCGGCCTTCGGCCTCCTCGTGGGCCGCCGCCACCCGCATCGCGACCCGCTCGACCTCCGCCTCGAGGCGGCGCTCGCTCTCCGGGTCGCGCGTCGGCAGCACGAGGGCATGGGCCAGCATTTCCACCTCCCCCGGCTCGATCAGCGCCGGCTCCCCGCGCAGGCGGGCCAGCCGGCGCTCCCGCCGTTCGTGGAAGCGGCGCTGCTCCTCCTTCACCTCGGCCAGCCGCTCCTCGGCGTCCGGCTCGCCGTTCCGCGCGGCCCGGCGCGCCCGCTGGCGCTCGGCCACGAGATCGGCCATCCGGTAGTCGAAGCCCCGGTTGACCCACGCGAGTTCGCCCTCGGCCGCGCGCTCGGCGTCGCTCCGCCAGTCGGCGACGAGACCCGCCAGTTCCTCCGCGCGAAGCCACTCCTCCGCCTCGGCGACCAGCGTCCGGGCGCGGCGGGCGACCGCGACGGCGCCGGGGAGCGCGTCCCCCGCCCCCTGGAGAAGGAGGAGATGCTCGACGGCCATCTTGGCCACCTGCCCCTCGTTGTCCTGTCGGACCCCGACCAGGCGCCGCTCCACGATGTCGAAGCGGGCGCGTTCGCCCTCGGCGGAGGCGGCGCGGTCGAACGACCGCCGCGCCGGCCGGCGGCGCCGGACCGACAGGCCGGCGAGATGGAACAGGTAGGGCTCCGTGGCCGCGGGATCGAGGAAGATGGCTCCTTGCAGGGCGTGGGGTCGGTACCGCGAACGGAGACAGGAGCAGAACGCCTCGAACACCGGCTCGCCGGGGTGCATCCAGGTCGCCTCCTCGCCCTCCCCGGGGCGGCGGACCGAGAACGAAGCCCGGTTCGCGATCGGGTAGAAGCCGACGGCGCGGAACAGGAAGTCGCCGGCGCCGGCCCGCATGGGGTCGAAACCGAAGCCGGAGTCCAGGTCACCGGTGATCCGCAGGTCGAGGAGCGGCGCGGCGGACTGGACGAATCGGCGCACATAGCCGGGCAGGAGCCGTCGAAACCGCTCCCGTTCGAGCGACTCCTCCAGGGCGGGCAGTCGGGCCGCGACATCTCCGGCGCCGAACAGCGATCGTTCGCGCTCTTCCTCGGCCCGGACGCGCTCCTCGGCGAGGACGCCGTCGATCTCGGTGATCGCTTCTTCGGCGCCTTCGTCGGTGACCGCCCGCTGCAGGTACGAGCGAAGCGAGCAACCGCGAAACAGCCGTCCGACGACATCGAAGACCTTGTCCGAACCCAACCGCTCGCGAATGCGCTCGAGTTTCTCGAGAAGCGCGCCGACGACCCTGCCCTCGCGGGTTTCGCCGGCGATCAGGTTGACGATGACGACCGGATCCCGCTTCTGGCCGTAACGGTGGATCCGTCCCATGCGCTGCTCGAGACGCGCCGGGTTCCACGGAACATCGTAGTTGATCATCAGCCAGCAGAACTGGAGGTTGATTCCCTCGCCGGCCGCGTCCGTCGCGACCAGGTAGCACGCGCCCCCGTCCGCGGAAGAACGGCGGAAGAACTCCACCTGGCGCTCGCGCTCCCGGTAGTCCAGCCCGCCGTGGATCGTCGCCACCTGGCCGGTGAAACCCATACCCTCGAGCCGTCCCACCAGGAAGTCCGCCGTGTCGCGGTGTTCCGTGAACACGATGACCTTCTCGCCCCGGTAGCGGGGATCGCGCAACACTTCGGTGAGCCGCTCGAGTTTGGCGTCCTTCCCCCGGCTCGCCAGCGCGCGGGCCTGCTCGAGCAGATCGGCCACTCGCGTCCGCTCCTCACGGAGGTCGGCAAGGCTCAGGGCAATCAGCCCGCCGAGCGCGTCCTCCTCGAAGCGGGCCGATGCCTCGCCGTCCCCGTCCGCGTCTTCGTCCGCCGTATGCGAGTCGAAGTAGTCGTCCGTCTGGCCGAGACGCCGCTGACGAGCCTCCAGTTCCTCCAGTCGTCCGGCCTGGACGAGAGCGACCGCGTGGGCCAGTTTCTCGATGCGCCGCTCGAAGGAACGCATGAGCGCATGGGTCGAACTCGCCAGCCGGCGCTGGAAGACGGTCATCGCCAACTGCGCCGCCCCCCGGTTCAGACCCGCCGCGCGGTTGTACGCTTCCTCGATGTACTTCGTCGTCCCGTCGTAGAGATCCTGCTCCGGCGGACTGAGGCGGTAACTGAGCGTGTCGCAGCGCCGCTGCGGATAGAGCGGGCGGCCGTCGAAGCGCACCATCTCTTCCTTCGTGCGGCGGATGAAGAAGCGATCCTTCTCCGCCCGCGTGAAGTCCGGGAAGGCGTCCATGCTCGGCAGGGCGTGCGGCGCGAGCAGCCGCCAGAGGCCGTAGTAGGGGTAGTCCTTCCCCATGTGCGGGGTGGCGGTGAGCAGGAGCAGGTTCGCCGCCGACCAGCCGAGGCGCCAGCGGGGGCCGCCGCCGGGAAGCCCGGCGAGCGCGGCGGCCAGACCGTAGCGGGCCGTTCGCCGTTCCCGGAAACCGCCCTCGCGGCTCACCGAGAGTTTGTGCGCCTCGTCGAACACCACCAGGTCGTACGGCTCGGCGGCGCCTTCGCCGACCGCGTCCCGCAGTTTGCCGAAGACGCCTTCGCCCGCGAGGGTGTCCACGCCGGCGATCAACAGGTCGCTCTCGGGGCCGACGAACGGGTTTTCCGGGCGCTCGCCGGCGCGCCCGAGGATGCGGAAGCCGAGCCGGAACAGCGCGCGCATCTCGCGCTCCCAGTTCCCGACGAGCCCGGCCGGCGGGACGATGAGCACGCGCTTCACCAGGCGGCGGGCGAAGACCTCCCGGAGGTAGAGGCCCGTCATGATCGTCTTGCCGGCGCCCGCGTCGTCGGCGAGCAGGAACCGCAGGGGCCGCTGCTTCAACATCCGCTCGTACACGGCGACGCGCTGGTGCGGCAAGGGGTCCACGGACGAGATCTCCGCCGCGAACGCCGGATTCGAGAGGTAGCCGTGCGACAGCCGCTCGGCTTCCGCGACCGCGGTGACCACCTCCGGCTCGGAGGAGAAGTCCACCATCGACTCCTCGGCGGTCGGCTCGCGGACCATCCACTCCCGTTCGGCAGCTTCGGCTTCGAGGCTCGCGACCTGCCTCCACGCCACGCGGGCGGGCCGGGTGTGGCGGTTCTCCCAGCGGTTGACGGTGGCGAAGGAGACGCCCACCCGCTCGGCCAGTTCGGTCTGCGTCAGCCCCAGCCGCCGCCGCACGGCGCGCACCCGCTCCGGGTAGTCGAGGGGGACGGGGTCGGCGGGAGACATGGTCGGGCTCGGCGCGGAATCGTAGCAGAGTCGGTTTTCGACAGGAGGAATGTGGATAACGCACATGTTATATTTATCCGTAAGTTATTGACATAAAAATCGTTTTACGAATATCGGAGACAAGCGGCCGCCCCGGCGCCCGGAGCGGGACGAGCCGGCGACAAGCGAACCCCGGCAACGCCGGCGCAGGCGATAATCGGGCGCGGAAAGGCCAACCAGTGGCGCGGGCGCATCGGTTCTTCGCCCCCGCCGCCGGGGAGGAAGCGGAGATACGGCTCGACCGGGGGGAGTCGCATCGGCTGTGGCGGGTGCTCCGGCTTCGTCCCGGCGCGGAAGTGGAGGTCTTCGACGGCGCGGGACGGGCCTTCTCGGCGCGGGTCGCCGGGGTGGACGCGGACGGGCGGCGCCGGTTGGAGCGGGGGGCGCCGGTCGCCGCGCGGGAAGCGGCCCGGCGGTTGACGCTGGCGGTGGCCATCCCGAAGGGCGACGCGTTCACGGACATCTGCCGGCAGTTGTCGGAGGTAGGAGCGGCGGCGGTCGCGCCGCTGGTCACGGAGCGGAGCGAGGGCGCGGCGACGCCGGCGCGGCTCCGGCGTTGGCGGGCGGCGGCGTTGGCGGGCGCCCGGCAGAGCGGGCGGGCGGGGATGGCGGAGGTCCTGCCGGCGGCGGGTTTCGAGGAGTGGCTTCGCGAAGCGGACCGTTTCTCCCGGCGGTGGATCGCCGCGCCGGCCCGGGACGAGGCGCGTGGGCCCTCCTCCGTTTCGATTCCCGGCGGCGCGACCGACCCGACCGAAGACTCCGCGGTCTCGCCGGATGCGGTCGTCGCGGCCATCGGCCCGGAAGGCGGGTTCACGCCTGACGAAGTGGCCGCCGCGCTCCGTCGGGGTTTCGAGCGGCTCGACCTCGGGGAGCGGATCCTCCGCACTCCGACAGCCGCCGTCGTCGCCGCCTGGCGGCTGCTGAACCGTCCGGACGAGGCGGCCGGACGCCGCGCTTCGCCCGCGGGGGCAACCGAAGCCTCCCCGCGCCGACGCCCCCCGGAACCGTCCGTTTCCGGCGGCGGGCGGGAGTAGCATCAGCGCGATGTTTCGGCTCGGGCAGCGCGTCGGGAACTACGAGGTGCTGCGGAATCTCGGCAAGGGGACCTTCGGCGCGGTCTATCTGGTGCGCGATGTCCTGCTCGAACGGAATCGGGCGATCAAGGCGCCGCACGACCAGAGCCCGGCCGGACGGGAGGCGCTGCTCCGGGAATCCCGGCTCCTCGCGGGGCTCGAACACCCGAACATCGTGCGCCTCATCTCCTGCGACGAACAGCAGGGCGTGCTCTTCGTGGTCATGGAGTGGGTGGACGGCAAGCCGCTGGCGCACCGGGTGGATGCCGACGGCCCGATGCCGCCGGCGGCGGCGATGGGCATCGCCCGGCAAGTCCTCGCCGGACTCGACCACGCCCACCGGCGCGAGTTGCTCCACGGCGACCTGAGTTCCGACAACATCCTGGTGGCCGAAGGCGCGGTGAAGATCACCGACTTCGGACTCGCGCGGGCGGTGCGGATCGCGGAGCACGGCTCGGAGATGATGGGAAACCCCTACTACATGGCGCCGGAGACTTTCCGCGGCGAGGCGGTCTTCGCGTCCGATGTCTATTCGGTCGGCGTGGTGCTCTACGAAATGCTCACCGGCGCCCTGCCCTACCGGGACCCGGCGCCGGAGCGCCAACGCCGGCTGGTGGAGAAGGGCGGCGACGCGCGTCCGCGCCGCCGCAACCCGCGCGTCCCCTCCGACCTCGACGACATCGTGGCGCGCGCCCTGGCCGTCCGGGTGGGCGACCGTTACCCGTCGGCGGAAGCGCTGCTGAGCGACCTGAAGGAGATCGCCGCCTTCGGCCCCGGCGCGGACGAACTCGAAGCGGCTCGCGCGCGGGTTCGCCAGGGGCGGCCGCGCCGCCCGAAACCCTGCTGGAACTGCCGCCGCCCCCGCCACCCCGACGCCCTCCTCTGCGCCCACTGCGGCGCCGCCGGCGCCTGACCGAGGAGTATTCGCGTCTCCCGGCGGTGCGTCCGTAGAAGCGTAGAATCAGCCGAGCGCTCCTCGAACTCGAAATGCACCGCTTCACCGACTTCAAGAACTTCCGTCATGCGGAGGTGGATCTTTCCGCTCCCCTGACGATCCTCCTGGGGCGGAACGGTTCGGGCAAGACGAACCTGATCGAGGGCATCGAAGTGATGGACGCGCTGGCTCGCGGAATTCCGTTCCACGACATCACGGAACTCGGGCGCGGCGGAACCGTCGAAGTGCGCGGCGGATTGCCATCGTGCCAAAGGTTCGGTGCGCAAGCGTTCGGTCTGAGTCTCGACCTGCCGGAGTTCCGTCACGAACGCGGCGCGTCGCGGGTCTCTTACGGCCTCGAGATCAGGGCCGATTCCTCGGGGGTCCGCTTCGCCCACGAGAGCCTGCACCTCGACGAGAAGCCGATCTTCACCGCCTCTTCCCCCGAAGATGGTCTCCAGGATGTCGTTTACGACAACTTCTCCGACGGGCCTGCCTCCGCCGCGCAGTTGTCCGGTCCGTTGTCCGTCCTTTCCCGGTACTCCCGACTCGCCGTCGGCCCGGGCGCCGAAGCCCGGCAACGGATCGCCTTGGAGGCCGCCGCCGCGGTCCTGACGCGGTCGCGGCGCCCGCATGTCTTCGAACTCACGCCGAAGGCGATGCGCAACTACGAGCACATCGATCCACGGGCGCAACTCACCCGCAGCGGCGGCAATCTCTCCTCCGTACTGTTTTCCCTGCGGAACGGCGACGCGGATCACACGGCGGCGCTCCCCCGCGTTACCGCGGCCATCCGACAGATCTCGGAGGAGCCGTTCCGGGAGATCGGTTTCACCGAAACACCCACGGGCGATGTCATTGCGGGACTCATGGCCGAGACGGGTGATGCGTCCAACGGAACACGGTTGATCGACGCTCGACTGCTCTCGGACGGCACGCTGAGGATGCTCGCCGTCATGTCCGCGCTGGAGAGCGTTTCGGAAGGGGCACGCGTCGTCATCGAAGAATTCGACACCGGCCTCCATCCGTCTCGCGCCGCAGTCCTGATCTCGTATGTGACCGAGGCCGCCTCCCGACGCCGTCTGAATGTCGTGTTGACGACTCACGATACAGCCGTCATGAATGCCATCGACGAGTCCCACTGGGGATGCGTGTGGATCTGTCACCGAGACTTCACTCTCCAAGCGTCTCGCGTGACCCGCCTTACCGAGATCGAACCGGCCGCAATCACTCGTCTGCGCGGCGGCTTGGGCGGCTTCGTCGCCAGCGGCAAGTTGGAGAAGAGACTCGATTCCGACTACGAACGAGATCGAGCCCGATTCATGAAGAACTGGCTCACTTCCCTGTCG
The DNA here is from genome assembly GCA_965204755.1 of Candidatus Marinacidobacterium sp. Classification (GTDB taxonomy): domain Bacteria; phylum Acidobacteriota; class Vicinamibacteria; order Marinacidobacterales; family Marinacidobacteraceae. The sequence continues at coordinate 3,404,244 of OZ242011.1, read as the reverse complement.
TGAATTCTTGGTCGGTTCTCGATACCTCCTGGCTGCTGGAACTCTATCGAGTTCCCAAAGCGTCAGCGACAGCGAGATACGACGATGTCGCGAAACAGGCCGGAGAAGCGGCGCAAGGAACGATGCTGGTCACCTTGCCGGTGTTGTTCGAACTCACCAATCACATCGTCCGTGTTCGCGACGGGAACCGCCGGCGACGACTCGCCGAGCGCTACCGCGAAGATGTCGCCATGTCGCTTATCGACGATCGGCCTTGGACGGTCGTATCGGATCCGGAGAACGGTGTCCTGCTCACGGCGAAGACACTCCTGGATTTGGCGGACCGCTTCGTCGCCCAATCCGGCCCGGGGTATTCGCTCGCGGACATCTCGATCCTCGAGTTGGCAAGGGCGCTGCGCCGACAGGGGCTCGAGGTGCGAGTCCTGACTTTCGACCGAGATCTGGAGTCCTATTCGGACTGACCGCCCGCGAACCTCCCGGGGCGCCTCCCGGAACGATCGCGCGCTCAGCCCGTCGGGCGGACCATCGCTTCGGGGCGCACCCACTCGTCGAACTGGTCGGGGGTGAGGAGGCCGAGAGCCACCGCCGCCTCCTTGAGCGCGGTCCCGTCGGCATACGCCTTCTTGGCGATCTTCGCGGCGTTGTCGTAGCCGATCTTCGGGTTCAGGGCGGTGACCAGCATCAGCGACCGGCGGAGGTTCTCGGCGAGGCGCTCCTCGTTCGGTTCGATCCCGACGACGCAGCGCTCGCGGAACGAGTCGCAGCCGTCGGCGACGAGCCGGGCGCTCTGGAGGAAGTTCTGCGCGATCAGCGGCTTCATGACATTGAGTTCGAAGTTGCCGCCGGCGCCGCCGAGGTTCACCGCCACATCGTTCCCGATCACCTGCGCGGTCGCCATGAGCAGCGCCTCGCACTGGGTGGGGTTCACCTTGCCCGGCATGATCGAACTCCCCGGTTCGTTGGCCGGGATTCGGATCTCGCCGATGCCCGACCGCGGCCCGGAGGCCAGCCAGCGGATGTCGTTCGCGATCTTGTGGAGCGAGACCGCCACGGTCTTGAGCGCGCCGTGCGCCGCCACCAGCGCGTCCTTCGAGGCCAGCGCCTCGAACTTGTTGGGCGCGGTCTCGAACTCCCGTCCGGTCAGCCGCGTCAACCAGCGCGCCGCCCGTTCCCCCATCTCCGGGTGGGCGTTCAACCCGGTGCCCACCGCGGTTCCCCCGAGCGCCAGTTGGCGAAGGTGCGGGAGCGACGCCTCGATCCTCGCCGCGCCGTTCTCCAACTGCGCGGCGTAGCCGGAGAACTCCTGCCCGAGCGTCAGCGGCGTGGCGTCCTGCAGGTGCGTCCGCCCGATCTTCACCACCTCGGAGAAGGCCTCCGCGCGTTCCGAGAGCGCGGCGGCGAGCGCCCGCACCGCGGGAACCACCCGCTCCTCGAGGGCGAGCACCGCCGCCACATGCATCGCGGTCGGGAACACATCGTTGGACGACTGCCCGCGGTTCACTTCGTCGTTCGGGTGGACGAGCCGCTTCTCGCCCCGCTCGCCGCCGAGGATCTCGCTCGCGCGGTTGGCGAGCACCTCGTTCATGTTCATGTTCGACTGCGTGCCGCTGCCGGTCTGCCACACCAGCAGCGGGAACTCGGCGTCGTGTTCGCCGGCCAGAACTTCGTCCGCCCCGGCGGCGACGGCGTCGGCGGTCTTCTCCGGGAGGCGGTCGAGATCCCGGTTCACGAGCGCCGCGGCCTTCTTGACATAGGCCAGCGCCCGCACCACTTCGGACGGCATCCGCTCCCCGGAGATGCGGAAGTTCCGCCGGGAGCGCTCGGTCTGCGCCCCCCACAGCCGCTCCGCCGGAACGGCGATCTCGCCGATCGTGTCGCGTTCGATTCGTTCTGACATGGGTCTGCCTCCCCGCCGCGCGGCGGGCGCGGATCGTACCGCCCGGCGGGGGATAATGACGCCCCGGTGTCCTCCCCTCTTCCCATCTCCGTGGAACGGCTCCTCCGGGGCGGCGTCGTCGAGTCCGAGCGGATCGAGTTCAAGGCGGACTGGGACTCGAAGACGACCGGCCCCCAGGTCCTGCGGACGATCTGCGCCTTCGCCAACGACTACTACGAGGTGAACGGCGGCTATGTCGTCCTCGGCGTCGAGGAAGAGAACGAACGGGCGGTCCTGCCGCCCCGCGGACTGAGCGACGAGTCGCTCCAGGCGGCCCGGAAGTGGATCCGCGCGAACTGCCGACGGCTCGACCCTCCATATGTCCCGGTCATCTCGGCGGAGGAAGTCGCGGGGCGCCGGGTCCTCGTGGTTCGGGTTCCGGCCAGCCCGGTCCGCCCCCACCGGGCGCCGGCCATGCGCCGCCGGCCCGCCCGCTACCGGGTGCAACTGGGCGCGGAGACGGTGGATGCGGAACAGCGCGGCGACCTTCTCCGCAACCTCATCGCTGTCAGCGCCCGCGTCCCCTGGGACGACCGCCCGGCGCACGGATCCCGGACCTCGGACTTGAGCGCCGCGAGCGTCCGGGAACACCTCCGCGCGGTGGAGAGCGCGCTCCATCGCCATTCCGATGAAGGCGAGATCTATCGCCGGATGCGGCTTACGATGCGGACGAACGGCGAGGACGTACCCGTGAACGCCGCACTGCTCCTGTTCTCGAGAGACCCGACGGAGTGGATCCGGGGAGCGAAGATCGAGGTCGTCCATTTCCACGGCGAACCGTCGGGGGACATCCTGGCGGAGAGGACCTTCCACGGGGGAATGCTCGATCAACTCCAGCAGGCGATTTCCTATCTCGACGGACAACTCACGACCTACCTGGAAAAACAGACGATCCGGTCGAAGCGTTGGCGCAGTTTTCCGATGCCGGCGGTCCGCGAGTTGCTGGTCAACGCCGTCATGCACCGCGGCTACGGCCCGGAGAACCCCGACCCGATACGCGTCTTCATCTACCCCAGCCGCCTCGTCGTGGGAAGTTACCCCGGGCCGATGCCCGGATGGGAGCCGCGCCACTTTCGTCCGGGCGCGTTCCTTCCCGTCATCCCGAGCCGTAATCGGCGAATCGCCGAGTTCCTGATGGAACGGGAATTCGCCGAAGGCAGGTTCACCGGTCTCGAAAAGGTATTCCTCGCCATGCGCCGGAACGGGTCACCCGTTCCGGTCTTCGAGTTCGACGCCGGGCGCACCTACTTCCAGGCGACTCTCCCCGCGCACCCGAAACATGTGGCGAGTGTCGCCCTCCGTGAAGCCGCCGAACTGAGCGCCGCCGGCCGACCCGCCGACGCCGCCCGGCGCATCGAAACCGCTTGGGAGGCCCACCCCGACTCCACCCCGCTCGCCCAGGAGTTCATCCGCCTGCAGTTGGTCCGCGGCGACCTCCCCGCCGCCGAAGCGGCTCTGAGGCGCGCCCGCGCCGAGTCGTCCGAGGACGACCCCTCGCTCGCCGAAGCGCGGTCGCTCATCGCCCGCGCCCGCTCCGCGGCGGACGAATGACGACGCTGCCGATCCTGGTCGCGGCCCTTCTGGCCGCGGAGGCCGGCGCAGAACCCGCGGGCGGTCCTGCTCCCCGCGCGCCGCAGCAGGCGCCGGCGGACTGGCCGGATTCGTATGCGGAGTACGACGCGGGACTCGGGGATACCGCGGAGTACCGGGAGATCCAGCGGAGGCTCGCGAGCGGGTGGAATACTTGGGACAGTCGGAGCGTGATGCGGTTCGTCCGGTTGCCGGACGGGTTGACCGTGGACCTCGGGTTGAAGCGGAATTCGTGGCTCGAGGAAGACCACCTCGAAGAGGCGCTGATCGGGCGGAGGGACCCGGAAGCGGAGCGGATCCGGCCGGGACTGCACGCCGCGGACGGGTCGTACCTGGAATACGACCTCGAGTGGAAGGGTCTTCGTCTCCGCGTCGAGGCGGGGCGCGACAGCGGGGACTTCGTGGCGCTGGTCGAGCCCTCGGGCCCGTCCGAGTCGTCGTTCGAGTTGATCGTCGGCGCCGGACTCGCGTGGAACCGGCCGGGGACGGTCTCCGGCGCGGAAGACGGTTTCGTCGCGCGGCTGCCGGAGGGCGAGAGCCGCATCCACCTCATCGGCGGGATCGTCTCGGACCCCTACACGCGAACGCTGCTCCCCCACCTCGTGGCGCGGCTCGACCGGGCGGTGGGCATCTCCACCGGGCGGGTGAGGACCGAAGAGGAGATCCGGGACGCGCTCCGTCGGCGGCGGGACGCGTTCGAGGAACGCGCGGCCACTTACGGCCCGTTGCGGGACGCCTACGCCGCCGTCGTTTCCGGGGTGGCCTGGAACACGGTGTTCGAGGCGCGGCACGGGCGCGTGGTCTCGACGGTGGGGCGGCTCTGGAACGAGGAATACGGGGGCTCGGCGCTCTTCGGGTGGGACAACTTCTTCCTCGCCTACCTGACCTCCCTCGACAGCCGGGACCTGGCCTACGCGAATGTGATCGAACACCTGCGGGGCCGCACCGCCGAAGGGTTCTTGCCGAACGACAACCGGGGGAACGGCAGCAAGTCGTGGGACCGGTCGCAGCCGCCGGTGGGTTCGATCATGGTGCGCGAGGTCTATCGCCGATACCCGGAGCGCTGGTTCCTCGAGGCCGCGTTCGACCCGCTGCTCGCCTGGAACCGGTGGTGGCCGGAGAGGCGGCTCAACGAGGGGCTGCTCTCCTACGGCTCGCACGACGCGCCCAACCCGTTCGCCGAACCGGGAGTGCGAACGGTGAAGACCGCCGGCTACGAATCGGGGATGGACGACTCGCCGATGTACGAGGGCGTGCCGTTCGACCCGGCGAAGAACACCCTGGAACTGCAGGATGTGGGGCTCACCAGCCTCCACATCGCCGACTGCCGGGCGCTCGCCGAGATGGCCCGCCTCCTGGGCCGGGACGCCGAAGCCGCCGAACTCGACGAACGCGCGGCGCGGTTCACCCGGGCGCTGGAAACCCTCTGGGTGGAAGAGCGCGGTTACTACCTGAACTACCGGACCGACCTCGACCGATTCTCCGAACGCCGTTCGCCCACCCTGTTCTACCCGCTCCTCGCCGGCGCCGCGAGTCCGGAACGCGCGCGGCGGCTCGTCGGCGAACACCTGCGGAACCCGGAGGAGTTCTGGGGCGAATGGATCCTGCCCTCGACGACCCGCGACGACCCCTCGTTCCCTCGCCAGCGGTACTGGAAGGGCGCCATCTGGCCGCCGCTGAACTTCCTCACCTACCTCGGCCTCCGCCGGGCCGGCGACTACGACACCGCCGCCGAACTTTCCCGGAAATCGCTCGACATGTTCCTCTCCGAATGGCGGCGCCAGGGGTATGTGAGCGAGAACTACTCCTCGATCACCGGAACCGGCGACGACGAGCGGCTCTCCAGCGATCCCTTCCATTCGTGGGGCGCGCTGTTCGGCATCATGGCGTTCCTCGAAGCCGGCCACCTCGCCCCGCCCGAGGCGCCGCTGCCGGAGACCGAGCCGTGACGACCCCTTTCTCCCGCGCCCGGCGGACGGCGCCGATCCTCCTGTTCGGGGCGGCCCTCGGCGCCGCCCAGCCGACAGAAGAGCCGCCGCCGTGGGAAGACCCGGGCGTCTTCGCGCGGAACCGGGAATCTCCGCGGGCGAGTTTCACGCCGTTCGCTTCGGCGGAGGAGGCCGCGGCGGGACGCGCCGAAGACTCCGACCGCGCGCTCGGCCTCGACGGCGACTGGAAGTTCCACTGGGCGCGGAATCCGTCCGAACGGCCCGCGCGTTTCTTCGAGAGCGACTACGACGACTCCGGGTGGGACACGATTCCGGTGCCGTCCAACTGGGAACTCGAAGGGTACGGACACCCGGTGTACCGGGACGAGTCCTACTCCTTCCCCGCCGACCCGCCGCGCGTCCCGAGGGACGAGAACGCGGTCGGCTCTTACCGGCGCGCCTTCGACCTGCCGGAAGAATGGGCCGGACACGAAGTCTTCCTCCGTTTCGAAGGCGTCTATTCGGCCTTCTTCGTGTTCGTCAACGGCCGGGAGATCGGATACAGCGAGGGAAGCCGCACCCCCGCCGAGTTCCGCATCACGGACGCGCTCGGCCCGGGCTCGAACCTCGTCGCCGTCCAGGTCATTCGCTGGAGCGACGGGAGTTACCTGGAGAGCCAGGACTTCTGGCGCATCAGCGGGATCGACCGCAGCGTGAGCCTGCTGGCGCGGCCGGGCTCCTACCTCCGGGACTTCGAAGTCACCGCCGACCTGGACGACTCCTACCGGAACGGCCGCCTCTCGCTCACGGCGTTCTTCGAGAACCTCGCGCCGGAAGCGGCGGGGATGCGCGACCTGCTCGTGGAACTCTTCGATCCCGAAGGCCGCCCGGTCCCGGGTACGCCGTGGATCCTCGAAGCCGAGATCGAACCCGGCGGAGACACCGAGGCGTCGCTGCAGCGGGACCTCGGGCCGGTGCGCGCGTGGACCGCCGAGACTCCCGCGCTCTACCGGCTCGCGTTGACGCTGCGCGATCCCGCCGGCCGCGCGACCGAAGCCGTATCGGTCCGCATCGGGTTCCGGCGGGTCGAAGTCCGGGACGCCCGGCTGTTGCTCAACGGACGGCCGCTCACCATTCGGGGCGTGAACCGCCACGAACACCACCCGGAGCGCGGCCATGTGGTGGACGAGGCGACGATGCGGGAAGACCTGCGCCTGATGAAGTCGCTGAACATCAACGCCGTCCGCACCGCGCACTACCCGAACCTGCCCCGGTTCTACGAACTCACGGACGAATACGGGTTCTATGTCGTGGACGAAGCGAACATCGAGTCCCACGGCATGGGATACGAGCCCGGCGTCACGCTCGCCGGGCGGCCGGACTGGTTCGAGGCGCACCTCGACCGCGCGGTCCGCATGGTGGAGCGCGACCGCAACCATCCGTCGGTCATCGTCTGGTCGCTCGGCAACGAGGCCGGGGACGGCGAGACCTTCGACCGCGCCGCGGAGTGGATCCGCAGCGCCGATCCCACCCGGCCGATCCTCTACGAGGGTTCCGGCGAACGCGAGAATGTGGACATCGTCTCCCCGATGTATGTGCGTCCCTACTGGCTCGAGAACTACGCGGAGCGCGGGCCCGCCGAAGGCGCGATGCGGCCGTTCGTGCTCGTCGAATACGCCCACGCCATGGGAAACAGCGTGGGCGGCATCGCCGACTACTGGCGGGTCATGGATCGGCATCCGTCGCTGCAGGGCGGATTCCTCTGGGACTTCGTGGACCAGGCGCTCGCCGCGCGCGACGAGGCCGGACGCCGCTACTGGGCCTACGGCGGCGACTTCGGCCCGGCGGGTTTCCCCACCGACGGCAACTTCCTGGTGAACGGACTGGTGTCCGCCGACCGCAAGCCGCACCCCCACGCGCGGGAAGTCGCGAAGGCCTACCGGCCGGTGCGCGTCCGCGCCGCGGACCTCGCCGCGGACCTCGCCGCCGGGCGGATCGAAGTCGAGAACCGCCGCGACTTCACCGACCTGTCCGACCTGGTCGGCGGCTGGCAACTCGAAACCGACGGAGTGGTGACGCATGAGGGCGAGTTGCCCCCGCTGACGACCCCGGCGGGCGAAACCGAAACCGTGGAACTCGACCTGCCGCGAACCAGCCCCGAACCCGGCGAAGAAGTCCTCCTGACCCTTCGCTTCCGGACCCGCGAGGACGCGCCGCTGCTGCCCGCCGGTCACGAGGTCGCCTGGGACCAGTTCGCCTTCGCTGTCGGCGACACGCCGGAAGTCTCCCCCGCGCCCGGCGCGGCACCGGAAGTCGTGGAGACGGAAAAGAGTCTCGAAGTGCGCGGCGACGGTTTCACCGCCGTCTTCGACCGCGCTCTGGGAACACTCGCTTCGTACGCGGCCGGCGGGCGGGAACTGATCCGGGCCGGGCCGGCGCCCAACTTCTGGCGCGCGCCGACCGACAACGACTACGGCAACGGCCAACCGGTACGCTCGGGCGTCTGGCGGCTCGCCGGTCGTCCGCCGAAACGGGCGCTCGAAGCGATGGAGTGGACGCGGACGGGAAACACCGTGCGCGTCGAGAGCCGGTTCGCCCTTCGTTCCGTCGGAGCCCGGTACGCGCTCACCCACGACCTCGCTCCGGACGGGACGATCAGCGTCCGCGCGCGGATGGACGAAGTGGACGAGGACCTGCCCGAGATCCCGCGGTTCGGAACCGTCCTGTCGCTCCCCGGCGACCTCGACCGCATCGAGTGGTATGGCCGAGGCCCGCACGAGAACTACATCGACCGCCGAACCGGCGCCCGCGTCTCCCGCTACGCGCTCCCGCTCGCCGACATGGCGCATCCGTATGTCCGCCCGCAGGAAACCGGTACGCGAACCGATACCCGCTGGGCCGCCGTTCGGAACGCCGACGGCGCCGGTCTCCTGGTCGTCGGGCTCCCGACGATCTCGTTCTCCGCCCTGCCCTACCGGATCTCGGATCTCGACGGCGGCGAAACCAAGACCCGCCGCCACCAGTCCGACCTCGTCGCCCGGGACGAAGTCACGCTCTCGGTGGACTACCGGCAGATGGGCCTCGGCGGCGACGACTCCTGGGGCGCCGCCGCGCGGTTCCCGTACGCGATCCGTCCGCAGGAACTCGCGTTTCGTTACCTGCTCCGCCCGCTCGCCCCCGGCGACGATCCGGGCGTCCTCGCGCGCCGCGCCCTCCCCGACGCCGAAGCCGCCCAAGCCGTCGCGAGCCGCTCCCTCGAACTCGAAGACTTCGCCGAGCGCAACCTGACGCCGCACTTCGCCCGGGGCCGGCCGGTCGTCGTCGAGCCGCCGAACTCCTCCCGCTACTCCGCCGCCGGGGACGCGGGTCTGGTGGACGGCATCCGCGGCTCCATCGACCGCCGCGGCGGACACTGGCAGGGATACCGGGGCGAAACCCTCACCGTCCGGATCGAACTCGGCGAACGCCCCCGCCCGGTGCGCGAGGTGAAACTCGGGTTCCTGCAGCACGCGGACTCGGGCGTCCATCTCCCGCTCCGCGCCGAAGCCGCGCTGAGCCCCGACGGCGCCACTTTCGGCGAACCTGTGGCCGCCCCCGTTCCGGATGCCCCGGCCCCGGACGCCGACGAACCCCCGACCGGCGGCCGCCGCTACCTGGAACTCCGCTTCCCCGAAGATGCCGCCCCCGCCCGCGCTGTCGAGGTCCGGATCACCGGCCTTCCCCGCATCCCGGACGGCTGGCCGAACGCCGGCGAAACCCCCTGGATCTACCTGGACGAAGTCATCGTCCGCTGACCGCCGACTCGTCCTCCTCCGCGGTCAACCCGAACCACTCGGCGATCGCGTCCAGTTTCTCCACCACCTCCGGGTGGATCTCCTCCGGCGTCATCACCGCCGCGATCCGCCAGTACTCGCGCTGCGACGGCGGACGATCCATCTGCGCGAACGCGTTCGAGAGCACTGTCTTGCCCTTCATGCGTCGGTGGTATTCGTGATCCTTCAGCGGCGACCGATAGACGGGCGGCAACAGTTGGTCACGAAGGAAACCGTCGGCCGTTTCTTCCGCTACGGTCGGTTCTTCGACCGTCACGAAACGAGCGACAGCCTGCGGGTGAAGCAAGTAGTTCTCGATCTCGTAGCGTCTCCAGAACAGGCGGCGCAGACCGTTCCGTCTTCCTGACTCCCTGTGCGTCTTGCCGTCGCCGTCCCGAAGCACGACGCCCGGAAGGTCCGAGGAGAGCAGGCCGCGTAGCAGCCGATAGTGCTGCGGCGGGCCGAACCGCCGCCCCAGAGCGCACTGCTTCCAGAAGGGGCGCTTCAGGAAGCGGAGCGCCGGATGATCCAGGCGCTCGGCCCACGCCCGGAGAATCTCGATGTCCGTTCGTCCCTCCACATAGAGGATCCCCGAGGCTGCCGGCGCCAGCGCGATGTCCTCCGGATCCAGGTGCTCGACGGCCTGCTCCGCGAAAGACGCGCTCCCATCGCCGGCGCCGGCGACCAACCGGCCGTCCACCATCACGGAGAGATTCCTCGGCTCCGCAGCGCGGATCAGGTGCGGGGAGTGCGTCGCGGCGATGAGTTGCGCCCCGCTGTCTCCCGCGAACTGCCGGAGCCCGCGCTCCGCCACCTCGACCAGCCACGGATGCAGGTGCGCATCCGGTTCATCGCGGAGCACCACCGCCCCCTCGAAACGCAGCAGCGTCGCGTGCATCAGCAGGATCTGCAGCGCGCCGCTTCCCGCGCACTCCAACTCGTAGGTCGGGGCGCTCCCGGCCTCCCGATACCCGACCTGGACGCTGACCGCGTTGACGCTTGGCCGCTGCAACTCCCACCCGAAGAGTTTTCGCGCCTCGGCGGTCAGGATGCCCCATTTGCGCTCGTCCTCACTGACCTCGCGCACGATGGTTCGCAGGATCGACCCCGCCTGGTTCAGCGCCAAGTACGCGGGAACGGCGTCCGCTCTCAGCGGGGGCTCCCGCACCTCCAAACCGGAGACCGGCGACAGGTACACGGCGCGGAGCGGCCGGGAACGGAGCGCGTCCAGGGCGCTGTCCTCGACATCGGCCGCCGGGCGGAATCCGAGGAACTCCGAGTAGAGATGGACGATCTCGAGGGTGATCCGCCACTCGTCGGTACGGAGAGTGATTCGGATCGGGTCTTCGACCTTCTTCCCGGTCCACAGGTGATCCCCGTTCGCGACGGGAATCGAAGCGATGTTCGCCAACTGCGTCCGCTGCAGCGGGTAGTTCCCGTCGTCTTCGCGAACGGGACTGCCGGCCCCGTCGATCCAGCGGGTCATGAGTTCCGCCCAGAGCGAGATCGCCCGCAGCAGCGAGGTCTTTCCCGAGTTGTTCGGCCCGGCGATCACCATCGGCGAGGTGATCCGGAACACCCCGTCCCGGAGATTCCTGAAGTGCCGGGTCTCGACTTCGCGGATCACGAGGCGGCTCCCGGACGCTGCAGCGGCGGCGGTTCGATTTCCAGTCCGGCAGCGGGAAACGGCGCGACCGGTCCGGAGGGTCGGCGCGGGGGCGTTATTCCGACTTCCAGAAGGCGAGGCCGGAGGCCTGTTTGCCGATCTCGACCACGGCTTCGCGTTCCAGCGTCTCGAGGTCGTAGAACTCCACGCGGCCGGGTTCGCCGCCGATCTCTTCCACGGTAACGACCGCGAAGCGGCTGTCCGGGGTGATGGCCACGCCGTGGGTGATGCGGGCGGACGCCGGGACGGAGGCGCGTTCGGTTCCGGTCTCGAGATCCCAAAAGCCTACGGAATGGTTCGTCTTCTCGGTTACGACGAGGTGGCGGCCGTCGGGAGAGACATCGAGGTTGTAGGGGCCGCTGCGCGTTCCGAACCGGCGGCGCGGGGACCACGACTCCAGGTCCACTTCGAGCACCTGGTCGAGCCCCTGGAGCGCCAGCCAGACCGCCTTGCCGTCCGGCGACGGCTGGACCCAGGTGGGGTTCGGGGCCGGGCCGGCGGCGCCGCCCGCCGCGTGACCCGCCATGGAATGGCCGGAATGCGCCGCGTGTTCCCCGCCGGCGCCGCCGGCGTCCACGCCGACCGTGGTGGCGTTGTCGCCGGTGAGCCGCATCCGGCGGCGCACCTGCAGCGTGTAGGTATCTATTTCGAACAGTTCGGCGCTCATCATCGCCACGGAGTACGCGTGGAGGCCGTCCGGGCCGAGCCGGGAGCCGTGCGGCATCACCCCCTGTTCGATCTGCGCGATCTCGGTCATGGATACCGTATCTATGACCGACACCGACGACGGCACATGGTCGCCGTGCAGGTTGAAGTTCACCGCGAACAGGAATCCGGTGGCCGGGCTGATGTCCATCGTGGCCGGGAACAGGCCCGCGGTCGTGTCGGCGACTTCGAGGTCGGAGCCGGTCTCGAACTTGTGGATCGTGCCGTAGGGCATTCCGTGGGCGATGGAGACGAACCAGTGGCGTCCGTCCGGGGAGACCCGCACGCCGTGCGGCCCTTCGATCTCCGCCGGCAGGATCCCGACCGGGATGCGCTTCACCAGTTCGCCGCCGTCCGGACCGAACCGCACCAGGTCCACGGTGTCGTCCGACTCCGCGGCCACATAGAACCAGTAGGAGCGCTCGGCGGTCGTCGGCCCGCCTTCGCCCTGGGCGAACGCGCCGGCGGCGGCAGCGAAGCACAACAACCCCGCGAGCGGGAGGAAACGGGGATTCCGTCGTCGAACCATCACGAACTCCGAGTCTAGCCGCCGAAAACGGCGCGGCTCAGGATACCCATCCCGTAGCCGAGGTAGTTGCCCACCGCGTAGCCGGCGAGGGACACCGCGATCCCCGGCACGAGGCGGTCGCCGTAACCGCGGGCGGAAGCGATGGCGACCGCGGACGCCGCGCCGCCCACATTCGCCTGCGAAGCCACCGCGAGCGTCCCCGCGTCCAGGCGCAGCAGGCGGCCCACGCCGAAGATCACCGCGCCGTGGACGCCCACGGTAACCGCGGCGAACAGGAAGAGCGCCGGGCCGGCGGCGAGCATCGCGGAGACCAGCGACTGCGCGCCGTTTCCGGCGAGGAACAGCAGCAGCACGCCGTAACCGAGCACCGGAGCCCCGCGCAGCCGGCGGACCGGCGCGGTATGGCCGAGGACGAGCGCCAGCGTGGTCAACCAGAGCACCGAAGGAACCGCCGGAACCAGGTCACCGAGCCACCGCGCCGCGGTCATCACGCCGAGGGCGACGAGCGCCAAGCCGAAGAAGTCCACGACGCGCAGACTCTCGCCGCTCTCCTTCATTCGCCGCTCCAGCGTGAACGGCGCGGCGGGGTCCGGCTTCGCTTCCGCCGGGCGGGCGGCGGCGCGGCGGCGGGAGAGGAGCGCCGGGAGCAGCAGGCAGGCCATCAACCAGAGGACGGTGACGATCACATCGGCGGCGACCGCCGCGGAGAGCAGGTTCGGATCGGTCTCGAAGGCGCCGGCCAAGGCATAGAAGTTAGCGCCGCCGCCGATGTAGGTGCCGGTGAACTGCCCGGTCAACTTCCAACTCTCCGGCCCGATCGCCCCGCCGAGCAGCGTGGCGGCGAGGAACGCGCCGAGCATGGTGCCGACCGCGCCGACGCCGAAGGCGGCGAGCATCGCCCGCCCCGCCTGCCGCACCGTCGTCAGGTCCACGGACAACAGGATGAGGACGATGGCGGCGTTCACCCAGATCGTCCCCAACTGGTCGTAGGCCGCCGCGTCGCCGGGCAGGATTCCGCCGTTCGAGAGCGCCATGCCGAACACCAGGCACATCAACCCGGCGCTCAGGGTCTTCGCGGCGCGGAAACGGCTCTCGAGAAAGACTGCGAGGCACACCACGCCGACGAGCGCCAGGAAGACGCCGAGCGGGTCGCGGATCACTTCGGGGCTCTCGGAGGGGTACTCAACGAGGACCGGCGTCCGCCCAGAGCCGGATCGGGTTCTCGAGCGTCCCGATCCCCTCCACCCAACAGGACGCGATGTCGCCGGGTTCCATGAAGACCGGCGGAGTGCGCGCGACTCCGACGCCGTCGGGCGTTCCCGTCGCGATCACATCGCCGGGACGGAGGATCAGGTTGTTCGAGGCGAAGTGGACGAGTTCCGGGATGCGGTGCTGCATCTGCCGGGTGTTCGCGTCCTGCATGGTTTCGCCGGAAAGCGTGAACCGGATGTCGAGGACCTGGGCGTCTGGGACGAACTCCGCCGGGGTGATGAACGGCCCGAGCGGGGCGAAGGTCTCGCTGCTCTTCCAGACCAGCCAGTCCGAGCCGTAGCGGTCGTCGCCGCGGCCCTCGCGGTCGCCCACATCGTTCATCAGCGTGTAGCCGAAGATGTGGCGCTCCGCGTCGGCCACGGGGACATCGCTCGCCGGCGTCCCGATCACCACCGCGAGTTCGCATTCCCAGTCCAACTGCTCCCGGCCGGGTTTCATGAGGATCGGTTCGCCGTGGCCGACGGTGACGGCGCCGGACTTGATGAACAGGTAGGGGTTCTGCCGCCGGTCGCCGGGCGCCCGCTCCCAGAAGTGGTCCATCGAGACCGGGGCGTCGTCGAGCGCCGAGGCGTCGGACATCTCCGCCGCCCGTCCGGTGGTCATCTCCTCGCCGTGCGCGGCGTAGTTCAACGCCGCGGCCAGGATCAGGCCCGGACGCACCGGCGGGAAGTAGCGCAACCCGTCGAGTTCGTGGATCCACACCGGGCGCTCGTCCGGCGGGAGGTCGAGCAGCGGCGTCACGCGCTCGGCGACGGCGTGGACGCGTTCGCGCATCCCCAGGTTCCAGCGCCCGGCGAGTTCGTTCATGTCCTCCGGCATCGGCAGACGCACGAACAAACGCTCGGTGCGTTCGAGCGAGGCGTTGGCGCGGTCGAGTTCCACCGCGAACGCATCCCGCAGGACGACGCCGAGGAATGCTTCGCCCCGCCGCTCGAAGGTCCCCAGTCGAAACACTTCCTCCGCGGAGGCGGCGCCGGCGCCGAAGCCCGCGGACGCGAGGCCGACCGTCAGCGCGAAGGCGCCGAACGGCGGAGACCGCCGGCTCAGGACGCGCCTCCCGGAGGACCGCCGCTCCGCCGCAACTCGAAACCGCGCGTCAGGACATACGCGAGCAGCGCGACGATGAACACCACCAGGAACATCCAGGCGATGCTCTGAAGCGTCTGGATCACCGTGCGGTAGATCTCGAGCGTCCAGCGCTCGGCGTTCAGGATCAGGATCTCCTCGTCCCGGTGCGGCGCGGAGATGTAGCGCTCCAACTCGTGGATCCGCACGCCGCCGGAGACGCCGACCACATACGCCGCGAACTCGATGTACCGGCGCCAGGCCTCGCTCAACTCGTCGGCGACGATCCGGCGGAGGATGGCGCCGATCGGGCGGTGGAAGAACCGCACCGTCCCGAACGAGACGGCGAGCGCGAGGACGAAGGTGACGAACAGGAGGGTGAAGAACATGCCTCGACCGCCTTTCTACGAAGCCGGGCAGCGCCGCCGGCGCGGCGCGGGAATGCCGACGGTCACGGACGAAGATCCAGGACCGGATGCTTCTTGCCGGTCATCTCCCACCGCACCAGCGTCAGCGGGATCACCCCGGAGGCGTAGAACCGGTCGAAGAAGTCCCGCATCGTGAAGTTGTCGCCGGCCAGCAGCGCGACCTCCGCCAGCAGTTCCTCGATCTGGATCTTCCCGACGACATAACTCGTGCCGTATCCGGGCTGGCGCAGGTAGAGGTGCTGCTCGCCGCGCACCAGGTCGCCTTCGGTGAGCCAGCCGCGCGGGGTCCATTCCATGGCGTGCGCCACCGCTTCCTCCATGTCGAACTCGCGCCCGTGGAGCCGGAGGCCGGAGAGCGCCCGGGCGGCGCGCTGCGCCAGCATGATCCAGGTGAGTTCCTCCGACCGCGGCGACTCCCGCAGCAGCCCGAGGTGGAAGAACATCTCCTCGACCCCGGTGGCGAGCCCTTCCGAACGTACGGCGAAGATGTTGAAGAGCGACGGAACCGCGCGGATCGGGCTCGGGTGCGGGGCTTCGCGCATCGCCGCCAGTTCGATCCAGTGGTGCATGTGCGGGCGGAAGGCGTCGGGGTCCCGGTAGTTCACCTCGCTGAAGAAGTTGCGGAGGTCGTCCGGGTCCTCCAGCGGCGCGAAAGTCCCGTTCACCGCACGAAGCGCCGGCTCCATCCAGGGTTCCACGGTCTGGACTTCCTCCTCTTCGAGGAACTCCAGGTAGCGATCCACGGACTCGTCCAGCCGCCGGTCGTATTCCTCCGGAGAAGCGATCCGTTCCAACGGCGGCAGGTCCCGGTTGCGGTTTTCGGCGAGCCGCAGCGAAGCGTGCGAACGCGCCAGTTCCCGCCGCATCAGCGTGACCTGTTCCTCCCAGGAGTACGGGACGAGGTTCACATGCCGCATCCACCAGGTGTATTCGTCGGCGCCGATCCCGGAGGGGCCGGTCCTGTTCGGCGCCTGCTCTTCCAGCCAGGCGCGGAACGAATCGCTGGCGGAGCGCGCGGCTTCCACGGCGGCGGCGAGTTCGGCGCCCGCGCCGGCCGCGCGTTCGCCGAACGCCGCCAGGTCGCTCGACTGCCGCTCGAACGCGCGGAACCCGGCGAGCCACAGGTCCCTCGCGTTCGACTCCGCGAGGTTCGTCCGCGCCTGCTCCAGGAGCGCCGGAATACTCCCGATGCGCCCGGCGAGTTCGGCCGCGTCCTCCGGGGAGAGCGGGTAGTCGTAGGTCCAAAGATCCACGAACCCGTGGATCACCGCGCCTTCGTGCGCCGGGACATCGCTCTCCGCCGGGAAGACGACCACATAGAACGCCGGGTCGCGCGCCCACGGACGCCGGACGCGGTGGTCGAAGTCCAGCCCGTTCATCTCGGCGCGCGCGAGGTGCCAGTCCACCTGTTCGTCCACCGGCCAGTCGTCCGGCGGCATCGCGTCGAGGCGGGCGCGGAAACCGGCGAGTTCGCGGTGCTGACGCTCCATCGCCGCCGCGGTGTAGTCCGGGACGCCGTCCACGAAGGTCGGCCGCTCGAACGCGCGCCACTCGTCGAAGAGCGCGACCAGGTCGTCGTGCGTCCCGCCGGCGTCGGGCGCCCCGGAGGGAGAACAGCCAACGGCGAGCAGCGCCGCGAGAGAGCCGGCGGCGAGCAACGCCGCGGCGGCGCGGAGTCCCGCGCGGGAACGGTCCGGCATCGGAACGAGCCTCCTTCCTCCCGCGGATCGTACGCGCCCCCGCCGCCGAGGGCCGCGAGGCCCCCGAGCCGCCGTTACACCAGCCCGCGGAGAACGCCCAGGAACCGCTCGATCTCCTCGGCGGTGTGGTAGTGGGCGAGCGAGACCCGAACCGCCCCGGCCTCCATTTCCGCGTCGAGCACCGCGAACGCGCCGCGGCAACCCAGGTCGCCGCCGCCGACCTCCGCCCCGGCCTGCCGGAGCGCCTCGGCCAGCGCCGCCCCGCCCCCGCCGGTCATCCCGTTCCCCGGAACGAAACTCACCGCCGGCGTGCGGAGCGCCGCGCGCCAGGGATCCGCTTCCCCGAGCACGGAGATGCCGGAAACGCGGGCGAGACCCCGGAGGAGGGTCCGCGAGAGCACCCGCTCCTCTTGCCGCACGCCCTGCATCCCCCGCCGCATGGCTTCCCGCCGCCCGAACCGGTCCGAGGGCGGCGCCGGCAGCGCCCCCGGCGCTTCGCCCAGCCGCTCGACATAGCGGACGGCGCGACTCCACCCGGCCACGACGCCCGGGGGAAGTTCGCCCGCGGCAACTTCCTCCGCGGCTTCGGGCCCCGGGCGGCGCACCCAAGCCGCCGCGCCCGAAGCGCCGAACAGTTCCGCGCCGTCCACCGCCACGGCGTCGCACTGCAGGTTGCGGAGGTCGAGCGGCCCGTGCGCCGCAAAGTGGCTGGCTTCCAGGAACAGGGCGATCCCCCGGGGGGCGAGCCGCTGCGCCACCGGGACGACTTCGTTCACCGCCCCGGTGAGCGGGCAGGCCTTGGTCATGAGGACCAGCCGCGTCCGCTCGTCCAGCGCCGCCTCCAGGTCCTCCGGGTGGAGCAGGCCGTCGCCCCGCGGCGGCCAGAAGGCCAACTCCGTCCCTTCCGGCAGCGCCGCGATCCAGGCGTCCCGGCGGCCGTCCGGTTCCGAAAGGGAGAGCACCACCCGGTCGTCCGGCCGGAGGTCGAGCGTCCCGACGAGCCGCGCCGCGATCTCCCCGTAGTCCTCGGCGACCGCGACCTGCGAGTCCGCCCAGTCGGCGTTGGAGTTCCAAAACCACGCCAGGTCGGCCCGCAGCGCCCGCCCGGCGTCCGCGTCGGCCACCACCGGACGGGGGCGCAGCCGCCGGGGAGCGCCGACCGCGTCGAAGTCGAGCGCCGAGCCGGGCGGGAGGAACGACTCGGAGACGAGGGCTCGGGGAAGATGCATCGGCTTGGCGGCGGCGCGCGCGGGCTGCCCGGTCGGGGGCGGCGCGACGGCCGGTTCCCGGCGCCGGGCAGCGCGGCGGCGGACGCTTAGGATAGAGGCGGATGACCGGTTCCGAGCCGCCCTTCGCCCCGCTCCCCGCCGGGCGGGCGTGGTTCGTTCAAGCCGCGCGCGGCGCGGCGCCGGGGATCGTGGTTACCGGGGCCGACCGGGCGGCGTTCCTCACCCGCATCATGTCCGGCGACCTCCCGAAGCCGCCGGGCGCGGCCCGTACCGCGCTGCTCGGCCCGAAGGGGAACCTGGTCGCCGCCGCCGCGGCGACCGTGCTGTCGGATCGGGTGTACCTCGACGCCGAACCGGCGCGGCTCGCGGCGCTTCGCGACGGGCTCGACCGCTACCGGATCGCCGACGCCGTGGAGATCGCGGACGACGAAGCCGGACGGCGCATCCGGGTCTTCGGCGAGCGAGCGGCGGAAGCGCTGGCGGTCTCGATCCCGGCCGACGGCGAGGCCGTGGCCGATCTCGCCCCCGGCGAGGCGGCCGAGACGGAGGCCGGCTTCGTCCGGCGCGATTTCCGCCCGTGGCCGTCGTTCACGGTTCGGCTGCCGGCGGGCGCCGCAGCCGAGGCCGCGCGCGGTCTCGCGGACAGCGGCGCTTCCGAAGCCTCCGCGGAGGAGACGGCCTACCTGCGGCTCGCCGCCGGGGAACCGGCTTGGGGTGGAGAACTCTCCGAGACCTCGCTCCCGCTCGCCGCCGGTCTCGCGGCGCATGTCCGGCTGGGCAAGGGCTGCTACATCGGTCAGGAATATGTGGCCCGCCAGGCCCACCGCGGCCGCGTCCCCCGCCTCCTCCGCCAGTTGCGCTTCGCCGGCGCGCCGGCCGACCCGCCCCCGCCGGGCGCCGCCGTCCACTACAGCGAAGACTCCGTAGCCGAGATCACGAGTTCCGCTCCCCGCCCGCCGGACTGGGAGGGCAACGGCCCGGCGCTGGCCCTGGCGATCCTCCCGGCGGAAGTCCCTCCCGGCGCGACCGTCCGCTGCGCCGACGCCGAAGCCTCCGTCCACTCCCTGCCCTGACCGGGCGGCGCCGCCGCGCCGACGCCCGCTCGGCGGCCCATACAATCCGCCGCCGCCCGAAGGGCCGCGCGCAGCGGCCCGCGGCAGCGAATTCCAACTTGCCAGCAGAACGGTCGGAGAATCGGCCCGCGCGGAGTTCGCGCGAAAACCCGATCCTCAACAACCCGTGGAGTGAGCCGCGCCGGCACTGGCGGCTCGACCGGAACTTCCGGGCCACCGACGAACTGGTCGAGGGCCGGAGGCGAAGCGGCGATTACCTCCCGGTCCCGCTGCCGGGTAACCACCCGAAACTCCCGCTCACCGCGGCCGAACTCCCCCCGCACGCGCTGGTCAACCGCATCCGCGCCGCCGTGGACGACTGGCGAGCGCGGGGCCGGCCCGGAGTGTCGCGGCGCACCGCGGATCTCCTCGACCACTGGGACTCGCGCGAGGCGGAACCCCGCCCCTTCTTCTGTCAACGCGAGGCCGTCGAAACCCTGATCTGGCTCAAGGAAGCCGGCCCGGCCCTCCGCTCGGCGGAACACGCCGGGATCGTGGAGCGGCTGCGCGAAGTGAACGCCGCGGGCAACGAAGGAATGGATCGCGTCGCGGTCAAGATGGCGACCGGCGCCGGAAAGACGCTGGCCATGGCGATGGTGATCGCCTGGCGGGGGCTGCGCGAACGGCGGGGCGCCGATGTCCTGGTCGTCGCGCCGAACCTGACGGTAAGGGAACGCCTGGCGGAACTCGACCCGAGCGCGCCCGCCGGCCGGCGCGCCTACGAAGCGCTCCTCCCGAAACATCTCCGCTCGCGTTTCTCCGCCCGCGTCTCCATCCTGAACTTCCACAAGTTCCAGCCGGCCAACCGCCTGTTCGTCGCCGGCGCCGGGGACGCCGCCACCGGGGCCGCCAAGGGGCTCCTGCGCCGCGGCGGCCGCGCCTCCGAAGAGCGGTGGAAGGAAACGCCCGAGCAGATGCTGGCGCGCCTGCTCAAGGCGCACCGCGCCGCGCGGAAGATCCTGGTGCTGAACGACGAAGGGCACCACTGCTACCGCCCTTCCTCGACGACCCGGGGAACCAGCGAGGAACGCGAATACGAGGAGAGCGCGGCGCTGTGGTTCCGGGCGCTGCGGGCGCTCCGCGAACAAGGCCGCCTCTCCTGGATCGCCGACTTCTCGGCGACGCCGATGTACCTGCGCCTTCCTCCCGGCCTCGAAACCCCCATCTTCCCCTGGATCGTCAGCGACTACCCGCTGATCGAAGCCGTAGAAGCCGGGCTTACCAAGGTGCCCCGCGTCCCGGTGGACGACGACACCGAGGCCGCCTCGCCGATCTACCGGAACCTCTACGAGAACGCGCAGTCGAGACGGCTCGACGCCGACGACCTGGACGACGCCGTGCGGTCGCCGCTCGAAACCCTCTACGAGCACTACGAGAAGACGAACGAGAAGTACGCGCGGTCGGGGCGGATCCCGGTGATGATCGTGGTGGCGAACGATGTCAAGAACGCCACCGAGTTCTACCGCTGGATCGCCGGCGAGAAGGCCGAGGAGGGCGCGGAGCCCCCGTACCGGCCGGGCCGCCTGCCCCTCTTCTCGAATGTGCGCCCCGACGGCTCCGGATGGCAAGACACGCCGCCGACGATCCTGATCCACTCGAAACTCGACTCGCCGGAGGAACTGACCGGCAACCTGGCGGCGGTGATGAAGAAACAGGGGGAGTTGTTCGCCCCCGACGCGAAGACCGGGAAGGAGCGGCTCGAACGGCTGCGGGAGATCGTCCAGACCGTCGGCAAGGACGGCCCCGGCAAGCGCATCCGCTGCGTCATCTCGGTGTCCATGCTCTCCGAGGGCTGGGACACGCGGACCGTCACCCACATCCTCGGCTTCCGCAAGTTCGGGAGCGAACTCCTGTGCGAACAGGTGGTCGGGAGATCGCTCCGCCGCACCGCCTACGACGACTTCGCCGACGAAGAGCGGCGGCTGCTCCGCCCCGAGGTCTCCAACATCTTCGGCGTGCCCTTCGCCTTCATGCGCACCGCCGGCGAAACCCCGGAACCGGCGCGCGAACCCTACGCGGTGTTCAGCGTCGCCGGGCGGGAGGACTACCGCCTGGAATTCCCCAACCTGGCCGGGTACCGCTGGGAACTGCCCGGCCCCCGGCTGCGCCTGGACGAGAGCCGGGTGCGCCGCTTCGTCCCGCGCTCGCTGGAGCGGACGGATGATTCTTCCTGGGGGGACTACACGCCCAGCCTTCCGCAGGCGACCCATACTGCGGGCGTCGCCGGAGAGGAACAGGTCCACTACGATGTCCGGCGCGAGAAAGAGGAGCGCTGGCGCCTCGCGAAGGCCGTCCTCGACCGATTCGAGGTCATCGCGCGGAAGAACGGCGACGGCGCCGTCGTCTTCCGCCGGCGGCTGCTGTTCCGGGACGCGCTCCACGCGGTGGAGCGCTGGCTGGCCCACCCGCTGGTCGAATACCCGGACATCCGCACGGTGACGCGCGACGGCCGGCTGGAAGGCGCCGCTTCCGAGATCGCCGGCGCCTGTCCTTCCTCGGACGGCGCCCCTCCGCGCATCCTGCCGGTGTACGCCGACGAGAGCGATACCGCCGCGGAGCGCGTGCTGCACACCGGTTCCGTCTGCTACGAGACCGCGAAGCGGCGCGTCCGGGACACGGAGCGCTCCGAGGTGAACCGGGCGCCTTGCGACAGCGACCCGGAACTGACCGTGGCGGCGGCGCTCGACCGGAGCGAGAGCGTGTCGTGGTGGGTGCGGAACGACCGGCTCGACTGGGGGATTCCCTACCTCGAGCCCGGAACCGGCGCGCACCGCCGCTACCTTCCCGATTTCTTCGCCCGGCTCTCCGAACCCGGCCCGGACGGCGGGCCGATCCACCTCATCATCGAGTACAAGGGTCGGCCGGGACGCGACAGCGAAGCCAAACGAAGGGCGGTGGAGCGCCGATGGATTCCGGCGGTCGCGAACACCGACGACCAAGACTGCCGGGGGACCTGGCGTTACTGCATCTTGACCCGCCCCGACGAAGTGGGGCGCGACCTCGAACACGCGATCCGCCGCGCCCGCGCGTCCCGAGGCGGACACCGAGGAGCCGCATCCCCCTGATGCCCAAGAAGAAGACCACGCGGAAAGCGCCGCCGGAGGCCTACGCGCACGCCTCCGCCGACCGGCTGAACCTGCCGACCGAGGAAACCGCTCCCTACATGACGGACGCGGATCGCGCGCCCCGCCGCTACGAGCCCCCGATCCGCGACGACCGGGCCGGGGAGCCGCGCCTGTCGTGGGATCGCGGCGACGACCCGAACGCCCTGGAAGTCGAGTCGCACCCGCTCTACATCCACGAGAAGATCCATCCGGCCGCGTTCGTGCGCTCGCTGACCACGGCGCCCGCCGACCGGCGGGAGACCCGGAGCATGTTCGGCGCGGCCTACAACGACCTGCCCGAGAACGCCGCCTACGAGTGGTACGAACACCGGGGCAACTGGCAGAACCGCCTCATCCGCGGCGACTCCCGCCGGATCATGGCGTCCCTCGCCGACCGCGACCGATTGGCCGGCCGGGTCCAGATGGTCTATTACGACCCGCCGTACGGCATCAAGTTCAACAGCAACTTCCAGCCCTCGGTGAACGAGCGCGACGCCGGAAACACCGGCAAAGCGGTACCGAGCGATGTCGGCATCGTCCGCGCCTTCCGCGACGCGTACGAGAACGGGATCCACTCCTACCTGGACAACATCCGCCGGAACGCCGTCCTCGCCCGGACCCTACTCCACGACTCCGGCAGCCTGTTCGTCCAGATCGGCAACGCGAATGTCCACCGGCTGGCCGTCGTTCTCGATGAAGTCTTCGGTGCCGAGAACCGAGTGGCGACGATCCCGTTCGTCAAGTCCGGTGGTAGCAGTTCGCAGACTCTGCCCGAAGTTGCGGACTACCTGCTGTGGTATGCGAAGGAGAAGGACGACCTCAAGTTCCGGCAGTTGCACGAAGCCATGAGCCGCCGGGAGAAGATCGCCTACCGAGCCTCGTATACGATGGTCGAACTCGCAGACGGGTCGATTCGCAACCTGTCGCCAGAAGAGATCGAGTCTCCCGACGAGCGCCTACCCGAAGGGGCGCGAGTGTTTCAACTCGCACGACTCGCCTCCCAGCACCCGTCGACAACTGGTCGGTCCCAAACATTCAGGTGGCGCGGCCGATCCTACCCATGCCCGCCGACGGAACAGTGGCGCGTCGACATGGACGGACTGCGACGCCTGGGTGAAAAGGGACGTCTCGCCGCACGCGAAGGGGGCCGACTACACTGGAAGCGGTACGAGGACGAACTACCCGGAAGGAAGATCCACAATGTCTGGAGCACCCAGATGTCGCCGAGTGACCTCCACTATGTGGTGGAGACGGCGGAGCTCGTCGTCGCACGCTGCCTCCTGATGGCCACGGATCCCGGAGACCTGGTGCTGGACATCACCTGCGGATCGGGGACGACCGCTCTAGTCGCCGAGAAATGGGGTCGGCGGTGGATCACGATCGACGCCGCCGCCGTCCCGATCGCCCTCGCACGGCAGCGGCTTGCCGTCGGCGTATTTCCGTATCACCTGTTGCAGGACTCCCCGGAGGGGGCCTTGAAGGAGGCCGAGCTTTCTGATACAGGTGAAAACGATCAAACGATCGAACGATCGAACGATCGAACGATCGAACGGGCGGCGGGCGGCGGGCCTGCGGGCGAGGCGCCGTTTACGAACGATCCCGCGAAGGGCTTCGTATACGAGCGCGTTCCGTATGTCAGCGCCGCCGTCCTCGCCTACGACGAGGTTCGCGATCCCACGCTCCTCGTGGATCGCCCCTACGCGAAGAAGGGCGTCGTGCGCGTCTCCTCCCCGTTCACCGTGGAGAGCGAGTCGCCGTCGCGGTACCTTCCCGCTGACGAGGACCGCCTCGGCGCCCAGCAGCACGACTCCGACCTCTCCAAAGCGGTTCGCGCCGCGCTCGAGACCGCCGGCGTTCGCATTCCCGGCGCCGGCCGCCTCCGGCTCGACTCGCTGGAGCCCCACACCGGGCGAGTCGTAACCCACACGGCGCACCGGGCCGCGGACGACGAACCGGCGGCGGCAACCCCGCCGGGACGGATCGCGGTGGCCATCCTCCCCGACGACATCACCGTCTCCCCGGCGCTCATCACCCGGGCCGCCAACGAGGCGGTGCAGTTGGACGAGGTGGATACCCTGCTGGTCGTGGCCTTCGCGTTCGAGGCCGGGGCCGGAAGCGGCGAGGAGACGCGCGGACGGCTCCGCGTGCTCCGGGCGCTGGCGAACCGCGACCTGATGATCGGGAACCTGAAGGACAGCCAGCAGGACGCCGCCTTCGTCATGGTCGGCGAGCCGGATGTGCGGATCGCCCGCGCCGAGAGACCCGCGGACCACTTCACCTGCGAAGTCCGGGGATTCGATGTGTTCGATCCGTCCAGCGGGAACCTGCGTTCCGGGAAGCCGGCCGACATCGCCTGCTGGATGCTGGACACCGAACACGACGGCAAGGCGTTCTTCGCCCACCGCATCCACTTCCCCGGCCACGGCAAGGACCGTCAAGTCGAGCGGCTGGCCGCCCGACTCGGCTCCCGGCTGAACCGCGACGCCTGGAACGCCATGCTCTCCCTCGCGAGCACCCCCTTCCCCAAGCCCCGCACCGGCCAGGTCGCCGTCCGCATCATCACCCACACCGGCGCCGAAATGTCGATCGTCCTCGAAGTCCCCCAGAAGTAACCCCCTTCGCGCAACGCCGCGCCCGCCCGGATCGGCGCTCAACGCCCGGCACCAGGGACCACTCCTCAAGGTTCGCCTGCGTCCTCCCGAGGCGGGCACCACCCCTGCTCGGCAAGCACATCGGCCGCGATCCCGATCTGCCGTCTCGTGAAGTGCCTCTTTCTCTCGCTCCAAGTGTGGGTGAGGTTCACGATGCTATCGAAGTCCCGCGCGCCTTCCTGCTCGATCACCCAGTGGACCGTCGCCAGAAGTTCCATTCCGAACGCGTCCTCGAAGCCGTACACGAGTCGTTCTACACGCTCGATCCGCGTCATCGTCGTTGGTTTCCCGTTCAGGAACTCACGGGCATCTTCGAGAGCGTTGGGCGCCAACTGTATCTCCCGTCCGGGCAAGTCCCCATCACCGGCAGAACCGGACACCAAGTGCCCTTCGATCCGAGAGAGCACATGACGGAGATTCTCGGCGTAGGGTCCGTAGGGTCCCTTGACATATCGGAGACGCAACGGTTCTCCGGCTTCTTGAAGAAAGTACATCAGTTTGTGCACTTCGAGAAGCGTCACGACGGGATCCAACGCCGCCCCCAGATACCGGTCCAGCAGGGCCACCAGCGCCGCACGTCCTTCGGTCATTCTCGGCGGGCTGCTCGATGCGGCAGCGGTCACCGAAGACGGAACCCGCGGGCGATACACAGCAACCGTTACTTCGCCCAGCTGTCCCAACGCATCCTCCATCGAAGCGCGGACCTCCGGCCAGGGAAGTCCACCGAGTCCGCTGCCGAGAGCCGGAATAGCGATGGAGCGGATGTCCCTGTCTCGGATCGACTTCGCAAGATCGGACAAGCCTTCCACGATGTCCTTCATCCGGCTCTTGGCCCGCCAGTGATCCTTGGTCGGGAAGTTGATGATGTAACGCGGCGAAAACACCTGTCCCGTCTCGTAGACGAACACGCGACCCAACCGGACCTGGCGCTGCCGACACGCCTTGGCATACGCCCGGTAATTCTCGGGGAATCGCCTCTTGAACGCCAACGCCACGCCCCGGCCCATGACACCGACGCAGTTGACGCTGTTCACGAGAGCGTCAGTCTCGGCCGTCAGGAGATCCCCGTTTCGATACTCGATCACTGCCGATGCCTCAGTAATACCAGTCCGGCTTGATCTCGACCGAGGGACGCCCCGGCGCTCCCCGGATCGCCGCCTCGACATACTTCGCCGTTGCGGCCGTTCGCACGCCGATCCGGCGAACCAGATTCCACGGGAAACGCTTCTCAACGAGGAACTCGGCCTGCTTTCGCGCTCTCGTCTCTCGCCAGTCTCGGTCCGAGACGGCATCCCAGTCGACTTGATCCAGATGCTCCAACCGGCACCGGTCCTCGAAGTGCTTCGACCCGGCGTTGGACAGAGTGAACGCCCATCGAAGATCGTGCGAATCAGCCCAAGTCACGGTCTCGCGCATGTCCGCCTCCAGATGCACGATCGGATCCTGTCCGCCACGATAGGCCAGGTCCCGATGATTGCGTCTCTCGATGACATAGAGCATCACCGACCGTGGGCAAAAGTAGAACGGAACACACTGCCCTACGCGAAGATCCGGATAGCTGTCGAGTCGCGTCTCGCGGCGCCGTTCCTTGATCTCGGATATACCGATCGTCGTTCCCGCCAGCGACTTCCTGGTCACCGTCTCATCACACACGAGACCGTCGAGATGCATGATCGAGTCGAGGCGGTCCATGTGGACGATGTGGTAGATGGCCGGTCTCGTCGGCGTCGCTCGCCACTCGTCTCGCGTCATTCGGCGGAGAGTTTCTACGACGGGCCCATCCGACGCTGCGATGAGGGCGCATTATGACAGGCTGCCCGGTCGAGACCGAGAGATCCGGGCGCTTCTTCCGAGGCCGCTGGAGCCGAGTGGCCCCGCGGATGCCGAGCCGGGAGGAGGCGGGGGGTGTCGCCGTAGGAGTGGCGTTCGCCGGACAACTCCGGGACGAACATCTACCCCGGCGCCAAAGGGGTCGCCGTGGCGCACGCCGGGGAGCCGCCCGCCGGCGAGCCCGGCCGAATCGGACATCGAAGGCGCCGCCTTCGGGACGCCGGTCGAGCCCCCGCCCGCCGCCGAGCAGGTCCGCGTCGGGACGCCACAACGCGTCCGGTAGGCCCCAGCCGCCTCAGGTCGAGGCCAGCGAGAACGACAGCCCCTCGCCGTCCGGCCTCGGCTGCAGCAACGCGGTGAGACCAGCGCCCCACTCGCAGTCCTCGCTGTGCGCCGCCAGCATCCGCTCGGCGCCTCCAGCCGGAACCGCCTCCCCGCCGTCATCCGCAGGCGGCCCGACACCTCCGGACATCACCCCGGTCGCTCCCGTACCGCCATCCGTCCACGCCGACACCGCCACGAACGGCTCGAACGCGCTGCCTCCGCGCAGACTCCGCCGGAAGCGGGTCTCCGTTCCCACCCGCAGCCGGACCGCCCGCGCTTCGCGCCCGCCGGAGACGCCCGCGCCGGAGGCGATGGTGTGCCGGGCCAGCCCGGCGTCTCCCCGGAGCGCCACGCTCGGGCCCCCGCCGGAACCTGAGACCCGCAGCCGCAGCCCGACCAGCCCCATCCCCAGCGACAAGTCGCACGACTCCCGACCCCGATCCCCCCAGTCGGTTTCCAGGGTCACCTCGCCGGCACCGCCGATTGCCCACCACTCCGTCCGGTCGGTCGGCCGGTAACTGGCATAGGGCAGCACGCTGGTGGTCCGCGCCGTGGTCTCACCGCTCCCGATGGGCTCCCTGACGAAGTAGTGCGCACGGCCCCGGGAGCGAGCGATGTCCAGCCCCACCAGCCAAGAGTTCACCGGACGCCGCGCCCCGGCCCCCCGCCGGGACGCGAGCGCCGGTGCCCCCGAACAGGAAGGCGGCTCGCGGTATCCCACCAGCGCGCCGACGCCGGCGGCGGGCTCGAAAAAAGGGGGTGACCGTTCCTGTCGCGCCTCCCCTCGAAGATTCCCCGCATGAGCAGTTACCTGACTCTCGCGGCCCTGGCCGCCCTCCTCCTCGCGGCCGCCTTCGTCGTCGGTCGCCTCACCGGGCGCTCCGACGGGGAGCGCCGCGGGCGGGCGGAGGCCCGGCGCGACCTCGAGCAGATCGCGCGGGACGCCGCCGGGCAGAGCCGGGAGGTCGCCCGGGACGCCTGCGAGAAGGCCGCCGGGAAGGCCGTCGAGCAACTGCGCGACGCCGCCGAACAGGAGCGGAAGATCGCGACTCAGAACTTCGCCACCGCCGCGGCGCCGCTGAAGGACTCCATCGAGGAGATGAAGCGGAAGGCGGACCAACTCGGCAAGGACCGCGCGGCCGACCACGGCTCGTTGACCCGGGTGGCCGAGGCCTTGGAGAGCCGGGTGCGCGAGGTGCAGGGCAGCGCCCGGTCGCTCCGGGACGCGATGCGCGGCGACCGCCAGGCGCGGGGGAGATGGGGCGAGATGCAACTGGAGAACTTGGTCCGGGCCGCGGGCATGACCGAGCGATGCGACTTCGACCGCCAGCGCCGCTTGAACGGGAGCGGGAACGGAGGCATCCCCGACCTCGTGGTGCGGTTCCCCGGAGGCGGCCGACTCGCGGTGGACGCCAAGGCGCCGCTGGACGCCTACCTGGCGGCCACCGAGACCGGGCCGGAGGATCCCGACGCCGCCGGACGCCGCGCCGAACGGCTCCGCGCGCACGCCAAGGCGCTCCGCGGCCATGCGGACGCGCTGGCGAAGCGGGACTACCCGAAGGACCTGGACGGCCCCCCGTTCACCGTGCTCTTCCTGCCGATGGAATCCCTGCTCGCCGACGCCGAGCAGGCGGCTCCCGGGCTCATCCACGACGCCTGGGCGAAGAAGGTCGTCCTCGCCACCCCGACGACGCTGCTCGGCATCCTGTGGAGCGCCGCCGCGAGTTGGCGCGACTTCACGAGCACGCAGCACGCGGACGCCCTCCGCCGCGAAGCCCTCGAGGCCGGGAGCCGCCTGGAGAAGTTCCTCGCGCACTTCGCCGGGGTCGGCGTCGGCCTCACCAGGGCCGCCGACGCCTACAACGCCGCGGTCGCCTCCGGGGAGCAGCGGCTCCTCCCCAAACTCCGCCGCCTCCGCGAACTCGAAGGCGGCGACGCCGCCGGCGCCGTCGAACGCCCCACCCCCAAGCCCGTGGAGACCGTCCCCCGCCGGATCTTCCCGACCCCGGCGCCGCCGGTCCCGGAACTGCCCATCGCCGTCGGTCCGCCGCCGAGCGGCCCGCTCGGCCTGACCGCCGAAACCGACCCCCCGGGCCGCCGCGCGAACTGACCCCGCCGGTCGCTCCGGTCAGGCGAACCCACACCCTCGACCGGTCTTCCGGAGACTCCCGATTTGCTCGCCGGAGTCCTGTGCGGCACAATGCACCACAGTGATGCATTCACAAGAGCCGGAAGCGCCCACCACACGCAGGGAGCGTGTCTCGGTCTCCTTGGACTCCGAGGACTACGCTCACCTGAAGCGGATCGCGGCCGAGCGGCGGGTGTCGCTCGCCTGGGTCGTCCGAGACGCCGTGGGCGAGTACATCTATCGGCGCTCCCCCTTGTTTCGGCCTCCCCCGGCCTCCGGCTCCGGAGGCGACCGGCCCGTAGCACCGCCCGGTCGCCCGTCGAGGGCTTCGTCGAGACCTGAGTCGTAGCGGCGTGGACTATCGCCGAGCAGTGCTCGATCTCCTGCGCTCCCTACCGCTCCCGATCGATCTCGACCTGAGAGTTCAGGGGCGCCGTCCGACAGCGGCGAGTTCCGACTTCCTGACGAACCGAGAGCAGGGGACTTGGGCGGAGGAAGTCGTGATCCGCGCCATAAACGACCACGCCGGTGGCCTGCGTGCCGTCCGGTACGGCGACACCGACGCGACGGCCCCCGGCGATCCCGACTTCAAGAGCCACTTCTCCGACTATCAGGAGGAACTGAACACCATCGGAAAGCGACCGGACATCCTCATCTTCCGTTCCGATGTGCCCGGTATCGAGGATCCCGTGACCCAGCCGGAAATCGTCCGGCGCGCTACGGCAGCGCTGGAGATTCGATCCAGCAGTTTCTTGTCCGAGCGTTACTCATCGTTCATGAGCAGCAGGGTTCGCGCCGCGGAGGCACGATGCCTCGATGTGCAACGGGAGATACTCGCCGAGCCCAACTGTTCTCTCCTCGCGGAGAAGAACCCGGTGTTGTACGACCTCGTTCGCAACGCGTCCATACCGACCTTTCGCGAACTCTCGTTTCGCCAGCCGAGTTGGCGCTCGACTCCGGCGCTCCGGCGCCTCACCGAACTCCTGAAGACGCTCAAGAGTGGAATCGCCATCCTCCATCGGCGGGACTACCTGAGCATCACGCCGAAACTCGAAGACCTATGCTTGGTCAACCGCTGGATCCAGCGGTTCGGGGTACGGCACTACTACTTGCAGGTGTTCTTCGACAAGGCGTATCTGATCTCCTTCCTGGACATTCTCCGTACGATCAGCAAGCCGGAGGGTGACGGCGCCACTTTCCGCATCGAAGAGGATGTGAAGAACCAAGGCAAGACAACGATCAAGATCAACATCGCTGCGGGGACAGAAGTCGTCGGCAGGATGCAGATGCCGCTCCATCATTCCGTGATGAGGACGCTCGAACGCGGCCGACTCCTGTTCCATGTGCGATTCAGCGGCGGCACTGCCTATCTCGACCGGGACGCGTTCCTGAAGGCCCTCGGAGAACCGCCGCAGTGACCCGCCACCGCACACCCGGCGAAGCGTCGCGCGGGGCGCAGGTGCTCGGACAGGTCTTCACGCCGCCGGCGGTCGCCGACTTCATGGTCGGCTGGGCGCTCGGGTCCGGGACGCGGGAGGTCTTCGATCCGTGTTTCGGGATGGGGGCGTTCTTCGAGGCGGCCCGCCGCCGCGGGTGCTCGCGGTTCGAGGGTATGGAGATCGATCCGGCGCTCCTGGCCGCCTGGCGGCGGGGACGGCGCGGCGCCGGGTCGGCGCGGCTCGTCGAAGGGAACTACCTGCGCTCGTGGGAGCGGCGCCGGGGCAACATCGTCTGCAACCCGCCCTACCTGCGATTCCAACGGTTTCCCGATCGACAGGCCGTGCGCGAGGACTTCGCCCGGCATCTCGACCATCGCCTCTCGGGTTACACCAACGCGGCGGCGGCGTTCCTGCTCAAGTCGCTGTGGGAACTCGGAGATGGGCGGCGGCTCGCCTACCTGATGCCCCTGGAGTTCCTGAACACCGGATACGGAGTCGGCGTCAAGCGGCAGTTGCTCGCTTCGGGCGCCCTCCGGGCGATGGTCAGCCTCGACTGCGAGCGGGAAGTGTTTCCGGGAGTGACGACCTCGGTGGGACTCGTGCTCTGCGACGCCGACGGCGGACCCGCCGAGGTCGGGTTCCATCGGATTCGAGACCTGGCGGCCCTGCCGCAGGTGTTCCGCCGCCCGGCGGTTCGGCGCATTCCGGCGGCGGCGCTCGATCCGGAGTCCAAGTGGCTTCCCCACTTTCGGCGAAGCCGCGCGCGGGTATGCCCGGAGCGCGCGACGCGCCTCGGTCACTACGGCAAGTTCCGGCGCGGGATAGCGACCGGGGCGAACGAGTTCTTCGTCCTCAGCCGCTCGCGCGCCGCCGCGCTGGGGCTCGGCCGCGGGGAGACCGTCCCCTGCATCGCGAGAAGTCAGCAGATCGCGAAACCGGTGTTCGACGCCGGCGACTTGGGCGCGCTGCTGGATCGGGACGCGCGGGCTCTCCTGCTGCGCCTGCCGAAGAAACCGTCGCGCCCGGCCACCGCTTACCTCAAGAGCGGCGAAGAACGGGGTTTCCATCGGCGTTTCCTGACGCGCCACCGAAACCCGTGGCACCGGACCGAGGCGCGCACGCCGTCGCCGATCCTCTTCGGCGTCTTCTCCCGCGGCGGCTACAAGGTCGTCCGGAATCGCAGCCGGGCCCTGAACCTGACCTGCTACCACGGATTCGACCCGAATGTGTTCGGCGCCGACCTCGTGGACCGCCTCTTCCTCTACCTCGCCTCGCAACCGGGCCGCCGGATCCTGTCGCTCTCGGTCCGCCGCTACGGCGATGCGCTGGACAAGTACGAACCCGGCGACCTGACGACCGCCGCCGCGCCGATTCCCGAAGACCTGGCCCGGCTGTGTCCGGACGATGCGGACCGGGCGCTTCGCCATCTCGCCCGCACCGGCGAAACCCCTCCGTGGCTCGACGCCTTCTTCGAAGAATGGCGGTCGGGGAACCCGTCGCGCCTACGGATCGCGGCGCCCGAACCCGCGACCGCGCGCGTCTCCCCCCGACGGCGCGCGGTGGCCTGATCCCGGCGGGCGGCCGGTCCAACCATCGAACCGGACGACGGGGATCAAAGGGGGATCAAAGGGGGATCAAAGGGGGATCAAAGACGGACGGCGCCCGTGAGGCGTTCCCCGTCGGGGATGAAGGCGGCGCGGTCGGGGCGGCCGTGGATCGTCACTTCGCCTTCGCAGACGACGCGCTTCCCGAACCGCACATCCCCGGTCACCCGGAGGCGGTCGCAGGCGAGCAGCGACGGCGGGCCGTGCGGGAATCGCGACTCCAGGTCGCTCACGAACCGGTAGCGCTCGGCGTCGAGCGCCACCGGCGGCGGCTTCTTCGCCGCGCGGACGAGGCCGTTCTCGTCGATCTCGTAGATGTCCGACCGGAGGACGAGCAGGTTCTCCGTGGTCTTCACCGGGACGAAGCGGCCGCGCGGGACTTCGACCACCGCGGCATCCTCGAAGAGTTCGACGGCGCTGCCGACGGTCTGTTCGAGGTGGAAGACCGGAGTGGAAGAAGGGTCCCGGGGATTCGCCGTCTTCGGGTTCACGATCGTGGGAAGCGGCAGGAAACCGCCGCCCCGCTCCAGGGCCTCGGCGAGGGCGTCGAGGCGCACCCACAGGTTGTTCGTGTTGAAGAACGAGTGCCGGCCGGGGTCCCGGAACGCCTCTTCGTCTTCCGGGGCGCACTGGGCCGTGTCGCGCAGCACCAGCCGCCCGTCCGCGCGCCGCCGGGCGATGTGCCCGCCCTTCCAGTCCGACGCGTCGCGCCGCACGATTTCCATCAGGAACGGCGCGCCGCTCTCCAGGAAGTAGCCGAGGACGACCGGATCGGGAGAGGCGGCCGCGTTGTCCACATTCGAGAGGAAGGCGACCCGGAACCCCCGGTCGAGGAGCCGCCGGAGCCAGCCGCTCGCGGCGAGGGCGGTGTAGAGGTCGCCGTGTCCCGGCGGGCACCACTCGAGTTCCGGCGCGCCGGGAACGCGAACCGGGGTGAAGTCGGAGCGGCGGAGTTTCGGCGCCCGATGCTGCAGGAAGGAGGCGACTTCCCGTCCGCCGAGCGCGGCGCGCACCGCCCGGTCGGTGGCGAAACTGTTCATGAGCAGCGGCATGACGCCGACGCTCTCCGCCCGTTTCAGCACGATGTCGAGAAGGGTCATCCCCTCGGCGACGGGGAGCAACGCCTTCGGCGCCCGCATCCCCATGGTGGTGCCGAGGCCGCCGTTCATGGTGATCGCGACGGTGCGGGCCAGGTCGGCGGCGCTCGCCGGAGGGCCGTCCTCCGGGAGGCGGGGAGCCTCGCGCACCGGCTCGACCGTGTCCTCGCGGAGGTATCGAGGCCCGTCCTTCGCCGCCGCCGCCATCCGCCGGAACGCCGCCACGAAAGCGCCCGGCGACCCCTCGCCGACCAGCGCCGCGAGGATCGGATCCGCGCCGCCGGCCCCGCCCCCGGCCCGGGCCGCCGGTTCCCCCCCGCCGGGGCCGGCCCTCCGGGCGCCCACGCTCACGCGGCCGCGGGGGAAGGCGCCGGCGCCGAGGCGCCGCGGAACCGGGGCGAGAGCCGCCAGCCGACCGCGGCGGCCACCAGCGTTCCGCCCGCCGCCGTCCAGCCGAGCGGCTGCGTGGTGAACCCGAAGGCCAACGCCAGCAGGAACAACGCGCCGAACGCCGCGCGGGGCCAGGCATAGACCCGGGCGAAGCGGGTGGCCAGCAGCAGGTCGCTCACCGGGACGGCGAGGAACAGCGAGCCGGTGGCGAACGCCGGCAGCGGGCTCAACAGCGTCAGGCCCAGCCCGACCGCGCCGAGCGCGGCGAGCCCCGCGCCCGCCGCCGCCCTCGCTCCGAGGGAAAGACCGGCCCGCCGCCGCTGCAGGATCAGCCCGGCCAGCAGCGCCGACGAGGCGAGGAGCCACCCGGCGTACGGGGAACTCCCCGGGTCGGCCGGCAACAGGTCGCCGTCCCGCCCGGCCCGGAGCCGGCGCGGCGCGGCGCCGAACGCCTGCTCCACCCCGTGGCGGAGGGCGCCGGGCAGGAACATCACCTCGAACGGCGTGACTTCCTCGTCCGCCGAGCGCCCGACCGCGATGTCGGAGAGCCAGACCAGGAGCGGGCGGGTGGTGAGGCCGCGGCGCATGTGCGTCCGCAGCCGGTAGCGGCCGTCGGCGTCCCGGAAGACCGGCGGCAGTTCGGCGACCCCCCGCAGCGCCCCGTCGGCGGCGTCGTCCAGGTAGTCCCGGATCCTCGTGGTGCAGTTCTCGGAGAAGTGGTTGTAGATGTACTCGGACGCGCCGGGCACCAGGTCGGCGGCGACCCGTCCGAGCAGGAGGTCGCGCGCCGCCGGGTCGAGTTCGAGGTCCTGGCGGAAGATGCTGCGATCCATCTCCGCGTACTGCCGGAGAGTGTCCCGGTAGTCGGAGGCGGCGACCCAGAACCGCGCCTCGCCCATCAGGACCTCGCGGGTCAGCCCCGCCGGGCGCGAGAAGTCGGTCGTGCCGTAGTTGAAGCACCTCTCGTCCACGCAGAGCGCGGCGTGGCCCCACTCGCGGAACAACTGGCTGTGGTCCGGCCCCATGGTCAGCAGGAAGATCTCCGGCTCGGCGGCGGCGCCGGGCGCCTGCCGGAGTCCGGTTTCCGCGGCGCGGGCGGCGGGAGCAGCGACCGCCACGCTCAGCAGCGCCGCGGCGAGGGGACGAACGGGGGCCACGGCGCGCCCGGAATTGTAGAGGGCGGCGCCCGGTCCGGGCCGCCCCCCGGACTCCCGGCGGGCGGCGTCCCCGGCCCCGCGCAGCGTCCCGGCCGGCGAGCGCGGCGAACCCCGGATCCGCTTCTATACTCGGTCGCCGATGCGCATCGCCCCCGTCCGGCGCCACCCCGAAGCGCCGCTGCCCCCCGCGGCCGACCCGGGCGCGGGCGCCGGATTCTCGACCGCGCCGGTCGAGGGCGAAGCCCTCATCTTCTGGGACCCCGCGCATCCCGGCCGCAAGCGGAACGCGATCGACACCGACCAGATCACCCCTTCCGAGGACTGCGTCTCGGAGAGCCTCGACGCGCTCGACGCCCGGTGGAAACTCGGCGCGTTCCGCCGGCTGATGCCGGACTTCGCCGAGCGGGTTCGCGCCGGGCGGAACTTCCTCGTCGCCGGCGACCGCTTCGGGATCGGCTCGTCGCGGGAGATGAGCCCGGCCGGCCTCCTCGGCGTGGCGCGGGACGCCGGAACCACGCTGGTGCTGGTGCTCGGCCGGGAGGTGGGCGACATCTTCCGCCGCAACGCCCTGAACCTGGGACTCGCGGTGCTCGAATGCCCGGAGGCGGTCGCCGACGCGCAGGACGGCCACCGCTTCTCCTTCGAGCCCGACTCGCGGGCGCTGACGAATGTTTCGCTCGGACGCCGCTACGCCCCGAAGCCGCTCGGCGAGCGGGAAGAGCGGTTCCGCCGCGAAGGCGGGATCCTCGCCGCCGGCCGCCGGGAGTTCCTCGCCTCGTGGAACGAAGAGGTCCGGATCGAGTGGCCGGAACCGCCGGTCGCGCGCCGGCTCACCGCGGCGGAGCAGATCCTCCACGCCCACCGCGCCGACCCGAAGGCGCGGGTCACCCCGGGCGAACCGGTGCTCGTGGCCGCGGATCTCCTCCCCGCTTCCGACGGGACTGCCCCCTTCGCCATCCACGCCTTCCGGGAGATCACCGGCGGCGCGATCCACCCCCGCCAGGCGGCGATCGCCAGCGACCACTTCGTCTTCACCGGGCGCGAAGCGGACGCCCGCCAGACCGCGATCAGCGAGGCCTTCGCCGCCGCCGAGGGCCTGGAAAAGCCCTGGTTCGCGGCCCCCGGCGACGGCATCTTCCACTTCTACTTCCCGGAGCAGGGCCTGGTGATGCCCGGCGCGGTCGTCCCCGGCGCGGACAGCCACAGCCGGGCTTACGGCGCCTACGGGGCGCTGGGGGTGGGCGTCGGCTCCACCGCGCTCGGGTTCGGCTGGGCCACCGGGCGGGTCTGGCTCACGCCCGCGCCGGCGCGGCGGGTGGCGTTCACCGGCTCGCTCCCGCCGTGGTGCTCCGGCAAGGATGTGGTCCTCGCGCTGCTCGCCCGGTGGAACGGGGCCGCCGCCGGGATGTCGGTCGAGTTCCGCGACGAGCGGGGCGCGCTGCCCGTCACCTGGCGCAACACGATCGCCAACATGATGGCCGAGGCGGAGGCCTGGAACGGGCTGTTCCCGTTCGACCCGGTCACGGAGGCCTGGTACCGGGAGCGGGGGATGGAGGACCTCCCCTACCCCGCGGTCGTTCCGGGCGCCGCGGCGACCTACGCCGCCGAAGACCGCTTCGACCTCGGCGAAGTGGCGCCGCTGGTGGCCAAGCCGCCGGCGCCGGAGAACGCCTGGCCGGCCGACGAAGTGGCCGCGGAGCGGATCGGTTTCGACCGCGCCTACATCGGCTCGTGCACCAACGGGAGTTACGGCGACCTGCTGGCGGCGGCGCAGGTGATCCGGGCGGCGCGGGAGGCCGGACGGGAGCGGGTGCGCGAGAAGTTCGTGATCTTCCCCGGTTCGGGAGGCGTCCGGCGGGGGATCGAGCGGCCGGAGGCCCGGCTCGGGGGTGAGCCGATCGCGGAAGTGCTGCGTTCGGTCGGCGGGGAAATCCGCGCCAGTTGGTGCGGCCCCTGTTTCGGACAGGGGGAGGACGCGCTCCGGCCCGGGATGCGCGCCATCACCAGTTTCAACCGCAACTGGGCGAACCGGATGGGGCGCGGCGGCGAGGGGTACTTGGCGAGCCCGGCGGTGGTGGCGGCTTCGGCGCTGCTCGGCTACATCGGCCCGCCGTCGGAGTTGGGGCTCCGCTGGGATCCGGAGCGGTTCGGGGCGTGAACGGGCGGCGCCGGGAGGGCGGCGTCCGGCTCGCCGCCCACCGCCCGCCGCTGCCGCTCGACCGGCTGGTCTCCGAAGGGGCGCCGGGGGCGGACGCGGTTCCGCTCGATGTAGCGGTGGTGGGCGGCGGCCCGGCGGGGCTGGCGGCGGCGATCCGGCTGGCGCAGGCGGCGAAGGCCTCCGGCCGCGAGGTCTCGGTCGGGGTGTTCGAAAAGGCGGTCGAGCCGGGAGCGGCCTGTCTTTCCGGGGCGGTGGTGAACCCGGTCGGCTTCCGCGAGTTGTTCCCCGGCATCGGGGACTCGGAGTTGCCGGTGCGGCAGCCGGTGACTGCGGAGAGCGTCCGCTTCCTGACCCGGAACCGGTCGTTCCGGCTGCCGACGCCCCCGACGATGCGGAACGGCGGCTGCTTCACCGCCTCGCTCTCGGAGATCGCCCGGTGGCTGGCGCAGCGCGCGGAGGAACTGGGCGTGGAGGTCTTCGCCGGGTTCTCCGTGGGCGCGCTGCTCTTCGACGGCGGCCGGGTGGTCGGCCTGCGCACGGTTCCGGCGGGGGCGCGGCGCGACGGGAGTCCGGGGCCGGGCTACGAACCGGCGACCGAAGTGGCGGCGCGCGTGGTGGTGCTCGCCGAAGGGGCGCGGGGGCCGCTCGGCCAGGCGTGGCGCGAGCGGCTGGGCATCGGTTCCCGGTCTCCCCAAGTCTTCGCGCTGGGAGTCAAGGAACTCTGGCGGTCGCCCCGGCCGGTTGCGCGCGTGCTCCATACCGTCGGGTATCCGCTGCCGAGGGCGGCGTTCGGCGGCGGGTTCTTCTACCCGCTGGGCGAAGGGTTGTCGGCGCTCGGGCTGGTCGTGGGTTTGGACGCCCCGACCGAGGCGCTCGACGCCCACGGACAGTTGCAGCGGTTGAAGGCGCACCCGCTGATCGCGCCGCACCTGGAAGGCGGGGAGTGCCTGGAGTGGGGGGCGCGGCTCATTCCCGAAGGCGGGCCCGGTTCGCTGCCGGAGCGGCTGTCCGGCGAAGGTTTGGTGCTGGTGGGCGATACCGCCGGGTTCGTGGATGTGCCTTCGCTCAAGGGAATCCACTACGCGATGCTCTCCGGGATCCTCGCGGCGGATGCGGCGGATGCGCACCTGAAGGCGGGGGTG
The DNA here is from genome assembly GCA_965204755.1 of Candidatus Marinacidobacterium sp. Lineage (GTDB taxonomy): Bacteria > Acidobacteriota > Vicinamibacteria > Marinacidobacterales > Marinacidobacteraceae. The sequence goes on along the minus strand of OZ242011.1, from coordinate 3,366,248 downwards.
CCGCTTTCGATGTACGACGCCGCGCTCGCCGACAGTTCGGTGCTGGCCGACCTGCGGCGTACGCGCAACATGCGCCCGGCGTTCCAGCGGGGGTTTTGGACCGGCGTGGCGGTCTCCGCGCTCGCCACGGCGACGCGCGGGGCGCTGCCGACGGGAACGCTCGCTGTGCATGACGACGCGGAGACGCTGCGTTCGCCCCCGGAGACCGGAAGCGTCGAGGCCCCGTCGTTTTCCAAGTTGGACGGCGTCTTCCTCTCCGGCAACAACACGCGCGACGACCACCCGCCGCACCTGGTCGTTCCGGAGGAGGTGCCGCCGGAAGCCGCCTCACTCTGGGAGCGGCTTTGCCCCGCCGGGGTCTATGAGGCGCGCGAAGACGGTTTGGTCGTCAACCAGTCCAACTGCGTGGACTGCCGCGCCGCCGATGTCCTCGGCCCCCGCTGGACCCCCCGCGAAGGCGGCGCCGGCCCCCGCTGGCGCCGGATGTAGGCAGGGGTTTCGGGACCGCTACTCCCGGCTGTCGCCGCGCGCGCCCCCTGCCGGCGAATCGTCGGCGGACAACGCGTGTTCGTAGAGGAACTCGGGGGCGAGGTCGGCTCCGGTAGGCCACACGATCGTCTCCAGTTCCTCGTCGAACCGAAACCGGCGGAACAGCGCAAGATCCTTCAGCGGTTCAAAGACCTCTCCCCACAATTCTCCCTCCAAATCGATCACACCGCCCTTGCCGTCGTCGAAGCGCACTTCGATCCGGTACTCACGGAGATGTTTCGCCGCCACGAGCCTGGGCGAATTCGGCGCACTCCGCCGCCCCGAGGCGGCGCCTCCGGTCAAGCGCTCGTCTCCGCGGGGGTCTCGCTCTCCCGCAAACCGAACGGCGCCGGCGTCGTGTCGAACACCACGCGTACGAACCCGGCGTCACCGTCGTTCAGCAGTTCCGGCTCCGTGCCGTTGAAGCGCCGCATGGCGTGGCGCATCCGGAGCCAACCCCGTCCGCGCCGCTCCATGAAGCCGAGGACGACCATCGCGTGGGCCATCGCCTCGTTCCGCGGCCTCGGCATTCCGCCGGAACGCACTCGTTCGACGGTCATGTGGTTCGGCAGCGCGCCGGGGCTGGTTACGGTGATCCGGTCGGAGAAGACCTCGAGGAGAACCTGCGAGCCGGTGATCGCGTACTCCCGGTGGATCACGGCGTTCACCAGCGCCTCCCGCAGGGCCTCTTCCGGAACGGGCGGTATGTCCTCGCGGCGGAACCCGCGGTACACCTCCCGCCGTCCCAGACTGCGAAACCATCCCATCGCCCGCTGCACCTGGTCGGGGAGTCCGCCGGTCGCCTCCCCGGCGCTCAGGACTTCCGCCGCCCGGTCCCTTCCGTCGTACGCCGCGCACTGGACGAAGAGGCTCCGCATGCGGGGATACGCTTGGGGGTCTTTCCCGAAGAGCATGAGTCCGTAGAGCGTCGGGCGCAGTTCCCCGTCGAAGTCGTCGGCGATACCCCCGGCGCGCAGATCCTCGTCGGTCGCCGGCTGCATCTCCGTGTCCGCGTCCATTCCCTGCCTGCGGCGAAAGAAGCGGATCGCGCCGTAGTCGAGGTGTCCGATCCGCGCCGAGGGAACGACCTGTTGTTCGGTGAGCCCGAAGGCGCTCAGTGGTTCCTGCAGTTCGGAGCCACCCGATCGGGCTGCTCCGGGTCCGACAGCCGCTTCACTGGTTGCCTCCCAGCGCGCCGATGCGCCAAAGGTCTCCCAAGGTGTTCTCGTCCATCCGTTCCGACACTTCCGCGGCGTCGAGGCGGCGCAGGATCGTGCCTTCTTGCGGGCGCTCGCAGACGACGACGGAGTCCGCCTCGCCGGACAGCGCGCCCACGAGCGCGTCCGAATGCGTGGTGGCGATGATCTGCATTCGCTCGGAAGCCTCGACCAACAAGTCGGCGAACATCGCGGCCGTGTCCGGGTGGAGGCCGAGTTCCGGCGCCTCGAGACAGAGGACCGTCGGCGGCGACGGCGCGAGCAGGCAGGCGAGCACGGCCACGAAACGAATCGCGCCGTCCGACATCCGCGTGGCAGGTACCGGAGAAGACAGGTCGGCCTCGTGGAAGAAGCACTCGACCCGGCCCCCGGAAACCTCGGTGGAGATCCGCTCGAAACGAGGGAAGAACTGCTTCACCAGGTCGTTCAGCCGCGCCGGGTCGTGGTGGTCGAGTTGTTCGACCATGAGCGCCAGGTTCTCGGCGTCGGGGGTCAACCGGTCACTCGGGAGGTCCGCCCGCCGGGCCGTCCGCATCCGGGCGGTTCGTCCGAACGACCACTCCCGGAAACTCTGGATGGTCCGGAACTGTCCCGCGAGCCAGGTCAACTCCGGATAAGTGTCCGGGTCTCGACGCCGGGTAAGCACCGACTGGTCCGGTTGGAGATCTTCCCGCCGAAGGCGCCGCTGCCGCCGACCCGAGCCCTCGGCGGTCTCGCTGACATTCAGCGCCGGATGACCGCGCTGGAAGCGGTAGTAGAAGTACGGATCGGTCTCCCCGGGCTCCGGTTCCGGCGCCTCGATGGCCTCGTCGAAGACCTCGACACGCCCCCGCCCGTCGGCCACGAAGTCGAGTCGATACCTCAGCAGTTGGTCGGTCCCGGTAACGGGGCCGACGACGGCGTCGAGTTCCGCGGGGCCTCCGCCGCCGGGCCCCTTCCACAGCCACTCGGAGGCGCCGCCGCCGAGACGCACCGCCTTGGCGAAGTCGTCGGGCAGAGCCTTCAGGAGTTCCACGGCTTCCAGAAAGTTCGACTTGCCCGAGGCGTTCGGGCCGATGAGGACATTCAGTCTCCCGAGTTCGAAAGGCGGGCTGTCGGGAGCGAACGAGAGCAGGCCGCCGAGGCGGATCCGGCGCAGGAACGGCGCGCCGTCGGAAACGGAGTTCACGCGGCGGCCTCCCCGCCGGTGCGCGAGGCGGCGCAGGGCGCGCGGGTCATCGGTCAGCGCGGGGCGGTTTCGCGGGAGAGGTAGTCGAGGAGGTCGATCTGGGTGAGCAGGCCGATGGGGGCGTCGCGGTCGGTTACGAGGGCGATGCGGCCGCGGGTGAAGATCTGGGCGAGGGATTCGAGCGGGCTCGCGGTGTCCAGGGATTCGATGGCGTCGGTCCGGACGAAGGCGCCGATGGCTTCGCTCTTGCCGGGGCCGCCGGCGAGGAGGCCCTGGAGCAGGGTCGCTTCGGAGACGACGCCGGAGAAGCCGCCGTCGGCGCCCCGCACCGGCAACTGCGAGACATCGTGTTCGCGCATGAGCGCCACCACTTCGCGGATTCCGGCGGATTCGGGGACGCTCACGATTTCCGCCGCGCCCTTCGCGGCCAGCACATCCCCGACCTGTCCGGCGGCGAAGCCGGCGTCCAGGAAGCCGTTCTGGCGCATCCAGTCGTCGCTGAAGATCTTGGAGAGGTACCGCCCGCCGCCGTCGGGGGCGAGGACGACCACCAGGGCGCCGGCGGGCACGGACGCCGCGACCCGGAGCGCGGCCGCGACCGCGGTCCCGGCGGAGCCGCCGACGAACAGGCCCTCTTCCCGCGCCAGGCGCCGGGTGGTCAGGAAGGAGTCGCGGTCGGTGACCGAGACCACTTCGTCCACCACGGCGAAGTCGATCGTGGTGGGAATGAAGTCCTCGCCGATTCCCTCCACCTTGTAAGTGCGGGCTTCGCCGATGTTCCCGGTGCGGAAGTACTCCTCGTAGAGCGAACCCACCGGGTCGGCGCCGACGACGCGGACGGCCGGGTTCCGCTCCTTGAGGTACCGGCCCGTTCCGGTAACCGTTCCGCCGGTGCCGAGGCCGCAGACCAGGGTATGGATGTCCGGGCCGACCTGTCCCCACAGTTCGGGGCCCGTGGTGCGGTAGTGGGTCTCCGGGTTCACCGGGTTGTGGTACTGGTTCGCGTAGAGGGCGCCTTCGGTCTCCGCGACCAAGCGGCGCGCCACGCTGTAGTAACTGCGCGGGTCTTCCGGCTCCACCGCGGTCGGCGTCACCACGACTTCCGCGCCGAGGGCGCGCAGCGAGCGGATCTTCTCGTCGCTCATCTTGTCCGGCATGACGAAGACCGCCCGGTACCCCTTCACCGCGGCGACCAGCGCGAGGCCCATGCCCGTATTCCCGGAAGTGGCTTCGATGATCGTGCCGCCGGGGCGCAGGTCGCCGCGTTCCTCCGCGTCTTCGACGATGGCGATCGCGATGCGGTCCTTGACCGATCCGCCGGGGTTGACGGTCTCCATCTTGACCGCGATGCGCCCCGGCAGCCCCTGGCCGAGGCGCCGCAGCGCGACCAGCGGGGTATCGCCTACCGTGTCGAGGATCGTCTCGCGGATCGCGTCGCCGCCCGCTTTCCCCGTCACCGGGCCGCTCCTTCATCGCTGCCGGCCCGCCAGTGCGGCGTCAGGACTTCGCCGGCGAGGGCGCCGGTGTGCTCGCCCTCGCGCAGCGCGAACACGCCGCCCACCAGCGCATGGACGATTCCCTCGGCGAGCGCGTGCGGGTTCTCGTAGGTCGCCGCGTCGCGGAACTCGTCCACATCCACCACCAGCAGGTCGGCGACCAAGCCGGGAGCGATGCGGCCCCGGTCGTTCATCCGGAAGACCGTCGCCGGCAGGCCGGTCATGCCCCGCACCGCCTCCGCGAGGGTGAGCACGCCGCGCTCGCGGACATAGCGCGCGATCCGGCGGGGAAACGCGCCGTAGAACCGCGGATGCGGCCGCCCCTGGCCGTCGGGGACGAGTCCGCCGTCGGAAGAACCCATCGTCCATTCCTGGCGCATGATGTGGGCGATGTCGTCTTCGGACATGTTGAACGACACGAGGCCGGCGCCGCCCGCGTCGAGCAGCCGAAGCGCCGCGTCTATCGGTTCCATTCCCCATTCCCGCGCCAGGTCGTCCAGCCGCCGCCCCTCGAGCGACGGGTCGGCGAGGTGGCGGGAGAGGAGCAGCGTCTCCGCGCCGCCGCGCCGACGGAGCGCGGTCAGCATCTCGGAGCGGAGGCGGGAGCGCGACTCGGGATCGGCCAGCCGCTCTTCGAGCGGGGTCGGCATACCCGGCATCAACTCGCCGGCGAGCGCCCATCTCGGCACCAGCGCGCCGACGATGGAGGTGCCGGACGCCTCGTAGGGGTATTGGTCCGCGAAGACTTCGACGCCGCGCGAGCGGGCCGCCTCGATCGTCGCCACCGCGTCGCGGCTGAGCCCCCACACCGGGGGGCCGAGCGCCTTGAAGTGGGTCACCACGCCGCGGATGTCGTGGGTCTCGGCGACTTCGATGACTTCCTCCACCGCCGCGACGAGGCCGATGCCGTAGTCGCTCTCGTCGCGGATGTGGCTCACGAACGCGCCGTAGGGGGCGATCTCCGCGGCGAGCCGGACGACTTCGTCGTTCTCGGCGTAACTGCCGGGCGCGTAGTAGAGCCCGCCGGTCATGCCGAACGCGCCGGCGTCCATACCGGCGCGCACCAGTCCGGCCATCCCTTCGAGTTCCTCCCCGGTCGGCGGGCGCGCTTCCATGCCGAGGACCGCCCGGCGAACCGCGCCGTGGCCGATCATGAGCGCCGCGTTGACGCCGATCCCGCCGGCCTCCAACTCGGCGCGCTGGGCGGCCAGGTCCGCCGGGCCGCCGCCGTCGGGGTTCAGCATGGCGGTGGTGATGCCCTGCCGGATCAACGGGACGGCGGCGCGGAGGTCCGGATCGGCGAGGCCGCGCCCTGCGTGCGAATGCGGGTCGATGAACCCGGGCATCACGGTCAGCCCGGCGATGTCCACGGTCTCGGCGCCCGGCGGCAGCGAGGCTTCGGGGACGACCCCGACGGCCGCGATCCGGCCGCCGGACACCAGCACATCGGCGCGGAACCAGGGGTTCCCGGCGCCGTCGAGGACCTGCCCTCCGCGGAACACCACCGCCCCGGAGTCCGCCGGCGCCGGGCGGGTGTCCGGCGGCGCCCCGCAGCCGGCGAGCGACAGGCCGGCGAGCGACAGGCCGGCGAGCGACAGGCCGGCGAGCGACAGGGCAGCGAGGGCGGAAGCGGCCGGGAGCGGCGGACGGCGGCGCGAATTCACGGGAAGCATCGTAAGCGAACGGGGCCGCCGGGCCGCCGGGCGAAGGCGGGCCGAAGTCGGACGCCGCCGTTCGCCGCGCCCCCCGCCGCGTTTTCCTGTACTTTCTCCCGCCGGAAAGCGGCGACGGGGAAGCGATTGCGGGCGGCGGCCATCATCCCGGCTCGGGACGAGCGCGAGGGACTGGAGCGGACGCTCTCCGCGCTGCCGATGGAGCGGTTGACGGAAGTCGTCGTGGTGGACAACGGCTCCTCGGACGGCACCGGGGAGGTCGCGCGCCGGTTCGGCGCGACCGTGGTGCCCGAGCCCCGGCGCGGCTACGGCCGGGCCTGTCTCGCCGGAATCGCCCGGCTGGCGGAAGCGCCGGAGGAAGAGCGCCCGGAGGTCGTCGTGTTCCTCGACGCCGACGGAAGCGACGACCCGACGGAGTTGGACGCCCTGCTCGCCCCGCTCCGCCGTTCCTACGCCGACTCCGCCGAGCGTCGGCCCGCCGCCGCGCGGCCGGCCGCCGGGACCGCGCCGTTCGCGGGGCCGCGGCCGGCGTCGCCGGCATCCGCGGTCGTCCCGGACGGCGGCGAACCGCCCGTTGCCGACGACGACGGCGCCTCCCCGGCGGCGCCGGACGCCGGGACGGCGGCGGAGTCCGAAGCGACGCCGGACGCCGGGGCCGAGACCGCATCGGAGGAGGAGCCGGCGGACGAGCCGGAGGCCGGGACGGCCGCCGAGGCGGAGACCCCGCCGAGCGGCGGCCCCGCGCCACGGACCGCACCGACGCCCGAGTCACCCGCGCCCCGAACGGACACCGTTACCGGAGAGGCCCCGGAATCCGCCGGCGAACCCCGACCGGAAACGCGCGCCATGTCCGAGGAGTCCGGGGAACCGCTGCCGGCGCTCCCGCTGCCGGCCGACCGCGCCTTCGACGCCTCGGCGCCGCTCGGGCCGGGGCCGGAGGGCGGCGGCGCCATCGGTTTCGACCTGGTCATCGGATCCCGGATCCGGGGCGAGATGGAGCCCGGCGCCCACCCGGTCCACGCCCGCTGGGGCAACCGCTTCGCCGCGGCGCTCATCCGACTGCTCTACGGCTACCGGTTCACCGACCTGGGCCCGTTCCGGGCGATCCGCTGGCAGACGCTGCTGGCGCTCGGGATGCGCGACCCGGACTACGGCTGGACGGCGGAGATGCAGGTGAAGTCGGCGCGCGCCCGGGTCTGCGCCGCCGAGGTGCCGGTTTCCTGCCGCCGCCGGGTCGGCCGCTCCAAGATCTCCGGCACCTTCGGCGGCTCGCTGCTCGCCGGACTGAAGATCCTGCTGACCGTGGTCGCCCCGCCGGCGTCACCGAAGCCGCCCTCCCCGACCGCCGACGACGAGCCGACCGCCGACGACGAACCGACAGCCGGGGACGACGGCAGCGACGACGGCGGCGGTAACGACAACGGGGACGAAGCGGCGCCCACCGCCTGACGCCCGCCGCTCCACCGAAGGGACACAGCCGACCCCATGCTCCGGCGCACCAAGATCATCGCCACGCTCGGCCCGGCCACCGTGAAGCCGGCGGAGGTGTCCGCGCTGGTGGAAGCCGGAATGGACGCCGCCCGCCTGAACTGCGCGCACGAAACCGCCGGCAGCCTCGCCGCCCGGGTCCGCGCGGTCCGCCGCGCCGCGAAGCAGCACGACCGGGCGGTCGCCACCGTCGCCGACCTCGCCGGGCCCAAGATGCGCACCGGGGAAGTCCCCGAAGGCGGCGTCGAACTCACCCCCGGCTCGCGCTTCGTCCTGACCACCCGGAAGGTGCAGGGGAGCGCGGAGGCGGTCTCGACGACCTACTCGCACCTGGCGCGGGATGTCCGGCCCGGCGACGCGATCCTGCTCGACGACGGGCTGCTCCGGCTGCATGTCGTCAGCAGCGGCGACACCGATGTGGAGACCGAAGTGGTCGTCGGCGGCCGGCTCCTGTCGCGCAAGGGGCTCAACCTGCCGGGCGTCCCGCTCTCCGGGCGGTCGCTCACCGTCAAGGACCGCGCCGACCTGAAGGCCGCGGTGGCGGCCGGAGTGGACTTCCTCGCGGTGTCCTTCGTCCGCAAGTCGAAGGATGTGAAGCAGGTTCGCGCGCTGCTCGACCGGCTCGGCGCGGCCGACCGGCCGATCATCGCCAAAGTCGAACGGCCGGAGGCGCTCGAGAACCTCGAGGACATCCTCAAGGCGTCCGACGGGGTCATGGTGGCGCGCGGGGACCTCGGGGTGGAGACCTCCTCCGAGCGCGTGCCCGTGGTCCAGAAGCATGTGATCCGCCGGGCGAACGCGCGGGGGAAGATCGCGATCACCGCCACCCAGATGCTCGACTCGATGATTTCGCATCCCATGCCGACGCGCGCCGAGGCGTCCGATGTGGCGAACGCCATCCTCGACGGGAGCGACGCGGTGATGCTCTCCGGCGAGACCTCGGTCGGCAAGTACCCGATCGAAGCGGTGCGCACGCTCGAGCGGCTGGCCTCGTTCACCGAGCAGCACGCCGACTTCGGCGAACAGGAACACCACCACGCGCACATCGACCGCAGCCGGATCGAGCACGCCATCTCGGCGGCGGCGCGCGAAGCGGCGGCGGAGATCGACGCGGCGTACATCGTGGCGTTCACCGACTCCGGCGCGACCGTGCGCCATGTGAGCCGGATGCGCCCGCCCTGCGGCATCCTGGGTTTCACCACTTCGGACCGGGTGTTCCGCCGCCTCGCCCTCCGCTACGGCGTCCGCCCGATGCGCAACCGCCGCTTCCGCTCCACCGACGCGATGCTGAGCGGCGCCCTCGAACGGCTGCGGTCGGAACGCCTGGTCGCCCCCGGCGACCGCGTGGTCGTCGTCTGCGGCGCCACCCAGTTGAGCGGCGCCACCAACATGATGAAGGTGGAGACTTTCTGACGCCCCGCGACGAGAAGCGCTCCGGCGGGAGCCTGTGTCTTTCGCGGAGCCTGTGTCTTTAGCCTGTGTTTTTCGACCGCCGAGCCTGTGTCTTTGGTCGGAAGCCTGTGTCTCAAGCCTGTGTCTTTAGGCTGGGAGCCTGTGTCTTTCGCTCCTAAGTCCTTGTATTTATTGATTTTATAAGTTCCAGCGCCCGAAGGGGCGCATCCGGGCGCGGGGAGCCTGCGCCGGGCAGTCGATCCGGCCGTACGGCGGACGGAAGGGGGGTTCGATCCGCACCGACACCGACCACGCGCGGAATCCCCCGACCCCGCCGGACGCGGCGGAGCCTGTGTTCTTCGCGGAGCCGAGCCTGTGTCTTTCGCGGAACCTGTGTCTTTCGCGGAACCTGTGTCTTTCGTGGAGCCTGTGTCTCCAGCCTGTGTTTTTCGACCGCCGAGCCTGTGTCTTTGGTGGAGCCTGTGTCTTTGCTCCCGAGCGCCGGCGCCTCCGGCTGCGCCCCGCCGCCGGCCACCGCGCGGTCTGGTAGGCTCCGCCCGCTTCCTTGAACGCCCCCCCCCCCCCCCGAAATCCATGTGATTGGATCGGCGCCCGAGTCCGCCTGACTCCGGCGCCGACCGAACGGCGGCCGCTCAACTCGCGGCGCCGCCCGGCGCTACCCGCCCGCTGCGTCCCGCAGCGATTCCCCGCGGACGACGCCGTTCTTCGCCCCGCGCCCGACGAGCACCCGAACGGTCGCGCTCGCCGCGCGCTCATGTGTCGCTGCCGAAACGGCGGCGGCCTCCCGAGTCCCCGAACCCGAAGCCGCGCGATCAGGCGCGGCTCCCGTCGCTGAGGTCGACGCAACATGCCCAACATCTTCTCTTTCGCGAAGAAAGAACTGTCCCAAGACGCCTTTCTCTGCTACTTGGTGGCCTACGCATCCGCTCGGGATGCGTCCGCCTCGCTCCAGAAGTTCGGCCGGAACTTCGTGCGGTTCCTGTTTCGCGCCGGCGCCGAGCCGAACGAGTCCTCCGTCCCCGTAATCGCACCCGGGAGCGGGGAGCCCGCTCGACACTCGGGAAACTTCGAGATCGGCACGGTCGAGAGTCTCGAGATGCAGTACGCCCCCCGAGGGCGCCGCGACAAGATCGATGTCTTCTTCCAAGCGAGAGTCGACGGCAAGATGGTCACTTTCCTCATCGAGGACAAGACCGGCACCGGAGCACACAGCAACCAACTGGCGCGGTATCTGGATGCGGTCAGGACCGACAGCAAACCCGAAGACTTCATCAAGCCGATCTACCTGAAGACCGGCTACATCTACAGCAACGAGCGCGAGAATGTCGAAGCGAATCACTACTCCATCGTGACGGCTGACGACTTTCTTCGCTTTCTCCACGGTCAGGACGCCGTACGAAACGACGAAGTCTTGCGACAGTACGAGGAGAACCTGCGCCGCATCGTTACCGACCGCACCGAAGCCCTCCAGTCTTGGAAGATGGGGCACGCCCATGTCCAGTGGGAGTTCATGCTCCGTCTCCAGAAACTCGTACCCGCCGAAAGGCCGCAGCCGAGGCACTGGAACGGAGTGAAGAAGGGCACGAGTTCCGGAAACCCGTGGACACAGTATGTCTTCTTGTTCTTCGAGGGTGACCGTGGACTGTTCTGGCGCATAGATGCCGGGAAGCCGCTGCGTTTGATGCGCTTGGGCGGCGATCCCCAGCGAGTACGGAAAGAGCACCAGCCCAACTTTCGCCGACTGGCGGACGAGATCGGCGACCTGCAGCAACGCGACTTCCGTTCGAGGTCGGGCCATGAAATGACGATCGGTGCAATCGCGTTTCCCGAAGACCCCGGTCGCATGGACGACTTCGTGGAACGCGTGGCTCGCCTCCACCGCGGCTTCCTTCAGCAGTTCGTCGAGGACTCCGACTGACGGCTCCCCCTCCACAGGCGTCACTACCGACACCGGAGGCGGGCGCTACCGAGATGGCGCCCGTCTCTGTCTTCTCGGTGGCGGGAACTACCGCCGGCGCCGGCGCGCCGGGGCGGTGTCCCAGGCGCGCTGCATCCGCAGCAGGGTGGCGCTGCGGACGCCGAACGCCCTTTCGATCCGCAGAGCCAAGTCCTCGGAGAGGCGGGTACGGCCGTTCAGGAACGCCGAGAGCGTCGTCCGGGATACGCCCATCTCTTCGGCGGCGCGGGTAACCGTCAGGCCGCGCGCCTCGACGATCTCCCGCTCGACGAAATCACCGGTGCGCGGCGGGTTGAACATGGGCATGGTTGGATGGGCCTCCCGGAGGTCAACGCGGTTCATCGAAGGCGATGACGCGCCGCGCTCGGGACGCGGGCGAGTCGGGGCCGGATTCCGCGGCGTCTCCGGCCGCCGGAGCGTAGCGCGACACGGTGACTTCGGACTCGCGCTTCCTCGCATCGGCGATGTCCCGCGCGGTCTGGATGCGCAGCAGCAAGTCCATGGAAACGCCGAAGGCCTTTTCGCACCGCAGCGCGAGGTCGGCGGAGAGTCGGGCCCGACCGTCGAGAACTCGGGACAGGGCCGGGCGCGTCACGCCGAGCGCGTTCGCCGCCGCGCCGGCCGTGAGTCCGTACGCCGGAAGGATCTCCTCGCGGAGGATCTCTCCGGGATGGGCGGGGTCGGCCATGGCCATGGGGTGTTCCTCCGTGGAGCGGGAGCGGTGCGGCGCCGGCGTGTTGACCGTTCGCGCCGGTATTGCTAGCGTTTTCGCTCTTCCCGGCGAGGGCGATTAACTCAGCGGAAGAGTGCTACCTTCACACGGTAGAAGTCGCAGGTTCAAATCCTGCATCGCCCACCACCGCCGGGGCGTGAGCGGGAGGGCGGGCGGCGGGGAGCGTCAGTCGAGGAAACTGCCGAGGAAGCGGCCCCAGACCGGGGCCAGCGCGGCCTTGAGCGCGATGTCCGCGAAGAGCAGGCCGGCGGCGACCCACGCCAGCCGCGCCCGCCCCGGCGCGGGCGGCCCGGAGAGCCGCCGGACGCGGCGGACGAGGGGTTCCGCGCACAGCACGCCGAGGATCACGAAGGCGGCCACCCGGCAGAGCGCCCAGGGGAACCACGCCAGCGCCGCCGGGACGCCGGTGGACGCCGCGGCGTAGGACGCGACGAAGAAGTCCATGAAGTTCACCATCCCCGCGCCCATGACCAGCCCCAGCGCGCCGCCGCTCGCCAGCGAGAGCGGGACGAACAGCGCCAGCCGCCGGAGGTGGATCGGGAGGAAGCGGCCGAGGTCGCCCTCGGCGCCCTCCCCGGTGGCCAGCCAGGCCATCATCTCGGCGCGGTAGGCCTCGCCGCGGAGCACCGCTCCCGCGGCCGCCTCCGGGGCCAGCGCCATCGCCAGCGAGCCGAGCACGATCAGCGCGCCCGCCCAGCCGAACATGACCCGGAGCGCGCCGGCGCGGTCCCCGGCGGCGAGATACCGCCAGAGCATCCAGGCCGCCGGCGCCGCGAGCAGCAGCGGCAGCAGAAAGCGCGCGAAGCCGAATCCCGCCGCCGCGAGCCAGAACGCCAGCGCGTAGGCGATCGCCGCGTCCCCGGCGAGGAGCAGGAGGTCCCGGCGGACGGAGAGCGTTCGCAACCAGTCCATCGAGAAATCCTACGAAACGGCCGCCGCGAAGGCCGGGCGCCACCCCCAGGTCAGCCCCGGGGTCAGACCCGACGCTCCGCCTGCTTCAACTCCAGCAGGACGCCCCCGGCGCTCTCCGGGTGGACGAAGGCCACGAGATGCCCCCCGGCCCCGCGCCGCGGTTTCTCGTCCACCAGCCGGACGCCGCGGTCCGCCAGCGCCCGGACCGCCGCCGCCAGGTCCGCCACCTCGAAACACACATGGTGGAGCCCCGGCCCGCGCCGTTCGAGGAACTTCGCCACCGCGCCGCGCTCCCCGGCGGGTTGGACGAGTTCCACGAGCCCTCCGGGATCCTCCGCGCCGGCGTCGCCCGCCGGGGCGAGGAACGCCGCGAGGACGCCGAACTCGTCCACGCGGTAGCGCCCGGTCTCCCGCAGCCCCAGCAACCCGCTCCAAAGCGCCGCCGCCCGGTCGGCGTCTCGCGCCGCGAGCCCCACATGGTGGAGCCGCAACGCCGGAAACGGCGCCGCCCCCGCCTCCGAACCCGCCGGCGCCCGTGTCCGCGCCGGACGCGCGGCGAGCGCGGCCTCGACCGCCTCCGCCAACTCCGCCACCCCGTCCCCTTCCGTCGCGGAAGTCAGCCGCACGCTCTCCGCCGCAGCCCCGCCCGCCCCCGTCCCCGTTCCCCCCGGCGACGCCGTCCGCAGCGCCCGGAAGTGCGAGGCCAGCGCCTCCGCGCCCGCCCGGTCGCACTGGTTCACGACCACGAAGTCCGCGACCTCGAAGAGTCCGGCCTTCGCCGCCTGCACCTCGTCGCCGAGCCCCGGCGCGGTCAGCGCGAGCGTGAGATCGGCCAACCCCGTCACCGCCGTGTCCCCCTGCCCCACGCCCGCGGTCTCCAGCAGCAGCCGCGTCATCCCCGCCGCCGCCATCAGCCGCAGCGCGCCCGGAACCTCCGGCGCGAGCCCCCCGGCCCCGGTCCGCGCCGCCATGCTGCGGAAGAAGACCCCGGGGCGCGGCGTGAGACGCACCCGGTCGCCGAGCAGCGCCCCGCCGCTCCGGGGGCTGGTCGGATCCACCGCCAGCACCCCCGTCCCTCCCGCCGCGCCCTGCCCGGAGAACGCCCCGGAGAACGCCCCGGAGAACACTCCGGCCAGCGCGCCGGCGAGCGCGCTCTTCCCCACCCCCGGCGGCCCGGTGAGCGCGACCACCCGCGCGTCGGACGGCCACGCGAGCCCCCCCGCCGCGACCGCCGCCTCTTCCTCCCCGGACTCCAGCCGGGTGATGGCGCGGGCGAGCGCCGCCCGGTCCCCTTCCCGAAGCCGCGCGACCAGCGCGGCGAAATCCCCGGTCCGCGGCGAGTCCCCCGCCACCGCCGCCGACGCCCCGGAGGCTACGCGGCGCCGTCGCCGGCGCGGCCGAGGATGCTGCGGGCGATCAGCAGCCGCTGGATCTCCGAAGTCCCTTCGCCGATGGTCATCAACTTGGCGTCGCGGAGGTAGCGCTCGACCGGGTACTCGCGGGTGTAGCCGTAGCCGCCCAGGATCTGCACCGCCCGGTTGGTCACCCGGACGGCGGTCTCGCTGGCGTGGAGTTTGGCCATCGCCGACTCGGTGGTGGTCGCCGCCCCGCTGTCCTTGAGCGCGGCGGCGCGCTGGATGAGCAGCCGCGACGCCTCGATCTCCACCGCGCAGTCGGCGAGCGGGAAGCGGACCCCCTGGAAGTCGCCGATGGGGCGGTCGAACTGCCGGCGCTCCCCGGCGTAGGCGGCGGCCTGCTCGTAGGCGGCCCGGGCGATGCCGAGCGAGAGCGCGGCGATGCTGATCCGGCCCCCGTCCAGCACCTTCATCGCCGCCGCGAACCCCGACCCGGGTTCGCCGAGCATCCGGTCGGCGGGCACCCGGCAGTCCTCGAAGACCATCTCGGAGGTGTCGGAGGCGCGGTGCCCCAACTTCTTCTCCTTCCGCCCGGCGCGGAAACCCGGCGCCCCCCGCTCGACGAGGAACGCCGAGATGCCGCGGGCGCCCCGGGCGGGATCGGTGAGGGCCATGCAGACCGCGTAGTCGGCGACGGAGCCGTTCGTGGTGAAGGTCTTGCTGCCGTTGAGCACCCAGCCGTCCCCGTTCCGGACGGCGGTGGTGCGGGTCCCGGCGGCGTCGCTCCCGGCGCCGGGCTCGGTGAGGCTCCAGGCGCCGAGCGCCTCGCCGGAGGCCAGCGGGACGAGGAAACGCCGTTTCTGGTCCTCCGTGCCCTGCTCGTAGATGTGGTTCGCGGCGAGCGAGACATGCGCCGCCACGGTGATGGCGACGGAGGCGTCGGCGCGGGCGAGTTCCTCGACGAGGACCGCGTATTCGCCGTAGCCGAACCCGGCGCCGCCGTATTCCTCCGGGAAGATCGGGCCGAGGAAGCCGAGAGCGCCCAACTTGCGGACGACTTCGCCGGGGAACCGCTCCCGCTCGTCCCACTCCGCCGCGTGCGGCAGGATCTCGGCGGCCGCGAATTCGCGGACCGCCCGGCGGATCTCGGCCTGGGTCTCGGTGTCCCTGAGCGGGAGGTCGTGTTCGGGCAAGCGGCGGAGTGTAAACGGCCGCCGCGCCCCGCCGGACGCCGGTTCAGCCGCCGTTGGATGGCCGCTGGAAGGTGCTCGACCGAAGGTCGAACAGGGACGCGAGGAGCCGCTGGTACCACCGCAACTCGAAGAAGTGCTCGCGTCCGTAGCCGCCGGCAAGCACTTCCTCGTTGTGGCAGATCAGGTTGAGCACCTGCAGCGTCGGCGGTTCACGGACTTCGAGTTCCAGCCGGCGCCTCTCCAGCGCCGCGAGAGCCGCCTCGGTGATCTGCGGCTCGGGAACGCGCATCTTCCGCTCGAGCCTCGTGAACGCTCGCGTGAGTTCGTTGTGCTCCAGCGCCTTGGAGGAAGGCGCGGACGCGAGCGCGGTGACGCCGAGGAACGCCACCGGTCCGGCGAGCCACGCGGCAACCGGCAGATCCGCCAAGACCGCGGCGAAGGCGGCCGATGCGCCGACCGCCATCAGGAAGGCGAAGAGGCGGTGGAACCGGGCGAAGAACTGCTCCCGGCGCATGTGGTAGCGGCGGGAGCGCCGCACCGCGAACAGCAATTCGTGCCACCGGTCCGGCACGGCTTCCCGAGGAAGCGGATCCGTAGCCATGTGTTTTCTCGCCTTCGGAGCGGTGCTTCGTCGAACCGGTCCGTCCGCGGAACCACCTCCGAAACCCGAGCGTAGCGCGCCGGGGACAGGCTGCCCGGCCGCATTCACTCCTCGGGTTCGGCGGTGAAGGGGAGGCGGTTCAGGGCGATGCGGCCGTTCGAGATGACGGCGATCACATCCTGGATGGCCGCGGGGTGGTCGAGCGGGTTTTCCGCGAGCACGATGAGGTCGGCTTCCTTGCCCGGTTCGATGGTTCCCGTGTCTTCCTCGATCCGCAGCAACTCGGCGGCGTAGAGGGTGGCGCTGCGGATCGCCTCGATGGGGGAGAAGCCCAACTTCGCGAAGTTGGCGACTTCCACGCCGACGCGGCTCACGCTCTCCGGGTCGTAGGAGGTGTCGCTGCCGGCGACCACCCGGACGCCGATCTCGCGCGCCATCCGCAGGGTCTCCACCATCCGCGGCACCATGAAGTCGGCGCGGAGCGTCAGCACCGGGTGGTCGTAGTCGCCGCCCGGTTCGTCGAGGTCCACCAGCGTGGTGTAGGTCGGCACGAGCGCCGTGCCGCGCTCCGCCATGAGCCGCAGCGTCTCCTCGGTCAGGAAGGTGCCGTGCTCGATGCTGGCGACCCCGGCGAGCACCGCGGCGCGGGCGCCCTCGTCGCCGTGGGCGTGGCAGAGCACCGGGATGCCCAGCGCCGCCGCCTCCTCGACGATCGCCCGCAACTGCGACTCGGTGAACACCTGCTTCCGCGGGTCGGTGTCGGGGAGCCCGGCGCGTTCGGTGGCGCGGGTCTTGACGGCGCGGACGCCGTTTTCGGCGTTCACCCGGACGAGCAGCCGGAGGTCCTCCTCGCTCTCGACGGCGCCGGACATCCCGAAGAGGCTCTCCGACGCCAGCCGCGCTTCGCCGAGGTTCGGCGTGACGAACACCCCGGCACCGAGGTAGTCCGGCCCCGCGAGGAACCCTTCGCTGACCAGCCGGCCGATGGCCACATCCCGGTAGGAGCCGACGCTCGCGCTCCGCAGCGTGGTCGCCCCCGACTCCAGGGCGCGCCGCACCTGCGAGAGCCGGTCCGCGTGCGTGTGGGCGTCGATGAGCCCCGGCAGGACGAACCGCCCGTCGGCCTCGACGACCGGGATCCCCTCCGGGACTTCCGCGCCCTCCGCGACCGCGGTGATCCGTCCGTCGGCGATGAGGACCTCGGCGCGGGAGAAGGTCCCGGCCCGGACATCGAGCACCTGCCCGCCGACGACCGCGAGGTCGGGCCCGGCCGACTGCGCGCTCCCGCCGGAGATGGCCGGAGCGGCGCACAGGGCGAAGGCGGCGGCGAGCGCGGCGGGAAGCAGCGGGAAGGAGCGGGTCGGCGGGTGAGTGTTCATCGTTTCGGTTCTCCGAGGGGGGCGTCGGGAAGGAATGGGAGCGCGCGCCGGACAGCGAGTCGGACAGGGCGCCGGACAGCGCGCCGGACAGCGCGCCGGTCACCGGAGACGGCCCGGCGTCGGTCGGCGTCCGTCGGCGTCGGTCGGTCCCGGTCGGCGTCGGATTCTCGCAGCCCCGAAACGACGGCCCACGACCTTCGCCGCCGGCGGGCAGGAGTCGCCGCCGGCGGGTAGGAGTCGCCGCCGGCGGGTAGAGTCGCCGCCGTGCCCGAACCGGTCCCCGACCGCCCCCGGCGGGAGCCCTTGGACTCGCCGCGGCTGCTCGCGCTGGTCGTCGTCCTCTACGCCCTCTCCATCCCGTGGTGGGCGGGCGGCGGCGCCCCCGCGATCCGGCTGGGGATGCCCGCCTGGGCGCTGGCCTCGCTGGGATTCACCTTCGCGATCAGCGTCCTGACCGCGTTCCTCGCGCTCCGCCGGTGGAGCGACGACCCGGCGGACGCCCCGGACGCCCCCGGCGGGGACCCGCCCGAACGAGCCGCCGGGACCGCGCCGGACGACCGGCCCGGCCGAGCGTGAGTTTCACCGCGGCCGCGGTGGCCGGGATCGCCGGCTACCTCGCGGTCCTGGCGTTCCTCGGCCTCCGGGCGCGCGCCGCCCGGAAGTCGGAGTCGCTCGCCGACTTCTACCTCGCCGGCCGCAGCCTCGGCGGCGTGGTCCTGCTGTTCACGCTCTACGCCACCCAGTACAGCGGGAACACGCTGGTCGGCTACCCCGGCGAGGCCTACCGCGTCGGCTACCCCTGGGTGATGAGCGTCGGGTTCATGCTCGCCATCGTCGCCGCCTATCTGGTGATGGCCCCCCGCCTCCGGGCCGCCTCGGAGCGGCGCGGCTTCGTCACGCCGGCGGACTACCTCGACTGGCGGTTCCGCTCCCGCCGGCTCACCCTGGCGGCGACGGCGATCATGACCGCGGCGATCGTCAACTACCTGCTCGCCCAACTCATGGCGATGGGGCATGTGGTGGAAGGGCTCTCCGGCGGCGAAGTCCCCTACGCCGCCGGCGTGGCGGTGCTCGCCGCCGCCATCCTCGGCTACGAACTGCTGGGCGGCCTCCGCGCCGTCGCCTGGACGGACTGCCTGCAGGGGATCCTGCTCGCGGTCGGCCTCTTCGGGCTGCTCGGCGCGGCGCTCTTCACCGGCCACGACCTGGGGGAGGCCGCGGAGTGGATCCTGGCCAACGAGCCGGCGAAGGCGCTCCGCCCCTCGGGGCCGGTCCTCTCCGGCTGGGCCAGCACCGTCCTGCTCATCGGCTTCTCCGGGGCGGTCTATCCGCAGGCGATCCAGCGCATCTTCGCCGCCTCGGGAACCCCGGCGCTGCGGAAGGCGGTGGCGGCGATGGCGTTCCTGCCCTTCTTCACCACCCTGCCGGTGTTCTTCGTCGGGATCCTGGCCCTGCCCCGGCTGGGCGGGCTCGAAGGGGTGGCGGCGGACCGGGTGCTCCCGGCGCTCCTCGCCGGGTGGGCGGACGAGTCCGGCTGGATGTTCGGGCTCGGCGTGCTCACCGTGGTCGGCGTGGTCGCCGCGATCATGTCCACCGCCGACTCGGTGCTGCTCACGCTCTCCTCGATGCTGGCGAAGGACTTCCTCGCCCCCTTCCTGCGGCGCGGCGGGCGGGAAGCCGCCGAAGAGCGCATCACCCGGATCGGGAAGTGGACCGCGATCGCGGTGATGACGGTCCTCGCCGGGGTCGCGCTCACCCCCCGGATCAGCCTCTGGGGGCTCCTCGAACTCAAGATGGACCTGCTGGTGCAGGCCGCGCCGGTCTTCTTCCTGGGGCTGGCCTGGCCGAGGCTGCGGGCGGACGCGGCGTTTTGGGGCCTGCTCGCCGGAACCGCGCTGGCGGCGGGGCTGATCCTCGCCGGCCACGGGCGCCTCTTCGGGATCCACGCCGGGCTCTTCGGCGCCGCGCTGAACACCCTCATCGCCGTCGTCGGCTCCCTCCGGTCGAGCGGCGGCGCGGCGTCTCCCGCCGCCCCCCGTCGGTAGAATCGGAGATCGGGCGCCCCGGCGCGCCCGGGAAGGAACCGAGAGCATGGACGGCCTGACCTTCGTGATCCGCTGGCTCCACATCTTCGTGGGGATCCTGTGGATCGGCCACCTCTACTTCTTCAACTTCGTCAACGGCCAGATGGCCGCGAAGTTGGACGGGCCCACCAAGCAGAAGGTGGTGCCCGAACTCATGCCCCGGGCGCTCTACTGGTTCCGCTGGGGCGCGGCCTGGACCTGGATCACCGGGTTCCTGCTGGTCCTCCTCGTCTTCTACCACGGCGGCCTGACGCTCGACCTGGGCGAAGAGTGGGGCCTCGGGGCGATCTTCATGGTCGTCCTGACCTTCACCGCGGTGTTCTCCTACGACGGCCTGTGGAAGAGCGCGCTCGCCTCGAATGTGCGGGCGGCGACCGTCGTGTCCTTCGCGATGCTCTCGCTCACCGTCGCGCTCTATGTGTACTGGGGCGGGTTCCAGCCCCGGGCGGTGCTGATCCACACCGGCGCCATGTTCGGGACGATGATGGCCTTCAATGTCTGGTTCCGCATCTGGCCGGCGCAGCAGCGGATCATCGCGGCGGTCAAGGCGGGCAAGGCCCCGGATCCGGCGGACCCGGCCCTCGCCGGCCTGCGGTCGAAGCACAACACCTACATGTCGCTGCCGCTCCTGTGGGCGATGGCGAACGAGCACGCCACCCCGTTCTTCGGGGGCAACTACCTGATCCCCGGCGACTACTACTGGGTGTTCTGGCTGGTGGTGGTCGCGGTGTCCTGGCACATCATCTTCCGGTGCTACAAGATCGCGGGGCGCCTGACCGGGATGTGAGACCCGGCCGGCGGGCCGCGAGTCGTCTCGGCGGCCCGCCGACGGCGGGGCGAGCCCGGGTGCGCGGAAGGGGCGGCGGTAGCCGGTGAGTTCCACGAAGCCCCGACCCGCCTCCTCCCCGGCCCTGCCGACGCGCACTGCGCCCTCCCAGTAGGGGATGTCCGGGCCGGGCATCGCCGGCCCCCGGCGGTTCTCCCGGCGGTTCTCCTGATCGGCGAGGAGGGGTTCCACCAGGAGGTCGAGCCCCTCCGCCGGGATGCGGACGCGCCACCGCGCCGGGTAGGGGCGGCCCTCCCGCCCGAGTTCCGGCGGCGTGAAGGACGAGAGGGCTTCGACGGACATCCCGCCGGCGGCGATCCGACGGACCTCCCCGCCCGCGTCCCGCAGGGTCCCGTCGGCGTGGGAGAGCCGCCCGTCCGCCGTCCGCAGCAGGTAGAGCATCAGGTCGCGCCCGTCGTCGAGGGTCAGCCCGAACCAGTCCCACCCCGCCTGCTCCGGCGTGAGCCAGGCGGTCCCGAACTCCCGGTCGAGCCAGCCGTCCCCCTCGACTTCGGTGGCCGAGCCCCCGAGGCCGATCCGGCCGCGCACCCGGAGCCGGGGATGGCTGTAGTAGAGGCTCGCCGCGCCGCCGGGGGACTTCTCCGAGTAGCCGCCCTCCCCGTGGAAGAGCGGCGGCCTGGTCGGCTCCGCCACCAGATCGAGGAGGAACCCCGGCGCGGCGCTCCCGGCGGTGAACCGGAACGCCCCGTCCGCGAACTCCAGGCGCCACCGGGCGGAGGTCCCGGTCGGCCCCGGCAGCGAGCCGATCTCCCCGTCCCCGTCCCCGTCCCCGACTCCGCCGAACTCACCGAACTCCGCGAGACCGGGCGCCTCCCGGTGGGCGACTTGGACGAACACCCGCTCCCCGGTCCCGGCGTCGGCGACCGCGGCATGCCCCATCGCCGCGTAGCGGGCGCCCCACGGGGACGGCGCGGGGTCAGGCGCGGAGGGCGTGAGGCCGCCCCGGAACAGGGTGAATTGGTAGAAGAACCGCCGCCCGTCCGCCCCGTCCGCGAACCCCACGAAGTACCACCACTCGGTCGAGTACCCGTCGTGCCGCCAGTGGTCCCGGGGGAACTCCCAGTCGTAGCCGCGAACCGCCGGCGCCCACTCCGAACCGCCCGCGGGTTGCGAAACCGCCCCCCACGCCGCGCCCGCCGCCCAGGCGGCCGCCCCCGCGAGCAGCGCCCGCCGGAGCCCGCCCGACCTCACACTTCCTCCCGGAGCGCCGCCGCGCCGCCGCTCCGGGCGGCCAGCCGCGCCGGCAGCGCGGCGGCGGCGAGCCCCGCCGCGAGGACCAACACCCCTTGCCAGAAGAGCGGCCCCAGCGGCCAGGACAGTTGGAGCGACCACCCGAACCAGGCCGGGTTCACGACTTCGACCAGCAGCACCGCGAGCAGGGCGCCCGCGCTCCCGCCGAGCGCCAGCGCGGCCAGCCCGATGAGCGCCCCCCGCCCGAGGAACCCGGCCCCCGCCTGCGCCGAGTCGGCCCCGAGCGCCCGGAGCAGCGCGATCTCCGCCGCCCGCTCCCGCGCCATCGTCAACAACAGCACGGACACCCCGAGCGCCGCGATCCCGAGCGCGAAGGCGCGGAGAAGCCGCGTCACCGCCATCGTCTGGTCGAAGACGCGCGCCGCGGCCCCCCGGAGCGCCCCCCGGTCCACCACGCCGACCCCGTCCGGCACGACAGCGCGGAGCCGCGCCGCCACCGCCGCCGCCTCCTCGCCGGGACGCAGGTAGAGCGCCGCCCCGTGCACCGGCGGGGGCGCCGCCGGATCGTCCGGGGAGCGCGGCGGCGGGTAGAGCCGGTCGAGCCGCCTCCCGTCGAGGAACAGCGCCCCGGTCTGGTTCCCGTAGTCCCGGTACACCCCGGCCACCGGCGCGGACACCGGCCCCGCCGCGGTCGGGAGTTCCAGCCGCCCGCCGGCGGCGAGCCCCAGCCGCCGCGCCAGCACTTCGGAGACGAGGACCGCCCCCTCGACCAACTCCTCCATCGGCGCTTCGCCGCCGCCCACCAGCGAGAACCGCTCGGTGGAGCGCGGCACCCGGATCTCGATCCCGTTCACCGCCACCGGGCGGCCGGCGAGGTGGACCCGGACGCCGCGCAGGAAGTCCCGGTGCTCCACCGCCGGGTCGCCCTCGACGGCGGCGAGCGCCTCCGGCGGAAGCGGCAGCCGCTCGGCCACGCCGCCGCCCAGGTTCCCGAACCGGGACACATAGATGTCCGCCGCCAGCGTCTCTTCGAGCCAGGTCTCCAGGGTCGTCCGGAAACTGGCGACCAGCGCGGTAACCCCGACCAGCATGGTCACCGCCACCACCAGCGCCGCCGCCGCCGGGGCGGTCGCCGAGGGCTCCCGCAGCGCCGCCGCCGCGCCCCGGCCGAAGGCCGAGCGATGCCCGAACCGGCGGAGGCGCGGCCCGAACAGCGAGAGCGCCCCGGCGGGCAGGAGCGCCGCCCCGACCACCAGCGCCCCCGCCGCCGGGAAGCCCCCGCCGAGCGAGAACCGCGCTTCGCCGGGAAAGAGCAGCGGCAGCGCCGAGAGGCCGACGAGCAGGACGCCGAACGCCGCGGCGGCGTAGGGCCGGCGGCCGCCGCCGGGCGGCTCGCGCCCCGGGGCGAGCAGCGAGACCGGGGGCCGGCGGATCTCCGAGCGGATCTCCGGCCAGGCGCCGGCCAGCGCGGCGGCGAGGCCGACCGCGAGCGAAGCGGTGAGGACGCCGGGAGTGACCGCCAGTTCCTCGATCCGCTCGAGGAGGTAGAAGTTGGTCATCGTGGCGCTCACCCGGTCGAGCCCGGCGCGGGCGGCGGCCAGCCCCAGCGGGAGCCCGACCGCCCCGCCGAGCAGCGCGGCGAGCGCGACTTCCCCGGCGAGCGCCGCGCCCACGCTCCCGGCGGGGGCGCCGAGCGCCCGGTAGAGCCCGATCTCGCGGCGCCGGGCGGCCAGTCCGGCGCGGACGCTGGCGTACACCAGGAACGCGCCGACCAGCAGGCTGACCGCGGAGAGCGCGGTCAGGTTCAGCCGGAAGGCGGCGAAGAGGTCGGCGCCTTCCCGGCGCAGGGTCGAGGGCTCGGCCACCCGGACGCCGGGGAACCGCCCGCGGAGCGCCTCCGCCACCGCCGCCGCCTCCGCGCCGGGGGCGAGGCGGATCTCGATCTTGACTTCGACGGTTTGGCTTTGTAAGTGGTTGACAGTTGGGGATTTGGTTTCGTAGGCACACTACAACCGGGGGGAGTCCGGCGGTGGGGTGTCGGAGGTCAGGCGACTTCGCGGAGTCGCCTCGGGGGTGGAACCGGCGTGGCCCGCCGGGGCAGTCGCAGGCCCACCAGCCGGTAGATCCGCTCCGCCTCCGGGGTGGCCTTCGAGGGCAGGAAGAACCACTCGTTCGTGCCCCGGTCGCAGCCGTGGGAGACCTCCACCCGGAGCAGTTCCCGCAGTAGCCGCTCCTCGCTCAGCGGCGCCTCCGGGTAGGCCCGGGCGTAACGCCAGCGCAGCAACCGGAGCAGCGCGAAGGCGGCGTAGCAGATCGCCAGGTGCGCCCGCACCCGCCGCTCCGTCCAGTGGAACACCGGGCGCACTTCCAGCGTGCCCTTCAGCACCCGGAACCCCTGCTCGATCCGCCACAACCCCCCGTAGTGCGCCCGGATCTCCGCCGGCGGGTCCGCCAGGCTGGTGAACACCCCGTGGAGCCCGTCGAACCGCGCGTCCCGTTCCACCAGATCCGGGTCGAACCGCACCGCGTCCCGCCGCACCCGCAGGTAGCGCGCGGCCCGCCCCTTCCCCTTCACCCCCGACGCCTCCCGCTTCTTCGCCTGCTTCACCGCCTTCGCCCGGAGCCCCGCGTCCCGCTCCGCCTTCTTCGGGCAGTAACGCACCACCAGCCGAAGCCCCCGCAGCGCCCCCTCCTCCGCCCGGTGCTCCCGCAGCCGCTGCCCCGCCTCCCCCGAAGCCGCCCAAGACTCCGGCTCCGCCAGCGCCGCCAGGTCCTTCCCCCGCAACTGGCGGAGCTTCGCCGCCACCACCCACTCGAAACCGGCCGCCGTCAACGCCTCCAGGTTCTTCGTCCCCAGCATCGCCGCGTCCGCCACCACCACCACCCGGCCGATCCGGTACCGCTCCCGCAACTCCCCCACCAACGGAAGCAGCGTCTTCACCTCCGCCGTGTTCCCCGGGAACACCCGATACCCCAGCGGCAAACCCTCCCGCGTCTGCAACAGCGCCAGCACCACCTGCACCCGGTGCGGCTTCTGGTCCTTGCTGTACCCCTTCGCCCGCAACCCGTCCTCCTGCTCCGAGGCGAACGAAAGGGTGGTCACATCCATGAACACCACCTCCACCTCGCCCCCCAGCAGCCGCCGAACCTGCGTCCCCACCCGGGCGGTGAGCCGCGCGATCCGCTCCCCGTCCAGCCGGTCCATCATCCGGTAGAACTTCTCCACCGGGATCTCCAGCCCGTAGTTCCGCTGCGGGTCCTGCGCGTGGCCCCGCTTGCTCCGGCCCGGCTCCGCCAGCCGCAGCATCACCGCATGCCGGAACACCCGACCGGACACCGGGTGCCCCGCACCCCACACCCCGTCCAGTCCGGCCTCGCTCCAGAGCGCGCCGAACACCTCGTGCACCCCCAGGGTCAGGCGGGCCTCCTCCTGCAGTTGGCTCACCTCCGACAACCGCGCCCGGCGCGTCCGCCGGTCCTGGCGGGCCTCCAGCGCCTGGCGCAGCAGCAGGTCGGTGGGGAACAGGGTGGGCCGACGGGCCAGCCGGAGTTCGGCCACCTTCCTCTCGGCCACTTCGACCAGGGCGTCGAGGGCCGGGCCTTCCGGGGCGGAGCCGATGGAGACCATCAGTTCCTGCCGGGGCCGGCCGCGGGCGTCGCGGAAGGACCGGACGATCTGGACGCCGACGCCGGGCCGGTTCTTCCGGCGGAACTTGCGGACGAACACGCGGGAATGATAGCAGTAAGTTACTCATCACCAAATACCACGGCACACTACAAACCGGATCCAAGCTGCCGCCCCAAGGGCACCAAGGACTTCCCGGTCTCAGACCGGGCTAAACCGTCGAAGTCGAGACGCCGAACGCCGCGGCGGCGTAGGGCCGGCGGCCGCCGCCGGGCGGCTCGCGCCCCGGGGCGAGCAGCGAGACCGGGGGCCGGCGGATCTCCGAGCGGATCTCCGGCCAGGCGCCGGCCAGCGCGGCGGCGAGGCCGACCGCGAGCGAAGCGGTGAGGACGCCGGGAGTGACCGCCAGTTCCTCGATCCGCTCGAGGAGGTAGAAGTTGGTCATCGTGGCGCTCACCCGGTCGAGCCCGGCGCGGGCGGCGGCCAGCCCCAGCGGGAGCCCGACCGCCCCGCCGAGCAGCGCGGCGAGCGCGACTTCCCCGGCGAGCGCCGCGCCCACGCTCCCGGCGGGGGCGCCGAGCGCCCGGTAGAGCCCGATCTCGCGGCGCCGGGCGGCCAGTCCGGCGCGGACGCTGGCGTACACCAGGAACGCGCCGACCAGCAGGCTGACCGCGGAGAGCGCGGTCAGGTTCAGCCGGAAGGCGGCGAAGAGGTCGGCGCCTTCCCGGCGCAGGGTCGAGGGCTCGGCCACCCGGACGCCGGGGAACCGCCCGCGGAGCGCCTCCGCCACCGCCGCCGCCTCCGCGCCGGGGGCGAGGCGGATCTCGATCCGGTCCAACCCGGCCCGGCCCCGGAGCGCCTGCGCGTAGGCCAGGTCGAGGAAGACCGGCCCGCCCCGGCCTCCCCCCGCGGCGCCGCCGCTCGAACCCCGGTCGCCGCCGCCCGAACCCCGGTCGCCGTAGATCCCGGCGACCACCATTTCGCGGGCCCGGTCCCCGGAGGAGACGGTGACCTCCCGTCCCAGCGAGACGCCGAGGCGCGCCGCGAGGGACGCCGGCAGGGTGATCCCGCCGGCGAAGAACGCCGCCGAGTCGAACAGCGGCGCCGCCGCGCCCGTCGGCGCCCCGCCCCCCGACCCGCCTTCGGCGAAGGCGAACCCGGTGGAGAGCAGGTCCACCCCGTAGGCCTCCGCGGTGGCCCGGCGCTCCCCGGCGGCGAGCGAGACCCGCCGGAGGCGCGCGACCGGCGAGGCGCTCCCGATGCCGGGAACGGCGAGCGTTTCCGGCCACGCCCGGTCGGGAACCGCGCCCGGCTCCAGCACCACCCCTTCGAGCCGCAGGTCGCTCGCCCCGGAGACCGCTTCCAGGCCGGCGTCGAGCGTGTCCAGCGCCGCCCGGTTCACCAGTTGGATGGACAGCACCGCGGCCACGCCCAGCGCGATGGCGAACACCGGCAGCAGCGACAGCGCCGGCGCCGCCCGGAACCGCGCCGGGGCGGCGCGGAGGAGGAGCCGGATCACCGCGCCGCGCCCGGCGCCGGATCCTCCCCGTCCGGCAGCCGGGCGAGGGAGGCGTCGTCGAGGCGGTAGCGGACGCGGCAACTCCCGGCGAGGCCCGGGTCGTGGGTGGCGACCAGCAGCGCCGCCCCCTGCCCCTCGGCCATCGAGAACAGGAGGTCCACCACCGGCGCGGCGACCGCCCCGTCCAGGTTGCCGGTGGGCTCGTCGGCCAGCACCAGCGGCGGGCGGAGGAGCAGCGCCCGGGCGATCGCGGCGCGCTGCATCTCCCCGCCGGAGAGGTGGCGGGCGGGCTCCCCGGCGCGATTACGCAGTTGGACGGCGTCGAGGAGCCGGTCGGCGGCGTCCTCCACGGTCTCCCCGTCCGCGAGGCGCGAAGTCCCGGCGATCCGCGCCGGGAGCAGCAGGTTCTCCCGCGCCGTCAGGTAGGGGATGAGGTGGAAGGACTGGAAGACCAGCCCCGCCGACCGCCCCCGGAACCGGCTGCGCTCCCGGTCGCCCAGCGCGGCCAGGTCGCGCCCGGCCAGCCGGACGACGCCGGCGGTCGGGGTCTCGATCCCGGCGGCGAGGTGGAGCAGCGTGCTCTTCCCGCTCCCGGACCGCCCGAGGACGGCCGCGGTCTCGCCGGCCTCGAGCGCCAGGGCCACTCCGCTCACCACGGTCAGCGGCGAGCCGTCGGCCTGCCGGTGGACCTTCGAGACCCCCCGCATTTCGAGCGCCGGCGCCCCCGCCGGGCCGCGGGCGCCGCGCTCGCCGACGCCCACCTCAGCGGCGCGAATCGCTGCGCGATTCCCCCCGCCGTCCATCGCGGGGAGGGGGCCACGCCCTCCCGGCGCCCCTCCCCGGGCAGCGCTTCGCGCCGGCCGGCGCTCCGCGAACTCTCTCCGCGGGCCGCCGGTCGGTCACGCCGACGGGGGCCGGTCGAGGGCGCCGTTCCGGGCGGCCACGATCTCCGCCATGACCGAGAGGGCGATCTGCTGCGGCGACCTCGCCCCGATGGGGAGCCCGATCGGCGCCCGGAGCCGCGCCAGTCGCTCCTCGGCGACCCCGGCCTCCCGGAGGCGGGCCAGCCGCCGGGCGTGGGTCTTCCGGCTGCCGAGCGCCCCCACATAGAACGCGGGGCTCTCGAGCGCCGCCCGGAGCGCCGGGTCGTCCAGTTTCGGGTCGTGGGTCAGCGCCGCGACCGCGCAGCCGGCGTCCAGCCCCACGCGGGCGAACGCCGCCTCCGGCCACTCGGCGACGAGTTCCACGCCGGGGAACCGCTCCGGCGACGCGAACACCGGACGCGGGTCGCAGAGCACCGGGCGGTAGCCGACGGTCTCCGCCAGCCGGACGAGCGCCTGGGCGATGTGGACGCCCCCGACGACCACGACCACCGGCGGCGGCAGCACCAGGTCGCAGAACACCGGCCCGGCGGCGGATTCCCCGGAGCGGGGCGCCCCGGCGGCGAGCGCCGCTTCGACGAAGGAGGCCAACTCCGGCGCCGGCGGCCCCGGCTCGTCGGAGCCGGGCGCGAACCCGCGGACGGACGGAGCGCCGCCGCCCCGCGCCACCACGGACTCCCCGGCGCGTTCCCCCTCGGTGACCACGGCGTAGGCCACCGGAACCCGGGCCTCCATCCCCTCGCGCGCGGCGGCGAGCGCGCCCCGGTGCGCCGGCTCCACGAAGACGCTCAGCGAGCCGCCGCAGGCGAGCCCCGCCCCCCAGGCCAACTCGTCGGACACGGCGAACTTCAGCAACCGGGGCCGGCCGGTCTCCACCACCTGCCGCGCCGCCTCGACCACATTGGCCTCGACGCAGCCGCCGCTGACGGAGCCGGTGATCCGCGAGTCCGCGTCCACCGTCATCCGCGCCCCCGGCCGGCGCGGCCCGGAACCCCAGGTGGCCACCACGGTGGCGAGCGCCGGCGGCGGCCCGTCCCCCCGGCCCCCTTCCCGGAGCCAAGGGTCCAGCACCGGGGCGATGTCGCGCACTCGTTCCCTCCGCCGGAATTATGCGGCGCGACCCGGCGCGGGCCGCCGCCCCAGCCGGCGCAGGTGTTCGGCGAGTTCGCGGACGCTCCGCAGGTCGTTCACCGCGAGGAAGTCGTGGACGAAGGGGAGCGCCGCCCGCATCCCGCGGGTCAGCGGTTCGTAGCCGGGGTCGGCGAGCAGCGGGTTCAGCCAGACGATCCGCCAGGCCAGCCCCCGCAGCCGCTCCATCTCCGCCGCGGTGAGCGCCGGGTCCCCCCGATCCCAGCCGTCGCTCACCAGCACCACCACCGCCGAGGAAGTGGGGAGCCGCCGCGCCCAGTCGTGGTTGAACCGGCGCAGCGCCTCGCCGATCCGGGTGCCGCCCGACCAGTCGCGGACCGCCTCCGACGCCTGGGCCAGCGCCCGGTCCACCCGGCGGTCGGACAACTTGCGGGTGAGCCGGGTCAGCCGGGTGGCGAAGACGAACGCCTCCACCCGCCCCGGCGAGCCCTGCGCCAGCCCGTAGAGGAAGTGGAGGAGCACCCGCGCGGTCCGCTCCATCGAGCCGCTCACATCGGCCAGCGCGATCACCGGACGCGGCTTCTCCCGGCGGCGCCGCCGTTCGAGGCGCATCCACTCGCCCCCGGAGCGCAGGCCCCGGCGCAGCGTCCGCCGGAGGTCGAGCGCCCGGCGGCCGCCGGGCCGGCACCGCACCACCCGCCGGCGCGCCGCCTCCCAGCCGGCCTCGCGGATGAGCCGCTGCACCTCGCGGAGTTCGTCGGCGTCGAGGTCGGAGAAGTCGCGCCGCTCCAGGACCTCCCGGTCGCTCCAGGTGCGCTGCGCCACCGGGCGCGGCGGCCGGTCGTCGTCCGCTCCGGCGGCCGCCCCCTGCGCGATGCGGAAGGTGGCCGGGGGCGGACGCCGGGGCCGGGCGAGCGGCGTCCCCGGCAACTTCGCCCGGCTCCAGCGGTCGGGCGGCGTCTCCCAGAACAGGCGGAACGCCGCGTCGAAGAGTTCCCGGTCCTCGCGCCGGTGGATGAGCAGGGCCGCCGCCGCCGCGTGGAACTCCTCCCGCCGGAAGACATCCAGCAGCGGCAGCGCCTCCGCCAGGTCGAGCATCCGCGCGGTGGAGACCGGGAGTCCCAGTCCGCGAAGGAGCCGCCCGAAGAGGGTGAGGTTCTGGAGCAGCGGCGGAAGCCCGACCGAACCGCCGGGCGCCGGCGAGTCCGGCGCCGACGAATCCCGCGCAGCCCGGGCCGCGCCGGTGACTTCGGGCGGGCGCCGGGCGGGGTCGCGGCCCGCTCCGCTCACGGCCCGGCCGAGTCGCCGGCGGGGGCGTCCACGCGGGCCAGGATCGCCGCCGCGCGCTCCCCCCGCACCAGGTCCAGGTCGTCCCGGTACTTCAGGAGCGCCCCCAGCGTCCGGTCCACCGCGGCTTCGTCCAGCGCGGTCTGGCCGAGGGCCGCCAGCGCGGTCGTCCAGTCCAGGGTCTCCGAGACGCCGGGCCGCTTGAACAGGTCCAACTCGCGGAGTTCCTGCGCGAACCGCGTCGCCTCCGCCGCCAGCCGGGCCGCCGCCTGGGGCACCCGCTCGCGGACGATCTCCAACTCCCGCCGGTAGTCCGGATAGGGGATCCAGTGGTAGAGGCAGCGCCGCTTCAGCGCGTCGTGGACTTCGCGCGTCCGGTTCGAGGTCAGGACGACCACCGGCGGCGCGGCGGCGCGGATCGCCCCGATCTCCGGGATGGTGATCTGGAAGTCGGAGAGGACTTCGAGCAGGTAGGCCTCGAACTCCTCGTCGCTCCGGTCCACTTCGTCGATGAGCAGCACCGGGCGGGACTCCCCGGTGGAGGACTCGAGCGCGGTCAGCAGCGGCCGGCGCAGCAGGTATTCCGGCCCGAAGAGGTCCCCCTGCCCGATCGCCTCCCCCGACCGCTCGGCCAGCCGGATGGCGAGCATCTGCCGGGTGTAGTTCCACTCGTAGGCCGCCTGGGCGATGTCCAGCCCCTCGTAGCACTGCAGCCGGATCAGCGGCGCGCCGGTGAGCGAGGCGGTCAC
This sequence comes from Candidatus Marinacidobacterium sp., assembly GCA_965204755.1. GTDB lineage: Bacteria > Acidobacteriota > Vicinamibacteria > Marinacidobacterales > Marinacidobacteraceae. The sequence goes on along the minus strand of OZ242011.1, from coordinate 3,335,863 downwards.
CTTCGCCAGTTCCGTCTTCCCGACCCCGGCTTCCCCTTCGAGGAACAGCGGCCGTTCGAGCCGCAGCGCCAGGTAGAGCGCGGTCGCGAGCGCCGGGTCGGCGAGGTATCCCCGCGCCGCCAGCGCCTCCCGCAGTTCGGGGACCGACCCGGCCCCGCTGCTCGCGGCGGCCGGGCGCTCGGACGCGGCCGCCGCCCCGCCGCCGGTCGTTTCCGCCGTCAAGCGTTCACCGTCGAGGCGCTCACCGTCGAGGGCTCACCGTCGAGGGCTCGCCATCAATGGCTCGCCGTCATCGCCCGCGAAGAAGACGGCGGCGGACCGACCGTTTACCGGCCGGCCCGCTCGGCGGCGAGAGCCAGGGCCCGGCCGCCGTACACCCCGGCCAGGTGCGTCCGGAACTCGCCGGAGGCGTAGAGGTCGCCCATCGGGTTCTCGAGGCTCTCCGCGATCCTCGCCGCGGCCGCGGCGATCCGCTCCTTCGTGGGCGGCCCGCCGGCCAGCGCCTCCGCCGCGCCCCGGGCCAGCACCGCCTTCCCGACGACGCCGCCGATCCCCAGCGCGCACGCGGACACCGCCCCGCCGCCGTCCAACTCCACCCGCGCCGCCGCGCCCACCACCGCGTAACTCGACGCCGGGTGCCGGTGCTTCAGGTAGGCCCCGCCCGGCGCCTTCGGCACGCGGACGGAAGTGATCACCTCGGTGTCCCCGAGCGCGGTCGAGAAGATGTCCAGGAAGAACTCCGCCGCCCCGAACCGCCGCTCGCCGTCCGGCCCGACCGCGGTGATCTCCGCGTCCAGCGCCAGCATCGCCGCCGGGTAGTCGGCGCCGGGATCCGCGTGGGCGAGGCTCCCGCCCAAGGTGCCCCGGTTCCGCACCTGGATGTCCCCGATGGCGGCGGCGGCCTCGGCGAGCAGCGGACAGTCCCGCCGAACCGCCTCCGAGTCCGCCACCTCGGCGTGCGTGGTGAGCGCGCCCAGGGTGAGGCCGTCGCCGTCGTCGGCGATGCCGGACAGGCCGGGCAGCCGCCCGATGTCCACCACCGCGGCCGGCCGGGCGACGCGGAGTTTCATCGCCGGGATCAGGCTGTGCCCGCCGGCGAGCAACTTCGCCTCCTTCCCGCCGCCCTTCAGGTCGCGGAGCAGGCCGACCGCCTCGGCGAGCGAGGCGGGCCGGTGGTAGTCGAAAGAAGTCGGATACATCCGGGTTCCCCTCTCGGTGGGCCGCTCAGGAAGCGGCGGAAGCGGCGGCGACCGCGGCGTGGATCCGCTCCGGGGTGAGCGGCATGTCCACCTGCCGGACGCCCAGCGGCGCGAGCGCGTCGTGCACCGCGTTCGCCACCGCCGCGGTCGCGGCGATGGTCCCCATCTCCCCCGCCCCCTTCACCCCGAGCGGGTTGTGCGGCGAGGGCGTCTCGATCCGGGCCACCGCGATCTCCGGGACGAGGTCCGCCCGCGGCACCGCGTAGTCGAGGAGCGTCCCGGCGAGCGGCTGCCCCTCGTCGTCGTAGGCCCCGTACTCGGTGAGCGCCTGCCCGACGCCCTGCACGATGCCCCCGGTGATCTGCCCCTCCACGATCATCGGGTTGATGACCTTCCCCACATCGTCCACCGCGCAGTAGCGGAGGACCCGCACTTCCCAGGTGTCCGGCGAGATGTCCACCTCGCAGATGTGGGCGCTGGCCGGGAAGGTGAAGTTCGAGGGGTCGTAGAAACTGGTGAAGCCCAGCCCCGGCTCCATCCCCTCCGGCAGGTTATGCGCGGTGTAGGCGGCGAAGGCGACTTCGCCGAAGTCCTTCCCCCGGTCGGGCGACCCCTGGACCTGGATCCGCCCGGTCTCCCGGTCGAAGACCACATCCTCTTCGGCGGCCTCGAGCAGGTGCGCGGCGATCTTCACCGCCTTCTCCCGCACCTTGCGGGCGCTTTCGACCAGCGCCGAGCCGCCCACGCAGGCGCTGCGGCTGCCGTAGGTGCCCATGCCGAAGTGGACGCGCCCGGTGTCGCCGTGGACGACCTCCACATTCTCGATGGGGATGCCCAGTTCGTCGGCCACCACCTGGGCGAAGGTGGTCTCGTGCCCCTGCCCGTGCGAGTGCGAGCCGGTGTAGACGCTCACCTGCCCGGTGGGGTGGACGCGGACTTCGCCGCTCTCCCAGAACCCCACCGCCGAGCCGAGCGATCCGGCGACGGCCGACGGCGCCGGCCCGCTGGCCTCGATGCAGCAGACGATCCCCACGCCGCGGAGCCGCCCCTCCGACCGCGCGTGCTCCTGCTCGGCCCTGAGAGCGGGGTAGTCGGCGAGGTCGCTCGCGGCGTCGAGCAGCCGGTGGTAGTCGCCGCTGTCGTAGCAGAAGGCCACCGGCGTCTGGTAGGGGAAGTCCTCCTTCGGGATCGCGTTCTGCATCCGGATCTGCAGCGGGTCCATCCCGGTCTCGGCGGCGGCCAGGTCCACCAGCCGCTCGACCAGGTAGGCCGCTTCCGGCCGCCCGGCGCCCCGGTAGGCGTCCACCGGCACGGTGTTGGTGAGCGTCCCGTGCATCTTCCCGACGACCCCGGGAATCCGGTAGTTGCCGGAGAGGAGGGTGATGTAGAGCGCGGTGGGGATCAGCGGGGCGAAGGTGGAGAGGTAGGCCCCCTGGTTCGCCCAGGTCTCGACTTCGAGCCCGGTGAAGTTGCCCTCGGCGTCGAGCGCCAGCCGGGCCGCGGTCACATGGTCGCGCCCGTGGGAGTCGGTCACCTGGCTCTCGGAGCGGGTGGCCACCCACTTCGCCGGGCGGCCGATTTCGCGCGCCACCCACGGCACGATCACCTCTTCCGGGTAGTGGAAGATCTTGCTCCCGAAGCCGCCGCCCACATCCGGCGAGATCACCCGCAGCCGGCTCTCCGGGATGCCGAGGGTGAACGCGGAGAGGAGCAGCCGGATCGGGTGCGGGTTCTGGCTGGTCGTCCAGACCGTCATCTCCTCGGTCGCGGCGTCCCAGCGGGCGGCCGCCGCGCGGGGCTCCATCGCGGTGGGGATGAGCCGCTGGTTCACGACTTCGACTTCGACGGTGTGCGCCGCCTCGGCGAGCGCTTTCTCCACGACCTCGCGGTTGCCGAGTTCCCAGTGGTAGGAGGTGTTGTCCTCGATCCCGTCGTGGACCTTCGGCGCGTCCGGCTCGGTGGTCTTCCGGGCGTCGGTGACCGCCGGCAGCGGCTCGTACTCGACGACCACCGCTTCCGCGGCGTCGGCGGCGGCGTAGGGGTCTTCCGCGACGACGACCGCCACCGAGTCCCCCACATGCCGGACGCGGTCGGTGCAGACGATCAGCCGCTCGGGCACCTTGGTGTCCGGGACCAGCCAGCCGCAGGGGAGCGCCCCGCAGCCGCCGTCCGCGAAGTCCTTCCCGAGGAACACCCGGAGGACGCCGGGCATCGCCAGCGCGGCGGAAGCGTCCACCGAGAGGATGCGGGCGTGGGCGTGCGGGCTGCGGACGACCGCCACATGCGCCATGCCGGGCAGGTCGAGGTTGGCCACATAACTCCCCTTCCCCTGCAGGAAACGGGGATCCTCCCGCCGCTTCATCGCGGCGCCGATGTAACGGCCCATGGCGTTCCTCCCTTCCGGTGTTCCGGTTCCGGTCGGCGTGTCTCGTTCGCTGTCGCTGTCGCGGTGCGGTGTTCTCGGTGAGCGGCCCGCCGCGTCAGTCGGCGCTTTCGCCGGCGCCGGCTTCTTCGCGCGCCCCGGCGGCGACGATGGCCTTCACGATGTTCTGGTAGCCGGTGCACCGGCAGATGTTGCCTTCGAGCCCGTGGCGCACCTCGGAGTCGCCGGCCTCCGGGTTCCGATCCAGGATCTCGACCGCCGTCAGGATCATCCCCGGCGTGCAGAACCCGCACTGCAGGCCGTGGTGGTCCCAGAAGGCCTGCTGGATCGGGTGGAGCCCGTCCTCCCCGGCGAGCCCTTCGATGGTGGTGACCTCCGCCCCGTCGGCCTGGAGCGCGAGGACGGTGCAGGACTTGACGGCCTTCCCGTCCAGCAGGACGGTGCACGACCCGCACTGCGAGGTGTCGCAGCCGATGTTCGTGCCGGTCAGCCGCAACCGGTCGCGCAGCAGGTGGCAGAGCAGCAGGCGCGGCTCGACCTCGTGCTCGGAGGCCTCGCCGTTCACGGTGATCCGGACGCTGTGGTTCATTCCCGACTCCTCGGTTCCCGCCGACGCCCCGCGGCCCCGGCGCCCCCTCGGGGGGCCCCGAGCGTACCGGGCGCGCCCCGCCCGGCGCAACCGCCGGGGCGGGGAGTGTCCGGCGGGCGCGGACGCCGCCCCCGTCGGAATCTCGATACCATTACCGGTATCGTCCCGTGAACCGACCGCCGATCCGCGACCGCTACACCTACCGCGTCACCTGGTCTCCCGAGGACGGGGAGCATGTGGGGCTCTGCTTGGAGTTCCCGTCGCTCAGTCGGCTCGCCGCCACCCCGAACCGCGCCTTCTCCGGTATCCGCTCGCTGGTGGCCGAGGTTCTGCGCGACCTGGAGGCGCACGGTGAACACATCCCGACCCCGCTCGCCGACCGGCGCTACAGCGGCCGGTTCCTCGTCCGCCTCCCGCCGGAAGTCCACCGCGCTCTCGCACTGCGGGCGGCGGAGGAAGGCGTCAGCCTGAACCGCCTGGTGAGCGCCCGCCTGTCCGGCGACCTGACCGGCAGCGGCGCGTAGAGCCGCGGCCGCTCAATCGGCTTCCGGCACGCTCCCGCCCGCTTCCGGGCGCGAGGGCGAGGCGGGCGCGCCCGGTTCCTTCTCTTCCTCGGCCATGCTCCGGCGCAGGCGATTCTCGGCGATCTCGACCACTTCGCGGAACTGGTCTCCGAAGAGCCCCTCCGGCCAATACCCGGTGGCGCCGAAACGATCCAGCGACAAGTCGGTGAGGCACGACTCCCCTTCTTCGTTCTCGCAATACCACAGCCCGACTTCCTCGTGGGAGAGAGTCTCATCGGAGACGCGCCGCTGGAGCCGCCGCAGCAAGTGCTCGCTGTGGCTCTCGATCAGGAACTGGATCCCCCGGCGCCGCCGCGCGTCGAGGAGCGCGTCGGCGAGCGCGGACTGGGCCGACGGATGCAGTCGGGTTTCCGGCTGTTCGAGGAGGATGGTGGAACCCTCGGGGGCGTGGAAGCAGAGCGCCAACACCGGAAGCGCCTGCGCGACCCCGAAACCCGCACCGGTGATCGGGACTTCCGCCGAGTGCGGCGTCTGGCGAACGAGCACTTCGAACAGTCCCGGGACCAGCGGCGCGACGCGGAAGGTATGGACGAGGCCCATTTCCCGCAGCCAGTGCTCCACCTGCTCCTCCGGGCTGCGCCCGTCCCCGCCCTGCTCCGTCGCGATCCCGTCTGCGTCCGCGCGCGCCGCCAGGAGGACCGCCACGGCCAACTCCCCCGACCGCCCCGCATCCGGCGGGCGGGCGCCGACCCAAACATACCGTCGCTCCGGACGCGCCCTCGAGAGCCCCAGGTAGTAGAGGCGGTCCAACTGCCGCTCCAGGGGACGCTCGAGAGCGGAGAGGCAGTCGGCGTTCTCGAACACCTGGCGAGAAGCGGCCGGAAACCTGTAGCAGGACACCGGCGGGGGAAGAGTCTCCGCATGGCGCCGCCGCCTGCGGAAGCGAAACTCCCCGGCATCGGCGAACAACCGGTAACCCCGTTTCCCGCGCCGCATCCCGAAGCAGGAGTTCCCGACGCGATGAGTAATCTCGCGCACGGTCGTCTCCGGCGATCTCTCGCCTTCCCGCGCCGCGACCACCGAGAACCCGAGGGAATCCGAGACGGCGACTTCGCGCAAGTCGCCGTCGCGAACGCGTACCTCGGAGTCCGCGGTCCAATCGAGGGAAACGCCCAGCGCGGCATCGGCATCGCGCCGATGCACCGCATCGGTGAAGTCGCCGAGGTCCACCGCCGACCGACCGTCCCCGAAGTGGAAGACCTGCCCGCGGCCCGGCGATTCCGCCGTCTGTTTCAGCAGCAGCAGCGCCTGCAGGAGACTCGTCTTCCCGGAACCGTTCAGGCCGAAGAACGCGGTGATCGGCCGTAACTCGATGTCGCCCGTATCCCTCCACGACTTGAAGCCCCGCAGGCGCATCCCCGTCAACATCGCCGCCTCCCGCCGGAATTCTATGGCGGGGGGACCTCCCGGAGGATGTAGTCCATCAGGCTGGGAATGCCCGGTTCCCACAGCCGACGGGTTCCGGCCCGCCAGATGTAGCCGAGATGGCGGAACTGCTGCGCCGCCGCGTTCACTTCGTCATCGCCGGCGTCCTCGCCGAAACCTCGCCGGATGGCGGCCTCCAGTTCGCCGCCGGAGAGGGCGGGACGCGACTCGAAGGTCTCCGCGACCGCCCGCGCCGGGCGCAGCAGCCGCAGTTCTTCCAATTCGTCGTGACGGTCGGCGTAGTAGTCGTCCCGCTGCTCGTCGAAAACGGTTTGGCAGGCGCGCACATCCTCGGAGACGACCTGTTGCCGTGAGGTCTCGACGGCGCGAGCCCACACCGCTTCGCCCCAGAGTTGGACGAAGAACGGATACCCGTGGCTGTCGCGAACCAAGTGCTCCAACGCATCGTCCGCGATGGTGATGTCTTCGGCCGCCAGCGGCTCCCGTATCGCCTCCGCCGCGGCGCTCTCGTCCAGGCGTCCGATCCGCAACTTCCGGCCGCGGTTCCAGAAAGAGGCGCCCATGGACGCCAAGTGGTCGCGAAGGTTCGGAGTTCCCGCCAACACCAGGAGAAACGGCGCCGAGCGCCGGACCTTCTGCGCCGCGTTCAAGAGAGCGCGGCCGACTTCGGGGTCGAGAGTGTGCGCTTCGTCGAGAAGCACGACCAACGGTTTCCTCCCGGCCCGAAGAGCGAGGACTTCGGCGGGGGTCGGGGCTGCCGATCGCCGGCCCGGGCGCCAAGTGATCCCCCGAACGCCGACCTCCTCGGGGCCGACGGTCTTCCACCAGGACTTCGGCAACAACAACTCGGCCAGTCCGGCCGGGGAATCGAACTCCGACGGCGTGCGTTCCTCGACATCCACGCCGGTGGACTCGCTCGCAAACTCGCTGACCCACGCGAGGAGCGCCGTCTTGCCGTTGCCGCGCGGCCCGTAGAGGATGACTTCTCCGGGCGGCGCCTCGCCGCGGTCGAGTCGGGCGAGCAGCGTCCGGAAGAGGTCCTGCTCCCGCTCCCGCCCGGCGAGGTGCGGCGGGAGTACGCCGGAACCGGGCTGGAACGGCCCCCCACCGATTTCAGAGCGCACGAGAACCAGTTTAGCCGGAAGTCCCGGCGCCGAGCGGCGGCGAATCCCTCGTGGTTCTCGGGGGTCGTGGAGCGCTTCCCGCACCGCAGAGATTCCGGAGGCGGCTCGCCGGCTTACGGCGCGGGGACTTCCCGGAGGATGTAGTCCATCAGGCTGGGAATGCCCGGTTCCCACGGCCGACGGGTTCCGGCCCGCCAGATGTAGCCGAGATGGCGGAACTGCTGCGCCGTCGCGTCCACTTGGTCGTCGCCGGCGTCCTCGCCGAAACCTCGCCGGATGGCGGCCTCCAGTGCCTCGCCGGAGAGGAGTGGTTGCGACTCGAATGCCTCCGCGACCTCTCGCGCCGGGCGCAGCAGCCGCAGTTTCCAGTTCGTCGTGGCGGTCGGCGTAGTAGTCGTCCCGCTGCCGGTCGAAAACGGCTTCAAGTCGGCGAGCAGCATCAGGAAGAGGTCCTGCTCTTCCTCCCGCCCGGCGAGATACGGCGGGGGGCGGCCGGTTCCGGGTCGGAACGGCCCCGAACCGATTTCCGGGCGCATGGGAACCAGTCTAGCCGGCCTCTCCATACCGAGCAGGCCCCGCGGCTTCCCGGCAGTCGCGACCGTCAGCCGGGCCCGCCGCGCGTTCCTCCGTTCTGCCCGGAAGGGAGCGAACCGCCCCTGCTACGCCGAAGGAAGGAGGGCCATCCAGCAGACGACGCCCAAGTCTTGTTCGCCTTCGATGGGTTCGAGGGGTTTGGGGGGCTCCACCGGGCGGAGGCCCTCCGACTTCACGAGGGCCACGATGCGGCCGGCGGCCTCGGAGAGGGAGATGGCCTTGTCCTCGAGTTCCTTCTCGATCCGGCCCAACTCGCGGCGGATGGACTGGCTGCGGCCCACGCGGAGCGCCTCCGAAGCATGGTCGGCTTCCTCGTCGGAGAGGCCGTGGTCGGGGTCGTCGAGCACGCCGAGCGCCCACGCCTGCCGCGGCCCCACCGACGCCTCCTCCAAACTCGCCTCGGCGAGTTCGTTGTGCTCCTTCACGATGGACTCCGCGGCGGTTTCCCAAGCCCGTTCCAGGTCCGCCTCCTCCGGCAGGGAGGTCAGACCGGACACTCCTCGCGGCGGCGCGATCCGCCGCAGGTGGAGCGCCTCCGGTTCCGGCCCGGTCCCCGAACCCTCGAGCGGTACGAAACGCCAATAGCGGTCGTCCCGCTTCGTCCGGCAGGCGAAGAAGACTCCCGGCGTCCGGGCCCACGATTCGCCGGGGGCTGCCGTCGCCGCTCCGGACCGGCCCGGCGCCGGCAGGCGGAACGCGGCGCCCACGCCCCAAGGCAGGTTGCGCAGTTTCCGCAGTTCGCCTTCCATGAGGGCGCGATGGAAGTCCGCGCGCAGCGATTCCCCGCTGAACGCCGCCCCGATGCCGGATCCGACGGATTCGCGGAGCAGGGTCGGGTCGTGGGCGGCGAGCCGCTCCGCGAAGGACATCAACTCCGCTTCCGGCGCCCCGCCTTCGACCACCTCCACATCCATGCCGTAGAGCCGCGCCGCGGTCAGTTTGCGCCGGATGGCCGCCTCGAGTTTCAGCAGGAGTTCGAGGTCTCCCGGCGCCGGCAGCATGGTCGTGAGATACACCTCGTCGTGCGGACTCTTGAGCCGGATGACCCGCCCGTAGCGCTGGACGACCCGCTGCGGGTTCCACGGGAAGTCGTAACTGACGACCGCTCCCGCCTGCTGCAGGTTCTGCCCTTCCGAGAGGACATCGTTGCTGAGCAGGAGATCCACTTCCTGCACTTCGTCCGGGAGTTCGTGATCCTCGCCGACGACGCTCTTCGGGGCGAAACTCTCGAGGCGGCGCATCCGCTCGTCGGGCGCGGTCTCCTCGCCGATCACGACTGCGCGGCGCCGTCCGTCCACGACCTCCGGGAGTTTTTCGTCGAGATAGCGCACCGTATCGGCGAACGCGGAGAAGACGACGACCTTTTCCGACGGCGACTCCTCGATCAGCCGGACCAGCAGCCGGAGTTTCGGATCGTCGCCCTGCCGGGTCTCTTCCAGGCGCCGGTGGAACCTCCGCAGGCGCTCCAGGTCGTCCGCCACCTGTTGCCGAAGCAGGGCGTCGAAGTCCGCGACCGGTCGGCTCCGTCCGTCTTCGATCTCGTCGCCGAGCCACGCGGCCGCCGCCGTCTCGTCGAGGTCCGCCTCCACGATTTCCCGCAGCGCCTCGGAGCCGGGAACGAACCCGGCATCCCAGGCCGCGAGGAACGCCTCGTGCGCCTTCTCCATGCGCTCCACGGTCAGGCGGCAGGACTCGTGGCAGGACTCGAACCGCTTGAGGATCGCCGAGCGCAGCAGGCCGGTGATCCCCGTATCGTTGCGGTCCTCTTCCCTCGCCTCACCGACCGCGTAGTGCTCGGGGCGGTAGCGGGCGAGGGTCAGTTCGTTCACGGCGTCAGTGATCTCGGCGACCAGCCCGGGCCATACCTCGTCTATCGCGTAGCGCGCCGTCTCGAGTCGAGGCTTCGGGAAGCGCAGCGGCCTCCCGTCCGGGAACTTGGCGTCCGGGTAGTGCTTCTCGATGAACGCCCGGTCGCGCCGGACGCTCACCAGGTCGGCGAGCGGGAACAGGCGGTCCGCGTCCAGGTTCTCCCCGTCCCGGCTGAACGCCCCCGCCGACCGGAACAGCGCCCGCAGCGAGCGGATCCCGTGCTCGGCGAACGCCGCGTCGTGGCGGGCGAAGGCCATCACCAGGTGGAAGAGGTCCGGCAGGCCGTTGTTGATCGGCGTGGCCGTGAGGAAGACCGCGTGCTTGGGTTTCCCGCCGAGCAGCCGGGAGAGCGCCCGGTGCCAACCGGTGTCCGGATTGCGGAAGGCGTGCGCTTCGTCCACGACGATCAGCCGGTAGGTGTCCTTGTCGGCGGGGAGGTGTCGGCCGCGCCCCTCCGGGTTCAGTCGCCGGTCGTCGGCCAACTGGTGGAAGGAAACGACCCGGCCCGGCAGGTTTCCCTCGTCGATCCGGTCCTGCCAGGTCTTCACCAGTTGCGCCGGCGCCACCACCAGCGCGTGTTTGCCTTCCCCGACCGCGTACCGCTCCAGCAGCGCCAGCCCGATCTCCGTCTTGCCGGTGCCGACGCCGTCCGCGTAGATCACGCCGCCGCACTTGTCCAGGATCCGGAGCGCCCGCCGGAACCCGTCCCACTGGAAGTCGGCCAGGGTGACCGCCTGCGGCCGCGGCGGATCCTTCTCCAACTCGTCCCCGAAGTACTCGAGCAGGATCCGGAGGTAGATCGCCCGCGGATCTTCCAGCGCGTCGAGGAGCGGGTCCGCGCCCAGCAACTTCTCCAGCGTCTCCTTGAAGTCCCGGGCCTGGTCGGACTTCCACAGGCGGTCGAACCAGCGGATGGCCTTGGCCACGGTGTCCGGGCCGTACTCGACCAAGCCGAGTTCCAGGTTCTTCTCCATCCCGGCGGCGGTCAGGTTCGCCGAGGACACGAGCGCCGCCCGCGGGTTGCCGGCGTCGCCGAACAAGTACGCCTTCCCGTGGAGGAACGCTCCCTGGTACCGCCGGACTTCGACCTCGGGCCGCTTCAGCCACTCGGCCACCGGGCCGATACTCCTCCTCGCCCGGCTCGGCGGAAAGCGCCCGAAGTTCCGGTCGCGGCGGACCTCCTGAAGCGCCTCGTCGAAGAACTTCCTGACCAAAGCCCGCGCTCCTCCGCCGCCGGGCGGAGGCGCGACCCCGATCAGGAGCCGCACCGGCCGTGCCGGCGTCTCCGTGACCTGCGCGAGCGCCGCGAGCCCCCCGAGATTCACATACCCGGTGGCGACGGACACCGGAGCGTCCTTCGGATCGTCGGAGGCGAGAGCGCCGAGTCCGACTCGGTGGGTCCCGAATTCGAGGTTGTCGAGCAGGGTCGGACGCACCGACACGGCCGCGGGGGGCGGCGGAAGCGGACGCCGACTCACCGCGCGACGACGATCAGGCGTTCAACGCCCGCAGACGGATTCGCACGGCTTCCCGGTAGTCCGCCGACACCGCCGACTCGCTGAAATCGGCGAACATCAGGTCGAGGTCGTTCTCGTCGAGTTTCCAGGCGCGGGCGACGCGGGCATCGATCTCCGCTCGCAATTCGCTCCGTTCATCCTCCTCGACGGGACCGCACTTGACCCCGGTAGCCTTCGCAAAGTCCGCGAAACGGTCGTCCACGGCGGAAAGCCGCGCCGACGCCCCGGCAACGACCTCGAAGTCGCTCTCCTCCATGTCCGGAACGATCAATCCCTCAAGGATGAAAAAGTTCACATGGAGTTCGACGAACCGCCGGGCCTGCCAATCGAACGGAAGACTGTTCAGGACACCCAGGCAGGCTGCCTGCTCCCTCTCCGCACCGTGAAGGAACGCGAGATAGGGCGCCGTGTTGGTCAGGAGAACTGTAGGGGGGATCAGGCAGGCGACTACGGTGCGCGGGTCCGTCGCACGGGCTACATCGTGAAAGGCGACGCGGGCGCGTCTCACCTCCTTCCGCACCGCGGCTTGGCGTGCTGTTTTGGACTTTCGTCCAAGCAGTGAGCCGCTGCCCGGCGAGCGCTTGTGGAGTTTGCGGCGGAGCAACTCCTCCTCCTGCGGGAAATGACGGCCGTCCGTCCCTCTTGGCTCGTACGGTCCGAAACTCGCACCCTTCCAGAGCGGAAGACCGGAGGTCTGCGCCAGCCAAAGGGGTCTGTCGTTCGTTTCATGAAGTTCGGCCACGGGAAAGCACCACCACCGACTTCCCGACCCCAGCGGGAATCGCGAACCGCGACGAACTCGTTCAAGCAGATCCGCTTCGTCCTGCGAACGAACGAGGGGCGTCTCCCATTCGGGGCCGAAGCACCCTGCCGCAAGACCGACGCCATCTTGCGACACTTGCCTCCTCCAGGCCTCGGGCGAATCAGCCGTGCCCGCGAACTCCGCCCGGTGACTCGGTGGCGACCTCCGGTTCCGTGCCGCCAACAGGGCGATCGTGTACTTCGGCGTGCTGTCGAAGGCCCACTGCTTCGTGTTCACCAAGAAATCGACCCGATCTACCGTGATCTGACCGTAGAGCCACTCGCGGAACTTCGCCGACCCCTTGGCGCTGAAAGCCGTCCTCGGCAGGACGACACCGAACGCCCCGTCGGCCCGCAGCAGTTTCCGGTAGCGCTGGCAGAAGTACTTGTAGAGGTCTGGATCGCCGGGGGAGCCTTCGTATTCTCCGACACCGAGTCCCCGCCTCTGAGTCCTCGCCCGGCCCTTCTCCCGAAGAACGCGCGACCGCAGCGCCGGATCCTGTTCGTCGAGTTCGGCGACCGCCAGGAGCCGCTGATCCTCCGGAAGCGTGTTCAGTCCGGGACTCACCATCACATAGATGTCGAGTTCCTCGACAGTGACCTCTTCCCACGGAGGATTGCCGACAACAGCGTCGAATCCCGGCCGCTCCCGCGCGAAGACATGGGGGAAGGCGACCGGCCAGTGAAGGACATCCCATCGCCGGGCGTAGTCGGCGGCCGCTGGTACAAGCTCCCGACCACGATCGTCGAGATCGTCGTCGAGAATCGCTTTGCCCCGACCCCCAAGATACCTCCGGCAGTCCGAAACCTCCGCCTCGGCAGTCCACAGATCGAAGAGTCGCTTCGCACCCGCCGCGAACGTTTGGGCGGCATGGTCCGCCGCCGAACTCTGGTCATACTCCTCGGGAGTCCGGTCCGGATTGTCAGCCAACTCGGCGGCCGCCTCCGCTGCATTCTTCAGACTTTCCCGGAGTTCATCGCTCTCGAACGCGTGCGGCTTCACCACGGTTTCCCGATCGGCGACTCCGAGCAGCGAGTTTCCGCGAATGACATTCCGCCCGAGGTAGGACAGCGAGAGACCGGGCACGAACGCGGCCAACCAAAGCGACAGGGTGGCGATCTCGACGCCCATCGGACTCACATCCACGCCGTAGATGCAGTGCTTCAGCAGAAGACGGCGCAGTAGCGTCATGTCCCGGATTCCGCTGTCGCTTCCGGCGGCGGCGCGCAGAGTCTCCATGCGCGCCGCGATCGCCGGGAGCGGCTGGTTTCCGAGGAAGCGAGCCGTCAAGTCGGCGAGACGATCCAAGACTTCCACGAGGAAGTGGGCGCTCCCGCACGCCGGGTCGAGCACGGCGAAATCGAGCAACTGGTCGGCGGCGCTCTCCGGGTCGGTCTCCGCCGTCTTCCGCACTTGGTCGAGGTGCCGCTCGAACGCCGGCGCGACCGCCCGCTCAACGAGGTGCCGCACCAGCGGGGACGGGGTGTAGTACACGCCCCCGGCCTTCCTTCCGCCGAGATGGGTTTGCCAGAGCAGCGACCCGGCGGAAACGACGGGCTCCCTGGCTTCGCTGAATTTCGGCGGGCGGTACCGGTCCTTCTTCGCGTCGTACACCAGGTCCCGCTGCGCCAGCGTCAGTTGCCGAGTGAGCAGGGACTCGTAGATGTGTCCCAAATGGCCGATCTCGATGGTGGAGTAGTCCACGCCGCAATCGTGCTTCTCGTCCCAACCGAGCAGTGTCAGGACGCTGCCGAACCCGGGATCCCGAAGCGACAGGCGCTCCAGGGTCTCCGCCCCGAGGAAAGCGTCCGAGGAGAACAGGGCTCCGTTGTAGGCCGGCACCTTCCAGGCAGAGTTGCCGCCGCGCATGGCCTGCACCAGCACCACGAACCGGAGCCACAGCGCCGTGGACTTGTCGTCGAGCCGATCCCTCGTCCGCCTCGCTTCCCGTACGAGTCTCGTGAGACTGGCACCCTCGTACTCGGCGTTGCTCATCGGCAGATACCCGGCGCTCTCGGCGTAGAGAACGAACAACAGCCGGAACGCCAGCGTCAGGGAGGCCTGTTCCAGGTCCTTGCGGACTGCCGGGTCCGACAGATCGAGTCCGGTTGCCTTCGCCCAGACCTCCATCTCCTCGGCAAGCACCGGGAGCGCGCGGTCCCGGATGCGGTTGTCCAGCCGCTTCCAGAGTTCCACCCCGTATCGGCGCGAGTCGCTCAGCACCGCATCGAAGCGACCGTCAGGAACCAGCGACTCGGAGGCGAAGAGGGCGAGGAACGGCCGATCCTCTTCCCGGAGTTCGGCGGCGTCGAGTTCGATCCAGTCGGAGGCGCCGCTCCCGTCCAGCGCATCGAACCGGAAGAGGCGCAACCTCCCGCGGGCCGCGAGTATCCCGTAGCGCAGGTTCGCGGACGCGCACAGGTCGGCGAGCCGTCCCTCGGGCGGGCGGTTGTTTTCGTCGAAGCGGTCGAACTGGTCCGACTCGCTGAACGCGATCGCCGCCGCGACCGGCGCCGCCCCGGCCCGCAGAAAGTAGCCCTCCGGCTGTTGTTCCAACTCGTAGCCGAGTTTGCCGAAGAGGTCCCGCCAAGTGTCTCCCGACCCGACGGCGGCGGTCGTCCGCTTCGCGCCCTCCCACCAGTCGCGCTCCCGCCAGCGTTCCAGCGTGTGCTCGGTCAGCAGACCCCGCACCAGAACTCCGGGAATGCCGGAAAGACCCAGCCGCTGCAACTCGCGGGTGAGCCAGCGCAGCCGCGCCCCCTTGTCCGGTCGATCGGCGAACGCCCGGAGTTTCTCCAAGAGCCCCGTGGCCGGGACGGAATACGGCCCCTGGTCGGCCTTCGACGGGCCGACGACCACGACGCGGTCGTCGCCGCCCGACACATCCGCGAGCAGGAGCAGTTTCAGCGGCCTGTTCCCGACCCGCTGCTTCCACCGGCTCCGCAACTTCGCGCCCGCCGACGCCGCGGAGAGCGATCCGGCAACGCTGACCTCCGTCCGGCCGATCCGCGCGGACAGCACGAACTCCCCCTGCGGCTTCGCCTCCTCGGCGATCCCGTCCCCGATCAGCGTACTGACGACCCGCTCAGCATCCATCGTCGGAAACTCCGTGTCCTCCGGCCTGGCGCGTCACGCCGAAACCGGCGACGCCGCGACTTCCCGCGTCGCGAGGCCGAGCGCGCCGGGCTCGACCGAACGCCCGTCAGCGGTCGCGACCTCGAGCGGGTCCGCGGCGAGCAGGGCGAGGAACGGTCGATTCTCCTCGCCGAGCGCGGTCGCGTCGAGTTCGATCCACCCGCAATCGCCGTCGCTGCCCGGCGCGTCGAACCGGAACCGGCGCAGCCGGTCGTCGGCGGCGAACATCCCGCGACCCGCCCCCTCGGCGCGAGCCAGTTCCGCGAGCCGCGCTTCGGGAGGACGGCCGTCGTCCCAAGCGTCGAACTCGGCCGAGTCGCGGCGGGGAATCACGACCGCGGCCACCGCGCCGCCGCCGCTCCGCAGCGCGTACCCGACCGGACGCCGCTCGATCCGGTAACCGAGCGCGCCGAGGATCTCCCGCCAGCCGTCGCCCGGCCGGATCGCGGCCGTCCGCTCCCTCGCGCCCTCCCACCACTCCGTCCCGCGCAGCCGCTCCAACGAGTCTTCGGATTCGGGCGCCCGCGCCCGCGCGCCGCAGATGCCGGCGAGCCGCTCCAACTGCCGCGAGAGCGCATGGATCCGCCCCACCCCGTCGGGCCGCTCGGCGTACTCCTCCACCGCGGCGAGCAGCGCTTCCGCCGGAACCGAGTACGGCCCCGCGTCGGCCTCCGCCGGCCCGGCGACGAGCACCCGCGGGACGGACGCAGCCCCACCGAGATCATCCGCGAGCAGGACGAGCGTCCGCGGCGTGTTCCCCACCCGCCGCCTCCACGCGGCCCGGAGCCCCCGCGCCCGCGCCGCCGCCGTCCGCGGCAGCCCCCCGGCCACCGCGATCTCGGTGTCCCCGGCCCGCCCCGCCACCGCGAACCCGCCTCCCGGGTCCACGACCTCCTCGGCCGCCCCGGTGAGAACCAACCGCCGAACCACCCGCCGGGCATCCATCACCCCGAACTCCCCCCGCATGCGCCGCCGCCGGTAGATCGTATGCCCTGCCGCCTACAGATCCGACCACCCCGCCCGGACGCGCTCATCCGCCTCCGATACCGAGACCCGTACGCATCCACCCGCCTCCGCGGCCGCAGCGAGAACGGGAGCCACCCGGAGCTAAGCGCGGGCCTATGTCTGCGATCCGTCGCCTGCCGACGACCGCGACCTCGGCGCCGTCTCGATGAGTCATCGAGAACCGCGATCTACTCAGGCGTACAGGCCCTCGAACCAGTCTGCCGAGACCTTTATGAAACCGGTCGCTGCCTCCTTGAGTTCGTCCCCTCCGGATGGAGCGACAGCGAACACTCCCTTACCGAGACGACGCGCTACCTGGACTGCCGGAAGGAAGTCGGCGTCTGCGGAGAGTAGATAAGCCACATCGTACCGGTCTCGGTGCGCCAGGTCCACGAGATCCACCGCGATCCGTGTATCCACCTGCTTCTCCCGGTATTCGGGCGGCCGCGAGCGACAGAACGCGTCGATCGTTCGCATCAGGTCGGGCGGAACCTCATGGTCGCGATCCGCGAAGGCGCGAGCCAGCCGACTCCGGTCATCCGCGGCCCGCCGGCTCATGGGATTGCGCTGCATCCGGCCCAAAGAGACACGCACTCCCTGCTCGCGCAGCGCCGCCAAGAAGTCGTCTTGCGCCTTGGCCGTCGCGATAGGCGTAGTGACTTTCCCGACATAGTATCGGACAGCGCACACATTCCGGCCGCAGGCGAGTTTGCGAGCCACTTCCGAATAATGGAGATGGCCGCTGCGAACCCCGATTCCTCTGAGTCCGTAGTACCAGTTGCTTCCATCGATGAACACGGCCGCTCGCTGAAGCGGCAGCGGCGGAAGGGACGCGTTCGACACTTCGCTGGCGACACCGCCGACCCGGTTGCGGCGAGTGGACCGATCATCCACTTCGTCATCCGGGGCGGCATCTCGCGCCCCATGCCGGTCCGTCTCGTACACGAGCCCTCCGCGCGAATCCGCGACAGGATGAGAGACAGCGGAGGAGACGAACGCGCGACGCGGCCCGCGAGGTCACATCCGCGGCCCGGCCGACCGGTCGAGCCAAGGACGAACTCGCAAGTGCTCGCCCAACCGCCACATCCGCAGCGCCGCCCAGCCGCCGACCGGCTGAGCCTGCTCAGAACACCCCCGACGACGCCGAACCCGCTTGCCCGACAGCCGCCCTCTCCCCGTTAAGAGAATCGCCCCCGGGGTATCCAGAAAGGCAACCGGTTGCCGATCAGGACACGATCCCGGGGGGGGTAAGTGCAACCGGAATAGTAGACGGCACCCTCCGCGATGTCAAGACGGTGGTGGGCCCAGTCCAGTTGGCGCCCCGACACCGGGAAGAACCCGAGGGCCGGACGCGCCCCGCAGGCGGGGGCACCGGTACGACCGCTCGGAGCAGCGACGGTCGGAGACGGCCGGAGCGAGGCGACGCCGAACGCCGGAACGCCTGACTCCGCTCAGAACCCGCTCGACTCGCCGAGCCTCATCGCTCGGCGGCCACCTCCCGACGAGAAGGATCACTCCCGGGGCGCCCGGAGCGGCCACCGGTTGCCGGATCTGGACACGATCCCGGGAGGCTTAAGTGCGGTCGGAATACTAGCGGGGGTTCAGGGAAGCGGGACGCGCAGGCGCCCCGTTTAACGCGAATGCCCCGGGGGCGCCACGAACGACGAATGCCGCCCAAGACGAAATCCCCGGGGGGGTTAGTGCGAGCGAGGATGCTATCCAGAGCCTCCCCGGACATCAAGCCCGCGGGGGCTCGCCGGCGGCCGCCGGCGCGCACCGCGTGTTCGGGCGGCTCCGCCGGGCCAGCGCGGAGAACCGGGCGGAGGCCGGTCGGCCGCCGCAGCGGCCATCTCGGGTTGGGAGGCTCGACCCGAAGGGGTGAGCCGGGGTCGAACGCGCAACCCCTCGTCCCGCCGCCAAACCCGAAGCGAGGCTCAACCTCGACCGGCTGAGACCGCGAAGCACCCCCCGATGACGCGGAACCCGCATTGCGCAACCGCCATCTCAAGGCAATCGCCCCCGGGGTATCCAGAAAGGCAACCGGTTGCCGATCCGGACACGATCCCGAGGGGGGGAAGTGCGGTAGGAAGATTAGCCCGCGCCTCGCCCGGCCGCAAGAGGGCGGTCGAGACCGGGCGCGGCGGCGGCGCGGACATCCATCCGCCGCGCCGCGCGGGCGTCCCTACCCCGGCGCGGCGTAGTAGCCCTTGCGGGTGCGGGCGGTGAGTTCCGGGCGGTCGCGGACCCGGACTTCGATGGTGCGCCAGCCGCCTTCCTTGCGGTCGCGGGAGGGGAGGTAGGCGATTTGGTACTGCCGGTGGAGTTCGTGCTGGATCTCCCGGAAGTATCGGGGCAGTTCCTCCACCTCCTCCGGGTAGAAGGAGCGCCCGCCGCTCTGCTCCGCCACCGCGTCCAGGAAATCCCGGTTCAGCCGGCCGCCGCCGTCCGGGCTCCAGCCGGTGTAGCCGACGGTGTAGATGGCGCCCTCGGAGAGGCGCGCGCCTTCGAGCGCCTGTTCCCGGGTGCTGACGCTGCCCTTCGCCGCCCGGCCGGAGTCCTCGCCGTCGGAGAGCAGCACCATCGCCTTCCGCTCCTCGACGATCGAGAGTTCCTGCAGGCCGGTGAGGATGGCGTCGTAGAGGGCGGTCTTCCCGAACGGGCGCATGGCGCGGATCATCGCCACCTGGTCCCAGATCCGGGTCTGGAAGGGCGGGCCGAAGCGGACGCCTTCGCTGAAGGTGGCCACCCGCGCCCGGTCCCGGTCGGCCATCGTGCGGAGGAACAGGTAGGCGGCGGTCTGGATGGCGGAGAGGCTGGAGCGGACCGAGGCGGAGGTGTCGAGCAGCAGCAGGCTGCTCACGGGGGTGAGTTCGGCGGTGAAGAACTCGATCTCCTGGGGTCGGCCGTCTTCGAGCACCACGAAGTCCGCGGGGCCGAGGCCGGTCACGAACCGGCCGCGCTCGTCGGAGACGACGACATCGAGGGTGACGCTCGGCACCCGGATCACGAAACTGAACCGGTCGCCGACGGTGGTCTTCCGTTGCTCCTGCTCGAGGTCGCCCGCGGCGGGCGGCGGCGGGGCGGCGGAGGCGGGCGGCTGGCTCGGGGCGGCGGCGGCCGCTGCGAGGACGGCGAGGGCGCCGACCAGAACGCCGACAAGGACGCCGAACAGCGGGAAGGCGGGAACACGCAGGAGGGAAACGCGCATCGACTCACGGGCGCCGGGGGCGACTCGCCGTTAGTCTAGGCGCGCCGGGCCCGCCCGTTCGCGCCCCGGGGAAGGCGTTCCATCCGCTGGCGTGGAGGGACGCCGGACCCGGGAGGGGGAGCGGCAGCCGAGACCCGAAAGGAGCCCCTGCCCCCGTGACCGACCACGCCGAATCCGCCCCTTCCCGCCGCCGGCCGGCGGCCGCCTTCGCCGCCGCCCTCGGTTCGGCGGCGGCCGTCGCGCTCGGCTGCGGCGCGGGCGCGGAACCGGAGGCCCCCACCCCGGCGGAGAGCGCTGCGCCGGCCGTTCCGACGCCGGACTTCCGCCTGGGCCGCGAGAACACCCACAACCGGTGGAGCGCGGCGATTCCGCCGGTGCTGACCGTCCCCTCCGGAGCGGTCGTCGAAGTCCGCACCAAGGAGGCCTCCGACAACCAGATCACGCCGGAGACCACCGCGGAAGACCTGGCCGACCTGGACTTCGGGTTGATCCACGCGCTCACCGGGCCGATCTTCGTCGAAGGCTCGATGCCCGGCGACCTGCTGGCGGTGACGATCCACGAAGCGGAAGTCGAGGGCTGGGGCTGGGCCACCATCCTTCCCGGGTTCGGTTTCCTCGCGGACGAGTTCACCGAGCCGTGGATCCGGGGTTTCGAGATGGCGCCCGGCGCGACCGAAGTCGCCTTCAACGACCGGGTCACCCTGCCCCTCGCGCCGTTCGCCGGGGTCATGGGCGTCGCGCCGGACACCGACGAGATGCTGGTGACCATTCCTCCCCGCGAGAACGGCGGCAACATGGACAACCGTTACCTCCGCCCGGGGACAACGGTGTACTTCCCGGTGCAGGTGGAGGGCGCGCTCTTCTCCGTCGGGGACGCCCACGCGGTTCAGGGGGACGGCGAGGTTTCGGGCACGGCGATCGAGGCGCCGATGCGGCTGGTGCTCGAGTTCGAGACGATGCCGAACCCGCGCGGCATCACCGAACCGCAGTACGAAACCGACGAGTACTACGGGGTCACCGGGTTCGCGACCACGATCGACGAAGCGGCGAAGAAGGCGACGCGTTTCATGATCGCTTACCTGGTCGAGGAGCGCGGGCTGACCCGCGAAGAGGCGTATGTCCTCGCTTCGCTGGCCGGCGACCTCAAGATCTCGGAGACGGTGGATGTTCCCCACATGCTGGTGAGCATGCACCTGCCGAAGGGGATCTTCCGCTCGCCGGCGAACCCGTAACCTCCGCCGCGCGGCGAAACACCGACCCGAACACCGACGAAAGGAACCGACTCATGGCCGAATACGACGCCATCGCCGACGCCTACCGGGAGTCGAAGGACCTCCCGTTCCGGCGGGTGGAAGGGCACACGCTCTTCGCGATCCTGGGGGACATCCGCGGGCGGGACATCCTCGACCTCGCCTGCGGCGAGGGCCACTACAGCCGGCTCATGAAGCGCGCCGGCGCCGCTTCGGTGACCGGGGTGGACCTCTCCTCCGAGATGATCCGGCTCGCCGAGGAATCGGAGCGGAGCGAGCCGCTCGGCTGCCGCTATCTCTGCCGCGACGCCGCCGACTACGAAGGGAGCGAGGTCGCGGACACCGTCGTCGCGATGTTCCTGCTGAACTACGCGCAGGACGCGGAGCAACTCCGGCGGTTCGTTCGCGTCTGCTACGCCGCCTGCCGTCCCGGCGGGCGTTTCCTGGGCGTGAACGACAACATCGCGAACCCGCCGCGGGGGGAAGTCTCCTACGAGAAGTACGGGTTCTGGAAGACCTGCCGTCCCGACCCCGAAGAAGGGGAGCCCATCGTCTATCGGTTCCTCGGGCCGGGCGGGGAACCGTTCGAGTTCCGCAACTTCTACCTGAAGCCGGAGACCTACGCGGACGCCTTCCGCGAAGCCGGTTTCCGGGACTTCCGCTGGAGCGGCCTCACGGCGCCCGAGGAATCGAAGGACGACCCGTTCTGGGACGACCTGCTCCGAAACGACCCGCCGCTCGCCGCGTTCTCCGCGGTCAAGCCCGGGTAACGGCCCGAATCGGCGTCGAGCGGGATCCCGCGGTCGAGGTCGCCTTCGCGTAGGCGCCCCGGAAGACGAACTCGCCGCCCCGGAGCGCTCCCGCGGCGCAACCCGGGCGGTCCGGCCGGTTGAACCCCGCGAACGCGTCGCCCATCGCCTCGGCGTCCTCCGCGCCTGCCTGCGGCCCGGCGCCGGGCAGGACGCCCGCCGCTGACGAGGCCCCGGACGCGAGGAACCCGAAGACGGGAACGAAGCCGGCGCCGGACGGTCCGGCTCGCGGGCGGCTCATGGCCGACCCCCGGCGGGGCGTGGGCGACGCGCGCGGCCCGCGCGGCCCGCGCGTCGGGGGGGTCAGTCGCGGATCGGCGGGATCGGGATCGGCGCCGGGAAGATGCGCACATCGGGAGTGCGGCCTTCGCTGCGTCCGCCGGAGTCGCTGCGCCGGAGGATCCGCGCTTCGGACTCCCGTTCCACTTCGTCGATCCGCAGCACCGAGTGCATCGGGATGTAGGTGCGCGGCACCCCGTCGAACTCCTTGGCCAGCCGCTCGCGCGAGGGGTCGATGACCTTCTGCTCGGTGTGGGTGAAGATCAGGTCGGCGATCTCCACGAAGCCGAAGATCGCGCCCTGCCCCACCGAGCGCGCGTAGAGTTCGTACACCTCCCCCTGGTTCAGGAAGGTGACCCGGTAGATCCGCCCGGCGCCCGATCGGCTCACACTCGTTCGCTTTCGGCCGTCATCTTACCGCCGCCCGCGCCCGGCGATCGCGGTTTCCCCGCCGGCGCTTCCCCTCCCGTTCCGGCCGCCCTCGGCCGAACGCGAGGGCGTTTCGCGGACGGGAACCGTCGGTAGAATCGGTTGCGCCGCCGCCGCTGCGGTCGCTCTCCCGCCCCCGAATCCCCGACTCCCGATGCCCGAAAAGCCCGCCGAGACGGAACCGGCGGCGCCGCCTCCGCCACGCGGGTTCGCCACCCGGGCGATCCATGTGGGGCAGCACCCGGACCCGGGCACCGGCGCCATCGTGCCGCCGCTGGTGAACGCCGCCACCTTCGTCCAGCCCTCCCCGGGCCGTCCCGGCGAGTACGAGTACTCCCGCACCGGGAACCCCACCCGGAACGCCGCCGAGAAGAACCTGGCGGACCTCGAAGGGGGCGCCGGGGCGGTGGCCTGCGCCTCGGGGATGGCGGCGACGGCGATGGCGCTCGACATCGTGGACAGCGGAGAGCGGGTGGTGGCCACCCGCGACAGTTACGGGGGCACCTACCGGCTCGGCGAACGGGTGCTGCGCCGCCGGGGGCTGGACTTCGCCTGGGTGGACACTTCCGACACCGCCGCGACCGTGCGCGAACTCGACCGGGGCGCGGCGCTGCTCTTCGTCGAGACCCCGACGAACCCGATGCTGCGGATCGCCGACCTCGCCGCGCTCTCGGAAGCGGCGCACGGCGTGGGCGCGGCCGTGGTGGTGGACAACACCTTCGCGTCGCCGTACTTCCAGCGGCCGCTCGAACACGGCGCGGACATCGTGGTGCACTCTTCGACGAAGTACCTGAACGGCCACAGCGACGGGGTGGGCGGCATCCTGGTGGACCGCGACCCGGAACGGCTGGCCCGGTTCCGCTTCCTGCAAAACGCCGCCGGCGCGGTGCTCTCGCCGTTCGAGTCGTGGTTGCTGCTGCGGAGCGTCAAGACGCTGGCGCTCCGGATGGAGAGCCACCAGTCGAACGCCTTCGCGACAGCGCGTTTCCTCGAGGAGCGCCCGGAAGTCGCGACGGTCCGCTATCCGGGGCTGCCCGACCGTCCCGGCCACGAAACCGCGCGCCGGCAGATGTCCGGATTCGGGGGCATGGTGTCGTTCGAGTTCCACGGCGGCGGCAGCGGCGGAGCGGAGCGCGCGCGCCGGTTCATGGAGGCCCTCGAGGTCTTCCACATCGCGGAGAGTCTGGGCGGCGTCGAGAGTTTGGCGAACCATCCGGCGACCATGACCCACGCCGCGATGCCGGAGGGGATGCGCCGGGAACTGGGCATCACCGGAGGGCTCGTCCGGCTCTCCGTGGGCGTGGAAGACGAAGCGGACCTGCTCCGGGACCTGGAGCGGGGGTTCGCCGCCCTCGACTGACCCGGGTCGGTCAGTCGGTTCGGCGCGCGCGTTCGTGTCCGTCCCGGAAGCCGACGGAGGCCGGCGGCGCTTGACCGGGGAAACGGGGAAAACCGGGGAAACCCGGATGGCGGAGCGGATCGTCGTGACCGGGCGGGTGCAGGGCGTGGGTTTCCGCTGGTCGGCGATGAGCCTCGCCCGGGACCTGGGCGTCGCGGGGACGGTGCGGAACCGGGAGGACGGGGCGGTGGAGATCGAGGCCCGGGCCGACCGGGAAGCGCTCGAACGATTCCGCGCGGCGCTCTCCGAGCGGACGCCGGGCCGGGTGGACGGCCTGACTCGCCACGCGCTTTCGACCGCGCCGGCCGGCGATGGGTTCCGCATCGTCGTCTGAGTCCGCGGCCTCGGGGGAGGCGGCGGTGGTTCTTCCGGCCGGGGAGACCGGGACGGCGAGCCTCCGCGAGCGGATCCGGTCGGTTCCGGACTACCCGCAACCGGGCGTGCTGTTCCGGGACATCACGCCGCTCCTGCGGGACGCCGGCGCTTTCGCCGCGGCGGTCGAGGCGATGGCCGCGCCGTTCGACGACGACGACCTCGCGCTGGTGGCCAGCATCGAGAGCCGGGGTTTCCTGTTCGCCGCTCCGCTCGCGCTCCGGCTCGGCGCCGGCCTCGCCCTGCTGAGGAAGCCGGACAAGTTGCCGGCGGCCACCGTGGCGGAGGACTACCGGCTGGAATACGGCGCCGGCCGCTTGGAGATGCATGTGGACGCGGTGGAGCCGGGCGCCCGCGTCCTCGTGGTGGACGATGTGCTGGCCACCGGCGGCAGCGCCGCCGCCGCGACCGCGCTGGTCTCCCGCCGGGGAGGCGTGGTCGCCGGGTATTCGTTCCTGATCGAACTCGAGGGCCTCGGCGGGCGCGGACGGCTGGAGGCCGGCGCGGCGCCGGCGATCCACTCCGTCCTGCGGTTTCCGTAGGTCGGTACGCGGTACCATCCCCGGTTCGGCCCGGCCCGGCGGCCGACGGGGACGCCCGCCGGACGGCGGGGCATTCCGGGGGCGCCTGTAGCTCAGGCGGATAGAGCGACGGATTCCTAATCCGTAGGTCGCAGGTTCGAGTCCTGCCAGGCGTACGCCGACGCGCCGCTTCCTCGCGGCCCCTCCCACGCCGCTGCGCCGCCCGCCCGCGCCTTCCGCCGGAGGTTTCGTGATGCCGACCACTTTCCGACCCGCCGAGACCCGCCGCCCGAGGTCCTTTCTCCCCGGCGTGCGGTCGGCTGCCGGCGCCCGACTCGCCGGGATGTTCGCCCGGGGCGCCGCGGTCTTCGGTCTCGCCGGCGCCGCCTTCGCCGCGGCCGGCCAACCGCCGGCCCAACCCGAAGAAGCCGCGCCGGCGCCGCCGTCCCACCTGCTCAGCGCCCGGACGGCGCTCGACGCCTACTTCTACGAACTGAACCAGTCCGAGCCGGACTGGGAGCGGCTCACCGCCACCCTCGACTTCGACGACGAGGTCCCCGACGCCGAGCGGCGCGCCCTGGCATTGCGCCTGAGATCGGTCATCAACGCCCAAGGCCTCTGGGTGGAGATGAACCTCGTCCCGAGCGACCCCGACCACCGCGACGAAATCACCCGCCAACACCGCGTCGCTCCGCTGCCGATACGGATGCCCGATTTCGTCCTGACGCGGGGCGACGACCTCGGCTGGCGGATCTCCGAACACACGATCCAGAGCATCGACACCCTCTACGAAGAAACCTTCTCCTGGTACGCCCGCAGCCTCTTCGAAATCCTCCCGCCGGTCTTCGATCGGTCCTTCCTGGGTTTCACGCTGTGGCAGGTCGTCGGCCTGCTGGTGCTCGGGCTGGTGGCCTGGGCGGCGCAACTGTTGCTCCGCGCGCTGTTCGCCCGGTTCCTGCGGCAGGTGGGAAACCGACGGGCGGACTTCACCGCGAAGACGCTGGCCGGAATGGCGCCGCCGGCGTCGTGGTTCGCCACCGTCTGGGTCTTCCACTACTTCTTCGCCGACCTCCGGCTGCCGGTGCGCGTCGCCCAGTGGGTCGCCGTGGTCGTGGACCTGGCGCTCGCGGGAATCCTGGTCTGGCTGGCGTACCGGCTGATCGATGCGCTCTGCGAGAAGTTGTCGTCGATCACCGCGAATACCCAGACCCAGATAGACGACCACCTGATCCCGCTGGCCCGCACCGTGCTGCGGGTCACCGCGTTGCTCACCGCGCTGCTGATGGTGGCGCAGAACCACGGGTATTCGATCACCACGCTCATCGCCGGACTCGGGCTCGGCGGTCTCGCGGTGGCACTCGCCGCGCAGGACACGGTCGCCAATGTGATCGGGTCGCTGGCGATCGTCGCCGACCGCCCGTTCCAGGTCGGCGACTGGATCCTCGTCGGCGAACACGAAGGCACGGTCGAGCGCGTGGGGCTCCGCTCCACCCGGGTGCGCACCTTCTACGACTCGCTGGTCAGCGTCCCGAACAGCCGCATCGTGAACTCCATCGTGGACAACATGGGACAGCGCACCTACCGCCGGATGCGGCAGATGCTCCCGCTCCGCTACGACACCGACCCGGACCGCGTACACGCCTTCGTGGACGGCATCCGCGCGATCATCAAAGCGAACGAGGCGATGCGCCAGGATGTGTACGAAATCCACCTGAACCGCTTCTCCGAGTCCTCGGTGGATGTGATGGTGTACTGCTTCTTCCGGGTGCCCGACTGGAACAGCGAACTCACCGAACGCCACAACTTCCTGCTCGAAGTCCTCCGCCTCGCCAAGGAACTCGGCGTCGAGTTCGCCGTCCCCGCCCGAACCCTCCAACTCGAAAGCACGCCGGACCGCCCCCGCCCCGACCCCGAACCCTCCGACCCCGCCGCCCTCAAGGAATCCATAGCCGCCTTCGGCCCCGGCGGCCGCCTCTCCCGCCCCAAGGGCCCCGCCTGACCCGCGCCGTTCGCGGCCTACCCGGAGTCCGAGTCTCGCGGATCGCCGCCGCCGGAGACAGACCCTCCATTCCGCACCGCGGCGAGAAACCCGCGAAAACTCGGACTCTTCCGTTCGATGACCTCCGGATCGAGCCCCTTCGCGATCTCCGCCGACACCCTTGAGGGTTTCCTCGCCGTCAGGCGCCACCAAACCCCTTGGTCTCGTAGTACTCGCCCAGTCCGAAGCCGGACTCCCGGAGGGCTCTCCTGACACCATCCGCATCGGTCTCGCGCACGGCCACGGTACCGTCGGTCTCGCTACGATGGACCACGCTGACATCTTCCGGTCGGTCGAGACAGTCCAGAACGAGCGGCGAATGTGTCGTTACGACGAACTGAACTCGATCCTCGGCCTCGAGAATCTGCTGCGCGAGCGCTTCGAGAGCCGCGGGATGGAGATAGTTCTCCGGTTCTTCCATGCCGATCAGGCGAGCCTCCGACGACGCATGGAGGGCCACCATCAGCGCCAAGAGGCGCAGGGTTCCACTGGATGCTCCCATCTGATGGACCGGGAACCGGAGGCCGGGTTCGTTCTGGACGAAGTAGAACCGGCCGTCGTTCTCGCGTGGTTCGATCTCTCCCGGAACACCCGGAACGGAACGAGTGGCGCGGAGGATCCGGTCGAACACCTCCGGCGCCGACTCTCGCAAGGTGTAGAGCGTCTTCGCCAAATTGCCTCGGTTGGGGTCGAATCCGTTGGGGCCCGAACCCGCGGAGTCATGACGCAGGAGGTAGGGGCTGGGGTCGAAGAAGCCCCAGCGGCGAACGAAATCGGCGATCTCCCGCCCTTGGAAGGAAGCATCCGCCGAAGCGGCCGTCAGAGCGCAGGCCATCGCCGACTGTTCGATCTCGACCCGGCGATTCTCCTCTCCTGACCACCACCAACCGAGACCGGATTTCGACTCCAGGTAATTGGTCGGCGGCGCCCCGTCAGTCAGTATGGCATCCACTCGCTCCTCCACGAGAAAGTCGTAGCCTCGGCGTTCGAGACGAACCTTCCATTCGTATTCCTTCGACCCGTCCGTCAGCGACACGGCGAGTTCGATGGTCTGGAGCGGCCGGCCCTTCCACGCCAGGTGCGCCATCCCCCCGCGCACCGCGACGGCGGACTCGAAGCCGCGTTTCAGTCCGTCGCGCAAGAATCGCAGGGCGTCGAGGATCGTACCCTTGCCGGACGCGTTCGCGCCGATGAACATGTTGAGCGCGTCGAAATCGAAGGTCTGCTCGCGAATGCTCCGGTAGTTTCGAGCGCGGAGGCTGGTGATCTTCATCAGTCGTCTCACTCGGGTATCGAGTCGTCGGTCGATAGCGGTCGGGAAATCGGAATGTCGCGGAGATCCGGTTCAAGGCCGTTCAGCAGACAGGCCCGGGCCGCTGAAGACGAGACCGCGTTCCTGCGGAACCCGGGGACGACAGCGGTTTCCGGCGCGCCGACATCTCCGGGCGGCGCCTGTTGGCCGGGGCGCGGCGCGCCCGTCCGGCGGCGCGCCGGCGGGGGCGAGTTTCCCGGCTGGCGCCCCGGGCGCCATTTGGACAGTTTCGCCGGCGGCTACCGCCCGCGGGGGCGGTTCCAGTCGAGGGGGTTCGGGTGGTACGCCGGGGTCGCCCACGGGGAGGCGAAGTCGGCGGCGTCGGGCGCGCCGCCGGGCGCCCCGGAGTCCGTCCCTTCTTCCGAAGTCGCGGCGCCCTGGGTTTCTTCCAGGTAGTCGAGCACCTTCTCGTGCACCTCGGGGTCGAGCGGGGGCATTCCCATTCCCAGCATGAGGACCAGCGTGTCGTCCCAAGCCTCGCGGGAGACATTCATCGAGACGATGTAACTGTCGTCGTGGCAGGCGAGGCAGTACTCGCGCACGAGTTCCACGCCCTCGGCATCGACCAGGTTGTCCGTCGGGCCGAACTGGCGCTCGCCGGCGGACGCCGCCGCCGAAACGGCGAGGGAAAACAGCGGCGCGAAGGAAACCGAGAAGAAACGCGTCATCGTCGTCAGATCACGGTTACGGCGATGCGGTGCATCGCGTTGTTGAGGTAGCCGCGCGGGTTCCAGCCCGGAACCACCATGGGCTGCTGCTGACCGCTCTCGGAAGTCGCCCGCGCCCAGAGTTCGTAGTGCCCGGTGATGTCGAACGACACCGACGCCTCGAAACGCTGCCAGGCGAAGGGGTTCTCCGGCTCTTCCAAGCGGCATTCGCGCCAGGTCGCGCCGAAGTCGGAACTCACATGCATCGCCGCCACCGCGCCGTCGCCGGCCCAGGCCCAGCCGCGCGCTTCGAGCGGCCCGGCCACCGAATGGCGGACGCCGGTCGCCGGCCGGGTGAAGAGGGACTTCACCGGCATTTCCCGGATGATCTCCATGTCCTCGACCGGCACTTCCGCGCCCGGGGCCACCGGGTAACGCGGCACCCGGTAGGAATAGCCGGTCATCTTCGGTCCGTCGTGCACCCGGTCGCGCACCCAGAGGCGGCGCAGCCACTTGCCGCTCGCCGAAGCGGGAAACCCCGGAGCGACGAGGCGCAGGGGAAACCCGTGGTGCGGCGGAAGCGGTTCCCCGTTCATCTCCCACGCGAGCAGGGTGGACTCGTCGAGCGCCTTCGATACCGGTATGCCCCGCGAGATGGGGACCTCGTCCGGGTTTCCGCTGAGCGCCGGGTCCTCGCCGTAGTACGCGACATACACCGCGCTGTCCCGGAGACCCGCCGCCTCGAGCACATCCCGAAGCCGGACGCCGCGGTACCGGGCGCAGCCGACGGCGCCCAACTGCCACTGGTTCCCGGAGGCGCCCGGGCGAAAACCGGCGCGGCCGTTCCCCGCGCACTCGAGGACGAGCGCCTGCGTGACTTCGGGAAAACCGGAGGTCAGGTCGTCGAAACCCAACTCGAGCGGGTTCTCGACTTCGCCGTCCACCAGGAGGCTCCACCCCTCGAGGCTGCCGGAGAGCGCCCGCTCCGGCAGCGTCCCGTTGTTGCGGACGAAGTGCTTGTCGTTCGGGGTGTCCGGGGGATCGAGATCCCCGATCGGCGTCTCCGCGTTCACCGGACGCTCGCTCAGCACCCGCAGCCCGATCTTCCCCTCGACCGCGCCCCCGGTCTGCGCCGTTCCCCGGGCCTCGGGCCGAAGCGGCGACCCGGCGCCCGGCCGCGCGGCGAGCGCCGCGGCCGCGGAGACCGCGGGGGGAACCGCGCCGAGGAAGGATCGTCTGGAGACCCGGCCCGCGCCTTCGCGGGAGGCTCGGGCAGGCGGCGGGGGAGCGGGCTTCACGGGGGAGAAATGCTACCGGAGAGGCCGCCGGAACGCCCTAGAATTCCCCGCGTTCTGCCCGACGACTCCTCCTCCGCGGCCCCCTCGGCGCCCGCTTCCGGGGCGCCCTCCGGAGGGGCGGCGTTCCTCGCCGACTCCGGCTTCGAGTTCCGCCGGCTGCGGCGGCTGGCGGAGGCGGCGGTCCGGCAGGTCGGAAGCGACGAAGCGCTCCACCGCCGCCGGCCCGAAGACGGCAACTCCCTCGCCATCCTGCTGCGGCACCTGGCGGGAAACCTGCGGTCGCGTTGGACCGACTTCCTGACCACCGACGGCGAGAAGCCGGACCGCAACCGGGAGGGCGAGTTCGACCCCCGCCCCGATCTCGACCGCGCCGCCCTCCTCGCCGAGTGGGACGCGGCGTTCGAAGTCATGGAACGCGAACTCGCCGCCCTCCGGCCGGAGGACCTGGAACGGAGCGTGACCATCCGGGGAGAGCCGTTCACCGTGAGGCAGGCGATCCTCCGGCAACTCACCCACCTCGCGTACCACGCCGGCCAAGTCGTGCTTCTCGCGCGCGCCGAAGCGGCGCAGTGGACCTCGCTCTCCATTCCCCGGGGTTCGCCGCCGGGCGCCGCGCCGCCGTATCGGAAGTGACGCCGCCCGGAATGACGACCGGAATGACGAAACGGAGCGGGGGAGCGCCCGCCGGTTCGCCGCGCGTCCGGCATCGCCGGGGCCGCCGCCGCGCGCTCGCCGCCCGTCTCGCGGCGGCCGCGACGGCGCTCGCCCTGACCGCCGGCTGCGCCGGGACCCGGCGAGCCCCGGCGACCGTCGGCACGCCGGGAGCGACGGAGTTCGGCGAAGCCTCCTGGTACGGCATCGAGGAGCGCGGACGACCGACCGCGAACGGGGAACCCATGGATCCCGGCGCCATGACCGCCGCCCACAAGACGCTGCCCTTCGGCACCGTGGTGGAAGTCACCGACCGCGACACCGGGAACAGCGTCCGCGTGCGGATCAACGACCGCGGCCCCTTCAGCCCCGGCCGGATCATCGACCTCTCCCACGAAGCGGCCCGCCGGCTGGGCATCGTGGCGCGGGGCGTCGCGCCGGTGTCGGTGACCATCGTCGAGCGCGCGCCGGCCTCGGTCTTCACCGTCCAGACCGGCGCATTCCGGGCGGCGAGCGGAGCGGCGCGGCTGGCGGAGGCGATCCGGGCCGCCGGCTACCCGGCTTCGGTCAGCGAGACCGACGGCGGCGTCCACCGGGTGCGGGTCGGCCGCTACGCCGAGCGCGCGGAGGCGAACCGGATCCGGCGCCAACTCCGGGCGCTCGGCTACGACGCGCTGGTCGTCCAACTGCGCTGACCGCGTCCCGACCCCCCGAGCCCGCCGGCGCCGGGCCGCCCCTCCCCCCGCCGGCGGAGTCGCCGGCGTTCCCGGCGGGCGCCCGCGCCGCCCTCGTCTGGAACCCGGCCGCCGGGCGCCGGAAGAGCGAGCGCCGCCTCCGCCGCATCCGGGAGGCGTTCCGCCGGGCCGGAATCCCCTTGGAGGAAACGCCCACGACCGCGCCCGGCCATGCGGAGGCGCTGGCCCGGCGGCACGCGGACGCCGGGGCGGCGGCGGTTTTCTGCTGGGGCGGGGACGGCACCCTCGCCGAGGCCGCCCGCGGCCTCCTGAACCGCGATACCGCGCTCGCCCCGCTCCCCGGCGGCACCGTGAATGTGCTGGCGCGCGAACTCGGCGTCCCCGCCGAGGAATCCCGCGCGGTGGCGGCGCTGGTCGCCGGCCGGGTCCTCGCCGTCCGCCCGGGGCTCGCCCGCCGAGCCGGCCCCGCCGCTCCGTCCGGGGCCCCGATGGAGACGGGCGCCCCCGCGCCGGCGCCGGAGGAGCGCCTGTTCCTCTCGATCTGCAGCGTGGGGCTCGACGCCGCGACCGCGCGGCGGGTCGGGGCGCGGACGAAGCGGCGCGGCGGCCTCGCCCGGTGGGCGGTCGAGGGAGCGCGCGTCTTCCTCGGGTCGCCGGTCCCCGAACTTCGCGTCCGGATCGCTCCGGCGGCGGGCGCCGGGGACTGGAGCGACCCGGTTCCCGCCGCGTGGGCCGGCGTCGGGACGCAGTCGCGCTACACCCGGTGGCTTCCGCTCTTTCCGGGCGCGCGGATCGAACACCCGGATTTCGTGGCGACGCTGGTAGGCCCGCGCCACCGTTTCGCCATCCCGCCGGTCGCCGCCGCAGCCGCCCTCGGCCACCTGCCCCGCCTCCCCGGCGTCCGGGTGGCGCGAGCCGCGGCCGCGCGGATCGTCCCGGCCGAAAACTCGGCGGAGGCGCCGCTCTGCCAGTGCGACGGCGACGCCTTCGCCCCCGCCCCGGTTGAAATCACCCGCTCCCCGGACACCCTGCGGCTCCTGGCGCCGGTCGGCTACCGCTACTCCCCGACTTCGCCCTCCGGGTCCTCCGGAGGCGGCGGCGCCATGAGCACCTCGATCTCCTCGGCGAAGGTCCCGTAACCCTCCACCGCGACTTCCGCCCGCGCCAGCCAGCGCAGGCGCCCCTCGAACGACCGGTAGGAGAACGGCGCGTCCTCGGGCACCGGCAGGTCGGCCTCCTCCTCGAACTCCCTCCCGACTTCGAGGGCGACCGCCCGCGCCGCCTCCCGCTCCGCCGAGAACAGCCGCCGCGTCTCCCGCGACGCGCCCCGGCTCTCCGCCGTGAGCGAGAATCGGACGGCGGCGGCGGCGACCGGGCGGCGCGCGACGATGCGCGCGGCGCAGCGCACCGCCCCGCCGGGAACGGCCGCCTCGCTCAGGCCGAAGTCGCAGACCGCGAACGGATGCCGCGAGAGGAAGAACAGCGCCGACCCGACCGACCGGAGGACGAGCGCGCCCACTGCCACCGCCCCGATCGTCCACGGCAGCGACCACCCGTAGAACCCGCCCAGGTGCCAGAACAACAGGCCGCCGATCACCGCGCCGCCGGCGGATAGCAGGGAGCGCCGCTTCTCGCGGGCGATGAGCGAAGTCCAGACGAGCACCGGGGAACCGCGGGCGGGCGGAGGGTACGGGAAGCCGCCGGCGCGCGAACCCCGCGCCCTGGTCGTCGGACACCTCACCGAGGACCTGACCCCGGACGGCCCGAGGCTCGGCGGCGCCGCCGCCTACGCCGCCCTGCTGCTCTCCCGGTGGGGCGTCCGGGTGCGGATCTTCACCGCGATCGACCCCGGATTCCCCTACCTCGACGACCTCCCCGGCATCCCGGTGGACTGGATGCAG
Organism: Candidatus Marinacidobacterium sp.; assembly: GCA_965204755.1. Lineage (GTDB taxonomy): Bacteria > Acidobacteriota > Vicinamibacteria > Marinacidobacterales > Marinacidobacteraceae. The sequence goes on along the minus strand of OZ242011.1, from coordinate 3,302,867 downwards.
TCCCGCGAACGCACCAGGTTCGAGAATCGCTACCTCCCCGACGGGACGCGGCGCCAGCGGCTGCTGGGCCGCGCCGACCCGATTCCGGCGGGCGCGCTCCGGGAGGCGGCGCTCGCGCTGCCCCCCGGCTCGCTCGCCGTCTTCGCGCCGGTGACCTCGGAACTCTCCCGCGTCCGCCGGTTTCCCCGGCCTCCCGGACGCGGGGCTTTCGCCGCGGCGATCCCGCAGGGCCTGCTCCGCCGGACGGCCCGACGCAGCCGATCGGTCACCCTCGCCGCGTCCGGCGGATTCGCGGAGCGACTCGCCGAAATGGACCTGGTCTGCCTCAGCGACGAGGAGTCCCGCGCCGCCGGCGCCCGGTCCTGGCTCGAGGCGGCTCGGACCGGGCGTCCGGCCCTCGCCGTCACGCGCGGCGCCGCCGGCGCGGTGATCCTCCGCCGGGAGGCGCCGGCCCTGCCGGTTCCGGCGGTCGAGGCTGCGGTCGCGGACCCGACGGGCGCCGGGGATGTGTTCGCCGCGGCGCTGGCGTTCGGCCTGTGGCGCCGGGACTCTCCTCCGGAGGAGTCCGCCCGGCTCGCCGCGGCGGCCGCCGCCCTGACCGTGGAGTCGCCGGGAACGGCCGGGATCCCGACGCGGGCGGAAGCCGCCGCCCGGCTGGCCGCCGAGTGAGGGTCAGCGAACGAGCAGGGAGATCGCGTCCGGGCTGACCCGGGCGCCGGTCACCCGCCACGCCCAGATCCCGCGCCGCTCGAACAGGATGTCCGCCCAGATCGGCGCTTCGTCGGCGGCGTCCGCCTCGACGCCCAGCCGCACCGCGAAGTCGTTCCAGCCGTCGTAGCCGGCGCGCACCTCGATCCCGCCCCTGCCGCTGCCGCTGTCGCCGCCGCCCTCGCTCCCGCGGTCGCCGCCGAGGTCCAAGAACGACGACCAGCCGTCGCCGCCTCCTTGGGCCGCCCCGGAGCGAAGCGCCCGGTCCACGCCCTCCGGCGTGGCGAAGCGGTCGATCATCGTCTCCCCGACCGTCACCGCGAGGCGAGCGCCCAGGTCGGTCAGCGGGGCCTCGGCCGGCGCCGGTTCCGGGGCCGGTTCGGGACTCCCGTCGTCCGCGGGCGGCTCGGGCGCGGCCGCCGCCTGCCGTTGCCGGGCGCCGACGGTGCGCCGCAGTTCGCCCTTCAGGTTCTCCCGCACCGCCTCGAAGTCCACGAAGTCGTGGAGCGCTTCCGCGTCCCCGGCGGCCACCGCCCGGCGGATGCTCCAAGCGGCGAAATACGGGCCCAAGTAGATGCTGCCGCCCAGCGCGAGGAGCAGCCCCCACGCCAGCAGCAGCGCAAGACGCCGCCGACTCACTTCCGCAATACTAGCCGCCTCCGCCCGCCCTCCCGCCCGCCAGCCAGCCGAAACCTCGTCGAACCGCATGAGCCGGCTCGTGGCCCCGCCGGTGGAGCCGGTGGACGACCGGGTGCTCTTCCCGCTCGACGGGCGGCGGTTCCCCGGACTGACGGACGAACACCTCGAACACGCGGCGACGGCCGACGAGATCGCGCGTTTCGACCGCGACGGCTACCTGGAGATCCCGGGCGCGCTCACCGCCGAACACACCGGGCGCCTGCTCGAAGCGGCGGACCGCCTCGACGCCGCCGAGCGGCGGCGACTCGACCTCGCCCGCGGGGACATGATGTCCCGCTTCGCGACGATCCGCTTCGACCCCGCGTTCCTGGAACTCGTGACTCACGCGCGGACGCTTCCCAAGGTCTGGAGCGTCCTCGGCTGGAACATCCAGTTGTACATCTCGCACCTGGTGGTCTATCCCCCGGAGCCGTGGGGCGGCGAGCAGTGCCGCGAACCGGTGTGGCATCAGGACAGCGGCCGCCCGGTGCTCGAGTTGGAGCGCCCGGCGCCGCGCCTCTCGGTGAAGGTCGCCTACTGGCTCACCGACACCCGCGGCCCGGCGCGGGGCGCTATGGAACTCGTCCCCGGCAGCCACCGCCTGGACGCCCCGCCGCCCGAGTGCGACGACCCGGAGTGGGACGGGAAGAAGTCGCTCCGGGCGCGCCCCGGCGACGCGGTGATCTTCGACCGCCGGCTCTGGCACCGGCACGGGACGAACGAGTCGGAGGTCGTGCGGAAGGCGCTCTTCTTCGGGTATTCCTACCGCTGGCTGCGGCCGCTGGACTACCGGGCGATGCCGGCGGAACTGCTCGACCGGTGCGACCCGGTGCTGCGGCAACTGCTCGGCGACGGCCGCACGGAAGTCGGGTGGTACCAACCGCAGCCGGAGGATGTCCCGTTGAGGCGGTGGATCCGCGAGCGGCAGTCCGGGGATCCGCTCTGGCGGCCGCCGTCCTCGCAGCCGCAGCCGAGCATCGGGCCCTCGGAGTAACTCCTCCGGGTGCGGTTTCCCGCGCGCCCGCGTCCCGCGGCGCCGGCGTTCGTCCTCGCCCTCTTCGCCCCGCTCCTCGAGGGCGGGCCCGGCGCAGCCGGTTTCACGCTCGACGCCGCCCGTTTCGCGCTCGACGCGGCCGGTCGCGCCCCCTCGTCGCAGGAAGCCTCCATCGCTTCGCTCCGCGCCGACGGACTGGACATCCTCGAAGCGCTCCGGGAGCGGCGGATCGACCTCGGCGAAGCGCGCGGCCGGGTGGAGCGCCTGCGGCGGGCGCTCGCCGACCTGGCCGAGCGCGACGGCTGGACTCCCGACCGCCGCCGGCTGGAACTTCCCATCGCCCGTCCCGACGACCGCTCCGCCGCGCCGATCGAGGGCTGCCCGCTGTTCCTGGAAGAGGACCTGGTGCGCCTGTGTCCGGTGGATCCCTCCCGGTCGGAACTGTGGAGCGACCAGGTGGTGGTGTGCGAGTACGCGTGCGCCCCGGAAACCGCTCCGGGCGAGGAGCGCTGAGTTGCCGGCGCCCCCGCCGGCCCGGCCGCGCCGCGAACTGAAGCCGCTCTACCGCCCGGAAGACGCCCCGGGCGGCGAAGAGCGGATCGGCCTTCCCGGCGAGCCGCCGTTCACCCGGGGCATTCGCGCCTCGGGGTATCGGGAACGCCTGTGGACGATGCGCCAATACGCCGGCTATGCCACCGCCGAGGAGACGAACCGCCGGTTCCGTTACCTCCTGCGAAGCGGCCAGACCGGTCTTTCCACCGCCTTCGACCTGCCCACCCAGATCGGTTACGACTCCGACCACCCGCTCGCCGCCGGCGAAGTCGGGCGCGTGGGAGTCGCCATGGACTCGCTCGAAGACATGGAAACGCTGTTCTCCGAGATCCCGCTGGGCGAGGTCTCGACCTCGATGACGATCAACGCCACGGCGCCGATCCTCGCCGCGCTCTACGCGGCGGCGGCGCGGCGGCAGGGCATTCCGCTCGACCGGATCTCCGGCACCGTCCAGAACGACATCCTCAAGGAGTACGCCGCGCGCGGAACCTGGATCTACCCGCCGGAACCTTCGATGCGGCTGGCTACGGACCTGATCGAATGGTGCCGCCGCGAGTTGCCCCGGTTCCAGCCGGTGAGCGTGAGCGGCTACCACATCCGGGAAGCCGGCTGCACCGCCGCGCAGGAAGTCGGCTTCACGCTGGCGAACGGCCTCGCCTATGTCGAGGCCACGATGGCGCGCGGCCTCGGCGTGGACGAAGTGGCGCCGCGGGTTTCGTTCTTCTTCAACGCGCACCGCGACTTCCTGGAAGAAGTCGCCAAGTTCCGCGCCGCGCGCCGCCTGTGGGCCGACCTGCTGCGCGAACGACTGGGATCGAAGAGCCCGCGCGCGCAGATGCTCCGGTTCCACGCGCAGACCGCCGGCTCCACGCTGACCGCCCTCTCGCCGCAGGTGAATGTGGCGCGCACGACCTTGGAAGCGCTTTCCGCAGTGCTCGGCGGCGCGCAATCCCTCCATACGAACGCTCTCGACGAAGCGCTCGGTCTTCCCACCGAAGAAACCGCGGAACTCGCGCTCCGCACGCAACAGGTGATCGCCTTCGAGAGCGGCGTGGCGGCCACCGTGGATCCCTTGGGCGGTTCGTGGGCGGTCGAATCCCTCACCGACCGGATCGAGGAAGAAGCGCGTTCGTGGATCGCGGAAGTGGATCGCTTGGGAGGGCCGGCGGCCGCGCTCGAAGCCGGTTTCGTCCAGGCCCGCATCCGCGAAGCCGCCTACGCCTACCAGCAAGACCTCGAAGCCGGCAAGGAGACGGTGGTCGGCGTCAACCGGTTCCGCAAGGACGGCGAAACGAGTTCCGTCGAACCGTTCACGCTCCACCCGGAGGTGGAAGCCGCGCAGGCGGAACGCGTTCGCCGCGCGCGCGCCCGCCGCGATGGCGAGGTCTGCCGCGCCGCGCTCGAGGAAGTAGGGCGAGTGGCCGGCGCCGGCGGCAACCTGATGCCCGCGATCCTGTCGGCGGTGGAAGCGATGGCCACCGTCGGCGAAATCAGCGACGCCCTCCGCTCCGTCTTCGGCGAACACCGGGGCGGCTGAATGACGAGGCGCCCGCCGGACGCCGTCGGGCGGGCGCTTACGGCCACCGACTACTCCGCGTTCCACGACCTGCTGGCCGCGAGCGCCTGCCGCCGCTGCCCCCTGGCGGACGGGCGCACGCACATCGTGGTGGATCGCGGCAACCCCCAAGCGCCGATCCTCGCCGTGGGCGAAGCGCCCGGCGCCTTCGAGGACGCCTCCGGCCGAGCGTTCGTAGGCCGCGCCGGAAAGACTCTCGACGCCCTCTTCCACTCCGCCGGCCTTTCCACCGAACGCGATGTCCTCATCGTGAATGTCGTGAAATGCCGCCCGCCCAAGAACCGCGCCCCGACCAAACAGGAAGCCGCCGCCTGCCGCCCCCTCCTCGACCGCCAGTTGGCCCTGTCCCCCGCGCGCATCGTCGCCCTACTCGGCGCCACGGCTCTCCGCCGCTTCTCCCCGAACCGCGCCCGCCGCCCGCTATCCGAAACCGTAGGCGAGTTCTTCCGCCTCCCCGATTGGCCCCGCCACGACTTCATCACCCTTTACCACCCCGCCGCCCTCCTCTACAACCGCTCCCTCGAACCCGCCGCCCAGCGGCACATCGACACCGTCGCCGCCCGCGCCGCCCTCCCGGCGGCGCCCGGCTAATCGAAACGAATCCCGAACAGCCCCCCGTCGGGAAGAGCGTCGGTAAGGCGCACATCCAAGAAGTAGTCGTCGAGCCGAAACCCCGGATCGAACCCGTCCTTGGGTATCTTGTCCGTGTTCAGCGTCACGATGTACTGGAACCCGCCGGCCTCCGCCCGGCGCGCGCCCACCTGCAGCGCCCGCGCCACCTGCCGTTCATCGACGCCGTCGAACAGGTGGCTGTCGTGGATGAGGAACCCCGGCGATTGCCCCCGCTCGACCATCAAGTCCATCAGCATCAAGTCGAAACAGAAGATCTGCATGTTCGTGATGCCGAGACTCCGCCCGGAGTGAATCTGCACCTCGAACTTCGGTCCGGAGTTGCTGGGCGCTATGTGCAGGCGCCCGGCCCTCTCGTAGAGCGATTGCGACAGTCGCTCGAAGCGAAGAATCACCTCCTGAAGATGCTCTCCTCGTTCGGTTATGTCGTCTTGCACGGCCTTGAGCAAACTGGCTCGCTCGACCTTCAGCGCAGCCCGACGGCCCTCGATCTCTTCCGCGTTCCGCAGATGCTGTTCAAGGACCTCCACCTCCCCCTCGCGTCGAGCGACCTCCTCTCGGAGCGCACTGTACTCCGCCAATGCGCCCCCCGACTCCAAGACCTTCATGATCTTCCTCCTTCGCCGATCGAGCGACTCCTTCCGTCGCTCTCGCCCGACGATCCGCTCTCTCGCGCTCTCGATAGCGTCCTTCAGTTGGCTCTTGCGGTTCCGAACGACCGCGCGATGAAAGGTGTCCACCTCGGCGAGCCGACGCAGGGTCGCACCCGGCAACACGATTCCCGCCTCCTTGTAGAGTCGCTGAATCTCCGGATGCATGTCGTCTGTTTCGCCACCCAATGAAGTCTCGAGGTCTCGAAGCAACGCGCGATCCGCGATGTTGTCCCCGGCGATGTCGTTGATTTGGACGGTAATCGAGTCCGCCTCCTTCTCCAAGTCTTCATAGTCCGGCAACACGCGAAAGGCATGGAGTCGCTGTTTTCTCGTGTGCGCTTCTCCCCGCGCCACCGTGAGAGCAGTCCGCAATTCCGACGCAGTGCGCGAGAGCACAGGCAGTTCACCGGACTCGATCGCTTTCATCGCATCGTCTACACCTTTCTCGCGCTCACGAAGTCGCTGAAGACGCTGAGCGACTGTCCAGTCGAGTCCCAAGAGCCACGAGATGGAAACGCGTTCTTCCCAGACCGGCTGTCTCGACCAGTACTGCATCGGGCTGTTGAAGGCGCCCTTTGCCTGCCGGCGAGCGAAGTACGAAAACAGCGGTCGAAAACGGGGAGCGAACGGATCAACTGCTTCGCCCTCTTGTACCAAGCCGAACCACCTTTCCCCGAGACCAGCCTTCCACTGTCCGATGGGCACGGCCACCTGAGGGGCCGGCCCCATGAGTCTCGGCTGCTCATCGTGGTCGCCAGGAACGAGGGAACCGGAGACTTCGACTACTTCCGCACGCCGACCCGAGCGCATGACGGATCCCGGCTCGTTGTCGACCTCCATCTCCACGCCGAACCGCCAGTCTCCGATATCTCTCGACCGAAAAATGGTCCCCGAAGCGCTGGCCCCGAACACGAAGTGGATCAACTCCACAAGGCTGGTTTTTCCGGCGCCGTTCCGGGAATCCTTGTCGGTGGCGCTCTCGCTTCGGTCCGCGAGAAGGATGTTCAGCCCTGACTGGAATTCGAGCGTCTTGAACGACGACCGGTCGGCGGTGACCTTGCGGATCATTCTTCAAGCACTACTTCGCGCGAACGAGGAGACCGCGACGAAAGTCGATGGCGCCGATCATGTAGAGCAGATCCAGCGCGAGGATGAACCATCCGTAACTCAGTCCGGGATGTGACGCCCTTCGCAACCGATCCCAGAGCGCGGAAACGGTCATCGGCCGCGTGATCGTGTCCAGAATCGTCGCGCCGAGCCCCAAGAGGCTGCGGTACGGGCGCATGTGCTTCGTCGGAAGGATCACACCGGACGACCCGGAACCACGCCGCGCGGATCCTCGAAGATGTCACAGCGGTCGAACAAGTAGGACAGAACGGCCAGTACCGCCACCTGGTGCTTGGGGCTGCCCCCGTGTCCGGCGAATCTCTGGAGTCCGGCGAAGATGTCGTCAGGTGACTCGGCACTCTCCTTGAGTGATGCGTAACGCTGCCGAAACGCTTCCGCGACTCGCTCTCCGGCCTCCGGACCCGGTTCCTTCTCGAAGTACCGCTCCGTCAAGTAATCCTTGCGCTTACCCGCGCGGAGCAGGTCGAGTACATCGGGCGAGAGATCGTTCTTCTCGATCTTGTCCACCGACGGCGGCGCGAGCGGCTCCCTGCCCGGCTCGGGCTTGGTCTGCTCCAAGTGGCCAATCACTTCCGCGACATGCGCCGGCGTGACGCCCTCCAAGTCTTCCGCCGATGGAGCAGGACCGAACAACCACTCGCAGTCGGCGAGTTCCAACTGATCGAAGAGCTCCGTCAACTCCGGCTTCGACCAAGTCGCGATCTTCACCGCAGGATACTCTCTTCCAAGTGCATCCAACTCCTTGTTCGCAGTGGGGCCCAAGCCACGCCTGATGTTGTGCACGAAGACCCAGTGTTTCAGGAACCTCGGCCAGTGTCGCAAGGCACTCGCGAAGTCGGCCCGTATCTTTCGCCGGACACGATCTGCGCGGACGGTGTGCGGAGCGTAGCACTGAAAGATGGTGCCGTCGCTCCGCCTACGCCCGTCAGCTGCCTGGTCTCCCTGTGCGCCTTCATGGCCGATGGGCTCGAAGTCGGGCCCAATGGCCCGACGAGCGAGTTCACAGAACCAGTCTTGGAACTCCTGACCCTCCTTTTCAAGGAGGGCGATCCGGAACTCCTGTCGGTAGTAGGCTCGCTCCAGCGCGGTCACGACTCCGCCCTCGCTCAAAACGGCGGCCGTGCGTCGCATGGCGGGAGGGCAGGCCGCCCTCAGGGCCCCCCGCACAACCCGGAACACTAACCTCGGGAGGCCGCTGCCGCAACCGTCAGGCGCCACCGCCCGGGGCGCCGGCGCCGCCGAACAATCGGGGTTGGCCGTTCAACTCGCGGATGACCGACCAGCGCCAACTGAGGCGGGTCTCCTCCGGGAGGCGGCCGCGGGCGGCGTGGAAGCGGCGGAGGAAGGCCTCGGTGTCGCGGTTCACATAGCCGCCGCCGCGCACTTCGCCGAAGTCGGCGCGGTACCGCTCGGCGATTTCGGCGAACAACTCGTCGCGCCGATCCTTGGCGACCACGCTGGCGGCGGCCACCGCCGCGTGCTGCGACTCGCCCCGGTCGAGCGCCTCGAGGTGCGGATACCGCCCGGCCAGGGGGCCGAAGAGCCTCGCGCCGTCGGCCACGATGCGGCGCGCCGGGCCGGCTTCGGTGACGATCTCGTCGGCGGCGCGGCGCTCCAGCGCGTTGAGGCCGCGCACTTCGACATAGCGGTCCACTTCGGCGGCGGAGAGAACCCGCACGAAGACGCCGGCCGCCCGCTTCCGCACTTCCGCCGCCAGTTCGCGCCGCCGCTCGCGCCCCTCCTCGCCGGGGCCGAAGTCCTTCGAGTCCTTCACGCCCCGCCGCCGGAGGGCGGCGGCCGCCGGCACATCGAGCGCCACGCCCGCCACCACCAGCGGGCCGAGCGCCGGCCCCCGCCCCGCTTCGTCCAGCCCGAGGATCAGGCGGCGGCTGCGGCGGCCCGGCGCCGCTCCGGGCCGACCCGTTGCGCCGCGCGGCTCCATCGCCGCGGAATCTACCAACGGCCCCGACCGCCCCCGCGGCGCCTCCGCAGCGGTCGGCGGGGGGGCCCGCGCCGGTAGAGTTTCCCCGGCCCCCATGAGCGAATCCGTCACGCCGCCGCCCGCCGGATCGGCGCGTCCCGCCCGCTACAACCTGGTCGCCATCGGCGGCGGCACCGCCGGGCTGGTCTCCGCGGCGGGGACCGCCGGTCTCGGGGGGCGGGTGGCGCTGGTCGAAGCGGCGAAGATGGGGGGCGACTGCCTGAACTACGGCTGCGTGCCCTCGAAGGCGCTGGTCTCCACCTCGAAACTCATCCAGCAGATCCGGAGCGCCGAACACCACGGGCTCGACGAGACGGAGCCCCGGTTCCGGTTCGAACGGGTCTTCGAGCACATGCGCGAGCGCCGCGCCGCGATCGCCCCCAACGACTCCCCGGAGCGGTTCCGCGGGCTCGGCGTGGAGGTCTTCGAGGCCCGCGCCCGGTTCGTCAGCCCCGGCGAAGTGGAACTCGACGACGGCCGGAGGCTCGCCTCGGCGAACTTCGTGATCGCCACCGGCACGCGGCCGTACGCGCCCGACATCCCCGGCCTCGCGGACATCCCCTACCTCACGAACGAGACCTTCTTCGACCGCCAGGACACGGCGCCGAAGTCACTGCTCATCCTCGGCGGCGGCCCCATCGGGTGCGAACTCGGACAGGTGATGCGCCGGCTCGGGGTCCGCGTGACCATCCTCACCGATGTGGGGCGGCTGCTGCCCAGAGACGACCCGGAGGCCTCCTCCGTGGTGGAGGAGGCCTTCGCCGCCGAAGGCATCGAGGTCGTCCGCCACTGCCGGGTCGAGCGTTTCCGGAAGTTGGAAGACGGCGCCGTCGAGGCCTCCGTCCGAACGAAAGACGGCGGCGGCAGCGGCGGCGAAGAACGCCGTTTCACTGCGGAGCGGCTCCTGCTCGCCGCCGGGCGGACGCCGAATGTGGGCGACCTCGGCCTCGACGCCGCCGGCGTCGAGTACGACGCCCGCCGGGGAATCCCGGTGGACGCGGCGCTCCGCACGAATGTCCGCCACATCTACGCCGCCGGCGATGTGACCGGGCCCTACCGCTTCACCCACACCGCCGACTACCAGGCGCGGCTGGTCGTCCGGAATGTCCTGCTCCCCCGGCCCGTCCCCCGCGCCCGCGCCGACTACCGGCAGGTCCCCTGGGTGACCTATGTGGATCCGGAGATCGCCCACTTCGGCCTCTCCGAAGCCGACGCCGAGGCGCGGGGCATCCCGGTGGAAGTCCACCGCCACGAGAACGCCGACCTGGACCGGGCGATCACCGAGAACGCCACCCGCGGCTTCGTGAAGGTCGTGACCCGGCGCGGCAAGGACCGAATCCTCGGCGCCACCGTGGCCGCGCCCCGCGCCGGGGAGATCCTCCACGAAATCCTGGTGGCCGCGCGGCACGGCGTCGGGCTCTCCTCCCTGTCCTCCACCATCCACGGCTACCCCACCTGGGCGCAGGCCGTCCAGCGCGCGGCGGACGCCTACCAACGGACGCGGCTCACCCCGAAGGCGAAGGCGGTCTTCTCCTGGCTGTACCGGAGGCGGCGATGAGCCGCGCGCTCCGCATCGGCGCGATCCTCGCGCCGGTCGTCGCCGCGCTGGTGTTCTTCGGCGACGAGATCGGCGCCGGCGTCACCGCCGCGGCGGAGTGGACGCGGAGCCTCGGCCCGCTCGGCATCGCGGTCTTCGCCGGCATCTACGCCGTCGCCACCGTCTTCGCCGTCCCCGGTTCCGCGCTCACCCTGCTCGCGGGCGGGGCGTTCGGGGTCGCCGCCGGATTGCTCTCCGTCTGGATCGGCGCCACCGCCGGTCTCGCGCTCTCGTTCCTCGTCGCCCGCCGCTTCGCGCGGGACGCGGTCTCGAAGTGGCTCGCCACGAAGCCCTCGTTCGCCGCGGTGGACCGCGCCGTGGCCAAGGAGGGCTGGAAGATCGTGTTCCTCACGCGGCTCACCCCGGTCTTCCCGTTCACGGTGCTGAACTACGCCTACGGCATCACCGGCGCGCCCTTCCCCGGCTACCTCCTCGCGTCAGCGGTCGGGATCCTGCCGGGAACGCTGCTCTACATCACGATCGGCGCGAGCGCGAGCGCCGCGGTGTCCGGCGAAACCGAGACCGCGGAACTGGCGCTCCGCCTCGCCGGACTCGCCGCGTTCGTGGCGGCCACGGTGCTCATCACCCGGACCGCCCGACGAGCGCTCCGCGAAGCGGGCGTCGAAACCGCCGGCGCGAACCTCGACTTCGCCTCGGACGCCGACGCCGACGGCCAGCCGCCTCGCCTCGGCGAGGGCGATCCGCGCGGCGAGGCCGGCCCCGCCCGGCGCGGCGGCGGCCCGGACGACCGCGGAAGAGGCCCCGCAGCCGACCGATGACTCGCAGCCGAGCCCTGTTCGTCGCCGGGGGGCTCGCCGCGCTGAACTCCGGCTACCTGCTGGCGGCGGAAGAGGCGAGCCTCTTCCACGCCGCGCAGATCCTGCTGCACCCGCTGCTGGGGATCGGCGCGCTGAAACTCGCGATCTGGGCCCGGCGGACGGTGGGCCCGGCGCTCCGCGCCGACCCGCTCCGCCCGCTCTTCTTCCTGTCCGGCGGCGTTCTCCTCGCCACCGGCCTGAGTCTTCTCGTCCTCGGCGCCACTCCGACGACCCGCCCGCTCCTGTGGGCGCACCTCGCCGCCGCCGCCGGACTCGCCGCGCTCCTCGCCCGTCGGCGCATCCTGCTCGCCCCGCTGCTGGTCGCGGTCTCGATCCCCGTCGGCGGCCTCCTCCGGGACTACCTGCCCTCCCCGGGGCCGGTGCTGAACGCCGGTCTCCCGCCGGCGGCGATGTCCGGGGAAGCGATGGGCGGAGCGGACGGCCCGTTCTTCCCGAGCGCCGCCGAGACCGCCCACGGCGGACTGATCCCCGAGGACTTCTTCCTGGAGAGCGAGACCTGCGGCCGCTGCCACGCCGACATCACCGAACAGTGGGCCGAGTCCGCCCACCGGTTCGCCTCGTTCAACAACCCTTGGTACCGGCGATCCATCGAATACATGCAGAGCGTGGTCGGCGTGACGCCGTCCAAGTGGTGCGCCGGCTGCCACGACCACGCCGTCCTCTTCTCCGGGTTGATGGATCGCCCGCTCGCCGAAATCGTCGACCTCCCGGCGGCGAGCGCCGGTCTGGCCTGCGTCTCCTGCCACGCGGTCACCCGCGTGAAGGACACCTCCGGGAACGCCGGATTCGTCATCGAGTACCCGGAGATGCACGACCTCGCGGCCTCCGCCGACCCGTTGCTCCGGACGCTCCACGACCTCGTCCTCCACCTCGACCCGGAACCGCACCGCCGCGCTTTTCTGAAGCCGCTCCACACCGGCGACAGTTCCGCGTTCTGCTCCACCTGCCACAAGGTGCATCTCGACGAGCCGGTGAACTCCTACCGGTGGCTGCGCGGCTTCAACAGTTACGACAACTGGCAGGCGAGCGGCGTCTCCGGCGAGGGCGCGCGCTCCTTCTACTACCCGGAAGAGCCCCGCACCTGCGCCGACTGCCACATGCCCGCCGTCGCCGGCGAGGACCCGGCGGCGCCGGACGGACTCGTCCGCTCCCACCGGTTCGCCGCCGCGAACACCGCGCTGCCGACCCACTTCGGCCTCGACCGGCAACTCGAAGCGGTTCGGGACTTCCTCCGCGCCGGCCAGGTGACGGTGGACATCTTCGCGCTCACCAGGAACGACGAGGGCCCGATCGAAGCGGCCGTCGAGCCGAGCGCGGACCCGCTGGCGCTGGCCTCGACTTTCGCGGTGGGGGAGGAGGCTTCCGCCGCCCCGGCGCGCTACCGACCGGCGGGAGCGCCCGGGACGCTGACCGCCCCGCTCGACGAGGCCGGCGCCGCGCTGCGCCCCGGCGAGACCGTGCGGGTGGATGTGGTCGTCCGCACCCGGAATGTGGGCCACTTCTTCCCGAGCGGCACGGTGGACGCCCACGATGTCTGGCTGGAGTTCCGCGCCGACGACCGGGACGGCCGGCCGTTCTTCCGGAGCGGCTTCACCGAGCCCGCCGCGGGCGCCTCCGGGCCGCCGCCCGATGACCCGGGAGACGGGCCGGTCGAACCCTCCGCGCACTTCTTCCGCTCGCTGATGCTGGACGCCCGCGGCAACCCGATCGACAAGCGGAACGCCTGGGCCGCCCGCACCGCCCTCTATGTCTCGCAGATCCCCCCCGGCGCCGCCCACACCGTGCGTTACCGGGTGCGGGTACCCGAAGGCGTCCGCGGCCCGGTGACGCTCACCGCCCGGCTCCACTACCGGAAGTTCCGGTGGTGGCACACCCAGTGGGTCTTCCGGGGCCGCGCCGACGCCCCGGCGGCGGACACGGTGGCGCCGGGCTACGACGACCGGGACTGGCGGCTGGACGAAACCGTCTCCGCTCCGGTCCTGCCGCCCGTCGAGATGGCCTCGGCCCGCGTGACGCTGCCGACGGAGGACGGCGAAGCGGAGTCGGCTTCGCCCCCCGATTCGCCTCCCGCCGGCGGCCCCGGCGGGCTCGCCGAGGCGCTGCGGTTCAACGACTACGGGATCGGCCTGCTGCTCGCCGGAGACCTCCGCGCCGCCGAGGCCGCCTTCGCCGAAGTCGCCCGCCGCGCTCCGGAGTACGCCGACGCCTTCGTGAACCTCGGGCGCGTCCGCATCCAGGAGGGTGACCCCGAGGGCGCGCTCGCGGCTCTCGAAGACGCCTTCGCCCTCGACCCGTCCCTGCCCCGGGCGCGGTTCTTCGCCGCGATGGCGCTGAAGGCGCTCGGGCGATACGACGAGGCGGAGGAGCACCTGAGGGCGGTGCTCGCCCGCTTCCCGCGCGACCGGGTCGCCAACAACCAGTTGGGCCGCCTCCACTTCCTCCGCCGCGACTTCGCCCGCGCCGTGGAGATCTTCGAGCGCACCCTCCGCATCGATCCGGAGGACCTCGAAGCCCACTACAACCTGATGCTCTCCTCCCAGGGCCTCGGCGACCGGGAGCGCGCCGCCCGCCACCGCGAGTTGTACCTCCGCTTCAAGGCCGACGAGTCCGCCGACTTCCTGACCGGCGACTACCGCCGCGCCCACCCCGAAGACAACAACGAACGCCTCCCCATCCACGAACACGGGAACGCCCTCCCCGACCCGGCGGAGTAACGAGAACGAAGACCCGCCCGCGCCACTCCTCGACGGAACGCCGTTGGATGCGAGATCACCGACTCGACTCCGCCTCCTGTATCGTTTCGAATCGGTCGACAGCCGTGTCCGTCTCGCATGGATCGCCGCCGCCACCGCCGCGATTCTTCTCCCGTCTGACGGCGACCGCCGGCATTCCCTCCGCCGGCCCGGAGCGGGAGCGACTGCGCCAGAAAGGGCAGTTCTGGACTCCCGACTGGGTCGCCGACGCCATGGTCGCTTACGCTGCGGGGGAGAACGGGGGCGAACTCTTCGATCCGGCGGTCGGCGCGGGAGCGTTCTTTCGCGCGGCAAAACGGCAGGAACGGCGAACCGGGCGCCGTCTCGCCCTCTCCGGCGCCGAAATCGATCCGGACGCGTTGCGGGAGGCCCGGACAAGCGGCCTTCGGCCGGACGATCTGCGCGGAGTCGAAATCCGCGACTTCGTGTTGTCGCCCCCAAAAGGGCCGTTCGGCGCGATCGTCGCCAATCCCCCGTACATCCGCCATCACCGCTTGGACCGATCGGTCAAATCGGTACTCCGCGCCATCGCCGGCGGAACGATCGGCCGGCCGCTCGACGGCCGCGCGGGGCTCCACATCTTCTTCCTCCTCCGCGCCCTGGAGCGCCTGCGCGAGGGGGGGCGCCTCGCGTTCATCATGCCGGCCGACACCTGCGAAGGCGTCTTCGCCCCGATCCTCTGGCGCTGGATCGCCGCACAGTTCCGCTTGGATGCCGTCATCACCTTCGCGCCCGAGGCGACACCGTTTCCTCAGGTGGACACGAACCCGATCGTCTTCCTCATCGAGAACGCCGCACCGAACGGGGAAATCCAGTGGGCGAGATGCCGGCAACCGGAGACGGACACGCTGCGCCGGTGGACCTCGTCGGGGTTCACGGAGTCCGACCCCCGAGTTCTCGACATTCGGCGGCGCGCGGTGTCCGAGGCGGTCGAGACCGGTCTGTCGCGACCACCGACCGACGGCAAGGACGGCGAGATGCGCCTCGGTGACTTCGCCCGAGTCATGCGGGGGATCGCCACCGGCGCCAATGCGTTCTTCTTCCTGACGACACAGCGGGCGCGCGATCTCGGAATCCCGGAAGCGTTCCTCGCGCCGGCCATCGGCCGGACACGGGACGCCCCTGACGACCACATCACGACCGGGACTCTGGACGCGCTCGACGAACGAGGACGGCCGACCCTGCTCTTCACGCCCGACGGACGGGAGGCGCGGCGCTTTCCTTCTGCCGTCCGCCGGTACCTCGCTGCCGGTGAAGCCGAAGGGATTCCGCAACGGAGCCTCATTTCCACGAGGCGGCCTTGGTACAAGATGGAGAAGCGCGATCCTCCGCCGTTGCTGTTCGCCTATCTGGGGCGGCGCAACGCGCGATTCATCCGCAACCGCGCCGGCGCCATTCCGCTCAGCAACTTCTCTTGCGTGTATCCCCACCACACCGACAACGCGTCGGTCGATGGCCTCTTCCGTGTCCTCCAGCACCCGGAGGCCGTCGCGAACCTCGCCCGCGTCGGAAAGTCGTACGGCTCGGGTGCGATCAAGGTCGAGCCGCGGTCACTGGAGCGTTTGCCGATTCCCGCCGCGGCGGCTGCTTCGGCGGGACTCGCGCCCCCCGCGCCGCGGCCGGCCCGCGGCCTGTTCTCGGAGTCGTGAGCCCGGGAGATGCCCTTCGCGTCCACCTGGCGCGGAAAGGCAGGAATCGCTTCGCGGCGGGCGCCGCCGCCGGATCGCTCGCGCTGGCAGCGGCCGCAGGGGCAGCGGAAGAGCCTCGGTTCGTCGAAGTCACCGGCGAAGCCGGGATTTCGTTCGTCCATGAGAACGGGGCCTTCGGGGAGAAGTACCTGCCGGAGACCATGGGGAGCGGCGTGGTGTTCTTCGACGCGGACGGGGACAACGACCAGGACCTGCTGTTCGTCAACGGGCGGCGGTGGCCGGGACGCCGGGAAGGAGAACCCGCGACCGCCGCGTTCTACCGCAACCGGGGGGACGGGACCTTCGAAGACGCCACCGCCGGTTCCGGTCTGGACGAACCGCTCTACGGGCTCGGCGCGGCCGCGGCCGACTACGACGGCGACGGCGACCAGGACCTCTACCTGGCGGCGCTCGGCCCGAACCGGCTGCTCGCGAACGACGGCAGCGGACGGTTCCGGCCCGCCCCGGAATCGGATGCCGTAGCCCACGAAGGATTCTCCTCCGGCGCGGTGTGGTTCGACGCGGATCGGGACGGCGACCTCGACCTCTTCGTTCTGAACTATGTGGAATGGAGCATCGAGAAGGACATCTTCTGCGCGCTGGACGGGAAGAACAAGAGTTACTGCACGCCGGAGTCCTACCGCGGCGCGAGCGCCGCGCTCTACCGCAACGACGGCGCGTCGGGGTTCACGGACATCACCGAGGCCGCCGGTCTCCACGAGCCGCGCGGCAAGGGGCTCGGCGCGGCGGTCTTCGACTACGACGACGACGGGCTCCCGGACATCGCCGTCGCCAACGACACCCAGCCGAACTACCTCTACCGGAATCTCGGCGGCGCGCGATTCGAGGACTCCGGGATGCTCGCCGGGATCGCCTTCGCCGAGAACGGCGCCGCGCGGGGGGCGATGGGCATCGACGCTTCCGACTACGACGGCGACGGGCTGCCGGACCTGGTGATCGGCAACTTCTCGAACGAGATGGTCTCGCTCTACCACAACGAGGGACTCGGCTTCTTCATCGACCAGGCGCCGGTTTCCGAGATCGGCCGAACCAGCCTCCTCACCCTGGCGTTCGCGGCGTTCTTCTTCGACTACGATCTCGACGGCCGCCAGGATGTGTTCATCGCCAACGGCCATGTGGAGAACGACATCGCGGCAGTGCAGCAGCGCGTCCGGTACCGGCAGCCGCCGCACCTGTTCCGGAACCTGGGCGGCGGGCGGTTCGAGGAACGGACCGCCGCCTCGCCCGACCTGGCGATCCCCATGGTCGCCCGGGGGGCGGCCTTCGCCGACATCGACGGGGACGGCGACCTCGACCTGGCGGTGAGCGAGAACGGCGGGCCCGGGCGCCTCTTCCGCAACGACGGCGGGGAGCGGAACGGTTGGGTCGGGTTCCGCCTCCGGGGATCGGATTCGAATCGGGACGGAATCGGCGCCAAGATCACCCTCACCATCGAGGAGAACGGCGTGGAGCGCGCGGAGACCCGGATCGTCAAGAACGCCTCCGGCTACGCCTCGCAGAGCCAACTCGAAGTGGTGTTCGGCCTCGGCCCCGCCGGGCGGGCGCGGGAGGCCCTGGTGGCGTGGCCCTCCGGCGCCGAGACCCGCCTCCGGAACCCGGCGCCCCGTCAGGTGCTGCCGGTGCGGGAGGACGCGGGGGAGACCCCGGAGGAACCGGAATGACGCCGGGAGCGGCGCCCCGGCCGCCGCGCCCCCGCCGCGCCGCCGGCAGTCCGGTCTTCGCCGCGCTCTTCGCCGCCGCGCTGCCCGCCGCGGTCGTCGTCTTCGCCGCCCAACCACCCGCTCCGGCGGCCGGCTCGCCGACCGCGAGCGAACCGGCCGCGCTCCCGGCGCCGGCGCAGCCGCCGCCCCTCGCGGAGCAGCCGGCGATGATGGTCGGGAACGCCGCCTGCGCGGTTTGCCACGACTCGGCGCACGAGGTCTGGATTTCCTCGCGGCACTCCAAGATGGTCCAGCCCGCCACGCCGACGGCCGTGCAGGGCGACTTCTCCGCCGGGGCGCTGGAACTCCGCGGCGAGCGCTACGCCCTCCGCCGCGCCGGGAACGAGTACTTCATCACGGAGAGTTTCTTCACCGGCGAACCCCGGGAGCACCGCGTGGACTACACGCTCGGCAACCGGCGCATCCAGCACTACCTGTCGACGCTCGACGACGGGCGCATCGTGGTGCTGCCGCCGAGTTGGGACATCCTCCGGCGGGAGTGGTTCCACAACCTGGAGATCGCCGCTCCCGACCAGCAGCAGGGGATCATCCCGGTCCAACTCTGGAACAAGAACTGTTTCGGCTGCCATGTGAGCGACCAGGTCAAGGGCTTCCACGCCGACGAAGACCGCTACGACACGACCTGGCTCGACTTCGGGATCACCTGCGAGCGGTGCCACGGCCCCGGCAGCCGCCATGTGGACAAGTACCAAAACCTCGACCGCTACGGCGACGACCCCGAGACCTGGATCGTGCTGCAGACCCGGCTGGACGCGGAGCGGGACTCGATGGTCTGCGCCCAGTGCCATTCCTTCCGCGACCAGATGGACTTCGGTTTCCGCGCCGGCGACGACTACTACGACCACTTCCTCCCGCTGCTCGAATACACGCAGGAGGAGTCGGAGGACCCCACCTGGTATCCCGACGGCAAGACCCGCCGGTTCTCCACGAACTCGCTCGGCATCTGGCAGAGCGAGTGTTTCGTCGAGGGCGGCGCGACCTGCACCGGCTGCCATGTGGCGGCCCACCTCACGGACATCGAGCAGAACGAACAACTCCTGCCGACGAACAACGGGCTCTGCGCGAACTGCCACCAGGCCCTCGGCGAAGACCTGACCGCCCATACCTTCCACGCGGCGGACAGCGCCGGCAGTTCCTGCGTGGAGTGCCACATGCCCCGCTCGGTGGTGAGCATCCGGGCGACCATGCGCGACCACAGCATCTCCATCCCCTCCCCGGCCAACACCGCCAGGTACGGCATCCCGAACGCCTGCAACGAATGCCACGACGGGACGACTCCGGAGTGGGCGGAGGCGCGCATGGACGAGTGGTGGGGAGACACTCCCCGCCGCCGGAAGATCGCACGCCGCGCGAGCGCCTACACCGGGGCGCGGGCGCTCGACCGGCAGGCGCTCGACGACCTGCTGGCGATCTCCGCGGACGAGGCCGAAGGCCCGCTGAACCGGGCGAACGCCTCCGGCCACCTCGGCCGCTACCTCGCCGACGCCGGGACGAAAGAGGCCGCCGCCGCCGCGCTGGTCCGCGCCGCCTCCGATCCCCATCCGCTGGTGCGGGCGGTGGCGGCGCTGAAACTGGGGGAGACCGGCGGAAGCGCGGAAGGCCTCGACATCCGCGAGGTCCTGGTCGAGCGCATCCGGGACGAGAAGCGGGTCGTGCGGATGAACGCCGCCATTTCGCTGCTCAATGTCGGCGTCCGCGAACTGCCGGGCGAAGCCGGGGAACTCTTCGAGACGGCGAAGCGCCGCCACGCCATCCGGGGCAACTTCTTCGCCGACGACGCCCCCCAGCAGTTGAACCTCGGCCGCCTCCATGTGCTCGACGGAAACCCGGCGGCGGCGGAACGGGCCTTCGAGCAGAGTTACACCCTCGACCCGAACCAGCAGGGGATCCGGTTCTTCATGGCGATCACCCGCCTTTCGCAGCAGCGCCTCCCGGAGGCGCTCACCCTGCTGCAGTCCGTCCCGCCGAACGACCCCTTCGCCGCCGAAGCCGCCGACCTCCTCCGCCGCATCGGCAGGTGACGGCCCGCGGGGGAATCTCCCCGCCCGCCGCATCCTCGACCGGAGAGTACGAAGTCTCCGTTCGATCCCCCGGCTCGATCCCCCGCCGGGGCGCCCTCCCCGCGCGGGCCGGCCTCGCGACTTGAAATCTGTGCGTGATGCGTTCATATTTCCAGTCATGATTTCCCGGCCCGGCGAGTTGCGGCGCGTCCGCCGACTCCTCCGCGAGTTCCCGGTCGTCTGCCTGCTCGGCGCGCGCCAAGTCGGCAAGACCACCCTCGCCGGACAGTTGCGGGACGCCCGGCGCGGCCCGACGCACTGGTTCGACCTGGAGGATCCGATCCATCTCGCCCGGCTCTCCGACGCCGGGCTCGAACTGCGGCCCCTGCGCGGGCTCGTCGTCCTCGACGAGATCCACCACCTCCCCGAGGTGTTCCCGCTGCTGCGCGTGTTGGCCGACCGCCCGAAGACGCCCGCCCGGTTCCTGGTGCTGGGCAGCGCGTCGGGCGACCTGCTCCGCCAGACCTCCGAGTCGCTCGCCGGGCGGGTGGCGTTCCACCACCTGGAGGGTCTCGACCTGTCGGAAGCCGGAAACGACATCGACAGGTTGTGGATACGCGGCGGCTTTCCGCGGTCCTTCCTCGCAGCCTCGGAGCGGGCGAGCCGCCGGTGGCGGGACCTCTTCATCGAGACCTTCCTGGCGCGGGACCTGGCGGCGTGGGGCAGTCCGGTCTCCTCCACGACCTACCGGCGGTTCTGGACGATGCTCGCCCACTGGCACGGGCAACTATGGAACGGCGCCGAGATCGGCCGATCCTTCGGCGTCTCGCATACGACCGTCCGGCGCTACCTGGATTTCCTCACCTCGGTCTTCCTCGTGCGGCAACTTCCGCCGTGGTTCGAGAACCTGCGTAAGCGCCAGTCGCGCTCGCCGAAGATCTACCTGGGCGATTCCGGGCTGCTCCATGCCCTGCTCGGCCTCACCGGGCGCGAGGAAGTGCTCTCCCATCCGAAGGCGGGCGCGTCCTGGGAAGGTTTCGTCATCGAGCAGGTCGTCCGCGCGTCGGGCGTTCCCCGGCGGGACTGCTACCACTGGACCGCCCACTCCGGCGCGTCGCTCGACCTCCTGGTCGTCTCCGGCAATCGGCGACTCGGCTTCGAAGTGAAGCGCGCCGAGGCGCCGCGGCGGACACCTTCGATGGCGTCGGCGTTCGAGTCGCTCGGTCTCGAACGACTCGAAGTAATCCACGCCGGGACGGAGACCTACGACCTCGCTCCGAACATCCGCGCGCTGCCGGCGCGGCGCATCACGCGCGACCTGCCCCGCCTCGGCGGCCGGGACTGAGACCGCCGGCCTCGGCGACCGCCCGCCGCGAGCCGCCCGGCTCTTCTACCGACCGGGGGAAAGGGCGACTTCCACCGACCAGAGCGGCTCTCCGTCGGGCGAGAACTGACCGGCGCGGAGGCGGCCCCCGACAGAGTCCGGGAGCGGCGCCCGCGCGAGACACTGACCGTCGGAGAGAAACCCGAAATCGGTGAAATCGAAGTCCCGTTCGAGAAGACCGCGGCCAGCGGGATCGAGCGGCGGGTCGGTCTCGCGCGCCGGACCGAAGCGGAGGAAGAAACGCGCCTCCAAGTCACTCGAAGCGCACGAAGCGCGATGGAACACCACGGCGGAATCCTCGAGATAGATGTCGAAGGCGGAGCGGGCTTTCGGCTCGCCGAGCCCGCCGGAGGAGATGGATTCGAGTCGCGACTCGAGAAGGCGCTTCCCGGGCCACAGGTCGACGCTCCAGGTCGGCGGTTCTCCCGGCGCGAACTGGCCGGTGGAGATCCGGAAGGCGCCCGGATCCGCCGCCGGCGCCATCGCCAAGCAACGGCCATCGAGGATGGCGCCGTATTCGAAGAAAGAGAAGTCCCGGTTCTCGAACTTCCGTTTCCGGGCGGCATCCGCCGGCGAACCGGCCGTCAACTCGGTCGGAGGGCCGTAGAAATGCAGGAAGAAGCGGGCCTCCACATCGCGGGCGGCGCACGGTTCCCGGAAGTACCGGATTTCGTTCCCGTCGAGATAGACATCGAATACATCGCCGGCGATCAGCGCGCCCGGCGGAGCGACGGCCCGCGAATCGAAACGGGCTGCCGGCGGAACCTTCGGGGAAGAAGAACGGTCGACCTCCAGGATGGCTCCGTCGCCGAACTCTCCGACCGGAACGAGACCGGGCGTGAACCGCAGCGCGAGCGGGGTCGGGACGAAGTGTTCCCTTTCCGCGTCCCATCGCCGAAACCAGACGATGCGGGTCCCGTCGGGCAGGCGGTCGAGCCACTCGGTGAAGTCGGAATTCACGGCGATTTCACGGTTTGTCGGCAGGTCCCGCAAACCGCGCGCGCCGGTGTGGAGGGACACGGCGTCCGCATCGTTGGTGGCAGTCGGTCGGATACGCAAGGACTGAAGGCGTACGAGGGCGTCCAGCGTCTCCGAACGGGTCCAACGCGCGGCGGCCAAACCGTTCCGGTTGGAGAAATCTTCCGAATTCGCGCGAGTGATCGCGCGGACGGTGGGGGCGCCCTGCCCGACCAACCAAGCCGACAGACAGATCATCGAGACCGGGCTCAACAGGCGACTTACGGACCGGCGGCGGGCTCGCTCCCGGACGAGGAACCGGTCGAGCAGGCCCGCCAAGACGGCGAGCGCCGGAATGTACAAGGGCGTCACATAGCGGGCCTGCACCCCGCTCCACGAAGCCCCCATCATCAGGGAAGCCATCAAGCAGGCGAGATACGCGAGCCCGAAGAACCCCCAGACGGTAACGAGGTTCGAGGCAGAGGCCGCCGAGCGGCCCGTCCGTTGGCCGATCGCTGCGAGCCGCCCTCGCGCCAGAGCCGCAACGAGCGCCAGCAAGAGGACGAACACCAGCGTCGCGGGGCCCCGATCGAAGTCGGCCCAACTCCACAGGTGGCCGACGAGATCCTCGAAGAGTCCTCGCCAACTGTAGTCCTGCGGAACGATACTCGGGATCGGCCGGCCGGCGAAACCGTAGTTGCGCAGAACCCACAGCGCCATCGGCGCCGAGGCTATGGCGCCGAACACCGCGAGGCGCTTCACCCGTTCCGGAACGAGGCGTCGTCCGTCGAACAGGATCAACAGTCCCGCGGTGACCACGAGAGCCGCGCCCATGTATCTGGTCTGCCACGCCAGGGCGGAGAGGACTGCCGTGAAGAGGAAAGCCTTCGACGAGCCATTCGCGCGGTACTCGTCGACGCTCATGAGTGCGAGCGTCGTCAGGAGGATGAACGGCGTCTCTGTCATCGCCCAGCGAGCGCCCTCGGCGAGCGGCAGCGAGAGCGCACAGGCGAGCGGGATCCAGACCCTGAGGAAGATCGAATCCAGTCGCGCCCAGAGATAGCGGCCGAAGCAGAAGATCGTCAGCGCGAAAGCGACCAGGTTCAGCGGGCCGGGAACTTCGAGCGGGTCGACGAAGATGCCTCCCGCCGCCAGGAGGAGCGGGTAGAGCGGGGGCCACCAGGTGAACGGGGCATCGCGCACTTCCTGGAGACCCTCTCCGGCCAGCAGCGTGCGCGCCGCGGCGAGGTAGTGGGCGGAGTCCCTCTCCCAGCCCACTCCCCAAGTGGACATGCGCGCCAGCACCAAGGCCGCGGCCAACGCGGAAACGACGACGAGGTAGGCCGTGGGGCCCCGCCCGAGAGGGCGTCCGCCGGTCCTCGCGGCGAGCGAGCGCCACGGACGGCGGAGGCAGACCTGAACCACGCGCCGAGCGAACTCGACCCCCCGATCTTCTACCGACCGGGGGAAAACTTCACTTCCGCCCACCACTGCGACCATCCGTCCGACGAAAACTGACCGGCGCGGAAGCGGTCTCCGGCGGAGTCCGGGATCGGCACGCGCGCGAGACACTGACCGGCGGAGAGGAACCCGAATTCGGTGAAGTCGAAGTATCGTTCGAGGAGGCCGGCGTCGCCGGCCTCGAGCGGCGCGTCGGTCTCTCGCGCCGGATCGAAGCGGAGGAAGAAACGCGCCTCCAAATCACTCGATGCGCACGAAGCGCGATGGAACACCACGGCGGAGTCCTCGAGATAGATGTCGAAGGCGGAGCGGGCTTTCGGCTCACCGAGCCCGCCGGAGGAGACGGCTTCGAGCCGCGACTCGAGAAGGCGTTTCCCGGGCCACAGGTCGACATTCCAGGTCGGCAGTTCCCCCGCCGCGAACTGGCCGGTCGAGATGCGGAAGGCGTCCGGGTCCGTCGCCGGAACCATCGCCAGGCAACGGTCGCCGAGGATGGCGCCGTATTCGGAGAAAGCGAAGTCCCGGTTTGCGAACACCCGTTTCCTGGCGGCATCCGCTGACGAACCGGGCGGCAACTCGATCGGAGGGCCGTAGAAGTGCAAGAAGAAGCGGGCCTCCACATCGCGGGCGGCGCACGGTTCCCGGAAGTACCGGATCTCGTTTCCGTAGAGATAGACATCGAAGGCGGCCCGCGCCTCGGGTTCACCCCACTCCCCCGCCGTCAGCGAACGAAGCGCCTCCCGATGTCCCAGATCGACCGAAACCCGCCATAGACTCGACTCCGTAAACTGGCCGGTGTTCAACTTCGTGTAGCGGCCTTCCGGAAGGGGGACGAGCGCCAGGCATCGTCCGTCTTCGATGACCCCGTAGTCGTAGAAGTCGAAGTCCCGAATCAGCGGTTCACGGGCCGGCGCGGCGTCGGAAGAAGGGAGGTGGAGACGCAGGAGGAAACGCCCCCTCAGGTCAGCCCGCGTGCAGTGTTCCCGGTGATATCGGAGTTCGCTCCCCCGGAGGTAGATGTCGAATGCGGACCTCGCGACCAGCGCCCCCCACTCCCCGGCGGCGAGGGCGCTGAGCGGCGTCCGGTAGCGCTCCGGGTCGATCGGCCCCTCGAACCTCGGGGAAGCCGTCTCCTCCGGCGGAGCGGTCCCGGTCCCGGTGCCGGGGGGGGGGGGGGGGGGGGGGGGGGGGCGAAATCCCGCGAGCCAAAGGAACTTGGGCGAGCGGTCGTCCCGTTCTCGCACTTGACCGGTCACGACGGAACTCAGGGGGTAATCGGGCAACGGTACGGAAGCGAGACAATTCCGGCCCCACATCAGTTCGCGCTCCTCGAAGTCGAACTCGAGAACGGAGAAACCCCATCGTCTTCGAGTCGGCGCCAGGCGCTCCGCGTCCCGGGGATAGAAGTGCAGAACGAAGCGATCCGTCTTCGTGTAGCACCCTTCCCGGAAATAGAGCAGGTTTCGCTCTTCGCCGTCCTCTTCCCGATAGACCGCCCACGGAGCAGGAACGACGGGCGCTCCCGCCGCCGCGATGCGCTCCTCCACCGCCCGGTGGCGCAGCGCGCGGTGTCCGCCGTACGCCGCGGAGGCGGTGGCCACCAAGACTACCGAGAACCAGACCAGCGCCCGGGGACCGCGAAACAGCGAGCGCATGGCAGGGTTGCCGTTCGGGACGGCGAAGTCCCGGAACACGCGGCGCCCCAACACGACCAGCAGCGACAACACGCCGAGTGAGAGCCAATGTTCCGGAACCGGGTTGCGCCCCCACCACAACAGGTACTGCAGGTATCCGATCGTCGCGATCAGACCGAGAGTCACCGGTGCGAACCAGTAGCGCGGACAGAAGAACGCGAGTACGATCGACAGCGTCTCGGCCGGATAGTAGTCCCGCTCCCGAATATGCGGCAGGATCCAAGGGAGGAGCAGCGCTGCGAAGGTGGCGAGCAGCGTGAGCCGCTCGCCGATCGCGCGGCCACTCCTCACCAGGAAGTCGGTGACGAGCAGCAGCGCGATCGCGGCGGCGCCCACGAACAGCGGCGCCCACTCGCCGGAGATGAAGAACCAGTGGTACAGGCCCGGGCCGGTGTTGGCGAGGGCGCGCGAGACGGTCGTCTGGGCCGGGTAGATCGAGAGCAGTTCGCTCCACGGCCGACCGATCCAGGCGGCCGGGAGCAGCGACAGCGCAAAAGCCAGCGGACTCAGCAGAGCCTCGCGCCAGCGCGCTTCGCCCTTGAGCAGCAGCCAGAGGAGCGGCGGCGCGAAGAAGATCGCCTGCAGTTTGAACGAGAACGCAAGGCCGAAGAAGAGGAACGCCCACGCGCGGCGTCCGGCGAGCAGGAAGTACAGGGACCCGGCCAGGAAGGCGACATAGGTGGAGTCCGCCTGCCCCCACACGGCGCTGTTCAGGAACACCCAGGGCGCGAACAGGACGGCGAGCGCCGCGCCGGCCGGGAGGAGACTCGGCGGGGGGTGCCGGAGCCGGACGGCAAGCAGGACGAAGAAGGCGAGGAGGAGATCGAAGAAGAAGCCGATCCCCTTGATCACGGTCAGGTCGCGAACCCATGGATCGAGATAAGAACCGGCAGCGAGCAAATACAGGTAGGGCGGGTTGTAGTTCGAGAACTCGTGTCGGAGGGCGGCGAAGCCGCCGTTGTCCCGAATGAAGTTCCACCAGGGGCCGAGATGATTGATGTAGTCCCCGGACTCGTAGGGGAGCGCCTGCCACCTCGCCGCCAAGGCGCCCAGGACCCCGACGCCGAGCAGCGCGTAGCGGGCGCCGGCGGAAAGTCGGTGGAGATTCATGTGCGCGAGTACCGAGGCAGCGGCGATCGGCGGGCGCCCGGCGGCGCTCGCGGGGTCATGGCGGCGCGTCGCAGTTCGCCGGACTGTCCGTCCCCGGAACGGCGACCGGCAAGACGCGGGCGCCGTGGAACGCGGCGCCGGCTGTCGCAGCCGCCGGCGCCGCGCGACAGAGGTTCTCGGGCCCTACCCGATGGCCGCCTGCAGGTGCATGTGGCCGAAGTGGATCTCGATCACCGGTTTGCCGGCGAAGTCGCCGGAGCCGGCGGTGATGTCGATCCGCATGTGGGCGGCCGACCCCATGTCCTCGGAGTAGCGCGAGTCCAACTTCGTCACCTTCGCCATGTCCGGCATCTCGCCGCGGGGAATCCGGCCCTCGTGGAGCGCCATCGTCCAGGCGCCGTCCATGCTCTTCATGACGCCGATGGTGTACTCGCCGGCGGCGATCGTCGTTCCTCCGGCCATCACTTCGCCGGACAGGTTCAGGCGCGGGCCGCGGGGGCTCACGAAGGTGTCGGCCTCGACGGCGGCCACCCGCTCCATGTTGGCGTCGGTGGAGTTGTAGGAGACGGACACTTCCACTTCGCCGACGGTGGTGGAGACCGTCTTGTTGAAGTGCGGATGCGCGGCGGCGAGCCCGCCGGCGGCGAACAGGCCCGCGAGGGCGGCGGCGATTCGAGTCATCGTCGGTCGAGTCATGGTCGGGATTCCTCCTGGGGAAGGTTCTCCGGAGCGCGGACGCGCCGCGCCGAATGCAGAAGGCGGAGTGTACCCGCCGCCCGCCCCGGTCAGCCCGGCTGCCGGAGGCCCCCGGCCCGGACGAACCCGCCGGCGACCTCCAGGATCCCGTCCACCTCGCTTTCCTCGTTCCACAGGTGGCAGGAGAACCGCAGGACGCCCCGCCGGATGGAAAGCCGCGCTCCGGCCGCCGCGAGCCGCCGGTAGAGCGCGTTCCACCGCGGATCCTCCGTGGTCCGATGCCCGCCGCGCCCCGGCGCGCCGACCGAAACGATGTGGCTCCCTCCGGGCCATTCCCGCGGCGCCCCCGGCCCGTCCGCTCCGTCGAACCCGGCCACCGGCAACCCGAGTTCGGCGAGCCCTTCCGCCAGCCGCGCCGCCAGGCCGACCGCGCGCTCCCCGATCGCCTCCGCCCCGAACTCGGCGAGCATCTCCAGCGCCCGGTCGGCCGCGACCGCGCCCGGATAGTTGTAGTTGCCCAAGTCGAAGCGCCGGGCGCCGCCGGCGTAGGGCAGCCCCTCCTCCGGAATCTCGGTCTCCGCCCCGTCGCCGTCCAGTCCATACCGCCCGAGCGCGGCCGGAGTCAGCGCCTCGGCCACCTCCCGGCGGCAGTAGAGGAAACCGGTCCCGTAGAACGCCGAGAGCCCCTTCTGCGTCGCCACCGCCAGGGCGTCCGCGCCGAGCGCGTCCACCTCGGTGGGCAGCACGCCCGCGGACTGCGCGGCGTCGAGGACGAGAAGCGCTCCGGAAGACCGCCGGGCCTCCCGGAGCGGCCCCAGGTCGGCGGCGAGTCCGGGAGCGAACGAGACCGTGGCGGCGGCGATCACCCGCGTCCGCGGCCCGACCGCTTCCGCCATCCGCGCAGACGGGAGACGCCCCCGGTCCGCCGGAACCTCGACCAGCCGGACGCCGCGCCGCGCCGCCAGGTTGCGCCAGGGCAGCACATTCGCCGGGTGCTCCAACTCCGGGCAGAGCACCACCTCGTCGCCCGTCCGCCAGTCCAGCGAGCCGAGGAACAGGTTCAGGCCGTCGGTGACATTCCGGGTCCAGGCCACTTCGTCGGGCGCCGCGCCGATCCAGCGGGCGAACCGCTCGCGGCCCCGCTCCACCACCGCCAGGAGGCCTTCCTTGTCCGGACCGCCTTCCATCGCGCGATCCAGGAAGCGGTCCACCGCTTCGCGCACCGGCGCGGCCAGCAGGCTGCGCACCGCCACATCGAAGTACGGCCGGCGAGCCGCGCCGGGGTAGAGGGAACGCGCCTCGTGGATCGGCCGCCGCCGCGGCGCCGCGCCGGACGCGGTCATTCCGCGCGGCCGAGCCGTTTCGCGACGACCGTGGTTCCCACCAGGTCGCCGAAGATGTTCAGCGCGGTCATGGGCATGTCCACCAGGCGATAGACGCCGGCGACGAGCAGGACCAGCGACGGCGGGAGTCCGAAGGCGCCGACGAGCAGCATCTGCCCCACCACGCCGCCGTTCACCACGCCGGGAAGCGCGAAGGTGATGAGCACCGCCAACGCGAGCACCGCGGCCAGGTCGCCGAATCCGAAGTCCGCGCCCGACGATTGGGCGGTGAACAGGAACATGCCGCCGAGCATCACCGCGCTGCCATCCTTGTTGAGTTGCGCGCCGAGCGGCAGCGTGAACGAGTACACGGAGCGCGGCAGCCCGATCCGGCCGGCCGTTTCCAGCGAAGCGGAGAGGCTCGCCAGACTGCTGCAGGTGGTGGCCGCGGTCATCCAGGCGGTGGACGCGCGGCGGACGAACCCGATCGCCGGCCTCCGGGCCAGCGCGCGGATCCACACCAGGTAGGTGAGCAGCACCGCCAGGTCCGCCGCCCAGATCGCCGCGATGTAGCGGCCGAGCGGCCCGAAGACCGCGCCTCCGTACTCGCCGACCGCGGCGGCGGCGAGGGCGGCGACCCCCACCGGCCCGAACCACAGCACGCCTTCGGTGAGCCGCCGGAACAGCGCCGTGGCGGCGTTGACGAATCGGAGGATCTCGCCCCGGGGCCCTTCTTCCAGCGTCCGCAAGGCGGCGCCGAGGAACAGGGCCAGCGCGACCACCGCCGCGACCCGCCGCTCGACGAACACGCCGAAGACGCTCTCCGGAACCAGGGAACGCAGGAACTCCGGCCCGTCGAACGCGGCCGGCGGTTCCGACGAGGCGGACTCGCCCCCGAGGACCGCCGCCATGCCGGCGCCCGGCTCGAACAGCGACACGAGCGCGAAACCGGCGAGGCCGGCGCCGGCGGTGGTCAGCACGGCGAACGCGCCGAAGCGCCAGGCCACCGCGGAGATCCCTCCGCCGGCGCCCGCCGAGCCGAGGGCGCTCACCAGGTTCAGGAAGAGGAGGGGCACGGCCGCCAGGATGAGCAGCCGGATGAAGATGTCCCCGAGGAACGCCCCGGCGGCGGCCCGTTCGCCGAGGAGCGCCCCGAGCCCCGCCCCGACGCCCATGGCGGCGAACATGAGCGTGGCGAGCGACGGCGTCCGGCGGGAGGGCGAAGGCGGGGAAGTCACTGCGAAGGGCGCCGCGGGAGGGCTCGGCGGGGGCCGGAAGTATCAACCGACGGACGAGCGGCGCCGCCGGGACCCTTCGCCGGGGCGGGTACCATCGGCCCGCCGGCGCCGCCCCGCCGGATTCGGGGACAGACCGCAGCCGGCCGCGCCGGGCCGAGGGAGGCCGTGACCATGAAGACCGAGACGACGACGAGTATCCGCTCCGCCGCGGCGCCCGCCCCGCCGCCGAGCCGTCGGACACCGGGGCTGCTTTCCGCCGTCGCGGCGGCGGCGTTCGCGTTCGCCGCGCTCGCCCCGGCGGGCGCCGCCGCGCAGACCGAGGAGCACCGCAGCGTCCCCGGTCTCCGGGCCGGCGTGGAAGTCCTCGCCGACCGCTGGGGCATCGACCACATCTACGCCGGGAACGAGGACGACCTGTTCTTCGTCCAGGGCTACCGCGCCGCCGAGAGCCGCCTCTTCCAGTTCGAGATGTGGCGCCGGCAGGCGACCGGGACGGTGGCGGAAATCCTCGGCCCCGCCGAACTCGACCGGGACATCGGCGCGCGCCTCCACCGCTTCCGCAAGGACCTCGGCGACGAAATGCGCTACTACCACCCGCGCGGCGACCGGATCATCCCCGCGTTCGTCCGGGGCATCAACGCCGCCATCGCGCGGGCGAACGAGGACCCGGACTCGCTGCCCCTGGAGTTCCGACTGCTGGGCATCCGGCCCGAGCCCTGGACCGAAGCCGCGGTCATCTCGCGGCACCAGGGGCTCCTGTCCAATGTCACCCGGGAGTTGGAGTATGGAATGGCGGTCGCGGCGGTCGGGCCGGAAGTCCTGCGCGATGTGGAGTGGTTCCGCCCGGGAGTCCCGATGCTCGACCTCGACCCGGCGATCGACGGCTCGCTGCTGAAACCGGAGATCCTGGACACCTACCGCGCCTTTCGCGGGCCGGTGAACTTCCTGCCGGAACAGGTCGTCCTCGAAGAGCGGCGCAACCCGGACGCGGGGCGGCAGGCGCTGCTCCGGCAGATCCCTTCGGAGTTGCGGCTCACCGACCTCGGCGAACACATCGGCAGCAACAACTGGGTGGTCGGCGGCGAACGCACCTGGACCGGCCTCCCGCTCATCGTGAACGACCCCCACCGGACCATCGTGGCGCCGTCGCTCCGTTACTTCGTCCACCTCCACGCCCCCGGCTGGAATGTCATCGGCGGCGGCGAACCGGTGCTCCCCGGCCTCTCCATCGGCCACAACGAGAAGGGCGGCTGGGGCCTCACCGTGTTCGGCCAGGACAACGAAGACCTGATGGTCTATGACACGAACCCGGCGAACCCGAACGAGTACCGATACCTCGGCGAGTGGGAGGCGATGACCGTCCGCGCGGAGCGCATCCCGGTGGAAGGGCAGGCCGACCACGAAGCGACCCTGAAGTACACCCGGCACGGGCCGGTGGTGTACGAGGACCCGGAGAACCGGAAGGCGTACGCGCTGAACGCGGCCTGGCTGGAGATCGGGAACTCGCCCTACCTCGCCAGTTTGCGGATGGACCAGGCCGAGACTTGGGAAGAGTTCGTGGAAGCCTGCAACTACAGCGGCATCCCGGCGGAGAACATGATCTGGGGCGATGTGGACGGCAACATCGGCTACCAAGCGGTCGGGGTCTCGCCGATCCGCAACGCCCGCTGGAGCGGCCTGGTGCCGGTTCCCGGCGACGGACGCTACGAATGGTCGGGATACCTGCCGATCAAGGCGCTGCCGTCGGTGCTGAACCCGCCGAAGGGCTTTTGGGGCACGGCGAACAACCTGATGGCGCCGGCGGTGGCCTCCGACTACCCCCACCCCGAAGCGCTCCACTTCACCTGGGGCGACGAGATGCGCGGACTGCGCGTGGACGAGTTGATGCGCACCGGCCGGCGGCTCACCGTGCAGGACATGATGGCCTTCCAGCACGACGAACTGAGCGTCGTGGCGCGAAACCTCGTACCGCTGCTGCTGTCGGCGGAGCCGCCGGGGAGCGCGGCGAAGGCGCTCCTCGCCGACTGGGACTTCGTGATGGCGAAGGAGTCCTCGGGGGCGACGCTCTATCTCCACTTCGAGCGGCAGGTATCGGCCGCGATGCGCGAACTCTTCGTTCCGGAAGCGGCGCGCGATCTCGTTCGGGGCCTGAACAAGAAGCGGATGCTCGACCACCTGCTGGCGCCCGACGGCCGGTTCGGGGAGGACCCGATCGCCGGGCGGGACGAACTGCTGCTCGACGCCTTCGCCGCCGCCGCCGTCGAAGTGGAAGAGCGGTTCGGCGCCGACCACGACGGTTGGCGCTACGGGCAGGAAGCGATGAAGCATGTCCACATCACGCACTACCTGGCGAACGCGGTGGACGAAGAGACCCGCGCCCTGCTGGAAGTGGGCCCCTGGCCGCGCGGCGGCTACGAGTCCACGGTGAACAACACCGGCGGAAGCGACAACCAGCGTTCCGGCGGCAGTTTCCGCGTGATCCTCGACCCGTCGAACTGGGACAACTCGGTGGCGACGAGCGCGCCGGGCCAGTCGGGCGATCCGGAGAGCCCGCACTACCGGGACCTGTTCGAACTGTGGGTGCGTCACCAGTACTTCCCGTTGGCGTATACCCGCGCCAAGGTGGAATCGGTCACCGAACACCGACTCGTCCTCGAACCCGCGAACTGAGGGGGCCGTTGAGCCAACGCGGCGCGCGCCCGTCCCGGCCGCGGCCGGCGCCGCCCGCCGCGGCGCCGCCGACGCTGCCTAAGCGGCCGGTCACTTCGGAAGACCACGGCGTCCGCCGGACGGACCCCTGGGCCTACCTGCGCGAGCGAAATGACCCGGAAGTCCTCGACCACCTGCGGGCGGAGAACGAGTGGACCGAGCGCGCGCTCGGCCGGTTCCCGGGCCGGCGGGAAGAGATCCTCGCGGAACTGAAGGCGCGGATCGTCCCGAACACCTCCACGCCGCCGTTGCGCGACGGCCCGTTCCTCTACCGGTGGCGATACCGCGAGGGCGAGGAATACCCGGCGCTCTGCCGCAAGACCCCGAAGAAGGGCGCGCGCTGGCGCGTCCTCCTCGACGGGAACCGACTGGCCCGGGAGGCGCACGGGGACGCCGCGGACGGCTACTTCCACCTCGGGACGGTCGAGGTATGCCCGAAGCACCGGCTCTACGCCTTCGCGGTGGACACCGTCGGCCGCCGCATCTACACGATCCGCTTCCTCGACGCCGACGCCGGGCGCCTGCTGCCGGACGAGATCCCGCGGACCGCTCCCAACCTGGTCTGGTCGGAGACCGGGGACACGATCCTCTATGTCGTCCAGGACGAGCAGACCCTGCGCTGGGACCGGGTGAAGCGCCACCGGTTGGGCGAGCCGGCGGAAAGTGACGAAGTCGTCTTCCACGAGAAGGACGAGGCCTTCAATGTTTCGGTCTCCGCCAGCCGGTCGCGCGAGTACCTGCTCCTCCACTGCGTCCAGACCGAGCGCACCGAGGCGCTCGCCGTTCCGAGCCGCCGGCCCGACGCGCCGGTCCGCGTGCTCGTGCCGCGCGAGGAGAAACACGAGTTCGAGTTGGACCACTTCCGGGGACGGTTCTACATTCGGACGAATCGCGGCGCCCCCGACTTCCGCCTGGTCGAGGCGCCGGAAGACGACCCGGGCCGCGGCTGGCGCGATGTCGTTCCCGCGGAGGACGGAACGCATCTCGAGGACTTCGAACTCTTCGATTCCCACCTCGCGCTCTTCCTCCGCCGCCGGGGCCGCCAGGAACTCGAAGTCCGCCGCTGGGACGACGGCGACGCCCGAGCGGTTCCCCTGCCCGGTCCGGTGCGCGCCCTCGACCCGGAGGACAACCCCGAACCCGGCGCCGACGAGGTGCGCGTCGCCGTGAGCACCCCGCGAATGCCGCCCACGGTTCTCGCGGTGGAACTCGCCACGGGCAAACGCCGCCGGCTGAAGCGCGAGCGCGTGCCGAACTTCCGCGCCGGCGACTACCGGACGAAGCGCCTCTTCGCCCGCGCCGCCGACGGGGCTCGAATCCCGCTCTCGCTGGTCTTCCGGGCCGACCGGCCGCCGGGCCCGAACACGCCGCTGCTCCTCTACGGTTACGGCGCCTACGGCATCTCCATGGATCCGGGTTTTTCGTCCAGCCGCCTGAGCCTCCTCGACCGGGGCTTCCTCTACGCGATGGCGCACATCCGCGGCGGCCAGGAACTCGGACGCGCCTGGTACGAGGCCGGACGCAAGGAACACAAGAGCAACACCTTCACGGACTTCATCTCCTCGGCCGAGTTCCTGCGCGACCGGGGCCTGTGCGACCCCGACCGGATGTTCGCACTGGGCGGAAGCGCCGGGGGCCTGCTCGTGGGCGCGGTCGTGAACCTCGCCCCCGACCTCTTCCGGGGCGTCGTGGCGATGGTGCCGTTCGTGGACGCGCTGAACTCGATGCTCGACCCGACCCTCCCGCTCACCACCGGCGAGTACGACGAGTGGGGCGACCCGGGTCGAGCCGAGGACTTCCGCCGCATCGCCGCCTGGTCGCCCTACGAGAACATCCGCGAAGCCGCCTACCCCCACATCCTCGCCACGAGCGGCCTCCACGATTCCCAGGTGCAGTTCAAGGAGCCCACGAAGTGGGTGCTGCGGCTCCGCGAACGAAACACCGACCCGAACTCGCTCATCCTCCTGCACACGAACCTCGACGCCGGCCACGGCGGCCGCTCCGGCCGGTACCGCGGCCTCGACGAAACGGCGATGACCTACGCCTTCGTCACCGGCCTCGCCGAGGCCGACGACGACCCCGGAACCGGAAGCGAAGCGGAATGACCGACACCCCGGCGCCGCCGACTCCGCCCCGGTCGCGACTCACGCGGCTCGCGATCCGCAACTTCAAGCGGTTCGAGTCCGTGGAGATCGAACTCGACTCCCCGGTCGTCTTCGTCGGCCCCAACAACTCCGGCAAGACCTCCGCCCTCCAGGCGCTGGCGCTGTGGCAGGCCGGCGTGCGGCGCTGGATCGAGAAACGCTCCGGGAAGAAGACGCCGGAGAAGCGCCCGGGGGTCACGATCAACCGCCGCGACCTGCTGGCGGCTCCCGTACCCCAAGCCAAGATGCTGTGGCGCGACCTGCATGTTCGGGATGTCCGCCGCGAGAACGGCAAGCAGCGCACGACGAACATCCTGATCGAAGTCTCCGTGTCCGGCGACGCCGGCAAGGGCGAATGGACCTGCGGCCTCGAGTTCGACTACGCCAACGAAGAGTCCTTCTACTGCCGTCCGCTGCGGGGGGACGACCCGACTGCCGCTTTCTCCGTGCCCGACGAGGCCGCCGCGGTGGAACTGGCTTACCTGCCGCCCATGTCCGGCCTCGCCCTGAACGAGACTCGCCTGGAACCGGGCGCCGTGAATGTGCGAATCGGCGAAGGCCGAACGGCCGAAGTGCTTCGGAACCTCTGCTTCCGGCTCTACGAAGAAAACAAGACAGAGTGGGAGCGCGTGGCCGACAGAGTCGAGAAGGTGTTCGGCGTGAACCTCGACCCGCCTCGCCATATCGCAGCGCGCGGAGAGATCGAACTGGGATATCGAGAACACGGAACGCGGCTCGACATTTCGGCCTCGGGCCGCGGCTGCCAGCAGACCTTGCTCCTGCTCTCGTTCCTTTCGCTGCATCCGGGCGCCGTCCTGCTACTCGACGAACCCGACGCCCACTTGGAGATCCTCCGCCAGCGACAGATCTACGAGTTGCTCGGCAACGCGGCGTCCAATACGGGCGGCCAGATCATCATCGCCACCCATTCCGAAGTGCTCCTCAATGAGGCCGCAGGCCAAGACGCCGTAGTCGCGTTCGTGGGGCGACCGCACCGCATCGGTCGTCATCGGAGCGCACTCCGCAAGGCGCTCGGGGAGATCGAGTTCCGGGACTATGCGCTCGCCGAGCAGACCGGTTGGGTGCTCTATGTCGAGGGGCCGACGGACTTGGCGATCCTGCGCGCCTTCGCCGAGCGACTCGGCCACGAGCCCGCGCTGCGAGCGCTCGAAGCCCCGTTCGCCCGCTATGTCCGCCGAGAACCGAAGGCTGCGCAGCGGCACTTCCACGGCCTGCGTGAGGCATCCGCCACGCTCCGGGGCGTCGCGCTGTTCGACCGTATCAAGACCCCGACGCCTTCCGACGAAACGCTGCGCATTCTGATGTGGCAACGCCGCGAGATCGAGAACTATTTCTGCACCGAGGCCTGCCTCCTCGCGTTCGCCGCGGCGCAGCGGAAGACCGACACGCCGGACCTGTTCGCGCCTCACCGGGTCGAAACCATGCGCCGGACCATCGAGAAAGTCCGCGCCGGGCTGCAGGTATTGAACCTGCCGCCTCTCTGGAGCCACGACGCCAAGGCCAGTACTGAGGTTCTGGAACCGATCCTCGCGAACTACTTCGCCGCGCTCGGCCAATACAACGAGATGCCCAAGAAGAATCTCCACCGACTGGTGCAGTACCTGCCGGAGGAAGAGATCCCCGACGAAGTCCGGGAGAAACTGGACGCCATCGCCGAGACCTATCTGGCCACCGAGGGGGCCGGCTGAACCCGGCGCAGACCCGGGAGGGCGCACCGAAAAACGAGACGAACGAGATGGATCTCGGTTTCGACACCATCGGGAACGCGACGCTGGTCTGCTACGACCGGGGGCCGGTGCTCGTAACGGACCCTTGGGTGCAGGGAAGCGCCTACTTCGGCAGTTGGGGGCTCTCGCACGCGGTGCCCGAGCAGCAACTCGAAGCGATCCGGGACTGCGAGTTCGTCTGGATCTCCCACGGACACCCCGACCACCTGAACGCCGACTCGGAATCCGTCTTCTCGAAGAAGAAGATCCTCCTGCCGGATCACTTCGGCGGCCGCATCGCGCGCGCCTACCGGGAGGCCGGTTGCGAGGTGACGATCCTGGAGGATCGGAAGTGGCATCGCCTGTCCGACCGCATTCGGGTGTTCTGCGTGGCGGACTGCAACCAGGACGGCATCCTCCTCATCGACCTCGACGGGCTGCTGCTCGTGAACCTGAACGACGCGCGGTGGGACAGCGGCTGGCTCATGACGGTCCGCAAGATCGTGAAGGGGTTCGACCGTTCCTTCGTCCTGAGCCTCACCGGCCACGGCGACACCGACATGATCAATGTCCACGACGAGGACGGCCGCCGCGCGCTGCCCGGCAGCGTGGTCGAGAAAGTCCCGCTGGAAGTGAAGATCCGGAACAAGATGCGGCTGGTCGGCGCCACGGCGTTCATCCCCTTCAGTTCCCTGCACCGGTACCAGCGGAAGGACAGCATCTGGGCCGCGGAGCACTCGGTCCGCGTGGACGAGTATCCCCCGCCCCGGCGGGAAGGAAACGCCCACCGGAACTTCCCCCCGTTCGTCCGTTATTCCTGCGCGACGGACGCCTTCGAGGAGATCCGCCCGGCGCCGAACGAACCGATCCTCCACGAGCCGGAGGAATTCGGGGACAACTGGAGCGACGAACTCGACCCGGACGACCTCCGGGACGCGTCGCGGTACTTTTCGGAGATCGAACACTTGTCCTCCGCCTGGGACTTCATCAGGCTGCGCGTCGGCGGCAGGGAGCACACGATCGACCTCGGCCGGGGCCACGGGCGCGGCCTCACCTTCGAGGCCCCGCGCGGCTCGCTCATGACCGCGATCCGGGCGCAGGTGTTCGACGACCTGCTCATCGGCAACTACATGCGCACCACCATCCACGGGCTCCGACCGAAGCACGGCCTGCATCCGGACTTCACGCCGTATGTGGCGAGATACGCCGACAACGGCGGCGCCCGCACCAAGGCGGAGTTGAAGGCGTACCGCGCCGCGTACCGAAGACGCGCGCCGCTGGAGTTCCTCGTCCTGGACCTTTCCCGCCGCTGCAAGAACCTGGTCCGCCCGGGCTCGACGACCTTCCGCATGTTGAAGCGGGGCTTCTATCGGGGCCTGGGGCGGGGCCTGGGCCGGGGCCGCTGACTCCCCGCGCGAACTCCCGGGCCGCGGAAGAACGGAGGCGGCATCGGCCGATGGATCCGCTGGCCCGCGCGCGGGCGCTCGCGCGCTCCGCAACACGGATCGTCGGGTTCACCGGCGCGGGGATCTCCACGGAGTCCGGCATCCCGGACTTCCGCAGCCCGGACGGGGTATGGGCGAGGTTCGAGACCGTGTACTTCGACGACTTCCTCGCGAACGAAGAGTCCCGGGTCGAGTACTGGCGGCAGAAAGTCCTGCTCTGGCCGGGAATGCGGGACGCCGCCCCGAACGCCGGGCACGAAGCCTTCGTCCGCCTGTTCCGACGGGGGAAACTCGCCCTGCTGATCACCCAGAACATAGATGGGCTCCACCAGCGATCGGGCCTTCCGCGCGAAACCGTCTGCGAACTGCACGGCACGAACACGGAAGCGGCGTGTCTCTCCTGCGAAGACCGCATTCCCTTCGACGAGGCGTTCCGCCGGGTGCAGGACGGCGAACCGGCCCCCCGCTGCCGGCGCTGCGGCGGCCTGCTGAAGCCGGCGACCGTCTCCTTCGGACAGGCTCTCTCCCCGGAAGTCCTCGCCCGCGCCACGGACGCCGCCCGCGACTGCGACCTCTTCCTCGCCGTGGGCTCCTCCCTCGTGGTCCACCCGGCGGCGGCGCTTCCGGTACTGGCCCGGCAGTCCGGCGCCCGGCTGGTGATCGTGAACCGCGAACCGACGCCGGCGGACGACCTCGCGGACCTGGTGCTGAGAGGCGAAATCGGCGAGATCCTCGGGGAACTCACCGCCGACTGAAGACCGGTTCTCCGGCGACCCGGCGGCTACCCCGGCGCGGCCCCCGACCACCTCCCGGCCGATTCCGTCAACTTCCTCGCCGAACGGTGAGGTGGCAAATCCGCATCCGGACTGCGGATATGCCGGGTTGAACTGGCGACATGCTCCTTCCCCGGCCCGGGGTCATCGCTCGGGTCCACCGCGCCTTCCGGGGCCATCCGGTCGTAGCCCTCAACGGCCCGCGGCAGTGCGGGAAGACGACGATCGCCTCCGAAATCGCCGAGGCCGAGCGCGCCGAGGCCTACTTCGACCTGGAACGGCCGCGTGACCGCGAGCGTCTCGCCGCCCCGGAGCAGGCGCTCGGCGCCTTGGGCGGCCTCGTCGTCGTGGACGAGATCCAGCGCCGGCCGGATCTCTACGAAGTCCTGCGCGTCCTGGCGGAGCGGCCGGACAACCGCGCGCGATTCCTCCTGACCGGGAGCGCGTCGCCGACGCTCGTCCGCGGCGTGTCCGAGTCGTTGGCCGGCCGGGTCGGGCTGGTCCCGCTGACCGGATTCGACCTGGAGGAAGTCGGGACGGCGCGCTGGCAAGACCTCTGGCTGCGGGGCGGCTTCCCGCGCTCCTTCCTCGCCGCCGACGACGAGGACGCAACCGACTGGCGCGACGACTTCGTCAGCACCTTTCTGAAGCGCGGCCTCCCCCAGTTGGGAATTCGCATCCCGGCCGAGGCGCTCCGGAGGTTCTGGATGATGGTCGCGCACTGGCACGGCCAAGTCCGGAACGCCGCGGAGTTCGCGAGATCGCTCGGTTCGAGCGAAGGCACGGCCCGCCGCTATCTCGACATCCTCGCCGGGACCTACCTGGTTCGCGTACTCCCGCCCTGGTTCGAGAACCTGAAAAAGCGGCAGGTCCGCTCACCGAAGATCTACCTGCGGGACAGCGGGCTGCTGCACGGTCTGCTGGAAACTACCGGGCGGGAACGCCTGTCGGGGCATCCGAAGGTCGGCGCGTCGTTCGAGGGGTTCGCGATCGAGCAGGCGCTCGCCGCCTTCCGACCGCGAAGCGCCTTCTTCTGGAGAACCCGAACCGGCGCGGAACTCGACCTGCTGCTGATTCGCGGACAGCAGCGGCTGGGCTTCGAGGTGAAGTTCAGCGACGCTCCCGGAACCACGCGCTCGATGCACACGGCTCTCTCCGACCTGGGGCTCGACCACCTCTTCGTGATCTACCCCGGCGACGAACCGTATCCGCTCGCCGGGAAGATCTCCGCGCTGCCGGTCTCGCACCTGCCCGCCCTGCCGGACCGGATCGCCGGCGGCGCACTCTCGTAACCGACCGGCCGGCGCGAGTCAGGAACCGGCGGACTCCGCGGCCCGCCGCCGTTCGATGGCCGCGAGGGCGGCGCGGATCTCCTCCCCGTCCAGGTAGCGCCCGGACAGCACCACGCCGGCGACCGCGCCCGCGGCGCCGATGTCCTCGAGCGGATTCCCCTCGAGCAACACCAGGTCGGCGCGTTTCCCCTCCGCGATCGTCCCGAAGTCCCCGGGCATCCAACCGTTCCGCGCCGAATGCTCGGCCACCGCTCGGGTGCCGGTCAGGAGCGCCTCCCAGGGCGTCATCCCGACCTCCACATAGACCGCCAGTTCCCGCGGGACCGAGAAACCGGGAACGCTGAATATCTGCGGCGAGTCCGTTCCGAGCAGGATCGGGACCCCGGCGCGGTGGAGCGCGGCCAGGATGTCCCGCCGCAGCGCGGCGACGGCCCGGTGGTTCTCCGCTCCCGGCCGCGCGAGACCCTGCTCCACGGCAGCGGTCCAGCGTTCGACCGTTTCCTTCGGCATGTACCGAACTTCGGAGCGCTCCGCCAGCAGGGCCTCCGCGGGCCGGGTCGGCAGGATGCCCGACTCCCAGAGCACCATCGTCGGAACGACCGCGGCGCCGCTGTCCCGAATCGCCGCCACCGCGGCGTCGAGACGCTCCCGCTCCACCCGGTCGGCGAGCGAGGCGATCCCGCGGAGCGCCTCCATTCCGGCGCGCGCCGTCTCCGGAATCATTGCCTCCACGAAGTTGTCCAGGTGGTCCACCGTGTCCTGCCCCGCAACCAGAGAATCGAACAGACCGACCCGGTCCGCCACATGCCCGGCGAAGGGGATTCCCCGCTCGCGGGCGGCGGCGGCGAGCGCCGCGTACACCTCCGGGGCGAACCCTTCGTGGACCTTCAGCAGGTCGAAACCGGCCTCGGCGTATTCCGCCACCAGCCGCCGCGCCTCCTCCGGGGACTCGACGCGCCCGCTCATCGCCGGGCTCCCCACCACCAGGCGCGGCCCGACCAATTCCCCCGCCGCGACGCGGTCGCGCAGTTCGAGTTGGCTCGCGTGCCCCTGCATCCCGCGCACGGTGGTGACGCCGTTCGCCGCGTAGAGCCAGAGCACATCCTCCGTGAGTTGCGGCGGGCTCCCCGCCCCCGGCAGGTGGCCGTGCCACTCGGCGAGACCGGGAATCAGGAAGCGACCGGCCGCGGAGACCCGCCGGGCGTCGGCGGGAACCTCGACCGCGTCCGCGGGG
The DNA here is from genome assembly GCA_965204755.1 of Candidatus Marinacidobacterium sp. Classification (GTDB taxonomy): domain Bacteria; phylum Acidobacteriota; class Vicinamibacteria; order Marinacidobacterales; family Marinacidobacteraceae. The sequence continues at coordinate 3,262,162 of OZ242011.1, read as the reverse complement.
CCGAGCGCCGCGATCCGCCCGCCGCGGATGAACACCGTGTGATCCGGGAGCGTCCGCTCGCGATCCATCGGGACTACCGTCACGCCCACCAGGGCGAGCGGCGCCTCCCCGGCGGGCGACGGAGCGGCGCCCCCGGCCGCGAGAGCGGCGCCGAGAGCGGGAGCGCGAAACGCGCGAACGAATCGCCGGAAGGAGTGGCGGGCCATACCGGTCAGGTTACCGGCAGGCGGCGCGGCGACGCGAAGGGCTCTCAGACCTTCGTCGTCTTCCACTTCCCGCGGCGGAACCACAACATGCTCACCACGGCGGACAGCGAATAGGCAACCGCGACCGCCCAGAACACGCCGTCCACGCCGAGCGCCGTGCGGGAGAGGAGCCAGGCGAGCGGGATCTCGAACGCCCAGAAACACAGGAGGTCGATGACCGTGGGCGTCCGGGTGTCGCCGGCGCCGTTGAACGCCTGCCGGGTGACCATCCCGATCGCGTAGAACACATAGCCGTAACTCACGACCCGCAGGGCGGTCGCCGCGGTGCGGAGCACCTCCGGGTCCGTGGTGAAGATGCCGGCGATCGGCGCCGCGAAGACGACGAACACGCCGGTGACCGCGCCCATGAACGCCATGTTCCAGCCGCCGGTGATCCAGACCGCCCGCTCCGCGCGGTGGGGTTTCCCGGCGCCGAGGTTTTGACCCACCAGCGTGGCGGCGGCGTTCGAGAGACCCCAGGACGGCAGGATCACGAAGAGCGCCACCCGGATGGCGATCACCCAGCCGGCGACCGCGACGGTCCCGAATCCGGCGATGATGCGGATGAGCAGGATCCAGGGCAGCATGTCCGCGAGCATCTGCCCGATGCCGCCGATCGATACCCGGCAGAGGTTTCGCAGCACGTCCCACTCGGCGCGCAGGTCCTCCCGCAGGATCTTCAGCCGCGGGCCGCGCGCGAGCACCCGGAACTGGTAGAGGACGCCGATCCCGCGGCCGATGGTGGTCGCCACCGCCGCTCCCGGCAATCCGAGTTCCGGGAACGGGCCCAGCCCGAAGATCAGGCAGGGATCGAGGACGATGTTGATCCCGTTGGCGAGCCACAGCGAACGCATCGCCGCCTGCGCGTCCCCCGCGCCCCGGAGGATGGCGTTGTTCAGGAAGAGCAGGATGATCGTCGCCATCCCGGCGTACATGATCCGGGCGTGGGTCGTGCCCACGGCGATCGTGTCGGCGTCCGCGCCCATGACCCGGAGCGCGTGCGGGGCGAAGAACACGCCGACCGCTCCGAGGACGATCGAAACCACGAGCCCGAGGCCGATGGACTGGACTCCCGCCCGCGCCGCCGCCCGGCGGTCCCCCTCGCCCACCCGGCGGGACACCACGGCGGTCACCGCGAACGAGAACCCGATCGCCACCGCATAGACCAGGTCGAGCGCCGTCTCGGTCAGCCCGGCGGACGCGAGCGCCGCCGACCCGAGGCGCGAAATGAAGAGCGCGTCCACCACCGCGAAGATGGACTCGCCCACCATCTCCAGCGCCATCGGCACCGCGAGCACCAGCACCGCCGGCGAGAGCGGCCCGGAGGTCAGGTCGCGGTCTTCGGAACTGCGGAACGACTCGCGGAGGAGCGCCAAGAACCCCTTGCGATCGGGGGCGTCGGACACGCGGGGGGCCTCGGGTCGGGCGGCGGGTCAGCCCGCCGCGGACCGGCGGCGGACGAACGGGACGGGGCCGGCCTCGGGTTCGCCGGAAATCAACCGGCGGGCGCCGCGGGCGGAATCAGGGCGACGATGCGGACCGGTCCGCCCGTTCCCCGCTCGATCTTCATCGGCAGCGCGACCAGCAGGAAACCGGTCGCCGGCAACTCCGAAAGGTCGCCCACATTTTCCAGGTTCGGGATGCCGGCGGCGGCGCCGACCCGGTGCGCGATGAAGTCCTGCGACGGCCCGTAGTCCAAACTCGCGGTGTCGATCCCGACGAGCCCGACTTCCCGGGCCACCAGCAACCGCATCGCGTCCTCGCCCACCCCGGGGAAGTGGAGGTTCCCCGCGTCCCCCGGCGTGTCGTCGCCGAGATAGGCCAACGCATCCGGCCAACGGGCCGCCCAGCCGGTGTGGAAGAGCGCGGCCGCGCCGGCCGGGATCGGCCCGTGCTCGGCCTCCCAGGCTTCGATGTCGGCGGCGGTGATCCGGTAGTCGGGATCGGCCTCCGCGGCGGCGGACACATCCACCACCACGCCGGGGGCGATCAGGCGGGACAGCGGCACTTCCGCCGCGTCGTCCCCGCCCTCGGCGAAGTGGATCGGGGCATCCAGGTGGGTGCCGCCGTGCTCGGCGCTCGCGAAGTCGCGGGCGGCGTAGTAGTAGCCGCCCGGCGTCTCCCCCTCGGCGAGCGTGTTCTGGGCGAACCCGCGCGTGTCCGTCGGCCAGTAGAGCGTGTCCTCGCCGTAGGCATGGCTGAGGTCCACCATCCGCCAGCCGGCCACCGCTTCGGGCCCCGTCGGCAGAGGGGCGGACGCTTCTTCCGCCGGCGCGCCGCAGCCGGCTGCGAGCGCCACGCCGGACAGCGCCGCCGCGGCGAAGAGGGCGAGAGGAAGGAAGGAACGGAGACGACTCATCGGGAACACCTCATCGGGATTACCTCATCGGGAACACCGGGAAGCGCGGAATGCTAACCACGGCGAACGCCGCTCCCCGGCCCGGCCTCCCCGCCCGCCGCGCCATCTCGACCGCCGCGCAATCCGGCGGCTCAGGCGTGGTGCACGATGCCCCGGGCCAACCGCCAGTCGAGACGCCGGCGGTACATCCCGTCCTTGCGGATGCCCTTGTAACCGGTCATGAGCACATCGCGCGTCCTCTCCCGGAACTCCCCCAGGTACCCGTTCCAGGCCTCGATGCGGATCGGCCCCCGGACCGTGATCCGCGTGATGTGGCGCCCGGTCTTCTTCACCCGGTAACCGGCCAGTTCCCGAACCTCGCAGAAGCGGATGGACGCCGTTCGCGTGTTGTCGAGCGCGATCAGCCCCACATTTCCGCGCGGGTCGTTGAAGCGCATCGCCGGCCCGTCGGCGGTCGGCGAGGGGCGCAGTCGTTCGAGGTCGGAGAGGGCGCCGACGCGAAGGGAGTCGGCCCAAACCGCGGCATCGGCGCTCCGGTCCGGCCCGAAGAGGGCGAGGCCCACCGGGTGGCCGGTGTCCGCGAACATCCGCGCGGTGAGCGAGACGAAGTCGCGAAGGCGCGTCCGGAAAAGCCCGGAGCGCAGGAACGACTCGGGGATGAGCGCGGCGACCCACGAGCACCGCGAAAGACACTTCTCGAGACACCACTTGTAGAGGTCGTCGTGTCGGCAAGGGGGAAACGACAGCCCGCGGAACGCGGCGCTGTTTCGCGCGAGCCACGGCGGATTGGTCACGCACACTTCGTAACCGGAGGGAAACGACCGCAGCGTGTCCCGCCGGCGAACGCGCGGGGCCGCCGGCGCGATGTCGAACGACCGGGAATCGCGGCAGAGATCCATCTCCTCGAGGAATTCGATGAGTCGGTTCGACCCGGCGAAGGGTTCGAGGATTCGTCGCCCCGGCAGCCCCGCCGCCTTCGCCCAAGCGCGAAACGCCGGATGCCGGAACGGGTTGGCGACGGTATAGAACCGGCCGGTCCGCCGCTTTCGCGCCGAGGTATCGGTTTCCCCGCCGGGATCACCGGGGAGTCGGACGGAACGGGGATCCGCGAGCCGAGGCGCCGGCATCGCCGAGGATCGTCCTTCCGGGTGAGGACAGATTTCGTCACGGGCATTCGCGGGATTCCTCCGACAGCGGCGGGGACGCGACGATCGTCGACCCGCGCCGCGACGCGGCGCTCGACGGTCACGGCGGAGAAGCGCCGACCGGCTTCCGGCGCGCCGCGGCTTCGGGGCGCGCCTCGCGCGGCCGCCGGCGGACACCGACCGGGCCGCGCGCCGGGAGGCCGACGCCTATCGCCTCCGCGCAACCGGGACTCGACGAGTCCGCTCCCCGGACTGCGGAGGCCGCAGAATCCCCCGTCGCCGCCCCGAAACTCCATCCCCTCCGTGCCCTCCCCGTCCCTTCGCGCCCCGCTCGCGGCGCTGCCGATCGCCGGCGCCGGCGCCGTCCTGCTGCTGGTCGGACTCCTCGGGGCGGACGAACGGCCGGCGGCGGTCGTCTCGGCGCTCGCCACCGCCGCCGCCATCGCCGGGGCTTGGCTGCTCGGCGCCCGTCCGCCCGCCGACGACCGGCCCGCCGGGGCGCGACGGCCACGCCGCCGCGCGGGACGCCGGACCACCGCCGCCTTCCTCGTCTCCCTCGGAGCGGGCGCCCTCCTCACCGCCTCGCTCCCGACAGCCCGGGGGCCCGAAGCGCCGGCCTTCCCCCCGTCCCTGTCCGCCCTGATCCTCGGCGTCTTCCTCGCGCCGCTGCTGCTCACCTCCCTCGGCTTCGCGCTCTCCTTCCGCCCGCCGTCCGCGGAGGACCTGGATCGCCTGCGGCGCGCCGCCCGCGAAGCGCCGGCGGAAGACGACGCCGGGCGATGATCCCGACGCTCCTCCTCGCCGCCACGCTGGCCGTCGGCCTGGCGGCGCTGCGGCGGACCCGCAACGCGGCCGACTTCTTCGTCGCCGGGCGCCGCCTCGGCGCGTTCCGCGCCGGGCTCGCGGTCGCCGCCTCCGCCTTCAGCGGCTTCGTCTTCCTCGGCGGCCCCGGCCTCACCGGGCAGATCGGCTTCGGCTCGCTCTTCATCGTCGTTCCCGCCGGCTTCACCGCCGCCCTGCTCTGCCGAACCGTGGGCCGCCGTCTGGCGCTCGCCGCCGAAGCGTGCGGCGCGCTCACCCTCCCCGAAGTCCTCGCCTTCCGCTTCCGGGGACAGCGCGGCGCCCGCGCCGCCGCCGGGCTGGGAGCGTTCGGCATCCTGGCGGGCAGCGTCATCTACCTGGGCGTCCAGTTCTCGGCGCTCGCCCTGGCCGGCCGGTTCGCCTTCCCCGGCGCCCCTCCGGGGGCGATGCTGGCCCTCGGCGCCGGGATCGTCCTGGCCTACTCGCTCGCCGGGGGCATGACCGCCTCCGTGAACACCGATGTGCTGCAGGGCCTCCTCATGGCGGGGGCGGCCGCGCTCGCGTTCGCCTGGGCGCTCGGCGCGGTGGGCGGCCCGGAAGGCGCCGCGGCGGCGGTCGCGGCTTCCGGGCCGGAGGGGGCGCGCCTGCTCCATCCCCTCGGCGTCCTGACCCCGGCGCGGGGGTTCGGCCTGCTGTTCCTGTTCTCCCTCGGAACCCTCGGCCAGCCCCATATGCTCCACAAGTTCCTGATGCTCAAGAGCCCGGAGGCGCTGCGCTACCTCCCGGCGGTCATCGGCGGGGCGCAGGGACTGAGCCTGCTGGTCTGGTTCGGGCTGGGCGCGGCGGTCCTCGCGTTCACCGCCGACGGCCGCCTCGGGCCCCTGGCGCACCCGGACGACGCCGCGCTGGCGGCGCTCTCGATCCCGGCCGCCCCCGCCCTGCTGAAGGGTCTCGTCGCCGCCGCGGCGCTCGCCGCGATCATGTCCACCAGCGACGCCTTCCTGAACCTGGGCGCGGCTGCGCTGGTCCGCGACCTGCCCCGCTCCCTTCGCCGCCCGCGGCGGGCGGCCCCGGGCGCTTCGCCGGAAGGCCGGACGGACGCCGACCGCCGTTCCCTCGCCAGCGCCCGCCGGGGATCCGCGGCGGTCGCCGCGGCGGCCCTCGGCGTGGCCGCGCTCCACCAATCCGGCGGCGGGCTCATCGCCTTCCTCGGAACGCTCGGTTTCGGCGCGTTCGCGGCGGCGCTGGCGCCCCCCCTGACCGTCGGCCTGGTCTGGGAGCGGACGACCGCGGCGGCGGCCGCGCTGGCGATGGCGGTCGGGCTCGGGACGCTCCTCGCGCTGGAACTCCTGGCGCCCCAGGTCGGTCCGCCTCCCGCGGCCACCGCCATGGCCGCCGGCTTCGCGACCGTCGTCGCCGCGAGCCTGCTGTCGAAGCCGCCCGAACCGCCGGAGGCAGTGCGCCTCGCGCTCACCCTCTGATGACGCCCGGGGACCGCCTGCGGGTCGCGCTCGTCACCGGCGGCTCGACGCCGGAGCGGGAAGTCGCGCTCTCCGGCGCCGGGGAAGTCCTGCGGGCGCTTCGGGCGCGCGGCCACGAAGTCTCGGTGGTGGACACCGTCGAGGGCGAACTCGGCCCCGAACAGGAGGGGCGTCTGCTCGCGCTCCGCGTGGGGCAGGCGCCGCCGGACGACGCGGCGCTCGCCCGGATGCGGCGGCGGGAGGACGCCGCCGGGCTGGTCCGCCGGCCGGCGGTGCGCGACTGCGACCTCGCCTTTCTGGTCCTCCACGGGCTCGACGGCGAGGGAGGACGCATCCAGGCGGTGCTCGAACTCGGCCGGAAGGCGTACACCGGGAGCGGCGTGCTCGCCAGCGCGCTGGCGATGGAAAAGGCGTCCGCCAAGCGGGTCCTGCGCGGCGCGGGGATCCCGAGCCCCGCTTTCGAACTGTTCGAGGCCGAAATCCCCGCCGAGCGGAAGGAAACGATCGACGCGCTCGGTTACCCGCTGATCGTGAAGCCGTCGCGGGTCGGCTCGTCGGTCGGCCTGGCCCTGGCGCGCAATTTCGACGAAGCGCTCGCCGCCGTCGCCTCCGCCCACCGCCACGACACGCGCGTCCTGGTGGAGAGCCTGCTTCCCGGACGCGAATTCACGGTGGGTGTCTTGGAGCCGCTCGCCGGCGGCCCGCCCGAGGCCCTCGGAATCGGCGAGATCGTCACCGAGACGCCGCTCTTCGACTACCACGCGAAGTACACGCCCGGGTTCGCCGAAGAGGTGTTTCCCGCGCGCATCCCGGCGCGTCTCGCGCGAACGCTGTCGGAACTCGCGGTCGCCAGCCACCGGGCGCTCGGGCTCCGGCACTTTTCGCGGGTGGACCTCCGGCTCGACGCGGCCGGCGAGCCCTCCGTGCTCGAAGCCAACACCCTGCCGGGGATGACCACCCGCAGCCTGCTCCCCCAGTCCGCGGCCGTCGCCGGGATCGGTTTCCCCGAACTCTGCGACCGGATCGCCCGCCTCGCCGTGCGGGAAGGGGAGAGGAACTGATCCTGCGGCCCGCCGACGCCCCCGGCCTCCGCGCCACCGCCCCGGCCGGCGCCGCCGGCGCCGGGAATTCGCCTCGGCGGGTAGATTTCCCGCCCGGCCCGGCGAAACGGGGCCGGCGAAACGGGCCCGCCGGAAACCGACTCGGCGCGGGCCACCCTCCGCCGCGCGCCGCGCCGGTCCCGAACCGGGACGCGGAGCGGTTCCCGATTCCGGAACCGCATCCCCCTCGTCGCCGCCATCGAAGGAGAGACGACATGAATCCACGCCCAGAACCCGGCGCCAACCGGGAACGTTCGCAGCGCCAGCCGAGGCCGGCGCTCCTCGCCGCCGCTGCCGCCCTGGCGGCCGGGGCCCTCGCCGCGTCGGCCTGCACCTACGGCGTCGTCGTGCGCGCCGCGCCGTCCCGCGCCGCCTACGCCTTCGACTCGCCGCTGCCGGCCCGCGCCGCGGTCTTCGTGGACGGGGAGCAACTCTGGCGCGATGTCCAGATCCTCGCGGAAGAGGACGGGCACTGCGAGAACTCCAACTACCCGGTGGACGCCCGCGACGCCTTGGCCGGCTCGGTCGTGGGCACGCTGCAGCCCCTCGTGCGGCAGGTGGATCTCACGCCGGTGCAGATGCGGCGGGACGACATGGTGGAGCGGGGCTTCGACATGGTGGTGGCCGTCCGCGCCGAGGTCTTCAACGCCGCGGTCGCCTCGACCGGGTTCATGGGGCTGGAGGCCTCCACCGCCCTCGTCCTCGCCGTCTCCGTCTTCACCGAGGACGGCCTGCTGTTCCGGGAGTCCGTGGAGGGCAACGCGGTGCAGACCAGTTCCGGCTTCGGGTGCGACCAGGGCGCCACGATCCTCGGCGCCGCCGTGGAGATCGCGATGGAGAACGCGATGACGGACCTCGGCGAACTCATCGCCAACGCCCCCGCCCTCCGGGACACTTTCGGCGCCGGCGCCCGCTGACCCCGGCCGTCGCCCCGGGAATGGGGTGACGGATTCTGTCCGGTCATTCGTCTATGGTGGGGCTCCCCCGGTCGGTCGGCCGTCGAACGCCGCCTCCGGGCCTTGCCCCAACCCGAATGGAGACGCGGACACATGGCCAGCAAGTACCAGCCTCTCGGTGACTTCCTCGCAGCGCGGGACACGAGCCCGTGGCGCGCGACTTTTTCCGAGATCGAAGCCGTACTCGGCAAAGAACTGCCCCCCTCTGCGCGGATGTACCCCGCGTGGTGGAGCAACAACGACCGGAGCCACAGCCAGGCCAAGGCTTGGATCGATGCCGGCTGGGAAACGGCCAATGTGGATCACCACGGCGAGACCGTGGAGTTCCACCGAGTCGGCTCTGCGGCGCCCCCGGCCCCACGCCGGGCGCCCCGCCCCAGCCCGCCGACTTCGCGCCCGCCGCGGAGTGACCCGCAGCACTTCCCCGCGACACCTGAGAGCGGCGACACGCTGTCGCTGGATGGCCTCGCTTTCGGCTGGGCGGGCGCCATCGAGCCGGTTCGGGAGCCCGGCGGCGCGATCCGGGAAGAGATGCCGCAGGGACGCTACGCCAACATCGGCGGCTCCGCCTCAACGCCCACGGCGCGGGCCCGTTCTGCGAATTCACGGTGCCGGGGCTGCCGTCGGCGCCGGGCGTCTACGCGGTCACCGTCGCCGGCGCGGTGGTCTATGTGGGCATCTCCGTGGACATCCGGCAGCGGTGGGGCCCCATGGGCTACGGCCGCATCTCGCCCCGGAACTGCTTCGAGGGCGGCCAGTCCACGAACTGCAAGGTCAACCACGCGTTCCTCCTCGAATCTCGCGCCGGCCGGGCCATCGAACTCTGGATCCACGAGACCGCCGAGCCCCGCCCGCTCGAAGCCCGACTCATCCGCGATCTCGATCCCCCGTGGAACGCGCAAGCGTGAGTGGGCGCCCGGCCACGAAGGGCGAGTTGACCTCGATCCCATTGCTCCGGTCGCCGGAGGTCGAACCGGCCTACCGGTCGCGTATTCTCCGCGATTCCCGATCACCGGAGGCTGGGCCCGACGCTTTCCCGCTGCGACGCCCGGCCGACGCCCTGTCCGCTCGCCCTTCCTGACGACTGAAACACCATGCCCAGAGTCCCGCACGACCCAAAGACCGACGACGGCCTGAAGGCCGCCTGCGAGGTCGCCATCTCCGGGATCGACGGCGGCGACATCGCGAACCTCGCCGAGTACCTGGCGGAGATCGACGGCGCCACCGAGGCACGCCGAGCAGATCGCGCGTTCCAGAAGCGCGCCTGGAGCAGCAACCTCGTATGGGACGGCGGCCTGATGTCGGAAACGCAACTGGACACGCTCCTCTCGAAAGATTTCTGCCAGTGGTTCGTCGGAGAGACCGTGCTGGTTCAGCGAGAGGACGAACACCAGCGAACCAAGGCGTTGAAGCGCTTCCTGGAAGAGATCCTGCTTCGCGCACAGTCGGCGCTCGACTTCAAGCCGCATGTGGAGGCCCTGCGAACTCTCGCGCTCTTCTTTCCAGAGTCCTTCACGGATCTCGCCAACAAGGGGAAACTCAAACGGTTGGCCGACACGCTGGATCTCGATGTCGCGGGCAATGACCCGGTCCAGGCGAATCGCCTCATTCTGGATCGCCTGGAAGGCGTGCTCGGGTCGCCGGAGGAAGGCTTCGATGGGCTGGCGGAGCGGATGCTGACCGGTTATGAACTGTATTGGAACCTGTGCACCGAGCCCCGCCTCTGGGGGGTGCGCGCCGGCGGCGATGGTCAGGATGAGGAATATGTCCTGGCGAACGGGATCGCCATGCTCGGTTTCGAGAACCTGCCCGCTCCCGACACCGACGACCACAAGGCGTACCGCAAGGTGGTTCAGGCACTGCATCCCGACTGGCCGAAGAACGCCGTGACGGCGAACGCAGATCAGGTCTGGAACTTCGCGTGGGAGATCCAAAAGGGAGACATCGTCGTTCTTCCCCGAAAGAGAGGGGAACGACACATCGCGTGGGGCACGGTGGAAGGGGAATATGCGCACCGAGAAGTCGAGGGCCAGCCGCGCCACACGCGCCCGGTGAAGTGGGTTCGCACGGACATTCCCCGGACCGCGTTCGGCGACCATAGGAGGTACTTCGACCAACCCCCGACGGTCTTCTCCCTACACAAGCGCGCGGAACACATCGAGCCGGTGCTCAACGGGATGCAGCCGCTGCCTTTGCAGGAACGCCGGATCCTCCTCCACCTCGGAGGAGACGATCCTTTCGGCCGGTTGTACTGGATGCTGGGTTTGGTCGGCGAAGGAATCGACCGGAACGCCCTGCACACCCGGATGACGGAGGAATTCCCGGGACAGCCTGTCGGGACGACCGACTTCCAGATCGAAGCCGCGACGGTGTTGCGCTGCACGGAAACCGTGGACGGGAGAATTCTGATCACTGATCTCGGTCGCAAGGTGCGCGAAGACAACGACGCCGAACTCCTGATGGAGTGCCTCCTGACGCGCATCCGCGGCGCCGACCACGCCCTTAGTCGGCTCGAGGCGAATCCGCAACCCAAGAAGGACTTGGTGGCCCACCTGCAGTCGAAGGTCGCCATGAAGGAAGGCGCCGCTTCAGATTTGGTGAACTTTCTCCGTCAGGTGAGGGTCGTCAAGGCAGATGACGCCGGCAGTCTCTCCCTCACCGAGCGCGGCGTCAGGTGGCGGAAGAAGATTCACTGGACGCCCGAGCGCGCCAACCCGCTGCCCCCGATGGACGACTTGTGGGAGGCGATTCGTCTTCAAGCCGACGAGGCCGACCTGCGGTTCGAGCGGTCGTTGGTGGAGGCGCTGCATCTCGGGCTGTGGGCGGACGAGCAGCGGCACTTCGCAGTTCTCTCCGGGCTGTCCGGGACCGGGAAGACCCAGATCGCGTTGCGCTACGCGATGGCGCTCACCGGGGCGGAGAGCGACACCGGAGGGCCGGTCGAGGTCATCGCCGTCCATCCCGGTTGGCACGACCCCGGCCCGCTGCTCGGGTATGTGAACCCGCTGACCGGCGGCTACGCGCGCACCGAGTTCCTGAACTTCCTGCTCGAAGCCGCGGCCAAACCGGAGGAGACCCATGTCCTGATCCTGGACGAGATGAACCTGTCGCACCCGGAGCAGTACTTCGCGCCGATCCTGAGCGCGATGGAGATCCCCGACGGCGAGATCCCGCTCCACCGCGGCGACCCCGAAAAGTTGGGCGTCCCGACGGGAGTCCCCTACCCGAAGAACTTGGTCCTCATCGGGACGGTCAACATGGACGAGACCACGATGGGGATCTCGGACAAGGTGCTCGACCGCGCGTTCACTCTCGAGTTCTGGGACATCGAGCCCGAGGAGTGGCCCGGCTGGGAGTCCTGCGGACTCGACGGAAGCGAGAAGGCGAAGGTTCGCGGCCTGCTGGCGGCCCTCACGAGGACTCTCTCGCCGGCGCGGCGGCACTTCGGGTGGCGGGTGATCTCGGAAGTCGTGGGCTTCTTGGAGGGACGCTCCCGCGACTCCGGAATCGAGATCGGCCCTGACGCGGCGCTCGACCAGGTGATCTACGCCAAGGTGCTGCCGAAACTGCGGGGAAGCGACACGCCCCGGTTCCGCAAGTGCCTGGACGAGACGGCCGCCGCGCTGGAGAAGGCGGGACTCGAGATGTGCGCCCGGAAGGTTCGGAGTCTGAAGGAAGACCTGGACGCGACCGGCAGTTGCAGTTTCTGGCGATGACGCCGGCCGATCGGGCGCCCCTCGAACTCAAGACCGACGAGGGGCTGAGGACCGCCTGCCGGCGGGCCGGGGAGCGGGTCGCCCCCGAACGGGTGGAGAGACTGGCGCGGTTGCTTCAGCGGATCCGCGACGCGAACCGAAGCGAGCGGGCGGCAGATGCCTTTCAGCGTGAGGTCTGGGCGGACCGCACGCTGTGGGAGGGCGGCCTCGTCAAGGACTTCGGTTTCCTCGACGCGGACTTCTGCGCCTGGTTTGCGAGCCGGACCGTCCAGACGCCGCCGGAGGGCCGGGACGAGCGCGTCCGGTTCCTTCGAAGACTGAACGACGATGCGCTGGAACGGATCGCGAAGGGCGGCGCCAGAAAGCCGTGGATCGAGAGCCTGCGCACGCTGGCCCTCTTTTTCCCCGAGGACTTCACCGGCCTCGCCTACAAGGATTGGATCGTAGGACTCTCGAGAGCCATCGGATGTCCCGTTCCCGGAAACAATCCGATTGGGGCGCACCGCCTCGTGCTCGACCGGCTCCGGGAAGTGATCGGGGCGCCGGCGGACGCACTGGCAGGGACGGCGGAGCGGATGCTCCTGGTCAACGAACTCAGTCTGCTGTCGCGAGAGCGGAACGGACACGAGCCGCCCGAAGAAACCCGGCCGACGATCTGGGTGGTCCGGGCCGGCGAGCACGACGAGAAGGGCCCGGAAGACTTCGTGCTGTCCAACCGCTTGGCCATGATCGGCTTCGCCGACCTGCCCGCCCCCGATACCAGCGACTTCCGGCGTTACCGCACCGTCGTTCACCAGCAGAACCCGGAGCAGTCGTTGCAGGGAGTGGCGGGCCGGGCCGCGCAGGTCTGGAAGTTCGCCCGGGAGATGCGTGGGGGCGACATCGTGATCCTTCCCCGCCGGCAAGCCGGGAGGCGCATCGCGTGGGGAACCGTCGACGGGGAGTACGAGCACGGCGAAGTGAACGGACAGCATCGGCATACGCGGCCGGTGAAGTGGGCGCCTGCCGAGATTCCGCGCAGCGATTTCACCGACCCCGGAATCTTCGACAGACCGCAGCGCGTGTATCCGATCGACGGCCTGTTCTCGGGGTTGAGCGAGTTCGCCAAGTTGTGGGGAACGATGGCCCGCCAAGCCGGCGCGGAGAATCTGCGGTTCGAGCGGTCGCTCGTGGAGGCGCTGCATCTCGGGCTGTGGGCGGACGAACAGCGGCACTTCGCGGTTCTCTCCGGGCTGTCCGGGACCGGGAAGACCCGGATCGCGCTCCACTACGCCATGGCGCTCACCGGGGCGGAGAGCGACACCGGAGGGCCCGTCGAGGTCATCGCCGTCCATCCCGGTTGGCACGACCCCGGCCCGCTGCTCGGGTATGTGAATCCGCTGACCGGCGGCTACGCGCGCACCGAGTTCCTGAACTTCCTGCTCGAAGCCGCGGCGAAGCCCGACGAGACCCATGTCCTGATCCTGGACGAGATGAACCTGTCGCACCCGGAGCAGTACTTCGCCCCGATCCTGAGCGCGATGGAGATCGCGGACGGGGAGATCCCCCTCCACCGCGGCGATCCGGACGAGTTGGGCGTACCGACCGGCGTGGCCTACCCCAAGAACCTGGTCATCATCGGGACGGTGAACATGGACGAGACGACGATGGGCATCTCGGACAAGGTGCTCGACCGCGCGTTCACCCTCGAGTTCTGGGACATCGAGCCGGAGGAGTGGCCCGGCTGGGAGTCGCGCGAACTCGACGAAGGCGAGAAAAGGAAGGTTCGCGGCCTGCTGGCGGCCCTCGCGAAGACACTCTCGCCGGCGCGGCGGCACTTCGGCTGGCGGGTGATTGCGGAGGTCGTGGGTTTCCTCGAGGGACGCTCCCGCGACTCCGGGATCGAGATCGGCGCCGACGCCGCGCTCGACCGGGTGATCTACGCCAAGGTGCTCCCGAAACTGCGGGGGAGCGACACGCCACGATTCCGCAGGTGTTTGGAGGACACGGTCGCCGTGCTGGAGAACGCCGGCCTCGACAGGTGCGCCACCAAGGTTCGAGGCCTGCAAGAGGACCTGGAAGCCGCCGGCAGTTGCAGTTTCTGGCGCTGACGACCGGGTTCGAAGGCTCCACCATGAACGAGATGCCGAGTCTCCGGCCGCCCGGTGACGCCGTGGCGGACGGCGCGGTCGCGTTGCGCGTCCAGAACGGGAAGCCGCTCGATCCGCGCGAAGTCAACGGCGGGTTCTCCGAACTCCGGAAGACCGTCTTCATCGCCGCCGCGCCGAAGGATCGCGGCCTGCGCCTCTTCGTGGACGACGAACTCCTGGAAGCAGAAGAAACCACGGACGGCGCCATCTGCTGGAAGTGGACGCCCGGCTTCTTCGCCGGCGAAGTCCGGGCGCGGCTCGTCGACGCCGGCGGACAGACGCTCGCGACCTACCGACTCGATGTCGGGCCGGCGCCCGAGAAACTCGGCGGCGAGGTCTTCGAGCGCATGGTCGAAGAGATCCTGGACTTCGACGCCGCCCTGTTGCTCGGCGAGGAACCGGCGAAGCGAAAGATGGGGGCCGTCGGCCCGACGGACGACCCGCTGGTGCTCTTCGAGCGCCTGCGAAGCCGCCGGGAACCACTCGACGCCGCGATCGCCGCGGTGCGTCGGGACCCGGCGACGGTGCTCCGCCCCCGCCGCCGCTTCGTCCCGCTCCGGGAAGTCCGACGCGCCGACCTTCGCACGCTGCGGGCGGCGCTCGGCAGCCGGGCCGCGCTCGAGTCGCTTCCGGCCGCTCGGAAACGCGGCGCGGAGGCCGCAGCCCGCCGGTCGACTCCCGGAATTTCCGCCGAGCCCATCTTCGACACGCCGGCGGTGGAGCGCACGGTGGATTCCCCCGCGAACCGCGCCGCGCTGTTGATGCTGCGCGCCCTGGTTCGCCGCGCCGCCGAACTCCCGAAGCGGCTCCGGGAACTCGCCGACCGGCAGGAATCGGACACCCGGACCGCGCTCGCCGCCCGGCTGCCGGAGCGCGTGGCCCTGCTCGGAGAGATGGAGCGCGCCTTCCGCGCCGCGGAGAGGCGTCCGCCGTTTTCGCAAGTCACCCGCGCGGAAGTGACCGCCGCCGGCCTGAACGCGGTCTCCGCGCACCCGATCTACTCCCGGTTCTGGCAGACCGCCTGGGCGGCGCTGCGGCCCGGGGTGTACGGGCTCGACCGCACCGACCTGCTTCCCCTCGCCCCGACCTGGGAGATCTACGAGCGATGGTGCTTCGTCGCGCTGGCGAAACGACTTCGCAAGTGGCTTCCGGAGTGGGACTGGACTCCGGGCGGGAAGGAAGGGAGCGACCGGCGGCAAGTCGTCGGAAGCGCGGGAGGGGTCACACTCACCCTCCATCTCCAATCCACCTTCCGCAACACTTGGGGCGTTCCGGGGGAAGACGGCTGGGCGGTCTCGCGGGAACGCCGTCCCGATCTCCTCCTGACGCGCAGTCGGGACGGGCAGGTAACGGATTTCGTGCTCCTCGACTCCAAATACACGGCGAAGAACCTCCTGAACGAGATCGGGGACACGGCGCACGCCTACCAAGACGGCCTGCGCTGGGGCCGGAAGGGACTCCGACCGGCGGCGACGCTGATCGTGGCGCCCACGACCTCGGCAGTGGAGCACGACGGCTACACCTGGCTGGCGGACGAGTCCTACATCTGCGAGCATCGGGTCGGCGCTGTCGCGATGCGACCGGACTGCGGGCCGCCGGACTGGCTGCGGAAGTTCCTGCTCGACCCTCCGCCGCCCCTGGCCCACGCCTCCTCCGGATCGGCCCCTTCCTGACCGGCGCGCCCGGAGGCCGCCGGGTACCCTCCCCGGCATGAACGACCCGGCGGCGGGACGCGAAACGGCGGAATTCGGTCCGCTGGTGTCCGCCGGCTGGCTGCGCGAACGGTTGGATGCGGGGGATCGGCCCGACCTGCTGGTCGTGGATGTCCAGTTCGACCTCCGCGATCCCCCGGCGGGGCGGAAGCGCTACCGGGAGGGGCATATCCCCGGCGCGGTCTTCGCCGACATCGAGGCCGACCTCTCCGCCCCGAAGACCGGCCGGAACGGGCGCCATCCCCTGCCCCCGGTGGCCGGGATGGCTGCCGCCCTCGGACGCCTCGGGATCGGCCCCGGGACCGCGGTCGTCGCCTACGACGCCTCCGCCGGGATGTATGCGGCGCGGCTCTGGTGGATGCTGCGGCTGCTCGGCCATCGGCGGGCCGCCCTCCTCGACGGCGGGCTGTCCGCCTGGCGCGGCGCCGGCGGTGAACTGCGCTCCGGAGTGGAAACCCGCGCGGCGCGCTCGTTCGCGCCGCAACCGGTGGCGTCGCTCTCGCCGGATGCGGGCGAAGTGGCCGCCGGACTCGACGCCGGCGCCGACCTCTTGCTCGACGCGCGGGAGCCGGAGCGCTGGCGCGGGGAGATCGAGCCGTTCGACCCGGTCGCCGGTCGGATCCCCGGCGCGCGCAACCACCTCTGGAAGGGGAATCTCGACGCCGACGGCCATTTCCTTCCGAGCGCGGAACTCGCGCGCCGCTTCGCCCCGCTCGCGGAAGGGCGCGGCGGGCGGCGGATCGTCTGCTACTGCGGTTCCGGGCTCACCGCCGCGCACGACGCGCTCGCCCTGACGCTCGCCGGGTTCGACGGCGTCGCCGTGTATTCGGGGTCGTGGTCGGAGTGGTGCGCCGATCCCGCCCGGCCGGTCGAGACCGGCGAACCCGCCGCTTCGGCCCCGCAAGACTGAAGACGGAGAAACCCGATGCCGAAACTCACCCGAACCGCTCCCGCGGCGCTCCTGCTCGCTCTCGCCGCGTGCGTTCCCCGCGCCGAGGTCATCGAGGGAACGCTCCCGGAACTCATCGAGCGGGGCATCGCCTCCGGAGGCGCCGCGTTCGACCACTCCGAATGGGATCGGCTGGCGCGCGCCTACGCCCGGGAGCGCGGCCGCCGGTTCGACTACGCCGGCCTGAAGCGGGAAGAAGCGGCGCTCGACCGGTACCTCGCCGCCCTCGGCGCGGCGGACATCCCGTCGCTCTCCGGGGACGAACTCGCGGCGCTCTTCATCAACGCCTACAACGCCTATACCGTCAAGACCATCCTGAACCGGGTCTCGCCGGAGGGGGACTTCGGCATCGAGAGCATCCGCGACATCGAGGATGTGTTCGGCGTGACCGCGCACACGGTGGGCGGACACGCGCTCAGCCTCGACGACATGGAGCACGGCGTGCTGCGTCCGATCTTCCGGGACCCGCGCGTCCACTTCGCCGTGAACTGCGCCTCGCTCTCCTGCCCGCCCCTCCCGGAGCACGCCTTCACCGGCGACGGGCTGGAAGAGCAACTGGAGGCCGCCGCCGCGCGGACGCTCGGCGACCGCGACTATGTCCGGGCGGAGGACGGGACCGTGGTGCTGACGCGCATCCTGGACTGGTTCGGGGACGACTTCACCGATCCCGGGAACCGGGGCGCCGAGCCGTCGGTCGCCGAGTTCGCCGCCCGCTACAACGACGAGGCGCGGACGCTGCTCGACGGGAACGACTCCGCGCCCGTACGATTCCTCGACTACGACTGGAACCTGAACCGGCCGTAGGCGCCGACATTCGCCGCTCATGATCCGCCGCGTCACCGTCCGCCACTTCAAGCGGTTCGAAGAGGAGGTCTTCGACCTCTCCGAGTCCGTCGTCCTCGCGGGCGCGAACGACTCCGGCAAGACGACGCTGCTCCAGGCGATTTCGACCTGGAAGTTCGGATTGGATCGGTGGCTGGCGCACCGCATTCGGAGCCGCGCCAGGGCACGCACCGGTGCGTCCATCACTCGTAGCCAGTTCACTCCGGTTCCCGTCCGCGAGTTGAACTTGCTTTGGGAACAGCGCACCGTTCGCTTCGATCCCAGGACACCCCGACGCATCGAGATCGTTGTCGAGGCCGAGACCGAAGGCGACACCTGGACCTGCGGAATGGAGTTCCAGTACCACAGTTCGGAACTCCTCTATGCGCGCCCGTTGGCAGTCAAGAACATGAGCAGCCAACAGTTCGAGTCATTCCCGCCCCCGGGCGCACGGGCTCTCGTAGTGGTTCAGGTCCCGGCGCTTGCGGGAATCGCGCGAGAAGAACAGCGCCATGACCGCGGGATGCAGGATCTGCTGGTCGGACAGGGACGCACCGGGGAGATCCTGCGGAACCTTCTGCTGGAAATCAGCGCGAATACCGAAGACTGGCCGGCTCTCCGGGAGGTAGTCGAGGGAATCCTCGGCATCCAACTGGAAAAACCGCTCTATGCGCCGGCAGACGCCTACATCCGCTGTGAGTACCGGGCGCACGGACACCGGAGGCCTCTCGATCTGTCGAGCGCGGGAACGGGCGCGCTGCAGGTGATCCTGCTCTTCGCGTTCCTCCATGCCCGGCGCGGTTCCGTCATCCTGATGGACGAGCCGGACGCCCATCAACATGTTTTGCGGCAGAAGCAGGTCGTCCAACGAATCCGCGAAGTCATCTCCCGGCGCGGCGGCCAACTCATCGCGGCAACGCACTCCGAGGTCGTCCTCAACGCCACTGACCCGTCCGAGATCCTCGGTTTCTTCTCAACCGGTCCCCGCTCGCTGTCGACATCGCAGGACCGGACGCGACTCGTGGAGGCCCTTCGGGAACTCGAAGTCTCCGACCTCCTGCGCGCTCGGGAGCGCGGCGCGATCCTCTATGTCGAGGACGGGTCCGACGAGGACATCCTGCGGGAATGGGCCCGCATCCTCGAACACCCGGCGAGGAAGTTCTTCGCGCTGCCCAACATCCGCCGGCTTCGCGGGCGGCTGCCGAAGCAGGCGCGCCGCCACTTCTCCCTGCTGCGGACCGAGTTCCCGGAGTTGCCCGGCCTGTGCCTGCTCGACGGCAACAACCGCGACGGGAAGGACGAGGGCGCCGACCAAGCGGGGTTCTTCGTGCTGCAGTGGCGCCGGTACGAAATCGAGAACTACCTGCTCCACCCCGACGCCATCAGGCGATTCGTCGAAAGAACTACGGGGACGAGCCCTGACGAGATCGACGCCGAGTTCCGTCGGCAACTGCCGGACGGTACGGATTTCTTCGGCGACCACCCTCTGCTCAGACGAGTGAAGGCGAGCGAGGACATCCTCCTCCCCATGCTCGCACGCGCCGGGCGGCGGACGAAGAAGACCGACCTCTACCAACTCGCCGCGGTCATGAAGCCCGAGGAGATCCACCCCGAAGTCCGCGAGAAACTGGACCGGATCGCCGAGGAACTCCTGCCGAAGGGCACCGGGTAAGGCCGCCGGCGGACCGCCGCCGCGGCCCGGCGCGAACCCGCGCATCATGCGCCGTCCCAAACCCCCGGTACGCTCTCTACCGATGACGGCGCCCCGGTTCCTGGTGTTCGGCGCCGGGGCGACGGGGAGCGTCTTCGCGGCGCGCCTCGCCTCGCGCCACGAAGTCGCCGTAACCGCCCGCGGCGCCCGGCTGGAAACGATCCGCCGCGACGGACTCCGCGTCACCGGCGCCACCGAGGCCGCGGTTCGGCTCCCGGCCGCGGCCTCGCCCGAGGAACTCGCCGACTTCCGCCCGGACTTCGCGCTGGTAACCGTGAAGTCGTCCGACACCGCGGAGGCCGCCGCCGCGCTCGACCGCCTCCCCGACGACCCCGTTCGCGTCTCGCTGCAGAACGGACTCGGCAACGAAGAGATCCTCGCCGACGGCGGGCATCCCGTGCTCGGCGCGGTTACGAACAACGGCGCCACGCTGCGGGAGGACGGCGAGGTCTTCCACGCGGGACTCGGCGAGGTCGTCCTCGGGGCGTTCTCGCCCGATACCCCGGCGGACGCCGCCGCCCGACTCGCCGCGCTCTTCCGCGCCGTCGGCTTCCCGGCCCGCGAAACCGAGGACATCCGCAAACCGCTCTGGGAGAAGGTGATCCTGAACGCCGCCGTGAACCCGGTAACGGCGCTGCTCGGGCTCCGCACCGGGGAACTCCTCGCCGACCCGGGGCGCCGCCTGGTCGTGAGCCGGGTCGCGGCGGAAGCCTGCCGGGTCGCCGGGAGCGAAGGCGTCCCCTGCGAGCCGGGCGAAGTCGAAGCGACCATCCGCCGGGTGGCGGCGGCGACCCCGGAAAACCGCTCCAGCATGTTGCAGGACCTCGAACGCGGACGCCGCACCGAGATCGAGGCCATCAACGGCGTCATCTCCGCCCGCGGCCGCGCCGCCGGCGTCCCCACCCCGTGGAACGACCTGCTGCTCCGCCTCGTCCGCCGGCGCGAAGCCGCCCCCGCCGCGCGCTCGCCCGGCGCCCGCTGAACCGCGCGGCGCCGAACACCGACGCCGAACGCCGCCGCCTGTGAGAAAGTAAAGCCCGAACCCGACCGCGACAACCACGAAGAAAGGGCTCCTCCCGATGCGAAGCGACGAAGTGAAGACCGGCCCGGCGCGCGCCCCCGCGCGGGCGATGCTGCGGGCGACCGGACTCGACGAGGCCGCGATCGCCCGGCCGCTGGTCGGCATCGCCAACACCTGGACGGAGATCACTCCCTGCAACAGCCACCTGCGCGAGTTGGCCGAAGCGGTGAAGGCGGGAGTGCGCGCCGCCGGGGGAACGCCGCTCGAGTTCAACACCATCGTCGTCTCCGACGCCATCGCCATGGGTTCGTCGGGGATGCGCGCTTCGCTGGTCTCCCGCGAAGTGGTCGCCGACTCCATCGAACTCGTCGCCCGCGGCCACCTGCTCGACGCCGTGGTGGCCATCTCCGGCTGCGACAAGACGATCCCGGGAACGGTGATGGCGCTCGCGCGGCTCGACCTGCCCTCGTTGATGCTCTACGGCGGCTCCATCGCCCCCGGGATCTACCGGGGCCGGTCGGTGACCATCCAGGATGTCTTCGAGGCGGTCGGCGCCCACGCCGCCGGAACCATGAGCGAGGCCGAACTCGCCGAACTCGAAGCCGCCGCCTGCCCCGGCGCGGGCGCCTGCGGCGGACAGTTCACCGCGAACACCATGTCCCTCGCGACCGCCTTCCTCGGTATCTCCCCGATGACCGGGAACGAGATCCCGGCGATGAGCCCGCGCAAGGCCGAAGCGGCGCGCGCCGCCGGCGAGCGGGTCATGGCGCTCCTCGCCGAAGGCCGCGCGGCCCGCGAGTTCCTTTCGCGGGAAGCGCTCCGTAACGCCTACACCGCGGTCTCCGCCACCGCCGGCTCCACGAACGCGGTGCTGCACCTGCTCGCCATCGCCCACGAAGCCGGCAGCGCCCTCACCATCGAGGACTTCGACGAGATCGGCGCCGCCACCCCGGTGCTCGCCGACCTGAAACCCGGCGGCCGGTTCACCGCGCCGGAAATGGAAGCCGCCGGCGGGATGCGCCTGCTGGCCGCCCGCCTGCGGGCGCTGGGCCGGCTCACCGAGACGCCGACGGTCTCCGGCGACTCCCTCTTCGAACTCGCCGACGCCGCGGAAGAAACCGAAAGCCAGGAAGTCATCCGCCCGGCCGGCCGCCCGCTGAAGTCCCGGGGCGGACTGGCCATCCTCAAGGGCTCGCTCGCCCCCGACGGCTGCGTGCTCAAGTTGGCCGGCCACGAGCGCACCCGGCACGAAGGCCCGGCCCGCGTCTTCGACTCCGAGGAGGACGCCTTCGCCGCGGTCCAGGAAGGGCGCATCGCCGCCGGCGATGTGATCGTGATCCGTTACGAGGGGCCGCGCGGCGGCCCGGGAATGCGGGAGATGCTCGGCGTCACCGCCGCGGTGATCGGCCGGGGGCTGGGGGACAGCGTGGCGCTGGTCACCGACGGCCGGTTCAGCGGCGCGACCCACGGCTTCATGGTCGGCCATGTCGCCCCGGAAGCCGCCGCCGGAGGCCCGATCGCCCTCGCGCGGGACGGGGACCGGATCACGATCGACCTGGACGCGCGCGCGATCGAAGTGGAGATGACCGGCGCGGAGTCCCGCCGCCCGGCGCCCCCCGCCCCGCTCTTCCGCACCGGCGCGCTCGCCAAGTACGCGAAGACCGTCGCCTCCGCCAGCCGCGGGGCGGTGACGACCGGCTGAATCCGGCCGCGACTCGGCCCGGAGCCGGCCCGCCGACCGGCCACTAGAATCGAACGCCATGCCCCGCGCCCTCTCGAAACACCGCCGCGCGGGGCTCCTCGCCCTCGCGCTCTTCGGTCTCCTCCTCCCGGCGCCGCCCGCCGCGGCCTCCCCCTTCGCCCCGCAGGACGCGGACGAAGACCACGCCGACTCGGACGGAAAGGACGAAGGACTTCCGCTCGCCGCGTCGGAGACCCTCGAGTTCACCGTTACCGAGGGGACCTGGATGTCGCTCGATGTGTCTCCCGACGGGCAGACCATCGTCTTCGAGTTGCTCGGCGACCTCTACACCCTGCCGATCACCGGCGGCGACGCAACCCGGATCGTCGGCGGCATCTCCTTCGAGAGCCAACCGGTCTATTCCCCGGACGGCGGCGAAATCGCTTACCTCAGCGACCGCAGCGGCGTGGAGAACCTCTGGATCGCCGATGCCGACGGGACGAACCCCCGCGCGGTGACCGAGGACAAGCCCACCCGGGACCGCCCCCAACTCATGGTTTCCCCGAGTTGGACGGCGGACGGGGACTACCTGCTGGTCTCGCGTTCGCGCCCGCCGGAGCGGACCGCTTCGGTCTTCCTGATCCACCGGGACGGGGGATCCGGCATCCGACTCGGCGACGCGCCGCCGGAGCCGACTCCGGGCGGCGGCGGGCCGCAACCGGTGAATCGCCTGGGCGCGGTCGCCTCCCCGGACGGCCGGTTCGTCTATTTCTCGGAGCGGCGCGGAACCTTCAACTACAACGCGCAGTTCCCCATCTGGCAGGTCGTGCGTTTCGACCGGAAGACCGGCGAAGAGACCACGATCACCAGCGCCCCGGGCAGCGCCATGCGCCCGCTGCTGAGCCCCGACGGCAACCACTTGGCGTACGCCACCCGGCACCGGACGAACACCGCGCTCCGCGTACGCGACCTGGAGTCCGGCGAGGAAAGATGGCTGGTGAACGGCGTGACCCGGGACGACCAGGAGTCGCGCGCCAGCCGCGACACCATGCCCGGTTACGCCTTCACGCCGGAGGGCGATGCGCTGATCGCGCCGGTGAACGGCGGGATCTTCCGCATCGAGTTCGACACCGGAGCGATGACCGAGATTCCGTTCCGGGCGGAAGTGCGGGCGGAAGTCGCTCCCCGGCTCTACTACCCCCGCCGGGTGGACGACGGCGACGCGGTAACCGCGCGGATCGTGCGCTGGCCGCGGATTTCGCCGGACGGGAGCGCGGCGGTGTTCTCGGCGTTCAGCCGCCTCTACCGGATGGAGTTGCCCGGCGGGGCGCCGGTGCGGCTCACCGACTCGGACGAAGACGAGTTCATGCCCGCCTGGTCACCCGACGGCGCCGCCGTCGCCTATGTGACCTGGTCGGGCGACGGCGGCCAGGTGATGACCGTCCCCGCGGCCGGCGGCAGCGGAACCGCCCGGACGCAGACGCCGGCGTTCTACGCCGAACCGGTCTGGACGCCGGACGGCGACCGGATCGTCGTCCGCCGGGCGCCGGTCAAGGAGCATCTCTACTCCTACCTGCGGGCAGCGTTCGGGCGCACCGACCTCTACGGCGAGGAGGAAGAGATCGGCGGTATGCGCCCGGCCGAACTCAGCGAACTCCTGCTCGTTACGGCGTCCGGCGCGCCGGCCGACCCGGTGGTGATCGGCCCGGCGGAGGGCGGCCGATTCCCGCATTTCGCGGCGGAACCCGACCGCGTGTACCTGACCGGTCGCGAGGGGCTCTACTCGCTGCGGCTCGACGGCGCCGACCGGCGAACCCATCTGAAGGTCACCGGGCGCGGCGCCGGGCGTAACCCGCCGCCGGCCAGCCAGATCGTCCTCTCCCCGGACGGGAGCCGGGCGTTCTTCGAGTTGCAGAACAGGCACTACCTGGTCGAGACGCCCGCCGCCGGCGGAAAGACCCTGGAAATCGAGGTCGGCGGCGGCGAAACGCCGGCGCCGGTGCGCGAGGCGGCGCCGGAGGGGGGAAGCCACCTTTCGTGGAGCGCCGCCGGGGACGCCGTGGTCTGGTCGCTCGGCAACCGGATCCACCGCCGTCCGATCGCTTCCATCATCGCCGCCGCGGCGGACGCGGACGAAGCCGCGCATGAAGACGGCGACGAGGACGCGGAGCGCGGCGAGGGAGAGGAGCGCGAAGACGGCGAACACCGTTCCGCGCCGGACGGCGAGGTCTTCACCGCACTGGTAACCGAGCCGCGCGCCCGTCCCGAGGGGACGATCCTGCTGCGAAACGCCGCGCGGGTCATCACCATGGAGGGCGAGGAAGTGATCGCCGGCGGCGATGTGCTCGTCGAAGACAACCGCATCCGCGCGGTCGGCGCCGTACTCGAAGCGCCCGAAGGCGCCCGGGTCTTCGATGTCTCCGGCAAGACCGTGCTGCCGGGGTATGTGGACGCCCACGCGCACATGTGGGCGCCGCGCGGCGTGCACCAGCGGCAGGTCTTCCAGCACCTCGCGAACCTCGCCTACGGCGTCACCACGACTCGGGATCCGCAGACTTCCACCGCCGATGTCTTCGCCTACCGCGACCTGCAGGAGATCGGACGGATCACCGCGCCGCGCATCTACGCCACCGGGCCGGGCATCTTCTCGCGGTCGGGCGTCTACGACGAAGAGGCCGCCGACCTCTTCCTGAAGCGATACGCCGAGTCCTACGACTCGATGACCGTCAAGCAGTATGTCGTCGGCGACCGGATCGTCCGCCAATGGGTGGCGCTCGCCTCGGCGAAGCACCGGCTGACGCCGACGACCGAAGGCGCGCTCGACCTGAAACTCGACCTCACGCAGATGGCCGACGGGTACTCCGGCAACGAACACAGCCTGCCGATCATCCCGATCTACGACGATGTGGCGCAGTATGTGGCGCGGACGAAGACCTACTACACGCCCACGATCCTGGTGGCCTACGGCGGCCCCTGGTCGGAGAACTACTACTTCCAGAACACCGATGTCGCCGGCGACGAGAAACTCGCGCGCTTCATCCCCGCCGCGATCCTGGACAACATGGTGCGGCGGCGCGGCCAATGGTTCCTCCCCGAGGAATATGTCCACGCCGGCATCGCCGAAGGCTGCACGCGGGTCATCCGCGCCGGCGGGCGATGCGCCCTCGGAAGCCACGGCCAACTCCAGGGGCTGGGCGCCCACTGGGAGATCTGGGCGATGGGCTCCGGCGGGCTGTCCGAACACGAGACCCTCATCGCCGCCACCCTCTTCGGCGCCGAAGCCATCGGGCTCGCCGAGGATCTCGGCTCGCTCGCTCCCGGAAAACTCGCCGACCTCCAGGTGCTCGACGAGAACCCGCTGGAAGACCTCCGCAACACCAACTCGGTGCGGTTCGTGATGCGGAACGGCGAACTGTTCGACGCGAACACCATGGCGCAGATCTGGCCGGTGGAACGCCCGCCGTACGAACCGTTCTGGACGCAGGACACCCCTCCCCCGCCGGGCGCCTCCGCCCGCTGACCTCCCCCGGCAGCCGCGTGCCCTCGACCGCCGCCCGGCGGGCGCCGACCCCGACGCTCTTCCCGACGCTCCCGGCTCCCGGTCCGACCGACGCCCGCGCCTCGATCAACCGGCTGCGAGAAGAGGACACGGCCGTCCACCGCTGGTACCGGTTCGTCCTCTCGTTCCCGGCCCATCTCGTCCGCCGGTACCTCTCGGAGTTCGGCGCGAACGAGGACAGCGTCGTCCTGGACCCGTTCTGCGGAACGGGGACGACGCTCGTCGAAAGCCGCAAACTCGGCGTTTCCGCCGTCGGCCTCGAAGCGATGCCGATGGCCCACTTCGCCAGCAGCGTCAAGACCGACTGGACTCCGCCGCCGGAGGATCTCGTCCGGCGCGCGCAGCGCGTCGCGGTCCGGGCCGCGCGGCTCGAAGCGCGGCGCAACGGGCGCGCCCTGCGGACGCTTCCCGACGCCGCGCAACGCCTGCTCATCAAGGACTCCATCAGCCCCCGTCCTCTCGACCGGACGCTCGCGCTGCTCGAAGCCCTCGACGAGGAGGCCGCGGGCGCCGGCCAACCGGCGCGGCATGAGCGGCTGGCGCTCGCGACGACGATCGTCCACGATGCCAGCAACCTGCATTTCGGCCCGGAAGTCGGCGTTCGCCACCTCAAGGAGGACGCCCCGGTCGTGGACTCCTGGCTGTCGCGGGTTCGCGGAATCGCCGAGGACCTCCGCCGCGTCTCCCGCCTCCGCTCCTCCGGCGCCGGCCGAGTCCATCGCGCCGACGCCCGCGATCCCGCGCGCCTCGAACCCGAGTCGGTGGACTTCGTCATCACTTCCCCGCCGTACCCGAACGAGAAGGACTATTCGCGGACGACCCGGCTCGAGACCGTCCTGCTCGGCTTCGCCCGGAACATGGAGGAACTGCGCGGCCTGAAGAAGACCCTCGTCCGCTCCAACACGCGCAGCGTCTACAAGACCGACGACGACCACCGACTCATCGAGCGCATCGAACCGGTGCAGCAGGTCGCCCGGCTCATCGAGGAGCGCCGCTCGGAACTCGGCAAGACCTCCGGCTTCGAGCGCAACGACCACCGCGTCACCCTGCTCTACTTCGGGGGCATGGCCCGCCACTTCGCCGCGCTCCGCCGCGTCCTCAAACCGGGCGCCGTCCTCGCCTATGTCGTCGGCGACCAAGCCTCCTATTTCCGAGTCCTGATCCGCACCGGCGAACTGCTCGGCATCGTCGCGGAATCCCTGGGCTACGAAGTCGTCCGGACGGATCTCTTTCGCACTCGCGCGGCGACGGCCACCAAAGACCGACTGCGTGAAGAAGTGCTCGTTCTCCGCTGGCCCGGCGCGCGGTGAGGTCCCGGCCCGATCCGGGAGAGGAAGAGGAATCATGAAATCGAAGCGATCCATCGGTCTCGAACTCGCGTCGCTCGCGGCGGCGCCGGGACTGGCGCTGGCGCTCCTGGCGGCGTGCGGGGGCGGGTTCGACTACCCGGACACGCGCCGGGAGGCCGTGTCGGAGACGCTGCACGGGGTCACCGTCGAGGATCCGTACCGGTGGCTCGAAGACGACCACGATCCCGAGGTCCTGGAGTGGGTGGACGCGCAGAACGAGGTCACCTTCGAGCACCTGCGCTCCCTTCCCGGCCGGGACGCGCTGCGGGATCGGCTGACGGAACTGTGGAACTACGCGCGGCGGAGCGCCCCCTTCCGGTTCGGGGAGCACTGGTTCGTCCGCGCGAACGACGGGCTGCAGGATCAGGATGTGCTCTACCGGCTCGGCGATCCCGGGGATCCGCAGGCGGAGTGGGAGGCGCTGCTCGACCCGAACTCGCT
Organism: Candidatus Marinacidobacterium sp.; assembly: GCA_965204755.1. GTDB lineage: Bacteria > Acidobacteriota > Vicinamibacteria > Marinacidobacterales > Marinacidobacteraceae. The sequence goes on along the minus strand of OZ242011.1, from coordinate 3,234,985 downwards.
CTCGGAGGACGGAACGGTGAGCCTCGGCGCCACCTCCTTCACCGAGGACGGGACGCTGCTCGCCTATGCCCTCGGTGAGTCCGGCTCCGACTGGCGGGAGTTGCGGGTGATGGAAGTCGAGAGCGGGAGGAATCTCGACGACCGACTGCAGTGGATCAAGTTCTCCGGCGCCTCGTGGACCCGCGACAACGCCGGGTTCTTCTACAGCCGGTACCCGGAACCGGATCCGGACGCCGCGCAGGGGGGAATCACCGAGAACCAGACCGTCTGGTACCACGAGTTGGGGACGCCGCAGGACTCCGACCGGGTGGTGTTCGCCCGGCCCGACCGGCCGGAATGGGGTGTCGGCGCCCGAGTCTCGGACGACGGACGGTATGTGGTCTTCACGGTCGGCGAGGGCACCGACGAACGGAAGCGGATCCAAGTGCTCGATCTCGGCGGCGGGAGCGCGCCGGACCTCTCCGGCGAAGTCGTCCCGCTGCTGGACGAGTTCGACGCGTCCTACGAGTTCCTGGGGAACGACGGCCCCCGGTTCTACTTCCTCACCGACCGGGACGCCCCCCGCTACCGGGTGGTCGCCGTGAACCTCGCGCGGCCGGCGCCGGAGAACTGGCTGGAAGTGGTCCCGGAACACGAGGACACGCTGGAACGCGCGCGAATCGTCGGCGACCGGCTGGCGCTCGCCTACCTCGACGACGCGAAGAGCCGGCTGGCCGTCCATACGCTCGACGGCGCCTTCGAGCGGAACGCGCCGCTTCCCGGCATCGGCTCGGTCTCGCAGTTGACCGGCGGAAGATCGGACGACGCGCTCCACTTCGTCTTCTCGTCGTTCCTCGCCCCGCCGACGGTGTACCGCTACGACCTCGAAAGCGGAGAAGTCTCCCCGCACTACGAGCCCGACGCCCCGTTCGACTTCGACGACTACGAGACGAACCAGGTGTTCTACTCCTCCGACGACGGAACCGAAGTACCGATGTTCCTGACCCACCGGAAGGACATGCAGCGCGACGGGGAGAACCCCACGCTGCTCTACGGCTACGGCGGCTTCAACATCAGCCTGCGCCCCTCCTTCAACCCCTCGACTCTCGTCTTCCTGGAGCGTGGCGGCGTGTATGTCCAGGCCAACCTGCGGGGCGGCGGCGAGTACGGGGAGCCCTGGCACCGGGGCGGGATGCTCGAGAACAAGCAGAATGTGTTCGACGACTTCATCGCCGCCGCCGAATTCCTGATCCACGACTCCGTGACGCAGCCCGACCGGCTCGCCATCGCCGGCGGCTCGAACGGCGGCCTCTTGGTGGGCGCGGTTCTCAACCAGCGGCCCGAACTGTTCGGCGCCGCCCTCCCCGCCGTGGGCGTCATGGACATGCTCCGCTTCCACCGCTTCACCATCGGCTGGGCGTGGACTTCCGACTACGGAAGCCCCGACGACCCGGAGATGTTCCCCGTCCTGCGCGCGTACTCCCCGTACCACAATGTCGAGGACAGTCCCGACTTCCCGCCTACCCTGGTGACCACCGCCGACCACGACGACCGGGTGGCCCCGGGCCACTCGTTCAAGTACGCCGCCCGTCTCCAGGAAGTCCACGGCGGCGGCGCCGACCCGGTCCTCCTGCGCGTCCAGAAGAGCGCCGGCCACGGCGGCGGAATGCCCGTCTCCATGCGCATCGAACTCGAAGCCGACCGCTGGGCCTTCGTCCTCCACCACTTGGGGGTGGAGTAGCGGCAGACACCTCCGGCCGGACTTCGCCTCACCCTACCTCCTCGCCTGTCCGCATGACGATCGACTACGACGATTCGTCCTACTTCAGCAACATCGAGACGCGGCTCCGCCGCGCTGAATCTTGGCTCGCGTGCGCCAGAAGGGCGCACCAATCAGGCGACCTGTCTTCGGGCCACTGGGATGTCGCCTTCGTCCTCTACTGGATTGCGTTCAACGCCGCCTTCGCGACCGACGACTCGGAGTCTCCGAATACTCACCGGGAATTTCACAAGTGCTTCGCGCAGGTTCTGCGCTTCGACGATAACGGTGAGATCGTCCGCGCGTTGGAGAAATTCACCGGTCCCATGCATGAGATCTTGAACAACAAGTATCTCTTCAAGAGATATTGGTACTTCGTAAACGGCAGAAAGGGGAACGAGAACTGGCGGCAGCGGTTCGACGATCAACTCGCCAGCGTGAGAAACGCCACGCGCCGGGCCCCGAAGGTCCGCGCCAAGACGCTTCTTTCCCTGTTGTTCCAGCGCTTGGCCACGCTACGCAACCAGATCGTCCACGGCGGCGCGACTTGGAAGAGTCGGTACAACCGTAGTTCCGTCGAACACGGCCTCCCCATCATGGCGCACTTGGTTCCGGCCTTCGTCCGAATCATTCGGCAGCACCGAGGGGAGCAGTGGGGCATTCCCTATTACCGTCCCGGACTTCAAGGGAAAATGAATCCGGAATGATCTCGGACTCTGGCGAAGCGCCCGCCCAGAGGGGCGAGCCGCTCCACTCCTTCTCGGTGCGCCTTCGCCGAGCCGACACCTGGATGGAACGCGCCGAGACGGCGCGGGACGGGGACGATCCCGACTTGGCCTTCCTCCTCTACTGGATCGCCTTCAACGCGGCCTATGCGAGGGACATCTCCCGGGACTTCTCCGACGAGAGGCTATCGGAGCGCGGCGCGTTCGAGAAGTACCTCGAAACACTCCTGTCCCTGGACGAAGACCGCGCCATCGAAGCAGCGCTGTGGGGGGACCTCCGAGACACGGTCACTTCCCTCTTCGCGAACGAGTACCTGTTCGGGCCGTTCTGGGACTCCACGCACGGGCAGCGCGGAACCGGCCGCTGGAAGACGCGGTTCACGGATGTCCAGCGCCAACTGGAATTCGAGTTGCGGGAACGGAACACCAAGAAAATCCTGATCACCCTCTTCCGGCGCCTCTACACGCTCCGCAACCAACTCGTCCACGGCGGCGCGCGCTGGCGCAGTTCCTTCAACCGAGACTCCGTTCGCAACAGCGCCCGGGTCATGGATCGCCTCGTCCCGATCCTCGTGGACCTCATGCGGGCCAACCCGCAGAAGTGCTGGGGCGTGCCCATGTACCCACCCGGCCTGAAGAGCGGACGATTCCGGGAATGACGGTCGATAGGGCCGCGCTTGCCGGGGAGATCGCCCGACGGGGGCACATCGGCCCCTAAGTCGCCCGCTCCGGCCCGAGTTTCGCGATGTCCCCGGCAGGAGACGACCGGGCGTACCACTTCCGGGTACGCATGCGCCGGGCGGACGCTTGGTTGAAGCGCGCCGTCGGCGAACGGGAGGCCGGCGACCTGGATGTGGCGTTCATCCTCTACTGGGTCGCGTTCAACGCAGCCTTCGCTACCGATGTCTCGCCCGATTTCGCCTCCGACGCTCCCCGGACCCGCGACGAGATACGGGCCTACTTTCAGACCCTCTTGGATTCCGACGGCAGCCGGGACATCCAGAACGCCATCCGAGAAAACGCCGGCCGTATCAAGGCTCTGGTAGCGAACCGGTATCTCTACGAGCCCTATTGGCTCTTCATGAATGGGAGGTCACGGAATGCCCGGTGGAGGGAGAAGTTCGATCGGGAGACGGCGCGCGTCCGCGACGCGCTTTCACGGATCGACGACCGCGCGGCGCCGGGGATGATCCTCGACCTCGTATTCCAACGACTCAAGACGCTGCGCAACCAACTGGTCCACGGCGGGGCGACTTGGGGCGGTGACCGCAACCGGGACTCCGTAGGTCACGGCGCGCACCTCATGGCGGCCCTGGTCCCCGTCTTCGTGGAGATTACGCGTCGCAACCCGGGCGGGGACTGGGGACGCCCCTACTATCGGCCCGGGCTGCAGCAGAGGCGGCCCCGGGGCTGATCCGCCCGCGTCGCGGGAGGCATCGTTCCTCACCGGAATCGGCGGAGAAGCCATAGAATTGGCGCGCGCAGAGATTTCTTGGGATGACTCATCAGGCGCCCACCGCCGAGAGCCTGCAGCGAAAGCACGAGAGCAGATGGGAACGCGGGAAGGCGTTCGGCCCGCTCGCTCTCCGCACCTACCGCGCCATCCGGTGGCTGCGGCGAGCCGAGCAGGAGCGCGACGCCGGGGATCACGATGTCGCCTTCATCCTCTACTGGATCGCCTTCAACGCTGCTTACGCCCGGGATGTCTCGGCGGAATCTCCCGACCGGGAGCGTCAGGAAGCCGGTGGCAAGGAGCCTACGGAGCGGCGTGAGTTCGCCAAGTTCTTCGGCCGGCTTCTTCGCTCGGACCGGGACAGCAAGATCTTCGACGCGATTTGGGCGAAGTACTCCGGCCCCGTCAGAGTACTGCTCTCCAGTGAATACCTGTTCGGCCCCTTCTGGGATCACGCCAACGGGAAGCCCGGAAACGCGAAGTGGAAGTATTGGTTCGCCGGAGCCAACCGCCGCGTGTTCCGGAGTCTGGGAGAACAGCGGACCAAACCCGTACTCACGACTCTCTTCGAGCGTCTCTACACGCTGCGCAACCAGTTGGTGCACGGCGGCTCGACTTGGAACAGTACTCTCAACCGCGACACCGTCACGACCGGCGCTCGCATCATGGAGTTCCTCGTCCCGGTCTTCGTCGAGATCATGCTCGACAACCCGGATGAGGACTGGGGACCGCCCTACTATCGCCACCTTCCGGCGCTGAGATCGGGAAGGCGCCGCGGATGATCCTTCGGCTCCAGCACATCGGGACCGCGCACCGGTCGCACGCTTCGGCGGCGGAGCGGCTCGGGCGGATCGGGCTTCCGCCGGCGGAACTCCGCACCGACCAGGGGCGGGGGTTCCAACTCGACTCGCGGGTCCTCCTCGGGAACGAGTGCTGGCTCCATGTGGTTCACAACTGGAACCCGGAGGCGCGGGTCTGCCGGCACCTGCGATCGGTCGGCGAAGGGCTGGAACACATCGCCGTCGAGGTCTCCGACATCGAGCGGGCGGTGGAGCGGGTGAAGCGGTCGGCGCCGGTCTTCGAGGACACCATCTTCCACGCCGCGGACGGCTTCGAGGCGTTCGTCGCCCCGGAGGACGCCGCCGGCTTCACGGTCGAGTTGATCCAGCCCCATGCGAGCAGTTGGAACTGGCCGGATCCGCCGCCGAGCCGGGTGAGCCCGCTGCTGGCCGTGACGCGCCTCGCCGAGGTGGTGGCGGCGGTCCCCGACCCGGCGGCCGCCGGCGAACGGTTCGAGACGCTCTTCGGCGCGGCGGCCCGTCCGGCGGACGGCGGCGTGCTGGTTCCCTTCCCGAACGGCTGCGACCTCCGCTTCGAGACTCCCCGCGACGCGGACGCGGGAGCGGCGGGTCTCCGGGCGCTCGTCCTGGAAACCGCCGACCCGGACGCCGACCGGGCGGCCCTCGAAGCCGCCGGGGTCGGCCTCCGGGCCGACGCGGCGCCGGACGCGGTGGTCGAGGAAGACGCCTGCGGGTTCGAGGTCGTCCTCCGGGCGGCGTAGCGGCCCGGGCGCTCCCGGCGCCCCCGCGGGACAACCGAGCGACCGCGAGAGACAGAAAATATGAGTTATATTCACTTAGATTTATCTAACGACTCCCGGCTAAATGCTCTTGACATCGCGCCGGGGTTCGCCTATCGTTCCCGGCGTTCGGGTCGCGCCGCCGCATCGCTGGCCGGCGGCGCCGAGAGGGGCGGGCCGGAGGGCGCATCCCAGGCGCGCCCCCTCCCTGCCGAACGCATCACTCGAAATCCAGCAGCGGCGCCGCGAGGCGCCGCCTTCCTTCAGGAAGGAGACAAGTTTCCGATGAAGATCACCCCGCTCCGGGAGAATGTCCTTCTCCGCCGGCTCGACGCCGACGAGGAGAAGATCGGCTCGATCATCGTGCCGGACACGGCGAAGGAGAAGCCGATGACCGCCGAGGTCGTCGCCGTCGGCGCCGGCAAGGTGCTCAAGGACGGCGGGCGCCAGGCCCCCGAGGTGAAGGCCGGCCAGACGGTCCTGATCGGCAAGTACTCCGGCTCGGAAGTCAAGTTGGACGGCGAGGACTTCCTCATCGTCCGCGAGGACGAGATCCTGGGGATCGTCGAGTAGGCGGCCCCTCCCACCACTCCCCCAACAGTCAAGGAGCAAGACCAGGCATCATGGCCAAGAACATCGTTTACAACGAGGACGCCCGGCACGCGGTCATGCGCGGCGTGAACAAACTCGCCGCCGCCGTCCGGGTGACGCTCGGCCCCCGCGGGCGGAATGTCGTCCTCGAGAAGAAGTTCGGATCCCCGGTGGTCACCAAGGACGGCGTCACCGTCGCCAAGGAGATCGATCTCGAGGATCCGGTGGAGAACCTCGGCGCCAAGATGGTGCGCGAGGTCGCCTCGAAGACCTCCGATGTGGCCGGCGACGGCACGACCACCGCCACGGTCCTCGCGCAGTCCATCTACCGCGAGGGCCTTCGGAATGTCACCGCCGGCTCGAACCCGATGGAGTTGAAGCGGGGCATCGACCGCGCGGTCTCCGTCGTGGTCGAGGAGATCAAGGAACGGTCGAAGACCGTGACCGGGGACATGATCGCCCAGGTGGGCACGATCTCCGCGAACGGCGACAGCGAGATCGGCCAGATCATCGCCCAGGCGATGGAGAAGGTCGGCAAGGACGGCGTGATCCAGGTCGAGGAGAGCCGGACGCTGGACACCGAACTCGACATCGTCGAGGGCATGCAGTTCGACCGGGGCTACCTCTCGCCCTACTTCGTGACCGACTCCGAGCGCATGGAAGTCGTGCTCGAGGACTGCCTGGTGCTGGTCCACGAGAAGAAGGTGTCCAGCATGAAGGACATGCTTCCGGTGCTCGAGAAGGTGGCGCAGGCCGGCAAGCCGCTCGTCGTCGTCGCCGAGGATGTGGAGGGCGAGGCGCTCGCCACCCTGGTCGTCAACAAGTTGCGCGGGACGCTCAAGGCCGCGGCGGTCAAGGCGCCCGGCTTCGGCGACCGGCGGAAGGCCATGATGGAGGACATCGCCATCCTCACCGGCGGGCGCGCCATCTTCGAGGACCTCGGGATCAAACTCGAGAACATCGAGATGGGTGACCTCGGCCGCGCGAAGAAGGTGATCATCTCCAAGGAAGACACCACGATCGTCGAGGGCGCCGGGACGCAGGAGGCCATCGAGGGCCGCATCCAGCAGATCCGGACCCAGATCGAGGACACCACCTCCGACTACGACCGGGAGAAACTCCAGGAGCGGCTCGCCAAGTTGGTGGGCGGGGTCGCGCTCATCAAGGTCGGCGCCGCCACCGAGACCGAGATGAAGGAGAAGAAGGCCCGGGTCGAGGACGCCATGCACGCGACCAAGGCGGCCGCCGAAGAGGGCATCGTCCCCGGCGGCGGCATCGCCGTGATCCGCGCCAGCGACAAGTTGGACGGCCTGTCCGGCGACGACAGCCTGACCCGCGACGAGCAGGTCGGCGTCCGGATCATCGCCCGCGCCATCGAGGAGCCGCTGCGCTGGATCGCCCAGAACGCCGGCCACGAGGGCTCGATCGTGGTGAACAAGGTGCGCGAGGAGAAGGGCAATGTCGGCTTCAACGCCGCCACCGACGCCTATGTGGACCTGGTCGGCGCCGGGGTCATCGATCCCACCAAGGTCGTCCGCTACGGGCTCCAGAACGCCGCCTCCATCGCCAGCCTGCTCCTCACCACCGAGGCGCTGGTCACCGAGATCCCCGAGAAGGAGGAGAAGGCCGCCGGCCCGGGTGGCGCCCCGGACATGGGCGGGATGGACTACTAGTCCCCGGCGGGAACGGCGGCGCGCGCTCCGCGCCGTCGTCTCCCGCGCCCCCTTCGGCGGCCCCGCGCCGGTCTCGGACCGGCCGGGGCCGTCCCTCGTACGGCGCGTCCGGACAGCGGTCGATCTCCCTCCCCGGTCGCCGATCTCGCCGCTCCCCCGCCGGATCGACCGCCCGCCCGCTGCGGGGTAGCGGCTCTATCCCCTGGTGGCGAGTCGTCCGGGCAGCGCCGGCGCGGGCGCCGCCGCCGGTTCCGCTTCCTCGCGGCCCTCCGCCGCCCTCCCCCCCGGACGGAGGAAGAGCCGCAGCACCAGGTCCACATGTTCTTCGAGGAACGCGGGGTCGCGGGGGTCGCGGCCGGAGATCCGCCGGAAGCCACCGTCGCAGGCGAACATCCAGCCGGCCGCCGCCCAAAAGAGGTAGCGAAGACTGTAGAGGTCGCCTTCGATGATCCAGCCGGCGGCCTGGGCCCGGCCGAGGAGGGCCATGTACCGCTGCCCGGAGGGGGCCATGTAAGTGTCCACCAGCCAGTCGAGCCGGTCGGGGTCGCCCTGGTTCGCGTGGAAGACGAAGCGGAAGAAGTCCGGCTCCTCGGAGAAGAACAGCAGGTACTCGCGGAGCATCAACCGGAGGAAGTTCCAGTCGTCCACCCCCTCGAGGCCGGCGTGCCTCCCCGCCAACCGCTTGAGGAAGCGGTCGTAGGTGTCGGCGGCGACCGCCTTCCACAGAGCCTCCTTGTCCCCGAAGTGGTGGCCGATGAGCGCGGGCGTGATGCCCGCCGACTCGGCGATGCGCCGGGTCGAAGCGCCCTCGAAACCGTGGCGGGCGAATTCCGACAGGGCCGATCCCAGGATCGCCCGCTTGGTGCGTTTCGTTCGCTCCTGTTCGCGCCGCGGGGCGGGAGCGTCCGCCGGGCGGGCGCGGGCGGCGGGCGGCGGGCGGCGGGCCGGCGCAGCCGGGGCGCGTTCGACTTGGGTGTCGGTCATCGGAAGTCCTGGGTATGTCGGCGTCTCACGGTCGCCGGCGGCGAATCGAGAGCGGGAGGAGCCGCGGCCGCCGGAATCGCGTCAGACCGCTGCGGCGCGGGGGCCGCGAGGTCAGACGAGTCCGGCGCGCGGAGGGCCGGTGGGGAGGGGGCCGACGAACATGTTGAGCACCATCTCCACGAAGGGTTCCAACATGGTGTCGTCGAGGGCGTCCCGGCGGGACAGGATCGAGATCGTCGGGCCGAAACTGAACAGGGAAGTCGCTGCGCCGAGAAAGACGAAGCGCAGGAGGAAGAGGTCGCCGGAAGGGAAGAAGCCGATCTTCTGCGTTCGCCGGAGCAGCGCGGCGTGCCAGCCGTCGGCCGGCGCGACGAACCGCTCCACCATCCACTCGAGCAACTCGCGGGGGGCATGGTTCGCTTGGACCAGGAACCGCGCCGCCTGCGGCCTCTCGCCGAAGAACCGGAGGTACTCGCGAAGCAGGAGCCGCAGGAGCGTCCGGTCGCCGACGCCGGCGAGCCCCTCCCGCCGCCGGGCCAGCCGGGCGGCGAAAGCGCCGCAGACTTCCTCCGCGGTCGCCTTCCAAAGGTCCTCCTTGCTGCCGAAGTGGTGCCGGATCAGGGCGACGCTGACCTCGGCCCGGTCGGCGATCCGCCGCGTCGAGGCGCCTTCGAACCCGACATCGGCGAATTCGTCCAAGGCGGCCTCGAACAGGGCGCGCCGGGACGAAAGGGCCCGCTGCTGCTTTCGCCGCATCGGTCGCAGTCCTCCGGTCGGAGCGCGGTCGCCGAAGGCGGGGCCCGGCGCCGGCGCCGCGGGGCGATCCGAAGTCACGGCGCCGGCCGACGCCAGGAACGCGGGCGCTCGCCGGCCGGCGTCGCGCCGGTCTCGGCGCCGGTCAGGCCGGCCCGGTCCGGGAGGGACGGACTTCCGGGAAGCCGACGAACCGGTCGAGGGCGATTTCGACATTCCCCTCGACGCCCGACTCGTCCGGGGGGGGGGGGGGGGGGGGGGGGGGGGGCGGGCCAAGCCGGACAAACTGCGGGGATGGTCGGGCCGAAGGTAGAATGGAGGTCGCGGCGCCCGGAGAGAGGAAGGTCTCTCCCCCCTCGGGGAAGAAACTTGCCGCGTGCGCTCGCGGAAGTAGCCCATTATACCAACTTTGAGCGAGAGAAATAATCCAGTCGTTCAACAATCGTGGCAAATTCCGCCGGTCCGTGATTGATTTGGACCAGAAATCTTGGCGGACTGTGAGATTTTTTGCGAAGGGTGAAGACGGGTTCGCGAAGCAGCAAAGCCGGGGCGGTCCCTTCCCTCTCTTCGGGCGCGTAGAGTTCCGCCCCCGGGCGGCGGGGGTCTCCGCCGCCGAAGTGTTCAGGAGACATCCGGTCGTGAGACATCCGGTCACCCTCCCCCGACAGCGCGGCAAGAGCGCCGCCTTCGCCGCGGCCGGCCGGCTGTTCGGGGCGCTGACGCTGGCCGGCTCGCTCGCCTGCGCGGCGCCTCCGACCGCCGCGCCGCCGTCGCCCGGCGAGGGGACGGCGGCGATCGCCGCCGCCCTCGGGACGGTCCCGGCCGACGGGCTGCCCGGCCTCGAGCGGAGCGTGTGGATCGGGTTCGCGGACTCCGGGGTCAGCGGCGGAGAACCCCTCTACGCGGAGGCGGCGGAGACTCCGCGGCCGGCGGCGAGTTCCATCAAGGCCTCCTACCTGGTCGAACTCTTCGCCGAGCACGCGGGGACGCTGGACCGGCCGCTGCCGGGCGCCGCTTCCATCGTGGACGATCCGGAGCATCCGGCCGTCGCCCACTTCGACGCCGCCACCCGGGCCGAAATCCGGGAACACCTGACCGAGGCGACCGTCCGGACGGTGGGGCGCCACATGATCCGCGGAGACGATGTCTCCAACGCCGTGTACAACGCCGCCGCCAACCTCACGACCGCCGTCCTCGGCGGGCCGCGGGCGCTGACCGCGCGGATCCACGCCCGCCATCCGGATTTCGCCGGGATCGAGGCCCGGCGCTACATGCTGGCGGCGCGGGATGTGACCGGGGACAACGAGGCCACCGCCGCTTCGCTGGCCGCCGTGCTGGCGGAGATCGCGACCGGAACGACGCCCGGCCTCTCGCCGGAGACCCACGAGGCGATGCGCGAAATCCTGTTCTCCGAAGAGACCCCCGACGGCCGCGCCTTCACCAAGGGCGGTTCGCTGAACAGCGCACCGATCACCCGCGTGCTCTCCGGCTACACCGGCCGCTCCGGCGACCCGCCCGGCCGGGAACTGGTCCAGGTGTTCATGGGCGAACTGCCCGGCGCGGGAGACGAGGAGCCCGCCGCGGTGGGCAGCCGCCTCGCGGAGCACCTGGCCGCGCTCCGGGCGGCGGCGCTTCCGCCGGCGCGGGAGTGGCTCCGCGCCCAGCCCGGCGGCGAGGGCCCCGCCCGATGAATCCGCGATGCGCCGGGCGGCGCCCGATGAATCCCGTCAGGCGGCCGGGAGCCGTCCCCGTCTCGGTCGCGCTGGGCGTGGCGCTGCTGTTGCCCTCCGCGGCCGGCGCGTCCGAAGACTGGCCGCAGTGGCGCGGCCCCCGCCGCGACGGCGTGTCGCGGGAGACCGGGCTGCTCCGGGCGTGGCCGGCGGACGGCCCGCCGCTCCTCTTCCGCGCCGAGGGCCTCGGCGCCGGCTACTCCACCGTTTCCGTAGCCGAAGGGCGCGTCCACACGCTGGGGATGTGGTCGGACCGCGAGTGGGTCGTCGCGCTCGACGCCGCCACCGGATCGGCGCTTTGGACGACGCCGCACGCCGAAGGCTTCCGCGAATGGCGCGGCGACGGCCCCCGCAGCGTCCCGACGGTGGCGGAGGGGCGGGCCTACGCGCTCGGCGCCACCGGCCAACTCACCGCGCTCGACGCCCGGAGCGGCCAGGTCCGCTGGTCGGTGAACCTCCTCGACCGGTTCGGCGGCCGGAACATCTCCTGGGGCATCAGCGAGTCGCCCCTCCTGCTCGACGGCCGGGTCCTGGTCTCCCCCGGCGGCCGGGGCGCCGGATTCGCCGCCTTCGACGCGGAGACCGGCGAGTTGGAGTGGGCTGTCGAGAGCGACCGGGCCGGTTACGCCTCGCCGATGGCGGCGCCGCTGCCCGGCGCGCCCCATGTGATCTTCTTCAGCGGCGAGCGCGCGGTCGGCGTGCGCGCCGAGGACGGCGCCGTCCTGTGGAGTTACCTGCGCGCCTCGAACCGCACCGCGAACATCGCCACGCCGCTGGTCTGGCCGACGACCGGCCCGGACGGCGAGGCGCTGCGCGTGCTCCTGTCCTCCGACTACGGCACGGGAGCGGCGCTGCTCGAACTGCAGTCGGACGGGCGGGGCGGCGTGGATGTCGAGGAAGTCTGGTTCAGCCGGAACCTGCGCGCCCACCATGCGACCCCGGTCCTCCACGGCGGCGTGCTCTACGGCTACTCCGGCTCTATCCTGAGCGCGCTGGACGCCGCCACCGGAACGGTGCTCTGGCGCGACCGCGCGATCCCGAAGGGTTCCCTCACCCTCGCGGACGGCCTTCTCCACCTGTTCAGCGAACGCGGGGACGCCGCCCTGGTCGAACCGTCGCGCGCCGGCTTCGAGTTGCGCGGCCGCTTCCGCCTCCCCGACGCCGACCGCTCCGGCAACGAAACCTGGAGCCACCCGGTCGTCGCGAACGGCCGCCTCTACCTCCGGGACCAGGACACCCTGCTCGCCTTCGACATCACCGCTTCGCGCTGAACCGCCGCGGAGCGCGAACCGGCGCTCACTCCGACCACGCCCGTTCCGGCCAACGGACCAGAGCGTTCGAATGTCCCCGATTTCCGCCGCCGGGGGCCCCTTCAAGTAGTCCGCTGACAGACCTGCCGCTTGAGCAGGTCTCGTTGACGGCGAGTGTGCTTCGTCGTCTCCAAAGTCGAATAGACCTTGCCGTCGGCGACGAAGTCGGCGTTCTTGAAGTCGTCCTGCAGGTCGCGGTCATTCGTGTAGAGCAAGCGCGCGCCGCTGACCTTCGCCAGCGCCAAGATGTGCGGGTCATCCGACCGGAGCCCGCCGCCCTTCTTTATCTGCTCCGTTTCGTCGTCCACATCCGCGTCAGGCATTGGGATAACCATGCCGTTCTGCACGAATTCTTGGACCTGTTTCTTGCGCTCCGTGCCGTCCGCGATCTCGCGCCTCAACTTGCCTCCCAGCACGGCGAATCCGCGCTTACTCAACAGCCACCGGCGAAAGGCAGCGCCGGCAGCCGTACGCTTCGGCGAAAACACCTCATGCCAGCGATTGGCATCTACGATGGCACACATGTCAGACAGTGATCGAGCGATCCAATTCGTCGAGGAAGAACTGCCGGTATCCTTCCGGCGCGCCGATAACGGCGCCAGCCCCGTCGAACTTGAGTGAATGGATATTCACATCCAAGTCTCCTCGCTCAAAGAATAGCAGAGAGACATCCTTCGGCTCCAAGTCGGTCTTGCCATCCCTCACATCCATTCGGACGCGGTCCAGCAAGTGGTCGCTGTGTGTCTCCACAATGACCTGTTGGCCCAAAGCGGCCACTTTGCACAACAGGCTCCCGACCTCGGCTTGGGCCCGAGGATGGAGATGCACCTCCGGCTGCTGTAGCAGGAACATCTCGGCACCGTCATGACGATTGAGCTCCGTGAGGAACGGAAGCGTTTGGCTAACACCATAGCCCACATCTATGAGGTTTCGCCACGGCCCCTTCTTGCCGAGGGCATGTTTCCGCACTTGGATCTGGAAGGGGCCTCCACCCGAACCAGAGAGGCGGTTCACACGAAGTTCGTCGAATAGGCCGGCGGTACTGCCGAACGACACCAAGAGGTCGCGTAGTCCCTCCCATTGATCCTTTTCGCGAGCGCTCAGATTGGCCAAGTAGGTCGGGATGTTCTCTCCTTCTGGATCGGGCGCCAGTTTCAACGGATCGTAGGTCCTGAGTGGTCGAGTACGGACGGGGGCGCTGCAGTACGGTCTTTCCAACGGCCATACGGCGGAGAACGAGCGCAAAGCCATCGACACTGCCTTCAGATCATCGTGGCTGGGAGCAGACTCCGTTCCATTTTCGTCCCTCAACCTACGGCGTATCGTGTCCGCCGCCTCTCCTCGGGCGAAGAGTTCGCGTAGCACAAACCATGGTGGAATGGAGAATGCCTCACCACGCCGGATGGGCACGCCAGTTTCCGAATACGCGCCCGTCCACTTGCCACGCGGCGTTTCGATGGTGAAGTCCGTTTCCCGTTCCACGAACGCGTTCTTCCCGGACGCATAACGGTGAACGGAGGGAACGGCGAATGCCGCCCGCTCCTCGAAAGTAACTTCATAACGATGCGTCTTCGCTTTGGGCCTGTCCCGAGCCTCGAACGAGGCAGAGAAGGCCCTCGCAGTGCCACCTCTCGCTCCCCGACTGTGGGCGATGTCTTGGAAGGTGCCCAAATCGTACGGCGCCTCTCGGAAATCGGGGACCTGAAGGCCGTAGCCCGAGTCCAGCAGCGCCCGCACCAGCGCCAGGAACGAGGTCTTGCCAGTGCTGTTCTCGCCCACGAGAAGGGTCAACGGCGCAAGGCGCGCCTCCGCGCGACGAAAACAGCGGAAGTCCTTGGCCGTAATCTTGGTGATGGTCATGAGTGGAGCCTCGGCGCCGCCTCCCAGAGTGTCGGGCGAGGGCACGGGAGAGTTTAGAGGAACTCCGGCCATCAGGTTGCCGGGTCAGTCCTCCGGGGAAGTGTCCCCGTGAGGGCGTGGTCGGCGAGGCGGCCGAGCCAGCGGACGACGGGGAAGGTGGCGGCGATACCCACGACGGTGACCGCTTCCGGCCAGGAGAAACCGCCGGTCGCGAGGGCGGCGCCGGCGCTGCCGGCGGCGCCGAGGTGGGCGAAGAAGACCGCGCCGACGGGGACGCCGAAGAGCGAGCCGAGGGCGTAACTGCGGAAGCGGATCGGGCTGAACGACCAGCCGAAGTTCTGCACCACGAACGGGAACAGCGGGGACAGCCGGGTGAGGAACACCGTGCGGGCGTTCGCTTCTCCCAGCGCGGTGAGGAACGCGCCGAGCGAGGGGAAGCGGCCGGCGCCGCGGCGGAGCAGTCTCGCGGCGAGGAACCGGCCCACGAAGAAAGCGACGAGGGCCGCGCCGTAACTGCCGGTCGCGGCGGCGAGCGCTCCCCGGCCGAGACCGAAGAGGGCGCCCGCGGCCAGGCAGAAGACGGAGTTCGGCAGGGCGAAACCGACGAGCAGCGCCTGCGCGAGGATGAAGGGCAAAAGGCCCTGCGGCATCCAGCCGGGAACTTCCGCCGGCTGCCCGGCGGCGCCGCCTCCGACCACGAGCGGCAGCAGCACGACATTGAGGACGAAGAACGCCCACATCACCGGCTTCCAAACGCGGCGCAGCACCTGCCGCCGCCTTCCGGCGGGATCGCGCTTCCGGCGGGCCGGGACGGCGGCGGGCGCCGCTCCGACCTCCGACTCCGCCGGGCCCGACCCCGTCTCCGGGTCCGGCCGACGCCCGTCCCCGCCGTCCACCCCGCGCGGAGAGCCGGGTTGCGACGCCGGCCGGGCTAGAAACGCCGGGAGGCGTCTTTGGGCCAGCGCTCGATGACGACCTTGGTCTGCGTGTAGAACTCGACGGCGTGGGCGCCCTGGGCGTGCAGGTCCCCGAAGAAACTCCCGCGCCAACCGCTGAACGGGAAGAAGGCCATCGGGGCGGCGACCCCCACATTGATTCCCACATTGCCGGTGAGCACCCGGTGGCGGAAGTCCCGCGCCGCCCGGCCGTCGCTCGTGAACAGACACGCCATGTTCCCGTATTCGCCGCCGTTCACCAGCGAGACGGCGTCGTCCACGGTGTCCACCCGGATCACACCCAGCACCGGCCCGAAGATCTCGGTGCGCGCGGTCTTCCCCTCCGCCGGCAGGCGGTCGAGGACGGTGGGTCGAACGAAGAACCCGTCTTCGCCGCCGGCGACGCGCGCGCCCCGTCCGTCCACCACCGGGACCGCGCCCTCGGAGGAGACCGCCTCGGCGATCAAGCCTTCGATGCGGCGCCGGCTTTCGCCCCGGATCACCGGCCCCATCTCCACCGCTTCGTCGAGCCCGGAGCCGACGACCCGGGACTCGGCCAGCGCGCCCACTCCTTCGGTGAACGGCCGGTGCGCTTCCCCGACGGTGATCGCCAGCGAGGCGGCGAGGCAACGCTGTCCGGCGCAGCCGAACGCGCTCTCGCCGACGGTGGCGACCGCGGCGCCGAGGTCCGCGTCTTCGAGGACGACCACCGGGTTCTTGGCGCCGCCCTGGGCCTGCACCCGTTTCCCGTTCTCCGCGGCGCGCCGGTAGATGCTCCGCGCCACCGGCGAGGAGCCGACGAAACTCACCGCGGCGATGTCCGGGTGGTCGAGCAGCGCGTCCACCGCCTCCCGGCCGCCGTGGATCACCTGCAGGGCGCCGGGCGGGAAACCCGCCTCGCGGAAGGCCTCGGCGATCCGATGCATGGTGAGGGGGACCTTCTCGGACGGCTTCATCACCACCGTGTTCCCGCAGGCGAGGGCGTACGGCAGGAACCAGAACGGGATCATCGCCGGGAAGTTGAACGGCGCGATCACCGCCACCACCCCCACCGGCTGCCGCACCAGGAACTCGTCGATCCCGCGGGCGATGTCCTCGAGCATCCGGCCCTGCATCAGGGTCGGGATGCCGCAGGCGACTTCCACATTCTCGACCGCGCGGCGCATCTCCCCGCGCGCCTCGGCGAGCGTCTTCCCGCACTCGGTGGTCACCAGCCGGGCGAGATCCTCGAAGTCCCGCTCCAGGATCTGTTTCAGCCGGAAGAGCGGCTGCACCCGGTCCGGCGCCGGGGTCTCGCGCCAGTCGGCGAGCGCCTCCTTCGCGGAGGCGACCGCCCGGCCGATGTCCTCGGCGGGGGAGAGCGGCACCCGGGCGAGCACCGCGCCGGTGGCGGGGTCGAAGACGGGCAGCGTCTCCGACGACGACGAAGCGAGGAACTCGCCGCCGACGAAGTTGGGGAGGAGGTCGGGAACGGTCGTCGCAGGGGACACGGGGCGCGCGTAGGATACGCCCGCCCGATGCCCCCGACCCGCCGCCCTCCCACCCGCCCCGGCCCTGCGCGGGCGCCGGTTCGGGGCGCGGCTCTCCTCGGTTCGGCGGCGCTTCTCGCCGCGCTCCCGACGGCGGCTTCAGAAGAGCCGGGGCCGGCGGCGAACTCGGCCTCGGGAACGGTGTTCGCGCTCGGCGAAGGCGCTCCGGGTCCGGTGGTGGACGGGCTGGTGACCGACCCGCAGTGGGAGGACGCGGAGCCCTTCACCGGGTTCATCCAGCAGGAGCCGGACAACGGGGCGCCGGCCACCGAGCGCACCGAGGTCCGGCTGCTCCTGTCGGACACCACCCTCTATGTGGGGATCATCGCCTTCGACCGGGAGCCGGAGCGGGTGCTGGTCTCGGAGAGCCGCCGGGACGGCGACCTGAACGAGTCGGACTCCGTCCAGATCGTGCTGGACACCTTCGATGACAACCAGAACGCCTTCCTGTTCGGGACGAATCCGGAGGGGATCGAGTACGACGGGCAGATCGCCGGCGAGGGGGCGACCGGCGGCTACAACCCCCGGCCGGGCCAGCGCGGCTCGCAGCGCGGCGGGGTCACCGGGTTCAACGCCAACTGGGACGGCGACTGGACGGTCCGCTCCCGGCAGACCGGCCGGGGCTGGGAGACCGAGTTCGCCATCCCCCTGCGGACGCTCCGCTACGAGGCCGGCGACGGGCGCACCTGGGGTCTGAATGTGATGCGGAACATCCGGCGGAAGAACGAGCAGTCGTTCCTCGCGCCGATCCCGCGGGGCTACAACCTCTACCGGGTCTCGCTGGCGCGGAAGATCTCCGGCCTCGACCTGCCCCTGCGGCGCGACCTTCGGGTGACCCCCTTCGCGCTCGGCGACGCCACCCGGAACCCGCTGGCCGCCGCTTCCGCGAACCGCTCCCGGAACACCTTCGACCTGGGGCTCGATGTGAAGTGGGGCGTGACCCCGAACCTGACGGTGGACATCACCGCGAACACGGACTTCGCCCAGGTGGAGGCGGACGACCAGCAGATCAACCTGACCCGTTTTCCGCTGTTCTTCCCGGAAAAGAGGCCGTTCTTCCTGGAAAACGCCTCGACTTTCCAGTTCGGAGCGCCGCAGGAGGTGGACCTGTTCTTCAGCCGCCGGATCGGGCTCCACGCCGGACAGCCGGTGGGGATCATCGGCGGCGCCCGGATGTCCGGGAAGGTCGGGGCCTGGAACCTGGGCGTGATGAACATGCAGACCGAGGCCGCCTTCGACCCGGAGAGCGGCGGCCTGCTCCGGTCCGCGAACAACTTCGCGGTGGCCCGCGTCCAGCGCGAAGTGGGGCGGTCGTCCTTCGGCGGCATCTTCGTGAACCGCCAGGGGACCGGGGACCGGGCCGGGGAGAACGACGCGAACCGGGCCTTCGGCGCGGACGCCGCCGTCCAGATCGGCGAGCACGCCCGGTTCTTCACCTTCCTGGCGAAGACCGCGACCGCCGGGGAAGAGAGCGCGTCGGTCTCCGACACCCTGGCAGGGAGGGCCTTCCTCAACTACGCCGATCCGCTCCACCAGGGGCACCTCGGCTACACCCAGGTGGGGGAGGACTTCGACCCGCAGGTCGGGTTCGTTCCCCGGCGGGGTTACCGGAAGTACCAGGCGCGTTACTACCTGAACTGGCAGCCCACCCGGATTCCGGCGCTGTCCTGGGTGCGCCGGTTCTCGCCGCATGTGACCTGGAACGCCTACTACGGCTTCGACGGGGAGGTCCAGTCCGGGCGGGGGCACTGGCACCCGATCGAGTTCCAGCCGAACAGCGGGGGTCGGTTCGGGATCTTCGTGGACCGGATGAGGGATCGGCCCCTGACCGACTTCACCGTCTTCGCCGGAGCGGACGGGGCGGAAGTGACGATCCCGCCGGGGCGCTACGAGTGGAGTGTGGTCACGGTGAACTACCTGGGCAATGCCAGCGCCCGGCTCTACCCCACCGCGTACTGCCGCCGGGGCGGCTTCTACGACGGAGAGCGGCGGGGATGCGATCTCAGCCTGAACGGGCGGATCGGGGCCCGGTTCCAGGCCAGCGTGGGCTGGAACCGCGACATCGTGAGTCTGCCCGGCGGCGACTTCACCACCGACCTGGCGCCCATCCGCCTGAACTACTCGTTCACGCCGCTGCGGCGACTGGAAGCGCTGATCCAGTACAACAGCCAGTCCGCCTCGATCTCCTCGAACATCCGGCTGGTGTTGCTCGACCGGAGCGGCACCGGACTCTTCGTCGTCTACAACGACCTTCGGAACACCGCGACCTTCGACCGGTTCGACCCGGACACCGGACTCCCGGTCCCCACCGTGATGGGCCGGTCGCTGATCGTGAAGTACACGCGGCTTTTCGACTTCTGACGGCGCCGGCCGGGAGCCGGCCGGTGGGGGCCGCCGGCGCCGGGCGGCAGACCGGCAACACAGACAGATCCGTCGTCGGGCGGATCCGTCGCGGGGCCGGCGCCCGCGGCGGATCCGGTGCGCCGGCCGGGCGGCCGGCTATCCGGCCGGGACCTGTTCCGGGATCCGGTCCAGGATCTCCCGGTGCTCGGGGAACCGGCCGGTGTCGTGCTTGGTGTAGATGAGTTCGCCGTCCACGCGGATGTCGAAGTCGCCCTTGTCACCTTCGATGAGTTCGGGCTTCAGGCCGCGCGCTTCCTCGATTGCCGCCGCCAGACTGGTGGCGTTGGGAAGGTAGTTTCAAACGACGCAGTAGGTGATCGTGACCGTCATGACCGTCGAGGGCTCTCTCCCGGGAAGGGGGTTCGGCGGCGCCGTCGGCCCGACGGACTCCCCGGAAACGGGGGCCGGCGGCCGGGCGCCGAGGCAGCGGAGGGGCGGCGGCGGATGGCGGGGCCGACGGGACTCGAACCCGCGACCTCCGGCGTGACAGGCCGGCATTCTGAACCAACTGAACTACGACCCCGAGTCGCCGCAACCGACGGATTCTAGCAATTTCCCGGCCCCGGACACTCTCCGAGGTTCACCGGGAAGCGGGTTTGCGGTACGATTTCCGGCTGCCGAAGATGCGACTCACGAAGAGCCAGATCCAGTTTCTGGGCTACCGGATCACCGACGAATTGCAGGTTCAGGGGCTTATCGACACGGACGATCCGAACCTCCTGATGGACACCATCGTCGAACTCATCACCGAGGATCTGCGGCAGGAAGACGACCTCAACGAGGAAGTCCGGAAACTCCTCGACAACTACGGGGAGGAGATCCGGAGCGACGGCGTCGAGTACCGGGAGATGTTCAAACTGGTCAAGAAGCGCCTGGCCCGGGAACGGGGGCTCATCCTCTAGCCGGCCGGCGGCGCCGCGCGGACACGGAGGAACCCCCCGGTAGCGAGAGCACCTCCATGCGCCTGACGAACAGCAAGATCAACCACCTGGCGAGCCAGATCCTGCAACTCCTGCGCGCCGACGACACCGTGGAGTTCTACGCCCCGGACAACGAAATCCGGCGGACGATCACCCGGGTCATCAACTCCGAACTCGAAGACGACGAGCGCATCGACCAGATCGTCCGCCGGAAGATCGACAGCCAGAGCCAGTCCGTCCAGCAGGGCACGGAGGCCTGGGATCTCCTCTACCGGCGCTACTACGACGAGGAAATCATGAAGGTCCGCCGGGTCGCCCCCGGCGAACAGCGCGAGTCCGAGTAGCGGCGGGCCTGCCGATCCCGGGCCCGCCGGTCCCGGCCCCGTCCGCTGCATCTCGGCGCAGCCGACCCGGCCGGCGGCGCCCGGTGGAGTAGCATCCCGCCGCCTTTGGCCCTTCCCGAAGAACCCGCGTTCCGCCGCCCCCTTCGGGGCGCCATCCGCCGCCGCGGACCGCTCCCGCGCGGGGGCCTCCCGCTGCTCGCGTTCGCGGCGGTCTCGCTTCTCGGGGCCGCCGCCCACCCCGCCGAAGCGCAGCCCCGGCACCGGTTCCGGCTCTCCACCGGCGTCGGCCTGCAGTTCTTCGCCGACCCCGACCTGCGGCTCGGCCGCGGCGCGAGCCTCGGGGGCGCCGCGGCGGTCCGCGCGAGCGACAACTTCAGTTTCGAGACCGGCCTCTACTTCGGCCGGTCGAACCGGCGCTATACCGCCGAAAACCAGCCGGTCGAGGATGTGCTCGCCTCCCCGGCCTACCAGTTCCGGATGAACCGCTACCACCTCGACGGCTCCCTGGTGTTCCACCTGGGCCGGAGGCAGCCGTTCCACGCCTGGGTGCTGGCCGGAGGCGGCGTGGTGCGGCGCGACGCCCTGCGCGAGGACTTCGAGTTCTCCACGCCGCAGTCGCTCCGGGACGGTCTCTTCCGGAACCAGCCCTCGGCGACCGGGGTGCGCATCCCGACGGCCACGCGCGTGACCTTGGAAGAGACCGTGTACGAGCCGACCGCGCATCTCGGCGCCGGCTTCGAGGTCTATATCTTCGACTACCTGTCGGCGCGGGCGGAGTACCGCATCTGGTCGCCGCGGGACTTCTCCCGGCGCACCCAGCAGGCGCTGATCGGCATCAACTACTACCGGTAGTCGGCCCGCGGGGAGGGCGTCCGGCCCTCCCCGTTCCGACCGGACGACGCGAAGGCCCGGCCCGGTCGCCTGACCGGACGCTCCCACCCGGACTTTCCCCGCAGGCGGCTGAGCCCGCGCTTCCCGAGGCCCTTTCCCCTTGTACGATTCACGCCCGATGGCGAGTCCGGAGCCGCTCGGCGAACCGAGCCGCGAGACCGCCGGCGACTCCGGGGCGCGGCCGCCGGCCGCGGTCGTGGCCCTCGCCTTCGTCTCGCTGCTGGCCTTCTGGATCGTCCTTTCCGGCAAGTTCGACGCGCTCCACCTGGTCCCCGGCGTCGCCGCCGCCGCGGCGACGGCGTGGTTCGCCGGACGACTCCTGGGGATGGCGCCGCCTCCGGCGCCGGGCGAGGAGATCGCCCGTCTTCCCCGGCGGACGGCAGCCCTCGTCGGCTACGGGATTTGGCTCTCGATCCAGGTCGTCCATTCCGCGCTCCGGGTGGCGCGGTTGGTCCTGGATCCCCGGATGCCCATCTCCCCCTCGCTCACCCGGATCGAAGACCGCCTGCCGCACCCGCTGGCCCGACTGGTCCTCGCGCACTCGATCACACTGACTCCGGGGACGGTGACCCTCGACGCCGACCGGGACGGCATGACCATCCACTCGCTGGACCGGGATTCGGCGGCGGGAGTGCAGCCGGACGGCGGCCTGACGGCGGCGCGCATCCGCCGGCTGTTCGGCGCCGGCGCCTGACGGCCCGCCGTTCCGCGCCCGGCGAATGCAGACTCTCCTCGCGGCGTTCGCCGGCGCGGTCTTCCTCGCCGCCGTCGCCGCGTTCTACCGGGTCGCGCGCGGACCGGGGCTCTGGGATCGGCTCTCCGGGCTGGTGCTGCTCGGGACGAAGACCCTGATCCTGCTGCTGGTGATCGGCGAACTCTCCGGCCGGCCCGGGATGTTCGTGGACATCGCCCTCGCCTATGCGCTGGTGGGGTTCCTCGCCGCGCTCTCGCTCGCCAAGTACTTCGAGGGCCGCGGTTCGGACGACGAAGCGGCGCCGACCGAGGTCCCGGCCGGCGGAACGGCGGAGCGGCCCGGGACGCCGCCGAACGCGGCGTGAGCGGGAGACCGGCCGCCGGGCGGCGATGACGGACGGGTTCTCGGCGCTCGACGCCGCGGCGGCGGCGCTCCTCGCCGCTTCGTTGTTCTTCAGCCTGACCGCTGCGGTCGGCGTGCTCCGGCTTCCCGACTTCTACACCCGGCTCCACGCCGTCGGGAAGTGCGACACCGCCGGCCTGGCGCTCGCCGCGGTCGGCTTCGCCCTCCTCTCGGAGGACGCCGCCACCGCCGCGAAACTCCTCCTGGTTTCGGCGTTCCTCGCCGCCGCCAGCCCGACGGCGACCCACGCCCTGGGGCGCGCGGCTCGCCGCGCGGGAGTTCCCGTCTGGCGCCGGCCCGACGCCGCCGAGCGCGCGGACAACGCTTCGTGACCGACCCGGGCGGACTCCTGGGAGTCGGGCTGCTGCTCCTGATGGTCGCCTCCGCGGCGGCGGCGCTCCTGATGCGCGACTTGCTCGCGGCGACGGCGTTCTTCGGCGTGTTCAGTTTCGCCGCCGCCACCTGGTTCGCGTTCCTCGGCGCGGTGGATGTGGCGTTCACCGAGGCCTGCGTCGGCGGGGCGCTGAGCACGATCCTGTTCGTCTCCACCGCCTACCGCACCCGCCGCCGGTTCGACTGATGGACGCTCCCCGAAGGGCGACGGCCGCCGCGGTACTCGCCGCGCCGGTCTTCGCCCTGCTGCTCGGGGGACTCCTCTGGGGCGCCTCCGCCCTGCCCCGCCTCGGCGACCCCGGATCGCCCGCCTCCACCCGGGTGTCCCCGCGCTACATCGAGCGGGCGGCCGAAGAGACCGGCGCGCTCAACATGGTGACCGCCGTCCTCGCCGACTACCGGAGTTTCGACACCCTGGGCGAGACGCTCGTGATCTTCGCCGCCGGCCTCGGCTGCCTGGTCGCGCTCGGCGCGTTCGCCGGGCGCCCGGAGCGCGCCGCGGACGCGCCCGGGGCCGACCTCTCGTTCCGCTTCGGCACCGGGATCCTCGACGCCGCCGCGCGCCTGCTCGCGCCCGGGATCCTGGTGTTCTCGATCTATGTCCTCATCCACGGCCACACCAGCCCCGGGGGGGGATTCCAGGGCGGCGTCCTGTTCGGCTCCGGCCTGGTCGCCGTCCGGTTGGTGCGGGGCAGCCGCACGGAAACCGGGGCGCCGACCGGGGCGCCGAGCCTTCGCTCCTCGCTGGTCATGGCCTGCGCCGGCATCCTCGGCTATGCGGGGATCGGCCTCGCGGCGATGGCCTTCGGGGGCGCGTTCCTGGACTTCGGACACCTGCCGCTGAGCGCCGACACCGCCCACGCCCGCGAACTGGCCACGCTGGGTATCGAGACCGCGGTCTTCTTCACGGTGGCCGGAACGGTCGGCGTGCTCTACGACGCCATCGCCGCCGGGCTTCGCGGATGAGCAGCCCGGCGGCGCCGATGAACCACCTGCCTCGCCGGTGATCGCCTACGCCGCCGCGGCGGCGCTGTTCACGCTCGGGCTTTCCGGCGTGGCGCTGCTCCCCAACCTGATCCGCAAACTGCTGGCGATGAATGTGATGCAGGTCGGGGTGATCGTGTTCTTCGTTTCGCTCGCGTTCAAGGAAGGCGCCGCGGTCCCGATCCTCACCGAGGGGGTCGAACCGGAGGCGGCCGCCTTCCTGAACCCGCTCCCCCACACCCTGATGCTGACGGCGATCGTCGTCTCGGTCTCGACCACCGGCCTGGCGCTCGCGCTGCTGCTGGAGATCCGCCGCCGCGAGGGCACCCTGAACGAGGCCCGGCTGCTGGCGCGGCTCCGGCGGCCGGCGGCGCCGATCGACGGCGCCTCCCGGCCGGACCCGGCCGTTTCGTCCGGAACGGACTGAACCCCACCCGGAGGCCGGTTCCGTGGCGCCAGTTCCCCTGTCGGTTGCCCTGTTGCCGGGCCTCCTGGTCGCCCTCCCCCTGACCGGCGCCGCGCTCGTGCCGCTGGCGGCGGCCCTCACCCGCCGCTCCACCGGCTGGCTGGCGCTGGCCTTCCACGCGGGAACCGCGGCGGCCGCGCTCGGCCTCTTCCTCGAGGTCCCCGCGAGCGGCCCGATCCGCTACGCGCTCGGCGGCTGGCCCGGCCCCTGGGGCATCGAGATCTACTTCGACGGCCTCTCCACGCTCTTCGCCCTCCTGGTCGCCGGAACCTCCCTGGTGGCCGCCTGGATCCCGCCGGGCGCCGCCGAAACCGGCGACGGCGACGAACGCCCGGCGCCGGTGCGCGAGGGCCTCCGCCGGGGAGCGCTCCTGCTGCTGCTCTCCGGCCTGGTCGGGATGGTCGCGACCCGCGACCTCTTCAACCTGTTCGTCTTCATGGAGGTCAGTTCCCTCGCCGCCGCGACGCTGATCGCCTCCGGAGGAGGGCGGGCCCCGGTCGCCGCGTTCCGCTACCTGCTCGCCGGGACGGTCGCCGGTTCGCTCTACCTGTTCGGGGTGGGCTTCCTCTACGCAGTGACCGGCACGCTCAACCTCGACGACCTGGCGGCGCGCCTCCCCGGCGCGGACGCGGCGCCGGCGGTCGCGGTCGGCGTCGCCCTGCTGGCGGTCGGGCTGTTCCTGAAGGCGGCGCTGTTCCCGCTCCACGGTTGGCTTCCCGACGCCTATGTCCGGGCGCCGGTTCCGGCCTCCGCGTTCATCGCCGCGGTGATGGCCAAGGTGAGCGCCTACGCCGCGCTCCGGCTCTTCGGCGTGGCGCTCGGCGGCGCGGAGGGCGGCGCGGCGGCGCTCCAGGCCGCGCTCTGGCTGGGGATCTTCGGCGCGGTGGTCGGGAGCGTCTTCGCCCTGGCGCAGCGGGAAGTGAGCCGGATGCTCGCGTGGTCGAGCGTCGGGGCGATGGGAACCATCCTGCTCGGCATCGCGCTCGGCACGCCGGCCGCGGTCACCGGGGCGCTCTTCCACGCCGCCGCCCACGCGCTGGCGAAGGGCTGTCTCTTCTTCGGCGCCGGGGGCGTCCGTTCCGGCTCGTTCGGCGGGGGCCGCGGAACCGACGCGGACGACTACCGCCGCGGCTGGGCCGGTCTCGGCGCCCGCGCGCCCTTCACCGCCGCGGCGCTGTCGCTGGCGGCGTTCTCGATGATCGGATTGCCGCCGACCGCCGGGTTCTTCTCCAAGTACCTGCTCCTCGACGCCGCGCTCGACGCCGGCGGCGCCGCCGGAACCGCGGCGTTCGCCGCGCTCCTCGTCTCGAGCCTGCTGTCCGCGATCTACTTCCTCCGGGTCGTGGAATCGATCTGGTTCCGATCCGCCGCGGCGCAGACCGGCGTCCGCGCGCTGTCCCGGTCTCCGGCCCGGAGGCCGCTCGCCGCCGCCGCCCTCACCCTCGGCGCCGCGGTCCTCGCGCTCGGGGTCTTCGCCGGCCCGTTCCGGGAACGGGCGCTCGCCGACTGGGATTCCCGACCGGCCGGCGAAGCCGCGCGGCTCTCGCCGGGGGCGGCGCCCGGCCTGCCCGGCCTGCCCGACCTGCCCGGCCCGCCCGACCTGCGATGACGAACGAAGTCCCCTCGCTCGTCCCGTTCGCGGCCGTCGGCGCCGGGCTCGCCGCGGTCGTCCCCATCCTCCTCTCCCGGCGGTTCCCGAACCTCCGCGAGACCTGGACCTTCCTTGCCGCCGGCGTCCAACTCGCCGCCGCGCTCGCCATGCTCCCGGCGGTCTTCTCCGGCGCGGAACCGGTGAGTCCGGCGCTGCCCCTGCTCCCCGGCGCGCCGCTGCAGTTCCGCGCCGACCCGCTGGGCCTCCTGTTCCTCACCCTGGCCTCGCTGCTGTGGACGGCGACTTCCGCCTACTCGGTCGGCTACCTGAGAACGCTCAAGTCCCCGCACGCCACCGGCTACTACGCCGCGTTCGCGGTGGCGGCTTCCGCGGCCGCCGCCATCGCCCTGGCGGCCAACCTCGTCACCTTCGTCATCGGCTACGAGGTACTCACCGTCGCCACCTGGCCGCTGGTGGTGCACCGGCGGACCCGGTCGGTCCTGGGCTCCGGGCGCGCCTACCTCGCCTACACCCTGCTCGCCGGCCAACTGCTCCTCGGCGCGGTGATCTGGGCCGGCGTCCTGGCGCCCGGCGCCGGGTTCACCCCGGGCGGCTTCCTCGCGGGAACGGCGAGCGACGGCGCGCTCCGGGTCCTCTTCCTGCTGTTCCTGGTGGGCGTCGGCGCGAAGGCGGCGGTCTTCCCGCTCCACGGCTGGCTGCCCGCCGCGATGGTGGCGCCGACCCCGGTGAGCGCCCTGCTCCATGCGGTCGCGGTGGTGAAGGCCGGCGCATTCGGGATGCTCCGGCTCACCGGCTGGGTGTTCGGGCCGGAGGCGATGCGCGACCTGGGGCTCAGCCTGCCGCTCGCCCTGCTCGCCGGCGGCACGATCCTGTTCGCCTCGCTCCGCGCGCTGGGGGAAGACCACCTGAAGCGCCGGTTGGCCTACTCCACGGTGAGCCAGTTGAGTTACATCGTCCTCGGCGGAGCGATCGGGACGCCGCTGGCGCTCACCGGCGCCGCCTTCCACATCGCCGCCCACGGCTTCACGAAGATCACCCTCTTCTTCTGCGCGGGCGCGGTGTACGCCGCCACCGGCAAGGAACGCATCTCCGCTCTGGCCGGCCTGGGACGGACGATGCCGATCACCTTCGGCGCGTTCACCGTCGGCGCGCTGGGGATGGCCGGGGTGCCGCTCCTCCCGGGATTCCTGAGCAAGTGGAACCTCGCGCTCGGCGGGCTGGAAGGCGGCGCCCTCTGGCCGGCGGCGCTGCTGGTGGGCAGCGGCCTGCTAAACCTGGGCTACTACCTCCCGATCCTGCGAACGGCGTTCTTCGAGCGCGCGGCCGACGCCGCCCCCGGCGGCGAGCCCACGCCGCTGCTCTGGGCGCCGCCGGCGTTGGCCGCCGCCTGCGCGGTCGTCCTGGGCGTCGCCCCGAACGCCGGGGTCCGCTTCTTCGAGTTGGCGAAAGCCGCGGCGGCGCAGGTGGCGGCGGCGGCCCCGACGGCGCTGGCCGCGCTCCCGAACCTGCGATGACCGGCGCCCGCACCTTCCGGTGACCGGCGCCCGCGCCTTGCGATGAGCGCTCCTTCGCGACCTCCGATGACCGGCGCCCGCGCCTTGCGCCTCTTCGGGCCGGCGCTCGCCGCGGCGGTGCTCATCGCCGCCGACCTCGCGGTGTTCCTCTCCGGCGCCGAACACCACGGCGGCTTCTGGAACGCCGTCCCGCTCTGGGACCTGGCCTTCGGGTTCGTCGGGGGCGGCCTCCTGATCCTGGGGGCCAAGACGGTGGTGAAACCGGCGCTCGGCCGCCGAGAGGACTACTACGCCGAACCGGCCGCGGACGACGACGAGGAGCGCCTCGGGTGACCGGGATCGCTTCGCACCCGGCCTTCTGGCTCTTCGCGGGAGCGCTGGCCACGCTCCTGCTCCGGCGCCTCCTCCCGGCGCCGCCGATCGGGATCGCCTTCGCCGCCGCCGCGCTCCTCACCCAACTGCGGCTCGGCCCGGCCAGCCTCACCGCGGAGGTCGCCGGTTTCGAAGTGCTCTGGTTCCGGGCCGACCGGCTCAGCCTGCTGTTCGGGCTGGTGTTCTCCGTGGTGGCCCTCCTCGGCCTCCTCTACGGGGCGCACCGGCTCCGCGCCCGGGAGACCGCCGCCGCGCTGGCCTACGCCGGTTCGGCGATCGCCACCGTGTTCGCCGGCGACTGGATCACCTTCTTCGTGTTCTGGGAGGCCATGGCGCTGACCTCGCTGGTGGTGGTGTGGGAGGGCGGGACGCCCGCGGCCCGGTCCGCCGGGATGCGCTACCTGCTCGTCCACTCCGCCGGGGGCGCGCTGCTCTTCTTGGGGATCGTGTTCCACCTCGGCGGCGGGGGCGGGGCGGCGCTCTCCGTCCTCGCCGGGGCGGGGCCGCCCTCCTGGCTGATCCTGGCCGCGGTGGCGCTGAACGCGGCCGTCCCGCCGCTCCACGCCTGGCTCACCGACTCCTACCCGGAGGCGAGCACTTCCGGCTCGGTGTTCCTCTCCGCGTTCACCACGAAGACGGCGGTGTACGCGCTGCTGCGGCTCTTCCCCGGCGAGGCGCTGCTCGTGCCGCTCGGGGTGGCGATGTCCCTCTACGGGGTGGTCTTCGCCCTGCTCGAGAACGACCTCCGGCGGCTGCTCGGCTACCACATCGTCAGCCAGGTCGGGTACATGGTGACCGGGGTCGGCATCGGGACGGCGCTCGCGCTGAACGGGGCGGCCGCCCACGCGTTCTCCCACATCCTCTACAAGGCGCTCCTGTTCATGGGCGCCGGCGCCGCCATCGAGGCGACCGGCAAGCGCCGACTGTCGGCGCTCGGCGCGGTCGCCGGGAAGATGCCCTTCGCGGTCGGGATGTACCTGGTGGGGGCGCTCTCGATCTCCGGGGCGCCCGGCTTCAACGGGTTCATCAGCAAGTCCATGATCGTGAGCGCGGCCGGCGAGGCGCACTTCCCCACCGCGGAGTTGCTGCTCGGCCTCGCGGCGGTGGGCACCTTCCTCTCCGTGGGACTGAAACTCCCGGCCTTCGCCTTCTTCGGCGAGCGGCGGGGATTGGCCGTGGCCCGGCTGCCGTCGAACCTGCTGGCGGCGATGGGCCTCGCCGGAGGGCTCTGCCTGCTCTACGGCGCAGCGCCGGACCTCCTGTACCGCCGGTTGCCGGAGGCCGCCGAGTACCACCCGTTCACCCTCGACCACATCGTCTCCTCGTCGCAGTTGCTCGCCGCCGCCGGCGTCGCGTTCCTGCTGTTCTACGCCCGGCTGAAACCCTCGCCCGGACTCACGCTGGACACGGACTGGTTCTACCGCCGCCCGCTCCGCCGGCTCGGCGCCGCCGTCGTCCGCCGCCTCGGCGAAGCCCAGCCGGAGGCCGTGTTGCTCCGCCGCCGGATCATCGCCGCCGCCGGCCGCGCCGCCCGCGGACTCGCTTCGCGCGGCGGCGGCCGGGGGGACGGAGCGCCGAGTCCCGATACGGCCGAAGCCTTCTCCTTCCACCGCCCCATCGGCCGCACGATCCTCTTCGCCGCCCTCGCCGCCGCCGCGCTGCTGCTCTGGAGACTCACCGCCGGCTGACCTCCGCCGGCTGACCTCCCCCGGCCGGGGCCGCGGGGGCGGACGATGGCGCGAAGTCGCCGCTGAGCGCACCCGACCGTGGGACTTGCCCGCGAATTTCTTGCGCCCTACCCCTTGAAAACTCGCCCCGGCGTGACAAAAGGTGCAGTACCGAACGGAAAACGGGAGAGAGGAGCCTTCGTGACCGAGGAATCGAAGAGCGGCGCGGCGAGAAGGCTGCGGAACCGGCTCCTCCTGGCCGCCGGGTTCGGCGTCGGCGGCGGGCTGATGACCTTCCTGCTCCTGGTGGGTGAGGAGCCGAACGGTTTCTCGAGTTGGGCGGTGGGCGCCGGGCTCGCCGCCGGACTCTTCGCGGGACTCCTCTTCCTCGCCCGGGCGCGCCGATGGCTCGACGACCGAGTTGTCCGTCGCTCCGGGAACTGGTCACTCCTCGCGTTCGCCGCCGGGGTCGTCTTCCTCTTCGTTCTCGACGCGCAGTGCAATGTGTTGATCGACGGCCCGTCGCCGGAGGCCGCGCCTTGGTTGAAGGAAGTCCTGGCTGCGGGCCTCGTCGGGTTCTGGACGGCCTTCTTCCTCACGCCGGCCGCCGAGGGGCCCCCGCGATCATGACTACGCGGGAAGCGACCCTCTCGCTCGGGGTCTGTTTCGGCGTCGGGGTCTTCGTCGCCATGGCGGTCCTGACCCCGCCGGCGACCGGCTGGGACGGCGCGGTTCTCTATGGAATAGGCAGCGCCTGCGGAGTCTCGGCGGGATTCCCGCTGTTTCGCCGACTCGCCGTTCGGTGGCGCTCCCGCTTCGTCGGCGGCAGCGCTTACCCGTTCGTGGTCGGGGCGCTGGTGGGCGCGGCGACCGTGACCGCGGTCTGGGGGTGGGCGAACTTCATGGGCTTCTTCGGATCCTCCTGGCCCGACACCGCCCTCGAAGCGCTCCTTCTGGGGCTGTGGAACGCCTTGGTCCTCGGGTTCGGTTTCGGACACCTGTTCCACGAAAAGGACGACAAAGAGAGCGCCGCGGCGCCGGACTGACCTCGCGACGGACGACTCGCCGGCGGCCGCCGCTGCTAGGTTTCCGCGCGTTCGATGCGGGTTCCCCGTTGGGCGTGGCCGGCCCTGGTGGCCGCGCTCGCGCTCGTCCTGCTGCTGTGGCCGGGAGAGGACGGCGCCGAAGTGGCGCCGCCCGACGCCGGCGCGCCGACCCACCCGGTGACGGAGGCGGAGGCGCTCTACGAAGAAGCCATCGGCGACATCGAGTCCGCCATCCGGGCGGGCGAAGCGCCGACGGGTTTCGACGAAGTGCAGGAGGCGATGGAGCCCGAGATCGAGGCGCTGGACGCCGCCATCGCCGAGAGCCGGCGCCTGGCGGCGGAAGCGCCCGACGACGAGGAGGCGCAGGAGACCCTGCTCCAGACCCTGCGGCGCAAGTTGGACCTGTTCCACAACACGCTGATGCTCATGCAGGACCTGGAACGGGGCGACGGCGCCACCGCGCAGGAACGGATCGAAGCCCTTTCCGGGCGCGAACCGCCGGAGACCGGATGACCGGCGAGGAACGAATCATGAGAACGACCGAGCGACCGCATCGCCATACCCCGCCGGGCGCGCGCCGCCTCGCGCTCCTGACGGTGATCGCGCCGACAGCGATCGCGCTCCCGAACGCCGGCGCCGCCTTCCCCGCCGGCGGCGAACGCGCCGCGGCGCAACGCGAAGTCCCGGAGCGGGTGGAACACGCCGTGGAAGTGGAGGAGGACGCCACGGTCACCGTCATGAACTTCGCCGGCCATGTGGAAGTCCACGAGACCGATCCCGGGGAAGAGCGGATCCTCCGCATCGTGGGAGTGAAGCGGCTCACCGAGGAGCGTCCGCCGGAGGAAGCGGCGCGGCTGCTCGAACGGGTGGACCTGGGCCTCACCCGCCACGGCCGGCACTACCGCATCGGCCCCTCGCCGATGCGCGCCCGCGCCGCCGGCCGCCGCTCGCCGGCGGAAGCCGAGGGAGCGCGCCCCGATCCGACCGGCGAAGTCCCGATCACGGAGATCCGCGTGCCCCGGCGCATCCTCCCGGTTTCGGTGGATCTCGAGGTGTGGCTTCCCGACGGCGCCTCACTGGTGGTCCGCACTTTCTCGGCGGCCATCACCGTCGCCGGGCTCAGTTCGCCGGAGGCGACCTTCCGGCTCCGCAGCATCAGCGGGGAGGTCACGGTTCGCGGTCTGGAAGCCGACGCGTTCCACGCGGAAACCGTGAGCGGCCCCCTCTCGATCCGCGACCTGGGGGCCCGGAGGAGCCGGCTGCAGACGCTCAGCGGAGCGGTCAGTCTCGGCGGCGAGTTCCGGCCGAGCGGCTGGTACGACATCCAGACCCATTCCGGCGATGTCGCCGTGGATCTCTCTTCCCTCGCCGGGATCGCCGTGGAAGCCGCGAGTTACACCGGCCGGATCGAGAGCGAGGTGGCGGTCGAAGGACAGACCGGCCCGCGGTATTTGCACGCCCGCCGGGGAGAGGGCGGCCCCCACCTCGCGGTGAACACTTTCAGCGGCTCCGTCCGACTGACCGGCGCCCCCGAGCCCGACCGTCAGCGCTGAACCCGCTCGTCCGGCGCAGGTCGAAGGCCCCGGCAGGGTAGAATCGCGGGTTGCCCGCCGGCCGCGCCGGCCCGGCGCCAGTCTCTCCCCCTTCCTCGACGACGAAAGAACCGGTAACGACGACCCGATGGCCCACAGCCGATCCGCCCGCAAGCGCGCGCGGCAGAACGAAGTCCGCCGCCTCCGCAACCGCCACCACCGGAGCGGCCTCCGCACCGCCATCCGCCACCTCCGGGAAGCCGTCGCCGCCGGCGACGCCGACGCCGCGAACGAACGCCTGCCGAAGACCATCGCCCTGATCGACCGCATGGCCGGCCGCGGCATCATGCATCGAAACGCCGCCGCCCGCGCGAAGTCCCGCCTCTCCCACCTCGTCCGCGCCGCGGCCGCCGGCTGACCCCCTCCGGGGCCTGACGGCTCCGAACCCGCTCGTCTCGCAGAGCGGCGCGCGGCCCGACTCGGGTCGCGCGGATACTCCCGACCTCGATCGGGGCGAAGGCTCAGGACGAACCGAGCCGCCGGACGAAATCCACGAGCGGCGAAAACGCGGCATGGGTGTAGTCCCAAATACCCTGCTCGGCGCCTTCTCCCACGCGGGCGACCGGGTCGTCGCCGCCGGCGAGGTAAGTGTGGGCGAAGGCCTTGTCCCTCCGCGCCGCGATGCCGGCCATCCGGCCCGCCCGCTCCATGCAGCGCAGGTATTCCGTCGCGCAGCGGCCGGCCTCGGTTTCTTCGACAGCGCGCCGGCAGAGGGTTTCGAGCGCTCCCTTTTCCTCTCCGTCGGGCATGATGAACACGCCGATCTTCGGGACGCCGCAGGTGACCTCGCCGTGCCGAGAGGGAGGGATCCACTTCCGGTCGCGGAGAGCGTCCCGGACGCTCTGGAAGGCCCGCCCCGCGTCTTCATCCGCGTCGCGCACGACCCCGAGAGCCTCACAGGTCAAGGCGGCCCGGGCGAACATGGCTCGAACGAAGGTCAAGTTCTCACGCAGTTTCTCTTTTCCGACCGGCACGATCTGGAAGGGATTCGGGCCCGGAGTGGCGCTCAACAGCGAGGAGAAGAACCGGGCCTCGTCCTTTCCTTCCACGAGCAGGACGCGGGACCGGTGGATGAGCCCGGCGGAGCCCGCGTCTCCGAGAGTCACCGCAACTCCATACCGTTGTCCGTCGCGACCCGGAGCAGGTCGTCGGCATACATGACGGCCCGCGCTCCCTCTTCGTCCCGCGGACGATAGACGCCGATCACGGCCAAGTCCGACCAGGCGTCGGTGAAGGCCGCCACGGCGGCCCTGACGCACTCGACGCTGTGGGTCGTCGCAAACACTTGGACATCCAGTGCGTCCGCCATGTCTCGGATGTCGGTCCACAGCCTCTCGAGCACCGAGTGGTGCAGTCCGTTCTCAACCTCATCGAGCAGCAGCAGACCGCCGCCAGACGCCGTGTAGAAGTGCGTGTAAGTCCGAAACAGGCGCATCATCCCTCCGCCGAGAGCCTGCAGCGCCATGCGTTCTCCGTCGTCGGTGGTCGCCATCAAGTAGGGGGCGCCATCGTCGCTGGTGACGATCTCCAGATCCTCCACCAACGGGAGAATGAGACGCAGTCTCCGCTTCAACTCTTCCTTTGCACCTCGGCGGAGGATGCGGGAGTAGTGGTTGATCGCGCCCTCCGAGGGATCGAACGCCATCGTCGGTAGATCGATGACGCCGGCGGGCCTCGGTTCAGACGGCGCCGGGAGCGGAACCAACACGAACCCGTTTCCCGTCCGAAACGGCTGTACGGGCTCATGGACCTCCTCCCCGTCGAGCCACACCCGCAACCGCCCATCGATGCGAATCGGCGTCATGGGCACTCCGGCGGCGGCGCCATCCGTCACGAGGGTGGGCGGGGTTGCACTGTTCCCGCCATCCGGCCCGTTACGACTCGTCGCCGGAAGGGCCGCGTCCCGTGCGAACGCGAACTTCGCGGCTCGGGAGACGCCGTCCTCGGTACCGGCGAGATCCACTCCCTGCCGCGCCAGCGCGGCGACGGGATCCAACGATTCACGCCTCGTGCGCTGAATGTGCCGGTTCCACAGGTTCGAGGGAAGGAACCGACCGTGGAACGTCCACAGCGCTTCGAGCAGCGCGGTCTTTCCGACGCCGTTGGGACCGGCCACCAGATTCACCCGGCGAAGCCCTTCCACGGCGAGCCCGCCGATCCCCCGATAGTCCCCGACGGAGAAAGTCTGAATCACCGCCGCGCCCGTCCTCGCACGGATTCTAGGCGGTTGCCCCTGCCCTCGGCGCGGCGGCGCCGGGGCTCCGCCGCCTGGGGCCGGCGCGCGCGAACGCCGCGCGCCGGCGGCGGCGCAATTCCGCCGTTCGCCGGGGGCCGGGGCTCCGTAGAATTCGGGGATGGCTGACGCGCTCCTCCGTACTTCGCTCGACTCCTCCTGCCCCGGCGTGAGCCGGGTTTCCGAAGGGAAAGTCCGGGACATCTACCGGGTCGGGGACGACCTGTTGCTCGTCACCACCGACCGGGTGTCCGCGTTCGATGTGGTGCTTCCGGAGGGGATCCCGGAGAAGGGGCGGGTGCTGAACAGCCTGAGCGCCTGGTGGCTGAAGCGCACGACCGAGATCGTCCCGAACCACCTGATCACCGCCGAGGTCGAGAAGTACCCGGCGGCGCTCACCCCGGCGCGGGGGCAACTCGAAGGCCGCTCGATGCTGGTGAAGCGGCTCACGCCGATCCCCTTCGAGTGCGTGATGCGCGGCTTCCTCTACGGCTCGGGCTGGAAGGAGTACCAGCGGGAGGGGAGCGTCTGCGGCATCGGGCTGCCCGCCGGGATGCAACTCGCCGAGCGGTTCCCGGAGCCGCTCTTCACCCCGGCGACCAAGGCCGAGGACGGCCACGACGAGAATGTGAGCGAGGCATTCGTCGCGGACGCCCTCGGACGGGAACTCACCGGGCGCCTCCACCGGATCTCCCGCGAGATCTACGAGAGCGGCGTCGCCTGGGCGAAGGAGCGCGGCATCATCATCGCCGACACCAAATTCGAGTTCGGGCGCGACGACGAGGGGAACCTGTTCCTGATCGACGAGGTGCTCACGCCGGACTCCTCGCGGTTCTGGCCGGCGGACGACTACGCGCCGGGCCGCCTCCAGTCCAGTTTCGACAAGCAGTATGTCCGCGACTACCTGGAGACGCTGGACTGGGACAAGAACCCGCCGGCGCCGCACCTGCCGGAGGAGGTGGTGCGCGGCACCACCGAGCGCTTCCTGGGCGCCTACCGGCGGATCACCGGCCAGCCCCTGCCCGAGCGGCTCTTCTGCGACTGAGCCCGGAGCGGCGGCGCGTCCCGGCGCCGCCGCCCGGGCAGAGAGTGCGGCCGGCTACCGGTCGCGGCGGCGGTAGCCGCCTCCGCCCCCGCCGCCGGGTCGGCGGCGCTGGCGGGGCGGGAGCGGCGGCAAGCCGGCCCGCTCCCGGATGATGTCCTTGCACGAGAGCCGGATCTTCCCGGCGCCGTCCACTTCGATCACCCGGACCTCGATCTCGTCGCCCTCGGACAACTCGTCGCGGACGCTGTTCACATGGCGGTCGGCGATCTCGGAGATGTGGAGCAGCCCGTCGGTGCCGGGCATGATCTCCACGAACGCGCCGAAGTCCACGATGGTCTTGACCTCGCCCCGGTAGTCCTTCCCGACTTCCGGCAGCCGGGTCACGGCGATCGCCTCGATCCGCTCCTGGGCGCGCTTGGCCGCCTCCGCGTTGTGGCCGGCGATCTGGACGGAGCCGTCGTCGGAGACATCCACCCGCGCGCCGGTGTCGTCGGTGATCCCCCGGATCGTCTTTCCGCCGGGGCCGATGACATCCCGGATCTTCCGCACCGGGATCTTGATGGAGAGGATCGCCGGGGCGTACTGGGAGGTCTCCCGGCGCGGCTCCGGGAGCGCCTCCGCCATGGCGGTGAGGATGGCGACCCGCGCCTTGCGCGCCTGCTCCAACGCCTCGGTGACGATGTCGAGGCGCAGCCCGGAGATCTTGATGTCCATCTGCAGCGCGGTGATGCCGGCGGCGGTCCCCGCGACCTTGAAGTCCATGTCGCCGTAGTGGTCTTCGGCGCCCGCGATGTCGGTGAGGACGCGGTAGCGGTCCCCTTCGGTGATCAGGCCCATGGCGATGCCGGCGATGGGCGCCTTGAGCGGCACGCCGGCATCCATCAGCGACAGGCATCCGCCGGTCACCGCCGCCATGGAACTCGAGCCGTTCGACTCCAGCGTGTCCGAGACGACGCGGATGGCGTAGTTGAACTCGCTCTCGCCCGGGAGGGCCGGAACGAGCGCCCGCTCGGCGAGCGCGCCGTGGCCGATCTCGCGGCGGCCGGGCCCCCGCATCATCCGGGCTTCGCCCACCGAGAACGCCGGGAAGTTGTAGTGGAGGAAGAACCGCTTCTCCCCCGACCCGTGCACCCAGTCGAGGCGCTGGCTCTCGCTCATCGGCGCCAGGGTGGTGGTGACCAGCGCTTGGGTCTCCCCGCGGGTGAACAGCGAGGAGCCGTGGGTGCGCGGCAGGACACCGACTTCGCAACTCAGCGGACGGATCTCGTCGAAGGCCCGACCGTCCAGCCGTTTGCCGTCGTCGAGGATCGCGCGGCGGAGGATGTCCTCCTCGAGCGCCTTGACGACGCCCGGGGCCTGGCTCCTCTCCTCGTCGCCCGCGTCCTCGAGGCTCTCGAGCACCGCCTCCTTCACGCCGCTCACCGCGGCGGTCATCTCGGTCTTCTCCGGCAGTTGCATGGCGTCGCGCAACTGGTCGCGGAAGCCGTCCCGGATGCGGGAGACGAACTCCGGCGCCGGCTCGCTGCTGACCACGACCTGCTTCTTGGGCTGGACGCGGGACACCAGGTCGCGCTGGATCCCCACGATGCGGCGGATGCCCTCGTGGGCGACGCCGAGCGCCTCCACCATCCGGGCCTCGGGCAGGTCTTCGGCGCCGGCCTCCACCATGACGATGGCGTCCTCGGAGCCGGCGACCACCAGGTTCAGCGAGGAACGGTCGAGGTCGGTGTAGGTCGGGCAGAGGACGAACCGGTCGTCCACCAGGCCCACGCGCACGGCGGCGATCTCGGTGTCGAAGGGGAGGTCGGAGATGCAGAGCGCGGCGGCGGCGCCGGTGATCGCGATCACATCGGAATCGTTCTCCCGGTCCGACGACAGCAGGAGACAGGTCACCTGTGTCTCCCGGCGCCAGCCGGAGGGGAACAGCGGTCGGAGCGGGCGGTCGATGAGCCGGCAGGTGAGGATCTCGCGCTCGTTCGGGCGCCCTTCGCGCTTGAAGAAGCCGCCCGGGATGCGCCCGGCGGCGTAGAAACTCTCGCGGTAGTCCACCGCGAGCGGCAGGAAGTCCGCGTCCGGCCGGTCGTGCCGGGAAGCGGAAACCGTGGCGAGCACCACGGTGTCGCCGAGGCGCACCGTGACCGCTCCCGCGGCCTGTTTCGCCAGTTTCCCGGTTTCGATGATGAGATCGTTCGCGCCGATCCGGGTCTCTACTCGATGGATCACTCTCGTTTTCCTCGTCTTTCCTGTCGGTTCAGGTTTGCCGTCTGGTCAGGGGCCCGCTGCTCCCGGGGTTCGCCGGGGGGGCGGGCGATGGGGTGGTCTCGCGCTCGTTCGCTCGCTGCAGTCGGTCGGGTCGTTCGCGAAAAGGGCTAGCCGTCGAGGCTATTCGGTGGAGGGCGTCAGCCGTGAGGCTCGGGGGCCAAACGGACGGAGGGCGGGCTCGGGCGGACCGGAAACTACTTCCGGAGGCCGAGTTCCGCGATCAGTTCGCGGTAACGGCCCACATCCTTGCGCCGCAGGTAGTCGAGCAGCCGCCGCCGCCGACTCACCATCTTCAACAGGCCGCGGCGCGAGTGATGGTCCTTCGCGTGCTCGCCGAAGTGGCCGGCGAGACCGGTGATCCGGGCGGTGAGCAGCGCCGCCTGAACCTCCGGCGACCCGGCGTCCGTGTCATGACGCCGGAACTTCTCGATGATCTGCTGTTTCTTCTCTGGGTTCAGTGCCAATGGGTTCGTTTCCTGTGGGCGGGAGGGATGGCCGGCCGCGGTCTTCGGTCGTTGCCCCTCGGGATCCTGCCGTTACGAAATCCGCTTCCGCCGTTTTCGGGACGCCCTCGACGAGGCGCCCGTCCGCTCAGAGTTTTCCGCGTCGGCTTTCTGCTGACCGGGGAACCCTAACACAGCCGCCCGCCGGAGACGGTCGTCAGCCGGTCT
Source organism: Candidatus Marinacidobacterium sp. (assembly GCA_965204755.1). Classification (GTDB taxonomy): domain Bacteria; phylum Acidobacteriota; class Vicinamibacteria; order Marinacidobacterales; family Marinacidobacteraceae. The sequence continues at coordinate 3,196,614 of OZ242011.1, read as the reverse complement.
CCCAAACCACGAGCGGCCGCCAGGCGCCCTCGACCGCGGTGACGACCGCCACCAGGGCGAAACCTTCCCCCTCTTCGTCGAACCGACGGCGCACCGCGGCGCGCGGCCGGCTCGGGCCGGCCTCGCCCGGCGGCGGGGAGGCTTCGTCGAACGGGACGGCGCGGCCGCTTCGGAGGCGGACGAGCGCTTCGCCCTCGACGACCAGGCGTTCCATACCGGCGAGGGCCGCGAGCGGGTCGAGGAGCGGCGCGGCTTCCGGCCCGGCCCGCTGCAGGGCCGGCAGACGGATCGCGTCTTCCACCGAGAACGGGCCCACCGCCGCGCGGCGGAGCGCGGAGAGGTGCCCGCCGCAGCCCAGGCGGTCGCCCAGGTCGCGCGCCAACGCCCGGACATAGACGCCGGGGCCGACCTCGCAGCGGAGTTCCGCCTCGCCGTCCCCGAAGCGGACGAGTTCCAACGCGTACACCCGGACCGGGACCGGCGGCAGGTCGGGCGGCCGGCCGGCGCGGGCCAGCCGGTAGGCGCGCTGCCCGTCCACATGTTTCGCCGAGTAGGCCGGGGGCCGCTGGGCGATTTCGCCGACGAACCCCGGCAGCGCGGCGCGGACTTCGGCCTCGCCCGGAGGCGGGTGAGCCGTCCCGAGCGGCGCGCCGCAGCGGTCGTCGGTGTCCGTCGCCTGCCCGAACCGGACCGCGGCCCGGTACCGCTTGCGGCCCGCGCCGACGAAGCGGAGGAGGCGGGTCGCCCGGCCCACCCCGACCGGCAGCAGGCCGGTGGCGAAGGGGTCGAGGGCGCCGGCGTGCCCGCAGCGGGCGCCGCCGAGCAGCGCGCGCACGCGGCGGACGGCGCGGAACGAAGAGATCCCCTCGTCCTTGTCGAGAAGGAGCAGCCCGTGGGGAGAGCGCCCCGCCGTCCCCTTCCCGACCGGAAGACCGGAGGCGCGGGTTCGGTCTTCCCGCGGGGCGATCCCTTCGGGGCTCGCTCCACGGGCGGTCAGGAGTTCCCCTCCTCCGGGGTCCCCGCCTGCCCCGGCGGCCCGGTTGGGCCGGCTGGGCCGGTTGGGCCGTCCGCGCTGTCGGCCGCTTCCGGTGCGGCTTCCCCCGGGGCCTCGCCGCCCTCCGGGGCCTCCGCCGGCGAGCGGGCCCGCTCGGCTTCGAGGATTTCCTCCAGGCGGATCCCGAACTCCACCGACGGGTCGAAGACGAAGCGCACTTCGGGAGTGGCCCGCAGCCGCACCCGTCCGCCGAGGAGCGAACGCACCCGCCCGCCGGCCCGGCGCAGCGTGGAGAGCGTCTCCTTCTGCTGCTCTTCGCCGCCGAGCACCGAGACATAGACCCGCGCCAGCCCCAGGTCGCGGCTCATTTCCACCCGGGTCACGGTCGCCCGCGCCACCCGGGGGTCGGCGAGGTCGAAACGCAGGATCCCGGCGACCTCCTGGCGGACCCGTTCGGCGACGCGCTCCCGCCGCCCCTCGTCGCGCCCCGAACCCGCCGGACGACCGGGCGGGGCGCCCCGCCCCGACCGTCTCAAGGGAGGACCTCCGCCCACTCGATTTCCCCGTCGGTCACTTCGGTCGGGAACGCCGAGAAGGCGAACGCCCGCGCCGCTTCCAGCCGCCGGGCCACCACCGCCGTCCCGAGGCCGACGGAGACCACGGAGAGTTCCGCCTCCCGGAGCGACTCCGGGTCCCCGGTCTCGGCGACCGCCACCGAGAAGCGGGCGCGCAGCCGATCGGTCAGCGACCGCACCACCCGCCGCCGGTCTTTCTTGGACCGCGCCCCCGCCACGGTCACACTCAGCCGCAGCAGGCCGATGCGCGCGCCGGCCACGGGCGGCTCCCTCAGTTCGCCGGCGGCTTCACCGGGGAGATCCGGTACGCCTCGATGACATCCCCGATCTTCACATCGTTGTAGCCGGCGATGCCCACGCCGCACTCGAACCCTTCCCGCACCTGCGCCACATCCTCCTTGAACCGCCGCAGGCTGCCGATGCGGCCTTCGTGGACCACCCGGCTGTCGCGCACCAGCCGGAGCCGGGCGCTTCGCGGGATCGCGCCGGAGAGGACATAGGAACCGGCGATGACCCCCACCCGGGGCACGGAGAAGGTCTTCCGGACCTCGATCCGGCCCAGTTCGACGACCTCGGTCTCCGGCTCCAGGAGCCCCGCCAGCGCCTTCTCGATCTCCTCGGTGAGGTGGTAGATCACCGTGTGCGAGCGGATGTCCACGCCCTCGCGCTCGGCGAGGCGCTCCGCCGAGGGCTCCGGACGGACGCCGAAGGCCACGACCACCGCATCCGTGGTGGCGGCGAGGTCCACATCGCTCTCGGTGATCCCGCCGGCGGCGGCGTGCACCACCCGCACCTTCACCTCGTCTCCGCCGAGCCGGGAGAGCGCGTCGCAGACCGCCTCCACCGAGCCGCCCACATCGCCCTTCACCACGACCGGCAACTCCTTCAGGCCGCCGGTCATCCGGGCGTGCAGGTTCCCCAGCGTCAACCGCCGCCGCCCCTCGATGACCTCCAGCCGCTCGGCGCTCTGCTTCTCCTCGGCGATCCGGCGAGCCTCGGCGCGGTCCGGCTCGACGAAGAACCGGTCGCCGACCTGGGGCACCTCGGAGAGCCCGAGCACCTCCACCGGCGTCGAGGGAGGGGCGGCCTTCATCCGCTTGCCGTCCTCGTCGAGGAGCGCCCGCACCTTCCCCCACGCCGAACCGGCCACCACCAGGTCCTTGACCGCGAGCGTGCCGTTCCGGATCAGGAGTTGGGCCACCGGGCCGCGGCCCCGGTCCTTCCGGGCTTCGAGCACCACCCCTTCGGCCGCGCCGTCGGGGTTCGCCATCGGTTCTTCGAGTTCGGAGACATCGAGCACGAACTGCAGGAGTTCCGGGAGCCCGTCCCGGGTCTTCGCGGAGACCCGGCAGAAGACCGTGTCCCCGCCCCAATCCTCGGGCGTCACGCCGCGTTCCGCCAGTTGGCGCATCACCTGGTCGGGGTCCGCACCGGGGAGGTCCATCTTGTTCACCGCGACCAGGATGGGGACCTTCGCGGCGCGGGCGTGGTTCAGCGCCTCGAGCGTCTGTTCCTTGACGCCGTCGTCGGCGGCCACCACCAGGATCACCACATCGGTGACCCCCGCGCCGCGGGCGCGCATCCGGGTGAACGCCTCGTGGCCGGGCGTGTCCAGGAAGACGATGGGCCGGCCCTTCGCCTCCACCCGGTAGGCGCTCATGTGCTGGGTGATGCCGCCCGCCTCGCCGGCGGCCACCCGCGACTCGCGGATCGCGTCGAGCAGGCTGGTCTTGCCGTGATCCACATGACCCATGACGGTGACCACCGGCGCCCGCTCCACGAGGTCCGGGTCCGCCTCCACCGCCGCGTCCTCCTCCGGCTCGGCCCGGCGGCCGTTCGTCGCCGCGGCTTCGACGACCGAGCCGCCGAAGCCGAGAACGAGTTTCTCGGCGGTGGCGCGGTCGAGCGACTGGTTGATCGTGGCGGGGATCCCGTACTCCTGAAGGAGCGTCTTCAGGACTTCGGAGCCGGGAATTTTCATGGCCTCGCCGAGTTGCTGGACGGTGTTCGCCTCGCCGAGTTCCACCCGGGCGTCGGTCGAGTATTCCCGGGTCGCCCGCTGCACGACCGACGGAAGGACATTCTCCAGCCCCTCGCCGAGGTCCCCGAGTTCCGCGCGCTTCTGTTCCCTCGATCGGCGCGACTTCTTGCCCGGGCCGCCGGGCTTGCGCAGTTTGAGTTGCCGGTCGCTGCGCAGCGGCGGCGGGGACGGGCGCAGCCGCGGCGGGGTCGGCCGCTTCACCGGGCGGGGAGAGACGGGGGGGCGGGCGATGGTGACCGTCTGTCCGGTCGCGCCCGGCCGGAAGCCCGCGACGGTGGGGGCGGCGATGCTGGCGGTTCCGTGGCGGCGCGGTGACGGAGGCGGCGGAGCGGCCGGCGCCGCGGGAGCGGCGGCGGCGGGCATCGGACGGGAAGGCGCCGGGCGGGACTTAGGGGGCGCCGCCGGCTCGGGCCGGCCCCGAGGGGCGCCGCCGCCCGCCGCCGGCGCGGCCGCCGCCGGCTCCACGGCTTCCGAGGTCCGCTCCGCGGCCTCGCGGGCCGCGGCCGCGGCAGCCGCCTCTGCCTCCCGGGCGGCGGCCGCGCGCTCGGCGGCCTTCGCGGCGGCATCGGCGCGCCGGCGTTCCGCTTCCTCTTCCGCGAGCCGGGCGGCGACGCGCTCCTCCTCCTCGCGGCGGAGGCGCTCTTCCTCTTCGCGCGCCCGCCGTTCCGCTTCCTCCTTGGCGCGGCGTTCCGCCTCCTCGCGTTCCCGCCGCTCGGCTTCGACCCGCTCCTTCTCCTGCGCCGCCTCGCGGAGTTCCTTCTGCGCGTCGAGCCGCCGGATGTTCTCCCGCGCCTCCGACTTCCGGTCCCGGTCGGCGCGCGAGGCCCGGGCCTTCTTGAGACGCAGCCGGTTGATGACCTTGCGCGCCTCGGTGGCCGGGATCGAGGAAGAGGCGGTGCGGACCCGGTGGCCGAAGTCGTCGCGCAGGACCGGGAGGAGTTCGGCGGGCTCCATCCCCACCTGCTTGGCGAGGTCGCTGACCCGGATGTTCGCCGTCGGCATGACCTAGCGATCCCCTTCCGGTTCGAACTCGTCCGGCGGGGGCGGAGGGGCGGCCTCCGGCTCCCGGTCCCTCCGGGGCCGGGGCGGTCTCCCGCCGGGCGGGCGGCGCCGAGGCCCCCGGTCGCGGTAGTCGCCGGAGGGCGCGGGGCGGCCCCGATACGGTCGATGGGGCCGGTCCGATCGGTCGGGACGATCCGATCGGTCGGGCCGGTCGCTTCGGGCCGGCCGGTAGTTTCGGGCCGGCCGGTCGTCCCGGGCCGGCCGGTCGTTTCGGTCCGGCCGGTCGTTTCGGTCCGGCCGGCCGCCGTAGCGCGGCCGGCGGCCGCCGCTCCGGTCCCGGTTGTCGCGGGAGCGGGAATCGCCGCGATCCCGACTCCCGCCGCGGGTTCCCGGCGTTTCGCCCTCGGCCACCACTTCGATCGGGATGCCGATCAACTCGGAGGCGAGCCGCACATTCTGGCCGCGCTTGCCGAGCGCCCGGGGGAGTTCCTCCGCCGACACCGTAACCACCAGGCCGTCGGGAGTCGCGTCACGCCCGTCGGACCTCCGGCCCCGGCCGTCGCCCCGCGGGCTCGCGGGGCGACGCCGCTCCCCGTCCCGATAGTCCCGGTCCCGGGAGTCCCGGCGGCGCGGGCCGCCCCGGGCATCGCGGCGACCGGGCCCGCCCGTAGGCCGCTGCGGCATCTCCCCCGGCCGGGCCGGGCGCACCCCCAGGATCTCCGCCGGCTGCAGGGCGTTCCTGGCGAAGCGCTCCGGCGACCGGCTCCAGAGGACCACATCCACCCGTTCGCCCCGCAACTCCCGGCTGACCGCCCGGATGCGGGCGCCGCCGGGGCCGAGGCAGGCCGCCACCGGATTCACGCCGACCGTGTCCGACCAGACCGCCGCCTTCGCCCGAATCCCCGGCCGGCGCGCGGTCGCCTTCACCTCGACCGAACCCTGCCGCACTTCCGGCGTCTCGCGTTCGATCACCCCGGCGAGCAGTTCCGGACGGATCCGCGAGAGGACCACCGGCGGCTCGTCGGCTTCGACGGCGAGCACCGACGCGCGCACCGTGTCTTCCAGGTTGAAGACTTCGTGGCGGCTCTGCTCGCTCGCCGGAATGCGCCCCTCCACCGAGCCCAGGTCCACGATGAGGTCCGCGCCTTCGCGGCGTTTCACCGTGGCCGTCTCCAGTTTCCCGATGCGATCCCGGTAACGCCCGGCGAGCACCATGGACTTCGCTCCCCGGAGACGCGAGGCGAGCACTTCCCGGCCGGCGCGGACCGCGCTCCGGGCGGCGGCGCCGAGCGGCGCGGGCAAGTCCACCAGGTCGCCGGGCTCGGAACCCTCCGGAGAGGCGGAGAGGAGCACCTCCGTCTCCGGGTCGCCCACTTCCTCCACGACCCGTTTCGAAGCGAAGCACTCGAGGGTCCCGCGGTCCGGATCGAGGCGGACGGACAGCGTCCGGCCGGCGGACTGCGAGGCCGCCAGCGAGGCGGCCTGCTCGACGCCGGCGATCACTTCGGCGCGGGCCACGGTCGCCGACAGTTCCTCGATGGCTTCCATCAGGCTCGGCTCCGGCCGGCGGGGGCGGGTTCGCTTCCGGGGCGCGCCGTCCCTCCGGGCGCCCGTTCGGGGTTCCGGGCGGCGGCGCCGGCGCCCGGCGCCCCGCGCGTCCCGCGCAGGAGAGCGTCGAAGTCGGGGGCGAGTTTCGCCCGCTGGACCCGGCTCCACTCGATCCGGGACTCCCACGGGGACTCCTTCGGCGGTTGGCGTCGCGATCCCGAGGTCTTCTGCGAGTCCGGCGGGGAGTTCGGTGGGGAGGCTCGCCGGGCCGGGTTCCCCGCCGTGAGACGGATCGCCCCCTCCTCCACCGCGGAGAGGGTCCCGGTCACCGCCTTCGGCCGATCCCCCTCCAAGTGCCGCACCGTAACGCGGCGTCCGACGAAGCGGCGGCACTCGTCGAGAGAGAACAGCGGCCGATCCAGCCCCGGGGTGCTCACTTCGAGAGTCCACGAGCCGGGGATCGGATCTTCGAGATCGCAGAGCGCGGAAAGGCGCTCGTTCATCCGCTCGCAGTCCCCGAGTCCCACGGCGTCGTCGGGGCGCTCGATGAAGACGCGGACGCGCCGGTTCCCCCGCGAACCCTTGATTTCCGTCCATGCGAGTCGAACTCCGACGCTCGCCGCCGCCCGTCCCGCGAGGCGCCGGATGCGCGCTTCGAGGTCGGCCGATCCGCCGGGCGGATGCGGCGGCGGTGATGGGTCTGGAATACCTGGAGCCTCGTGGGTAGGTTCGGAAAAACCCGCCGCACCCCCGGGCGCGACGGGCGAAAAAGGACGGCTTGCGGCCTTTCCTCCGGCCCGCAAGCGAACGGGCAATGATAGCAGCGGGGGCCGCCCCGCGGGGCGGCGGACAAGCGGGGCCCCGGCGCCCGGGGTCCGGCGCCCGGGGTTCAGCGCCCGGGGTTCAGCGCCCGGTGGGGCCGAGGGAGACGCCGACCAGGTCGGCGGCGTGGCCTTCGGTGATCCGCACTTCGCAGAACTCGCCCACCGGGGCTTCGCCGTCCACGATGAGGACGCGGGCGTCCACCTCCGGCGCCTGCCCCTCCGTCCGCCCGGCGAGCAGGAGATCGCTCTCCTCCGGGGGGCCGTCCACCAGCACCGGGACGACCTCGCCCACCGCGTCCCGGTGGCGGCGCAGCGCGATTCCCTCCTGGAGCGCCATCAACCGGGCGCGGCGCTCTTCCTTCTCCTCCTCCGAAACCGTCTCGACCTGGACGAAGGAGGCCGCCGACTCCTCGTTGGAGTAGAGGAACGCGCCCATCGCGTCGAACTCGGCCTCGGCGACGAACTCGTACAACTCCTCGAAGTCGCTCTCGGTCTCGCCGGGGAAGCCGACGATGAAGGTGCTGCGGATGGCCGCCCCCGGCGCCGCCTCCCGGATCCGCCGCAACAGCCGCTCGTTGCTCTTCCGGTTCCCCGGCCGGCGCATGTCCCGGAGGATGCGGCGGGAGGCGTGCTGCAGCGGGATGTCCACATAGCGGCAGACTTCCGGCACTTCCGCCATCGCCTCGAGCACCCGGTCGTCGAGGGTGGTGGGGTAGGCGTAGAGGAACCGCACCCAGCGCACGCCCGGCACCCCGGCCAGGCGGCGGAGCAGCGTCGCCAGCCCGTGGCGCAGACCCAGGTCGGTCCCGTAGGCGGTGGTGTCCTGCGCCACCAGCACGAGTTCCTTCGCCCCTTCGGCGGCGAGCGCTTCCGCCTCGGCCAGGACCGACTCCGGATCCCGGCTGCGGAACCGGCCGCGGATCTGCGGGATCACGCAGAAGGTGCAGGGGTAGTCGCAGCCCTCGGCCACCTTGAGGTAGGCGGTGTGGGGCGGCGTGGAGCGGAGCCGGGGAGTCTCGTGGTCGTAGAGCCAGGTGACGCTGCCGTCGGCGGTGAGCGGCGGGGGCCGGGGGCCGGCGGTCTCCGGGGGCGGATCCAGGATGTCGGCGATCCGGGCCACTTCATCCAGCCCCACGATCCGGTCGATTTCCGGGATCTCGCGGGACAGGTCGGCGGCGTAGCGCTGCGCGAGGCAGCCGGCGACCACGAGTTGCCGGCACTTCCCGTCGCGCCGGTAGCGCGCCAGGTCGAGGATGGTGTTCACGCCCTCCTCTTTCGCCGGGCCGATGAACCCGCAGGTGTTCACCAGCACCGCGTCCGCCTCCGCCGGCTCGGTCGTGAGGGTGTAACCGCGCCGGGCGAGGACGCCGGCCATGACCTCGCTGTCGAGCAGGTTCTTGGCGCATCCCAGCGTGACCAGCGCCACCCGCCTCCCGCTCGCCGGGCGCGAGCCCCGGCGGCCGTTCCCGGCTCCGGTCAGGAGGGGGGCCGCCGGTTGCGCAGCGCCTCCCGCACCGCCAGCAGCCGCCGGACCGCCCGCCCCGGCAGCCGGCGCGCCGCCGGGGACGAGGCCAGCAGACCCAGCAGGCTCATCGGCCCGAGCAGGCTCTTGCCGAACGCCAGCGGCCCCAGGCGGCGGAGCCGGTCGAGTGACCCGACCAAGGTCAGCAGGCGGAGCAGGCGCATCGGACGAACTCCCGGCCGGGCCGTTCCTCACGGAGCGAGGCGGTAGAGGGTCCGGGGGAACGGGATCGCTTCCCGGAGGTGGGAGATCCCGGCCACCCAGGAGACGAAGCGTTCGATCCCCAGGCCGAACCCGGAGTGCGGCGGGCACCCGTACCGCCGGAGGTCGGCGTACCAGGCGAACGCCTCCTCGGGGAGGTCGTGCTCGCGGATCCGCTCCCGCAGGAGTTCCGGTTCGTGGATCCGCTGGCCGCCGCCCACGATCTCGCCGTAGCCCTCGGGAGCGAGGATGTCCATGCCGAGCACCCGGTCGGGGCGCTCCGGCGCCGGCTGCATGTAGAACGCCTTGATCGCGGTCGGGAAGCGGGTCACCACCAGCGGCCGGTCCCGCCCCTCGGTCAGCGCGGTCTCGTCCGGGGCGCCGAAGTCGTCGCCGCGGGTGAAGTCGGTCTTCCCCGCCAGGAGGTCCGCGGCCTCGTCGTAGGTCATCCGCGGGAAGGGCGGGCGGACGGTCTCGAGGGCCGCGGCGTCCCGTTCGAGCGTGTCCAGTTCGGGACGGCGGTTTTCGAGGACCCGCGCCACCGCGTGGCAGATGAGTCCTTCCGCCAGGGCCACGATCTCGTCCAGGTCGGCGAACATCACTTCCGGCTCGAGCATCCAGAACTCGATGAGGTGCCGCCGCGTCTTGGACTTCTCGGCGCGGAAAGTGGGGCCGAGGCAGTAGGTGCGCCCCACCGACATCGCCACCGCCTCGTTGTACAACTGGCCGCTCTGACTCAGGTAGGCGCGCTGGTCGAAGTACCGGGTTTCGAAGAGCGTGGTGGTGCCCTCGCAGGCGTTCGGCGTGAAGATCGGCGTGTCGGCGTTCACGAACCCCTGCTCGCGGAGGTATTCGCGGAAGGCGAACAGGACTTCGTCGCGGACGCGGAGGAGCGCGTGCTGCTTCCCCGAACGCAGCCAGAGATGGCGGTTGTCGAGCAGGAACGACGCCCCGTGCTCCTTCGGCGTGATCGGGTAGGAGGGTTCCGCGGCGTAGAGCACGCGGAAGCGGTCGGCGCGGAGTTCCATCCCGCCGGGAGCGCGCGGTTCGGCGAAGGCCCGGCCCTCGATTTCGACGGCGCTCTCGAGAGGCGCCTGCTTCGCGGCGGCGAAGTCGTCCTCGGGGACCGCGGCCTTGGCGACGACCACCTGCGCCGCGCCGGAGCCGTCCCGGAAACGGAGGAAGAGGAGTTTGCCGGAGGAGCGGCGGCCGGCGAGCCAGCCGCGCACGGTGGCGGCGGCGCCGTCCTCCGGGGCGGACTCGCCGGAGACGGCGCGGCGAAGCGCCGAGAGCGTGGGGGGACGGCGGGACTTCCAGTCCGGCGGCGCCCCGGCGGACGGGTCGGGGGCGGAGTCGGTCTCGGGCACGGCGGCGCCCAAGAGTTTCGCACGAGCGGCGCGCGCCGCCTCGGGAGGCGCGCCGGGAGCGCGGCGGGAGCGCGCGGGCAGCGCGTCGGGGGCCGCCCGTAGTCCTCCCGGTTCGGCGGCCCCGGGCCGGTCAGAACGAGTAGCGCATCCCCAAGGTCAAGCCGAGGCGGTCGAGGTCACCGACGGCGACATCCGTGGTGAACGGGGTGGCGCCGTCCGCCTGCACCGGCTCGTGATCCCGGATCTGCCGCCAGAGTTGCTCCGCCGCGGTGAACCCGGTGAAGCGCGACCAGTGGGCGCGCAGGTCGAGCGCGGCGGCGCCGCCCAGCGAGAACGCGATGCCGGCGAACGTCTGGAAGCCCACCCGGAGTTCCCGGAGGCGGGTGTCGAGCAGGCTGGTGGTCCCGGCGGCGTTCCGTTGCCACTCCGCCGGGCCGAGATCCGCGCGGCGCAGCCAGCGGGCGGCGTAGCGCGCCTCGACCCTGCCGAGGCCGACCCCGGCGCCCAGGTAGGGCGTGAGCGGCGAAGGGTTGGACAGGTCGAGGATCGCGTTGGCGAACCCGCGGCGGACGCGCACTTCCGAGAAGGTCTCGGAGGGAGGGTCGTCGGGATCCCACTCGCTGTCCTTCGAGATGAGGGCCGAGTCGTTGCCGGAAGCGGTGGCGATCAGCCGCTCGTCGTCCCCGGCCCCGGCGCTCATCACCGAAAGTTCGAGCCGGAGGGCGCCCACTCGGTAACCGACCGCGCCGCCGAGGGCGAAACCGGCGCCCGGACGGAACAGACTCCGAAACAACTCCTGGGGCGTGGAAGCCGTGCACGCCTCGTCCCGGGGCGCGTCCGCCGGGTTCGCGTAGAGCAGCGTGTCGCAGCGAGTCGGATGGTTCACGCCGGAAACCGCGATGAGCAGGTCGCGGGCGGCCGTACCGCCGGCGTCCACGGTGAAGTACCCCTGCCCCGCCGCGCCGGCGGCGAAGCCGAACAGGAGCAGCGGGGCCAGCCGCAACGCGGTTCGGCCGGACTTCGCGCGGCGGACGAGCGGGTCGCGGCGCCGGTCTCGTTCGTTTCTGCAGTTCGTTCGCATCGGGAACCTCCCTCGGGAGCGGGAATCTATCCCGCGCCGGGGGTCGAGCGATCGGCTCTCTGCGACGGACGACGGACTCGGCTCAGCCGCCGTAGGGCGGCCAGAGCGCCGGGATGTCGGTAACCGGCAGGACCTCGATGCGTTCGTCGAAGTCGTCCGCTCCTCGCCGGGATACACGAGGTAGAGGCGCTCCAGGTCGAGGTCGGCGAGGGCCGTCCGCATGGAGCGCGTGACGCGAGGGGCATCGGTGTACTTCACCTCCACGCCGTATCTGAGGGGCCTCTCCGGGCAATCGTCCCGCTCCTCGGGCGGGGGGTCGCGATGGCTCGCGACCGGTCAGGGCGTCGGCGGCGGCGCGCCCCGGGTCTGCCAGCCGTAGGGCGGCCGCGCGGCGGCCGTTTCTTCGAGTGATTCCCAAGGCGGGCGTTCCAGGACGGTGGCGATGTCTTTCACGGGAAGCGCTTCGATCCGGGCGTCCAAGTCGTAGCGGTCGGCGCCGGGATAGACGACGAACAGACGCTCGAGATCGAGAGCATCGAGGGCGATACGCATGGACTTCGTCGTCTTCGGGGACTCCTTGTACTTCACATCGAAGCCGTACCGCCTGCCGCTCCAGTTCAGTACGAGACCGACTCCCGCGCCACCGTGCGTACGCCAGAAGAATGCGTGCCATTCGCCGACGCGGTCGAGTATCTGCTCGATCACGAACCCCTCGAAGGACGCTCCGGCCTTCGGGCTGTCGGCGATTTCTTCGACGGTCGAAAGACCGAGCATCGCGTGCAGCATCCCCGTGTCCCGCACATAGACCTTCGGCGAGCGCACCTGCCTCTTCCTCACGGTGAGGAACCATGCGGGCAAGACCCGCACGACGAACGCTCCGTCGAGCAGGTCCAGGCAGCGGCCGGCCTGCTCTCGACCGATCCCGAGTTCCCGGGCGAATGCAGCCGCGTCCCAGAGCCGTCCATGGTTCTCGGCCAGAAGCGTCCAGCAGCGCCGGAGTTCGGCGGCCGTCATACCCGGGCCGAGGTCGTCCACATCAGCCTCCATGAAGTTCTCGATGTACTCGCGGCGCCACGAGAAGGATTCTCGAGTCGTAGGCGCGAGGTAACTGTTCGGCATCCCGCCCCTCTCCCGGAGCCGCCGCCAGCCGCCGGGCCGCTCGGCCGCCTCTCCGAGATCGAATCCGGCCGTATCCATGATGCCGAGACGGCCGATCAGGGACTGCGACACGCCCCGAACGATCCTCGGCGAGACGCTGCCGGGGAGCAGGTATCGAGTCGCCGCGCCCGGACGGTCGATCAGGACGCGAAGGGCGTTGAACAGCCTCGGCATGCGTTGGATCTCGTCGATCACGACGAGACCGCTCAACGGCGCGATGGCCTCCTCCGGATCCCGCAGTCGAACGCGATCGGCCTCGCGCTCCAAGTCGAAGAAGACCGCCTCCGGTTCGGCGGCCGCGACCTGCTCGGCAAGCGTGGTCTTCCCGCACCCCCGCGGGCCGCGAACCGCGATCGCCGGGTGTACGTGCCACCGCCAAGCGATTTGGCGAAGAGCCCCGCTCCGTTCCAACGACATCGGCGCATTCTCGCGCGAACCCGCGAGGTCGAGGGCCGAAACGCAGGGCGCGCCCACGCGCCGCGGCAAGCGCCGACGGCTTCCGGCGCAATCAGTCGGGCGGGGCTTGGAGGGGGAGGATCAGGGCGGAGGGATGCGTCGCCGAGTGGTGGATGACATTTTCGGCGGGGACCATTCGGGTGTGGCGGCCCAGGGGTTCGCCGGTGTTCGGGTTGCGGTCGAAACGCGGGTAGTTGGAACTGGAGATTTCGAGGCGGATCCGGTGGCCGGCGGCGAAGCGGTTCGCGGTGGGAAAGAGTCGGATTTCGATCTCGTAGGTCTCTCCGGGTTCCATCGGCGGCGCGGCCTGCCGGGAGTCGCGGTAGCGGGCGCGGAGGATCCCGTCGGTGATGTTCAGGTCGAAACCGTCCGGGTAGTCCGCGCTCGGCGGATACACATCCACCAACTTCGCGGTGAAGTCGGTGTCCGGGGCGTCCGAAGAGACCTGGAGCACGGCGCTCACCGGGCCGACTACGACCAGGTCTTCTTCCAGCGGTTCCGTTTCGAAGACGAGCACATCGGGGCGGTCCGCGGTGCGGCGCCCCTCGACCTCCGAGGCGAAAAACCCGTTCTCCGAGCCGCCGCGGAGGGAGACGAACAGCCGCTCGCGCTGGTCGTAGGCGCCGCGCTTCAGCGCTCCGGAGAACGCGCCGCCGATCGTCGGGACCGGGTGCTCCGGGTCGTAGGCGTACGCGGTCGAACCCTCGTCCTCGCCGGGCGGCTCTTCGCTGAGCCTTCCGCCGGCGCGGAGGTGGAAGCGGGTCGGCGCGGTTCCCGCGGGCGGCCAGGAGGAAGCCGACCTCCACTCGCCCCCGTGGAAGAGGCGGCCGTCCCCGTCCCGGCGTCCGTCTCCGCCCCCCATGACGAAGAGCGCCGCCGGCGCCTCCGCTTCCCCTTCGAGACCGGCGAAGTCCGCCGGCGGGCCGGCGTCCTCCCTCCCCTTGAGATGGCGGTCGAACCAGCGGAGGTGGAACTCGCGGGCGAAGTCGGGAATAGCGGCCGCCGCGCCGAACTCCACATCCCCGGCGTAGGAGCGGGTGGTGGCCGCGTGCGTCCAGGGGCCCATGACCAGCCGCACTTCCGACGACCGGGCGCGCGACAACTCGACGAAACTCTCGATGGTGCCCGGCGCGTAGGAGTCGTACCAGCCGCCCACATGGAGCATCGGGATGTCCGGCGTGTCCTCGTAGTACTCCCGCCAGTTGCGGCCGATCCCGCGGAAGTAGTCGTCGTAGTCCCCGCGGTTCTGCATCTCCAGGTAGTAGTCCTCGAAGTTCGGCGCCGCGGAGAGGGGGTTTTCGCCCTTGGCGAACGGCGTGTCGTCGAACCAATCGGACGGGGACGACTGCTCCAACCGTTCGCGGAGGCTCGGTTCATCGGTTACCGCGGCGAGTTGGCTGTGCGCCCAGCCGAGTTGCTGGCCGAGTTCGAAGGCGCCGTGGTTCCGGACCTTGTGCGTCCACGCGTCGGAGAGACCGCCCATGGTGAGGACCAGCGCGGCGAGCGCCGGCGGGGCGGTCTTCGCCGCGTCCGCCTGGGTATGCGCGCCGTAGGAAGTGCCCCACATTCCCACCGCCGGGAGGGTGTAGTCGAGTCCGGCGATCCACTCGATGGTGTCGTAGCCGTCCGGGGCGTCGAACTCGTGGTACTTCTGGAAGACGCCTTCCGAGAAGTAGAGGCCGCGGAGATCCTGCAGGACGACCACATAGCCGCGCGACGCGAAGAACCGCGCCTGCTCGACCAGGCGCTCCGACCGCTTGTCGTAGGGCGTGCGGTGGAGGAGCGCCGGGAAGGGCTCTTCGACGGGGACGCCTTCGAGGGCCGGACGATACACATCGGTGGCGAGGCGGACGCCGTCGCGCATCTCCAACAGGAAGTTCGTTTCAACCTGCGCCGCCTCGTAGAGCGGTTCGGGGGCGGGAGGAGGCGGTCCCTCCCCGCAGCCGGCGAAGGCGGCGCCGAGCAGCAGGAAGGCCGGAAAGAACCGACGGACGGGAGGAACGGACCTCACGCAGCCACCTCGGCCGCCGCGCCCGACAGGGCGTTCGCCAGGTCGGAGACGCGGGGCGCGTCGTCCACCCGCTCCACCAGCGCCAGCGCCTCTTCGGCGCGTTCGGCCGGGAGGACCAGCCGGGCGCAGTCGAGGAACTTGGCGCGGAGTTCGTCCCGCGTGAGCGGGCGTTCGGGGCCGCCGGGATAGGTGTCCGCTTCGGCGGCAACCACCGCGCCGTCGGTGAGGCGCACCTCGATGGCGCTCCGCATCCGGTCGTAGCCGCGGGCGTCTATCTCCGCGTCGAACTCCACCGAGACGCGGCCCATCATCTCCACCACCTCCGGCGAACGAACGAAGTCGTCCGAGAACTCGCGGATCCCGACGCGCCGCCGCAGCACCGCGCTGGCGAGGACGAAGGGTATGGAGAACTTCGCCTCCAGCGCGTTCTTCGGCTCCAGGTAGCGGAGCGGATTCAGGATGTTCTTGCCGGCGCGGAAGACGATGCGCTCCACCTGCCGCGGAGCGATATCCCGTTCCTCCACCAGGTCGAGCATGGCGGCGATGCTCGGATGCCCGAGGCTCCCGGAAGGAAACATCTTCACGGAAACCCCCGGATCGAGCAGGGTGTAAGGATCGCCGAGATTCATGCGCTCCGCGTCGAAACCGCCGCCGAAGACCCGGAAGTACCCCCACCGCGCTTCGAGCCCGCTGCGCCCGGAAGTGAAACCGCGCGCCGCCAGGTCCACCGCCAGCGCGCCGTTCTCCGCGGCCCGGCCGGCGTGGAGCGGCTTGGTCATCGTCCCGAAACCCAGCCGGATGCCGGAAGCGAGGCTCGCGGCGATGCCGAGCGCCATCTCGATCCCGTCCCGATCCAAGCCGGCCAGTTTCGCCGCGGTCGCGGCGGCGCCCAGCGTTCCCGCGGTGGCGGTCGAGTGGAACCCTTCCCGGTAGTGGCGCGGGTGGATCGCCTCGGCGATCTTGCACTCCACCTCGAAACCGAGGAGGAAGGCTTCGAGCAGCGCGGCGCCGCTCGCCCCGACCCGCTCCCCCACCGCGAGGCCGGCCGCGAGCGGCGCGACGGTGGGGTGGGTGAGCAACCCGAAGATGCGGTCCGGAGCGTTCGAGAGTTGCGTGTCGTCGAAGTCCATCGCGTGCCCGGCCGTGCCGTTCGCCCGCGCCGCGAGCGACGCCGGCGCCCTCAGCGGCGGCTCGCTCCCGAAAACGCTCGCTTCCGGCGCCCCTCCCTGCTCGGCGAGCAGGTCGCGAACCAGGCGGGAACAGGTCTCGGTGGTCCCGGCGAGCATCACGCCGACGCCGTCGGTAACACAGCGCCGGCCTTCGACGAGCAGCGGCTCGGGCAAGTCCTCGAGCGAGGTTTCGAGGAGGAAACGGGTAACGGCGTCGGTCGCGCTCATTCGGTCGCCTTTCTGCGGAACGGGAAACGGCCGCGCAGCGCCGGCGCGGCGAAACTCAGGACCGCGAACGCGATCAAGGCGAGAGCGATCGGGCTCTCGACGAACACCGTATGGGAACCGGAAGAGAGCGTGAGCGCCCGGCGGTAGTTCGTCTCCACCATCGGCCCGAGGATCAGGCCGAGCACGGCCGGCGCAAGCGGATAACCGCGCCGCAGCATAACAAAGCCGACGACGCCGAAGAACAGCGCGAACCAGGCGTCGGCGAGGTTGCCGCGAAGCGCGAACGCGCCGGTCAGCGAGATGCCGACGACCAGCGGCATGAGGATCGAAGGGCGCAGCCGCACCACGCGCACCCAGAGCGGAATGCCCAGCCGCCCGACGACCAACATGAAGGCCACCGCCGCCAGGAACCCGGCGTAGAGCGCATAGACGAGCGAAGCGCGTTCGGCGAGCAGCAGCGGCCCCGGAGTCACGCCCTGCACGGTGAGTCCGCCGAGCAGCACCGCCGCCGACGCCGAACCCGGAACCCCGAGCGCCAGCAACGGGATCATCGCAGCCCCGACGCAGGCGTTGTTCGCCGCCTCCGGCGCCGCGATGCCGGCCGGCGCCCCCTGCCCGAACCGCTCCGGCGTCTTCGAGACCCGGCGTTCCTCGTTCCAGGCGACGAGGGAGGCGATGGTCGCCCCGGCGCCGGGGACGACGCCGATGAAGCCCCCGATCGCCGAACCGCGCAGGACGGACGGCCACAGACCAAGCAGTTCCCGGAAGCGGGGCAGCGCGCCGTCCAGCCGCGCTTTCCCCGAGGAGTCCGCGCGGCCGCCGGCGAGGGCGCCGAGCGCTTCGCCGATGGCGAAGAACCCGATGAGCATGGGCACGAGGCCGAAACCGTCGAGGAGCGCCCCGGCGCCGAAGGTGAGCCGGGGAGCGCCGGTGAGGACATCGAGACCGACCACGAAGAACAGGAGGCCGAGCAGCGCGCTGACGACGCCGCGCAGCGGGTCGCGCCCCACCAGGTTGGCGACCACCGCCAGGCCGAAGACGCCGAGCCCGAAGTACTCCGCCGGGCCGAAGGCGAGCGCCGCCCGCGAGAGCGGCCCGAGCAGCGCCATGAGGAGCAGCGTTCCCAGGATGCCGCCGCTCATGGACGCGAACAGCGAGATGCCGAACGCCCGGCCCGCCTCGCCCCGGCGGGTGAGCGCGTAACCGTCGAAGGTGGTGGCGAGCGCCGGGGAACTGCCGGGGACGCCGATGGCGATCGCGGTGATGGAGCCCCCGTACTCCGCCGCCATGTAGATCGAGATCATCATGAGCAGCGCCGGCGCCGGGTCGAGCGCGAAGGTCAGCGGGAGGACCAGCGCGAGCCCGACGGTGGAACTCAGTCCGGGCGCGGCGCCGGCGAAGACGCCGAGCACGCTCCCGGCGAGGATGACCGCGAGGTTCAGCGGGGAGAACGCCGTCGCCAGCCCTTCGAGGAGGTGGGTCACGGGGTGGAGCGCCGGGTCGAGCGGGGCGCCGGGAGGCGTCGCCCGGCCGCGGCTGCGGTCACGAAGGTGGTCACGGCAGGGGAACGCCGAGGACGGCCTCGAACAGGAGGACGACGAAACCGGCGAAGACCAGCGGCGCCGCGATGAGGACGGCGCGGGCGCGTTCCCCGGCGAGCCGCATCAGGCCGAACAGCAGCAGCGGCAGCGCGGCGAGGGTCCCGAGGTGCGGCAGGACGAGGAGGAAGGCGGCGATCGTCCCGGCCGCCGCCCCGACCCGGCGCCAGTCGCGGCGCCGGACGGGGAGGCCGCCGCCGGCGCCGGGTCGGCCCGCGTCGCCGGCGGGGACGGCCGCCGCGGCCGACGCCGGGGAGCGGGCGCCGCCGCGGGCGGAGCGGACGGCGAGCCAGAGCGCGCAGGCGATGAGCAGCGCCGCCGCCAGCCGGGGGAAGAAGGCCGGGCCGGGCGCCCCCTCGGTCAGCGGCGGCGGGTAGGCGCGGGCGTCGAGCAGGACGACCGCGCCGAGGAGCGCGAGAGCGCCGGCCTCGACGAGGTGACTCGCCCGGAGGCGCGCCCCGCTCACGGATCCGCCCGGTCGAGCAGGCCCAGGCGCCGGAGCAACTCCCGGCTGGTCCGGACTTCCTCCGCCATCCAGGCGGCGAAGGCGTCGGGACTGTCCATCGTGGCGTATTCCATCGCGGCGCGCTCCATGTATTCCCGGAACTCCGGCGTCTCGATGGTCGCGGTCAGGCGGCGGCGAAGGTCGCCGCGCTGTTCAGGCGTCAACCCCGGAGGGCCGACGACGCCGCGCCAGTGCACCGGGGCGAGGTCGAAGCCGAGGTCGGCGTAAGCGGGCGCGTCGGGAAGCGCCTCCAGCGGGAGGGCCACCGCCAGGACGCGCATCGTCCCCGCCCGCAAGTGCTCGCGGACGATGTTGTAGTTCGTGTGGACCGCGTCGGTGTGGCCGCCGAGCGCCGCCACGACCGCGTCACCGGACCCCTCGTAGGCGATCCAGCGGATGTCCGGCGACCCGGCCGCCGCGAGCAGCCGCTGGAAGCCGAGGAAGTGCGCCGAAGCCGCCCCGAACCCGGAAATGGACACGGCGCCCGTATCCGGGTCGGCGTTCGCGGCGCCGCCGGCCGCCGTGGCCGCCGCGTTGAAGAGGTCCGGGAGCGCGCGGAACGGGCTGTCCTCGCGGACGGCGATCAG
Source organism: Candidatus Marinacidobacterium sp. (assembly GCA_965204755.1). Classification (GTDB taxonomy): domain Bacteria; phylum Acidobacteriota; class Vicinamibacteria; order Marinacidobacterales; family Marinacidobacteraceae. Next base: position 3,177,747 of record OZ242011.1, on the reverse strand, counting down.
GAAGGGATCCACCTGGACCCGGAGGATCGGGCTGAAGTCCCCGGTGGTGAACGGAATCCGCCCGGTCGCCATGTTCACCGTGCCGCTGGCCGTGAAGACGCCGAGCCGATGCGGGTCTCCGGCCTGTCCCCGGAGGTACTGCATCCCCGCCGCCCCCGCCCCCCCCTGCCGCGTGACCACAGTGACGCGTTGCCCGTCGAAGTGCTCCGGGGCCGCCGCCGCGAGCGCGCGGGCGAGCAGGTCGCTGGGGCCTCCGGGCGTCGCCCAGGAGACGATCTCGATGGGCCCGCTGGGGAACGGGGCGTCCGCGGGCGGGGCGCAGGCGGCGAGGGCCAGCACGGCGGCGATGGCGATGCCCGGCGCAGCTGTCGGCGAGCCGTGGCGGCTTCCGGTTCTCGAGTTCATGATGCCCCGAATGAAACCACACGGCACCTGTTCGGGAGAGCCGGGCACATGCGGCCGAGAGGGCCGGTCCGATCTACCGCCAACGCAGGAGTCGGCAACCCAAGTCTCTTGGTCAAGAAAGCATTTTGATCGCCGGATCGGCCCGAGGGAGTCCTTCAACGGGGGAGTCCTTCAACGGGGGAGTCCTTCAACGGCGGGATCCGCGGCGAAACGATCCTCCCCTGTCGGCACCTGAAGGCCCGGGACTTCCGCCCCCGGCGACTGGCCCCAGTTTAGGGATTTGACGCCGGTAACGCTCCTCGCTCAACGAAGGCCAGAAGGGGCCGTCCGGCGACGAGTGGCGTGGTTTTCCCCGAGGGCGGGCGGATGGACCCGCTCAACGAAGCCGGAAGGCTAACTCCGGCTACGGAGATAGCAGACGCCGCTCGCACGGGTGGCGTAGATTGCGCTCAAACGAAGGCCGGAGATTACCCCCGGCTACGAAGCGGCACGGTGAAGACCAACCAAATCGCGTACATCGCCGCTCAACGAAGGCCGGAGATTACCCCCGGCTACGAGCGCAAGGTGATTCCGCACCTGTCGGACATGGGGCACGCTCAACGAAGGCCGGAGATTACCCCCGGCTACGAGCACCCTCCCCGCGATCCCGTGGTCCATGCTGAGATTCGCTCAACGAAGGTCGGAGATTACCCCCGGCTACGAGCGGCAGCACCAAGCGCGCTCTCTGGCCTCGGACCAGGCCGCTCAACGAAGGCCGGAGATTACCCCCGGCTACGAGGTCATCGAACCAGACCACCTTCCGGTTCGCCCGGTCCGCTCAACGAAGGCCGGAGATTACCCCCGGCTACGAGGGGGCCAGTTGGGCGCCGGGGGCCGGGTAGGGCCTCGCGCTCAACGAAGGCCGGAGATTACCCCCGGCTACGAGGGCTAATCCGCGGAGACGGCCGTTTTCGGGCACAAAACGGCTTTGATCACGCGAGTCGGCGGTATGACTCCCACGGTACGGACCCGATTCTACTCAATTCATGGCAATTCCCGACTCCACACACGCCGTTTCCGGGTTGCGAGCGCGACCGGCCGCCCGAATCACCGGAGGTTCGCAGATCGCTCAGATGACCCACGGTTGGCCCAGTTCGCGTCCCCGGCTCCGTCCGAGACGGAGCCTCCCCTCGCCCAGGTCTCCCGGAAACCGGTACACGATCACCGAATCCCGATCCTCGTCGATCACATCCCGCACCTCGCCGACCAGGCGGGCGAAGCGCGCCGGCGACAGGCGGCACTCGAAGACCGACAGTTCGACCCGCTCGCCGTACTTCTCGCACACCTTGGCGACTCGACGAAGCCGCAAAGCCCCTGCCCCATCGGTTTCGGCGATGTCGTAGGTGAGCAGGATGTCCACGGCGCTATGGAAGAACGAACGGGGGATACCGGGGCAGGTCGCCGCGCAGGTGGCGGGCGAGAAGCGTCGCCTGGACGGACGGCAGTGCCCACCTAGCCACCCTGCGATCGCACACGGCGTGATGGAACTCGTCTTCCTTGTGCTTTTCCCACGCGCCGAGAAGGTAGGTGCGCCCCTCATCACTGAGATAGACGCCGCCTCCCGGCATCCGCGTGAAACTGTCCTCGCCAACCTGTCGCCGCCGCACCAGAGACACGACGAAGCGATCGGTGACGGTGCGAAGTTCCTCGACCAAGTCGAGAGCCAGCGACGGGCGCCCTGATCTGGGGCGGTGGAAGAAGCCCATCTGGTAGTCCAGTCCGACGCTCTCCAGAGCCCCGACCAACTCGGTCACGAGCAAGCCGTAGCAGAAGCCCAGCATCGCGTTCACCGGGTCTCGAGGCGGTCTCCGGTTACGCCCGGTGAACGGAAAGCGGCTCTTGGAGAGGGCGTATCGGACGGCGCGGAAGTAGATCCGCGCAGAGTCGCCTTCCACTCCACGAACATGGTCGGCGTCCGGCGCCCCTACCAATCTGGCAACGCGCTGTCCGATCTGTCGGCCTCGCTCCGCAAGTTCTTCCGCTCGATCCGAGTCGTTCTCGTCCCTGGCCCAGCGCGACACGACTCTTCGGCTGTTCTGCAGTTTCGCCGCCACAAACGCCTTGGAGAGTGCGAGGAACTGCTCTTCGTCCGCCATCGCACCATAGTGGGCCGCGCGAAGATGGACATTCCCTCCTGTAGCGCTCCCCACGATGAACCGTACCGAGCCGCCGAGCCGGAGTGCGGACACCCGCACGCCGCTGCGAACGCACGCATCGAGGGCCTGGGTGGTCAGTTGTCCGCCGCCGAGCAGGACAACGGCATCGACTCCCTCAAGAGGGATCCTGTGGTTGCCGTCGGGCGTCGAGACGACCAGCGAACCTCGCCGATGGCGCACCTTCGCCCGGTGCTCGCGCATATAGACGGTGCTCAGGTATCGCACGCGAAGACAACTCCTCTCAGGTAGCGGGTTACCCGATCGGGGGCGCTCGTCACCTCGGGAAGACAGTGATGACGCAACTGACACTCGGTGCATCGGCGGTCGTTCGGCGCCTCGGGGAGCGCGCCCGCAATCAATTGTTCTCGAATGGCTCGGATCGCTCCGCACACTTCCCCCCGCAGGCCTGGAGTAAACGCGACCCGCTCCCGGCGACGAGGGCCTCCGTACCAGACGAACCCGAACGGGATCTCGACTTCGAGCATCTCTTCGAGACAGAGGGCTTGGGCGCACAACTGCAGATCGGCCGCCGACCCGTGCCGGACGCCGGACTTGTACTCCACCGGACGAACAGCGCCATCATTCTCGATCTCGATCACATCAGCTCGACCCGTCAGGCCGAGCGCCTCCGACCACAGCCGGGATAGCACGCAGGACCTGCCGACCTCGCTCCTGGCGATGGCGCCCGCTGTCCACCCGGCGATGGGCTCGTTGACCCTGAACCGTACGTTGATTGTCGCTCCACACGCCGTCGCCGTGGATGAGGGCGCACTGCCGCTGGCAGTAGACGAAGTGCTCGATCGCCGATATCCGTACGATGGGCTCCGGAATCACAGTCGGTGCGATCCGAAGGCTCGAGTCCGCTCCCGGCCGCGCGATTGGTACTGCACTGTCTCCCACGCGGCATGAACGCCAACTCTATTCCAGAGGTGCTTCTTGTCGGGTCGCCAGATGTCGAGAAGCGCATCTATCCCGTGACGATCGAGACGCTGGGACCACGCGGGCCACTGAAAGGATTGCTCTTGGTCATTACCAAATTCGGCGCTACGCCATCCCCGCTGGAGGGCAAGCGCTTCTCGACCACCGATACGGCCATCGGTTCCGCGCCCGCGAACCGGAAGAAGAGCCAGCCCGAAAAAGGCCAGCGACTCCACGACCGGATCGACACGCCTTCTCGAATTGTCCGACTGGGAGCCGAGGCGCCGGTGATCGAAACCGAGCCCGTTATCCTCTATGCGAACGGCCAGCCCCAAGAGGGCATCCGTGAGGACTTCGATGGAGGGAGTGACCCTACGATGGACTCTCAGAAGCCGGCGATGAAGCCAAGTGCCTGCCGGCGCCGTTGGGTCGAAATGGGCGTGCTTCACGTCTCCATTCTCGTCCACATGGAGATCCGTCAGGCTCGAGGACAGTGACCACGATTGCGGGTGACCTCGCGCCACCCGTGCTCGCGAGGCGAAAGCCTCCACCGGAACCCTGCGCCCGGATCCCCGTTGGCGCCCTAGCACGGGTTCGCCACGCCACTCATGGGCGAGCGGCAGGTCTTCCACGGCTTCGAACCGCGGCCACGCCTCGGAGACGATCCTGACCGGATCGTCCTCGGATGCCAGAACCGCCACGGGAGTGACCTCATCGGTCCAGCACAGTCGGAGCCGCGAATCCAACACGGTCGCACCGACGGCGGCCAGCCATCCATTGATCCATTCACCGGGAAGACCCGGACAGGCAATCGAAGGCATCAATCCTCCTCCTTGAGGGAGCGATACGAAACGGCGTGGTCCGCCAACCGGACGATCGCCTCCAGAAGCGCCAGACCCCACGGTCCGAACTGCCCGTTCAGACTCCGGAAGCGACGCGGTTGGCTCCAGTCCACTATGGACAAGTCCGCGGGAGTCTCAACAGCAAGGCCCTCAACGATCCAAGAGACAACAGAAGCCGCGTCGTCCTTGACGGGAGGCACTAGAGGGCGACCCTTGCCATGATGGCTGACCACGAGGTGCAGTAGGAGATCGCGCCTCCGACGGTCGCCCCATTCCGGCTGCCGATGGAGCCACTGTCGAACCAGTCGGGCGGACAGAGCTTCGTGCCGTCCGCCACGCGGCCACCTGGCGGCGGCGCGCGCGGCATCCCATCGGTGCCGTTGCATGCGGGACTTGGCCAACACCAAGTCTTCCGGATGATCGCCGTCTGGGTCGAGCCAACGCTGGAACCGCCTGTCCGCCTTTCCGATGTCGTGAAGGCGTCCTGCCGCCTCCACCGTCTCCGTCAGGTCAGCGTCGAGACCGAGGCTGGCCGCGATCGCTCGCGCGCGCTCCCCGACCGCACGGCCATGACTCTCCAAGTCCACGACCTCGTCCGTAAGGGACCTTTCGTCGAGTTCGTCGCTGGGCCGCTCCGGAATGGTCATTCGACACGGAATGTGGGCGACTACCCGCCCTAGCGGAACCCGTAGGCCGGCGAGCGAGTTCTTGAAATTCTTCCACTCCCGCCGGCGCCAGCCCTCCGGCTTCGTAACCTTACGGACTTTGTCGAGAATCTCTACGACGGCACCTCGACGGTCTGTTTCTGATACTTCCTTGTCGCCTTCCCGGATACCGAGCGCAGTTTCGATGAGACCTCTCACAGTGCCCACTCCGCAAAGGCGCTGGATGGCTTCGGAGTCCAACGGAAGTCCGCGATCGGAGAGGGATACGTCCATGACCGTCGTCGATTCCGCCGGGTTCCATCCGAATTTGTCGAGGCCGCCTCGGTCGGCCGCCAAGATGACGGTGTCCCCGGGCCGCAGCCGATCGGCAGATATGGTCTCCACCGCGAGTCCATCGTGAGCGAGCCGGAGAACCTGGTCTCGACCCAAGAACTTGCAGAGATCCGACTTCGGGACATCCACCGCCTCCCGGTCAGTGGCGCGAGGCCACAGAAGCATACCCGACTCCGATTCCTTCGCGTTTGGCAGATACGCTCTCCAGATAACGGAGATTGAGAAGTCTCTGCCACGTACACCGGAAAAGAAGGGTTCGACGGGCGCCTCGCCCGGGGGCGGCGTCGTCGTCTTGATCCATTCCCACAGGATGCCGAACAGCAGTTCCGGTGCCCGCCCGGGCTTGTCCCCCGGGCGCCCCAGCACTTCGGTGATTCGCACCGGGGACAGGTCCACCGTTCCGTCGCTGGCCGCGGCCTGCAGGCTGTCGAAGACAGTCTGCGGTTCGGAACCATAGATCGGCCAAGTCGCTTCCTTCGTCCTGGGCGGCGTGTGGACATAGACGCCTCGAGCATCGGAAAAGCGCCCCAAACGATTCAGCCGGCCGAGCCGCTGCGTGAGGGCGCGCACGCCACACGCTTCCGTGACCAAGTACTCCGCGTCGATGTCGGCACCCACCTCGAGTGTCTGCGTCGCCACTACGACGAGATGGCGATTACGCACTGTCCCCGCGTCCCGTCTCGCCGCCATCCCACGCGAGATCCGCGATCGGATCCGCGCCGACTCGCGTTCGCGCGAACGTCCAGTCAGAAGCAACACTCTGGCCTCCTTCTTGTCCAGCAGTTCGCGCAACTGCCGGTGAGCCTCCCGGGCCGTGGACGGTGTGTTGGCGAAGACGAGGGCCGTGGCAGGCGCCGCCGCCTTGTCCAACAGTTCCTTCGTCGCCTCCGCGAGTTTCGGGCCGACTCCTCCGGACTTCATGCTTCGTACTTCAATCGGCTTGGCTGCCCCTACTCGCTGTCGGACGACTGGGTGCGCGTAGTCCCGTTCGTCGAGATCGAAACGAGACGCGGCGCTGGCATCTCCGGTGGCCGTCAACGCCGTGACCTGAGGGCGAGAGCGGACGCCGAGGATCGGTTGCGCGCCTGGGGTGCACTCGGAACACGCGGTCAGCAGGCTCCGGAGGTGGGGAGCGAGATGGGCCTCGTCGAGAAGTACGAGACTGTCCGTTCCGGCCATCGCGGCATCGATCGGCCGCATCGAAGTGCTCGACCCGTAACCGCGAAACAGCAAACGGGATCCGAACATCGGAAGAGTGCTCAGGACGACTGCCGGCCGGGAGGGATCGGACGGCGTACGCGTCTCCACGCCGCCCCGGAATCGGATCACTTCGAGAGGGTCGACGGCGGCCGACGACGACAGGGACCGAAGCCGGTCAGCCACACTCGCGACCGCGGCAACTTCGCCCGAGGAGAGGCCGCTCACGCCTTCGGGCTCGGATAGCGCCTGCCTCATTCGCTCGGCGTGCTCGGCGGTAGAGTCAACGAGCAGGCGCCGATTAACGACCCACCAGATCCGAGTCGGTGCCGTTCGATCAGCGGGCCGCCGGTGCGCCTGAGAGGCCAACCACCAGACCGCGATATCGAGACACGAAGTCTTGCCGAGTCCGGTCGGCACACCGATCTCGCCCGGCCATGCCTCGTTCTCCTCGACCTGGTGAGCCAAGCGTTCCTGCCACGGGAACGGATCGCGCCCGTTGAGGGCTCGATAGAACGCGGCAAAGTCCGGCGCGGACGCGCCGGAGGGGGCCTTCGGCTCGTCCGTCATTCGGGTGACCCGCCCTCCTTCCGCGCCGGTGCACAGAGTCCGAGTCCGCGTTGGCGGCCGCTTCCGATGACGACCGGCCCGACCACCGGTTCATTGAAGTGGAGTTCCACATGGCAGTAGGGGATACCCGGCTGGCCGGGTCGATTCACCTCGACCGGCGCCAGGTCCACCGCTCCGGGGACGAGCGGCCTGCGGGAACTGCGGAACCCGACAGGGGCAGGAAGTCCCGCGTGTCGGCACCACCGGGAGACTTCTTCGAGGTCCAGTCGCCGCCGGCGCTCATGGACTGCCGGAAAGACCGTGACCCACGATCGCGACGGGCCCAGCCACCGCGTGTGGTCCGCTGCCCACGGCGGGCGAGGAGCGCTTCGAAGGGGAGTCACCTCGATATCCACGCCAGATCCGTACAGCCGGCGAATGGAGTACGCCGCCTCCCCGATGCGCCGGTTCATCGCCTCTTCCGTGCCGGGAGGCGTCCACAGCGCGAGACCATGGATCCGCCCCCGGGAATGCGGGTGTCCCGCATCAGGAAGCGCCAGGAAGCGAGCGATCTCGTAACCCTGCTTGGTGAAGCCGTGACCGTGGAGAATCGGCGGCGGATCTCCGAAGATCCGCTGGTGCTGGCTGAGTACCGCCTCCTTGAACAGCGCCGTGGCCGTCGACACTCGTCGGCCCGGAAGGGCCGGGCGAAGGAGCAGTGAGGCGACCATCTGTCCGATCTCCGCCGCCTCGGACGATTCCGGGCCGCTGTAGGCGACTTCGTGGCGTAGGGCCGGGAACTGAGATCGCGCGATGTCGGCGCCGTGCTCGGTCCATGCGTCGAACATCCGATCCAGGATGCGGAGGTCTCCGCGCTTCGGCACATTGATCCACCGATCGCCATCGGGATCGGGGGCGAGAGTGGTTTCGGGGAAGTTCGGGGGAAGGCGGTGATCGAGCACTCGAACGCGCACCGGCGAGTCGGACGCCCCCAAATAGCCGATTCTGGCGGCGCGGAGCCGGAGGGCGCGCAGCGTCCGTTCGCCGGGCGCCTCGCTCTCCCACGAGTAGCCGACCCACGGGTTGCGTGGCGCGACCCGCAGGCCGGCGCGGACCATTTTCCCGCTCCGCCCGACATATTCCTGATGGGTGTGCTTCACCGCGCTTCCCTTGTGTTCAACGACATAGCGCGGCTGCAGTTCGGTCTGGGGCGGGTCGGGGTCGACATGGATGACCGGGGGCGAAAGGGCTTCTAACCACTCCAGTTCCACGCCGTTGGTCAGCCGGCAGCGCTCACCCGTTCCGTCCGCAGCGACGAAGGCTGAGTACAGGCGAGAGGGCGCCGGGGGCCACTCCGCGGCGGCGAGATTGCCGGTGTTCGCCGTGCCGTCCGGGTCGCCGCGGAATGTTCCGTGGAGTAGTTCGACGGAGATGGCGAACATCAGTCCTCGCGACTCGGCCAGGTCGCGCTGATCACCGCTCGGAGGTTGGGCTTCGGCGTCAGTCGAGTGGGCGCCTCTCCCCAGCCGTCGAGCGCGACACCCTGCTGCCGCGCGGCGCCTACGGCGTCTTCCAAGAGTTGCTGCGTTCCCTCGGCGCTCAGGGGGGCGCACCGCTCGTCGCCGGCGCCCCCAAGCCAGGTCACGGCCGTCTTCGTCGGGCGGAGATCCGCGCCTGACCGCAGCGCGAATCCCCTCCCGAACGCCAGGAGGTGGGCATGCAGGCCAAGGGCGACGAGCAGCGCCCGGGCGGCCGCGTCGGCCCCGTGCCTGCCACCGAGTCCGACCCGTCGGAGTTGTGCAAAGGAGACGGTCACCTGCTGGGTGACGCGGGCGAAGGACACGGCCGCCGGAGTGCCGTCCTCGTCGAGAGCTTGGCCGTGGCCGATCTGCGACAACCGCCCGTGCTTGACGCCCGCGACCGTCTTGTCTTTCCCCAGTCGCCAGTCAGTGGCGTCATCGGGATCGAAGGTGACACCGTCCACACTCCTCAGGTTCAGCGCGTCCCCCTTGAGTCCCAAGAGCCGGGTGTCGGGCGCCGCCGGGTTCCATCCGATGATCTCGGAAACCCAAGCGCGCGCGTGCTTGGTGTTCGTGCGCTTCTTTCCGAGATGGGACTGCCAGAAGCCGTAGAGGAGCGCTTGGGGGAACCACGCCACGAGCGGCCCTGCCGTTTGCGGAGTGGCTTCGAAGATGGATCGCCCCACTCCGGTCTTGAGGAAGTCCTGACCGTCCAACAGGGAGTCGCGGAGATACGCGTCCGCATTCCGATGCGGGAACTGCAGGCTGGACAACTGCCGGGGCAGATGCGCCGGCAGTTGTCCGAGTTCGCTCAGATCGAGATGGAACTCGGGGAGCCCGGTCTCGACCCGACTCCTTCTCAACGCATCCTCGAGGCGGTTGGCCTGCGCGGGCACATTGTCGACCACGATGACGGGCGTGGGCTCGGTGTCCGCCGGGCTCGCCCAGCGCTTGTCGTGCTGGTACCGGCCGCCTTCGTAGATGGCCGGCTTCACGGGACCGCCCGGACCGCCGATGGGTTCGAGTTCGGAATCGATGCGGATCCCGTCCTCGAAAGAACTGTCGAGACACGCCTCAGTCAGCGAGTCGAGGGTGATGTTCTTGGGCATGGGACCTCCAAGGAGACGAGGAGTATCGGAGAGTTACTGGAAAGAATCCAACTCGAGAGTCTCGTCCCGGACCGTCTCGGTCACTCCAGGCCCCAGAGGGTCAGGAGGTCGGTGCCGAAGAGCCAGTCGACGGCATGGGACAGGAGCAGCAGGATCACCAGGGCCGGAACGACGAAGTAGAGGACCCGGAAGGCGAGGATGACGACGAAGACCGCGGCGAGTGGGAGCGCGTTGAGCACGATGTGGGGCGGGCGCGGCAGGCGTTCGGAGAACCCTTCGGCGAGCCGGGAGACGCGGGCCCGGACAGCCCGGGCGGCGGCCACCAGGCGGTGCGGGGGGCGTTCCCGGCGGGCGCGGGCGCGTTCGCGCTCCCGGAGCCACTCGACGACTTCCGCGTGGGTGAGGCGGCGGCCGAGGCCGGTGTCGAAGATCACCCACTCCCGCGCCTGGGCGTCCAGGTCGCCGGGCGGGGCATCGCGCGCCAGTCGCTGGGCGAACTGCTCCCCGCCGTGCTTGGGCATGGGCGGGCGCGGCATTCGGGTAACTCGGAACGAGACTACTTGGGGAGGACGACAGAAATCGTCACCACGAACGAGACCCGAAACCGCGCCCGGCTCGGCGCGTCGGGAGAGCGGGGAGGACGCCGACGCGACGGGGCGGGGGTCGTGATCGCCCTCCGAGACGGGAACCGGCCGGGTGCGCCTCGGCGCGGAGGCCGTGGGCAGACAGCGGGCTGGGGAAGGCGCGGCAGGCGGATGTGCACTCCGGTGGGCAGAAATGCTCCCGACTTCCGTTCTATAGGGGCGAGGGCCGGCTCCGGGCGCCGGGTCTCCGTCTCGTCCTTGCCCGAACGGAAGGAGCGGCCTCGTGCCGAACACCCAGGAACTGACGCGTCTCGCGTCCGAAGACTCGCCCTCCGGGGCGCCGCCGGTTGCCGGTGGCCGAACCACGGGCTACGCTGTGGTTCGGAGCCAGCCGTTGACCGAGCCGACGCCGGGGGAACACCCGATCGTCCCGATGCCGGGGGAGGGGCACCCGCCGGAGACCCCGGCGACGCTGGGGGACTTGGCGCGGCTCGATGACCGGCTCCTCACCCACTTCGACCGGGCGGTGGTCGCCGAGGGGCGGCGACTGCAGGACCGGATCGCCTCGGAAGTGGCGGTCGTGGTCGCGGCCTCCGAGGAGCGGACGAAGGTGCTCATCACCGAGTCCGAGGAGCGGACGAAGGTGCTCATCGCCGAGTCCGAGGAACGGACGAAGGTGCTCATCACCGAGTCCGAGGAGCGGACGAGGGCCTTCGTGGTCCAGTCCATCCGCGAGTCCGAGGAGCGGATGAAGGAGTTCGTCGCTGAATCCATCCGCCAGTCGGAGGAACGCATGAAGGCGTTCGTCCTCGATGCCGTCCGGCAGTCCGAGGAGCGCATGAAGGAGTTCATGCTCGAATGCCTCCGTCGGTCGGAGGAGCGCGCCGACAAGCGGATGGACCGGATCGATCGCCGGACGAACATCCTGATCGCGGCCATCGTCGTGCCGGCGTTCGCCGCGACGGTCGCCTTCCTCCACCGCTGGTTCACGACCCTCTTCTGAGGGCGCGCCGCCCTCGGGGGCGCGACGAACCGGCCGCCGCCCTCCGCTCGCCGGGGCCTCGGGATCTCCCCGGGGCTCAGGCGAAGAGGCCGAGGTCGGCCAGCCGGGAGCGGAGCGCTCGGCGGGCCGGGCGGTCGGCGTGGCGGGCGAGGTTGGCGGCGACCATCGCCAGCGTCGGGGCGATGAACCGGCGGTACACCGGGTTCCGGCGGCGGGCGAAGCCGTAGGTGCCGAGCGCCTTCAGGTGGCGCTGGAGGGCGACGGCGTCGAACTCCGCCTCCAACTCGGCGCCGGCGCCGGCGCCGAGGCCGGCCGCCTCGCGGAAGAGATCGAGTAGATCGGCCTCGGAGACCGGCATCTCCGGCGGGGCACCGGCGGATACGCCCGGATCCGCTTCGGCCGCCGGGCCGACATAGGGATCCCGCGCGAGCGACATCAGGTCGTAGGCGCGCGGCCCGAGCCGGGTGTCCTGATGATCGATGACATGGAGGGACGCCGCGCCGCCGGATGACGGACTGTCGCGCGGCCCGGCGCCGGTCGTAGCGCCCGCCGAGCCGCCGGCGGCGATCAGGTTGCGGGAGTGGTAGTCGCGGTGGCAGAGCGCGGTCGGCGTGGCCGCCGCTTCCGCGGCGAGCGCCGAGAGCAGGTCGTCCAACTCGCGGAGGAACGCCTTGCCCGGCGCCGTCTCCCCGTCGAAACCCAGGTGGCCCCGGACGAAGTGCTCCGCGAAGAACCGGAGTTCCCGGACGAAGAGCGCCTCGTCGAGCCGCATCGAGAACGCCCGGTAGCGCCCCGCCTCCGGGGAGGCGCCGATCCGCGCCCCTTCGCGCTGGATGCGGCCGATCCAGCGCACCGCCTGGTCGTAGAGGCCGGCCGCCTCCGCGCGGTCGCGCTCGGCCACGACCTGCAGCAGGTCGTCGCCGAGGTCCTGGAGGGCGACGACGCCGCGCTCCGGGACCTCCTCCAGCACCCGCGGCCCCGGCACGCCCATCTCCAAGTAGAGGCCGGCCGCGTTGGCGAACGGGAGCGAGCCCGGCGCGTACGGCGCGGCCATCACGCAGGCCACGAACCCGCGCGGGGCGGGATCGAAAGCGCCGCCCGGGAACTCCGCCGCCCCCTCCGGGGGGCGGACCCGGAAATAGACCCGCTCGCCGGCGTCCTGGACCAGCCGCTCCGCGGACGCCCCGTCGAGCCGCCGGGACGAGAGCCACTCGTCCAGCCGGCCGCGCGTGTCCCGGCGCCCCGCCGCGCCGGGGCGCGGCCTAGAGGTCATGGGCCGCCCCTCCGGCGAAGAGCGCTTCCCGGATCTCCGCGCCGGCGGGGACGACTTCGCCGGCGGCGACCACCGAACGGACGACGCTCGCACCGGACTCGACCCGGACGCCGGGGAGCAGGAGGGACTCCGCAACCACCGCGTCGGGGGCCGCGAAGGCGTCCGGGGCCGCGAAGTCCGGCGGGAAGAGGCCCTGCGCGGCGGCGGCGAGCGACCCTTCGAGGTAGCGGCGCGGCGTCCCGATCTCGAACCAGGGCGCGGCGCTCGGGAACGCCCGCGCCGTTCCGGCGGCGATGAGGCCCGGCAGCAGATCGCCGGAGAGTCCGCCCGGCCCGCCGCGCAGGAACCGGAGCGCCGAAGGCTCCAGCATCCACACCCCGGCGAATCCCGGCCCCGGGCCGCCGGGCCGCGTGAGGCCGACGACTGCGCCGTCTTCCGATACTTCGAGCCGTCGTTCTCCCGCGAAGGCCGGGCCGGGGTCGGCGACAGCGAGGAGCGTCGCCTCCGCCCCGGAGCGGACGGCGCGGGCGTGGAAGGCGGCCATCTCGCCGAGCGGCGCCAGCGCCAGCGTGTCCCCGTTCACCACCCAGAACGCGCCGGCGCCGCCCAGCGCCTCTCCGAAGCGCCCGGCGGCGCGGCCGAGCCCGCCGGAAGTGCCGAGCAGGTCGGACTCGAACGAGCGGTGGAGGGTCAGGCCCGGCGAAGACTCGGCGGCCCGCAGCAGCGGTTCGACGGTTTCCGGGAGGTGGTGCAGGTTGACGACGGCTTCCGAGACCCCGGCGGAGGCGAGGCGGCCGAGGATCCGGGTCAGCAGCGGGACGCCGCAGAACGGGAGCGCCGGCTTCGCCAGGCGGTCGGAGAGCGGCCCCAGCCGCTCGCCCCGGCCGGCCGCGAACACCATCGCCCGGGCGGGGACGGCGGCGGCGGACGCCCCCCCGCTCGACGAAACGGGAGAGGCGGCGGCGCTGCCGGTCGGCGCCGCCGTCTCGCCGTCCGCCACCGGCGCTTACGCCGGGGGAGGAGCGGGCGGGCTCAGGGCGCGCTCCGGCGCGGCGTCGCCGCCGCGGTCGCCGAGCCAGCCCTCGATCTGCTCGTCGCCGATCTCCACGGACACCAGCCGGGAGACGCCGGGCTCTTCCATCGTCACCCCGTAGAGGTGCTCGCAGGACTCCATGGTCTGCCGGTTGTGGGTGATGACGACCAGTTGGGTGTCCTGCTTCAACTCGTCGAGCAGCCCGGCGAACCTCTGCACATTGGCGTCGTCGAGCGGGGCGTCCACCTCGTCGAGCAGGCAGAAGGGGGCCGGGCGGTAGCGGAAGAGCGCGATGAGGAAGGCGATGGCGGTGAGCGCCTTCTCGCCGCCGGAGAGCAGGCGCAGGCTCTGGAGTTTCTTGCCGGGCGGCTGGGCGCGCATCTCGACGCCGGGGCGGAACTCCGGCCGCGATTCCGCCGCGTCGCCGGCGGCGGCCGCGCCGTTCCCGTTCACCGAGCCGGCGTCGGGTTCCGGGGGCGCTTCCCCCTCGCCGATGGCCGGGTCGCCGGACGCCGGTTCCGGGGTCGTCAGGCGGAGTTCGGCGCGGCCGCCGCCGAAGAGTTGGCGGAAGGCCACATCGAAGCCGGCGTCCACCGCCTCGAAGGCGCGGTGGAACCGGCGGCGGGCGTCCCGGTCGTGGCGTTCGAGCGCCTCGAGGCCGTCGCCGATGCCCTGCTCCACATCCCGCAGGTGCGCCGCCGGGCCGTCGCGTTCCGCCTGCAGTTCCCGCAGCCGGGCTTCGGCGATCTCGTTCACCGGGCCCAGCCGGGCGAGGCGGTCTTCCTGCTCGCGCAGTTCCCCGGCGATCTCGTCCCGCTCCCGCTCGGCGAGATCCGCCGGCAGCCCGGCGGCGGCGTCGGCGAGCGGGCGGCCGGCGGTCCGCTCGAACTCCGCCTCCAGGTCGGCGAGGAGGGTCTTCGCCTCCCCGACTTCGCTGCGGGCGGCGGTGAGCCGCCGCTCCACCGATTCGAGTTCGGCGCGCCGGGCGCGGAGCGCGTCCTCGGCCTGCGCGAGCCGGGCGCTCCGGCGGTCGCCGGCTTCCGTCAGGCGGGCTTCTTCCGCCTGCCACTCCCGACTGCGGGCGGCGGCGTCCCGGCGGCCGCGGAGCGCCGCCTCCCGGCGGGCCTTCCACTCCTCGTCCTCGGCCCGCAGGGCTTCGCGCTCCTCGCCGATGCGGGCGAGCCGCCGGGAGTCGTCGCGGCGGCGCGCTCGCGGGAACTCTCCTCCCGGCGCACTTCGTCGGCCACCGCGGTCTGCCGGGCGAGTTCCCGGTCCGCCTCTTCCCAGGCGCGCTCGGCGGCGTCGAGCCGGCGGCGGACTTCGGCGAGCCGGGTCTCGCCCTCGGCCAGCCGGCGGCCGGTCTCTTCGAGTTCCTCCCGGTCGCGGGCCAGTTCCTCGACGGAGCGGGCGGCGGCTTCCTCGTTCCGCTGCTCCTCTTCGGCGTGGGCGGCCGTTTCGTCGCGGACCTGCTCCCGGCGTCGGGAGACGGCGGTCTCGTCTTGGCGGGCGCGCTCCGCGGCCAGGTGACGACGACCGAGTTCCGCTTCCGCCCGGGCGAGCGCCTCGCGGCGGGCGTCGCGCTCGGTCTCGGCCAGGGACGCCGCCTCGACGGCCACTTCGAGGCCGGCTTCGGCGGCGACCAGATGCGCTTCGGCCCGCTCGCGTTCCTCCTCGCGCTCGGCGGCTTCGCGGCGGGCGGCCAGGTATCCCTCGCCCGGCCCGCCGCGTCCGAAGCGGACGACGCCCGGTGGCGCGACGGTCTCGCCGGCGCGGGTGACATAGAGCCCGGGGCGCTCGCGGTAACGGGCGAGCGCGGTCCGGAGGTCGGGAGTCACCACCGCGTGCGGGATCGCGGCGCGGACCTCCGGTGCCTCCGCCCGCACATGGGCGCCGAGCCGCGTTTCGTCCGACTGCGTCTTCTCCGGCGCCGCTTCCGCCGGCCCGTCGGCGGCGGCCGCGTCCGGCTCCGCCGCGGGTTCCGAAGCCCGCGCGAATTCCGCGACCAGCGCTTCGCAGGGCGCGGCCTCGTCCGCGTCCAGCGAGTCGAGCAGCGGGAACAGGTCCTCGGCCTTCTCCACCCGGACCCGGTGGACGCCCAGCAGGCGCTCGGCGGCGGACTCGAAGCCGGTGTCCACTTCGACGGCGTCGCCCACCGCGCCCAGGACCGGCAGGCCGCGTTCCGGGGCGAGGCGGAGGAGCCGGGCGGCGGTGGGGCCGAGTTGTTCGCGCGAGATTACGAGCGCCCGCACGGAGGCGAGACGCGCCCGCGCGCCTTCGAGCGCGGCGCGCGCTTCCGCTTCCTGGCGGCGGGCGTTCGCGCGTTCGGCGGCGGCCCGTTCGAGCGCCCGGTCGGCGGCCTCGGCGGCTTCGCGGCGCCCGGCGACTTCCCCGGCCTGCCGCTCTTCCCCGGCGGCGGCGTCTTCCGCCCGCTTCGCCGCCGAGACCGCCCGGGCTTCGAGTTCCCGGGTCGAGCCGGCGAGTTCCAGCCGGGCGGCGGAGAGGCGTTCGCGCTGGCGGTCGTGGTGCTGCCCGGCGAGACGCTTCGCGGTGGCGGAGGCCTCGAGCCGCTGGCGGTCGTGTCTCGCGGCGGCCGCCGCGGACTCGACTTCGCGCTCCTCCCGGCGCAGGCGGTCGCGCCCTTCGGCGCGGGCGGCGGTCTCGGCGGAGAGGCGCTCCAGGAGGTCGGGGAAAGTCCCGGCGCGGCCGGCGAGGCGGGAATGCTCCTCCCGACGCGCCTCCCGGCGAGCCTCGACTTCGCGTTCCTCTTCGGCGAGCCGGGGGAGGCGCGCCGCCCGGCCGGCGGCGGCGTGCTCCCCCTCGGTGAGGACCGCCTCGGCCCGCGCCTGCTCGCCGCGGGCGTCTCCCAGGCGGCGGGTGGCGTCTCGGAGGGACTCGGCGAGTTCGGCGCGCTCGGCGCGGAGTCCGGCGAGGAATCGGTCGAAGGCGCCGAGGCTGAGCGCCCGGCGGTCGCGCTCGTCGGCGAGGGCGACCTCCGGGGCGCGGCCTTGCCGGATGCGGGCGGAGAGCGCCGCCCGGCGGGCCGCCTGCTCGGCGATCCGCAGCAGCCGGATGCGCTCGCCGGTCTTCCGGGCGCGCTTCGCCGAACGGGCGTCGCGCTTGGCCTGGCGGATGGCCCGGTCGAGTTCCGCGAGGCGGTCGCGCACCCGCTCCAGCGCCTTCTCCGCGGCGCGGAGGTTCGCCTCGCTCTCCTGCCGGTTCAGCCGGTAGGAGCCGAGTCCGGCGGCCTCCTCGACCAGGACCCGGAGTTCCTCGGGGCGGCGGGTGATCACATCGTTCGCGCGGCCCTGCTCGATGAGCGCGTAGGAGCCGGGGCCGAGGCCGGCGGCGGCGAAGAGGCGCTGCACATCCCGGCGGCGCGCCCGGCGGCCGTCTATGCGGTAGGTGGAGGTCCCCGTGCGGTCCACCCGGCGGCTCACGGTCACCGAACGGCCGGTCCCGGAGGCGTCTTCCGTCTCCGAGGCATCTTCGGGCCCGGAAGGGGCGGCGCCGTTCGTCCCGGCGGGGGCCTCCCGGTCGGGCGCCGGTCCCTCCGGGGCGGCGTCGGCGGCGTCCGCCGGGATCTTCGGGCGGCCGGCGAGCCCCCGGGGGCGGCCCAAGCCGCCCAGGTCCTCCGGGGCGCCGCTCAGGTGCATCCGCACCTCCGCCACGCCGAGCGGCTCGCGGAGGCCGCTGCCGCTGAAGATCAGGTCCTTGCCGCGGGCGCGGATCGTGGACGCGCCGAGTTCGCCGAGCGCCCAGAAGACCGCGTCGGCGATGTTGGACTTGCCGCAGCCGTTCGGCCCGACGATGGCGGTGGAGCCCCCCTGGAATTCCAGGACCACCGGGTCCGCGAAGGACTTGAAACCGGCGAGTTCGATCCGCTCGATCCTCATTGTTCAGCCGGTCGAAACCGTGCGGGCCATTCTACTCCGGTTCCGGGCCGAAACCACAACATGTTGTGGTGCGGAGGCCAGTCGTACCCAAGATGCTGTGGGTCGGAGCGCCGGAAGGGACGGCGCCCGGAGGGCCGGAAACGCCTCCCGGAGCGGGTAGCATCCGGCCCGGCTGCCCCCCGCTCGGCGCGCCTGGTTCCCGGCCTCCGGCGGGCGGGCGTCCGGGCGCTCCAGCCAGCCGACACCCCTTCGCGTGGGCCTTCTCGACCGTTACCTCCTCCGCCAGATCGCACCCGGGTTCTTCCTGGGGACGGGGGTCTTCCTGTTCGCGCTCCTCCTCAACGAGTTGGTGCGGAACATCGAACTGCTGGTCACCCAGGGGGCGCGGCCGGCGACGATCGGGCTGGCGCTCGCCTACCTGATCCCGGGCCTGCTGGTGGTCGCGGTGCCGAGCGCGCTGCTGCTGGGCATCCTGTTCGCGCTGAACCGGCTCTCGGCGAGCGCCGAGATCCTGGTGATGCGCGCCGGGGGGATTTCGACGCCGCGGCTGCTGCTGCCGGTGGCGGCGGCCTCGGCGCTCGCCCTCGGGATCTCCGGGGCGCTGATGCTGGAAGTGGTGCCCCGGTCGAACCAGCGGTTCGTCGAGATCTCCGCGGACCTGCTCGACGCCCGCCTCCGGACCGAGGTCGAGGCCCGCATCTTCTACGACGAACTCCTCGACCACCGGGTGCTGTTGGTCGGCGAGACGCCCCCGGAGGGCGGCCCCTGGCGGCAGGTGTTCCTCGCCGACTTGGAGCGGCCCGCCGAGCCCACGATCTTCGTGGCGGGGAGCGGGCAACTGGCGATGTCCCCGGAGAACCGGGTCGCCTACCTGGCGCTCGACCGGGTGGAGGTCCACAACGCCGCTCCCGGCGATCCGGGCCGCTACCGGATCCAGCGCGCCGACGAGATGCGGCTGCCGCTCGACCCGGAGAGCGTCTTCGGGCCGGAGGATCCCGGGCCGCGCTGGAGCGCCCGGGCGATGCGCCTCCCCCGGCTGCTCCACGCCTGGCGGACGACGGAGCATCCGGTCTATCTGGTGGAGATCCACAAGAAGTTCGCCCTGCCGGCCGCCTGCCTCGCCTTCGGGATGCTGGGGCTGGGGCTGGGGCTCCGGCCCTCGGCGGGCTCGGAGCGGGCGGGGGCGTTCGTGGCCGCCATCCTGGTGGTGCTCGGCTACTACCTCCCGCTGGCGTTCGGCGAGCAGTTGGCTTCGAGCGGGCAGATCCCGCCCTGGCTGGCGATGTGGGGGGCGAACCTGCTGGCCGCGGCCGCCGGGATCCTGCTGCTCGCGCTGGCGTCCCGCGAACTCGACCCGCTGGCGGCGGTCGGGCGGGGGCTGGTCCGCGCGGTCCGGTTCCTCCTGCCCCGGCGGCGGCGGTTCCGGCGGCGGGCCACCCGCCGGTGGAGGCGGCCGGGGCTGCCGACGGTGCTCGACCGGTATGTGGCCGGGCGCTTCGCCTGGTTCCTGCTGCTCGCCCTGTTGGCGCTGGTGAGCGTGCAGGGCGTGGGGCGCCTCATCGCGGTCATCGGCCAGGCCTTCGACCGGGAGATCCCGAGCCTCACCGTGGCGCGGTTCCTGTTGCTCTCCACGCCGGAGTTCGCGGCGGGGATGCTCCCGCTGGCCACGCTGGCGGCGACGCTGATCACCTTCGGGGTGCTCACCAGGGACCGCGAAGTCACCGCGTTCCTCGCCGGGGGGATCAGCCGGGGGCGGCTGGCGATCCCGGCGCTCGGCGTGGGGCTGGCGGCCAGCGCCGCCGGACTCGGCCTGCAGGAGTACGTGCTTCCGGCGGTCGGCCCGGAGGCGGAGCACCTCTCCGCCCGGATCGAGGGCCGGGCCGAGCGGACGCTCGATCCGCTGGAGCGGCACTGGGGGCTGGGCCCGGCGGGGGACATCTACCACTACGAGGACTTCGACGCGGCGAACTCCGTCCTCACCGGGCTCTCCATCTTCTCGCCGGCCGAAGGCGGGGGATCGCTCGCTTCCCGGTCGTTCGTCGGCTCGGCGCACTGGGACGAGGCGGCCGGAGCGTGGAGCGGGATCGGGGGCTGGCGGCGGGACTTCGTCGGCGGGCCGGCGGTGACCACCTTCGCGCGGCGGGAAATCCCGGAGATCTCCCCGCCGGCGGCGTTCCTGCGCGAGGACCTGGCGGCGGACCTCCTCCCCTACCGCGACCTCCGCGACCGGATCGAGGTCATCGAGTCCGCCGGGCACCGGGCGCCGGCGCTCCATGTGGACCTCCACGGGAAGGCGTCGCTGCCGCTGGCCTCGCTCATCACCGTGCTCATCGGGGTGCCCTTCGCGTTCGCGCAGTCGAACCGGGGCGGGAAGGCGGGGGCCGCGGTGGCCCTGGCCATCGGCATCGTCTATATGGTGGCGACGCAGTTCTTCAGTTTCCTCGGCGACGCCGGCGTGCTCGACCCGCCGCTCGCCGCCTGGTCGCCGAACCTGTTCTTCGGCCTCGCCTCCGCCTTCCTGCTCTTCGTCCGCAGGGACTGACCGCCGGCGGCAGCGCCGCCGGGGCGTTCGGTCGGTCGATCAGTCAGTCAGTCAGTCAGTCGGTCAGACCAGCCGCGTCTCCGGCGCGAGCGACCCGTATCCGAGGTAGCGCGTCCCCGGATCGAGCCGCTCGCCGGGCGCGAGCAGCGTTCCGGGCTCGGTCTCCGCGCCGGGCGGAACCGCGGCGGCGTCGCCGAGGCAGGCGCCGACCCGGGGGACGCCGATGCGGGCTTCGTGCTCGAGCACCCGGATCCGCTCCACCGGCCCGGAGCGCAGCGCCGCTCCGGCGCCGACCGAGGCCCCGGCGCCGAGCACGCTGTCCTCGACCACCGCGCCTTCGCCGACCCGGGCGCCGGGGAGCAGCACCGCCGGGCCGACGCGCGCGCGCCGCTCGACCACCGCCCCCGAACCGAGCGCCACCGGCCCCCGGAGGACGGCCTCCGGGTGGACCTCCGCTCCCGGCGCGAGGAGCACCGGCCCGCTCCAATTCCCTTCCGCCGGCGAGGTCTCCAGCCCCAGCGCGGCGGCTCCTTCGGCGCCGTCCTCGAAGAGCGGGACCACCCGGCCGATCAGGTCCCAGGCGTAGGTCAGCGGGATCCAGGGCCGGCGGGAGCGGACGACCTCGACGCCCCGGGTCTCGATCAGGATGCGGATCAGGTCCGGCAACTCCAACTCGCCCCGGACGCTCTCGCCGACTTCGCCGAGGTGTTCCAGGTCCTCGCGGGCCAGGGCGTAGCAGCCGATGCTGCTCAGGTCGCCGGGCCGGGCCTTCGGCGGCTTCTCCACGACTTCGAGCAGCCGGTCGTCCTCCGTCACCGAAACCGTGGCCCGGTTCCAGGGGTCGGTGGCCTCCTTGACCAGGATGGCGCAGCGCCGCTCCGCCGCCCTCCGGAGGTCGTCGCGGTGGTAGTAGTCGTCGCCGTTGATCACCAGCGCGCGGCCCTCGATCAGCGGGGCGGCGGCGCGGAGCGCGTCGGCGGTGCCGCGCTGCCGGGTCTGCTCCACCGGGGTCAGCCGGATCGAGCCGAAGCGGTCGCCGAGGTGGGCCAGCACCTGCTCCTTCTCGTATCCCACGACCAGGATCGCCTCGTCCACCACGCCCTCGAGCCCTTCGAGCACCCGTTCGGCGAGCGGCCGGCCCCACAGCGGCAGCAGCGGCTTCGGCGTCCCGACGGTGAGCGGCCAGGTGCGGAGCGAACGGCCGGCGAGGAGGACTACCGCGACCGGACGATCGGCCCTCCGCGGGGCGGTCATCGGACGGTCATCGGACGGTCACGGCCGAGCGGCGGGAGGCCCCGCCGGGCCTTCCGGCCGAGCCGGGGACGACGGGCCGCCCGCTCCGCGGACAGTTAGAATTCCCGGTTCGCATCGTCGGGTCGGGCGGCCCCGCCGCCGACCCGACTCCGACTCGTTCCGGCGCGACTCCCGATCGTCGCCCACCGACGATCCCTCCCCCCGCCCCGCCGTGCCTACGCCGGAATCCGACCCGATCCTGTTCACCTCGGAGTCCGTCACCGAGGGCCATCCGGACAAGGTGGCGGACCAGGTCTCCGACGCGCTGGTGGACCTCCACCTGGAGCGCGACCCGGAGGCGCGGGTCGCCTGCGAAACGCTGGTCACCACCGACCTGGCGCTGGTCGCCGGGGAAGTCGGCGGGCGCGACCTGCCGTCGCCGGAGCGGATCGAGGCCGCCGTCCGCGACACCATCCGGGAGATCGGCTACACCGGCCGCGACGACGGCTTCGACGCCGACAGCGCCGAGGTGCGCGTGCGGATCGACCGGCAATCCGAGGACATCGCGAGCGGCGTGGTCACCGGCGGCGCCGGCGACCAGGGGATGATGTTCGGCTTCGCCTGCGACGAGACCGAGGAACTCATGCCGCTCCCCATCGTCCTCGCGCACCGCATCACCGCGCGGCTGACCGAGGCGCGGCGGAGCGGCGAGATCCCGTACCTCGGGCCGGACGGCAAGGCGCAGGTGACCGTGGCCTACGGGGAGGACGGCCGGCCGCACTCGGTTCCCACGGTGGTGTGCTCGGCGCAGCACGCGGAGAGCGCCCGGCGGGACCGGATCCGGCGCGACCTGGAGGAACTCGTGGTGCGCCCGGCGCTCGGGGGGTTCGCCGGCAACGGGGTCGAAATCCTCGTCAACCCGACCGGGAAATTCGTCATCGGCGGCCCGAAGGCCGACTGCGGACTCACCGGGCGGAAGATTATCGTTGACACCTACGGGGGAATGGCCCGCCACGGGGGCGGCGCCTTCTCCGGCAAGGACCCGACCAAGGTGGACCGGTCGGCGGCCTACCTGGCCCGGTACATCGCCAAGAACATCGTGGCCTCCGGCGTGGCGCCCCGGGTCGAAGTCCAGTTGGCCTACGCGATCGGCTGCGCCGAGCCGGTCTCGGTGCTCGTGGACACGCGCGGCGCCGGAACGGTGGGCGACGCCCGGATCTGCCGCGCGGTGCGCGAGGTCTTCGGGCTGACGCCGCGCCGGATCATCGAAGACCTCGACCTGACCCGGCCGAGGTACCGGCGGACGGCGAGCGGCGGGCACTTCGGGCGGGATCCGGAGACCTTCCCCTGGGAGCGGACGGATCGGAAGGACGCGATCGCCGACGCCTGCTCCGGCTAGCCGTCGGCGCCGCCCCGCCACGACCGCGAGGCCGAGGGGCGGCGACGGGCCCGAAACGATGAGCGCGAAGGAAAAGGCGGCCGGGGCGCCGGAGGATCGGGCGCCGGAGGATCGGGCGCCTGTCGGGAGCGCCGCTTCGCTCCCCACCCGCTTCGACCCGGAGGCGGTCGAGGCGGAGGCCTGGGGACGCTGGAACGACGCCCGCGCCTTCGAGTCGGAGGCCGCCCCCGACGGGCGCCTCCGCCCCGGCGGCGACCGGGAGAAGACGCCCTTCACGGTGGTCATCCCGCCGCCGAACATCACCGGCCGCCTCCACATGGGGCACGCGCTCAACAACACCATCCAGGATGTGCTGGTCCGCTACCGGCGGATGACCGGACGCGACGCGCTGTGGGTGCCCGGCACCGACCACGCCGGCATCTCCACCCAGACCGTCGTCCGGAAGCACCTCGACGCCCGGGGCGTGGACTACCGGGCCCTCGGCCGCGACGCCTTCATCGAGAAGGTGTGGGAGTGGCGCGACCGCTACGGCGGGGTGATCCTCGACCAACTGAAGAAACTGGGCTGCTCCTGCGACTTCCGCCGGACCCGGTTCACCATGGACGAGGGCCTCTCCCGCGCCGTCCGGACGGTGTTCGCCGACCTCCATCGGCGGGGGTACATCTACCGGGGCAAGCGGGTGGTCAACTGGTGCCCGGTGGACCGGACGGCCCTCTCCGACGACGAAGTGGAGACCGCCCCGGAGGGCGAACCGGGACACCTGTGGAGCATCGCCTACCCGCTCGCGGGCGACAGCGGCGCCCGGCTGACCGTCGCCACCACCCGCCCGGAGACCCTGTTCGGGGATGTGGCGGTGGCGGTCCATCCGGAGGACCCGCGGTACCGGGACTTCGTCGGCCGGTCGGCTCGGCTCCCGCTGGTGGGCCGGGAGATCCCGGTGATCGCCGACGAGGGCGTGGATCCGGAGTTCGGCACCGGCTGTCTCAAGATCACCCCGGCGCACGACCCGCACGACTTCGAGATCGGGCAGCGCCACGGGCTGACCCCGATCGAGGTGATGCGGGAGGACGCGGCGCTGAACGAGGCCGTCCCGGAGCGGTTCCGGGGACTCGACCGCTACCGCGCCCGGGAGGAGGCGGTCGCCGCGCTCGAAGCGGAGGGGCTCCTCGTGGGGATCGAGGACCGGCGGGTGCCGCTCGGCCGCGCCCAGCGCTCCGGGGCGCCCATCGAGTACCGGCTCTCCGACCAGTGGTTCGTGCGGATGGGGCCGCTGGCGGAGCGGGCGCTGCGGCTGAGCGGCTACGAGCGCCGGGAGGACGGGGAGTGGGAGAAGGCGGGCGAGGGGGCGCTCCGGTTCCATCCGCCGCGCTGGGAGCAGGTGTACGCCCGGTGGCTGATGGAGATCCGCGACTGGACGATCAGCCGGCAGATCTGGTGGGGGCACCGGATCCCCGCGTGGCACCACCGGGAGACCGGGGAGATCGCGGTGGGGGTGGATCCGCCCGAAGCGGTGCGCGCCGCGCCGGACGACTGGCGGCGGGACGAGGATGTGCTGGACACCTGGTTCAGCAGTTGGCTGTGGCCGATGAGCACGCTCGGCTGGCCGGAGCGGACTCCGGACTTCGAGCGCTACTACCCGACTTCGCTCCTCTCCACCGACAAGGGGATCCTGTTCTTCTGGGTGGCCCGGATGAACTTCGCCGGGATCGAGATGACCGGCCGGCTGCCCTACGACGATGTGTACATCCACCCGACGGTGCTCGACGAGCGCGGCGCGGTGATGAGCAAGAGCAAGGGGAACGGGGTGGACCCGCTGGCGGTGATCTCCGGGGCGACGCTGGAGGAGTTGAAGCGGCCGGTGGAGGAGGCCCGGCCGGCGAACCGGGAGGAGATGCTCCGGCGGATCGAGCGCGGCTTCCCGGAGGGCTTCGAGGGAGTCGGCGCCGACGCGCTCCGGTTCACGCTGGTGCGGCTGTGCTCGGAGGGGCAGGAGATGCGGCTCGCGCTCTCCAAGTTCCACGAGATCGGGCGGCGGTTCCTCACCAAGTTGTGGAACGCCTCCCGGTTCGCCCTCTCGGCGGTCGAGGGCGCCGACCGGGGCGCGGAGACGGCGGAACCGGCCGCCGAGGACCGGTGGATCGTCTCGCGCGCCGCCGGCTGCGCCGGGGAAGTGCGGACGGCGCTCGAGGGGTACGACTTCGCCGCGGTGGGGTCGCTCCTCTACCGGTTCGTCTGGAACGACTTCTGTGACTGGTATCTCGAACTCGCCAAGTCCCGGATGAGGACCGGCCCGGCGGCGGCCCGCCGAACCGCGGCGACGCTGGGGGAGGTGCTCGACCGGACGCTCCGGCTGCTGCACCCGGTGTCGCCGTTCGTGACCGAGGTGCTCTACGAGCGCCTCCGGACGGCGCGGGCGAAGGTCGGCTTCGCCGACGCCCGCGCCGGGGGCGCGGTACTGGCCCGGGCGGAGTTCCCCGCCGGGGACGCGCCCCGGGACGAAGAGTTGGAGTCCCGTTTCGAGTCGCTTCGCGAGTTGGTGACTTCGGTCCGGCGGCTTCGCGCGGACGCCGGACTCGCCCCGGACCAGGCGCTGCCGGTCGCGGTCCGGGAGACTGCGGAAGTTCCCGGACTGGGGACGCTCCTCCGGGACACTGCCGGGCCGGTGGGCTCGCTCGGCCGGATGGCGCCGCTCCGGGTGGTGGGGCCCGAGGAGCCGTGGCCGCCCGGCAACGGCGGCGGCGGCCGGGTGTCGCTGGTGGAGCGCCGGTTCGAGGCCTCGGTGGAACTCGGCGCCGCCGCCGACCCCGCCGCGCTCCGGGAGCGGGTGGCCGCCCAGCGCCGGCGAGTGGCGGCCGACCGGGAGAAACTCGGCAAACGGCTGGCGAACCCGCGTTTCCGGGAGCGCGCCGAGCCGGCGGTGGTGCGCGAAAGCGAGGAGCGCGCCGCGGCGCTCGCCGCGCAGGAGGCCCGGCTCGGCGCGCTCCTCTCCCGGATGGCGGCGGAAACGCCCGAGTGAACTTCCGGGGCCGCGGGCGCCCGGCGCCCTCGGGCGCGGATCCGCCCGGCTAGAATCGGCTTCGGCGGGCCGTTTCGCCGGGGCCGCCCCGAAGTCCCGCGCGCTCCGCCCCTTTCCCCAGGAGACGGCATGTCGCAGTCGCGGTCCGACGACCGACCGGCGCCCCGGCGGGGGCTCGCCGCCCGACTGCTCGAGCGGCCCGCGCGGCTCGTGCCGACCGCGCTGGGGCTGCTGATCGCCTTCGCGGTCGCCGGGACGGCGATCCAGGGGCTCGCCGAACTGGCGGAGACCCGGCGCGAGGGCCGGGAACTCGGCGCCCGCATCGAGACCCTGCGCGCCGAGGCCGCGGGGCTGCGGGACACCATCGAGCGGCTCGAGAACGATCCGGAAGCGCTCCGGCTCCACGCGAAGTCGGCGCTCGACCTGGTGGATCCGGGCGAGACGGTCGTCCTTCTGCAGTTCCCGGAGTCGGTAGGCCCTCCCAAGCCGCGGCAGATCCTTCCCCGGTATGCGCCGGGGGAAGGCCGCGCGGGGTTCGCTGCTCGCGGCGAGCGATGACCCCCCGCGCCCTCGCGGCGCGTCCCCGTAGTCGTCGGGCGTTCCCCACGCCGGGCTTCGTCGCGGTCGCGGCGGTCGCCGGCCTCGCCGGCCTTCTCGTCACGCCGCCGGCGTTTGCCGGACCGGCGGCGTCCTCCCCTGCCCCCGCCCGTCCGGGCGCCGGCGAGTCCCGCCAGCCGCCGCGCGGCGCCCGCCCGGGCGGCGGAGGCCGCGGCGCGGCAGTCCGGCTCCGGGGACTGATGCGCGTCGGTGACCGGGCGGTGGCGCTTCTGGAATTCCACGGCGGGCGGCCGCGCCGGCTGCAGCCGGGCGAGAGCGTCGCCGGATGGGCCCTGCTCCGGGTGGAAGCGGACCGCGTCGTCCTCGAGTCGCCGACGGGCGAGCCGGTGGAGATCGGCCTCGCGGAACCCTCCGGCGCGCCGGCCGAACGATCCCCGCCGGACCCCGCCCCGGCGGAGGACGGGGGAGCGAGCGCCCCGGCGCCGCCGGACGGGCCGGCGGCCGAGGGCGGACCCGACGCGGGCGCGGCAGGCGGGATGCCGGTGGATGCGATGCCGGTGGACGCGATGGGGGCGGACGGGATGATGGCGCCCGGCCCGGCGCCCCCGGTCCCGTCGGCTCCGCCGCCGCGCGCCGCGAGCGGCGGAGGCGAGCGCAGGTTCTCCCGCGACGAGGTCCGGCTCCGCCTCGCCACCGAACTCCCGCGGATCCTCACCGGCGCCACCGTCGTGCCGCGAATCGACGGGGACGAGGTCGTCGGCCTCGAACTCGTTTCCTTCCCGACCGACACGATCCTCGGCGAGACCGGCCTCCTCCCGAACGATGTCCTCTTGCGGGTGAACGACCGCGAGGTGCGGGGCGTGGAGTCGCTCGCCGTGCTGGTGCAGCGCTTCCAGACCGCGAGCCGGATCGAACTCGCGGTGGAGCGCGGCGGCGAAGTCCTCTCGCTCCGCTACGCGATCGAGTAACGGCCCTCGCGGCCCCGGCGCAGCCGGGCCGCCGCGCGGCGCGGAGGAGGGGCGCCCGGTTCGCCGCCCCGGCGGAGGGCTACGGCTCTTCGACGGGCGCCGACGCCGCGCCGCCCGCGCCGCGCCGACTCCGCACCCGACTCGCGACCTCCGCCCGACGGCGAAAGGTCTCTTCCGGCGCATGGTCCTCCCAGAGCAGGGCCAAGTCCCCGCGAACGAGGCCCGGCACGACCACCGACGACGACGCCGACCGCGGCGGTCCGCCTTCCGCGCGCCGGTAGATCGCGGCGCCCTCCTTCGGCCGCCAGGTCCAAACCTCCCGGACTCCCATGTCGAAGTAGTCCCCGCGCTTCTCCGCCGCGCGCGCCGGCCCGGTGCTCCGGTTGATCTCCACCACCAAGGCCGGCGGGCGGTGTCCGAGTTCCGGCCGGCAATTCTCGTCGTCTCCGTTGCCGCCCCCCAGGTGCGGCGCGAAGTAGAACGACGCGTCCGGTTCCAGAATCGAACCGCGCCACTCGATCCGCAGCGCGCCCGTCCCCCGGACCCGGGCGCCGCAGACGGCCAGCACCAGCGCCGTCACCTCGACGCCGCGCCATTCGTGGCCGAGGAGCGGCGTCTCCACCACTTCCGCCAAACCCCGCCGGGCGTCGTAGTCGCCCCGCTTCCAGAAGTCGTCGTCGCACCGGACATCGAAGTCCGTCCGACTCATCCGGTACACCATCGTCCCGGCCGGCGGCGCGACTTCACCGCCCGGCGGCGCGGCTTCACCGCCCGGCGACGGTCGCCGGCCCGCGCGCGCCGGCTTGCGGTTCAGGCCGGCGTCCGGTTCGCGCTTCATCCCGGGCATCGGCATCCCCCTCCGAGGACGGCTACGACTTCCGGGCGGGCGCCGCGCCGCCCGCGCCCCGCCGCCGGCGGATCCGCCGGACGATCGCCGACCGGCGGCGCGGGGTCTCGCTCCACGGCCCATCCGCCCACAGTTCGTCGAGGTCGTCACGCGTCACCCCCGGAACCACCGCGGACTCGGGAACCGAAGACGGCGATCCGGCGGCGGCCCGCCGGTAGATCCTCGCCCCGTCCTTCGGCCGCCAGGTCCAGACCTCTTCGACGCCCATGTCGAAGTAGTCGCCCCGCTTCTCCGCCGCGCGCGCCGGACTCGAACTCCGATTGATCTCGACGGCCAGCGCCGGCGGCCGGTGCCCGAGTTCCGGCCGGCAGTTCTCGTCGTCGGTGTAACCGAGGTCCGAGAGCGGCGCGAAGTAGAACGACGCGTCCGGTTCCAGGATCGAACCGCGCCACTCGATCCGCAGTGCGCCCGTCCCCAGAGCCCGGTCGCCGCAGATGAGCACCACGAGGATCGTCGCTTCGACGCCGCGCCATTCGTGGCCGAGGAGCGGCGTTTCCACCACCTCCGCCAAGCCCCGCCGAGCGTCGTAGTCCCCCCGCTTCCAGAACTCCTCCTCGCACCGGGCATCGAAGTCCGTCCGGCTCATCCGGAACGCCGCCATGCCGGCCGGCGGCGCGAGTTCACCGCCCGGCGGCGGTTTCCGGATCGCGCGCGCCGGCTGGCGG
Source organism: Candidatus Marinacidobacterium sp. (assembly GCA_965204755.1). Classification (GTDB taxonomy): domain Bacteria; phylum Acidobacteriota; class Vicinamibacteria; order Marinacidobacterales; family Marinacidobacteraceae. The sequence continues at coordinate 3,148,940 of OZ242011.1, read as the reverse complement.
CTCAGGCCGACGATCGGTTCGGGACTCGTCCCGGGCATCGGCATCCCCTCCGAGGACAGGCTACGACTTCGCGGCAGGCGCCGCGGCGCCCTCGCCCCGCCGTCCCCTGACTCGACGAACGATTACCGCGCGGCGGGCCGGCGCTTCGCTCCGGGGATCGCTCCGGAGTTCCTCCAGGTCCCCCCGCGTTACTCCCGGAACCACCGCCGACCCGGGAACCGAAGACGGCGATCCGTCGGCGGCCCGCCGGTAGATCGTCGCCCCGTCCTTCGGCCGCCAGGTCCAGACTTCGCGGACCCCCATGTCGAAGTAGTCGCCCCGCTTCTCCGCCGCGCGCGCCGGGCTCGAACTCCGGTTGATCTCGACTGCCAGCGCCGGCGGCCGGTGCCCGAGTTCCGGCCGGCAGTTCTCGTCGTCGGTGTAACCGAGGTCCGAGAGCGGCGCGAAGTAGAACGAGGCGTCCGGCTCCAGAATCGAGCCGCGCCACTCCATCCGCAGCGCCCCGGTCGGCGCGACCTCCGCGCCGCAGACGAGCCCGACCAACGCCGTCGTCTCGCCGCCGCGCCATTCGTGGCCGAGGAGCGGCGTTTCCACCACCTCCGCCAAGCCCCGCCGGGCGTCGTAGTCGCCCCGCTTCCAGAACTCCTCCTCGCACCGGGCATCGAAGTCCGTCCGGCTCATCCGGTACGCCGCCATGCCGGCCGGCGGCGCGAGTTGACCGCCCGGCGGCGGTTTCGAACTCCGGCGCGCCGGAGCGCGGCCCATCCCGGCGGTCCCTCCGCGCGTCATCCCGCCCCTCCGCGTTCCCCTCGGAGGAAGACTACTCCGCAGCCGGGCGCCGCTTCGTCCTGCCGGCGGCGAAGCGCCGTTGGTAACATGAGCGCGAGCGCTCCGGGCGCGGCGCCGCTTCGGGCGGGCCGTTTCCCGGCGGGCGTTCCCGATCCGGGCCGCAGGTTCGGCCGGCGCCGCGAAGGGGCGTTCCCGCCACCGGCGCCGGCCGGGCCCTCCGGCGCGGGTCGGGGATGTCCGCGCCGCTCGCCGACGCCGCGCCGCGCGTCCGGGGCCCGCCCCGCCGCCCGGCGAGCCGCCTCACGGCGGACTTCGGTTTCCCCGCGGCGCCGCGCCGCCGGGCTCCTCGCGGAACCCGCGCGCGGCCCGGCCGCCGGGGGAGTCGGGGACCGCCGCCGGGGGACCGGCGTGATTTCCGGGCGTCGGCGGACCGTTCGAGCGCGATACGACGCCGGGCCGGCCGGAAACGGGAGGCCGCCCCACCAGGCCGAACCCGACCCGATACCGGACCCGACCGAAGCGGGGCCCGAAACGCCGCCACGCGGCGCGGCGCCCCCCGGTTTCCCCGAACGAACGCCCCTACCCCGCAGCATCCCCGAAGAACCCTCCCGCGATCGGTCCCCGCCGGAGACCGAGGCCCGGCGCCGGAAGCGGCGCTTCCGTTTCCGGCGCGGCGCGCGGCCGGCGCCCCCGCCCGCCGCCGACGCGGCGCCCGGCCTCCCGGAACACTCGCTCCGCGCCGGGCTGCGCCGCGCCGGCGCGGTGCTCGCCCGCTCCTGGCCGGGGCGGATCCTGCTCGTCGTCGGGGCGGTCTATGTGCTGGCCCTGGCGGGCGCCCTGCCCCGCTCGCTGGCGTCGGACGCCGGGCTGGTCTTCGCCATCACCGGGGCCGCGGTGCTGGTCTTCTTCGGGCGCGACCTGCTCCGCTGGCTGCTGTTCCCGGTGCGTCGGCGGCTCGCCGCCTCCTACCTGCTGCTCGGGCTGCTCCCCGTGGCCCTGCTCATCCTGTTCTTCCTGCTCGGCGCCTATGTGGCGCTCGGCGAGTTCGGCCTCTTCTCGCTCCGCTCGAACCTCGCCGCCCGCAGCAACGACCTGTTCCGCGCCGCGGACCGGATCCTGATCCGCGCGGCGCCCGACGCGACCGACTCCGAGCGCCTGGCGGCGGTCGAAGCCGCCGCGGCGGAGTCCCGGGCCTTCGCCCCGGGCGCCGAAGCCTTCCTCTACGAAGTGGAGGACGGCCGGATCACCCGGGTCGCCGCTTCCACCGACGAGAGCCCCTTCCTCGCCGTCGGCGCGGCCCCGGACTGGACCTTCGACGCCTACGAAGGCGCGGTGCAGACCCCGGGCGGCGCCTGGTACGCGGTGGTGTCGCCGGGCCCGGCGGCGGCGCCGCCCTTTTCGCCCTCCGGCGGGTCCCCGCCGCCGGACGCCCCCCCGGAAACGAGTTCCCGCTTCGCGCTGGTGGCCGCGCCGATCACGCCGTTCGTCCACCGGAGCGCCGACGACGAGGAGTTGGTCCTCCGGACGGTCTGGCCGCTCTGGCTGGACGGCGACGCCCAGGACCCGCCGCAGGCTCGACCGGTGATCGCCGACGCCGGACGCGCCCCGTTCTCCATCCCCTGGGTGCTCCTCCTGAACGCGGCGCCCTGGAACCCCGACCTCGGGGGCGGCACGGTGGCGGTCACCTTCGGCTTCGCCCCGATCCAACTGATCCAGCAGGCGGCGCGGGGCCTCGAGGAGCCGCTCGCGCTGAACGACCGGCCGATCGGGAGCAGCCTGTTCGTGGTTCTCGTCGAACTGGCGCTCATCTTCCTGCTGATCGAGTGCGCGGCGCTCATGCTGGGGATCCGGCTCGCCCGCTCCATCACCCGCTCGGTCGAGGCGCTCAGCCGAGGCACCGAGCGGGTGCGGAGCGGGAACTTCGGCCAACAGGTGCAGATCCGCTCCCGCGACCAACTCGGGCGGCTGGCGGCCAGTTTCAACATCATGACCGCGAAGATCGCCGACGACCTCGATCGGGTGCAGCGGGCGGCGGTGCTCGAACAGGAGATGGAGACCGCCCGCCAGGCGCAGGCGCTGCTGCTGCCCCCGGAGGGATCGGTGACCGTTCCCGGCTTCTCGCTCGCGGCGGTGTGCCGGCCGGCCACCGAAGTGGGCGGCGACTACTACGACCTGATCCGGCTCTCGCCGAGCCGACTGGGGGTGGTGATCGCGGATGTCGCCGGCACCGGCGCCCGCGCCGCCTTCTACATGGCGGAACTCAAGGGGCTGATGCAGGCGCTCAGCCGGGCGCACCACTCGCCCCGCCAGGTGCTCGTCGAAGCGAACCGGGTCCTCCACGACACCCTGGACTCCCGCACCTTCATCACGATCACCTACGGCGTCTTCGACGCGGCGGAGCGGACGGTCACCTTCGCCCGCGCCGGGCACAGCCCGGTGATCCGGCTCCGGCCGAACGCCGGCGAGTGGCCGGCTTCCGACGCGCTCGCCCCGGACGGTCTCGGCGTCGCGCTCGACCCGGGGCCGGTCTTCGACTCGGTCCTGAAGGAGCAGACCGAGCCGCTCGAACCCGGCGAGACCTGGCTCCTCTACACCGACGGCGTCTCGGAAGCGATGAACGCCGAGTCGGACATGTTCGGGGAGGAGCGCCTGATGCGGCTGCTCGAAGACAACGCGTTCGCCCCGCCGGCGGAGTTGCAGCAGACGGTCGAGGACGCCGTGCTGCGCTTCACCGGGGCCGAGACGCAGACGGACGACCTGACCATGGTCCTGGTGCGGGTGGACTGATGGCGGCGGCGGAACGACCCGGCCGCCGGACGGGAGGCTGAGCGCCGTGGCGCGAAGAAGAGGAAAGCGGCGGCGGACCGCCCCGGCGCGCCGCCCGGTGTCGGAGTTCTCCCGCAGTCTGGGGCACTCGTTCCGCCGGACGGCGCTGCTCGAACAGGCGTTGACCCACGGCTCCTACCGACACGACCACGAAGTCCCGGACTACGAGCGGCTGGAGTTCCTCGGCGACGCCGCCCTCGGGCTGGTGGTCACCGAGGCGATGCACTTCCAGCGCCCGGAGTGGACCGCGCAGCGGCGGCAGGAGACCAAGTCGGCGGTGGTGAGCAACCAGTCGCTGGCCGAAGCCGCGCGGGCGCTCTCGCTGGACGACGGCATCCGGGTGGGCCGGGGGCCGGGGGGCGACGACAGCGTCCGCTCCTCGGACCGCATCCTGGCCAATGTCTTCGAGGCGGTGCTCGGCGCTGCCTACCTCGACTTGGGCTTGCCCGCCGCGCGGGGGATCGTGGCGGCGGCGTTCGCCCGGAAACTCCGCCGGCTGGGACTCGAGCCGCCGCCGGCCTCCCCCGGGGCCGGCAAGAGGCTGGCGCTTCGGGTCGGCGCCCTGCCCGCGGCGGTGCGGCGCTTCCTCCGGCGGGCGCTCGCGCTGCGGAAGCGGCCGGAGCGCTCCCTCGGGTACACCTTCGCCCGCCCCGCTCTCCTCGAAACGGCGCTGGCCGGGGAGGCGCCGCCGGCGGGGGGGGGCGGCGGGCGCCGGCGGCGCGGCGGCGGGCGAGTTTCCGGGCGAAGTTCGGGGCGAAGTTCGGAACGAAGTTCCGGGCGCGGTTCCGGGCGGCGCGGCGGTCGGCGGCGCGGGCCGGGCCGCGCGGCCGCCCCGGCGGCGCGCCGCGGGGAGGGCGAGGCGAGCGTCGGCGCGCTGCGGTTCCTGGGGCGCGATGTCATGCAACTCGCCGCGGCGGACGCGCTCCATACCCGGTTCCCGGAGTGGGACGAAGGCCGGATGACCCTCGCCCGGATGCGCCTCCAGGAGAAGGACTTCTGGTCGGGGCTGGGCCGGCGGTGGGCCCTCGGCCGGGGGGAGGCCGCGGCGCCGGCGGCGGAGGCGGCGCTCGGCGCGCTCTACCTGGACGGGCGGCTGCCGGCGGCGCGGCGGGCGCTCCGGCGGCCCTTCGCGGAAGCGGTCGAAGGCCTGGACGACCCGGACCTGGAGTTGCTCGACCCGAAGACCCTGCTCCAGAACCGGCTCGCCAAGGCCGGGCGGGACGCGCCCCGCTACGAAGTCCTGCCGGGGAATTCGGGCGGGCTGGTCGCGGTGCGGATCCACCTCGAAGGCGGGCTCACCGAGAACGGGCGCGGCCGCGGGCTCAAGGAAGCGGAGAAGGATGCCGCCCGGCGGGCGCTGGCCCGGCTCTACGGACGCGCCAAGCGGGTCGCGCGGCCCGAAAGCGGGGCGGCGCCCGGCGGGGGGCGGGGCGGCTCGGCGCGCCCGGCGCCGCCGGCGCCTCCGGCGGTGGACAATCCGAAAGGGGCGCTCCAGACCGCGCTGGTGAAGCAGGAACGCCGACTCCCGGCGTACCGGCTGATCTCGGAGAGCGGGCCGGAGCACGCCAAGACCTATGTGGTGGAGGTGGTGGTCGGGAACCGCCCGCTCGGCCGCGGGTCGGGGAGCAGCCGCCGGAAGGCGGAGGCCGCGGCGGCGGCCGCGGCGCTCGCGGCCGGGCTGTGAGGGCCGGGGCGTGAGGGCCGGGCCAAGCGTCGCGCCGGACGCGGAAACCGCCGGGAGAAGCGGGGCAGCCGCCGGTCGCCCGCCCCCTATACTCCCGCGCCGCCCGACCGCCGAAACACCCGAACGAACCGCCTGAGAGTTGCCGGAACCGAGGACCCGATGGGCGAGCGCCTCAACTTCGACCTGAACGGGGAGCAGCGGGCCGCCGCGGAATCGGTGCGCGACTTCGCCGCGCGGGAAGTCGCCCCGAACATCCGGGAGAACGACGCCGCCGGCGTCTTCGACCGGAACATCCTGCGCGGGATGGCGGACACCGGGATCCTAGGCATCTCGATCCCGGAGCGGTATGGGGGCTCCGGGCTCGACTACATCTGCTTGGGGCTCGCCTCCGAAGAACTCGAATATGTGGACACCTCGCTCCGGGTGATCCTCTCGGTCCACATCGGCCTGAACTCGCTGTCGGTGCTGACCTGGGGCACCGAGGAGCAGAAGGAGCGGTTCCTCCGCCCGCAGGCGGAAGGCCGGGCCATCGCCACCTACGGCCTCACCGAACCCGACGCCGGCAGCGACGCCGTCGGCATCCGCGCCACCGCCCGCCGGGACGGGGGCGACTACCTGCTCTCCGGCGAAAAGCACTGGATCTCGCTGGCCGAGATCGCCGACCACTTCCTGGTGGTCGCCTGGACCGATCCGGAGAAGCGCCGGCGCCGCGACCACTCCGGGCTCTCCGCCTTCCTGGTGGAGCGGGAGCGCGACGGGCTCTCGACCGGCAAGATGACCCACAAGTGGGGCATCCGCGCCGGCAACACCGGCTGGTTCCGCATGGACGAAGTGCGGGTGCCGGCGGCGAACCGGCTGGGCGAGGAGGGCGAGGGCTTCAAGATCGCCATGTTCGCGCTCGACCAGGGACGGTTCACCGTGGCGGCGGGCGCCACCGGGCTGATCCGGGCCTGCCGCGACCGGAGCGTCTCCTGGGCGAAGTCGCGGAAGGCCTTCGGGGAGGAGATCGGGCAGTACCAGTTGGTGAAGCAGATGATCGCCGGCATGGAGCGCGACTACCAGGTGTCGCGGCTGCTGTGGATGCGCGCCGGGGAGTTGAAGAACCGGGGGCGGCGGAACACCCGCGAGACCTCGCTCGCGAAGTGGGTGGCGACGGTGGCCTCGGAGCGGGCCGGGTCCGACGCGATCCAGATCCACGGCTCGTACGGGTATTCCGACGAGTACCCGGTGGGGCGGTTCTGGCGGAACTCGAAGGGCGCGGTGATCTACGAGGGGACGCGGGAGATCCACACCCTGATGCAGGCGGACTACGCGCTCGGCTATCGCCGCGACCGCCCCACCCGCGTCACCCTTCCCGAGATCGCCGACTGAGGTTCGGGGGGCCGGGCGTGGCGGGCCGGCGCGCGGCCGACCCCGGGGGCGGCGGGGCGCCGCGCCTGCCCCGCTCCCTCCTGCCGCACCTGGTCCGGACCGCCGAGGAGGCGGCGGTGGCCGCGGCGCGGACCGTCGGGCTCGGCGACCGCCACCGCTCCGACGAGGTGGCGGTGGAGGCGATGCGGGCGGCGATGGACGGGGCGCCGGCGCGGGGCCGGGTGGTCATCGGCGAAGGGGAGCGGGACCGGGCCCCGATGCTCTGGAGCGGCGAGGAGTTCGGCGCCGGCCGCCGGGGCCCGGGGCCCGCCGGGGCGGACGATCCGGAACTGGACATCGCGGTGGACCCGCTCGAAGGCACGAACCTGTGCGCGACCGGCGGGCCCGGCGCCATCGCGGTCCTCGCCGGCGCCGAGCGGGGCGGGCTGCTCCGGGCGCCGGACCTCTACATGGACAAGATCGTGGTCGGCCCGGCGGCCCGGGCCCTCCTCGGGGAGGCGGTCCGGCTCGACCTCCCGCCGGAGGAGAATGTGGCGGCGATCGCCGCCGCCGAAGGCGTGCCGCCGGGCGAACTCACCGTCGTCGTCCTCGAGCGGCCGCGGCACGAAGCCCTCGTCGCCGGGATCCGCCGCGCCGGGGCGCGGGTGCGGCTGATCGGCGACGGCGACCTCTCCGCCGGGCTCTCGGCGGCGCTTCCGGAGTCGCCGGTCCACGCCGCCATGGGCTCCGGCGGAGCGCCGGAAGGCGTGATCACCGCCGCCGCGCTGCGCTGCCTGGGGGGCGGGATGCTCGGGCGGCTGCTCGTGCGGAGCGACGCCGACCGCCGGCGCATCCGCGAGACCGGGGTCCGGGAACCCGACCGAGCGCTCTCCACCGAGGAACTCGCGCCGGGCCCGACGCTTTGGTTCGTCGCCGCCGGGGTCACCGACGGAGCGCTCGCGCCGGGCGTCCGGTTCGGCGGCCCGGCGGGCGAGGCGGTGGAAGTCTCCACCCTCACCCTCGCGAACGATCCGCCCGAGATGATCCGCGCCACCCGGCGCGGGTTGTGTACCCTTTCGGAGCGGCCCCCGCCGGGGGGCGCCGCCCAAACGCGACCATCGTGAAGGCCGATCCGTCCGTTCTCGAAGCGCTCGTCGCCGCCTTCTTCGACGACGGCCCGGAGCGGACCTACTACTACGACCGGGACTCCGCCCGCGTCCTGAGCGTGGCCGAGGACCACGAGGACTCCGAGACCCAGGAGATCGTCTGGCAACTCGAGTCGGACACCCGGGGGCGGTTCGTCGCCGTCCCGAAACCGCGGCTGGAGGAGGTGCTGAGCGAGCAGGACGCGTTCGTCGAGTCCCTGCCGAAGGGGGAGATGCGGTCCCGGCTCGAAGGGTTGGTGGAAGACGACCCGGACGGGAGCAAACTCGCCCGGCTCACCACGCAGGACCGCGAGGTCCGGCCGGCTTGGCGGCAGTTCCGGGCCGAGCGCGCCCGGACGCAGGCGACGGAGTTCCTCGAGCGGCTGGATTGAGCGGGCCGACGATCGGGCGGGCCGGACGGGCGGCGGGGGGCGCGGGCGGGGGCGCCGCGCCCGGCATACCGTTTGCGGATTAGCAAGTTGTCGATGTCGTTGCCGCCGGAGGGACTCGCCATGACCGAACACGCCGCACTGAACCGCTTCGCCGCGAATCCGGCGGAGGGCGTCGCCGCGCCCGCGCGGACGCTGCCCACGCGCGCGCTGCCCACACGGAAGACGCTCGCCGCCGTCGTCCTCGCGGTCTTCGCGGCCGGGTCGGCGCCGGCTCAGGACGAGGGCGCCGACGACGACTCCTACTACCGCTACGGCAGCCTCGCGGCGGTGGAAGGCGATGTCTGGCACCAGCGCGCCGACGAGTTCGGCGCCGAGGAGGCCGAGGCCAACAGCCCGTTCCTGCCCGGCGACCGCATCTGGACGCGCGAGCCGGGAAAGGTGGAGATCCGCTTTTCCGGCTGGGTCACCGCCTGGATGGACGAGGGCACCAAGTTGGACTATGTGGAGGCGGACCGGCCGCACCGGCTCGGCTTTTGGACCGGCAGCCTGCTGTTCCGGGTCGGCGAGGAGTCGGAGGTCGTGGTCGAGACGCCGGGCGGGACGCTGACCCCGCAGGGCGAGGGCCTCTACCGCCTCGATGTCCTCGACGACCGCCGCACCGTCCAGTTCGGCGTGCGGGAAGGCATCGCCACGGTGGGCAACGAAGCGGGTTCGGTGCTGGTGCGCGCCGGCAACCGGACGGTCGCCTCCGCCGGGGAGGCGCCCTCCGCGCCGGAGTCCTGGCGGGCCGACGACGACTTCGCCGACTGGGCGGCGAACCGGCAGGCGCGATTCGTCCGGGGCGAGGATGTCCCGTACGAGGACTTGCCGGAAGAGGTCCGGGAGCATGTCCACGACCTCGACGGGCACGGCCGGTGGGCCCACGACCACGACCACGGGTGGATCTGGTACCCGGCGGTGGCCGCCGCGTGGTCTCCCTACTACCACGGCCGGTGGGCGCACACCCCGTTCGGCTACACCTGGATCTCGTACGACCCCTGGGGCTGGGCCCCCTTCCACTACGGGAGATGGGGGCACGGGCCCCGGGGTTGGTACTGGCTGCCGGGCCACGCCTGGTCTCCGGGGTGGGTCTCCTGGGCCTACGGCTACGACTGGATCGGGTGGTCGCCGCTGAGCCCGTTCGGCTACCCGGTGTACGGCTGGGGCGACTTCCGGGGCGGCGGCTACGGCCGCCCGGCGCGGGGGACGGTCGTCGGGACCGCCGTGCCGCGGGGGACGGCCGTCGGACGGGGCGCCGTCGCGCGGGGCGCGGGGCGCGGGTGGAGTTTCACCCGCCGCGACGCGCTCGGACGCGCCGCTTCCCGGAACCGGCTGGCCGTCGCGCGGCTGAACCGGCTCGACGACGCGCAGGTGCTGGAGCGCGGCGCGGTGCTCGACCGGGGGCTCCGCCGGCGGGCGGTCGGGGAAACGGCCATCGCCCGCTCCGCGAGCGTCACCGCGCGGGGGCTCGCCAACACCGGGCGCAACACCGGGACGGTCGCAAGCCGCCGGCAGCGCGCGGTCGGAAGCGCCGGCCGGACTGCCCTCGGCTGGCGGCGGCCGGCGGAGCGCCACCGCGCCGACCCCGCCGCCGCGGCCGCGGCTTCCTCCGGCGGAACCCGAAGCACGCCGGTGTCCGCCGCCGCCCGCCGCGTCGCCCGGCCGCGCACCGCCGCGACTCGGGAGGCCGCGGCCGCCTCCGGGCGCGCCGCGAGCGCCTCCGGCCGCAGTCCCTCCGCGACCGGGACCCGCGTGGCCCGGCCGCGGAGCGGGGCGAACAGCCCCCGTAGCGGAGCGAACAGCCCCCGTAGCGGCGGCGACGCTTCGGCGCGGGGAGCCGCCGCCCGGCGGCGCGGCGGCGCGGCGGCCCGGAGCGGCGCCCGCCCGGCGGCCTCGGCGCGGCCCCGCTCCGGCGCGGCGTCGAGCGCGCGGCCGAGTTCCGGCGCGCGGCGCCGGCCGGGTTCCGCCAGCCGAGCCCGACCGCGCTCCGGCGCCTCCTCGCGGCCCGCCTCCGCGTCGCGCTCCCGGCCCGGTTCGACCGCCCGGCCGCGGCCGAGTTCGTCCACGCGGAGCCGGCCGAGTTCCACCAACCGCTCCCGGCCGAGTTCCGGCGCCAGGTCCCGGCCGAGTTCGTCCGCGCGGGGCCGTCCGAGTTCCACGAGCCGCTCGCGTCCGAGTTCCACCAGCCGCTCCCGGCCGAGTTCCGCGAGCCGCTCCCGACCCTCTTCCGGCGCGCGGTCGCGCTCCGGTTCCGGCGCCCGCTCCGCGCCGCGATCCTCGGGCAGCCGGTCCGGGAGCAGCCGGGCCCGGCCGAGGCGGCCGAGCCGCTGACCGGCCCCGGCGCTCGCCTCCTCGACCCTACCCCTTCCCGCCCGGCGCGCTTCGGCGGCGCCGGGCGGTTCCGCGTACGGGGCGCGGACGCCGCTCGCCTCCGGGCGCCGGTCGGGCGCCCGCGACAGCGCCCCGGGCCCGCGAAACGGGCACTCCTGCGGCCCCCGCCGGACTCGACCGGGCCGCCGCGAGGCCACCGACCCCGCGGATTCCACCGGACTCCGTCGTCCGGTTGCCTTTCCGGGCACCCACCACATATAGTGGTAGGCGCAAGGCCTACCCCCAACATATTGTGCCTCCCCCGGAATCGGGGGAGTCTCGACCGGGCCGACCCCCCATCCAGATCCGCCGCCCCGGCGCTGCGCCGGGATGCGTCAGGAGAACCCGACATGGAACCGCAGGCCGCGATCACGCCGACGACCGGAACCCGCCCCCGGCGGGCTGAGACGACGGGCCGGAAGGCGCGGCCGACCGCCGGGGCGGAGCGGAGCCCGCTCCGGTTCGAGCGGAAATTCACCGCCGCCGGGGTCTCGCCCTTCGACGAGATCGAGTGGGAGCGCCGGGACGCGGTGATCAGCGACGAGCGCGGCAACACCATCTTCGCCCAGCGCGGGGTGGAGTTCCCGAAGTCCTGGTCGCTCATGGCCACGAACATCGTGGCCTCGAAGTACTTCCACGGCTCGCTCGAGAAGGGCGAGCGGGAGTCCAGCGTCCGCGAGTTGATCTCGCGGGTCGCGAACCAGATCACCGACTGGGGCCTCGCGGGCGGCTACTTCGCCGACGCCGACTCGGCCGAGGCCTTCCGGGACGAGTTGACCCACCTGCTGCTCCACCAGCGCGCCGCGTTCAACTCGCCGGTGTGGTTCAACTGCGGCATCGAGGAGCAGCCGCAGTGCTCCGCCTGCTTCATCAACTCCGTGGAAGACACCATGGACTCCATCCTCACGCTGGCCAAGACCGAGGGGATGCTGTTCAAGTGGGGTTCGGGCACCGGCTCCAACCTCTCCACCATCCGCAGTTCGCGGGAGCGGCTCTCGAGCGGCGGCGCGGCCTCGGGGCCGGTCTCGTTCATGAAGGGCTACGACTCCTTCGCCGGCGTCATCCGCAGCGGCGGCAAGACCCGGCGGGCCGCCAAGATGGTGATCCTGAACGCGGACCATCCGGACATCCTGGAGTTCGTCGACTGCAAGTCGCGCGAGGAACGGAAGGCGTACACGCTCATCGAAGCCGGCTACGACGGCTCGCTGAACGGCGAGGCCTACGAGTCCATCCAGTACCAGAACGCGAACCACAGCGTCCGGGTCACCGACGAGTTCATGGAAGCGGTGGAGGCGGACGGCGCCTGGCGCACCCGCGCCATCACCACCGGCGAGCCGATGGACGAGTTGCAGGCGCGCGAGGTGTTCCGGCGCATCGCCGAGTCCGCCCACCGCTGCGGCGACCCGGGAATGCAGTTCGACGACACGGTGAACCGCTGGCACACCTCCAAGAACTCCGGACGGATCAACGCGTCGAACCCCTGTTCCGAGTACATGTATCTCGACGACAGCGCGTGCAACCTGGCGTCGCTGAACCTGCTCACTTTCCTCGACGCCGACGGAGAGTTCGACGCCGCCGCCTTCGAACACGCGGTGGATGTGATCCTCACCGGCATGGAGATCATCGTCGGCAACGCGAGTTACCCCACGCCCACGATCGAGAAGAACTCCCACGCCTACCGGCCGCTCGGCCTCGGCTACGCCAACCTCGGCGCGCTGCTCATGCGGCTCGGCATCCCCTACGACAGCGACGAAGGCCGCGCGCTCGCCGGCTCGCTCACTTCGTTGATGACCGGCCGGGCTTACGCGCAGTCCGCGCGGATGGCCGCCGCCGCCGGGACCTTCGACGGCTACCCGCAGAACGAGGAGCCGTTCCTCGAGGTCATGCGGATGCACCGGAGCGCGGCGCACGAAGTCAGCGCCGCCGGCGTCCCCACCGAAGTGTTCACCCGGAGCCGCGAGGTCTGGGACGAGGCCATCGCCCTCGGCGAGGAGCACGGCTACCGGAACGGGCAGGCCTCGGTGCTCGCGCCGACCGGGACGATCGGGCTGATGATGGACTGCGACACCACCGGCGTCGAGCCCGACCTGTCGCTCATCAAGCACAAGAAACTCACCGGCGGCGGAGTGATCCGCATCGTGAACCAGACCGTCCGGGCCGCGCTCGAGCGCCTCGGTTACGCCGACGACGCCATCGAGCGGATCTGGAGCCATGTGGACGAACACGGCCACATCGAAGGCGCCCCGGACCTCCTCGAGGAACACCTGCCGGTGTTCGACTGCGCGCTCGAGCCCGCCGGCGGCGGCCGCTCCATCCACCACATGGGGCACATCAAGATGATGCACGCGGTGCAGCCGTTCCTGTCCGGCGCGATCTCGAAGACGGTGAACCTGCCGGAGGCCAGCACCGTCGAAGACATCGAGGAGACCTACATCGCCGCCTGGAAACTCGGTCTCAAGGCGGTGGCCATCTACCGGGACGGCAGCAAGCGTTCCCAGCCGCTGAACCGGGGCGACGCCGAGACCCCGTCCGCCGAGGCCCCGTCCGCCGGGTCCGGGAACTCGCTCTCGGCGGACCGGGAGGTCATCCCCGCCGAGCGGGACGCGGTGATCCACAAGTTCGAGATCGGGGGTCACAAGGGGTATCTCACGGTCGGCCTCCTCCCGGACGGGTCGCCCTGCGAGATCTTCCTGCGCATGGCGAAGGAGGGTTCCTTCGTCTCCGGGCTGATGGACGCCTTCGCCCGCGCGGTCTCCTACAGCCTCCAGAGCGGCGTGCCGCTCCGCGTGCTGGTGGACAAGTTCATCCACACCCGGTTCGAGCCCTCCGGCTACACCGGGAACCCGGACATCCCCTACGCGGACTCGATCACCGACTACATCTTCCGCTGGCTCGGCCTCCGCTTCCTCGAAGACGGCGCCGCGGAGTCTTCCGGGGACGAAGACGACCGGCCGCCGCGCGAGGGCCCGTCGGCCCCGCCGCCCGCCCCGGCGAACGGCGCGAGCCGCCCCCGGGCGCTCGCCGGCGCGACGAGCCGCCGGGTCCTCGAACCCGCCGCGGTCTTCGCCGACGCCCCTCCCTGCTTCACCTGCGGCGCCCTCATGGTGCGCAGCGGCACCTGCTTCAAGTGCCTCAACTGCGGCGCCACCTCCGGCTGCTCCTGACCTGACCCCTCCGGGGCCGGACGACCCCCGCCCGGCCCCGCCCCGGAGCGGTCTCCGGCGCGGCTGCCCGGCGCGGCTACGATGACGCGCAGGAAGTCAGGCGTTCATGCGCGCGCGGCGAAAGCAGGTTCCGTTCGAGAGCGGGCACGACGCCGGGGAGGGGCATCCGCTGCGCGGCGCCGTTGGCCGCGAAGTTCGAGAAGCCGCCGTGGCGAGTTTCGGTTTCCGATTCGACTGGCTCGACGGGGACGGCGTCGCGGGCCCGAACTGGCGGCGACCTTCGCTTCCCTGGAAGTTCGAGTCGGGGCCGTCACAGTTACGCGGTTCCTCGACCGCACGGACGGAAGCGTCAGTGACCGGATACATGTACCGCTCTATCCCCTGGCCGCGTCGCTGACGGAGAACTGGTGGTTCTACGGCGGAGAGTCCCGAAGTCCGACGGATTCCGAGCGCCACGAGTTTCGGCAACGCCACTCGCTGGTGAGCGGCGGGGACGGCTTCGTGTTTCCCGACCTGATCATCATGCCGACCGAGAAACGCCTCCGGCTGCAGTGGTTCCGGTCCACCCCGGAACGCCCGCGATTCTCACCCACAAAGTACCTCGAGCAAGGAGAGGTTCGGGTGGATCTTCCGGTGTTTCGGCAGGAGTGCGCCCGCCTCGTCGAAGCCGTCCTGCGCCGGCTCGAGGCGGCGGGAATACGAGACGACTGCCTGCGCGAGGGATGGGCCGCGATTCGCGATGCCGATCCCGAAGAAGTCGCCTTCTGTGAGGCTGCCGCGAGTTACGGCTGGTACCCGTACGACCTCAACGACGAGCAGTGCGCCACCGTGCTCGGACTGTCGAACTCGGGGCTCTCCGCGAAACGAGACCCGGCCGGCAAAACCCTACAGGAACCGCAGCGGCCGCTGAGCCCCGGTGACAGGTAGGCCCTAAGCGACGAGGGCGCCGATGGCGAGGCCCGGGGTGTCGGGGGCGACGGAGGCGAGGCGGACGGGGCGGAGTTGGTTTTCCAGGGGTTCGGGGGAGAGGACGCCGACGCGGAGGTAGGAATCGGTCAGGCCGGTCCAGCGGCCGGCGCGGTCCCGTTGTTCGAAGAGGACTTCCACCGTTCGGCCGAGGTGGGAGGCGGCGAATTCGCGGCGGCGGCGGTCGGAGTCTTCGCGCAGCGCGCGGCTCCGTTCCGCGATGACTTCGGGGGGCACGCGGTCGGGAGACTGCGCGGCCTTCGTTCCGGCGCGGGGGGAGTAACTGAACACATGGTAGTACGCGAACGGCAAACCGGCGAGGACCCGGCGGGTGCGGTCGAAGGCGGCGTCGGTTTCGCCGGGGAAACCCACGATGACATCGGTGCCGAGGCCGAGTCCGGGAACGGACGCCGCGGCGCGCTCGGCGAACTCGCAATATTCCTCCGCGGTGTAACGGCGGCCCATTCCGGACAGCACGCCGTCGTCCCCGCTCTGGACCGGCAGGTGGAGGTATCGGCAGAGTTTGCCTTCGCCGGCCATACCCCGGAGCAGGCGTTCCTCGACCGTGGTCGGTTCGATGGAGGTGATGCGGATCCGGTCCACCCCGGGGACTTCTTCGAGCCCGTCCGCCACATCGGCGAGCGTCTTGCCGCCGTTTTCGTAGCGGCCGATGTTCACTCCGGTGAGCACGAGTTCCCGATACCCCCCGTCGGCCAACTCGCGCGCCTCCCGCATCAGGTCGGCGTAACGCCGGCTGCGCTCCCGGCCCCGGGTATAGGGAATGATGCAGAAGGAACAGAAGAAGTCGCAGCCGTCCTGCACCTTCAGGTTGGCGCGCGTCGAGTCGTACCTGCCGGTGGAAGGCACCTCGAACTCTTCCCGCGAGATCCGCGCCGAGTGGAGGACCACCGGGTCGGGGAGTTTCCTCGGCCGGTCGAGGTAGTCCGCGAAGGTGTCCTTGTATTCGGTCCCGACGATGAGGTCCACGCCGGGGATCTTCCGGAGCGCCTCGAAGTCGGACTGGGCGTAGCAGCCGGCGACGACGACGAACGCGTCGGGCGAATCGCGGAGCGCCCGGCGCACGATGTTGCGGCAGTGCGCCTCCGCCCGGTGGGTCACCGAACAGGTGTTGATGACCGCGACTTCCGCCGGCTCGCCCCAGGGGACGATCGTGTAGCCTTTGTCGGCGAACTGACCCGCCCAGGCCGCCGCTTCGGTGTGGTTGAGGCGGCACCCCAGCGAAGTGAAAGCGGCTCTCGGCACGGCGCGGGAGCGTAGCAGTCGCCGCCCGGACCGGCGGCCGCCCCAGAGACCGCGCCGACCGGCCGGCCCCGAGAGGTGATTCGAACCGTGGAAGTCTTCGGCCCGGCGCTCGCCGCCCTCACCCCGATCGCCGTCGTCGCGCTGTTCCTGGTCGTCCTGCGCTGGCCGGCCTCCCGGGCGATGCCGCTGAGTTGGATCGTCGCCGCCGGACTCGCCTGGACGGTCTGGGACATCCCCGGCATCCGGATCGCCGCCGCCTCGGTCAACGGGCTGGTCGTCGCCGGGACGCTGCTCTACATCATCTTCGGGGCGCTGCTGCTGCTCCATACCCTCCAGGAGAGCGGGGCGCTGGCGGTGATCCGCCGGGGGTTCACCGGCATCACGCCGGACCGCCGCATCCAGGTCCTGCTGATCGCCTGGCTCTTCGGCGCGTTCATCGAGGGCTCCGCCGGGTTCGGGACGCCGGCGGCGGTGACCGTCCCGCTCCTGGTGGGGCTCGGCTTCCCGCCGCTCGCCGCGGTGGTCTCCGGGATGCTGATCCAGAGCACGCCGGTGTCCTTCGGGTCGGCCGGCACCCCCATCCTGGTCGGGGTGTCCACCGGCCTGGACGGCGCGGACCAGGTCACCGCGTACGCCGCCGGCCTCGGTCTCGCCGAGTGGACGGACTTCCTCGCCTTCCTCGGCGTCCGGGTGGCGCTGCTCCACGCGGTCGCGGGAACGCTGGTGCCGCTGCTGGTGGTCGCCCTGCTCACCCGGTTCTTCGGGGCGCGCCGGAGTTTCGCGGAGGGGCTGCGGGTATGGAAGTTCGCGCTCTTCGCCGCCTTCGCCATGACGGTTCCCTACCTGCTGACCGCGGTCTTCCTGGGGCCGGAGTTCCCGGCGCTCCTCGGCGGCCTTGTCGGGCTGGGGATCGCGGTTACCGCCGCGAAGCGCGGGCTCTTCATGCCCAAGGACGACGAAGTCTTCGAATTCCCGCCGCGCTCGACCTGGGAAGCCGACTGGAGCGCGGCGAAAGCGACCGACCCGCCCGGCGAGCCGGCCCCCGACGAGAAGACTCCTGACGAGAAGACCCCCGACCCGACGCCCGCGCCCGCGCCGGACGACGCCGGACGCCCCCGCATGGGCGCCTTCACCGCCTGGGCGCCCTACGCGGTCGTCGGCCTCCTGCTCTTCCTCACCCGGCTCCCGGCGCTCCCGCTCCAGGAGGCGCTCTCCTCGGCGGTCGTCCGCTGGCCGGACATCTTCGGCAGCGGCATCTCCGCGAGCGCCGCGCCCCTCTACCTCCCCGGAGCGGTCTTCATCGCCGCCTCGCTCTTCGCCGCGCTCCTCCACCGGATGGCGCCGGCGCGGGCCGGACGGGCGCTGGCGGCGTCCTTCGGCAGCACCGCGAAGGCCTCGGTGGCCCTCGTGTTCACCGTCCCGATGGTGCAGGTCTTCCTGAACACCGGGGACGGCGCCGCCGGCCTGCCCTCGATGCCCATCGCGCTCGCCGAGGGCGCCGCCCGGCTGGCCGGGTCGGCGTGGCCGTTCTTCGCCCCGTTCATCGGCGGGCTGGGCGCCTTCGTGGCCGGCAGCAACACGGTGAGCAACATGATGTTCTCGCTCTTCCAGTTCGGCGTCGGCGAGCGGCTCTCGCTCGACCCGGGCTGGGTGGTCGCGCTGCAGGCGGTCGGCGGCGCCGCCGGGAACATGATCTGCGTCCACAATGTGGTCGCGGCCTCCGCGGTCGTCGGGATGGTCGGCCGGGAGGGCCCGGTCATCCGGCGCACGCTGCTCCCGTTCTGCTACTACGCGCTCCTCCCCGGCGCGCTCGGCTACGCGATCCTCTGGTGGGGCAGCCGGGGCGCGGTGAACGCGGGAACGGTGGCGGCGGCGGCGATCTTCGCCGCGGCCGCCGTCTGGATCCGGCGCGGACGGCGCGCGTAGGCGCGGTTCCGGCCCGCCCGCGGGGTTCGAGACCTGATCGAAGTCACCCGCCCCGGCGCGCCCTGGCGCGACTACTGGGGTCTTTGCAAGCCGCGGGTCGTCGGCCTGATGCTGGTCTGCGCGGTGGTCGGCATGTTCCTCGCCGCGCCCGGCCCCGCGCCGCCCGCGACGGTGCTGTTCGCGACGCTCGGCATCGGCGCGGTGGCCGCTTCGGCGGCCGCGGTGAACCACATCCTCGACGCGGAAGTGGACGCGCGGATGGCGCGCACCGAGCGCCGTCCGGTGCCTTCGGGGCGCATCGGGATCGCCGAGGGACTGGCCTTCGCCGCGGCCCTGGGCGCCGCCGGGATGCTGCTGCTCTACCTCCGGGTCAACCCGCTCACCGCCTGGCTGAACCTGGCGTCCTGGGTCGGCTACGGGATCGTGTACACGCTGTTCCTCAAGCGCGCGACGCCGCAGAACATCGTCATCGGGGGCCTGTTCGGCGCGGCGCCGCCGCTCTTCGGCTGGACCGCGGTAACCGGCGCCGTCGGGGCCGGCGGCCTCCTGCTCGTCCTCATCATCTTCGTCTGGACGCCGCCGCACTTCTGGGCGCTGGCGCTCGACCGGAAGGAGGAGTACGCGGCGGCCGGCATCCCGATGCTGCCGGTGACCCACGGGGAGGAGACCACCCGCCGGCACATCTTCGGCTACACGCTGCTCCTCGTCGCGACGAGCCTCGGGCCCTGGTTCATCGGGATGAGCGGCCTCCTCTACCTGGCCGCCGCCCTCGCGCTCGGGGCCGGGTTCGCGTACTGCGCCTGGGAGTTGCTTGCGAAACGCGACCCGCGGACGCCCATGAGGACTTTCCGCTACTCCATCTTCTACCTGTTCGCGCTCTTCCTGTTCCTGCTGCTCGACCGCTACCTGGTCGGGTGAGCGGCGGCGGCCGCCCCCGGATGCCCCCGGATCAGGGCGGAAGCAGCGAAACCCCGTCCATCCCCTCCGGCGGGGCGAGCCCGAGCAGGGCCAGCACCGTCGGCGCCACATCCCTCAGCGCCGGCCCGCCGTCGGCGCCCGCGCCGAGCGGCCGGTTCGAGAGGAGGACGCCGGCGGTCTCCACCATGGAGCAGTGGTCGCCGCTCCAGTTGTCGAGGTTCGGCATCACCGCCTCGGCCGGCATCCCGCCCAGGGTGCTCTGCCAGCCGATCCGGTACCCCGGCTCGAGCCCCAGGACCAGGTCCGGCGCCTCCTCGACGAAGGGGCCGTCGTAGATGTCCTCCCGCCGGTGGACCTCCCGGACGACCGGCTCCCCGGTCTCCGGGTCCCGGAAGGCCAGCAGGGCGGACTCGAGTTCCGCGAGCAGCCGCTCGCGCTCGGCCCCGGCGGCGACCGTCCCCTCCGGCTCCCGGCCCCGCTGGTTCAGGTAGATCCCGGAGAGGCCCAGGGCGAAGGCCGAGGTGCGGCGCCAGTCCACCCCGGCGAAGAAGAGCGCGTCGGGGTCGAACAGGTCCTCCAGCCGCCGCTCCCCGGAGTCCCCGGCGGCCTGCAGGTAACCGTTCTGCGCCAGCCAGGTGTTCACCTGGAACTGCTTGCGGAAGGAGTGGAAGCCGTGGTCGGAGACCACGAGGACGGCGGTTCCCGGCGGCGCGGCGGCGACGGTCTCCCCCACGATCCGGTCCATCTCGCGGTAGCCGTCCCGGATGCCGCCGCCGTAGCGCTCGGCGAGGACCGGGTCGTGGTTCGGGTGCTCCGGGTCGGCGAAGCGGTAGAGCATGTGCTGCAGCCGGTCGGGGAACAGGAAGACGGACACCAGCAGGCGCCAGTCGTCCTCCCGGAGCGCGTCCCGGAGGAGCCGCTCCCCGGACTCCCGGGCGAACCGCACATCCTCCAGGAAGGCGTCGAAGGAGACCGCTTCGTCGCGCAGCGGGTTGGTGATGATCTTCCAGCCGACGGTCTCGAACCGGCCGGTCCGCTCGGCGAGTTTCCGGGCGAACGACCGCGGCCAGGAGAAGTCCGCGAGGGGCGGCAGGTCGAGCGGGTCGAAGTTGACCGGCTCCATGTACACGCTCACATTCGGTTCGAGCGAGAGGACCCGGAACCGGACCGCGCCGGAGAGCGAGACCAGGGGGTTCAGCCGGAACCGCACCGGGACGAAGTCCGACCACTCCCCGGCGGCGAGGACCGCCCGCTCCCCGCCGACGGCGATCTCGATCTCCGAGTCCCGGAGGCGGAACCGGAGCGGGACTTCCACCTCCGGCTGCCCGGCCGGCGGCCCCGGGGCGGTGAAGTCGCGGGGGCCCCGAACCACGCTCTCCGCCGTCCCGTCGGTGAACCGGAGCGGATACCGCGTGCCCCCGGTCTCGGTGGACTCCTCCTCGATCAGGTCGGTCTCGTAGAGCGACCAGAGGCCGAAGGACCTCCGGAGGTCCGGCGCGCCGAAGCCGGCGAGGATCCGGGCGCCGGGGGACTCCTCCACCGGGAACTCCATCGGCGCGGAGAGCGCGACGGCGGGGACGCCGGCGGCCCCGGCGATCTTCCAGAACGCGTCGCCCTGGCGGGCCCGGAGCGCCCGGGGGAGGGACTCCGGTATCCAGCGCGCGGCCGTCCAGCCGAGCGCGGCGACTCCGACCCCCAGCAGGATCGCGGCGGTCCGGGGCGCTCCCGGCCGGCTGGTCAACCGCCGGACGGCGAAGGCGCCCGCCGCCGCGGCCGACAGGGCGAGCAGCAGGACCAGCGCCGCCCGCGCCATCGGCCCCGGGAGGGAGGCGGTGGTCTCCCCGACCAGGGCGATGCGCGGGGCGTAGTCGTCGTCCCGCTGCTCCAGGAAGTCGAAGATCCGGGTCTTGCCGGGGTTCATCCCGGTGGCGAAGGTGGCCCAGGCGACCGGGGACTCGGAGGGCAGCGTGGTCTCCAGGGGGCCGAAGGTCCCCTCCTCCGCCAGCCGCGCCAGGTGCGGGAGTTCCCCGGCGGCGATCAGGTCGGCGATCTCGTCGGGGTCCGCGCCGTCGAACCCGAGCACGACCACTCGATCCTCCGGCCGCTCCTCCGGCGGGGCCGGGGCGGGTTGCCCGCCGGCGGCCGCCGGGACGGAAAACGCGGCGAGGCCCGCCAGCAGCGGCGCGGTCAGGGGCCCCGCCGGGAAACGCATCGGTCGGCGGAAGAGCGTACCGCCGGGCGGCGGACGGCGCCCCCGCCGGCGGCCGCGCCGGGACGGCCGGGACCGCGCCTCTCGGCTACCATCGCCGCCGCCATGCGCCCCCCGCCCCCCTCCCGCCCGCTCTTCCCCGCGCTCCTCCTCCTCGCCGCCGCGGGGACCGCGCCCGGTCAGGAATTGGAGATCGGGAGCGAATACCTTCGAGAACTCGACGAACTCACCGCGCATCCGGGAGTCGCCGCGGCGCTCGAAGGCGTCCTCGCGCTCGAAGAGGAGAACGAGCGCCTGCTCATCGAACTCACCGAGATCCCGGCGCCCCCGTTCCTCGAGGCGGAGCGCGCCGCGCACTACGCCGGGCTCGTCCGGGAGGCCGGCCTCGACGCGGAGATCGACGAGGTCGGGAATGTGGTCGCCCGGCGGAAGGGGCTCGCGGAAGGGGACCGCACGGTCGCCGTCGTCGCCCATCTGGACACCGTGTTCCCGGAAGGCACGGATGTGACCGTGCGCCGCGAGGGGGACAAACTCATGGCGCCGGGCATCGCCGACGACACCCGGGGCCTCGTGACCATGCTCACCGTCATGCGCCTGCTGGAGGAGCACGGCCTGGCCACCCGGGGCGATGTGCTGTTCGTCGGCTCGGTCGGGGAGGAAGGCCTCGGCGACCTGCGCGGGGTGAAGCACCTGTTCCGGGACGGCGGGCCGGAGATCCACTCGTTCATCGCCATCGACGGGACGAGCAACGACCGCGTCCTGAACCATGCCGTCGGCTCCCACCGGTACCGGGTCCGTTTCGTCGGCCCGGGCGGCCACTCCTGGGGCGCCTTCGGCCTCGGCAACCCGACGCACGCCATGTCGCGGGCGATCACGCTGTTCGACGACCGCGCCGGGGAATATGTGACCGCCGGGGCCAAGACCACCTACAGCATCGGGCGGATCGGCGGCGGCACTTCGGTGAACTCGATCCCGTTCGAGAGTTGGATGGAAGTGGACATGCGCTCCATGGAGCCCGGCCGGCTGGAGGAGATCGACGCCATCTTCCAGGAGGCGATGCAGGAAGCGCTGGCCGAACAGAACGCGCTCCGGCGCGCCGGCGAGGAACTCACCGTGGAGATCGAGATGATCGGCAACCGGCCCTCCGGCATCGTGCCGGTGGAAACGCCGCTCATCCAGCGGGCGCTCGCCGCCACCCGCGCCGTCGGCGCCGAGCCGGAACTCAGCATGGGCTCCACGGACTCCAATGTGGCCATCTCCCTCGGGATCCCGGCCACCACCATCGGCAGCGGCGGCGAGGGCTTCGGCGCCCACTCGCTCAACGAGTGGTGGGCGAACCGCGACGGCCACCTGGGGATCCAGAAGGCGCTCCTGCTCATCCTCGCCGAGGCCGGGCTCGCCTCCGAGGACTGAACCGGCGCCTCGCGCCCCGACCCGCCCGCGTCCTCCCCGACGGAATCCGGTTCCCCGTGGCCGCCTGCGAGTTCGAGTTCGACCTGCCGGCGGCCCCGGAGGCGCTCCTCGGGGCGCTGCGGGCGGACTTCGCCCGGTTCGGGGGCGAAGTCGCCGGGGACGGCGGCGCGGGCGAGTTCTCGCTCCCCACGCCGCTCGGCGAGTTCCGGGGCGCCTACCGGGTGACCGGTACCGAGGACGGCGGGTCGAATGTGCGGATCGAGGTCGAGGGCAAACCGATCTTCGTCCCCTGCTCGGCCATCGGCGAACACCTCGAACGGCGGCTCCGCAAGGCGGCCGCGGCCCGGTGAGCCCCCCCCCCCCCCCCCCCCTATTCCGCCGGGGCTGACGGCTCGGCGGTAGGCCGGGGCGCCCG
Source organism: Candidatus Marinacidobacterium sp. (assembly GCA_965204755.1). Classification (GTDB taxonomy): domain Bacteria; phylum Acidobacteriota; class Vicinamibacteria; order Marinacidobacterales; family Marinacidobacteraceae. Next base: position 3,126,071 of record OZ242011.1, on the reverse strand, counting down.
CCGGGGAGGGCGGAGCGCCCCCGGCGGCCCGTTTGACTCCGGCGCGCCGAGCGAATATAGAGTTATCCCCACCCGGACACGGAGTCCGCATCGGCGTTCGGAGGCCCGGAACGCCCCACCCCCCTCTCCGGCCGTTCGCGATGGCGACGACGCCGAAACGACTGCCACCCCACGGAGGTTCCCCATGTACGACCGACCTGCATCGCGTCTCGTTTCGACGATGACCGCGCTGTTCTGGGTCCTGCCCCTGACGGCGGCTCTCGCCGCCGCTTCGCCGGGGGCGGAGGAGCCGGAACGCGCTCCGACCGCCCGCTCCGAGGAAGAGGCGCGAGCCGAGGACCCGGCGACCCTCGAGGAGCGGGCGAACCGCGCCGGGGCCGCCGCCGCCGAGGCCGGCGCCGCCGCGCAACAGGAAGCCCCCGCCGAGGAGCAGGAGCAGGAGGAAGCCGCCGAAGGTGACCAACTGCCCCCGCCGGACATCGTGATCCGCTACGCGGAGGAAATCCAGGTCACCGGCACCGCCATCCGGGAGACGCCGATCGACTCGCCCTACTCGGTGGCCGTGCTGAACCGGGACGCGCTGGTGCAGCAGGGCGCGCCGCAACTCGTGGACATGTTCAAGAACCTGACCATCAGCAGCGGCGTCCTCGGCGAGGTGAACTCCTGGTACGGCGGCTCGGTGAATGTGCCCGAGACCGTGGCCAATGTGAACCTCCGCGGGCTCGGCGCCTCGCGGACGCTGGTGCTGCTGAACGGACGGCGGTCCGCGTACCTGCCGGCGCAGTTGCCCGGCGGCCGCTATGTGGATGTGAACACGATCCCCAGCATCGCCATCGAGCGGCTGGATGTGCTCAAGGAAGGCGCCGGCGCGATCTACGGGTCGGACGCGATCGGCGGCGTGGTGAACTTCATCACCCGGAACCGGTTCGAGGGCCTCGAGGTGCAGGCCTCGCACGACTACTACTCGGGCGGCGGCGACTCGCGCTTCGCCGGGATCTGGGGCAAGCGGTTCGCCGCGACGAATGTGGTGTTCGCGCTGGAGCATCAGCGCCGCCAGCAGTTGAGCGCGAGCGAGCGCGACTTCACGCTGCGCGAGTACCCGAACTGGTGGTGGGGCTGGTCGGGAGTCGGGAACCCCGGCTCCTTCATCGTCCCCTCCGCCGGCCCGGTGGACGACGCGAGCCTCGCGGCCTCGCCCCGGTTCGTGGACCCGGACTGCGAGGCCTTCGGCGGCTACATCGACAACGGCGTGCGCTCCTGCCGCTTCCGCTACCAGGCCTGGGACGCGCTGATCTACGGCAACCGCCACACCCGGGCGATGATGAACATCAGCGGCGATGTGGGCGAACACGGCCACTACCGGATCGAAGGGCTCTACACCGACGCGCGGACCCCGAGTTGGGAGACGACGCCGTCCTTCCCGCCGGTTTCGCTGTTCAACCAGTTGCAGTTCGTCGGCCCGGACCACCCCGGCCGGCAGGCGCTGGTGGCCGGGAACCCGTCACTGACGGACACCGCCGGCGACCCGCTCGACCTCACCGGGAACCAGCCTTGGTACTTCTTCGGACGGCTGGTCGGCAACTCCGGGCCGGGACGCATCCTCTCTTCCCGCCAGAGCGCCACCTCGCGGATCGCCGCCTCGTTCGGCGGCGAACTCGGCGAGACCGAACTCCACTACGACATCGGGGCGGTGTACGCCCGCGCCACCGGCGATGTGGCCCAGCCGGCGGAGTACGCCTACCGGAAGTTCCTGGCTTTCCGCGGCTACGGCGGCGCGAACTGCGGCGTCGGGGTGGTGGTGGACCCGAACTCCCCGACGCGGATGGCCCTCGGCGAAACGAACGGCGCGATGCCCGGACAGGGGAACTGCGTTTACTACAACCCGTTCTCGAACGGCCTCGAAACCTCGGCGCAGCCCGGTTCCCCGCTCGAGGGAGGGACGAACCCGAACTACCAGGCCGGACTCGGCAACACTCCCGAACTCCTCTCCTGGATCGGCGAGGAAGTCGTCATGAGCAGCGTCTCCGACCTCTTCACCGCCGACGCCACCTTGAACGGCAACCTGAACGACAGCGTCAGTTACGCGGTGGGCTACCAGTTCCGCCGGGTTTCGGCGAGCGGCACCCCGAACCAGGCCGGAAACCTCTCGGTGAATCCCTGCCTGGTCCCCGGGGACACCGGCTGCACCATCCAGACCGGGCCGTTCACCTTCACCACCGCGCGAAACCCCTACGACGCGCAGCAGACCACCCACGCCGGCTTCACCGAGTTCGCGCTGAGCCTCGGCGACCGGCTGGACGCCCAGGTCGCGCTCCACTACGAGAAGTACGACTTCGCCGACAGTTGGGACCCGAAGGTCTCCGTGATCTGGGGCCTGTCGGACATCTTCGCCCTGCGCGGCACGGTGCAGACTTCCTTCCGCACGCCGTCGCTCGACGATGTGAACGAAGACCTCATCACCCTGCTCGACTGGGTGGGGGCGAGCGGCACCTGGAAGGCGATCGACGACCGGGGCAACGCGCAACTCGTTCCCGAAGAGGCGTTCACCTACAACATCGGGCTGACCGCGAAGGACGACGCTTCCGGCCTGGAGGCGACGCTCGACTACTGGAGTTTCGACTTCGACAACCCGATCGGCACCCTGCCCCACAGCGGGCTGGCCTCCGCCTACGCGGAGGCGGCGACGCGGAGCGCGGTGCAGGACCGCATCGTCTGTCCCGGCGGCGTCAGCGACGGGAGTTGCGAAGCGGTGGACATCGAGCGCATCCGGGTGAACCGGATCAACTGGCCGGGGCTCAAGACCTCCGGGATCGACTGGCACTTCGGCCTGCGCCGGGCCGTCGGCCTGAGCGCCCTGGTGTTCACCTTCGACGGCAGTTACACGATGGACTTCACGGTGGACGCGCTGAACTACAACGGCGTGGAACTCCAGGCGGAGGAGCAGGCCGCCGGCTACTACAACCGGACGAACCCGCTCGCGCCGCCGCTGCCGAAGTTGCGGTCGAACCTGGTCGTGAACTACCTGTTCGGCAACACCACGCTGACCGCCGCCGGCCGTCTGATCTCCGGTTACACCGACCGGGAGACCATCGACGAGTACGAGGAAATCGCTCCCTGGCTCACCTTCGACGCGACCGCGCAGTACCGGGTGCCCAACAGCGGCATGGTGGTGACGCTCTCCGGGCTGAACCTGGCCGGGACCTACCCGCCGCTGGTCAACTTCGAGTTGGCGTTCGACGCGCTCACCCACAACGCGAAGGGCCGCCGCGTCAAACTGGACATCTCCTACAAGTTCTAGGCGAAGGCCCGCAGGCCTTCCTTTCCGGGCGCGGCGCCGAGGCCGCGCCCGGCTCGACGGGGGAACCGACGGGGGAACCGACGAAACGCGCCTTCAGCGCGCGCGGATCGGGTTCTCGAGAACGCCGACGGTTTCGACTTCGACCGATACCGCGTCGCCGTCGTTCATCGCGGTGGTCGTGCCCGGGGTTCCGGTGAAGATGAGGTCGCCCGGCATCAGCGTCACATAGCGGCTCACATAGGACACGATGTCCGAGGTGTCGAAGATGAGGTCGGAAGTGCGCTGCTGCTGCATGACTTCGCCGTTCAGCCGGGTGGTGAGTTCGAGGTCGTCGTAGTCCACGCCGCGGGAGATCACCGGCCCGATGGGGCCGAAGGTGTCCGAGGCCTTGGCGCGGAACCACTGGAGGTCGGCGCCCTGCCAGTCGCGTTCGCTCACATCGTTCCCGGCGGTCACGCCGAAGAGGTAGTCGGAGGCGGACTCGACCGGGACCTCGCGCGCTTCTCTGCCGATCACCAGCACCAACTCGCCTTCGTAGTGGAGGTTCGCGGCGTCCTCGCGCTTCTCGATGGCGTCGCCGGGGCCGACGATGCTGGTCGGCAACTTGGCGAAGACGCCGGGGTACTCCGCGGGTTCGCGGCCGCCGAGGTGCGAGGCGTAGTTCAACCCGATGGCGATCACCTTGCCCGGCTCGGCCGGGGCGAGGAGGCGGGCGTCGGCGGCCGGGACGCGCTCGCCGGTGGGCGCCCCGCCCTCCCAGGGGGCGGCGTGGAGGACGACGACTTCTTCGCCTTCCATCCGCCCGTAGCGGGCCTCGTTCCCCGGCGAGGCGAACCGGACATACCGGCCGGCGGGCTGCTCGGCCACCGGAACCATCTCCGGTTCCGCGGCGCCGCCGCCGGAGGCGGGAGCGCCGCTCCCGCAGGCCGAGGCGGCGAGAGCGGCCGCGGCGAGCGGGAGGAGGCGCGAAGGGGAGGGAGAGGGCGAGAACGAAGATCCGGACACGGACGAAGGCTCCTGACTCGGCGAAGAAGCGCCGCCGCGCCGGGGTGTTCCCGCGGGTCGGGCCCCGGGCGGGCGGACTGAACCGAACCGGCGAGCGTACCAGCCGCCGGGAAGCGACCGCCGCCGGGTTCGATCGGCCCCCGTCGGTCAGTGCCTGTCGGTCAGTCCCCCTCGGTCAGTCCCCGTCGGTCAATCCGCGCCGGTCAATCCGCATGTGGGCCGCAGGCCGGGGAACCGAACCGGCGGCGGTTCCGGGCGAACAGTTCGTAGGCCCCGACTTCGAGCAGCAGCAGCGGCGGCAGGGCGTAGCAGAGGGCGACCGCCGCCCGGACCAGCCGCCCGCCGAAGTTCGCCGGGGCGGCGGCCAGGAGGAACCGGTTCACCGCGAACGCGCCGCCGAACACCCGGCCGGATTCCGCCCGGAAGCGGAGCCGCCGCGCGCAGTCGCCGGCGGTCAGCCCCATCGCGGACAACGCCCCGGCGGGAATCTCCTGGAAGGCCGAAACCCCGACGCCGCGGTCCCCGGCGAAGCGGGCGGCGGCGCGCGCGAGGCGCGAGCAGATGCCGCAGCCGCCGTCGTAGATGAGGACGGCGCCGGGGCCGGGAGCGAGCGCCGCCACGAGCCGACAGGCCGACAGCGCGACAGGCCGACAGGCCAGACAGGCCTACCAGCCCGTGGAGAAAGTCCGGAGAGCCCCCGTCGGCGCGAAGCGCCGACCGGGGAGGGGTGCGGGGAGGGGGTGGCCCCCTCCCCGCGATAGATGGCGGGGGGAATCGCGCAGCGATTCGCGCCGCCGGCCCGTGGGAAGAGCGCCCCGCCGCGAAACCGAACGCGGACTTGGCGCCCTCGCGTCGAGGAGTGGACGGCGGGGCGCTTTTTCCACGGGCTGATACGGCCGGGCTACCGGCGGCTCAGGTCGATCCGCGGGGCGTCCCGGCCGCTGCCGTTGAACGGGTTGTTCGGGTAGCGACGGAGCAGCCAGAGGCGGAGGAACCCGACGCCGACGCCGACCACGGCGGTGACGGCCAACATCACCGCGATCATGAAGAAGGACTCCAGGATCAGGAACAGGATGCCGCGGGGCGGCTCCGGGTCGGGCAGCGTGAAGAATTCGACCGCCGGCGGGGGCGGCGCCTGGAGCGCCGAGAGGAAGAGGCGGATCACGGCGCGGCGTCCTCCGTCACGAAGGCCCGGCGACTTCGTCCAGCGAGCGCCGGAGCGCCCGCTCGATGCGTTCGGTCAGGGGCGCGGTGTCGAAGCGGAAGGCGCGGGAGACATCGCGGCGAATCCCGGCCGCGTCGGCGACCTCGAACCAGATCGGCGGCTGGCGGTCGGCGAGCGCGAAGAAGGTCAGGAGGAGGTGCGCCGCCCGGAAGTTGGCGCGCGGGAACGGCGAGATCTCGAGGAACCGGGCGAAGAACAGCGCGGCGCGGGGCGCGGTCTCGAGGTCGCTCCCGCTCCCGCCGGCGATCCATTCCAGCAGGTCGTCGAGGCGGACGGCGATGGTCTGCGGCGGCGAGAGGCCGGCGCCGGCGAACTGCGGCTCGATCTGCTCGAGCCGGAACCGCGAGGGCGCCGGAGCGGAGGTGGCGAGCGCGTGGACTTCGGCGGCGAGTCGCCGGGTCGGGTTGCGGTCCCGCGCGGCTGCCTCGGAGAGGTGGGCGAGCGCCGCCATCGGGGGCCCCAAGACGCCAGGCAAGACGCCAGGCAGGACGCCGGGCGGGACGCCGGGCAAGACACCGGGCAGGACGCCGGACCGGACGCCGGGCGGGACGAACGCGCCCGCCGCGGCTTCCCGGTCCGCGTCGCTCACCGCGGCGCCGGTGAGTTCCATGGTCGCGGAGGCCGCGAGGGGAAACAGCGCCCGCACCCCCTCGGTCCAGGCGGTTTCGCCGAGCGCGGCCGCGACGCCGTCCCTCCGGGCGCGGAGTTCCTGCGCCGGGCCCGGCGGAGGGCCGGTCGGCGCGGCCGCCCGGGGGTGGAGCGGCAGCGGCTCGGGCACGGGCGGGATTCTACGGGGCGCGCCCGACCCCCTCCGCCGGCGCCGGGTGCGTAAAAGTCGGTGTCCCCCGACTGCGTAAAAGTTGGTGTCTCTTGACAGACGGCGGTTCCCCGCCCTGCGCCGCGACCGGGCGGCGAATTGTGTATAGCTCCGAGGAATTGTGTATAGCTCCGGGAATTGTGTATAGGTGCCCGGAATTGTGTATAGCTCCGGGGAATTGTGTATAGCTGAGGCTCCCGCCGCGCCGGGCGGCGCGCGAATTGTGTATAGCCGGGCGGCCGGCGGCCCGGGGGCGCGGCGGATGGTTCCGCCCGGGGGGTTCGCCGGCAACGGGATGGGGTCGAAGGGGGCCGTAGGGACGACATGGGGCCGAATGGAGCCGAAGGGGGCCGAATGGGGCGGGTTCGCCGGGGCCGCGGGCGACGGGACGACCGGAGCGGCGGGCAAGCCTCGGACGGGCCGAAATCGCGCCGAACCGGGCCGAATCGGGCCGAATTGTGTATAGGTGAGCCCGAATTGTCCGAATTGTGTATAGGTGCGAGCGAATTGTGTATAGCTCCGGGGATTGTGTATAGCTCCGCGCGAATTGTGTATAGCTCCGGGGAATTGTGTATAGCTCGGCGGAATTGTGTATAGCTCCTCGGAGAGGAGGCGGGGGAAGGAGGCGCGATAATCGCCGCCGTGCTGGCGCGGCGGATCATCCCCTGTCTCGATGTGAAGGACGGGCGGGTGGTGAAGGGGGTGCGGTTCCTCGACCTCACCGACGAGGGGGATCCGGTGGAGTGCGCCGCCGCCTACGACCGGGACGAGGCGGACGAGATCTGCCTGCTGGACATCACCGCGACCTGGGAGGAGCGGGGCGCCGCGGTCCGGACGGTGTCGCGGGTCGCGGAGGCGCTGACCATCCCGCTCACCGTGGGCGGGGGCGTCCGCCGGGTTTCGGACTTCGACCGCCTGCTGCGGGCGGGGGCGGACAAGGTGTCGATGAACAGCGCGGCGGTCGCCCGGCCGGGACTGCTCGAAGAGTGCGCCCGGCGGTTCGGGTCGCAGTGCGTGGTGCTGGCGGTGGACGCGCGGCGGCGGAGCGGCGGTGACGGAAACGACGGCGCCGGCGGGTTCGAGGTCGTGGTCGCCGGGGGGCGGACGCCGACCGGGCTGGACGCCGTGGAGTGGATCCGCCGGGGCGAGGAACTCGGCGCCGGCGAAGTCCTGCTCACCAGCATGGATCGGGACGGGACGCAGGACGGCTACGACCTGGAGCAGTTGCGGGAGGCCGCCGGAGCGGTGTCCATCCCGGTGATCGCTTCCGGCGGCGCCGGGAACCTGCTCCACCTGGCGGAGGTCTTCGAGCGGACCGGCGCGAGCGCCGCGCTCGCCGCCTCCATCTTCCACCGCCGGATGTACGCGATCCCGGAGGCGAAGCGGTTCCTCGGGGCGCGGGGGATTCCGGTGCGCCCGCCGGAGGCCGACTTCTTCGGCCCCGCCGGATGAGCGGGGACCGGGCGGGAGGCGGCCCCGCGCCCGCCGGCGGCGCGATCCGCTGGAACGAGGCCGGGCTCGCTCCGGCGGTGGTGCAGCACCGGCGCACCGGGCGGGTGCTCATGCTCGGGTGGATGAACGCCGAGGCGCTCGAGCGGACGCTGGCGACCGGCGAAGTGCACTTCTTCTCGCGCCGCCGCGGCGCGCTGTGGAAGAAGGGCGAGACCTCGGGGAACTTCCTCCGCCTCCGCTCCCTCCGGACGGACTGCGACCGGGACGCGCTGCTGGTCGAAGCCGACCCGGCCGGCCCGACCTGCCACACCGGCGAGGAGTCCTGCTTCTTCGAGCCGCTGTTCGAGGGCGGGGGGGACGGCGGCGCGGAAGTGGAACCGGCGCCCGGGCTGGCGGCGGCGCTGACCCGGCTGGCCGCCCTCGTGGACGACCGCGCCGAGAAGCGGCCCGAGGACTCCTACACCGCCCGGCTGCTCGCGGCGGGCGCCGCCCGCATCGCCCAGAAGGTCGGCGAGGAAGGCGTGGAGACCGCGCTCGCCGCGGCCGCCGGGACCGAGGAGGAAGTCGTCGGCGAGGCGGCGGACCTGCTCTACCACCTGCTGGTGCTGCTCAAGAGCCGGGGCGTCGCGCCCGACCGGGTGGGCGGGGAACTCGCCCGCCGCTTCCCCGCCGACCCGGACTGACGGCGCCACCCCGGCGCGGGCGTCAAGCGGAAGCCGTCAGCCGGGGAGCGTCAGGGCGGCGCGGGCCTCGGCCAGGGTGAACCGGCCCTCGTAGAGCGCGCGGCCCAGGATCACCCCGGAGAGCCGGGCGCCCGAAGGCCCGCGGGCGGCGGCCGCCGCCGCCAGGTGGGCAGTCTCCCCGACCCCGCCGGCGAGGATCGTGGGGATCCCGGAAGCGGCGGCCACCCGGAGCGCGCCGTCGAGGTCCGGGCCCTCCATCGTGCCGTCGCGCTCGATGCGGGTGTGGACCAGCGCCCCGACCCCGGCGTCCGCCCAGCGCCGGGCGGCGTCCTCCGGGGTTTCCCCGCCGGTCTCCCCGCCGGCCACCCAGCCGCGCCCGCGCAGCCGGCCGGCGCGCACATCGAGGGCGACCGCGACTCCCGCCGGGTCGCGCCGCGCCGCCTCCTCCACCACCTCCGGGGTTTCGAGGGCGGCGGTGCCGAACACCACCCGCGCCGCCCCGGCCTCCCGGAGCGCGGCGAAGGCCGGGAGCGTCCGCACCCCGCCGGCGACCTGCACCGACAACCCGGACACGCCGAGCAGCCGCCGCACCGCCTCCGGGTTCCCGCTGCCGCCGAAGGCGCCGTCGAGGTCCACCACATGGAGCCGGCGGGCGCCGGCGGCCGCGAAGCGCTCCGCCGCTTCGAGCGGGTCGCCGTAGCGCGTCGCCCGCGCCCGCTCGCCCCGGTAGAGCCGGACGACCTCGCCGCCGAGCAGGTCCACCGCCGGGATCGGCTGCACGGCGTCCGGAGCGGTCATCGCGGGGTCGCCGAATCCGGCGGGAGGGCTGCCGGGCGGAGGAAGTTGGCGAGCACGCGGGCGCCCAGCCGGCCGCTCTTCTCCGGGTGGAACTGGATCCCGGTCACCCGCCCGGCCCCGGCGGCGGCGGCGAACCGGCAGCCGTACTCCGTCTCCGCGAGCCGGTGCTCCGGCTCCTCCGGCGCCGCGTAGTAGGCATGGAGGAAGTAGGCGTACCCCCCCTCCGGCAGCCCGGCGAGCACCGGCCCCGGGCGCACCGCTTCCAGCCGGTTCCACCCGATGTGGGGCACCGGGCGCCCCGGTCGGAACCGGCGGACCTCGCCGGGGAGGAGCGAGAGGCCGGGAACGCCCGGCGCTTCCTCGCTCGCGGGGAACAGCATCTGGAGACCCACGCAGACCCCGAGCAGGCTCGCCCCTTCCTCCACCGCCCGGAGGAGCGGCGCTTCCAGCCCGCGCTCCCGGAGCCCCCGCATGGCTTCCCCGAAGTGCCCGTTGCCGGGCAGCACCAGCCGCTCGGCCCCGGCGATCCGGGCCGGGTCGGAGGTCAGTTCCGCCCGGCCGCCGCGCCGGAGCGCCCGCACCATGCTGGCGAGGTTGCCGGCGCCGTGGTCCACCACCAGCGCCGGCGGGCCGGACGCGCCCCCGCTCCCCGTCAAGCCGTCAGCGTCCCCTTGGTGGACGGGACCTCCACGCCCACGACTTCCTTCGCCCCGGCGAAGGCGCGGGCGAAGGCCTTGAAGACGGTCTCGGCGATGTGGTGGGTGTTCCGGCCGGCCAACACATCCACATGCGCGGTGATCCGCGCCCGGTCGGTGAGCGCCCGGAAGAAGTCCTCGAAGAGTTCCGTGGGCACTTCCCCGACCCGCTCGGCGGGGAAGGCGGCGCGCCAGGCGAGGAACGGGCGGCCGCAGAGGTCCACCACCACCCGGCTGAGCGCCTCGTCGAGCGGGACATGCGCGGCGCCGAATCTTCGGACCCCGGCGAGGTCGCCGAGCGCGTCGGCGATCGCCCCGCCGAGCGCGAGCCCCACATCCTCCATGGTGTGGTGGGGGTCCACTTCCAGGTCCCCCTTCGCCTCGACGGTGAGCGCGACCCCGGAGTGGCGGGCGAACGCGTCGAGCATGTGGTCGAGGAAGCCGAGGCCGGTGGAGACTTCGGCCCGCGGCTTCGGTGAGTCGGGCGGCGGGTCGAGGTCGATCGCGACGCGGACGCGGGTCTCGCGGGTCTCGCGTTCGCAGGCGGCGCGGCGGGGAGGGCGGTCGGTCATCGGGGTGTTGCCGGGGTGGTTCGCCGGGGCGGCCGGTCAGGCCACCGGGAAGACGGAGCCGCCGGCGGCGGCGATCTCCTCCTCGGCGGGTTCCGCGCGGAGCGAATCTTCGAGAGCGGCGAGGAATACCGCGTTCTCCTCCGGCGGGCCCACCGTTGCCCGGAGCGCGAAGCGGAGGCGCGGGTGGCCGGAGAAGTCCCGGACGGAGACGCCGCGGGCGAGCAGCCGGCGGGAGAGCGCCGTCGCCGGGAGGGGAGTGTGGAACAGCAGGAAGTTCGCCTCCGAGGGCGGGACCGAGACGCCGGGAAGGGCGCGGAGCCGTTCGGCGAGCGAGTCCCGCTCCGCGGCGATCCGGCGGGTCAGGTCGAGGAGGACCTCCCGGAAGCCCAGCGCCGCCAGCGCCGCCCGGCAGGTATAGACCCCCACCGGGAACGGCGCCTGGGCGCGGCGCAGCAGCGAGACCGCCTCCGGCCGACCGAGCAGGTAGCCGAGCCGCGCCCCCGCCATCGCCATCGCCTTCGAGAAGGTGCGGAGGATCAGCACATTCCCGAAGTCGTCGAGCAGCGGGCGGGCGTTCCCGGAGGAGAACTCGAAGTAGGCCTCGTCCACCAGCAGGAAGCCGGGAGCGGCGGCGGCCAACTCCCGCAGCGCCGCCTCCGGCAGCAACTCGCCGGTGGGGTTGTGCGGCGCGGTGACGAACGCCAGCGACGGCTGCCCGGCGGCGAAGAGCGCGAAGACCGCCGGCAGGTCGTAGCGGAGGTCGGCGCCCAGCGGGTACGGCAGCGCGCGCGCCCCGGCGACCCGCAGCGCCCACGGATACATCGAAAAACCCGGCGACGGGTAAGTCCCGGCCGCCCCCGAGCCGGTCGTCGCGAGGGCGGCGAGGGCCAGCATCTCGTCGCCCCCGCTCCCGAAGACGATCCCGTCCGGATCCCAGTCGCTGACTTCCGCCAACCGCCGCCGCAGCCCGGGGTAGAGGGTGTCCGGGTACGGACGGGGGTCGGCGGCGCCGACCGCGTCGGCCAGGGCCCGGCTGACCTCCGCCGGGATCGGCCAGCGGCTCTCGTTCCACTCCAGGTGGATCCGGGCCTCCGGGCGGCGGTTCGCGTCCGCCGGGAACTCGAGGACTTCCGGGCGGACCGCCGCCGTCGGGACCGGTTTCACCGCGCCCGGCCCTCCGGGGGCGGCTCGAACCGGGCGGCGACCGAGCGGGCGTGCGCTTCGAACCCCTCCAGCCGGGCGAACCGCTCGAAGTCGTCCCGGAGGCCCCGCAGCGTCTCCCGCCGGTAGCGGACCCGGCTCTGGCGCTTCAGGAAGTCGCCGACGCCCAGCGGCGAGGCGAACCGGGCGGCGCCGCCGGTGGGGAGCACATGGTTCGGCCCGGCGCCGTAGTCGGAGGCGGCCGCCGGGGTGTGGGCGCCGAGCAGCACCGTCCCCGCCGCGGGGAAGCGGTCGGCGATCCGGTCCGGGTCGGCGGTGACCACCTGGAGGTGCTCCGGGGCGATCTCCTCGGCGACCTCCACCGCCTCGTCGAGGTCGCGAACCACCACCGCCGCCCCCCGCCGGGCGAGGGCCCGGGCGATGGCCTCCTCGTTCGGCTGGCCGGGCGCCTGCCGGGCGATTTCCGCGGCCACCGCCGCGGCTTCCTCACCGGAAGTGGTTACCAGGACGACGCGCTCGCCGCCGGAGCCGTGCTCCGCCTGGGCGAGCAGGTCGGCGGCGATCCAGTCCGGGCGGGCGCTGCCGTCGGCCACGACGGCGAGTTCCGAGGGGCCGGCGAAGGAGTCCACGCCGACCAGCGCGCCGACCTGCCGTTTCGCCTCCGCCACATACGCGTTCCCGGGGCCGACCACCTTCAGCACCGGCGCGACCGTCTCCGTCCCGAAGGCGAACGCCGCCACCGCCTGCGCGCCGCCTATCCGGTACGCCTCGGTCACCCCGGCGATCTCGATGGCGGCGGCGAGCGCCGGGCTCCGCTCCAGCGCCCCCGGCGGCGTGGCCAGCGCGATCCGGGGGACGCCCGCGACCGCCGCCGGGACGGTGTTCATGAGCACCGTGGAGGGATAGACGGCGGCGCCGCCGGGGACATAGACGCCGGCCGAGGCCAGCGGGAACACCCGCCACTCGAGCCCGGCGCCCCCGCCGAGGTCCATGCGGAAGGACTCCTCCCGCTCCCGGCGGTGGTAGTCGTGGATGCGCGCCCGGGCCCGGCGGAGGAGGGCGCGCTCGTCGTCGGTGGCGCGGGCGGCGGCGCGGCGCAGTTCCTCTTCGGGGACCCGGAGGGCGGCGGGTTCGAGTTCCGCGCCGTCGAGTTCCCGGGTCAGGGCGAGGAGCGCCTCGTCGCCGCCCTCCCGCACGCGCTCGAGGATGGCGGCCACGGCGGCGGTCACCGCCGGATCTCCCCCGCCGGAGGCGCCGCTCCGCTGGCGGGGGTCGGCGCGGTAGGCGGCGGCCCGGGAGAAGATGGGGAGGGCGAACCGGCCGGCCGGCTCGCTGCCGTTCGGCACCGAGGGGAGGGGCCGCGCGGGCTACCCGCCGACCGCGCCGCGGACGGCGGGACCTACAGCGGGCTGGACAGCGGGGGCGATGGCGGGACGGACATCCGGGCCCCCGGCGCCGACCCGGGCCGCTTCGGCGGCCGCCGCCAGCCGGCGGAGCGCGGGTTGGAGCAGCGCGCGGCGCAGACGGAAGGAGGCGCGGTTCACCACCACCCGGGCGGTGCTCTCGAACAGCGTCTCCTCCTCCACCAACCCGTTGGCGCGGAGCGTGGCGCCGGTCTCCACCAGGTCCACGATCCCGTCGGCGAGTTCGAGGCCGGGGGCGATCTCCACCGCCCCGGAGAGGCGGATCAGTTCCACCGCGGTCCCCCGGCGGCGGAAGTGGCGGGCGGCGGCTTCCGGGTACTTGGTGGCGATGCGGAACGGCGGTTCGGGCAGCGGTCGATCCTCCGGGCGGGCGAGCGCCATCCGGCACCGGCCGAGGCCGAGGTCGAGCGGTTCGTAGAGCCGGGCGGAACGCTCTTCGAGGACATCCCGCCCCACCACGCCGAGATCGGCGGCGCCGTGCTCCACATAGACCGGGACATCCCGATCCTTGACGAACAGCGCGACCGCGTCCGGCCCGGACACCCGCAGGCTGCGGTCGGCCCCCTCCGGCGGCGGCAGCGGGATCCCGGCCTCGCGCAGCAACCCCGCCACCGCGGAGAGGAGCCGGCCGGTGGGCAGCGCGACGAGCAGCCGGGAGTCCATGGGGTTCGCGGGGGCTCGGGGTGGTCGGGGTCGCCGCCGCCGGGGGGGCGGCGCGGCGCGCGGATTGTAGGTAGCGGGGGGGCGGTTCGCCCGCCGGGAGGGACTACGGCGTCCGCGGCTCGGGCGAGACCCGGACCGGACGGCCGCTCCGCCGGGCCTCCAGCGCCTCCCCGAAGACGGCGGCCAGCGCGTCGGGAGCGCGTCCCGCGACGGGGAGCGGCGCCGGGGGCGGTTCCTCCGGCGCCCCGGCTTCGAGCAGGGCCGCGACGCGATCCACCTGGATCGCGAACCCGACCGCCGGGCGGGGGGCGCCGTAGTTGCCGAACAGGTCGTCGTAGCGGCCGCCGCCGCCGATCTCCACGCCGGCGCCCGGCGCGTGGATCTCGAAGACCAGGCCGGTGTAGTAGTCGAAGCCGCGCATCTCCGCCAGGTCGAACCCGAACCGGTCGGCGAGGCCCAGCGCGGCGAGGGTCTCGGAGATCGTCCGCAGCCGGGCGAGCGCCCGCCGCGCGCGATCGGGGAGGGAGCGCTCCTCGGCGGCGGAGGCGGCGAGGACTTCCGGCCCGCCGGCGCGGTCGAGCGCCGCCGTCAGCGGGCCGGCCGCCGGGCCGAGCGCCTCCCGGATCCGCGCCCGGTCCCGCCGGTAGAGCCCGGCGAGCGCTTCCTTCCGGGCGGCGGCCCGCGCGGCGGCGTCGGGGACGACTTCGAGGGCCGCGTCCAGCAGGCCGAGCGGGAACCCGGCGTGGCCGAGCGTCACGAAGCAGCCGGAAACTTCCAGCCGGTCGAGGACTTCCAGCGCGACCAGCAGGGTCTCGAGGTCGGCCTCGGGCCCTCCGCCGAAGTGCTCGATCCCGGTCTCGGAACCGGTGGCCGGGCCGAGGCGGCGCGCCTGCCGCCGCGCGGTCTCCCCCCGGTAGAACAGCCGGGTGACTTCGCGCGGCAACTGGGTGGCCGCGATCCGGGCCACCAGCGCGGTGAAGTCGGCCCGGAGCGCCAGCAGGTCGCCGGCCTCGGTGAACCGGTAGGCCGCCCGCTCCGACCACCTCCCGCTCCGGGCGAAGACCTCCGAATAGTCGAAGAGCGGCGCCAGGACTTCCTCGTAGCCCCAGCCGGCGAAGACGGAGGCGGCCACCGCCTCGATCCGCCGCCGCAGCCGCGCGCCCGCGCCGGAAACCGCGGCCCCGCCGGACGGGTGGGCGGGAGGAAGGCCGCTCATGCCTCCCGCTCCCGGGCGGCGCCCGCCGACTCAATTCCCGACATAGCGGGAGACGAGCGAGCGGGCTTCGCCCGGTTCGGTGACGCCGTGGACGATGGCGCGGCCGTCGGGGAAGACCACCAGCCGGCGCCCCTCCACCTCGAACTGCAGCAGGTGCTCGCTGGCGCGGAGGGAGCCGGCGACTTCCGGGACGCCCTCCAGCCGGGCCGCGAGCCGCGCGAGCCGGGCCTCGTCCTCCTCCCCGGCCGTCCCGTCTCCGGGTTCCGCGGGCGTCGGGGGACGCACCTGCACCGCGTTCCTCCCGCACAGCGTCAGCGACGCCCCGGCGCCGCCCCCGGCCAGGAACGGGAACTCCCGCCGCCCGCAGGCCGGACAGTCCGGATCCGGGGCGCCGATGTCCATCCGGTAGGCGGTCCGTTCCCAGACATCCAGATGCCAGATGCCCGCCGCCAGGTCGCCGCCGCGCCCGGCGAGCGCCTTGAGCGCTTCGGCGACCGCGTAACCCATGACCGCGGCGATCGCCGGCGCGATCACCCCGGCGGTGTCGCAGGTCGGGGAGGAGCCCGGCGGCGGGAGGTCGGGAACCACGCAGCGCAGGCAGGGCGTCCGGCCGGGAACGACCGTCAGCGTCATCCCGTAACTGCCGACGCAGGCGGCGTAGATCCAGGGGATCCCGCCCTCGACCGCGGCGTCGTTGATCAGGTAGCGGGTCTCGAAGTTGTCCGTGGCGTCCAGGACGAGGTCCACCCCGTCGAAGACCCGCCGGATATTCCCCGCGTGGAGGTCGAGCGCGAGCGGTTCGAGTTCGACTTCCCCGTTGACCCGAGCCAATCGGCGGCGCGCCGCCTCCGTCTTGGGGAGCCCCTCGGCGGCGTCGGTCTCCTCGTAGAGCGACTGCCGCTGCAGGTTGGTGATCTCCACGGTGTCCCGGTCGCAAAACCGCACCCTCCCGACCCCGGCCCTCACCAGTTGGTCGAGCGCCGAGCACCCGAGCGCCCCCGCGCCCACCACCAACACCCGACTCCGCGAAATCCGCTCCTGCCCGTCCTCGCCGATGGGGGAAAACCGCGTCTGGCGCGAGTACCGGCTCTCCCCCACGACGCCGGAGAGTGTAGGGGGCGGGCAGGCGGCGCCGGGAGCGCGCCGCCGTCCCCCCTCTCAACCGAAGGCACGAGTCCCCGCTCGGTCCCATGGCGGGGGCCGGTCCCCGGCGGGGCCGCGGCGAGAGGCGGCCTCATCGCCCGTGCCGCGCCGAGAGTTCGGCGCACCCACTCGAGCGCCGGGTCTCGGAGGGATTGTGGCGCTTCGCCGGTCCTGCCGGAACTCCGAGTGAAAAGGCGACCAAGCCCCCTCCGTCAGCCGACCGGCATCGAATCGGCGGAACGTCCCGTCCGGGGTGAGGATCGACCGGCTGGCCGGGGTGGTTGCTAACATTACTGCGCGTCTGCGTCGGGCGGACTGGCATTTTGCCCGGTCGTGCTGCCGAGAGCCTTTTCGCACCCTGATGATTCCGTCGCCCCTTCCCTCGCCATCCGTTGCGTTTCCTCTAGTGGGGGCTTGGCGCGAACGCCCGCTCTTCCTCGGTCCGTGAATTCGACGGATTTCGCTTCTCCGTCAGTCAACGCTTGTCACCGATGATCGACCCGGCCCTCGCCCCCCCCCGAGAGCGGCGATCCGGAGCGCACTTCTACAAATGCGCTCTCCAAGTGAATCCATTCGAGTATCTGCGAAAGAACTCGAAGCCAATCCGGTTCGACACCGCGGTTGACTACAACACGGCAATGGTCGAAGCGTGCCGCAACAACGGCATAGACGCGATCGCGATCACCGATCACTACGAAATCCACACTTCGGTATCCCTGATGGATGCCTGCCGCTCGAACGGGATCTCTGTCTTCCCCGGGTTCGAGGCCAAGACGAAGGATGGAGTCCATCTTCTCTGTCTCTTCGACTTGGATGTCACCGTCGAAGAGATCGAGAGGCGGATCGGTGGCTGTGATATTCGATCCACGAGAGACGCCTTGTCCACCGGACACCATGATGTTCTGGAATTCTTGGAAGTGTCCAAGGGATGGGGCGCGATCTGCATTGCTGCCCATGTAACGACAGGCGGCGGTCTCCTGCGACAGTTGTCGAAAGAGCCGCGCGTCAACGCGTGGAAATCACCGGACCTTCTGGCCTGCTCTCTCAGTGGTTCGATAGACGATGTTGACGAAGGAGATCGCCTCATCCTACGGAACAAGTGCGCCGAGTACTCTAGGAAGCAACCCGTCGCCATCATCAACGCGAAAGATGTAGATGACCCGGAAGAGTTGTCGGAACCCGGTACTTCCTGTTTCCTCAAGATGGTCGATGTGAGTCTCGAGGGGCTGCGCCAAGCGTTTCTGGATCCGGAGTCCAGAGTGCGGCTCCACGGTGAAGAAGACACGCGTGCGAATTACGAATTCGTCTCCATGAAGTGGACGGGCGGCTTTCTGGACGACACGGAGATCTTCTTCAATCCCAACCTGAATGTCCTGTTGGGAGGGCGGGGCGCCGGAAAATCGACCGTCATCGAGAGCCTTCGGTATGTTCTTCGCCGCGAGCCAAGGGACGACAGTTCGAGGAGTGCGCACCGCGGCATCGTAAGGAATGTCCTGCGAGAGGGCACCAAGGTGTCCCTGCGGATTCGGTCGGCGCAACCGTCCGTTCATGAGTACACGATCGAGCGCACGGTTCCGAACCCGCCGGTCGTCCTGAAGGCGAATGCGGAGAGAACCGATCTCGCTCCCGAGGATGTGTTCCCCGAAGTCGTAGTCTGTGGTCAACGAGAAATCTCGGAGTTGACGGCGGACGCCGCCGGTCTGGCCCGCCTGCTCGGAGTCTTTCTCGATCCAGATCCGAGTCTCGACGACCGGCAGGCCGACCTGTCGCGAGAACTCGCGAAGAATCGCGACGCCCTTCTCCAAACCCGAAAGGAATTGAGAGCCACTCGTGACCGTCTCGCCACGCTGCCGGGCTTGGAGGAGCAGTTGGAGCGGTTCCGAGATGCCGGATTCGAGGACCGTCTTCGGGAGCGCACCTTGGTCGTGCGGGAGGAGAGCCTCCTGAACTCCGTACCCGAGCGTCTGGAGTCCTTGCGGGCGCTCGTATCGAATTTGGCCGTGGAACTGCCGATCGATCGGGCCTTTCTCTCCGAGAGAGCGCTCGAGGATCTGCCCGGCCGCGCCATCCTCGACGACCTGAACCCCGTCTTGACTTCGCTGAGCAGTGATCTTGAAGCCAACGCGGCCGAGATGGAGAAGTCCCTCGGCAAGGCAGATCGGCGTATCGACGAAGTTCGCGCACGGTGGGTGGCGCGCAAGACCGAAGTTGAAACGACCTACCAGGAGATCCTTCGCGGGCTTGGGGAAGGTGCGGTTCAGGGAGGGGAACTGATTCGCCTGCGTGAACAGATCGAACGTCTGCGCCCGCTTCGCCAACGGGAAGAACTCAGTCTGCAGGCGGAAAGCGAGCACGCCGATCGGCGGCAGACCCTTCTCCGGGAATGGCAGGATCTGCAGTCCGCGCGCCTGCTGCGGCTCCAGAGGGCGGCCAAGAACTTGAGTCGCCAACTTAGCGGCAGAGTCGCTATCGGAGTGTCGCCGGCAACCGACAGGAGCCCGGTGATGCAGATCCTACGGGAACAGGTCGGCGGGCGGCTCGACAGCGTGGAACAGGCCCTCCGGCGGGCGGAGGACTTTTCGCTGCAGGAGTTCGTTATCCGTTGCCGCGAGGGCGCCGCCGCGCTCCAGAAGCATTACGGGATCACCCCTTCGCAGGCTCTGAGCGTCGCCGGGGCGCCTGACGAGGCCTTGATGCTTATCGAGGAGGTCGATCTCGGGGCGCAGACGGCGCTTCGCCTGAACACGGCCTCGACGAGCGATCCGCCGCAGTGGAAGGAAGTCGACCAACTGTCGAAGGGTCAAAAGGCGACCGCCGTCCTGCTTCTCATGTTGCTCAAGGCCGACGGCCCGCTGGTGGTCGATCAACCTGAGGACGATCTCGACAACCGGTTCATCAGCGCCGACATCGTTCCGCGCTTGCGGGCCGCCAAGCGCGAGCGGCAATTCGTCCTGTCCACACACAACGCGAACATACCCGTGCTGGGTGACGCGGAGTTGATTCTCGGATTGACGGCGGCAGGAGAAGCAGGCGTCGGAAGTGCTCAGATCCGTGACGAACATCGAGGTTCCATCGATCAAGAGACCGTGAAGGAACTGATCGAGGAACTGCTGGAAGGGGGCAGAACCGCCTTCGAGACCAGGCAGCGCAAGTACGGTTTCTGACATGACAACACGCGCCGATATCCTGGAACTGCTGCGGAATGGAGAGAACTCCGCGGTCGAGTTCAAGAGGGATGATGTCCATCCCGACAAGATCGCCAAAGCGATGTCGGCCTTGCTCAACGCCAACGGCGGACGGATCCTTCTCGGCGTGGAAGATGACGGAGAAGTCAGCGGCTTGACGCAGCCTCGCGACCAGGCGGACCAGCGCATCATGAGCATCGCGCAGAACAATGTGCAGCCGCCGATCATTCCCTTCTGGACGACGGTGACGATGGAGAGCGGCCGTCGAGTCGGAATCGTCGACCTGCCTGACAACAGCCCCGGAAAGCCCTATCGCGCGCGGATTGGGAAGGCGTGGGTTTCGTTTTCCCGGGTCGGCGCTACTTCGCGTGAAACGACGCGAGAGGAAGAGCTGCGACTCTGGCAGCAGGCCGGAATCGTGCATTATGAAATGAAGCCGGTGCCGCAGACCGGATTGGGCAATCTGGACCTGTCGCTGCTCGAGAACTACTTCGGCGTGGTCTTGCGTCGCGACACGCCGAAAGAGACCGACGAGTGGGCCCGGGTCCTGACGAACTTGGGACTGCTCGACGAGCGGGCCGGTCATCCGGCGACAGTGGCCGGCCTCCTCCTGTTCGGGCGCAACCCGAACCGGCATCTGCCGCAGGCAGGAATCACCGCGGTTTCGTTCCCGTCGAGCGACAAGGACTATGCGACGACCGACGAGGAAGTGATCCGCGGTCCGCTCGTGTCGCGGCTGTCTGCCAGAGGGCGGGTCGAGGAGAAGGGCGTGATCGACCGCGCTCTCGATTTCGTTCGGCGAAATGTCGGCACGCGCGCGTGGTTGAAGGGCGGCCGCCGGCGCCTCCGACGCGCTCTGCCATTGGATGCGATCAGGGAGGCGGTGGTGAACGCCGTGACGCATCGCGACTACGCTCGAGAAACCACGGATGTGGAGGTTTCGCTGTACGATGACCGTCTGGAGGTGATTTCTCCGGGAAGATTGCCGAACGGGGTCACGGTGGAGCGTATGAAGGAGGGGATGCGCGCCACGAGGAACGGATTGCTGAAGGACGTTCTTCGGGACTATCGGTATGTGGAGCACCTCGGAATGGGGGTTCGGAACCGAATCATCTTGGCGATGCGTCGCCACAACGACACCGAACCCGGTCTGATCGAGGAGGAACACCGGTTCACCGTGCGTCTTTGGAAGGCGCCGCGCTGACCGCGCGAAATTCCAGGTTCGGTGTGGCGGTAGGATTTCGGCGCGTTTCCGTGAGGCACCCCACAGCGCCCGCGGGGCGCATTCCGCCGGCGGTCGGCAGGGCGCTCCGGCGCCGAACACTCGCGTTCCTAGCGGCCCCGGCCATCTTCGGGTCGGTCGCCCTCGCGCCGACGGCGGCCTCGGCGCAGGCGATTCTCCCGCTCGACGAAGTGCGGGCCGGGATGACCGGCGAAGGGCGCACCGTGTTCGCCGGGGACCGGATCGAGACCTTCGGCGTGGAGATCCTCGGCGTCCTGCGGAACCCCTTTCCCGGGCGCAGCATCGTCCTCGCGCGGCTCTCCGGCGGGCCGCTGGAGCACACCGGCGTGATGCAGGGGATGAGCGGGAGCCCGGTGTATGTGGACGGCCGGCTGGTCGGGGCGGTGGCCTACGCCTTCCCGTTCTCGCGAGATCCGATCTGCGGCATCACGCCGTTCGAGGAGATGCTGCGGTTCACCGAGGCGCCGGTCGGGAACGCGGCCTCCGGCGCGGCGGACGCCGCCGCCGGCCGGGGGCTCGCCCCGGTCCTCCGGTTCTCGCCGGAGGGAGTCCCGTCGCTCGATCCGCCGCTTCCCGGAGGCAGCGCCGCCCCGGCGCTCGCCGGCGCGGGCGCCCCCGCCGCGATCCTCAGCCCGGTTTCGGTCAGCGGGCTCGACCCGGCGGTGGCCGGAGTGATCGCCCCGGTGTTCCGGCAGTTGGGGATGGAGATCGCCCCCGGCGGCGTCTCCGTCGGCGGTTCCGTGACGACCGGGGGCGGCCCCCAACACCGCGAACCCGCCGGTGAACCCGCCGGCGAGCCCCCGGCGCCGGTCCCCGGCAGTCCCATCGGCGCGACGCTGATCGGGGGCGACCTGGTGATGATGGCGAGCGGCACGGTCACCCATGTGGACGAGGCCACCGGCGAAGTGTTCGCCTTCGGACACCCGTTCACCGGCCTCGGCACCCTCGCCGTCCCGATGCAGGAGGCGCGGGTGGAGGCGGCGGTCGCCTCGCTGGCGAACTCCTTCAAACTCACCAGCGCCGGCCGGCCGCTGGGCGTCTGGCGGCAGGATCGGGCCACCGGCGTCCGGGGCGAACTCGGCGCGCGCGCCCCGCTGGTGCCGCTGGAACTCACCGTGGGCGGGAGCCGGGGCGCGCGGCGGACCTACCGCCTCGAACTGGTGGACCACGACCTGCTGACGCCGCTGCTGGCGTTCTCCGGGCTGATGTCGGCGCTCGCGCAGGAAGAGCGCCTGTCCGGGCCGCAGACCATGCGGCTCGAAGCCCGGCTCGGCGTCGCGGGCGGGCGGACGCTGGCCTTGGAGGATGTCTTCGCCTCGGGGGCCTCCGGATCGCTGCAGCAGGCGGCGGCGCTGGTCGCGGCGCCGATCGCGCTCCTGCTGGGCAACCCGCTGGAGCGGATCCCGGTGCGCCGGGTGGAAGTGGAAGTCAGCGCGACGGAAACGGCGCGGACGGCGGCGCTGACCCGCGCCTGGATCGAGTCGGCGCGCGTCCGGCCGGGGGAGACGGTCACCCTCCAGGTGGCCACCCGCGACTACCGGGGGGAGGAGCGGGTGAAGGAGTTGGCGGTCCCGATCCCGGCGAGCGCCGCCGGCCAGCGGCTGGAACTGCTGGTCGGCGATTCCCGCGCCGCCGCCGCCGCCGACCGGGCGGAGGGGGCCGGGAGCGCGCCCCGGCGCGTGGAGCAGATCTTCCGGGTCATCAGCCGCCACCGTCGGCAGAGCCGGCTCTATGTGCGGCTGGCCGGAACCGGGCGGACCGCCGCGGTGGTGGGCGGGGAGTACCTGCCTTCCCTGCCCCCGAGCGTCCGCTCGGTGCTGTCGAGGGACTCCTCGGGCGGCTTCACCCGGTCGCTCTCGAGTTCCGTGCTCTGGGAGGGACACCTGGACTTCGACGCGGCGGTGAGCGGGACGAGGCGGCTCGAGATCGAAGTGGAGGCCCGATGAGCCGGGTTCGGGCGCGGCGGGCGCTGCTGCTCCCCGCCGGACTCGCCCTCGCCGGGCTGGCCTTCGCCGGGGGCCGGGACTTCTGGCGGTTCGAGACCGGCGGCGACTTCCTCTCCGGCGAGAGCGAGGGCGTGAGCGTCGGCCCGGAGGCGCGGGTCCGGCTCGCGCCGGCGCTCCGCCCGCTCCACGACTCGGAGCAGCCCTTCGTCTGGGCCGTGGCGAGCGACGGTTCCGGCGGCGTGGTCGCCGGCGGCAGCGGCGCCGACGGGCTGCTCCGCGCCGGGAGCGGTGAGCCCCGGCGGTTGGCGGACACCGGGGAATCGGCCGTCCACGCGGCGGCGGTCGGGGCCGACGGCTCGGTCTATTTCGCCGCCTCTCCCGGCGGAAGCCTGCAGCGCGTGTCCCCGGGCGGGGAGCGCGCGGTGCTCGCCGAGACGGAAGCGCGCTATGTGTGGGCGATCGTGCCGGAGCCGGGCGGCGGCGTGCTGGTCGCCACCGGGATGCCGGGCGCGGTGCTGCGGGTCGGGGCGACCGGGGAGGTCGCGACGGTCTTCTCCGCGCGCGAGGAGAATGTGACCGCGCTCCACCGGAGCGCCGACGGCGTCCTGCACGCCGGGGTCGAGCCCTCCGGGATCGTGTTCCGCATCGGCGCGGACGGCGACGCGATGGCGCTCTACGACACGCCGCAGGCGGAGATCCGGGGGCTCGCGGTGAACGCCGCCGGGGAGGTGTTCGCCGCGGCGGTCGCGGAGGGCGAGGGCGGGGACGCCGCGGGCGCCGCGGCCGCGCGGCCGCCGGAGGCCCCGCCGGCGGCCGCCGGGGTGACCACCACGGTCTCCTTCCGCGCCTTCGCCGGCGCCGCGGCGGCGGCTGCGGCTGCGGCGGCCGGCCGGAGCGGGCGCGGGTCGGGCGGCGGGAACGGGGGGGCGAAGAACGCGCTCTACCGGATCGCCCCGAACGGCGCGGCGACCGCGATCTGGGAGTCGGACCAGGACCGCCCGCTGGCGCTCGCCATGCAGCGCGACGAGCGGCTGCTGCTGGGAACCGGCGACCGGGGGCGGCTCTACCGGGTCTCCCGCGACGGCGACGCCGCGCTCGTCCTCCGGGTGGACTCGGAGCAGGTCACGGCGGCGGTGGCCGATGGCGAGACGGTCTTCCTCGGCGCGTCCAACCCCGGCCGGGTGCTGGCGCTCGGCCCGGGGCCGCGCACCGAGGGGCGGTACCGCTCGCGGGTGCTGGACGCCGGCGGCGCCGCGCGGTTCGGCCGGATCGAGTGGGAGGCCCGCACGCCGCCGGGGACCGCCGTAGCCGTCGAGACCCGCGCCGGGAACTCGGAGGAGCCCGACGACACCTGGAGCGACTGGGCCGCCGCCGAGAGCGGGGCGTCCGTCGCGAGCCCGGCGGCGCGGTTCCTCCAGTGGCGGGCGGTGCTCCGGTCGGACGGCATGGCGAGTCCCGAACTCACCGGGCTCACCGCGGCCTACCTGCCGGAGAACCTCGCCCCCCGGGTGGCTTCGATCACGCTGCACCCGCCGGGCCGGGTGTTCGAGGAGATGTTGAACCCCTCCGCGCCGCGCCTCCAGGGCATGGAGGGGCAGCCGGAGACCACGCAGGCGCAGCGGGAGAACGGCGGCGCCGGGGCCTCGTTCGGCGGCGGGCGGCGGCTGTTCCGTCCGGGAATCCGGACCGCGACCTTCGAGGCGGCGGACCCGAACGGCGACCGGCTCCGCTACCGGGTCTCCGTGCGACTCGCCGGCGAAGTCGAGTGGCGGGTGCTGCGCTCCGGGCTCCGGGAGCGGGTGGTCGCCTGGGACACCTCGGCGATGGCGGACGGCCGCTACGAGTTGCGGGTGGAGGCCGGGGACGCCCCGGACAACCCGCCCGACGAGGCGCTCACCGGGACGCGGGTCAGCCGGCCGTTCGTGGTGGACAACACCCCGCCGACGATCTCCGGGCTCACGGTGGGCGGCGACGGCTCGGTGCGGTTCACCGCGACGGACGCCGGCAGCCCCATCCGCCGGGCGGATGTCTCGGTGGACGGCGGCGAGCCGCAGGTGCTCCGCCCGCTGGACGGGATCGCGGACTCGCTGACGGAGGAGTACGGGGGGGTGATCCCGGATTTCCCGGCGGGCGCGGCGACGGTGGTGGTGCGCGTGGAGGACGATCCGGGGAACCGCGCCGCGGGGGAGGCCGCCGTCGGTCGCTAGGTCCGCGGGCGGCGCGTCGTTGTCGCCGGGGCGGGCGCCGGGGCGGGCGCCGCGTCGGGATCCGGGGCGGGCGCCGGGGCGGCGGCTGGTCGTCTTCGCCCGGAACGAGGCGCCGGGGCGGATGAAGACGCGCCTCGTCCCGCCGCTCACTCCGGCGCAGGCCGCCGCGCTGTCGTTCGCCATGGCGGACGCGCTGCTGGGGCGGCTCTCGCGGTGGTCGCGGACGGGCAGCGCTCTCGGGGATGGCGACGGGCCGCCGGTGGAACTCGAACTCCGCTGCTCCGGGGAACGGCCCGCGCGGGAGGCGGACGAGCGTTCGGGCGACGCGGACGGCCCGCGCCTCGTCGTTCCGGACGGCTGGAACCCGGCCCCGCAGGGGGACGGCGACCTCGGCGCCCGCCTCTCGCGCGCGGCGGGGGCGGCGGCCGCGGCGGGCGTCGAGCGCCTGGTCGTCGTCGGCGCCGACTCCCCGCTGCTCCCGCTCTCGGCGGTGGAGGGCGCGTTCGCCGCTCTCGCCGAGCGCGAAGCCGTCATCGCCCCCGCCGAGGACGGCGGCTTCGTGCTGCTCGGCCTCGCCGTCGGCCGTTTGCCGCGCCCGGCGGCGTCTTCCCTCTTCCGCGCCGTCCCGTGGGGAAGCGACGGCGTCCTCGCCGCCGTCTCCCGAAACGCCGCCGCCGCCGGGGTCGATCTCTTCCGGACGCCGGGGTCGTGGGATGTGGACCGCCCGGAAGACCTCGCCCGCCTCCGCCGGGAACTCGCCTCCCTGCCCCCGGCGTCGAGACCGGGTTACCTCACCGCCGTCCTCGCCCGCATCCCTCCGTTCTCCTGACGGGGGCGAGCCGCCCGTCCGCCACCTTTCGGAAAGTCTCCGCCCGGCGAATGCCGAGCAGCCGAAATGCCTCCGAATAGGTGGTTCGGCCCTCCAGGGTGCTCACGACGAGAGAGCGCGCGAATCGGCGTCCGGCGCGTGAGCCCGGGGTCGCGCAGAAGTCGCCGCCTCCGCCCTTGGAAGCGCGCAGTCGCCCCATTTCTTCCGCCCACCGTTCCCGGTAAGTCGAAACGGGCACCAGGTCCGCGTCCCGGAGCCGGCGAAGCGCGACGAGCGCGCTCACCTTGAATCGCCGCGTCAGCCGCCGCAGCGTTTCCCGGAGTCCGATGCGGGCGTCGTAGTTCTTCCGCAGCGCGGCCGAGGGGACGAGGAATTCGGCCGCGACCCGGCTGCACCAGCGCTCCGTCGCATCATCCGGCTCGTGTTCGAGCGGACTGTCGGAGAGCGCGGTTTCGTCGAGCGCGATGTGGGCCATCTCATGGGCGAGCGTGAACATCTGCGCCGCTTTCGCGTCGGCGCCGTTCACGAAGACCAGCGGCGCCGAGGGGTCGGACAGGGCGAACCCGCGAAACTCGGTCGGATCGAGTTTCCTCCGGGTGTTGCTGCCGACGATGCCGCTCGTCATCACCAGCGCGCCCGCGTCCTCGCACCGGTCCCGGAAACTTCGCAGCGCTTCGGTCCAGGTCGGGCACTCCGCTCGTTCCTCCAAACCGAAGCGCAACGCCTCCCGAAGTTTCGCCGCCGCCGCGACCGGCCCGTCCGACCGGCGGAGCATCCCGACCAGGCGCGAGGCGGCTTCTCCCGACGCCGCCGCGTGTTGGCGATACCAGTACTGACGCTCCTGGCAGAGGAAGATCGTGTCCAGAAGGTCGGGGCTCGGCCGGCGCAGCGGGCGGTCGGCGACCGAGCGAAAGTCGGGGATCGGGACCGTCTCCTCGGGCGGCTCGCGGAGGAACAGGTAACCGACCGCCGCGCGGGTGAACCGCGCGAACTCCTCGACCTGCCGCAGCGTCGGCTGCGTTTCTCCGCGCTCCCACTCCGGAAACTTCGGAAAGCGCTTCCCGACCGCGCCGCTCTCGATCCCGGACCGGCGGCAAGCCCACCGAAGCAGCGCCGGCCTCACCGGTACCCGAACCGTTCGCCGGGAAGCGGTCGAAGTCACGGCGTCAGTACGGCGCCTTCGATGAGGCGAGCACCGTTGCCGCTCTCCACCCGTCGCGCTGCCGGGCCGGCGGCGGGTCCCGACGACTACGGGGCCGCGGAGTCGCCCGATGACCCGCTGGTCGAACCCCGAAGATGTTCGAGAAGTCGCCGCGCGTTCGGACACTCCCGCTCCACGATGGACGGGTCCGTCCTCGTCAGGAGTTCGAAGGAGACTCGCCCTTTGGCGTACGGGCTCGGGCACGCTGCCGTGGCGCTCTTCAACGCCTTCATGACATCCGACTTCGGAACATCCTCCAACCGGGGCCACGACGGAATCGCGTTCGGTCGGAAATCCTTTCCGAAGTAACTCCGGAGCGCGGCCCGGTCGGCGACGAGCCAAGTCTCCATGAACTGCACCATCAGGAAGGCGCAATCGTCCCCCGCTCCCGCGGGGCGGGTCCAGCCGTCCCGATCCCTCAGGTGCCGCCAGACCGAATGCCCCGACGCCACCGACGCTTCGCTGTCCACCAAGAGGATCGGGACTCGTTCGGAGTCCTCGTCCTCTACGGCCGTGGAGAAACGCCGATAGGTCTCGTTGCGGGATCCGCATCGAATCACTTTCGGCAGCCGGCCGCCCAAGCCGGCGGCCTCGAAGAACGAACGCCACGCCTCCCGGAACCGGAAGGAGTTCCTCTTGCCCTCTCCGCCGCCTTCGATGTAGAGGGTGACCTTCACCAGCGATTCCCGCCCAACTCGCCGGAAATCCACAGTTCGCCCAGTCCGTAGTTCTCGATCCACTTCGCGAGGTTCTCGCCGTCGAGCCGGCGCATGGTGGACTGCCCTTCCTCCTTCTCGACGACGACGACGGCCTCCGGCTCCTCGGTCAACGCATCCACCAAGATGTCGGAGTGGGTCGTGACGATCAACTGACTGTGCGCCGAAGCCTCCCGCATCAGGTCGCACAGGGTCGGCAACAGGTCCGGGTGCAGACCCAATTCCGGTTCTTCGATGCAGATGACGGGCGGCGGCTCCGGGTGGAGGAGGATCGCGAGGAGGCTCAGGTAGCGCAGTGTCCCGCCCGACAGACGGCTCGCCGGGATGATCCGTCCGTCGCCCTCCTCGAGGAACAGCGAGACGACGCCGCCGGTAACCGGACAGCGGAAGTCCACGATCCCCTCGAACAATCGGCCGGCGGCCCCCAGAAACTTCCTCTTCCGCTCTCCTTGCAGGTGCGACAGAACGAGCGCCAAATTACCGGCGTCTTCCTCGAGAAAGTCGCTGCGGTCGTGAGCGCTGGCCGGAACACGCACCTCGGCGTTCGGGCCGAACGACCAGTTGCGATACATCCGGATGCCTTCGTATTGCTCCTTCACGCGCCACGGCACCGGATGGTCGGGCGTGGCAGCCAAGCACAGGATGGACTCCCTTGGACGCAAGTCCTCCGCGTAGTCCACCGATCGTGCGGTTTCCCGGGACTCTCGGGAAACACGATCGGCTGTTTCCGGATTCTTCGTGGCATCCTCTCCTTTCGCTTCTGTGAGCCGCGCGATGCGCCGCACGAGAATCGTCGACCACGGAGGGCGGGAATAGCGGCTCTGCAAGTTCTCCGGGTCATCCGGTCCGCAACACCGAAGCATCTCTTCCGTAACGACCGTGGCGCCCTCGCGTTCACCGAACGCGATTTCGTGCTGCACTTCACCGACGCCCGGCACATCCAAACGGGCGTGGAGTCTCAGGTTGGCCCCGGGACCGTCCCCCTTCCAACGCCACTCGCGGATGCCTCCGCTGCGCGATATCGGCGCGGTGACTTCCCCCGGCGCCGCGCGGAACAAGGAGATCGCTTCCAGGAAGTTGGACTTGCCGGAACCGTTCGGGCCGATCAGCACATTGAGCGGCTTCATCGGCAGCGAGACGCCGTCCGGACCGAAGGAGAGCAGACCGGAAAGGCGCAGTTCGTGGAAGAGCATTCGGGAAGGCTACTCCACGATCCCGGGTTCTGCGCGTTCGAAGAGGCTCTTCAGCAGATCCAACTTCTCTCCGACCTCTGCCGGAATCGCCTCGCGGGAAGCGAACGGAACCAAGTCGCGGAAGTCGCGCTTGCGCAGCAGGACCGGGCGGTTCAGGCGCTCCGCCAAGGCCTCGAAGAACGCTTCCGCCACCGCGCTGACCTTCAGTCGTTCGGTCCGGGCTTCCCACAGGAGCCGGGCGGCGTCTTCGGCGAGACCCTTCCAAGTGAGAAAGTCGCGTTCGTTGCCCCCGAACACGCGCTCCCGGACCACCGTGTCCAAGACGGACTCGATCTCGGTACGGAACCCGGCGAAGAGGGTCGCGTCCCCGTAACGGGAGAGCGCATATGCCTCCAGCACCGCGGGCGTGATGAAGTAGTTCTCGATCTCGTAGCGCCGCCAGTAGGCGATACGAAGGCCGCCGTCGTCCGTGTCGCTGGGGGAACGGCCCTTGCTGTCGAGGATCGCGAGTCCAGGAAGGCCCCGCGCCATGTCGCGGATGCCGAAGAAGTGCTTCCGCGGCGTGACGCCGTAGCCTCCCTCCACCCGTTCCAACTCGGAGTCCGCGTCGGGATCGGGGTAGTTGTCGCGGACGAAGAACACATTGGGCATCTCGTCCCAGCGGTCGAGGACCGCATGCCCCGAGTGTTCCGCGAGCGCCCGCAGGAGGTCGAGGTCGGTCCGCCCTTCGAGATAGAGCACATACCCGCTCTGCCGCGCCCGGACATAGTGCTCCGCCCCGAAGTGGCGCAGCGCGTCGACGATTTCGCCCTTACCGGCCAACGACTCCGCGCGGCCGTCGAGCAGGAGCGTGAGGTTGTGGTCGAGCGCCTCCCGCAACACTTCTTCGGAATGCGTGGCCAGCACGATCTGGGTGCCGCGCTTCGCGGCGAGATCCCGGAGCAGCACATGCACCTGCCTCTGGCGGAGCAGTTCCAGGTGGGCGTCCGGTTCGTCGATCAGGAGGACTCGACCACGATCGGAGTAGAGATAAGCGAGGAGCAGCAGTACCTGCTG
Organism: Candidatus Marinacidobacterium sp.; assembly: GCA_965204755.1. Lineage (GTDB taxonomy): Bacteria > Acidobacteriota > Vicinamibacteria > Marinacidobacterales > Marinacidobacteraceae. The sequence continues at coordinate 3,096,343 of OZ242011.1, read as the reverse complement.
CAGTCCGCGGCCGGCCGAGGAGACATCGAGCGGTTCGCGGGCTCCGGCCCGGCGATACTCGAGCGTGATGCCTCCGCGAGCGTTCGCCACCGGTTCACCGAGTTCGACTGCGAACAGGCGCCGCATCCGATGCGTGACCTCGCGCCAGTCGTCCTCCGAGGAGCCGCGCGCCTCCAGGCAGACATTTCGGAGGATCGAGGCGGTCTGTCCCTGCCCCAGCAACGCGTCGATGCGCCGCGGCAGGAGCACCGGCTCGTCCATTTCGAGTCCCGACATGGGATACAGCAGGTCCACCTTCACCCGCGAGGCGGAACGGAGCAGATCGCGGTTCGCCAGGGTCTCCTCTTCGGGAACGCAGTACACGAGGTCGTCTCCGTGGCTGCGAAACCGCATCGCCACGGGTTCGACCTTGCCGTCCTGCTCCATTCCCACGGCGATACGCAGCGGGACCTCGCGGTTGCCCTTCCTTGCGACGAGGTTGCGCCAGTAGTGGCGCGTCCGACGCACCGGAACCGAGACGATCTCCGACCGGACCAGCGAGGCGGGCGCGTCCCGGCGAGCGTTCGCTCCCTTCGCGTCCCACCAGTGGCGGACGGCGTGCGACCAGAGGGCGATGGCCTGGAGGGCGGTGGTCTTGCCGCAGTCGTTCGGGCCGATCAGGACGGTCGGGTGGTCGAGTTCGATGCGTTGGCGCTCGCCGAACCGCTTGAAGTTCTCGATCTCGAGGTAGTGGAGGATCTTCATGTCGGGGCTTCGGCGAAGGTCGGGGCGCAAGCGAACGAAGGGTCAGCGGGATTCGAGGAGGCCGGCGGCGGCGAGGAGGCGCGAACGGAGGGAGGCGAAGCGGCGGCGATGCACCGGGGTGGGGGCGTCGAGCGTGCCCTGGCGGACGCGGTCGCCGGTGAACTCGGAGTAGAGGCGGGCGAGGCGGGAGCGGGCGGAAGGGTTGCGGAAGCCGCCGCCGGAGCGGAGGTCCGTGAGCGCAGAGCGCTGCGCCTCGGTGAACTCGTCTTCGTTCGCGTCGGCGAACGGCGCGGCGGCGCGGCAGGCCTCCACCAGCGTGTTGCGGATGTCCAGCAGGAAACCCGTCCGCTCGGCGTAGGCCGCTTCGCTCACGGTAACCGAGGGGTCGAGGCGCACTTCGAGCGGCGCTTCCCGTTCCACGCCGCCCGCGGTCAACCGGACGGTATAGCGGCCGACGGCGGCGCGCGGGCCGGGGATGGCGCAGTCGTCTTCGCCTCCGGATTCCGCCGACCCGGACGCGGTGTCTTCGGGAGCGGCGGCCAAGTCCCAGACGACGCGCTGGAAGCCCGCCCGCGCCTCGACGGTCGGGCGGGCCACCACCTTCCCGGAGTTCCGGACTTCCATCTCCGGCGGCGTCCCCGCGACGGCGCCCTCGGGCAGGAACACCGTCAGCAGCGCGCCCGCCGGCGGGTTCTCCCCGGCGTAGCGCGCCTGCGCCTCGTAACTCTCGTGCTTCCAGGGGAGGTACACGAGCGCCGGGCGCGGCTCGAAGAGTTGGACGCCGGCGTCCGGATCATGCCGGGCGAGCGGGGCGCTGTCGTCGAGGATGTAGATCGACCGGCCGTGCGTGCCGAGCACCAGGTCCCGGTCGCGCGGGTGGATTTCGATGTCGTCCACCGGCGCATGGGGCAGCCCGCCGCCCAGCCGCATCCACGAACCGCCCCGGTCGAACGAAACGAAAGCCCCGACTTCCGTCCCGGCCACGAGCAGGTCGGCGCCGTCCGGGTGCTCCACCAGGTCGTTCACCCAGCCGCGCGGCAGGCCGCCGCCGATCTCCCGGAAGGTTTCGCCGCGATCCTCGGAAACGAACGCCAGCGGCGCGAAGTCACCCGAATGGTGGCGGTCCACCGCGACATAGAGCCGGTCCGGTTCGTGGGAGGACGGCGTGACCCGGCTGATCGTGGCTCGGAGGGTCTCCGTCGGCAGGTTGTCTTCGAGGAACACCCAGGTCGCGCCGTCGTCGTCGGACCGCGATACCCGGCCGTCGTCCGAGCCCGCGTAGAGCAGGCCGGGAACCAGCGGGGATTCCGCCAGCGTGGTGAGCGTTCCCCAGTGCGACACGCCGTCGTGCATCGAGAGGATTCCTTCCGCCGGTAGGACGCCGAGGATGGGCAACTCGCTCCGGTCTTCCCGGAGCGTCAGGTCTTCGGTGGCGCGCCAGACCGCGCCGAAGTCGTCCGAGAGGAACATCCGGTTGCCGCCGAAGTACACCCGGCCGGCGCGGTGCGGCGAAGTGTCCATCGGCGATAGCCAATGGAAGCGGTAGCGGTCTTCGTCCTCCTCGGGGAACGGACGCGCGGTCAGGCGCTGCCCGTTCGCCGTGTCGATGCGGACGATGTTCCCGTTCTGCGACGAAGTGAACGCGAGACCCGGTTCGTCGGGCGCGGCGGCCTGGTCCATGCCGTCGCCGAAGTTCGTCTGCTTCCAGTCCGAGTTCAGGATGCCGGCCTGGTTGCGCGTGGCCGACGGGCCGACCCAGGAATGGGTGTCCTGCGCGCCGCCGTAGATGTTGTACGGAGTTTCCATATCCAGCGAGATCGCGTAGTACTGGGTGAGCGGGAGGTTGTTGATCTTGCGCCAGGAGACCGCGCGGTCCCAGGACTCGTACACGCCGCCGTCGCCGCCGAGCAGCAGGTGGTCACCGTTCTCCGGATCCATCCACAGGGCGTGGTGGTCGCCGTGCACGCCGATGTCGTAGGTCGGCGTCATGTCGCGGTTTTCGCGGAAGGTGCGTCCGCCGTCGTCCGACAGGTGGAACTGCGCGCCGAGGACATACACCCGGCGCGGATCCGCCGGATCCACTTCGATGTGCGAGTAGTACATCGGGCGGGGGTTCAGGTCGGAGATCCGCTCCCAGGTCCCGCCCCGATCCTCCGAGCGCCAGGTTCCCGACTCGGTGGCGTGCTCCACCGTCGCGTACACCACCGTCGGGTTCGATTCCACGATCTCCAGGCCGATGCGGCCGACCGGGCCTTCCGGCAAACCCCCGGCGAGGCGCGACCAGGTGGCGCCGCCGTCGGTGGTGCGGTAGATGCCGCCTTCCGGCCCGCCGCCGTTGAAACCCCAGGGAGTTCTTCGGCGGGTATAGGCCGCGGCGTAGAGGATCGAGGGATTCGTCGGGTCCATCTCCAGGTCCACCGCGCCGGTGTCTTCCGAGATGGCGAGCGAATGCCGCCAAGTCGCGCCGCCGTCTTCGGTGAGGAAGACGCCCCGGTCGCCGCCGGAGCGCCAGAGCGGGCCGAGCGCGGCCACGAACGCGCGGCGCGGCCGCTGCGGGTCCACCACGATGCGGCCGATGTGTTCGCTCTCTTCGAGCCCGACTCGGGTGAAACTCTCCCCGGCGTCGAACGAGAGGTATACGCCGTCGCCGAAAGAGGAACTCTGGCGGTTCGCCGGCTCGCCGGTTCCCACCCAGACCGTCGCCGGGTCGGAAGGCGCGAGCGCCAGCGCCCCGATGGAGGTCGTGGTGTAGCGCTCGAAGAGCGCGTCCCAGGTCGCGCCGTTGTTCCGCGTCCGGAAGAGGCCGCCGGACGCCGTCCCGATGTAGAACTCGTGCGGACGGCCGGGAACGACTTCCAGCGCGGAGACCCGTCCGGCCATCACCGCCGGGCCGATGGAGCGCAGCCGGAGGTCGTCGAAGACCGGCGGCGCGGTTTCCTGCGCGGTTGCCGGCGCGCCGGGAGCGGCGAGGGCGCACAGGGCGAGGAGGAGCGGCAGCCGCGCCCGGGAAGCGGGCCGCCGCTCCGGCGGCGTCGTTGTCGAAGTGTCGTGTGCCATCGGGCCTCCCGGCGAACGGCCGGACCGGCGGAGGGCCCGACGGGGAAGGAAAGTGGAAGGGAAATAGTAGGGGGCGGCGGGCAGCGAGCCCCCCTCGCCGCGAATCACTCCCGGCTTGGCTTCGGCTCCGGGCGGCGCGCGCGACGCACGGCGAAATTCTCCCGCCCGTGACCCGTTCCTTCGGGATGCTTGGTGATAGGCGGGGTTGCCGGTTCCGGCCGGAAGGGAGGCCCCACCGCGCGCCACCCCGCCGAGTCAGTCCCCTTCGCCCAACCGGTCATGCCGGCCGGGGGGCCGGATACCGGAGCCCCCGTAGTTCAGGACTCGGAGGCGGCGGATCGGGTGGATGGTTCCGGAGCGTCCGGCGCGGCGAAGGGCAGACTCGCCGGCCGCGGTCCCGAAGGCGCGGGGGCCGCGGCGCGGAATGCCGGGACATGGTTGCGGATGGATTCCAGCAGGCTGCGTTCTTCCGAGTCCGGTTCCGCCATCTCGATCACCGCCTGGAGGACGCGCCCGAACAGTTCGCTCTCCGCGATCCCGGTTTGCGCGATGTAGGCGTCCACCTTCCCCTGGTCGCCCTCCCTCCAGAGGCGCATCGTCCGATGCAGCGCGTCGATCAACGGCGGGGGCGAACCGTCCGCCCCGGGATCGCCGACGGACCGACGGCGGCGGGCCCACGGTTTGAGCCGCATCCGGCCTCCGGCGGCGCCGCCGTCGTCGTCGTCCGCTTCGGCCTCCGCTTCGCTCCCGCCGCGAGACTCCTTGCGGGCCAGGAAGTCGAGGCGGCCGGTGAGGTCGGAGTCGGAGACGCCGCAGGAGAGCGAGTAGAGGATGCAGGCGCCGGCCGGCGCCGGGTCGAGCCCGAAGTCCTTCCGGTGCAGCAGGTAGTAGGTGGTCGGGTCGTCGAGGCCTTCGACGAGGGAAGAATCCGCTCCTCCCTCTTCGCGGGCGAGCACCCGGCTCACCGCGAAGCCCACGACTTCGCGCCGGACCTGCCCGAGGAACTCCGCCACGCCCATTCGTTCGCCTTCTTCGTCCGCCTTTTCGACGAACGGGTGACGGCTGAACGCTTCGAGCGCCGGCCCGGTGGCCGCCCATACGAAGTCCGGCCCGCGAATCCCCGCGTCCCAGAACCGATGCAACTGTTCCCGGATGTTCCGGCGCATCGCCCGGAGCACCTGGCGGTCCCAGCCGCGCCTCGCGGCCGCCGGCCGCTTCCCGCACACCAGCCAGATCGAAGAGGCGAGCGCCGCCGACGCCCGGCCCCGCTGGCGCGTCGCCATCTCGGTCTGGATCGGCCACGAAGCGGAAACCACGAAACCGGAGCGGATGATCGCGGAGACCAGCGTCTCCCAGGCGTTCGGGTCCTTGCTGGCGAAGACGACCACGAACCGGCCGTCGTCCCGCAGCGCGTCGCGGAACCGCGCGAAGCACCGCGCCATGCCGTCCTCGTAGTTCCGTTTCGAGGCTTCGCGGCTGCCGTCGAACCGGTTGGCGTCGTCTATGAGTTCCCCGTCGTTCGCGTCCGCGTCCCACTTCGGGCCGAGCGCCGAGGCGAGCGCGCGGTCGGTTTCCTCCGAGACGCCGTGGAGCGCGCGGCGAAGCCAGAGGTGGAAGAAGTCCATCAGGTCGGAGTAGGGAATCGCGTCGTAGTACGGCGGGTCGGTGCAGATGAGATCGAACTCGCCGGGAATCGCCTCGATCGCCGACCGCCGCTGCACCGAAGGCGCACTCGCGCTCTCGATCTCCGTCAGGTGCGCCATGACCCGCGCCACCCATTCGACGGAGGCGAGGAATCCCCCGGTAGTCGCCGCCAGGGTGTTGACTTCGCAGTAGTCCCACACGATCGGCAGCGCGAAGCGGGCGAAAGTGCTCCTCAGTTTTTCTCCGCTGTTGTGCCAGGAGCAGATGGCGCTGCTGTAGTCCGTGAACTTGCTCAGCGCGCCGGAGAGAGTCACCCACAACGCTTCGCGCCACGCTTCGGGATACCCGTCCATCTCTTCGGCGCAGACCCGGATCTCCCGTAGCAGGATGCCGATGGCGAGCAACTGCCGATTCGTGAACAGGCGCCGCCAGGTGTCGAAGCCGTAACCCCGCACCGAAAACGCGCGCGACGCGCCCATCCCCGGTCTCGGAGTGGGCTCGTCGGGAAGTCCGAACGGGATACCCGCATACAACCCCTCCAACTCCTCCTCGCCCACCTCCGCCGCCGCGAACTCCGCCTCCGTAGGCAACCGGTACTCCTTCCCCCGCTGGCCGTCCACCACCACCGCGGTCATCCGCTCCCCGAGCCGCCCGGCCCGCCCTTCCAGCCGCAGGTCGGCCATCGTGGCGATCGCGCCGCAGCACGGGCAGGTCGCGCCCCGCCGGGTCATCGTCCCGGCGCCCAATTTCCGGTCGCTCTCGCGCCGCGCCGCCGGAGTCTCCGCTTCCTCCGGAACTTCGAGATCGAGCCCGAAGTCCACCCCGCTCCCGTCCGCCCGCGGCGTCATCTCGAGGAGCACGCGCTTCGCCGGCCGATTCGCGCCCTCGGGTTTCCGGCAAAGCCATCGCGTCTTCAACAACGGCACTTCCGCCCGGCACCCCGCGCACTTCGCGGTCCTCGCCCACAGGTAGGCCACCGGCGGTTTCGCCACCCACCGGGGATTCCGCTCGTCCTCCAGGTATTCCTCGCCGAACTCCCGGTTCAACTCCTCCACCGAAACCAGCCCTTCGGCGTCCGGTTCCAACTGCCGCATGGGCCGCGGCTCGAAACCGACCTCCGGCGAGTCGTAGCCCCGCCCCTTCCGCCGTTTCGGCTCGAAGTCCGCATACACCGGATACCGCGCCGCGACCTCCCGCCGCGCCCCCGCGAGAACGCGCTCCCCCCACGCCCGCAGGTGCCACGCGAACGGAACCGCCGGCGCGCCCGCCCGACCGGGTGTCAGCAGCGCCGGCCCCGCCTCCGAGCCGGCCTCCGGGCCCGCCTTCCTCTTCCTCCCCCGCCGCCGCCCGCCGAGACTCGCCGCCTCCCGGTCGGCCGCCCACCCAAGCGCCTCCCCGAACGCCGGATACGCCGACAGGGACTCCGGCAGCCGCCGCTCCCCCGAAGCGAGCCGCGGGTAGTGGAGCGCGCACCGCAGGATGAACCAGGCCACCGGGTTCAGGTCCGCCGCCTCCACCTCGCACCCCAGCCGCATCGCCTCCAACGGAATCGCCCCGCCCCCCGCGAACGGATCCAGCACCCGCGGCGCCCGCCCCCCGAACACCTCGCGGACTTCCTCCCGGAAGGCGTCCAGTTCCCGCCGGTTCTCCTTCCCCCAATGGAAGATCCCGTCCTTCCACACCCGGTCGACGACCTCCCCGTCCTCGTCCCGGATCACCGTCCAATGCCCCGCCATCCGCTCCAGCACCCGCCGCCGGTCGGAGGCCCCCGGGTCCGGCAACAGCGTCGAGAGAACCACCCCCCGACTCGCCGCCAGCGGCCTCCGCGCCGGCCAGATGTGCAGGGTCGAGATATGCCCGTGCCGCACATTCTTCTCGTGGACGGAGTCCTTGGACACCTGCTCCAACGGGAACGCGACCTCGATCAGCCGCTTCCCCGTCCCGCTCACGACGGACTCCCTCCGTCCGGGTGGATTTCGCAGGGCGTATCGGGCAATTCCGGTTGGGCGGCGATTCTACGGGCGGGAGGCCTCCCCGCCTTCGGCGGCCCGGAGCCGCCGGCCGACGCCCTCATCCGCGATCCGCGCCTCGCCGGTCCGGCGATTCTCTCGCTCCTCGGGCCGGCTGGCCGGCCGGGCGGCGCGTAGTGAAAGCGCTACGCTCCCGTCGGCGCACGCGACGCACGGTGACATTCTCCCGCCCGTGGCCCGTTCCTTCGGGAATGACAGGTGAAATGTGGGGTTGCCGGCTTCAACCGGATGGGAGGCCCCACCGTGCGCCACCCCGGATCAACGGAGTCATCGGCCTCGCCGACCTTCGCCGCAGGCGGCTTCCGACCCGATGCCCCGAGCGAGACAGGTGGCGCTGACGCGCGACATCCGGGGCGCTAATGTCCCCGGTGGCGCATGTGACACGGTAATACTCCGCAAGCCGTAGCCAGTTCCCCTCACGGGGACAGAGCGTTATGTGGGGTTGCCGAGCGTTGCTCGGATTGCGGGCCCCACCGTGCGCCACACCGGTCGGGTACCGGAGTGGCGTACCCGCGCTCCCAAGACGAGTTCCTCCGGACCATGGAGTTTCCGGCGGTGAGAGTTCGGGCGCCTCTCGGCCATCCGGAGGCTCCCCGCCCACCGGCGCCCCCGGTTCGACCCGCCCCCGGCAGGCGACCCCGGCGCCGCTATACTTCCCGGTGGCGCACGCGACGGACGGTGACATTCTCCTACCCGTGGCCCGTTCCTTCGGGAATGACCGGTGAAATGTGGGGTTGCCAGCCTCGGCTGGACAGGAGGCCCCACCGTGTGCGCCACACCGGATCAACGGAGTCATCGGCCTCGCCGACCTTCGCCGCGGGCGGCTTCCGACCGGATGCCCCGGCCCGACAAGTGGCGCCGACGCACGGGGCGTGGCGTGCTAGCATTCTCGGCGGCGCACGTGACACGGTAATACTCCGCAAGCCGTAGCCAGTTCCCCTTACGGGGACAGCGCGTTACGTGGGGTTGCCGAGCGTTGCTCGGATTGCGGGCCCCACCGTGCGCCACCTAGTCCCGTTGTGACTGCTCCCGTTCCGTGCGGACGGACTCGGGGACTTGGTTCGGGCGAGCCTTGTGGTAACTGGCGAGATAGAGCTCGTCGGCGCTCGTGGCTTGCTTCACGATGGCGCGGCGCCATTGGCCATCGTAGTAGCCGAAGAAGGCCAGTTTACGGTCGCCCGTCTTCTGGAAGCGTTCGTCTTCGATGAGGTCGGGGATCCGTCGGTAGTCGGCCGGCGTCAGGTCTCCGTGGTGGAGTACCTGTTTGACCGCAGTTTCCGGGGACAGCCGCACCAGGCGGGTCGGCGTAGCCCCGAGGCCCGGAGGCGGCGGCAGGACTTGGCGCGCCGAATCGCCCAGCGCGGCGACGAAGAGATGTCCGATGCGAGCCTTGTCTTCGTCTTTCATCCGTACCCGGTGGACTCTCTTCGCCTCCGGCGGGTAGGTTCGGTTGCGGTAGTCCCTCACTTGGCGAAGGAAGCGGTCGAACGCCGGGCCCCCGACGATGGAGCGGACGCGGCGGCGGGCGAGGGCGTAGTCGGCGCCGGCGGCCTCTTCGAGGTGGTCTTCCGTCGCGACCGGGCCCGGCTCCCTCCGCATTTCGAGGCCGGTCAGCGGATGCCGTGGCGGCGGAGTTTTCGCCAGAGCCCCTGGCGGGTGATGCCGAGCGATCTCGCCGCCGCCGCGCGGCTGCCGGAGGCGCGCCGGAGCGCGGCGAGCAGGAACAGGCGCTCGAACGCGGCGAGGGCTTCGGAGAGGGCCCGTCCGTCCGCCGCCGGCGCTGCGGCGGCGGGGCGGGATTCCCCGGTCGGCGCCGCTTCGGGCGGCGGCGCGGCGGAGAAGTCCTCCGGTTCCAGCCGGGCAGCGCCGGGGCGGGAGAGGACGGCGGCGGCGAGCGCGGACTCGAGTTCGCGGATGTTGCCCGGCCAGGGGCGGGCGGCGAGGGCGGAGAGCGCCTCCGGGGAGACCTCCGGCACCGGGATCCGGTAGCGCCGGGAGAGGCGGGCGAGCAGGCCCGCCGCGATCTCCCCGAACTCGTCGCAGCGCTCCCGGAGCGGCGGGATGCGGACGCGCGCCACCGCCAGCCGGTAGAACAGGTCGGCCCGGAACGACCCGGCGGCAACGAGGTCGGCCAGCGCGCGGTGGGTGGCCGAAACCAGCCGGAAGTCGGAGCGGCGGACGCGGGTTTCGCCGACGCGCCGGTACTCGCGCTCCTGCAGGACGCGCAGCAGCAGCGCCTGGGCCCTCGGCGAGAGTTCGCCGACTTCGTCGAGGAAGAGCGTGCCCCCGTCCGCCGCCTCGACCAGCCCGGCGCGGGCCTCGGCGGCCCCGGTGAACGCGCCGCGGGCGTGGCCGAAGAACTCCGCCTCGAGGAGGTCGTCCGGGACCGCGCCGCAGTTCACGGCGACCAGCGCCCGGCGGCGCCGGGGGCTCTCCCGGTGGAGGAACCGCGCCAGCAGTTCCTTCCCGGCCCCGGTCTCCCCTTCGATCAGGACCGGGACATCGAAACGCGCGATCCGGGCGGCGTCCCGGAGGAGCGCCCGCATCCGGGGGGAGGCGGCGATGAGGTCGCCCGACAGCGCCGCCCCGCCGGCGGGATGTTCGCCGGCAGGATGTCCGTCGGCGGGATGTCCGTCGGTTGGGCGCCCGCCCGACGAACGCCCGCCGGAGCGTTCGCGGGGCCGCGGGCGGGGGCGCCCGCCGGCGGCGGAGCGGCGGACGGCCCGACCCGGAGGGTCAGGCGCGGTCCCGAACGACTGCACCGAGACTCGACTTCAACCGCTTCAAGATCGTCCTTCGGACTTTGGCAATGTCGTTCTCGTTCAGCGTCCGGTTCGGCGCGCGGTAGAGCACGCGGAGACCCAGGGAACGCGAACCGGGGGCGGCTTCTGCGCCCTGCCCCTCGGTGAGTCGGTAGTCGTCGAAGACCCGCGCCTCGACGACGAGCGGGTGGCTCTCCGCCTCCCGCGCGAGCGCCCCGGCCGGAGTGTCCTCCGGGACCAGGAACGCGAAGTCTTCCGCCGCCGCCGGGAACCGCGGCAGCGGGGAGGCGGCGGCCGGCGCGGTGAGACCGTCCGGTTCGGCGCGGAGCAGCGCGGCGAGGTCGAGTTCCCAGGCGAAGGCCTCTTCCTCCAACCCGAACGCCGCCGCGGACGCCGGGGCCGCCTGCCCGATCGTCCCGACCCGGACCGACTTCCCGCCGCCGCCGAGCGGGATCCGCGCTTCCGCCGTCCGTCCGGGGACATACCCGAACTCCTCGACCGCCCGGAACTCCGGCGAGAGTCCCAGCCCGGCGAGCACCCGCTCCAGGGTCGCCTTCGCGTCGAAGAAGTCCAGCCGCTCCGCGACGGGATGCCCGAACCGGTCGAGCCGGGCGCCGGCGACCACCGCCGCCGCGCACTCCGCCTCTTCGGGCCGGCCGTCGCCTCCGTCGGCCCCCGGCCGATAGACGCGGGAGACCTCGAACAGCGCCACGCTCGAGGCGCCCCGGTCGAAGTTCAGCGCGGCGGCGCGCAGCACTCCCGGACGGAGCGAAGTGCGCAGCGAGTCGCGCGCCTCGCCCAGGGGATTCGCCACCCGCAGCGCCGGCGAGGCGCGGCGGGCGTCCTCGGAGAGCACCGCCGCGAGGTCCGCGTCCGAGACCAGCGAGTAGGTCATCACTTCGCTGAGCCCCGCCGCCGCGCCCAGGTCCCGCACCCGCTCCCGCAGCGCCCGCGCGGGGAGCGGCGAGTGGTGGGGGATGGCGCCGGCGAGCGGCGCCGCCGGGAGGTCGTCGTAGCCGAGGACCCGCGCGACTTCCTCGACCAGGTCGTCCGGCAACCGCACATCGCGCCGCCACCGGGGGACGGTCACCGAGAGCCCCGCTTCCTCCGCGCCGCCACTCGCCCCGTCCGCCCCCTCCTCCCGCTCGACCCCGAAACCCAAGCGGGTGAGCGCCCCTTCGACGGCCTCGTCCGACGGGGCCATCCCCAGCACCTGCGGGATCCGCGAGCGGCGGAGGCGGATCGCATGGCTCGGTTCGGGCGCCGGCCACGCATCCACCCGGCCGGCGGCCACCCGCCCCCCGGCGTGGCGTTCGAGGAGCCGGCAGACCCGGGCGGAGGCGATCGGCGCCGACTCCGGCGGCAGCCCCCAGGCGAAGCGGCGCGCCGCGTCGGTGAACAGGTCGTAGCGGCGGGCGGTGCGCCGGACGCTCACCGGGTCGAAGTTCGCCGCCTCCAGCAGCAGGTTGCGCGTGTCCCCGGTGATCTCGGTGTCGCGGCCGCCCATGACCCCGGCGAGGGCGACGGGCCCCGACGGGTCGGCGATCACCAGCCGCTCCGGGTCGAGTTCGCGCTCCTTCCCGTCCAGCGTGACCAGCGTCTCGCCGGCCTCCGCCCGCCGGACGATGATCCGGTGCTCCGCCACCCGGTCGTAGTCGAACGCGTGGACCGGCTGCCCGCATTCGAGCATCACATAGTTCGTGATGTCCACCAGGTTGTTGATGGGCCGGAGCCCGGCGGCGGTCAGCCGGGCCTGCATCCACTCCGGCGACGGGCCGACTTCGACGCCCTCGATGAGCGCGAGGGTGAATCGCCGGCAGAGCCGCGGGTCCGCGATTTCCGCGGACGCCCGCCCGGCGATCCCCGGCCCCGCGGCTTCCGGTTCGGTAGGCCAGGGCGCGAGCGGCGCGCCGGTGAGCGCCGAGACCTCGCGGGCGAGGCCGACCATCGAGAGCGCGTCCGCCCGGTTCGGCGTCAGGTCGAGGACGAAGACCTGATCGCCGAGGACTTCCCGGAGCGGCGTCCCCGGCTCGGCCCCGGCGTCGAGGATGTCGTCGAGGACCAGGATCCCGGCGTGCTCGCCGGAGAGGCCGAGTTCCGCCTCGGAGCAGACCATCCCGGCGGAGACCACCCCCCGGATGCGGGACTTCTTCAACTTGCGCGGTTTGCCGGTGGCCGGGTCGGCGAGGACCGCCCCTTCCCCGGCGAAGGCGATCATTTGCCCGGCGGCCACATTCGGGGCGCCGCAGATCACCGGCGGAGGCGGTTCCTCGCCGCCGACGGCCACGGTGACCAGCCGCAGGCGGTCGGCGTTCGGGTGGGGCGCCACCTCGAGCACCCGGCCCGCGACCACCCCCTCCCAGTCCCCGCCGATGCGCTCGACGGCGGTGACTTCGACGCCGGCGGAGGTCAGGCGCTGCGCCAGGGCCTCGCGGTCCGCCGGCAGCGGGACGAATTCCCCGAGCCAGGAAAGCGGGACGCGCACTACGCCGGAGGGCCGCCGGGCCCGGTCACCGGAACTGCTCCAGGAAGCGGAGGTCGTTCTCGTAGAAGCGGCGGATGTCGTCGATGCCGTGACGCAGCATGGCGATCCGCTCCACGCCCAGCCCGGCGGCGAAGCCGGTGTATTCCTCGGGGTCGAAACCCATGCGCTCCAGGATCTCCGGGTGCACCATCCCGGCGCCGAGGATCTCGATCCAGCCGCCGGGGCTGCTCACCGCCACTTCCACGCCCGGCTCGACGAACGGGAAGTAGTCGCAGCGGAACCGGATCTCCCGGTCCTCGCCGAACAGGTGGCGCGCGAACTCGTAGAGCGTCCCCTTCAGGTGCGCGAGCGTCAGCCCCCGGTCCACCGCGAGCACCTCGGTCTGGGTGATCATCCATTCGTGGGTCGCGTCGGTGGCTTCGTTCCGGTAGGTGCGGCCCGGCGAGACCAGGCGGATCGGCGGCGCGTTCCGCTCCATGAAGCGGATCTGGTTCGGCGAGGTGTGGGTGCGGAGCAGGAGCGGCGGCCCGGCGGCGTCCCCGCGGCCCGCGCCGGGAGCCAGGTAGAAGGTGTCCATGGCCTCGCGGGCCGGGTGGTCGGCGGGGATGCGCAGCGCCTCGAAGTTGTAGTAGTCGAGTTCCACCTCCGGCCCTTCGATCACCGAAAAGCCCATCCGGGCGAACGAGGAAACGATGGCGCGTTCCGTGAGGGTGATCGGGTGGAGCCGGCCGGAGGGGAGCGGGCGGCCGGGCAGGGTGACATCGAGCGGCGGCCGGCTCTCGAGGCGGCGGGCCTCTTCCTCGGCCCGCTTCCGGTCGAGGGCGGCGCGTAGCCGGGTCTTCGCCTCGTTGAGCGCGCGCCCGGCGGCGGCCCGGTCGGCCGGGTCGAGCGCGGAGAGGCCCTTGAGCGCGGTCTGCAGCCGGGACTTCCGGCCCAGGTGCTTCGTCCGCCAGGCCTCGATCCCGGCGTCGTCGGTCAGCGCGGCGAGGGCTTCGAGGGCGGCCTCGACCTCGGACGGGGACAGTGACGGGGAAGGGGGCGCGGTATCGGGCACGGACTCAGGCCGCGGCGGAGGCCTCGACTCAAGACTCCGGAAAGGAGGAAAGGCCGGCGCGGCGGCGCGGATGCTAACGCTTGCCGGAGGGGCTCGCCGACGCCCGCGCGAGTTGACGAAGAACGGGAGGCGGCCTAGTATTCCCGGTTCCTTCCCCGGTCCGGACGCGGGGTGGAGCAGGGGTCAGCTCATCGGGCTCATAACCCGAAGGTCGCGGGTTCGAATCCCGCCCCCGCCACCGGACCGGGGAGGGATTTTGTTTACGGCCCGTTGAGAACCGGGCCGGGACCGCCGGGTCTTGACCGCCTTTCCCCTTCCGCCGCGAACGGCGAAGAGTTCGCGCCCGCAGCGGGCGCTCGTCGGCGCGGCGGCGCTGGTCTTCCTCGCCGGCACCGCCGGGTTCATGGTGATCGAGGGCTGGGGGCTGCGCGAAGCGTTCTACATGACGGTGATCACGCTCTCCACCGTCGGCTTCGGCGAGGTCCGCCCGCTCAGCGAGGGGGGGAGGATGTTCGCCGCCTTCCTCATCCTCGGCGGCGTCGCCACGCTGGGATTCGCGCTGCGCGAACTCGGCGACCGCATCGTCACCGGACACGGCCGCCGCCACCTACGGAGGATTCGTCGGATGCAAGACCACACCATCATCTGCAGCGGCGGGCGCATCGCCCGGCCGGTCGTCGAAGGACTCATCGCGCAGGACCGGGAGTTCGTGGTGATCGAGAAGTCCGCGGAGAAGGTCGCGCAGTTCCGCGAACGGGGCGTGGCCGCGATCGCCGGGGACGCGACCGCCGAGGAGGTGCTCGTCGAAGCGGGCCTGAAGCGCGCGGAGGCGATCGCGGCGCTCCTCCCTTCGGACCCCGACAACCTCTCCATCGCCATGACCGCCCGCGCGCTGAACGGGGACATCCGGATCGTCGCCCGTTCCGAGGACGAGCGGTCGCGGAACAACCTGCACCGGGCCGGAGCGCAACCGCAGGATGTGGTGTCCCCCTACACCACCGCCGGCAAGTGGGTGCTCCACAGCCTCAGCGGGGTGCACATGGCCCGGGTGTTCCGGGGGATCGAACAGATGGTCCGGGAGGGTTTCGACGGCGGGCGGCTCCATGTGGCGCCGGGCTCGGAACACGACGGCCGGACCCTGTCGCAGGCCGCCATCAACCCCGGGCGGAATGTGCTGGTCCTCGCCATCCAGCGCGACGACGGCGGCTTCGTCTTCGCTCCCACCGGCGACCACCGCATCCGGGCGAACGACACGCTGATCCTGATCGGCCGCGCCGACGATGTGCACGAACTCGGCGGCATCACCGACCGCGAACTGGTGAGCGACGAGCCCTGACCGCCCGCGGCGGAGGCCCCCGTCGGGCGCGGCGGGAGGGGGGGGCCGCGCGGAGCCGGCGAGTGGATTCGAACCACCGACCTGCTGATTACGAATCAGCTGCTCTACCCCTGAGCTACACCGGCTTTCGCAACGCCCCGCCCCGGGCCCGGCGCGGACGGAGCGCCGGGGGAAACCGATTCTAGCCGCGCCGGGCGGCCCCGCGGTCCGGAGTCGTCCGGGGACGGCGCGCCCTCAGGAGGAAGACGGCCCGAGGCGGAACATCACGCCGACGGTGAGGACGGTGGCGGAGGGGGGGCGGCCGCCTTCGGCGAGTTGGAGCGCGGCGTTCGCCTCCCGGTAGCGGAAGAAGCGGAAGTCGAGGGTGAGGAGGAACGGGAGTTGGGGAAACGGCACCTTGACGCCGCCGCCGAGGACGAACGCCCCGCTGCGGAAGTCGTCCCCGTCCCCCACCGAGGCGTTCCCCGAGCCGTAGCCGAGGGCGGCGTAGGGGGTCATCGCGGAGAGCGGGAACTGCCCGACGAGCGCGCCGGCGAACTCGGTGCTGCTCCGCACCAGGCTCTCCGCGAGGATGTTCACGCCCGCCTCCTCGTCGGAGATCGAGAACTCGAAGGAGGTGCGGGTGCGGGTGAACGCGCCCTCGACGCCCAAGTAGCGGTTGAAGAAGACCGAGCCCCGCGCCCCGTAGTGCTCGCCGAACCCCACATCCTGCGCGGCGGCGGAAACGGTCTGGAAGATGTTCGTGGAGAAGCCGAGGTCCTCGTTCACCCGCTGGCTGCCGATGAGCAGCCCGACCTCGGCGCGCGACCACCCGCCGCCGGGGGTGAACACCGGCCCGGCCCGCACCGGCGTCGGCTGGCTTCCGCCGACCGGGGCGGACTCGGCGGAATTCCCCGAAGGGGATTCGCTCGGGCAGGCCCCGGGGGCCGGCGGCGGGTCTTCGGGGCAGCGCGGTTCGCCACCCGCAGCGCCGGCGGCGGCGAGCAGGAGTGCGACAAAACCGACGGGCCCGACCGGCGCGGTCGGACGGCGGCGGCCCACGCGCTGCGGAATCGCCGGGAACCCGCGGTTCAGGAAGCGGCGGCCGGGAGGCGGGCGGTCTGTCGGAGCGGCGTCACCGGGGGGCTTCCCGGAGCACCTCGATGTCGGCCTCGACCGCGCCGTCCGCCGGGACCGCGACCAGCCGGGGCAGGATCGTCACCCGGAAGTCGGTCTCCACCTCCGACTCCCGGAGGAAGTAGTCGGCGGCGGAGTGCTCCTCCGGCAGCGGGTTCACCCGCAACAGGTACCGACCGGGCGGAATGCCGCGGATTTCGAAGTTCCCGCCGATGTCCGCCCAAGCGCCCACCAGGTGGTTCCGCACCGGCTCGAACGCCGTCACATGCGCGAAGGAGACGCCGAGCCCGGAGGGCCGGAGCACGCGCCCGCGGATCAGCGCCCCTTCGGCGGCCGGCCCCGGGTAGAGGACCGAGGCGCCGGCGATGTCGTCGGCGGTGAGCGTCCGGCCGGTGGTCTTGCCCTCGCCGAAACTGAAGGGCCACATGATCGCCGAACCGGTCAGCAGTTCGCCGTCCGCGGCGCGCCCCACATTCGAGTGGCCCAGCCCGAGGAAGTGCCCGACCTCGTGCACCATCATCGAGCGGAAGTCCCAACCGCCGCGAACCGGGTTGTCGTTCCAACTGTAGCCGGGGTTCACCGCGATGTCCGACTCGGCGATCTCCCCGGTCTCCACCTGGGTGAGCCAACCGGTTACGGCGAGCGCGGTGCGGGAGAGACCGAGTTCCACCATCCGCGAAGTGGGCGTGTACCCGACGGTGTTCGTGTCGTCGAGGAACTCGAACGGCTCCAGATTCGTGAGGCCGCGGTAAAGGAACTCGATCCCGACTTCGTCCGGTCGCTCCCAGGCGGCGAAGGCGGCGCGGGTTTCGGTGACGACCTTGAACACGGTCATCTGGTTGTCCCCGCGGTTCGCCACCCAGAACGGCACCGGCCGCAACTCCTCCGGCCACCGGAACGCCTCGTCGGGAAGGAACTGGTACGCCGGCGCCGGCGCCGGAACCCCGAAGGGGAACGCCAGGCCGAGCGACAGCGCGAGGACGGCGGGCGCCCCGGCCGGCCCGCGGGAACGGCGGCGCGCCCCGGCGGTCATCCGGATCTCCCCCGCGGTCGGGGGGAGAGGGCGGACTCGACCGCGCGCTCCAACTCGGGAAGCGACAGCCGCTCCCGGGGAAAGGCCACGGAACTCCGGAGGACGCCCTCGGCGCCGCGCAGGGTCAGGCCCTTGAGCGAGCGGTGGAGCGTCTCCTCGCCGGTCTCCGGATCCTCGCGGATCGTGAATTTGCCGGCGGCGAGCCCGAGCACGGTGGGCACGCGCCCGGCGCCGCCTTCGGAGAACACGAGGACGCGCTCCCGGAGGCGGAACGAAGGCGCGCCGGAGACCAGCAGGCGGTAGCCCTCCGCCTCGCCGCCGAGCACCCGCAGCGTCACCAACCGGCCGCCGCGGCCGCCCTTCAGGAAACGGCTCACGCGAACGGTGACGAAGGTATGGATGCGGCTCCTTCTCGCGTTCCACTGGCTCTTCACGCCGACGACTTCGCCGGTGAAGACCGAGTGGGCTTCCCGCGCCATCTCGTCGAGCGCCAGGTAACGCACCGTCGAGGCCTCGACCGCGCCCGTGGCGAACACGCCGGCGCCCATTGCCGCAACGAAGACGACGGCCGAAACGCGCTTCGCCGTCCGCGTCGCCATTCCTCTCGCCGATGGGGGCCGGTTCACAACCTTCCTAAGTTAGCAGAAACCGCCGATTCGACCGGCGGACGGATAGCATCGGGGCATGGCCGGCGAGACCGCGAGGGGCGTCGTGGTCCGGCTCACCCGGAAGGCGGCGCTGGTGCGGATTTCCTCCGGCGGCGAAGTCTCCGGCGGGGCGGTTCGGGTCGCGCTCGGGGGCCGGCTGTTCGACGGTTCCCGCCGCCGGACGGACGCGCAGGCGGTGGCGGTGGGCGACGAAGTGGAAGTGGAGGCGGCGGACGGCGGCGGGCGGATCACCGCGGTCCTCCCCCGGCGGAACGAGTTGAAGCGGGCCACCGGGCCGGCGGAGCGCCGGGAGATGCGGACGGTGGCCGCGAACCTCGACCGGTTCCTCATCGTCTCCGCGTTCCGGGAGCCCCCGTACCGCACCGGCCTGCTCGACCGGGCGCTGGCGCTCGCGTACGACGCGGGGATCGCTCCGGCGCTGGTCTTCAACAAGGCGGACCTGGCGGACGCCCCCGACCTCGGGGGCCTCGCCGACGACCTGGCGCAGTACCGGCGCCTCGAACTCCCGATCTATCCGGTGAGCGCGCTCACCGGGGAGGCGGTCGAACCCCTGCGGGAGGGTCTCGCGGGGAAGCGCTCCCTGCTCTTCGGCCATTCCGGCGTCGGCAAGACGGAACTCCTGTCCGCGCTCGGCGTGGCGGAGCGGCGGCGGGGCGGGCTCGACCGGAGGAACCGGGGCCGCCACACCACTACCGCGGCGGAGATCCTGGAAGTCCCCGGCGGCGGCGAGATCGTGGACACGCCGGGCGTGCGGGCGCTGGGACTCGACGGGCTCACCCCGGAGCGGGTGCTGGCCGCCTACCCGGACCTCGCCGGGCTGGCCGAGGGGTGCCGGTTCGCCGGCTGCTCGCACGACCGGGAGCCCGACTGCGCGGTGAAGGCCGCCGTGGAGGACGGGACGGTCCCCGAGGAGCGGTACGAGAGCCTGCTGCTGCTCCTGGAGGAAGCCGCCGAAGCCGCGGACGACGACCGCGTCCCGGAGTTCTGAGTCGGGGCGGCCGCCGAGGCCGAGACGGATCAGCCGGAAGCGGCGCGCGCGGCGAGCGCGACAGCCGGCACGGCGGGAGCGTCCGGCGCGACGGGAGCATCCGGCGCAGCAGGGGCGTCCGGCGCGACCGCGACATCCGGCGCGACCGCGACACCCGGCGCGACCGCGACACCCGGCGCGGCGGGAGCGCCCGGCGCGGCGGGGGCGAAGGCCGCCGGCGCGTGCCGCCGCGCCGACGCGGCCCGGGGAATCAGCCGGGCGACCGCGCGAACGACCTCGTCGAGCCCCGCGCCGGTGGCGGCGGAGATCCCGATCGCCTCCGGGGCGGACTCGCCCGCCGCGGAGCGGACACCCGGTTCCGCCGCGGCCAGCCGCCGCTCCAGCGCGGCGAGATCGCCGGGCGACAGCAGGTCCACCTTGTTCAGCAGCACCAGGCGCGGGATCCCGGCGTAGCCGAGTTCCGCGAGCAGGCCGTCCACCGCGCGCATCCGGGTTTCCAGCCGCTCGCTGCCCGCGTCCACCACATGGAGCAGCAGCGAGGCGGCGGAGATCTCTTCGAGGGTCGCCCGGAAGGCCTCGATCAGCGACTCCGGCAGGTCGTGGATGAAGCCCACGGTGTCCGCGAGCAGCACTTCGCGCTCCACCGGGACCCTCAGCCGGCGGCTGGCCGGTTCCAGCGTCTCGAACATCCGGTCGCCGGCGGCGACTTCGCTGCGGGTCAGCCGGTTGAGCAGCGTGGACTTGCCGGCGTTGGTGTAGCCCACCAGCGAGACGACCGGCAGCCCCCGCGCGCCGCGCCGCTTGCGCCGCAGTTCCCGGACCCCGGCGACGCCGCGCAGGTCGCGCTCCAGCCGGGCGATCCGGTCGCGCGTCCGCCGCCGGTCCACCTCCAGCCGGGTCTCCCCCGGCCCGCGCCCGCCGATGCCGCCCCCGAGCCGCGAGAGCGAAGTGTCCTGCCGGGTCAGCCGCGGCAGCCGGTACCGCAACTGCGCGAGTTCCACCTGCAGCCGGCCTTCCCGGCTCCGCGCCCGCCGGGAGAAGACATCGAGGATGAGTTGCGTCCGGTCGAGCACCTTCAGGTCGGTGGCGGCGGAGATGTTCCGCGCCTGCGAGGGGGAGAGGTCCGAGGAGAAGAGGAGCGCGTCCGCCCCCCGGTCGAGCGCCCGGATCACCAGCGCCTCCAACTTCCCCCGCCCGAGCAGCGTCCGCGGGTCGGGCCGGGAGCGGCGCTGGATGACCCGGTCGGCGACTTCGAGCCCGGCGTCCGCCGCCAGTTCGGCGAGTTCGTCCATCGCTTCCGGCAGCGGAACCGCGCCCTCGACCGCCCCGACCAGCACCGCCCGCCCGGCGAACCGGCGCGAAGGCCGTTCGGGCAGGAGGCGGGCGAAACCGCGCTCGATCTCCGAGGCGATCTCCAGGCAGTCCAGGTCGAGCAGCGGGTCGAGCCGGCCCGGGAGCGTCGGCGGCAGCCGCTCCCAAGGTTCGACGCCCTCCGCGTCTTCCCCGGCGCCGCCGGGAACCCGCAGGTGGGCGGCGTGGAGGACGCCGGGGAGGCCGTCCTCCCCCACGGTCAGCGCCGCCATCAGGTCGAGCCGGAGGAGCACCAGGTCCGTGAGGTCGTCGCGGGTCAGGCCTTCGCCGGCGAGGTGGGTGTGGAGGCAGCGCAGGCCCCGGAGCCGGACGCCGGCCACGCGCTGCCGCTTCAGGTCGGGGAGTTCGATCCCGTGGGCGTCGCCGACCCCGACCCAGGTGACCGCGCCGCGCCGGTCCACCAGCACGCCGACCTGCCGCCGGACGGCGCGGGAGACCGCGGCGATCTGCCGGGCGAACTCGCGGGTGACCAGCGCCGCCGGCGGGAGCCGCCGGTCGGCCAGGCGGTCGAGCGCCCGGCGCTCGCGCGTCTTCAGCCCGGAGGTGTTCCCCTGGACGCGCAAGGCGTTCGCCCCGAAGCCCTCGTTTCCGCGCGGCTACGCGGTCGGGCGGGCGGGCCGCCCGGGCGGGAGAGTCAGCGGGAAGTCGCGCCCTCCGGGGCGGGGCCGTCTCCGGAATCTTCGGAGACCTTCCGGCTCTGCGAATCCCGCAGGAGGTCCAACTTCGCGCGCGCCGAGATGTAGTTGGGATCGATTTCGATGGCGCGTTCGTACTCGCGCATCGCCTGGGCTTCCTCGCCGAGTTTCAGCAGGGTCTCGCCGAGGAAGAACCGCGCGTCCACCAGTTTGCGGTCGCGCGAGAGCGCCCGGCGGAAGGAACCCGCCGCCCGGTCGTATTCGCCCCGGTGGTAGTGCAGGACGCCGAGGTGGTAGTGGACATAGGCGTTGCCGTCGTCGTTCCTCGCGGCGAGGCGGAACTCGGTCATCGCCCGGTCGGTGGCGCCCTGCGAGTAGTAGGCGCTCCCCAGGTTCGACCGCGCCTCGGTGAAGTCGGGGTCGATGTCCAGCGCCAGGCGGTATTGCTCGATGGCGTCCTCCACCCGGCCGCGCCGCTTGAACGCCACGCCGAGGTTGTTCCGCGCCCGGTTGAACGCCGGCCGCACCGAAAGCGCCAACTCGTACATCTCGATCTCGCGGGAGAGCGGGTCGAAACCGCCCTGGTCCTGGAGCGCTTCGGCAAAGTAGCCGTAGAGGAATCCCTGGTTGTTGTAGAAGTTGGCGATGGCTTCGAAGTCGTCGATGATCTTCGCGCCGCCGTATTCGCGCTCGGGGTTCGCGGTGAAGTCCACGAAGATGAGGTCCGGGCCGTCCTTGATGCCGCCGGTGATGTGGCCGCTGTTCACGATGACTTCCGCTTCCTTCGTGACTTTCTCGATCGTGGTCACATCCACATAGACCGCTTCGACGCCCACCGCGCGCGACATGCCGACGAACAGGTTGGTGTAGGCGAGGCAGTTCCCCCGCCCTTCCCGGAAGACGCTCTTCGCGGTCTTGTTCGAGAGCCAGTCGTAGGAGATCGAGCCGCCGGTGTGCTGGCGGATGGCGCGGACGATGGCCCGCATCTTCTCCTTGTCGGTGCGCAGGTTCTCGGTGACCCGGTACGCCAGTTCCCGGATCTCGTCGTCGATCTCGAACGGGATCTCCACCCGCGCCAGCATCTCCGGGGTGATCCGGTGGTTCAGGTCGGCGCGGATCTCGTCCACCGTCCACGCCCGCTTGGCGGCGGTCCCGCAGGCCGAGGCGGCGAGCAGCCCGAGGGCGGCGAGCGGCGGGAGGACGGAGCGGAGCGTTCGGGAGCGGTTCATCGAGGGTGGCGGCCTCTGGACGGGAGGGTCGAAATCGAGTATAGCGCGGGTACGGAGGCGCCTTTTCGGGCGCTCGCGCGGGGCGCCGCGGCGGGGACTTTCGGGAAGTTACGGCGGGGCCGGGCGGGAAGTTCCTGCCGATTTGCGGGGCGGTTCCCGCGGGCGTATTCTTTCCCGTTCCGCTCCGGGGGAAACCGTTGCCCCCGGCGCCCCGACCCGGCCGGCCCGGGCCCCGGAGGCGGCGGGCCCGGACGCCGGCGTCCGCCGCCCGCCGACCCCCTTCCGCACCGATGCGAACACGCCGCAGGACACCGCTCCTCCGGAGGAACCCATGAGCACCCCCGCCCCCCAGACGCCCTTCGCCCCCATCTCCGGAGGACGGTGGATCCCGTCCCTGGCGGCCCTCGCGCTGCTCGCCGGAGCGGCCCCGGCCCTCGCCCAGGACGACCTCAGCCGGGGCGACCGGCGCTGGCTGGAAGAGGTCGAGCCGATCATGACCGCCGACGAGCGCCAGAAGTTCATGGAGATCCAGCGGCGCGACCGCGACCTGTTCCGGGAGTTGTTCTGGGCGCGGCGCGACCCGACCCCCACCAACCGGAACAACGAGGCGAAGGACGGCTTCGAGAACTGGCGCAAGCAGGCGGACGAGCAGTTCGGCCGCCGGGGGCAGAAGGGGTCGCGGACCGACATGGCGCTGGTGATGCTGCTGTTCGGCCCGCCGGACAACCGGGAGCGCACCGGCGGAAGAAGCGCCGGCCCCGGAGGCGGCGGCCCCCCGGCCGGCGCGACCGGCAACAACCCGGTCGCTGAGGGCGGAGGCGGCCCCGGCGCGGGCGTCGGCGGCGGAGGCGGAGGCGGAGGCCGCGGCGGCGCGGGCGGCTTCGGCGGGCCCGGCGGCGGCGGCATGAAGATGACCTGGGTCCCGAACCCGGACGCCGGGTTGCCGGAGGGGCTGGACATCGAATTCCGCTCGACGAACCTGGGAATGCGGATGGTCCGGAACGACGAGTTGGAGGCCGCGATCGATCGCGCCCGCCGGCGGCAGATCGCCTGGCCCAGCATCAACTACTCGGTGGACGAGGAGGGTCGGCTGCGCGAACTCGAGGACCTCTTCGACCCGAACAGCCCGGCGAAGCAGATCCTGAACGCGCTCCGCGAGGGCGGCGAAACCAGCGACGCCATCGCGCTCGAACCGAACTTCTCGTTCTTCCGCTCGAACACGATGGACACCTATGTCGCGGTCCTGATCGAAGTGGACGGCGGGGAGGCGATGGCCGGCAAGACCATGCAGGCGTTCTACAGCGTCGAAGACGCGCTCGGCACCGTGATCGGACAGGCCGAGGAGGAAGTGGAACTCGTGGCGGCCGACGACGGCGACGCGATCCTGGAACTCCCGATGCAGATGCCTCCGGGGATGTACACGGTGCGGCTGGGACTGCGCGACCCTTCCACCGACATGGTGGGCACGATGAATGTGGACCTCGAAAGCCCGGACTTCGGCGGCGAGGAACTCATGGTGTCCACGATGGCGCGTTTCTCCGACGGAACCCGGATCGAGGACTTCTCCCCGGTGCCGGGCCGCGCGCTCCTCGTCGGCGGCTTCCACTTCACGCCGCGCGTTTCGTCGGTGTACGAGCCGGGCAGCGAGTTCCGCGTGGTGTTCAACGCCTACGGCTACGGCGTCGGCGGCGACGGCGAGCCGAGTTTGAATTGGCAGATCGCCTTCGAGAAGGACGGGACGCGTTACCTCCGCTACAACCCGACCGCGTTCAACCTGGCTTCCGCCGAACTCTCCATCGCCATCGTGGACATCCCGCTCGCCCGGCTGTTCTCGGACGGACGCCGGGAAGACTTCGAGCCCGGCGACTACACCGCCGAAATCACCGTGAACGACCTGGTCACCGGCCAGTCCGTCTCCCAGGTCATCCCGTTCTCGGTCTCGGGCTCCTGACGGTTTCCCGCGACTTCGGCCGGGGGCGCCATCGGACGCTCCCGGCCACCCCCTCCCGTATCGAGCAAGGCGACCGCGAAGTGAACACGATCGGCGCCGCGCCCCCGCCCGGCCCGCCCGGTTCGACCGGCGGCGGCGGACGCCGGCGGCTGAAGCAGGCGCTCCTCGTCCTCGCCGCCGCCGCGGCGGTCTCCGTCCTCGTGGACCGCGGCGTGGACCGGGCCTCCGGGCGGTACTGGAGCCGGGCCGGCGCGGAGCAACTGCTCGCCGCCGCCGCGCGCGGGGCCGGCGGCAGTCCCGCCGCGATCCAGGAAGACACCTACCAGACGCTCGATGTCTTCTCGAACGCGCTGGCGCTGATCCGCGACCACTACCTCGAGCCGGTCGAGGAAGAAACGCTGATGGACGGAGCGGTCCGGGGCATCTTCGAGGCGCTCGACTCGGACAGCGCCTACCTCGACCCCGAAGAAACCGCGCTGTTCCACGAACGCGCGGACGCGGAGGGCGCGGTCGGGATCGGGCTGGAGAAGCGCTACTACCTCCATGTGGACGATGTGCTGCCGGGCTCCCCGGCGGCGGAAGCGGGGATCGAGCGCGGCGACGCGATCGCCGCGATAGACGGTCGCGGCACCCGGCAAGTGCGGACGCCGATCGGCCGCCTGCTGCTCTCCGGCCCGCCCGGAACCACCGTGGAACTCGCGGTGCGGAAGAGCGCGGCGGAAACGGCGCCGACCGTCCTCACCCTGGAGCGCCGCCGCATCGCCCCGCCGCCGGTGGAGGCGAGCGAACCCGAGCCGGGCGTCGGGCTGGTCCGCGTCCGCCGGTTCTCCCCGGAGACGGCGGAGCAGGTGGCGGCGGCGGTGGAGTCGCTCCGCGCGTCGGGGGCGGAGTCGCTGGTGCTCGACCTGCGCGGGAGCCGGCCGGCCGGGAACCGGGCGGCCGCCGATCCGCTCCTCGGCGTGGCCACCGCCTCGCTGTTCCGGGAGGGCGTCGTCGCCCGGCGGGCGGAACGCGCCGAGGAGGGGGAGCGGGTGCTGGAAGACCTGACGGCGGACCGGGAGCCGGTCGGCGCGGGGCTGAGGATCACCGCGCTCGTGAACGCGAGCACCGCCGGGCCGGGGGAAGTCGTGGCCGCCGCCGTCGGGCCGCTCCCGAACGGCGAAGTCGTGGGCGGACGCACGGCGGGGCGCACCGGCCGGGGGGAACTCATTCCCCTGCCCGACGGCGACTCGATCCTGATGTCCTCCTCGCACCTGCTCGGCCCGGAGGGGGACGACCTCCTCGGCGCCGGGGTCGCGCCCACGCTGACGCCGGAGGACCTGGATCTCCGCGGTTCCGACCTCGACGAGGACGACCCGGAACTCGACTTCGCGCTCCGGGCGGCGCGCCGCCAGCGCGCCGGGGCGCCGACGGTCGAAGCAGCGATCCGGTAGCGGCGTGGCGTCGGCGCCAAAGACCCCGCCGCCGACCGACGAACCGACCGACGAACCGGCCGGCGAACCGACCGACGAACCGGGAGGCGGCGGGGCCGCTCGTCGGCGTTCCCAACAGCGTTCCCGACAGCCTTCTCGATGGGGCGGCCGGCGCTTCGCGGCGGTGGCCGGGCTCTCGCTGGTCGGCGCGGCGGCCGCCGGGCTCGGCTGGCAGGCCGTCCACGCCCGGCGCATGGAGAGCGCGCTCGCGGCGCCCCATCGCGGCCACCGCGAGAGCGTCCTCTTCCGGGTGGGGCGCGGCTCCACGGCGGACTCCATCGCCGCCCGCCTCGAGGCCTCCGGCGTCATCGCCGACCGGGAGGTCTTCCTCTACGGCGTCCGCGAGCGGGAACTCGGCGCCCGGCTGCAGGCGGGGCTCTACCGGTTCGCCGGCGCGGTTACCCCGACGGAAGTCATCGAGCGGCTGGCCGGGGGGCGCGTCGCGACCCGGCGGGTGACGATCCCGGAGGGGCTCGACCTCGAAGAGACCGCCCGCCGCCTTGCCGAGCAGGGCGCCGGCGAAGAGGAGGCGCTGGCGGCCTTCTTCGCCGACCCGGAAGCGGCCCGGCGGCTGGTCGGCGACCTCGACCCGGCGGCGGGGACCCTCGAGGGCTACCTGTTCCCGAGCACCTACGAACTCCCGCCGGAAGCCGCCCCGCAGGTGATCGCCGGGATCCTGGTGGGGCAGTTCCGGGCGCTGTGGAACGAGGAACGGCGGCAACTGGCGGAGGCCGCCGGGCTCACCATCGCCGAAGCCGCCGCGCTCGCCTCCATCGTGGAGAAGGAGACCGGGAGCGCCGGCGAGCGGCGGCGGGTGGGGTCGGTGTTCCGGAACCGCCTGCGGATCGGGATGCCGCTGCAATCCGACCCGACGGTGCTCTTCGCCATGCGCCGCGCCGGGGACTACGGCAACAACATCCGGGTGCGCGACCTGGACATCGCATCGCCCTACAACACCTACCGGGTGCGGGGGATTCCGCCGGGGCCGATCTCGTCGTTCGGCGCGGCGGCGCTCGACGCCGTGCTCGACCCGGAGGAGACGGACTTCCTCTACTTCGTCTCCCGGAACGACGGCACCCACCAGTTCTCGCGGTCCCTCCGCGAACACAACAACGCGGTGCGGAGATGGCAGAAACGCCGGTAGCCGCGCCGCGGGCGGCCGCGGGCGTTCCCGGCGCGGGGTTCCCGCTCCGGGAGGAGCGGGGCGTTTACGGGACGCCGGAGGGCGGGCCGGTCCCGGCTGACCCGGAGTCGGACGAGGGGCGCGCGCCCGGTGTTCCGGTTCCGCCGCGCCGTCATCCGGCGCTCCGGGGCCCGGAGGAAACGGACTTCGGCGTGGACTGCGGCCTCGCGCCGCCGGGCTTCCTCCGCCGCCGCCCTCCCGCCGAGGCGAACCCGCCGCCCGCCCCTCCGGCGCGGCCGACGCCGTTCACCGCTCCCGGGACCGCCGCCAGTTTCCGGGAGGAGATGGCGGCGGTCATCACCGAGTTCGTCGAGCCGGACGCCGGCCGGGCCGTCGCCGCCCTCTTCGCCGAGAACACCGGCCTCGCCGGCGGCCCGAGCCGCAGCACGCGGGCGATCGCCGAAACCACCTTCGAGCACGGCCGGCGCACCCGCCCGAGCCGGGAACGCGTGCGCCAGGCGGCGGTCCAGGGCCGGGAGATCCTCGCCGCCGCCGCCCCCCGCGTCCGCTTCCGCCACTGGGAACCCGCCGTGGCCCGGGCGCGCGCCGAATCACCGCTCCCGCTCCCGGACTTCCTCGCGCTCTTCGGCTACGCCCCGGAGGAGCCGCGCCCGCTCCGCCTCGGCCACTGGCTCGCGCGGGCGGCGTCGCTGCTGGCGCTGGAGTTCCCGTTCTCCTTCCTCGACGGCCCGTTCGCGGAAATCTGGGTCGTCAGCGACGAACGCGACCGCCAAGCCGAGTCCATCCGGGCACTGGAATGGCTGGCCGCGCTCCCCTCCGCCCCTTGGCACGACCTCGCCGCGCTCCTCCCCGCGCCCCGGCGCAAGGGCGCGCCGGTCGTTCGCTCCGTCGTCCGCCGCAGCCTCCGCTGGAGTTTCCTCGGCCCCGGCGAACGCTACTTCCGCCGCCTCCCGGATCGGCCGCGCGACGGCTCGGCGATGGCGCCGTCCGCGGACCGCAACCGGGTGCTCCGCGCCCTCCGCCGCCAGTTCGCCTTCGGCGACGCCGCGCCGCGCCCGTCCGTAGCGCTCGCCGCCGCCCGCGCCCGCGGCCTCCGCCGCCCGATCCCCGCCCCGGTGCTCGCCGGCATCGCCGCCGGGTCCGGCCTCTTCGAAGTCACCCCCCGCGCCATCCACCGCAAGCCCGGCCCCGAATGGCCACCCCTGTCCCCCGCCGACCGAACCATCGCGGAACTCGCCGCCCGTCGCCCCGGCCACGCCCTGCCCCGCCGCCGCATCCTCGAGGCCCTCCGCGCCACCGAGATGACGAAAGCCACCGCCGCCGCCCAAATCACCAACTCCCCGCTGCTCCTCCCCGCCTCCTCTCCCCCGGACGGCCACTACCGCTTCCTCTTCACCGCCCGATCCCTCCGCCTGCCCAAACCGGACTGACTCCCGGCCCGCCGCGGTTCACGCGGCCTGTTCTACTGCAGATGGCCGAGTAGATCGTTCACGCTCTTTCCGGGCGCCTCCACATCGAAGGGAAAGCAAACGAGCGACAGGTCCTTGTCGAAACGGTAGCGGACAGGTTTCGAGAACGCCTCCGACTTCGGATAGATCAGCGCCACTTCGGGGACGCCGTACTTCTTGCCGTAGGCGAAAAGTTGGTAGAGGTCGGCTTGGACGATACCGAGTTTCGGGTCGGCAGCCGGGGCCGCGAGCCGCTTCCACTTGGCGTCGAGGATGAACGAGGGCTTACCCCCCTTCATGAGCGAGATATCCGGCTTCATTTGGAAGGCGCCTCTTCCGTCCTCCGTTTCGACCAAGGGCCGCATCGGGCCTTGGGAATGAACGCGGTAGTCCGTCTGGTGGCGCCGGAAGGAGGCGGTAACGAAGTCCTCGAAGACCTCCTCCATGGGGAAGAGGAGCGCGCGGTTGCGGTGCTTCCCGGCGAAAGTGGCGAGGCCGTGGTGGAACAGGAGGAGCCCGACCCAGGGCAGCACCTCGCCGTAGTGGCGCATCGAGCGATCCACCAGCCGACGCTCCCAATCCACCGCGGGCTGCGCGGAGGGTGGAATGTCGGCGAACACCACTCGCAGGCCGTGGAGCAGTTGCGTGTTCCTCGGCCGCTTCGCCCGCGTCGCCAATTCGTCGAGAGTCGTCCGGATCAGTCGGTTCGAGGGCCGGTTCGCCGAGAACTCGTCGTAACCGACGAAGAACCGGGCGCGGTTCACCAAGTTGCGGCGCAGGTGCTCCGGAAACCGGATGCGGCCCCGGAGGAACGGCAAGTCGTTCTCCACCGTGCGGTACCGCCGGGCCAACCCGCGCTGCGCCAGCCGGACGACGCTGCGCAGGAACAGGTAGTAGAACGCCTCCCACATCTCGAAGCGCTCGAGATCGCGGATAGACGCCTCGGGAAACTGCGCTTCGTGGAGCCCGCGCCAATCCCGCAACATCTTGAGGAACGCGGCCTTCGCTCCTTCGAGGTTCGGGTCCGGCTTCGCCAAGTCCACCTTCGGCAGAATGACGACGCTGGTCTTCCTGCTCGCCTCCACGATCCCGACATAGTTCGTCGCGTACAGCCCGCCGTGCCTCACGGCGAGCCCGCCCCACTCCGCCTCCTGAGCAAGGCGCCTCAATGCCTCGCTCTCGGTGTCGTCGAGTCCCCTGATCTCCTTGTGCTCCCGAACGACGATCTCCGTCATTCGTCCTTCGCGCCGCCCCCTGCCGGTTTCTCGTAGATCTTCCGGTATGACGCCGGCTCTCCCCATTTCCCGTCGTCGAACGACAGCAGTTCGTAGGACTTCGCGCCCGCGTCCACGAGGTCCCCTCCGGCCAGTCCCGGCGGGGGCTCCACGGACTCGACGAACCCGTTCTTGCCCAGCACCGCCTCGATCTTCGCCCAGTCGTCGTAGAAGTACTCCTGCAGCAGCGGAAGGATACGGTTCTGGAACACCCTCCTCAGTCCCTCGAGGTCGCACACTTCGAGGAAGTAGGTGTGGCCGATCTGATGTTCCCGGTCGCGCAGGAAGCGAATCCGCTCGTTCATGGCATCGAGCAGGCTGCCGAGGTGGACTTCGGCGACTTCCCGGTCCAAGAGCGACGAGTCCGGCATCATCTCCACGAACTCGAACCTTCGCCGAAGCGCCGTGTCGAGCAAGGCGATCGACCGGTCCGCCGTGTTCATGGTCCCGATGAGATACAGGTTCTCCGGAACGCCGAACTCGTCCCCGGAGTTTGGCAGCGTCACCTTCGTCTCATCCCCGCGCCCGATCCGTCGGGATTCCTCCACCAGCGTGATGAGTTCCCCGAAAATCCGCGCGATGTTCCCTCGGTTGATCTCATCGAGGATGAGAACGAAGTTCCTGCGCTCGATCGCCTTCCGCTCCGGCCGGCGCCACACATCCTTGTGGTACTTCCTCACCATCTTCAGGAGTTCGAAGAAATAGACGGCTTGGCCGTGCCATGTCGAAGACCCGGGCCTCGTTCGGCCGATTTCCGTGTACTCCGTGATGCCCCCATCGTGAAAGGCACGGTAATCCCGGTCCAGAACGCGTCGAAACAGCTTCTGGTTTGTCGTACCGCCGAGCTGCACTCCGGCGATGTCTCCATCCCGGCTTTCGTACACGCCCGACACGAGGATGTCGCGACCACCGGCACCCTTCGCCAGCCGCTTTGCTCCGCCGGAAGCAGTCTCACTCCTGATCCACTCAAGGAACCCCTGAACGACTTCCTGAGACGTCCACGCGTCCTTCTCCACCGTTTGCGATGTTCTGAGATTCTGCGCTGCTCGCTCCACCATTTCGCGAAAGACACCGGGACGCAACACATAGCCGACCCCCTCGGCGGATGCGTCCTCCACCGTCGGGCGAATACCCTCAACGAAGTCTTCGTAGGCGTAGTTCTGGTGGAAGGTGACCATCTCCACTTGGCCCACCCTGCGGTACTCCTCAAACCGCTTCTTGACTTCTCCCCGGTCTTCCGCTGCAACTTCGCGCCCTTCAATCATCGAAACGGCGCACGCCACCGTGTTCCAAGTCTTCCCGGTTCCGGGTGGCCCGTAGAGGATCTGGTTCAAGTGCTGTTTCCTTCGCGGAAGTGGATGCCCGTTAGGAACCGGAACGTCGAGATCGCGAAACAGATCGAAGGACGACCGGTAGTCGTCGCTCTTCCCAAATCCGGGGAGAGCGCCTCGATCCGCGCTCGCAGCACGATCCATGGCGAATCTCGGTGATGGCTTTGCCAGAACGGTTCGAGACTTGTTGATCCAGACCACATGAATGCGACTGCTCGGCCGGAGGCCGCCCTCCTTCGCGTAATCGTTGTGCAGGACAACCCCGATGCCGCGACCCTGCCCGGTACCACACCGAACGAGCATGATGTCGCCCGCTTCCGGCTCAGTCACAGGGTAGGGCTTCTTTCCCGATGGCAGCGGGACGTCCCATGCGATCGCGGACGCCTTGCCAGCCGTCCAGACAGAATTGTCCCGCTCGAATTCGTTCCAGAAGTCCGGCCCCTTGTCCCCCTTGAGTTTGGTGCTGATGTGGAAGGACGATGATTCCTTGGAGACGAGCCCTGTGTCCCAAGATCCGTGTTCGTACAGGAACCTCCCGATCTCGTACATGCGGCACCCGGGGAATGCTTTCCGGGCTTGGCGCATGATGGCTTCGTAGGTAGAGAGCGTGAATGTCTTCTTCTTGCACTTTCCCAACCCGCTCAGCGTCTGCACCTTCTTGCCCAGAGCGATGGCTTTCTTTCCGAGGGGCAGGAACGAGTGAGCATTGGTCAGACAGAGAGCCGACGTGAGGTTGAAGACGCCCACCTGCGGCAAGTTCAGAACAGAGTCGAAGGTGTTCGCGTCGATCTTCGCCTTGTCCGGGACGGCCTGCCGGAAGAGAGCCCACAGAAGGTCTGGGTCATAGGTCTCTTGCTCACCCAGAGGCGCCTTCAAGTGGAAGACCGTAGGAAAGATGAGCGCCCAGTCGTCGTCTTGGGGAATTTCGGCATCCACATCGAACACGCTGCTGACGGATGTCATCGCCAGATCTACGGACGCAAGATGGTTCAGGAATGACAGCGGATCAATGTACTTGTCGCCGAACTCCAGAAGGGCTGGACTCTTTTCCTCCCACACCACGCTCTTGACGCGCTCGATGAGTCCCTCCTTGCCGCCTTCGGCGATCCGTGCGGCGAGTTGCCGAAACCACGGGACCCACGCGTACATGTTTCTCATGGCGCGCTCTCCGTCTGGACCTCGTTCCTCGGCGCCGCCGTCTCAGCCTCGCTGGGCGAAGAAGTTGTGGACGCGGGCCAGGCCCTTGTCGATCTGCTCGTCCGAAGTCGCGTAACTGAACCGCAGGTGCGTGTCGCACCCGAAAGCGGCCCCCGGCACCGTCGCCACGCGCTCCGAAGTCAACAGCGCCGTCGCCAGCGCCTGCGAGCCCTCGCCCTCCCCCAAACGCGCCGCGAAGTCCGGGAACAGGTAGAAGCCGCCGTCCGGGGCCTCGCAGCGGACGCCCTCGATCCCCAGGAGCAGGCCGCGCATCCGCTCCATGCGGCGGGCGAACTCCCGGCTCATCCAGGCGAACTCCTTCGGGTCCTCCCGGAGCGCCGCGAGCGCCGCGCGCTGGGAGATGGAGCAGGCGTTCGAGGTCATCTGGCTCTGGAGCGACGCCGCGCCCTTGATGATGGCCGCGTCGCCGATGGCCCAGCCGAGGCGCCAGCCGGTCATCGCGTAGGACTTCGACGCGCCGCCGGCGATGAGGAAGCGGTGCCCCAGGATGTCCGCCATCCGCCGGTAGGCGCCTTCCGGGGCGGGCTCGAAGGTCAGGCGGGCGTAGGTGTCGTCCCAGAGGAGGTAGGCGTCCGCGTCCAGCGCCAACTTCGCCACCGCCTCCAACTCGTCCGGGGGCAGCACCACGCCCGACGGGTTCCCCGGGATGTTCAGGATGATGAGCCGGGTGCGGTCGGTGACCGCCGGCTCCATGCTCCGGCGGGTGGGGCGGAAGCCGTCGGCGGCCGAGGTCTCGGCGATCACCGGGGTGGCGCCCACGATCTTCACCTGCTCCGGGAAGGTCGGCCAGTAGGGGGTGGAGACCAGGACCTCGTCACCCTCCTCGCAGGTGGCGAGCAGCAGCCCGGTGAGGGCGTGCTTGCCGCCGCTGGTGATGAGCACCTGGGGGGCGTCGCAGTCGAGGCCGAAGTCGCGCCGGTAACTCTCCGCGACCGCCTCGCGCAGTTCCGGGGCGCCGGGGTTCGGGGTGTAGCGGGTGTAGCCGGACTCGATGGCGGCGACGCCGGCGGCGCGGGCCACTTCCGGCGTGTCGAAGTCCGGCTGGCCGGCGGAGAAGTCCACCACATCCTCGCCGGCGGCCTTGAGCCGCAGCGCCTCCGCCATGACCGCCATCGTGGGCGAGGGGGCGATGGCGCGGACGCGCGCCGCGAGTTTCGGGTTGTTTCCGGTCATGGGCGGGGTCTCCTTCAGGCGGAGGGCGGCGGCGGCGCACTCCCGGCGGCCGGCGCGCGGGCGGCGAACTTCTCGCGGAGTCCGGCGGCCACCGGTTCGGGGACGAGCCCGGACACATCGCCGGAGAGCGCCGCGATCTCCTTGATGAGCCGCGAACTCACATAGAAGAACTCCTCGGCGGGAGTCAGGAACACGGTTTCGAGTTCCGGCGCGAGCCGCCGGTTCATGAGCGCCATCTGGAACTCGTACTCGAAGTCGGAGAGCGCGCGGATGCCGCGGACGATGGCGCCGGCGCCGGAGCGGCGGGCGTAGTCCACGAGGAGCCCGGAGAACGCCGCCGCCTCCACCCGGTCTTCGTCCCGGAAGGTGGCGCGGATCAGGTCGAGCCGCTCCTCCACGCCGAAGAGCGGCGTCTTCTCGGTGTTCTCGAGCACGGACACGACCACCCGGTCGAACATCCGGGCGGCGCGCCGGATGATGTCCACATGGCCCAGCGTCAGCGGGTCGAACGACCCGGGGCAGATGGCGACGCGGCCCTCGGGCGAGACGGGTTGCAACGGGTCGGGGAACGGGGCGCCGCCGGCGCGGGCGAAAAACCTAACACACGCCCCGCCCCCGACGGCGGCGGATTCCGGGGCCGTTTTCGGCGGCGAAAAGGCGACTTATCCGAACCGGGCGCGTTCCGGGCGCTTTCGTGGGCGGAAAACCTTGGCCATCCGTTAAGGAATCGGCGTGAGTGGCGGTTCCTGCCCGGTGGGCGGCGGCTCGGCGGGCCGGAAGAGCGAGAAGGCCCCGTCCCCCGCCGCGACCTCCCGGACGCGCCGGAAGCGGACTTCGGGGGACGATGCGGACTCCGGGGTGAGGATTTCCGGCGGAGCGCTCCGGGCGGCCGGGTGGACGGCGGCGACGAAGCGCGAAACGAGAGGCGCGATCGCGGCCAGCGCGGCCGCCGCGCCGCCTTCTTCCCATTCGCTCCAGGGCGGATCGAAGAAGGCCGCGTCGAACCGCTCGCCGCGGCGGGCGAGGACGCGGAGCGAGCGGGCGGCGTCCCCGGCGAGGAGGCGGGCGCCGTCGAGACCCAGGCGCTCCGCGTTCTTCCCGATCCGCTCCCCCATCGGCCGCGACCGTTCGAGGAAGACGCACCCGGCGGCGCCCCGGGAGATGGCCTCGAAGCCCAGCGCCCCGGTCCCGGCGCAGACATCGAGCACCCGCGCGCCGGGGAGTTCGTCGCCGATGACCGCGAAGAGGCTCTTCTTCAGGCGGGCCGCCGTCGGCCGCGTCCCGCCGCCGGGAGCCGCGGTCCCTCGCCGCCGCCGCTCCGGGGGCGGGCCGAGGAGTTCCCGACCCGCGAACCGCCCGCTCCCGACCCGGACGCTCACGCCCGGCCCCCGCCCGCCCCCGCCGGGCGAACTCCCACTGCGCCCGGCCGGCGAACTCCCCTCGCGCCCGGCCGGCGAACTCCCATTGCCCCCGGCGGACGAACTCCGCCCGCCCCCGGCGGACGAACTCCACCCGCCCCCGGCCGGCGAACTCCACCCGCCGCCCGCGGGAGACCTCCCCCCGACCCCATCGGAAATCCCCCACCCCAGGAGGCTCGATGCCCCATCCGCCGACCCTACCCCAACCCCGACCGAATCCCCTGCCCCTCCCGGCCCGCCAGCCGGCGCCGCATCCCCTTCCCGCGGCTGACCGCCGCCCGGCGCGCCGCGTCCGGTCCGGGCGGGCGGCGCTCGCCCCGGCGGCCGCGGTCTGCGCCGATGTGGCGCGCGACGGGCGCGGCGGCGAGTTCGCCGCGTCGCGGGACCGCATCCTCCGCTTCCTGGAGGGCCCCCGCCGGGGCCGCGGGCAGCGCGTCGAACCGCCGGCGCGGCCCGAAACGCCGACGGCGGCCGGCCCGCCCCGCCGCCCGAACGCGCGCCCCGCCGTCGTCACCGAGGAGCGGGAGTTCCCGGACGGCCGGTGCTTCGGCGCCGCGGTGGAGCGCCGCCGGCGGCCGCGGGCCGCCTGGCGGGTCGAGGTCTTCCTGGTGGAGACCACCGACTGCACCCGCCTCTCCGCCACGCTGCTGACCGGCAGGGCGGCGCACACGGCCGCCGCGCCGGAGATCGTCCGCCGGCTGGCCGACTCCCCGGGGCTGACCGACTACGGCTGGCGGCTCCGCGCGACGCCCTGGGTGGTGCAGGACGCCGAGAGCGTGGCCGGCCTCATCGACCTGATCTCCGACCCGGAGCGGACGCGCCCGGTGTTCCTCACCGGCCTGGAGATCGGCGAGACCGACCCGGAGACCGCGGCCATCGATGTCGCCGACCTGGCCTGGCGGACCGTCGGGCTGGCCCATGTCGCGGTCCTCACCGGGCCGATGACCTTCGTCCTGAGCGACCGCGTGGGACGGCGGTTCAGCGTCTTCGGGAACGCGGTGCGGACCTACCACCCCGGCTGCGTCTTCGGCGAGCGCGAAGAGCGGCACCCGATGGCGCTCGCCGAGACCCTGAGCGGCTGGAAGGGCGGCTCGCGGGAGTTCGTGAACTTCCTGACCAGGGAGGCCGCCGACGCCAGCATCTCCCGCCAGGCCCCGGAGGCGGGCCGGCTGTCGGAGCCGCTCCGCCCGGTCCTGCTCGCCGCCGACTCGGCGCGGGAACGCGCCCCGGACGATGCCCCGGACGGCGCCCCGGACGATGTCGTGGCTCGCGCCCTCCGGGAACCGACGGCGGACGGCGACGCCCTCCATCCGCTGGGGGTCGGCGTGGACCTGCCTCCGGCGGAGGAGTCGGCGGAGTCGGAGTCGCCCGCCGCGGCCGCCCGCGCCGGCTGACATCCGGATGCCTCCGGCGCCGCCCCGCCGAAGGAGCCGACCCCCGCCCGCGGCCTCACCT
This sequence comes from Candidatus Marinacidobacterium sp., assembly GCA_965204755.1. GTDB lineage: Bacteria > Acidobacteriota > Vicinamibacteria > Marinacidobacterales > Marinacidobacteraceae. The sequence continues at coordinate 3,060,307 of OZ242011.1, read as the reverse complement.
CCGCGGACGGGTCGGGGCCCGGCGGCCCTGCTCGCCCTCCTCGAATGGGTCGAGAACACCGACCCGGAGACCGCCCGCGCGACGGTGCGACGGCTCCTCGGCGAAGGGAGTCCCGTCCTCCCCGGGTTCTTCGAGCGAGTGGAGGCCTACCGGGAAGTCCTGCCGGATGCCGGAAAGGCGCTGTTCATAAAGATCGAGGACGCCGCCATCAAGGCGCGAATCGGCGAATTGCCGGTTGCGGTCCTGACCGACGAGGCGCGAGCCGGCTTGGAGCCCCTGCCGGAAGGGGGGTTCCCTCCCGCGCGGGTCGTGCGACTGTCAGCGGAAAGCGCAGTGAAGCAGGTGGTTCGCCACCCGGACCTCACGCTCGACGACTATCGCCGGCTTCCGGATGTCATCGAAGGGGGAGCGGTGATCACCGAACCGAGCGGACGCCATCTCACTCTCTTCCTCGGAGAGCGCGAAGGCCATCACTACAAGGCCGCCATAAAGCAGACCGTGAACAACGAAATCTTCCTCACGAACTTCCAGAGGATCCACGAGAAGGATGTCGGACGCGCCAAGCGACGGGCGACGCGACCTCCCCCCCGGTGGTGACTCGCTGCCCACCCGGGCGGCGCATGGTGGGGCCTCCCATCCGGCCGGAGCCGGGAACCCCACATAGCACTCTCATCCCGAAAGGGATCGGTTACGGCCGGGAGAATTTCACCGTGTCACATGCGCCACCCGGAACCATAACCAAACGACGCGGATGTCCGGAGGCGCGAACTCCCGCACCGTCGGGAGGCGCGAACGCTCGCGCCGCCGGAGGCCGGGGCCGCGGTAATCGGCGGATCGAACCTCCGGACCGCCGGACGGAACGAGCCCCGCGCGCCGACCCGGGCGGGCCATCCCCGCCGGCGAACGCCCTTCCCGGAAAGAGGCCGGGGCCGGGGCCCGATGGATGACCTGAACGGGACACTCGCCCGCTCCGTCTTCGAGAGCCCGATCTTCGCCCGGTTCCGAGCCGAACCCCGGGGCGCCCTGCGCGCCGGCGCGCTGGACCCCGAAGTCCGCGACTGGATCGGGGCCCGGACCGCCGTGGTGCGACTCCCCGACCGCATCATGAAGAAACAGGATGGACGGCTCGCACAACCCAGGAGGAAGAAGAGGGGCCATCCCGAACTTGGGACCGAGGATTACCGGCGGCTGCCGGCGCTGTTGGAAGCGCCGAGGGTCGTATTCCGACCCAGCCCGCCGGCGAACCGGCCGCCGGAGGCCTTCGACAACCGCCTGTGCCTGTGGGGCGAAGTCGACGGGATTTTCTACTTCGCGGTGGTGGAGCGCGACCCGGTGACCGACAAGGTCGATCTGATCAGTTTCTTCCGGCGAGAGATGACCGAGCAGCAACTCGCGAACCTGCTTGACCGAGCGCGAGAGGTCCTTCGCAAACCCTGAAGCGGGGGTGGGGACTGCGCCTGGTAGTCCCCGTGGGGCCGCCCGACGGACGCCGCGCACTGCCCGCCGCTCGGCAAGCCGAGCCCCTTTCTTGGAGTTGCCAGGCACTCCTCAACCGTTCGGTTAGCTAGTAGGATGCGGCCCTTACGAGTGAGGATAGCGCACGATCAACATCGGCGCCGGCTTCCTCAGTTCGGGTGTGCGGGCGGCCTCGATACCGCGGAGCGGTGGTGGAGCGCGACCCGGCGACCGACGAGGTCGATCTGATCAGTTTCTTCCGGCGAGAGATGACCGAGAAGCAACTGGCGAACCTGCTCGGCCAAGCGCGAGAGGTCCTTCGCAAACCCTGAAGCGGGGGTGGGGACTGCGCCTGGTAGTCCCCGTGGGGCCGCCCGGGGGCGCCGCGACTGCCCGCCGCTCGGCAAGCCGAGTCCCTGATCTTGGAGTAGCCAGGCACTCCTCACCTTTTGGGTCAGCTAGTAGGATGCGGCCTTTGCGCGTGAGGGTAGCGCACGATCGACATCGGTGCGATCTTCCTCGGTTCGGGTGGGCGTGCGCGGCTCGATACCGCGGGTCGGTGGCGGAGCGCGACCCGGTGACCGGCAGGGTCGAACCAATCGGTTCGTTCCGGCGAGCGATGACCCGACAGCGGATCGCGGACCTGCCTCGGCCAAACGCGAGAGGTCCTTCGCAAACCCCGAAGCGGGGGTAGGGACTGCGCTTGGTAGTCCCCGTGGGGCCGCCCGACGGACGCCGCGCACTGTCCGCCGCTCGGCAAGCCGAGTCCCTTGTTTTGGAGTTGCCAGGCACTCCTCAACCGTTCGGTAGGGCTAGTAGGATGCGGCCCTTGGATGCCAAGGATAGCGCACGAACAACCTCGGCGCCGGCTTCCTCGTTTCGGGCGTGCAGGCGCGGCTCGATTCCGCGGAGCGGTGGTGGAACGCGACCCGGTGACCGACAAGGCCGAACCGGTCGCTTCCTCCCGGCGAGAGATGACCGGACAGCGGATCGCGGACCTGCCTCAGCCAAACGCGAGAGGTCCTTCGCAAACCCCGAAGCGGGGGTAGGGACTGCGCCTGGTAGTCCCCGTGGGGCCGCCCGACGGACGCCGCGCACTGTCCGCCGCTCGGCAAGCCGAGTCCCTGTTCTGGGAGTTGCCAGGCACTCCTTTTATAGGAAAGCTAGTAGGATGCGGCCCTTGGAAACAGAGGATAGCGCACGATCAACATCGGCGCCGGCTTCCTCGGTTCAGGTGTGCAGGCGCGGCCCGATTCCGCGGAGCGGTAGGGGAGCGCGACCCGGTGACCGGCAAGACCGAACCGGTCGGTTTCTTCCGGCGAGCGATGACCGGACAGCGGATCGCGGACCTGCCCCAGCCAAACGCGAGAGGTCCTTCGTAAAGACGGTCCTCCCCGACCCGGCATCGCCCGGCAGCAGCCGCATGGGCAGAGCCGCGCGAACCCGCGGGCGACTCGTCCGAAGCGTCGCTCCCGCGAAAGACACGGGTCGAAGACACATGCCCGGGGTCAGCCGCCCTTGGTCAACCCGAAGCGGTCGCCCCAGGCGGCGCGAACTTCCCCGAGGATGCGCCGCCCCTCCTCCCGCTCCTCGGCGCCGGAGTCGAGGAAACGCTGCGCCTCCCGGCGCGCCTGCCGCAGGAACTCGGCGTCGCGCTCCAGGTCGGCGACGCGGAACGGGGGGACTCCGTGCTGGCGGGCGCCGAAGAACTCGCCCGGCCCGCGGATCGCCAGGTCCTCCTCGGCGATGCGGAAGCCGTCGGCGGTCTCTTTCAGGACTTCCAGCCGCCGCTTCGCGGACTCGGTGAGTTCGTCGCCGTGCACCAGCGCCGCGGTGGACGGGAACCGCCCGCGCCCCACCCGGCCGCGCAACTGGTGGAGTTGGGCGAGGCCGAACCGCTCGGCGTTCTCCACCACCATGACCGTCGCGTTCGGGATGTCCACGCCGACTTCGATCACCGTGGTCGCGACCAGCACATCCACCTCGCCGGTGGCGAAGGCGGTCATGACCCGGTCGCGCTGCGCGGCCGGGACCCGGCCGTGGACCAGGTCGAGCCGCAGGCCGCGGAACGGCCCTTCGGCGAGTTCGGCGAAGCGGCGCTCGACGCCGCTGCCGTCCACCGCTTCGGAGTCCTCGATGAACGGGCAGACATAGAACGCCTGTCGGCCTCGCCGGACTTCCTCGCGCACGGCGTCGTGTACGCCGTCCAACTCGGCGAAACTGCGGACGATCGTCTCGATCGGCTGGCGGCCGGGCGGGAGTTCGGTGAGTTCGGAGAGGTCGAGGTCGCCGTGGAGGGCCATGGTCAGCGTCCGGGGGATCGGCGTCGCGGTCATGACCAGCAGGTCGCAGCCGGCGCCCCGTTCGACCAGCAGTTGGCGCTGCTCCACGCCGAACCGGTGCTGCTCGTCCACGACCGCGAAACCCAGGTTGCGGAACTGCGCCCCCTCCTGGATCAGCGAGTGGGTGCCGATGACGAACTGCGCCCAGCCGCTGGCCACCGCGGTCAGGGTGGCCCGGCGGTCGGCGGCGGAGAGGCCGGAAGTGAGCAGCGCCACCCGGATGCGGTGGGGCTCCAGCAGGCGCCGGATCGTGGCGTAGTGCTGCTCGGCGAGCACCTCCGTCGGCGCCATGAGCGCCGCCTGCGCCCCGTTGTCGATGACGATGAGCGCGGCGACGACCGCGACGATGGTCTTCCCCGACCCCACATCGCCCTGGAGCAGCCGGCGCATGGGGAGCGGGCCGGCGAACTCGCGGGCGATCGTCCGGAGCGTGTCCCGCTGCGAGCCGGTGAGCCGGAAGGGGACGACCCGGCGGAACAGGCCGCGGACGGCGTCGCTGACCGGGAAGACGCCGCCGCCGGCGCGCCCGGTGCGGTCTTCCCGGCGGCGCAGCAGGAGGCCGAGGGCGAAGGAGAAGAACTCCTCGAGGATGAGCCGGCGGTGTCCCGGTGACCGGCGCCCGGCGAGGGCTTCGAGTTCCGCGTCCGGTTCGGGGAAGTGGACTTCCCGGAGGGCTTCTTCTCGCGTGGGGAGGGCGAGTCGGGTGATGAGTTCCTCCGGGAGGCAGCCCGTTTCGGCGCCGGCGCCGGACTCCACCAGGTCGTGGAGGATCCGGCGGAACTGGCGGGGGTGGATCTCGCCGAGGCGTTCATAGACGGGGACGATGCGCCCGACATGCAGGGGATCGGGGCCGGCGTCGGTGGGGCCGGAGTCGGTGGCGTCGGGACCGGGCGGCTCGTCCCCGCTCGAGGATTCGAACCGGGGCGGCGGGGGACCGGTGATGAGTTCGTACTTCGGGTTTTGGAACTCGGGGGGCGCACCGGGATAGGCGACCTTGGCGGCGCCGAAGAGGACGAGGCGGCGGCCCGGCCGGAGGACCTGCTTCAGGTGCTGCCGGTTGAACCAGGTGGCGCGCACCGGGCCGGTGTCGTCCCGGGCGCGGAGTTCGACGATCTTCAGGTTGCGCCGGCGGGTGGGGCGGACGCGCAGCGACTCGACGACCACTTCGACCGACGCCGACTCCCCGTCCCGGACCTCGCACGCCGGGCGGCCGGCGCTGCGGTCCTCGTAGCGGTACGGCAGCCGCAGCAGGAGGTCGGAGACCCGGCGGATGCCGGCTTCGGCCAGCGCCTTCGCGCGGCGTTCGCCGACGCCCTTGACGAAGCGGACTTCGGTGTCCGGGCCGAGTTCCGGCATCGCGGGCGCGCCGCTCGGGTTACGCCCGGCCCCCGGTCCGCCGCCGGTCCGCTAGCCGCCCGGAGTCAGCCGGACTTCCCCCGGGCCCACTTCGAGGGCGCGGAGGCCGGCCGGCAGCGGGAACCGCGCCGTCGCGCCCTCGACCTCCGGCGAGCCCTCGGCGACCGAGAACGCGGCCAGCAGGCGTTCGAGCAGCGCTTCGGCGACCGCCTCCGGGGGAACGGGGAGGCCGCCGGCGCTCGCCTCGACCAGGGTCGCCCGGCCGAGGCCGTCTTCGCCGACGAGCCGGACCGTCGCGCGCAGGGGGACGGCGGTGCCGCCGAGCGGGAGCGGGAGCGGCAGGAGGGCGGCGAGCGCTTCGGGTTCGGCGGAGGCGGAGAAGCGGACCTCGCCCGGTCGGAACCGCGTGGAAACCGAGGAGAGGCCGGCCTCCTCCGCGAGGATGGGGGCGGCGGGAGGGGTCGCCAGCAGGAGGCTCGCCTCGTCCTCGGTGAGCGTTACCGGTTCCGCCGCGGCGCCGCCCAGCAGCCCGAGCAGTTTCATCCAGGCGTCGAGGGCCGCGGTTTCGGCGGCGGTCTGGCCGACTCCCGGGCCGACTCCCGCGCCGGCGCCGCCCGGCGCGGCGAGGACGACGGCCGCCAGCGCGGCGGCGAGGGCCGAACGCCGCGGGAAGCGGCGGCCCCGGGGCCGCGGCGGACGGGACGCTTCGGGCGAACGCATCACACCGGAATTCTAGGAGCGGGAACCGACGCCCCGCCCCCGCCCTCCCCCTCGACGAAGCGGACGAATTCCGCCCGGATCTCCGCCAGGGTCTCCGGGGCGCCCGGGTCGCCGCGCCGCCAGCGGACGCCCGGTTCGGCGCGGAACCAGGTGCGCTGGCGCTTCGCGTAGCGGCGGGTCGCGGTCACGGTCCGGGCCTCCGCGTCCTCGATCCGGGCGGGCAGGTTTTCCGGGGCGGGATCCCCGGCGAGAGCGGCCAGCGCCTCCCGGTAGCCGATCGCCGACCGCCCGGGCCACTTCTCGCCGAAACGCTCCTCCATCGCGGCCGCCTCCCCGGCCAGCCCCGAAGCGAACATGCCCCGGACGCGACGGGCGATGCGGCGATCCAGCGCTTCCGGGCCCGGGTCGAGCCCGACGACGAGCCACCGCGCTTCGGGGAGGGGAACCGCGCGGGCGGCGCGGAGCGCCGAGATCGGCGCCCCGGCGAGGACGGCGACTTCCAGTGCCCGGGCGAGGCGGACGCGGTCGTTCCCGTGGATCGCCCGGTGCGCCGCCGGGTCGAGCCGGGCCAGCAGCCGGCGGAGCCACACCGCGCCCCGCGGGCGGTCGAACAGCCGGTCGAGGCGGCGGCGGAGGGCGGGGTCCGGGGCGGGACCGGAGAACAGGCCCTCGCGGAGCGCCCGGAAGTAGAGCCCGCTTCCGCCGACCACCAGCGGGATGCCGCCGCGCGCCCAGGTCGCGCGGACGGCGCGGGCGGCGAGGCCGGCGTATCGGCCGGCGGTGGCCGGATCGTCGGGCTCCAGGACGCCCAGCAGGTGGTGGGGGACGGCGCGGCGGGCTCCTTCGGAGGGCGCGCCGGCGCCGATCTCGAGCCCCCGGTAGATCTGGAACGCGTCGCAGGAGACCACTTCCACCGGGAACGGGAGGTCGAGCGCCAGCCGGACGGCCAGTCCGGACTTGCCGGAAGCCGTCGGCCCGACCAGCGCCAGGACCGGGCGAGGCGCTTCTTCCACGGGCCGTCAACACCGGCGGAGGAGGGCGAGGAGCGCGAGCGCGGCGACGAGGATCGCGCCGGCGCGGAGTTGTCCGGCGCTGAAACGGGCGAGCGGCCCGCTCAACGGCGCGTCACCGGCGGATCTCCACGCCGGCGTAGTAGTGGGTCAGGATCTCCCGGTAGTCGGCGCCGGCGGCGGCCATCCCGTAGGCCCCGGCCTGGCAGAGGCCGAGGCCGTGGCCCCAGCCGCGCCCGATGAACCAGTAGCCGGTCAGCCGGCCGTCGGGGTCGCGGCGGGGTTCGGCGAAGAAGAGGTTGTCGGAGAGGCCGAGGAGGCGGCGGACGCCGAGGCCGCGCACTTCGAGGCTGCCTTCGCTCCCGACCAGCCGGAGCCGGACGATCCGCCCGGAAGCGCCGTATTCGAGGGGCTCGAGGGCGAGCAGGTCGCCGATGGGGCGCCGCCGGGCGGCGGCCTCGGCGAGCGAGGCGGCGTCCTTCGGGACGAGCCAGGAGCGCTGGCGGGAGAAGCGGTCCCAGGTCGCGCCGAGGTCTTCGAGGATCAGCGCTTCGAAGCGGAGCGGCGGGGCCTCTCCGTCGGCGGCGGGGCTGCCGCCTCCGGGCCCCGGGGCGAGGAAGCGGACGAAGTCGCCGAGGCGCGCGGTCAGCGAGCGGACCGGCGCGGCGGTGGGCGCCGGGTCGCCGCGCCCGGGAATCCGGCGCGAACTCGTCTCGCGGTAGAGCCAGGCCTCCGCTTCGGCCGGGGGGCGCCCCGCCGGGGTGAGGCGCAGCAGCGGCCGGTCGGCGGAGGGGCCCGGCGAAGGGCCGCCCCGCGGGGTCTCCCCGTCTTCCTCGACGAGCAGCGCTCCCCCTTCGATCCCGCGCACCTGGCCGCGGCGGAAGGAGGGCGCCTCCCGGCGGAGGAGCGCGGCGGCGGCGAACAGGACTTCCCGGCGGCTCACCGGCCGGTCGGGGGCGAGGCCCCGCTCCCCGGCGTCCAGCAGGCCCTCGTCGAGGAGGGCGCGAACCGCCGGGGGCATTTCCCCGGTCCCCGGCCCGAAGGGGGAGACCGCCGACGCTCCGGCGGCGCCTTCGGACGGCGCCGGGCGGCAGCGGAGCGCCCGGACGGACTCGGCGAAAGCGCCGAGGGTGAGCGGCGCGTCTCCCCGCGGAGCATCGGGGAGGTCGCAGACCGGCGCGCCGAGGCCCCGGGCGGTCTCCCGGAGCAGGCGCTCCGACTCGGCGGCGCCCGCCGGGGCGGCGAGGGCGTCCGCGTCGGCCCAGCCCGCGGGGAGCAGACCCGCGGCGCGGACGAGGGCGGCGTCGAGCGGGGCGGCGCCGGAGGTTTCGAGGCGGAGCCCGCCGGAGTCCCGGATGCAGGCGCGGCTCACCAGGTAGGGAGTCTTCGTGGTGAAGATGTTCTCGGCGTTCTCGGTCGCGCCGCCGCAGGCCGCGGTGTAGAGCGCGTCGATCAGCGCGCCGTCGTGGAAGAGCGCCTCGCCGGCGGTCTCGCGCACCGCCCGGCTGGAGAGCGGGCGCTCGGCGCCGACGCCGCCGTACACCTGGCAGGCCGGGCCGCTGCAGAGGTCGTAGCCGCGTTCGAGGTAGGCGTCGCGGGGCCGGAGCGCGTAGGTCCGCGCCGCCAGCGCCTGCGCCTTCAGGGCTTCGAGTTCGGGGAAGAGGTCCGGCGGCAGTTCGCGGGGGACGACGCCGAGAAGGTAGTCCTCGAGCGGCAGCCGGTTCACCACGGTAACGCCGGCGCCGCTCCGGAAGACGGTGAGCGAGCCCCGGTACGGCCGGCCCTCCCACTCGAGGAAGCCGGAGGCGGGCGGGGCGGCGGTGAGCGCGACCCCGCCGGGGATGCGGATGGGGGCGCCCCCGACCGGACGGAGGACCAGCGCGTCGCCGACCGGTTCCGGGAGGTCGAAGAGCCCGGCGCCGGGGAATCCCCCTTCCCGGAGGCGCCGGACGGCGGCGGAGGGCGGCTCGCCGCGGGCGGACGGCAGGACGGCCAGGTAGCGGCCGTCCGCCGGGTTCCGCCGGACGCGGACGGAGGCCCCGCCGCCCGTCCCGGCGGCGGCGCGGTAGGACTCCGCGGCCCGCTCCGCGCCTTCCTCGGAGTCGAAGGAGCCGAGGGCGAGCGCCGGTTCCGCCGGGCCGGCCTCCGGCGAGATGAGCACCCACGCGGTCTCGATCGCGAGTTCGCCGGCGCGGAGTTGGAAGGGCGCCGCCGCGCCCAGGCGCGCCGCCGGGACGCCGTCGGCGAGGCCCACCCGGATGTCGCGGTTCGCGGCGTCCTGGGCCGCCGCCGCCGACGGGAACAGGCCGAGCGCCGCCGCGGCGAGCAGTCGCCGGCGGAGGGCGCCGGAACGGGCGGCGCAGGGACGGAAGGCGGCCGCAGTCACAATCGCGGGCCGGCGGTCAGGGCTTCGAGGAACCGAAGAGGTCGTAGGGCTGCTCGTTGTACCAGAAGACCAACATGATCTCGAAGTCGTTGCCCGGGTAGTCGTCGGGGAGCGGGAGCAGTTGCGCTCCCTGCAGCGCGCCGACGGCGGCGTTGTCGAAACCGGGGACGCCGGAGGGGATGACCACCTGCAGCCAGGCCAGTTCGCCGCTCCGCAGCACGCTGATGGCGATGGCCACATGGCCGGCCTGGTAGGAGGCGGCGTAGGGGACATACCAGTTGCGGCGGACTTCGGCGATGAGCCGGGTGATCCAGGGGACCAGGTTCGCGCCCCGGTCGTCGTAGTAGAGGGTGTTGTTCCGGTTGGAGACCAGGCCTCCTTCGGGGTTGCGGAACCGCTTGCCTTCCAGGAACCGCCAGATGTCCGTCGGTGCGCCGCGCCGGCGCTCCTCTTCCCGCGCCTGGCGGCGGGCGTTCCGGCGCGCCAGGTCGGAGGCGAGCCGCCGCACTTCCGCCGCCGGGTCCCGGATCCGCTCCCGGAAGGCGTCTTCGTCGAACCGCAGCCGGTCGTCGAGCGGAGAGGCGAAGGGGCGCTCCGGGTCGGAGACCGATTCGGGCATTTCTTCGGCGAGCGCCTCGGCGAGCATCGCTTCGGCGGCGGCCTCCTCCGCCGCCTCCGCCGCGGCGAGCGCCGTCCGCTCCTCGTTCTCGCGCGCGGCGTCCGGGTCCTCGCCGGCCTCGGTGTCGGTGAAGAACTCGTCGGTGTCCCCCTCGGAGAAGGGGAGGTCGTTCTGGAAGCCGGTCGAGGGGACGGCGATCTGCGCTTCGGGGATGACGAGCGCGGCGGCCGGCGGGGGGGCGGGCGCCTCCGGCGGCGGTTCCGGTTCGGGAGTCGGCGGGGTCAGCGGGACGAGGTCGGCGGGCGGCGGCTCCTCGACCGCGAGGTCCGGCGGGGCCTCGAAGGCGTAGAGCAGCGGCTCGGCCTCCTCCGCGGCGACCGGGAGCGGTTGGCCCTCCGGCAGGGGGATCAACCGGCCGAGGAGGGCGAGCAGCAGCAGGAGGTGGAAGCCGAAGGAACCGCCGGCCACCCCCAGCGCCCGCCGGCGGCTCGTCCGGACGAGGACATCGGTCGTCCCGCCCCGGCTCAGGCCGGCGAGCGCCGGGCGGGCCGGGGCCGGCGGGCGCGGCCCGGAGGGGCGGGCCGCCCGGGCCCGGGCGCCGGCCCGGCGGGGGAACGGCGGGGCGGCGCGCTTCGGGCGGCTTGGCGCGCGCCCGCCGGAAGTCTCCTCCGGGGGCGGCCGGAGCCCCAACAACTCCGAACTCATGCGGCGCGCGTCCCGGTGCTCCCTCGCGCGCCTCTAACGCTCGGCCCGCCGCCGGAGGTCCCGAAACCGGCGGGCGCGCGGAGGCGAAGAGCCGGGCAGCACCCGGTTCACGCGAACTCCAGCGTCGCCTCGACGGCCCGTCGCCCGTCCACGAGGCCCTCCGCCCGGAAGCGGCGGCCGCCCGCCGGCGAAGCGGGGTCCGCTTCCGACTCGCGGGCCTCGAAGTCCACCCGGTCCCCCGGCTCGATCCGCCGGCGGAAGCGCGCGCCGGTCACGCCGCGGAGCCGCAGCACCCCCGCCGGACCGGTGCTTTCCCCGGCGGGGCCGGCGCTCCCCTCAGCGAGGCCGGCGCGGACGCACTCCGCCATCGCCTCGAGCAGGAAGACGCCCGGAACGACCGGCAGGCCGGGAAAGTGCCCGGCGAAGAAGGGTTCGTCGGCGGGGAACGACCGCCGCCCGCGAAAGGCCCCCCCGGTCGGGTCGGGATCGAGGAGCGGCCGGGGCGCCGGGGTGGGGGTCATCGCTCGTGGCGCCGGCGCGCCGGGCGCCGGCCGCGCCTTACGGCTGCTCCGAACCTTCGCCCCCGGCGCGGGAGTTGAACCGCTGGATCACTTCCGGGGAGATGTCGAGGGCCGCGTCCATGATGAAGGTGAGGCCGGGCGTGACCCGGAAGATGAGTTGGATTCCCCGTTCGCGGGCCACTTCCTCGACCACCGGGCCGAGTTCCTGTTCGAGCGCCTGGAAGCCGGTGGTCTGGCGTTCGTTGAAGTCGCGCTGCTGGTCTTCGAGCCACCGCTGCAGGTCGGTCTGCTTGCGCTCGATGTCGCGGGTGATGTCGGCGCGCGCCTCGGCGGACAGGAGTTGGGACCCGGCGCGGTTCGTGAGGTCGCGGATCTCCTGCTCCCGGGTCTGCCGCCCGCGCAGGATCTCTTCCTGGAGGCCCTGGAACTCCTCGATGAGCGCCTGGCCGCGCTCCGACTCCTGGGCGATCCGGTCTATGTCGATCACGGCGACCCGGGTGGGCTCGGCGGTCTGCGCGAGCGCGGCGGCCGGGAAGGCGGCCCCGGCCAGGAGGGCGGCGCAGGCCAGGAGGGCGGCGGAAAGCGCCCGGGCGGGCCGGCGGGCGGAAGGGCGAAGCGCGGTACGCGCGGGAAGGTTCATGGCCAGAGTCAACTCCTGGGGGCGCCGGGCGCTCGCTTCGATCACGGATCGTCCCGTCCGGGTTCGCTCCGAGGCGTTTCGGGCCGGCGCGCGCGAATGCGGCCTAGAAGGTCGTTCCGATCCCGAAGACGAACGCCGTAGGCCGGTGGTAGTAGTCCCGGTGGGGATTGTAGGCGAAGATGAGCCGGAACGGCACATTCAGCATCGGGATGAAGACGCGCATCTCGATCCCGGTCGAGGTGCGGAAGTTCTGGAGCATGGAGAAACCCCAGGAGGTCTCCTCGGCGAAGGCGTTGCCGGCGTCGAAGAACAGGATGGCGCGCAGCGGCCCGGCGAGCGGTATGGCGTACTCCGCGTTGAACAGCAGCATCTTGTTCCCGCCGAGCAACTGGCCGGCCTCGTTCCGGGGGCCCACGGAGCGGATGTAGAAGCCGCGGATCTGGTACTCGCCGCCCATGAAGAACCGGTTGTAGTAAGGCACGCCGGTCTGCTCCACATCGAAGATGTCGATCGGTTCGCCGTCCGGCGGAGCCACCCCGCCATACCCGTGGAGGTAACTCCCCATCACGCGGAGTCCGAGCGAGGTGCCGGCCATGAGCCGGGTATGGAGCACGCCCTCGAGCGTCGGCTTGTAGTAGTGGACATTCCCGCCCAGCCGGCCGCCGGCCACATCGAAGGACGCGGTGAGTTTCCTCCCGGTGCTCGGGAAGATCGGATGGTCCACGGTGTTGTACACATAGGTCGGGCTGATCTTGCTCTCGCGGAAGTTGCCCGAGAGGCCGAAGAACCGGGGATCGAGGTAGGTGCTGTTGTAGTAGAGGTCGTAGAGGTTCAGGACGATGTCCGGGTCCGGTTCCCGGACGGTGATCACCGAGTAGCCGTAGTTCAGGAAGGCCCTCGACCACCGGCCGATCGGCAGGCCGAACACGATGCGGCCCCCGATGTCGTCCCGGGTGAACTCGCGCAACTTCAGCGTCCGCCGGAACACATCGAACCCGAGCGTCACCGGCTTGTCCATGAAGTAGGGATCGGTGATGGCGATCTGGTAGTTCTGCGTGCGGTTGCCGGCCTGGATGGTGAAGTTCGCCGTCTCTCCCCGCCCGAGGAAGTTCGTCGTACCGAACGAAGCGTTCGCGAAGAAGCCTTCGAGGCCGGACACGCCGGCGCCGAAGGTCAACTGGTTCCGGTTCTCTTCGACCAGGTCGAGGGTGATGTCCAGTTTGGTCTCGTCTTCGGGGCTGGGCTGGATCTCCGGCTGCTCGATCGGCCGGAAGTAGCCGAGTTGGTTGATGCGCTGGATGGACGCCTTGAGCAGTTCCATGTTCATGATGTCCTGCTCGTTCAGCCACATCTCGCGGCGGATCACCCGGTCCTTGGTGGTGGAGTTGCCGCGGAACTCGATCCGGTTCACCAGGAACTGGTCTTCCTCGGCGAGGTTGACCACCACATCCACGATCTTCTCGCCGGTCTCCGGCTCCTCCCGGCGGCGCCAGGTCGGGAAACCGGTGAACTGCACATACCCCCGGGCGCCGTAGATCTCGCGGAGCGATTCCAGGCCGTCGTTCACCTGCGATTCGTCGTACACCGCGCCCGCCACGAGCGGGAAGAAACCCCGGACGATCTCCGCCGGGAGGACTTCCGCGCCTTCGACGGTGACTTCGCCCACCCGGTACTGCTCGCCTTCCACCACCGGGATGGTGATGTCCATCCACCGCTTCGGCCGCTTCCAGAAGAGGAACGAACGGGAATGGCCGTCTTCGTAACTCATCTGCGGCGGGCCGAAGGACACATCGAGGTAGCCGCGCTTCAGGTATTCCTGCCGGACGCTTTCGATGTCTTCCCCGTACTGCTCCTCGGTATAGGTGGAGCCGCCGAGCAGCGCGCCGAGGGCGTGGCTCTCGCGGGTCTTCTTCATCGCCCAGCGGAGCACCCATGCGTCGAGCGCTTCGACCCCGGTGAACCGGACGCGGCGGATGCGCACCTGCTGTTCGTCCCGGATCTGGAAGACGATGCGGACGCCGGCCTCGTCCTCGTGGATCTGGCTCTCGACCGCGCCTTCGGTGCGGCCCTTGTCCACCAGCATCTCGGCGATCACTTCGCGCGCGCGCACCACCTTGTCCGGGTCGTAGGGCGCGTCGAGCGGCATCCGGGCGTCTTCTTCCTCGAGTTTTTCGAGGATCTCGTCGTCGTCGAGTTCCTCCGAGCCGAGGAATTCCACGGCGGCGATCCGGGGCCGCTCGTGGACGACGAACGCGACCACCTTGCCGCCGCCGGGCCCGTCGCGCAGTTCGAGCCGCAGGTCATCGGCGAAACCGGCGTCCCAGAGCGTCCGGAACTCGGCGCGGAGCGCCTCCCGGTCCACCGGGTCGCCGGCCTTCACCGTGAGGTGCGCGAGCCAGGCGTCCTCGGGGATCAGGTCGTTGCCTTCGATGACCACCGACTCCACGGTCTCGGCGGCTTGGGGCGCCGCTTCGGGCGCGGCTTCGGCGAAACCGGGAGCGGCAAAACCGGGAGCGGCGAAACCGGGAGCGGCGAAACCGGGAGCGGCGAAACCGGTTTCTGCGAGACCGGCGCCGGCGAAAACCGGAGCGGCGAGTCCGAGCGCCCCGGCGAGCGCGAAGCGGAAGAGCGAGCGGAGCCGCATTACGCCAGCGCCGCCTCCAACTCGGCTACCCGGACGAAGAGTTCGCCGCCCGCTTCGTCGTCCTCCTCGCCGCCGGCCCCGTCCTCCGCGCCGGAGGCGCCGGCGCGGATCGCCGGTTTCTCCCGGTAGTCGAGCGCCACTTCCCCCCCCGGCTCGATTTCGCCGCCGAGCACCGCCTCCGAGAGCGGGTCCTCCACATGCTTCTGGATCGCCCGCCGCAGCGGCCGGGCGCCGTACGCCGGATCGCGCAGCGTCACCCGCACCAGGAACTCCTCGGCCTCGGGGGACAGCGACACGGTGAACCGCCGTCCTTCGAGATCCTCGTTCATCCGGGCGATCATCCGGCGCAGGATCGCCGCCAGGTCCTCCCGGGTCAGCGGGTCGAACAGGACGGTCGCGTCGAGGCGGTTCAGGAACTCCGGCGTGAAGGTCTTCTTCACTTCGCCGGAGATGAGGTCGCGCATCGCCCTCTTCCGCCCGGCCGGGTCCGAAGGCGCGAATCCGGGCACCGACTGCTTTTGCAGGTGCCGCGCGCCGAGGTTGCTGGTCATGACGATGATCGTGTTCTTGAAGTCCACGGTGTTCCCGAGCCCGTCGGTGAGCCGGCCGTCCTCGAAGACCTGGAGGAGCAGGTTCCAGACATCGGGATGGGCCTTTTCGATCTCGTCGAGCAGGAGCACGGAGTAGGGGTTTCGCCGGACGCGCTCGGTGAGTTGGCCTCCCTCGCCGTAGCCGACATACCCCGGAGGGGAGCCGATGAACCGCGAGACCGAGTGGCGCTCCAGGTACTCGCTCATGTCGAAACGCAGCAGCGCCTGTTCCGTTCCTAGCAGGAACTCCGCGAGCGAGCGCGCCACTTCCGTCTTGCCGACGCCCGACGGCCCGAGGAACAGGAAGACGCCGCCGGGACGGTGCGGACTCCCCACTCCGGCCCGCGCCCGGCGGATGGCCTTCGCCACCCGCGAGACCGCTTCGTTCTGGGCGACGATGCGGCGGTGCAGGACTTCTTCGATCCTCAGCAGTTTGCGGCTCTCCTCTTCTTCGATGGAACCGATGGGGATCCCGGTCCAGTCCGCGACGACTTCGTCTATGTCCCGGCGGGTGACCGCCGGCGGATCGGCGTCCCGCTCCTGCCACTCGCGCTTCAACGCCCGCAGGGTCTCGCGCTCGCCGTTTTCTTCGTCCTGGGCCAGCGAGGCGCGTTCGAGGTCGTTCTCGCCGAAGGCGCGGTCCTTCCTCCGGCGGATGTCCCGGATGCGCCGCCGCACCGCGCTGAACTCGTTGGACACCCGGTTGTCGCGCAACTTGACCCGGCTGCCGGCTTCGTCGAGCAGGTCCACCGACTTGTCCGGGAGGAATCGGTCGGTCAGGTAGCGCTGCGCCTGGCGGACCGCGGCGTCCACCGCTTCGTCGTCGTACCGCACGCGGTGGAACCGCTCGTAGCGTTCCTTCACGCCCTTGAGGATCACGATGGTCTCCTCGTCGCTCGGCGCGTTCACCCGGACGCCCTGGAAGCGGCGCTCCAGACTGCGGTCGCGCTCGATGTGCATCCGGTATTCGGCGGGCGTGGTGGCGCCGATGCACTGGATGCCGTCGCGGGAGAGCGCCGGCTTCAGGATGTTCGCGGCGTCGAGCGAGCCTTCGGCGGAGCCGGCGCCCACCAGGGTATGGAGTTCGTCCACGAAGATGATGCAGTCGGAGGCTTCCCGGAGTTCCTTCAGGATCGCCTTCAGCCGCTCTTCGAACTGGCCGCGGTACTTGGTGCCGGCGACGACGAGCGAGATGTCCAGCGAGCGGATGCGGCGGTCGGAGAGGAAGATCGGGCAGTCGCCGCCGGCGATCCGGCTGGCGAGCCCCTCGACGATCGCGGTCTTCCCGGTCCCCGGTTCGCCGATGAGCACCGGGTTGTTCTTGGTGCGGCGGCAGAGCACCTGGATCACCCGCTCGAGTTCCGGGCCGCGCCCGATCAGCGGATCGAGTTTGCCTTCGGCGGCGGCCTGGGTGAGGTCCACCGAGAATTCGGCCAGCAGCGGCGTTTCGCGGGCCTTCTTGGCCGGGCGGCGGAGCGCCCGCGAGTCCAGCGCTTCCCGGACCACCGGGGCGCGGACTCCCTGGCGGGCCAGGATCTTGGCCGCCGCCGTCCCCTCCGCTTCCACCAGGCCGAGGAGGAGGTGTTCCGTGCCGATGGCGTCGCTCCGCATCCGGTCGGCCTCTTCCCGGGCGGTCTGCAGCACCTTCTTCGACTCCGCCGAGAGCGGGATCTCCACCGAAGTGGAGACGGAGTCGCGGAGCAGCACATGGCTGCGGACTTCGCGCCGGACCTGGTCCGGGGAGATGTGGAGGCGGCTGAAGATGGAGGCGGTCAGCCCCTCCGGTTCGCGCAGCACCCCGAGCAGCAGGTGCTCGGCCTCGATGGCATCCCCGCCGAGTTGCGAGGCGTCGTGGCGGGCGAAAAAGATGACCCTCTTGGCGCTCTCCGTATAACGCTCGAACATGGAAGTCATCCCCCGGCCGGGGGTCGGGAATCGGTTGCCGGGCCGGAATTTAGCAGCCCGCGGAAAAAGCGCCCCGCGCCTCGCCCGGGCGGGCGCTCCCCGGACTCCCTCGACCGGCTGCCGGCGGGAGCGGGCCGGGGCCGCCGCCGGCCGGGCGCAGGACGCCGCCCTCCAGCCGGAGCGCCCGGCCGCAGCGCCCGGCGACCGCTCCGCTGTGGGTGGCGATGACGGCGGTGAGCCCCCGCGCCCGGTGAAGCCGGACCAGGAGATCCATGAGCAGGGCGCTGGATTCGTCGTCGAGGTTCCCGGTCGGTTCGTCGGCGAGGAGCAGGGAGGGCTCGCCGGCGAGCGCGCGGGCCACCGCCACCCGCTGCTGCTCCCCGCCGCTCAGTTCTTCCGCCCGGTGGTGGAGCCGGTCGCCGAGCCCGAGGTCGGCGAGGAGCGCCTCCGCCCGGGACTCGGCGCGCCTTCTCGGCTCGCGCCGGATGCGGAGCGGGAGCGAGGCGTTCTCCACGGCGGTCAGTTCGGGGAGCAGGCGGTGGTGCTGGAAGACGAACCCCACGCGGCGGTTGCGGAAGGCGGCGGCGGCGCGTTCGGGAAGCGCCGCCGCGTCCTCCCCGGCGAAGTCGAGCGAGCCGGCCTCCGGCCGGTCGAGGAGGCCGAGCACCTGGAGGAGCGTGGTCTTCCCCACCCCGCTCCGGCCCACCACCGCCACCATCTCCCCGGCGGCGGCGTCGAAGTCGAGGCCCCGGAGCACCGGGATCCGGGCGGCGCCGGCGCCGAAACCCTTCACCAGGCCGCGGGCCCGGAGCAGCGGCCGGGCCCCGTCGCCGGCGGCGGTCACTGGAATCGCAGCGCGTCGGTGATGACGAGCGCCGCCGCCCGACGGGCGGGGTAGATGGTGGCCAGGAAACAGACCACCGGGGCGAACAGGCAGACCAGCGCCAGGTCGCCGGGGAGCAGGGTGAACGGGACCGCGGTGATCTGGTAGACATCCTCCGGGATGCGGATCCGCCCGTCGAGCGCGCTGCAGGCGGCGACGCCGAGCGCGGCCCCGAGCGCGGTCCCGGCGAGGCCGATGATCGCCCCCTGCGCCATGAAGAGCGCCATCACCGAGCGGCGCGTCGCGCCCATCGCCCGCAGGACGGCGATGTCGCGGGTCTTTTCGATGACGGTGACGATCTGTCCGGCGACGATGTTGAGCGCCGCCACGCCCACGATGAAACTCACGAAGAGCGCCGCCGCCAGTTTCTCCAGCCAGAACGCCGAGAACAGCGTGGTGTTCAGGTCGATCCAGTTCAGGGTGGAGAACCCCGGGCCGAGCGCCCGGGCGGCCTCCGCTTCGACTTCGCGGACGGCGAACAGGTCCTCGGCGCGCGCCTCGAGGCGCCCCGCTTCGCCGGCGAGGCCGGTGAGCCGCTGCGCCTCCCGGAGCGGGAGGAGCGCCCAGGCGTTGTCGTAGTCGAACAGGCCCAGGCGGAAGGTCCCGGCGACCCGGAACCGGCGGCTCGCCGGGATCACCCCCAGCGGCGTCAGGTCGCCCTCCGGGACGATGAGCCGCACCGGGTCCCCGGCGGCGACCCCGAGCGCCAGCGCGAGTTCCTCGCCCAGGACGACCGGCGGCGGCTCGCCCTCCGGCGACTCCGCGAGGTCGGCGAACCGGCCGGACACCATGCGGTCGGCGAACTCGCTCACCGCCGGTTCGAGTTCCGGGTCCACGCCCTTCAGGGTGACCAAGGCGGTCCGCCGGGCGACCGCCAGCGCCTTGCCGTAGATCACCGGGGCGGCCGCCTCCACGCCGGGCACCGCCTCCAGCCGGGCGATCGCCTCCGGGTAGTCGGTGAAGCCGTCCTGCGAACGGCTGTACACGGTGAGGTGCGAGAGCGCGCCCAGGATGCGCTCACGCAGTTCGCCCTGGAAGCCGGTCATGATGGCCAGCGCCACCAGCAGGATCGCCACGCCGAGGACGACGCCGACGGCGGAGACGGCGGAGATCACCGAGATGAACAGCCCCCGCCGGTGCACCATCAGGTAGCGCGAGGCGAGTTGCAGTTCGAACGGCAACCTGGCGGACACCCGCCCGAACCGGGTCGGAGGGCGGCGGGAGGAGCGGCCGCCGCCCGACGCGGCGGGGGTCGCCGGCGCCGCGCTCAGGGGGCGGCGCTCCGAGGCCGCAGGTGCGGGAACAGGATCACATCGCGGATGGCCGGCGAGTCGGTGAACAGCATGACCAGCCGGTCCACGCCCACGCCCACGCCGCCGGTGGGCGGGAGGCCGTGGAGCAGCGCCTCGATGTAGTCGCGATCCATGGCGTGCTCCTCGCCGCGCTGCCGGCGCGCCATCTGCTCGCCGAACCGGGACTCCTGTTCGTCGGGATCGTTGAGTTCGGAGAAGCCGTTCGCGACTTCGAGTCCGCCGGCGAAGAGTTCGAACCGCTCGGCGTAGCGGGGATCTCTCGGGTCGGCCTTCGAGAGCGGGGAGACCTCGGTCGGGTAGCCGGTGATGAAGGTCGGTTCCGTCAGCGAATCTTCGACCAGCGCCTCGAAGAGGCTCACGAGGAGTTTCCCCGGAGTGCGCGCTTCGGGGAGGACGACTTCCAACCTCTCGTGGGCTTCGGCGAGCCGCTCCGGCTCTTCGAGCGCGCGGGCCGGGTCCAACTCGAACCCGCGCCCGGCGAGGGCGGAAACGGTCGCCCCGGTCAGCGACTCCCGGCGGAACGGGGCTTCGAAGCGGATCTCCCGGTCTCCGAACCGGGCCGGTTCGTCGCCGAGGACCGCCCTCGCGGCGGCGGCCACCAGCCGTTCGGTGAGGGCCATCATGTCGGCGCAGTCGCTGAACGCGCGGTAGGCCTCCAGCATGGTGAACTCCGGGTTGTGGCGGGTGGAGAGGCCTTCGTTGCGGAAGTTGCGGTTGATTTCGTACACGCGGGGGAAGCCGCCGACGACCAGCCGCTTCAGGTACAACTCGGGGGCGACCCGCAGGAAGAGTTCGAGATCGAGCGCCCGGTGGTGGGTGACGAAGGGCCGGGCCGCCGCTCCGGTGGCCAGCGGCTGCAGCATCGGCGTCTCCACTTCGAGGAACCCGTCGTCGTCGAGGTGGGCCCGGAGCGCCCGGACGGTCGCCGCCCGCCGCTCGAAGACCCGGCGGGTCGAGGCGTTCGCCGCCAGGTCGAGGTAGCGCTTGCGGTAGCGGAGGTCGCGGTCGGCGAGCCCGTGCCACTTCTCCGGGAGCGGCAGCAGCGCCTTCGCCAGCAGCGTGAGCGAGTCGGCGCGGACGGTGAACTCCCCGGCGCGGGTCCGGAAGACGGGGCCTTCCACCCCGATCCAGTCGCCGAGGTCAAGCAGCCGGGAGAGGCGGAACCCGGACTCGTCGAGGATGTCCCGGCGCAGGTGGGTCTGGATGGTCTCCGAACCTTGGGCGAGCGTGGCGAAGGCGGCCTTGCCGAAGGAGCGGTGGCCGACGATCCGGCCGGCCACGCGCGTCCGGCGTTCGGACTCGGGGAGCGCCTCCAGCGCCTCG
Organism: Candidatus Marinacidobacterium sp.; assembly: GCA_965204755.1. Classification (GTDB taxonomy): domain Bacteria; phylum Acidobacteriota; class Vicinamibacteria; order Marinacidobacterales; family Marinacidobacteraceae. The sequence continues at coordinate 3,039,895 of OZ242011.1, read as the reverse complement.
GCGTCGAGGGCGCCCCAGGCGGCGAAGGCCCCGGCGGGCGTGTGCGTGGTCTCGAAGCGCGCCGGCCAGAGCGGGACTCCGGACTCGGCGGCGAGTTCGGCGATCTCGGCGAGTTTGCGGCGGCGGCCCTGCTCATCCCGGCCGGGGTTCGGTCGGGCCGCCGCGCCCGGAGTTTCCTGCCCGCTCATTCGGGGCCGCTCATTCGGGGCCGCTCGTCCCGGCGGGAGTCCGCGCGTCGGCGGGCGGCGCGCCGTCCCCTTCCCCGTCCGCCGGGGACGCGCCGCCGCGCACCACGCTGTCGAGGACGCCGTGGACGAAGGGGACGGCGGCTTCGCCCGCGTAGAGGCGGGCGACTTCCAGCGCCTCGGAGAGGACGACCGCCGGCGGAGCGGTCTCCGTCAGGAGTTCGCCCACGGCCACGCGCAGCACGCTGCGCTCCACGCGACCCAGTTTCCCGCGCCAGGGGGTGTGGATCGTCCGGTCGAGGCAGGCGTCAATCCGGGGCAGTCGGTCCCAGACGGTGCGGGCCAGCCGCTCCGCGGCCCGGAGGTGCCTGGCGCTGGCGCGGGTCAGTTCCGCGATCCGGATCACGGTGAGTTTCGGGTCGGTGGGGTTCGCGTCCCACGAAGCGAGCATCTGGACGGCGAGTTCCCGACCCCTCCGGCGCTCCCGCGCCGTCTTCGGATTCACCGGGGGTTCACCGGGGGCTCACCGGCTCACCGGCTCACCGGCCCCCGGGCCGACCGGAAGCGAAGTCGGGCGGCCCGAGATCGCGCCCCGGGTTCCCGGCCCTCCCCGAGGCGCCGGCGAGCCCGGAGCGGGCGAGCAGCAGGTGCGCGGCGGCGCGGGCGGCGTCCTCGCCCCGGTTGCCCTTCGCGCCGCCGGAGCGGGCCTCCGCCTGCTCGGCGGTGTCCACCGTCAAGACGGCGTTCCCGACCGGCGCGCCGGTGCGGACGCCGATGTCGAGGAGCGCCCCGGTGACCGCCGCCGCCAGGTGGCGGTCGTGGCTGGTCTCGCCCCGGACGATGTTGGCGCAGGCGACGACCGCCTCCACCCGCCCGGACTCGGCGAGCCACCCGGCGAACTGAGCGACCTCGAACGCCCCCTTCGCCGGCCAACGGGAGACCTCGGCCCCCCGGGCGGCGAGGAAGGCCTCCGCCGCGTCGGCGAGCCGCGCCGACGGCCCGTCGCGCTGCGAGAACACCACGCCGAACCTCCGTCCGGCGAGCGCGTTCGCCCCGTCCTCGCGAGCCGTCCCTCCGGCAGCGCCGGGCCCGGCGGCCCCGGAAGTCGGGGCGCCGGTTCTCCCCCCCGCCCCGGCGGCGCGGTCGCCCGCCCCGGCCGGAGGCTCAGCGGCCACCGAATCGGGGGCGGCGTTTCTCCAGGAACGCGGTCAGCCCCTCGCGCATGTCCTCGGAGCCGCAGAGCGCGGCGAAGAGGGCGCGTTCGTGGGCCAGCCCGCTCTCCAGCGGGGGGGAGGCGGCGTTCACCGCGGCGATCGCCGCGCGCACCGCCAGCGGCCCGTTCGCCAGCACCCGGTCGAGCAACTCCTCGGCCCCGGCCACCGGGTCGTCGGCCAGCCGGTCCACGAGGCCGAGCGCCAGCCCCTCCTCGGCGGAGACCGGATCCCCGGTGAGGATCATCCGCAGCGCCGCCGCCCGCCCGACGAGCCGCGGCAGCCGCTGCGTCCCGCCGTACCCCGGAATCACGCCGAGCCCGACTTCGGGGAGACCGAGTTTCGACCCGGGGCGGGCCACCCGCAGGTGGCAGGCGAGCGCGAGTTCCAGCCCGCCGCCGAGCGCGAACCCGGGGATCGCGGCCACGACGGGAACCTCGGTCCCTTCGATGGCGCCGAGCAGCGCCTGCCCGCGCTGCATGGCGGCGCGGCCGGACTCGGGTGTCAGCCCCTGCAGTTCGGAGATGTCCGCCCCGGCGGCGAAAGCCCGGCCGCCGGCGCCGGTGAGCGCGATCCCCTGCGTTTCGGCGTCGCCCGCGAGTTCGGCGAAGGCCGCGCCGAGCGCGTCGAGGGTCGCCCGGTTCAGCGCGTTGAGCGCCTTCGGCCGGTCGAGGGTGACGAGCGCCGTCCGGTGGCCGCCGGGCGTTTCGCGCCGCTCCACCCGGACGGGAGGGCCGCCGCTCACGCGTTCCCCCCGGACTCGACGACCATGGCGATCCCCTGCCCGCCGCCGATGCAGGCGGTGGCGAGCCCGTACCGGCCGCCGCTCCGCCGCAGTTCGTAGAGCAGCGTGAGCAGCAGCCGGGCGCCGCTCGCCCCGAGCGGGTGGCCGAGCGCGATGGCGCCGCCGTTCGCGTTCAGCCGCTCCCGTCCGGGTTCCCCGTGTTCGCCATCGAGCCCGAGTTCCTTCTCCACCGCCAGCACCTGCGGCGCGAACGCCTCGTTCACCTCGATCCGGTCCATCTCGTCCAGGCCGAGCCCGGCGGCGGCGAGCGCGGCCCGGCTCGCCGGAACCGGGCCGATCCCCATGACCTCCGGAGGCACGCCGGCGGTGGCCCAGGAGACGATCCGCCCGAGCGGCTCGCGCCCGTTCCGCGCGCTCCCCGCGCCGTTTTCGAGGGCGAGCACCAAGGCCGCCCCGCCGTCGGCGATGCCGCTCGCGTTGCCGGCGGTCACCAGCCCGTCCTTCCGGAAGGCCGGGCGGAGCGCGGCGAGGCCTTCGAGCGTCGTGTCCGGGCGGCGGTGGCTGTCCTCCGCGACGACCTGCTCCCCCTTCTTCGTCTCGATCCGCACGGGGACGATCTCTTCCCCGAGCGCCCCGGAGCGGAACCCCCGCTCGGCCTTCTGCTGGCTGGAGAGCGCGAACTCGTCGCACGCCTCGCGGGTGACCCCGGCGCGCTGCGCGACATTCTCGGCCGTATCCGACATGGTCAGGCCGCACTGCCCGTCGGTGAGCGCCGCCACCAGCGAGTCTTCGAGGCGCCCCGGGCCGAGCCGCAACCCGGTGCGGACGCCCCGCGCGACGAAGGGCGCCTGGCTCATGGACTCCATGCCGCCGGCGAGCACCAGGTCGGCCTCGCCGGCGAGCATCAGGTGCGCGCCGGAGACCACCGCCTGGATCCCGGAGCCGCAGAGCCGGTTCACCGTCAGCGCCGGGACCGAGTCCGGGACCCCGGCGCGCAGCCCCACATGCCGGGCGCCGTAGATCGCGTCCGCGCTGGTCTGCTGCGCGTTCCCGAAGACCACATGCCCCACTTCCCCCGGGGCCGAGCCCGCGCGGTCGAGCGCGCCCTTCGCCGCCTCCGCCCCGAGTTCCACCGCGGTCATCCCGGAGAGACCGCCCAGGAAGGTGGTCATCGGGGTGCGCGCGCCCTCGAGGATCAGCAGGCCCCGCTTCGGGGCGGCGGCGTTTCGGAAGGCGTCGGTTTCACTCGGCATGGCGGGCGAAAACCTTATCTCTTGACCCCGGAGCCGGCGCCGGCCGCCGACTACACTCCCGCGCCGTGGCCGAGACCGCCGGCGGGACCCGCGCCCGGCCGGAAGGCGCGGCAGTCGGGACGACGGCGCGGCCGCTGCTCCACGGCGCGCTGGCGCTGCTCGTGCCCGGACTCGGCCACTTCACGCTGGAGCGGCGGGGAACCGGGGCGGTGTACTTCGTCTGTATCGGGTTGCTGTTCGTCTTCGGGATCGGGATGGAAGGCGAGTTGTTCCCGCTGGACACCGGCGCGCCGCTGACGCTGCTGGCCGGACTCGCCGAGATGGGCGCCGGCGGCTTCTACCTGGCGGCGGCGCTCGCCGGCCTCGGCGGCGGCGAACCGGCGGCCACGACCTACGAGTACGGCTACGCCTTCCTGATCGCCGCCGGCCTGCTGAACCTGCTGGTGACCCTCGACGCCTGGGACCTCGCGACCGGCGCCCGCCAGGCCGCGTTCGCGGAAGGCCCCGACGACGGGCGCGGGAAGACCGGCGGAGCGGAGCGGGCGGCGGAAGGGCCGGGCCGAGTTCCATGAGCCACTACCTGGCGCTGACCGTTTTCGCGGCGCTGGTCGCGCCGGTCTTCGCCTGCCTGATGCGCGAGGGAACGGGCGACCGCGCGCGGTTCGCCGCCAAGGCGTTCGGAACCTTCCTCGCCTTCGCGTACGGCGTCGGCTGGCTCATGTACCTGCTCGGGTGACGGCCGGCATCGCGGCGCGAATCCCCCGGCCACGCTCCCCGGCGACCCCGCCGGCATGAACAACTTGGTCCCGGTCCTCGGGATCGGGGCGCTGGTCGGGTTCGCCTGGGCCATCTCGACCGACCGGCGGAAGTTCCCCTGGCGGATCGTCCTCTGGTCGCTCGGCCTCCAGGCGGTCTTCGCGCTGCTGGTCCTGCGCAGTTCCTTCGGCGCCGCCGCGCTCTCCGGCGCCGCCGACCTCATCGACCTGGCGCTCCGCCAGGCGAACGCCGGGATCGAACTCGTCTTCGGCCCGCTGGCCGACCGGGAGCGGTTCGGCGTGATCCTCGCCGTAACCGCGCTCCCCAGCATCATCTATGTGGCCTCGGTGTTCTCCGTGCTCTACCACCTGGGCGTCCTGCAGCGGCTGGTCGCGGCGATGGCTTGGCTGATGATGCGGACGCTGGGGACGAGCGGGGCGGAAACGCTCGCGGCCGCCGCCAATGTGTTCATGGGGCAGACCGAGGCGCCGCTGATCGTCGCGCCCTACCTGGAGCGGATGACCCGCTCGGAACTCCACGCGGTGATGGTGGCGGGGATGGCCACCGTCTCCGGGGGGATGCTCGCGGCGTTCATCGCGCTCGGCGTGGACGCCCGCTTCCTGCTGGCGGCCAGTTTGGTGAACGCTCCGGCGGCGCTCATGATGGCGAAGGTCATCGTCCCGGAGACCGCGAAGCCGGAGACAGCGGGACGAAAGGCGAAACTCGCCGGCGGCCGGGAGGTGAACCTGATCGGGGCCGCCGCTTCCGGCGCGTCCGCCGGGATGAAGTTGGTGCTGAATGTGGTGGCGATGCTCATCGCCTTCCTGAGTCTGGTGGCGCTGGTGGACCTGCCGCTCGGCGCGCTAGGCCTCTCGCTCTCCGGGATCCTCGGCTTCGTTTTCACCCCCGTGGCCTTCCTGGTCGGGGCGCCGCCGGCGGAAGCGGCGGCGGTCGGGGCGATGCTCGGGAAGAAACTCATCCTCAACGAGTTCGTGGCCTATCTCGACCTCGCGGCGCTCCGCGCCGAGGGCGCGCTGTCGCTGCGGAGCGAGGTGATCGCCACCTTCGCGCTCTGCGGTTTCGCCAACCTGAGTTCCGTCGGCATCCAGATCGGCGGCATCGGCGCGATCGCCCCGGGGCGGAAGTCCGACCTCGCCCGGCTGGGCCTGCGGGCGCTCGCGGGCGGTACGCTTGCCACCCTCGTGAGCGCGGCGATCGCCGGAATGCTCGCCGCCGCCCCGACTTCCTGACCCCCGCCGAGCGCCCGTGAGAGACGAAATCCGCAAGCAGGTCGCCGAAGCCGCCGCGGCGGTGCGCGAGCGCGGCGACGACTTCCCGAAGACCGCGGTGGTGCTCGGCTCCGGGCTGGCGCGGGGCGCCCGCGGCGTGGAGCGGCACTGGCAACTCCCCTACGGCTCCGTCCCCGGTCTCGGCGAGTGCACCGCCCCCGGCCACCGGGGTCGGCTCATCGTCGGCAAGTTGCGCCACGAGGAGGGCGCGCCCTCGTTCCTGCCGCAACTCCCGATCGCGCTGCTGTCCGGGCGGCAGCACCTCTACGAGGGCTACTCCGCGGACGAAGTGGTGTTCGGCGTGCGGCTGCTCGCCGCCCTCGGCGTCGAGCGTCTCGTGCTGACCGCGGCCACCGGCGCGATCCGCCCGGACATCCGGCCCGGGAACTTCGTCCGGATCACCGACCACCTGAACCTCACCGGCGTGAGCCCGCTCGAAGGCCCGGAACCGGGGCCGGAGCCGCGATTCCCCGACCTGACCGAGGCCTGGGACCCGGGCCTCGGCGCGGCGCTCGACCGCGCGGCGCTGCGCATCTCGATGCGGCTTCCCACCGGCGTGTACGCCGGCGTGCGGGGGCCGCACTTCGAGACCCCGGCGGAAGTCCGGATGCTGCGGACGCTCGGCGCCGATGTGGTCGGGATGTCGGTCGTGCTCGAGGCCATCGCCGCCCGCCAACTCGGCGTGAAGATCGCCGGTCTGGCTTTCGCCTCGAACCCGGCCGCCGGGACCGGCGACGGCGAGATAGACGCCGAAGCCGTGAACGAGGCCTCCGACGCCGCCGCCCCGAACTTGGCGCGGCTCCTGTCGTCCGCGGCGGCGGAACCCGAGTTCCAGGGGGCCTGAGCCGGGCCCGACCGCGCGCCGCCGGTCGTCAGGCGCCGCCGGTCGTCAGGCCCCGCCGCCCGCCGGGCCCCGCCGGGAGGGGCGGCGGAGTCCCGGAATCCTTCTGAGGGGCCGGACCGGCCGGCAGCCGCCGCCGGTTCGCTGACGGCAGGAACCGGGGCGGGCGCCGCAAGGGGCGCGGAGGCGTCCGGCGGAAGGGGATGTCAGGTTCTGTCGCCCGGCGGCGGGAGGATGCCCGCTCCGGAGGCGGCGGCAGCCGTCCCGGCGCAGAACTCGACTTCCCGAGGAGAGCCTCCATGAACCGCACGACGCGGCTGTCCGCCGCCACGGCTTTCCCGGCCGCATACCCCGTCATCGCCCTCGTCGGCGGCGTCCTCTTCGCCGCCGGTTGCGTCGGGGCCACCCGACAACTCTCCGCCGTGGACCGCGCCGCGGTCGAAGCCGAGGCCCGCCGGCAGTCCGAGATGGCGTTCGACACCCTGGTCGCGCAGACGGAGCGCCTCGGGCGCGTCGCCTTCCCGCTGCGCCGGGCGGCTCTGGAGTGGTGTCCGGAGAAACGGATCACGCCGGCCTGGGGCTACTCGGTGGCCGTCGCGGAGACGCTCCCGGAGGAATACCGCCACGGGGCGTGGTCGAAATACGGCATCGCGGACCGCCCCATGTTCCTGTTCATCACGCCGGGGTCGCCGATGGACGCCGCCGGCGTCCGGGCCGGGGATGTGGTCGTCGAAGTCAACGGCCGGGCGGTCCGCGACGGAAAACGCGGCGTGGAGGATGTGTCGAAGCGGCTCGACCGCGGACGGATCGGCCGGCTCGAGTTGCTGCGCGGCGAAGAACCGCTCCGCGTGGAAGTCACGCCGACCCGCGCCTGTGGAAGACCGGCCTCCGTCCTGACGGACTCCTCGACGAACGCCTTCACCGACGGCGAGTCCATCTTCGTGACCTCCGGAATGCTCGACTATGTCCTCTCCGACGAGGAGTTGGCCCTGGTCGTCGGCCACGAGATCGGCCACATCATCGGCGACCACCTGTCGAAGCAGAAATCCAACGCCCTCTGGGGCAGCGTCCTGGGCGCCGCCCTCGGCGGGCTGGTGGACGGACTCTCCGGCTCGCTCGGCGCCCCCACCTACGGGCGGAACGCGCGGGACCTGGCCGACGCGGGCGCGATCGCCGGGGCCCGGAAGTTCAGCCAGGACTTCGAGCGCGAGGCCGACCTGATCGGCGCCGAGATCCTCGCAGCCGCGAACATCGATTTCGGCGAGGCGATCGACTTCTGGCGGCGGATGTCCACCGAAAGCCCGGGAAGCGTCGCCGCCGTCCACGGCGCGAGCCACCCTTCGACCCCGGAGCGCTTCGTCCGGCTCCGGGAGTTGCACGCCCGCCTGCTCGGGCCGTCCTGAGAAGCCGCCCGTCCTCGCCGGAAGCAGCGAGCGACGGTTCGCGACCTCGTGGCTGGTCGAAGGAGTCGGAACCGGAAACCCGGTTTCGTCGTTATGGTCAGAACCGATGCGGCTACTGGTGTTTTCTCGCTCGCACTCGGGTCGGACGGCTGCGTGCGGTTCCACTTCGACCCGGGCAGCGGCGGAAGCGAACCAGCCCTCACGGAGGCCGAGCAGGCGGCGGACCCGGACACGCTCCGTCGAGCGGTTTGGGCGAAGGATCCCGACCGGGTCGCCCGCGCGGCTGCGGCGCAGGACCCGGACACCTGCGGCGACGACGACCGCTCGCCGCTCGGAATCGCCTCACTGCTCGGCGAGCCGGCCCTCGTGGATGCGCTCCTCGCCGCCGGCGCGAGTCCGGACCACGCCTGCGGCAGCGCGGTGAGCCCGATTCAGGAGGTGATGAATCCGGTCGTCGAGTCGAGCTTGTCCTCGACCGAAAGCGAGGGCGAGGGCGGCCTCACCGTCGAGACGATAGCGACACCGGGGCTCGACCGAGAACCCGGGTCACCCCTCGACATCGAAGAGAGGCTGCGGTGCCTGGACTCCCTGTTCGAAGCCGGCGCCAACCCGGACGGTGCGGAAAACGAAAAAACTCCGCCCATCCTGACGGCGATCTTTGCCGGGGAACCCCGCTTCGTGCGGGCCTTGCTGCGCGCCGGCGCCGACCCCGGCCGGATCAGCGTCGTCGGCCGCATGGCCGCGCGGGCGATCGGAAACGGGGACCTGCTCGCCCTGGCGGATCGCGGTATCCCGAACCCGAAGTAGCCGGGACGGCGGGATCCGCAGTCCCCGGTCAGCCGACTTCCAGGATTCCGACGAAGGGGAGGTGGCGCCAGCGGCCGGCGTAGTCGAGGCCGTAGCCGACGGCGAAGCGGTCCGGGATCACGAAGCCGGTGTAGTCCGGGTCTATGGGCACGCGGCGGCGCTCCGGCTTGGAGAGGAAGGCGACGGAGCCGAGCGAGCGGGGCGCGGCCCGGCGGACCGCGCGCACCAGCGCGTCGAGCGCGAGGCCGGTGTCCACGATGTCTTCCACGATGAGCACATCCCGGTCGGTGAGCGTCTCCGGGTGGTACAACTCGACGGCGGGCTCGCCGGGTTCGGTGCCATCGCCGTAGGAAGCGACCCGGCAGAAGTCCACGGTGGTCTCCAGGCCGAGGTCGTCGAGGCGGCGCATGAGGTCCGCGGCGAAGACGAACGCCCCCCTCAGCACCACCAGCAGGTGGAGGCGCTGCCCCTCCCGGGCGGCGGCGATCTCCTCGGCCATCTGCCGGACGCGGCCGGCGATGGCGTCTTCGGAGAGGAGTTCGACCGGGCGGCCGGCGGCCCGCGCCTCCGCGTCCGGCGCCGCCGCCGGAACCGGGAAGCCGCCGCCCGTCACCGCGGGGAGAAGAGGCCGAAGGAAACCCGGATCACGCCGACGGCCTCGACCGGCTTCCCGTCCTTGAGCGCCGGTTTCCAGCGGTAGCGGAGCGCGTGGCGGCGGGCGGTCTCCACGCAGGCGCGGCAGCCGGACTTGATGACCCGGAGCACCTGGGTGCTGCCGTCCAACTTCACCAGCACCTGCAGCATCACCTCGCCGGTGACCCGGCGGCGGCGGGCGCCCTCCGGGTAGGGCGGCTCGGGCGGCTCATAGATCAGGCGCGGCTCCACATCGTACCCGCCGGGCGAGTAAGCGCCCCCGCCGGAACCGCCGCCGTAGCCCGGCCCGACGCCCCAGCCCCGGCCCTCCCCGGTGCCCACGCCTTCGCCGCCGCCGATCCCGCCCCCGGTCCCGGCGCTCCGGGTCCGGTCCCGGCCGCCGCGGTCCTCGAAGTCGGAGAGGGAGAGCCCCGGGGACTCCACCGCCTGCGGCGAGAAGACGGAGCCGAGCGCCAGGTCCACCGGCGGCGTCCGGTCGGTGAGGTCGTCCAGGTCCTCGAACCGGAGCGGCCGGGGTTTCCGGGGAGCGATCGGCGCTTCGCGCGGGGTCTCCGGCTCGGCCCGCTCCGGTTCCGGCGGGGGATCGTCGCGCTGCGGGATGTAGGCGGTGATCCGGTCGCCACGGCTGCCGCCGCCTCCGCCCCCGCCCCCCGGCCCGCTCCCCCCGGCCACATCGAAGTGGAAGCGCGGCAGGGCGTCCCGCCCGGCGTCCTCCGACCGGAGCCCGCCGAACAGGCCGGGCGCGAACAGGAGGAGCCCGAGGGAGAGGTGGAACGCCGCCGAGGCCCACGACGACCGCTGTTTCCAGAGCGGCGCGGCGGCAGCGAGGGCGCCCCCGCCGGAGAGGCCGGCGAGCCTTCGGGCCTCCGGCGACAGGCCCGCCTCCGGCGAAGGGGGGGCGTCCGGCGAGGGGGAAGACTCCGCCGCCGGAGGCGCGGGGGAGGGCGGCTCGGGGGTCATCGGCCCGGTGGTCGGCCCGCGCCGGTCGGAACGCCGGGGGCCGGGCCGGCTGGGGTCAGCCGACGGAAGCGCGCGCCCGTTTGGCGCGTTCGATGAACGCCGGCCACTGCGCGGTCTCCGGATCGGCGCCGGGATCCCAGACCTCCAGCACCTCGTCCCAAGCGTCCTCTTCCGGCACGCCTCGGCGGAGCGTGCGGTAGAGATAGACGAAGACCGAAACGCGCATGTTGGCGAAGCAGTGGACGAAGACGCGTCGATCCCGGTTCGCGTCCATCACATCGAAGAAGAGTTCGAGGTCGCGGAGCGACGGGGCCTGCCAGTCCACCGGGATCTGCACATAGGTCATACCCGCTTCGGTCACCCGGAAACCCTCTTCCAGGTTCCGGTCGCGCCGCGCCGGGGCGAGGTTCACGACGACTTCGAACCCGGCCTCGCCGGCGGCCGCGATCTCCTCGTTCGTGATCTGCCCGGCCGTCGAGAGGGAATCGGAGATCTCGACGAAGTTGTAGGCGGAGGAGAGCGAGGACGAATCGGTCGAAACCGTTTCCTGTTCGGCGAGGAGCGCGAAAGACTCCGTCCCTCCCGCCGACTCGCCGGCCGCGGAGGTTTCCGCCGGCGCCCCGGGAGGCTCGCCGCAGAAGTCCGCCCCGGATTCCTCCGCCGTATCTTCGCCCGGCGCCGCCGGGTCTGCGCCGGCGTCCGCCGCCCCCGTCGCCATGAAGCCGTCGTCGTGGACGCCGGCGCCGCCGTCGGGCGCCCGGCGGTCCACGCCTCCTTCGAGCACGCCTTCGTCCGCCCGGTGGAGGATGACTTCCGCCGCGCCCTGCGCGGTGGTTTCGTTCAGGGTATGGCCGTACCGCGCGAGCAGCGACAGCGTGTCCGGGGAGAACTCCTGCCGCTCGTAGTTGATCCGGTCGGGGAGCCACTGGTGGTGGATGCGGCCGGCGTCCACCGCTTCCTGGGCGTTCATCCCGTGGTCCACCACATTGACGATCGTCTGCAGCACGGTGTTGATGATGGTGCGTCCGCCGGGAGTGCCGGTAACGAGGAACAGGTCGCCGTCCTTCGCCACGATGGTGGGCGTCATGCTGGAGAGCATCCGCTTCCTGCCTTCGGCGAGGTTCGGGTCGGTGCCGATGAGTCCGCGTTCGTCCGTCAGTCCCGGCGCGGCGTTGAAGTCCCCCATCTCGTTGTTCAACAGGAAACCGCCGCCGGGAACCACGATGCCGGAGCCGTAGCCGAACTCCAGCGTGTAGGTGAGGGAGACGGCGTTCCGTTCGGAATCCACCACGGAGAAATGCGTCGTCTCTTCGCTTTCCGTCGGCCACTCGAAACTCTCCGGCGAAGACACCGAAGCGGCTTCCGGCGTGATCGTGGCCCGGAGGTCGTTCGCATAGGACTTCGAGGTCAGCCGGTCGATCGGGATCGCCGGGTTGAAGTCCGGGTCGCCGAGGTGGAGCGCGCGGTCGGCGAAGGCCCGGCGCATCGCCTCCGCCATGGAGTGCAGGGTCTCGGCGGAGCCGAAACCGCTGTCCGCGAGGTCGTAACCCTCCAGGATGTTCAGCATCTGCACCAGCGCGGTCCCGCCGCTGCTCGGCGGGGGCATCGAAATGATTTCGTGGCCGCGGTATTCGCCGCGCACCGGCTCGCGCACTTTCGCCTCGTAGGCGAGCAGGTCCTCGTGGGTGATCAGGCCCCCGCCCGCTTCCATCTCCGCGACCAGCAGGTCGGCGGTCTCGCCTTCGTAGAACCCGGCGGCGCCGCGCTCCAGGATTCGCTCCAGCGAAGCGGCGAGGTCCGGCTGGCGGAGGACTTCGCCCGGCTCGTAGGGAGTCCCGGCCTTCGAGAACTGGGCGACCGACGCCGGGTACTTCTGCATCCGGTCGAGCACCCGGGCGAGCGACGCGGCGAGCCCGTGCGACACCGGGAAACCGTCCCGCGCGAGTTCCACCGCCGGGCGGACCAGGCGCTCCCAGGGGAGGCTCCCCTGCTGCTCCCAGGCCAGCCGCAGCCCGGCGACCGTCCCCGGGACGCCGACCGCGCGATGGCTCAGGTGGTGGACCTCGAAACTGTATTCACCGTCCACCAGCCACATGTCCGGGGTCGCCGCCGCCGGCGCCATCTCCCGGAAGTCGTACGCCAGCGGGTCGCCCGAAGCCGGCCGATAGACCAGGAAGCCGCCCCCGCCGATGTTCCCCGCGGTGGGATGGGTCACCGCCAGCGCGAACGCGGTGGCGACCGCCGCGTCGATCGCGTTTCCCCCTTCGCGCAGCACCGCGGCGCCGACTTCCGAGGCGAGGTGGTTCTGCGAGACCACCATCCCGTGACGGGCGCGAACCGCGAAACTCCGGGCCTCCGCCGCCGGCGGCGGGAGGAGCGCGGCCGCGAGCCCGAGCAGCGCCGCCGCGACGGGAAGGCGCCGCCGCGCGCCGCGCGGGACCGGCGACGAAATCGGCGCCGCCGCCCGCCGGCCCGCCGGCGGGTTCGTCGAGAACAAGGGACCGGTCGGCGGATCGCTCGGGGAATCGCTCGGGCGAATGCGCAGGGGAAGACTCATGTGCCGCTACCTCTCGCTCTGGCCCCCTCCGCCCGGACGCGACCTGGGTCGGCCCCCGGAGGGACGCCGCGGAAACGCGAAATTGTAGCAGCCGAACGGTTTTCCCGCCGTTCGCCGAACCGCGAACGGGGCCGCGGGCGCGCGCGGGCTAGCATTTCGAGATGAGTTTTCGCGGTTTCCGGCGGGCCGCCGCCGGCGCACTTTTTCCCGCGTTCGCGCTCTCCGGGGCGGGGTTCTTCGCCGCGCCGGCGCCCGCCGGGGCGCAGGCGAGCGTTCCGGTGGAGGAGTTCACCCTCGACAACGGGATGCGGTTCCTCGCCGTGGTCCGGCCGGAGATGACCACCGTGTCCGCCGGCTGGGCGGCGCATGTGGGGTCGGCGAACGAGCGCCCGGGGATCACCGGGATGAGCCACTTCTTCGAACACATGATGTTCAAGGGGACGCCCCGGATCGGGACCACCGACGCGGAGCGGGACGAAGCGATCATCCGGGAGCAGGAGGAGATCCAGGAACGGATCCGGGAGATCTACCGGAAGCGGCGGGAAGAGAGCCGGCTGGGCCTGATCGGCGACCCCTTCGGGACCGACGACCTGCCGGAAGAACTCACCGCGCTGCTGGAAGAGTTCGACTCGCTGGCCGAAGAGCAGCGCTCGCTCATGGTCAAGGACGAGTTCGACCGCATCTACACCGAAGCCGGGGCTTCGGGCATGAACGCGTTCACCTCGAACGACCAGACCGTGTACTTCATCACCGTGCCGCAGAACCGGCTCGAGTTGTGGTTCTGGATGGAATCGGAGCGGCTGCTGCGCCCGGTGTTCCGCGAGTTCTACACGGAGCGGGATGTGGTGCACGAGGAACGGCGGCTCCGCACGGAGTCCACGCCCACCGGCGAGTTCGACGAAGCCTTCGACGCGATGTTCTGGCAGTCGCATCCCTATTCCTGGCCGGTCATCGGTTGGCCTTCCGATCTCCGCGTGTTCACGCTGGAGCAGGCCGAGGAGTTCTACGCGACCTACTACTCGCCGGGCAACCTCACCGCGGCGCTCGTGGGCAACTTCGACCCCGCGCAGGCGAAGGAGTTGGCCGAGCGCTACTTCGGACGGCTGAAACCCGGAGAAGCGGCGCCGGAAGTGGTGACGCTCGAGATGGAGCAGAACGCGGAGAAGCGGCTCGACGCCTCCTGCGACTGCCAGCCGCAGGTGAAACTCCGCTACCACACGGTCCCGTTCCGGCACCGGGACCAGTACGCGCTCGATGTGTTGACCGGACTCCTCAACGGGCGCACCGGGAGGCTCTACCGGAGCATGGTGCTGGGCGACGAGATCGCGAGTTCGGCCGGGGCGTTCCACGACAACCGGAAGTGGGCCGGCCTGCTCCAGGTCTCCGCGGAAGCGAAGGGGGAAACGACGCCGGCGGAACTGGCGGCGGCCATCGACCGGGAAATCGCCCGGCTGGTCGAGGAACCGATCCCGGCGGACGAGATCCAGAAGGTGAAGAACCAGGCCTCGGCCAGCGCCTGGGAGCGGCTGGACAGCGGCTTCTTCCTGCTCCTCCAACTGCTGGTGTACGACACGCTCGGCGACTGGCGGTACATCGATACCTGGGCCGACGCGACGCTGGCGGTGACCGAAGCGGACATCAAGCGGGTGGCGGCGCAGTACCTCACGCCGACGAACCGCGCGGTCGCTTACTACACCCGCGACGCCGACGCCCCGGCGGAAGAGGTCCCGGCGGAACTCGCCGACCTCCCTCCGCCGGTGCGAAACCAGGTGATGGCGCAACTGCGGGAGATCCGGGCGTCGGACGACGCGGACGCGCTCCGGCAGGGCCTCGAGCAGTTCGCGGCGATGCGGGCGCAGGCGCCCCCGGAGATGCAAGGCGCCCTGGCGTTCGTGGAGAACGCGATCCGCGCCCGCCTCGCGGAACTCGAACCGGACGACTTCGACTCGAAGGGAGGAGCCGAATGAACGACGCGAGAACCACCGTGGACGCCGGTCGGGAGAACGCTCCCCGGCGATCGTCCCCGTTCGCCGGCTTCCCGGCGGCCGCGCTCGGTCTCCTGTTCGCCGCCGGCGGCGCGGCCGCCGCGCAGGACCTTCCGGCCATTCCGGATCGGCCGGAGGAACTCGTCTTTCCGGACTTCGTCTTCGAGACGCCGGACGGAAACGACTACCGCCACGAACTCCCCGGCGGCATCCCGGTGGTCGTGGTCGAGGACCGCGCGCTGCCGCTCATCCGGCTCTCCGTCAGCCTGCGCATCGGGAACTTCCTCGACCCGGCGGACCGGATCGGCCTGGCGTCGCTCACCGCGGCGATGATGCGGGACGGCGGCGCCGGCGAGCGCGCGCCGGAAGAGTTCGACGAACGGGTCGAATACCTGGCCGCGTCCCTCTCCGCTTCGTCGAGCGACACGGAGGCGCGGGCGTCGCTCCGGACGATCACCCCGGTGTTCGAAGAGGGCCTCGACCTCTTCTTCGATCTCCTGAGGTCGCCCCGCTTCGACGCCGAGCGGTTCGCCATTCGCAAGCGCAATGTGCTGGAAGACCTCCGGCAGCGGAACGACGACGCGGACGACCTGCTGAACCGGGAATGGGCGATGCTGCTCCACGGCGAAGACCACTACCTCGGGCGGCGCATGACGAAGGCCCACCTCGACGGGATCACTCCCGACGACCTCCGCGCCTTCCACCGCCGCTACTGGCGGCCCGAGCACATGGTGTTCGCCGTCTCCGGCGACATAGATACCGCGGCCATCCTCGCGGAACTCGAGCGCCGGCTCGCGGACTGGCCGTCAGCCGAGGAAGCCGCCGCCGTCCCCTGGCCGCCGGAAGGAGAACCGGCCGAACCGACTCCGGGCATCTACCACCTGGAGAAGGACATCCCGCAGGGGAAGGTGCGCATCGGCCACCCGGCGCCGAGATGGGACGACTGGGACAACCCGGAGCGCGCCGCCATCCAGGTCATGGACCACATCCTGGGCGCGAGCGGGTTCACTTCCCGGCTCATGCAGCGGATCCGTTCCGACGAAGGGCTGGCCTACGGCGCCGGCGGCCGGTTCCGGTTCAACCCGCTGGGCCCCGGGAGTTATGTGCTCGGCTACCAGTCGAAGAGCGAGACCGTGGCGCTCGCGGCGTCCATCGCGCTCGAGGAGGTGGCCCGCATCCGCGAAGAGCCGGTCTCCGAAGAGGAACTCGAACTCGCCAAGCGGTCGCTCACCGACAGTTTCCCGCGCCGGTTCGAGAGCGCCCAGGCGCGCGCCTCCATCTTCGCGAACGACGCCTTCCTGGGCCGCGCCCATACCTACTGGATCCGCTGGCGCGAGCAGGTCGAAGCGGTCACCGCCGAGGATGTCCGCGCGGCCGCGGCGAAGTACCTCGACCCCGAGCGGCTGGTCATGCTGGTGGTGGGCGTCTTCTCGGACATCGAAGGCGGGGACCCGGAAGGCCGGGCGAAGATCGCCGACCTGCTCGGCGGCCGGGTCACCCACCTGCCGGAACGCGACCCGCTGACCCTGAAACCGGTCGCGACAGCGGGGCCGCCGGGCGCCGACCCGTAAACGCCGAGTCCGCGAACGCAGGGGCCTCCGCGAAGAGGCCCCCGGCGCGGTTCAGGAACCGGCGACGGCGATCGCGTCGATCTCGACGAGGAAGCCGGAGCCGGGGAGGCTCCGCGGCTCGATCGTCGTCCGCGCCGGGCGGTGGCCGCCGAACATGCGGACATAGGCCTCGTTCATCTCGGCGAAGCGGGTCATGTCGTCCACGAAGACGCCGCAACGCGCCACCCGGTCGAGGCTCGACCCGGCCGCTTCGAGGATCGCCGCCACATTCCGGAGCGCCTGCTCGGTCTGGGCGGCCACGCCCTCCGGGGTTTTCCCGGTGGCCGGGTCCACGCCCACCTGGCCGGAGACGAAGACCAGGTCCCCGACCCGGGCGGCGGGGCTGTAGGGGCCGGCCGGTTTCGGCAGGCCTTCGCCGGTGATCAACTGCGGGGCAGTCGCGGAATCGCTCATCGCGGTACTCCTTCGCGCCGGACCTGGCGCCGGCGCAGCACGCCCGGTTCGTCCGGGTCGGGTTTGGCCGGCCCCGCCTCCCAGCGGGCCGGATCAATCGGGGGGAATCGAGCCACCGAACTCCCCGGCGCCGGACGGATCCGGTCCGGGATCTCGGTGAGATCGAGAAAGTCGGCGTAGTCCATCGCCTCGGCATAGACGCGGGTCCCGCCGAGGAACCACACATCCTCCCCGGCGCAGGTCTCGAGCGCCGCCCGGACCGAACCGAAGGTCTCGGCGCCCTCGACCGGCCGGGACGCGATGACCAGGTTCCGGCGTCCGCGCATCGGCCGCCGGGGGAGCGAGAGCCAGGTGAGCCGGCCCAGCACGATGGTCCGGCCGCGGGTCAGCCGCCACAAACGCCGCCGGTCCGCCGGGTAGTCCCAGGGGATCCCGCCGCCCACCCCGATGATCCCCTCCGGCGAAACCGCCGCCATGCTGGCCCGGAACGGGGACGGCGGCAGCGCGTCGGGGTCGAGCCGCGCCGCCCGGAGCGGGTCCGGGGCGCCGGCGCTCATACGGCCACCGCGAAGCGGATGGCGGGGTGCGGGTCGTACCCCTCCAGTCGGAAGTGGGAGAGGATTTCGTCGGTGCCCTCGTCGAGCAGCGAGAGCGTCCCGTCGAGCGACCGCACCCGCTCGGACAGGTGCAGCCGGGGCAGCGGACGCGGCGCCCGGCGGAGTTGCCGCCGGAGTCCGGGCGCATGGTCGTATTCCGGCATGGAGCCGTCGGGCTTGTCGGTATAGACATGGGCGTCCACCAGCGTCGAAGCCATCGTCCCCGGCTCGAGCCCGGCCCAGGCGGCGAACAGGTGCAGCAGCAGCGAGTAGCCGGCGATGTTGTAGGGGAGGCCGAGCGCGACATCGCAACTGCGCTGGGTGAGGTGGAGGTCGAGCCGGCGGACGCCGTCGGCGCCGTCCCTGGCGTTCAGGACGAACGCGAAGTGGCAGGGGGGAAGTCCGCTCGACCGGGCGTTCTCCGGCGCCCAGGCGCTCACCACCAGCCGGCGGGACATCGGGTTGCGCTCCAACTCGTCGAGCACCCAGCGGACCTGGTCGGAAGGCCCCGCGGAACCGGGAAAGCGCCGCCAGAAGTGGCCGTACGCGCTCGGCACGAAACCCTCTTCGTCCGCCCAGGGATCCCAGAACCGGCAGCCGTGTTTCTTCAACAGGGCGATCGAGGGTTCGCCGGAGAGGAACCAGAGGTTTTCGATGACGATGTTCTTCCAACTGATCTTCTTGGTCGTAAGCAGCGGGAAACCGTCGGCGAGGGATACCTCGTAGTTCAGGTTGAAGACCGAGAGGGTGTCCACCCCGGTGCGGTTCGGCTTCCGGACCCCGGTGTCGAGAACCCGGCGCGCGGCGTCGAGGTAAGCCTTCACCGGCCGGCGGTCATACCGCGGCGGACGGCGCCGCCGCTTCCGAAAGCGCCGAAGCGAACGCGTCGAGGTCGGCCTCGTCGTTGTAGAGGTGCGGCGTGATCCGGAGGGCCGAGCCTCGGACGCTCACGAAGACGCGCCGCCGGGCCAGCGCGCGCCCCACCCGCGTCGCCCGTTCGGTTCCCGCTCCGGCCCCGAGGGAGTCCGGCAGCGAAAGCGCGAGGTAGTGGGGCGCCCGCAGATTTTCGGGAAGCGCAGCGAGCCCGAACCCGGCGGCGTCGGCGGCCAGCCGCCGAGTGAGCGGCGCGAGGGTCTCCGCGATGTTCTCCGGACCCCATTCGAGGAGTTGCCGGGCGGCGGCCAGCGCCGCCGGGACGAGGGCGAAGTTCGACCGCTCGCCGGCGTCGTGCCGGCGGGCGCCGGGTTGGGGATCCTCCGTGTAGTCCACCAGCCGGGCGAAGTCCCGGGCGTTCGCGCGCTGGATCCAGTTGTATTCCAGCGGCGCCGCGTCGAGGCGGTCGGGGGCGAAGCAGAGGTAGCCGAGCGAGTAGGGGCCGAGCAGCCACTTGTAGGCGGCGCCGGCGGCGAAGTCCGGGCGGACGCGCCCGGCGTCGAACGGCAGCGCTCCGAGGGACTGGGTGAGGTCCACCACGAGCGCCGCGCCGACTTCGCGGGCCGCCGCGCCGATCCGCTCCAGGTCGAAGAGCCCGCCGTCGGTCCAGTGCACCTGCGGGAGGGCGACGACCGCCACCCGCTCGTCCAGAAGACCGAGCGCCGCGCGCGTCCAGTCGCCGTCCTCGGGGCGGGGAACGAACACCGCTTCGCCGCCGCTGCGGCGGGCCTTCTCGGTCCACGGATAGACATTCGACGGGAACTGCTCGGCGGCGAGCAGGATCCGCCCGCCGGGAGGGACTTCCACGGCGGCGGCGGCGAGCGAGAGGCCGTAACTCGCGGAAGTCGTCAGCGCGACTTGCTCCGGACCCGCCCCGAGGATCGCGGCCCAGGCGGACCGCAGTTCCTCGGAGTCGTCGAAGAAG
This sequence comes from Candidatus Marinacidobacterium sp., assembly GCA_965204755.1. Classification (GTDB taxonomy): domain Bacteria; phylum Acidobacteriota; class Vicinamibacteria; order Marinacidobacterales; family Marinacidobacteraceae. Next base: position 3,020,771 of record OZ242011.1, on the reverse strand, counting down.
TCGTCGGTCCCGATCTCCCAGGGGCGCGCCTTCCGGCGGAGCGCCGCCTCGCCGGCGGCCACCACCGTATCCATCAGCGGCGACATGTAGGCGCAGTTCAACCACGCCACTTCCCGCGGCAGGTCGAACCGGGAGCGCTGCGAAGGGAGGATCATCCGGCGCGGACGCCGCCGGCCGGGCGGGGGCCCGGCGCGGCGGCCGGCATCAGCGGGAGGAGTCCGGCGAGCCGGAACCGGCGCGTTCCCGGCGAAGTTCCTCGACGAGTTCCCGCACCCGGCGCACGGTGGTCTCCACCTTCAGCCGGAGGCCCTGTTCGCCGAACTCCGGGGACGCCAGCGTCGGGTCGCCGCTGACGCCGCTGCCCTCGAAGCCGCCGTTCGGAACGCGGGCCTCCGGCCGGATCATCTCCGGCGCGACGAACCACAGTTGCGAGGTGTCGCTGACGCCGGCGTGGCGCCCGATCGTCTCCTCGTCGAGCCCCTGCTCCGCCAGGTACTCCCGGAAGCCGTTCGCCCGGTAGTACTCCTCGATGTAGAGGACGCGGGCCGGCGAGCCGGCGGCCCCCCACTCGGCGTTCAGGGCCTCGGCCACCGCCGCCATGCCGCGCTGGTTGCCGCCGCTGTCGCCGATGAAGATCACATTCTCGAAACCGTGGACCCGGAAACTGCGGGCGGCGTACTCGAGCAGCGCCCGGAACGGCTCCTCCGGCAGCGTGATCGCGCCGGCGTAGCGCATGTGGCCGGTCGGCGGGTCGAGGCCGCCCTCGGGGACATAGGCGATCACCGGCGCCACCAGGGTGTCCCCGAGTTCCCGGGCGATCCGTTCCGAGGCGGCGCGGATGATGAAGTTGTGCTTCCCGAGGACCATGTGCGGGCCGTTCTGCTCGGTCCCGCCGGTGGGGACGATCACCGACCGGGTCCCGGCGCGGACGCGCGCGGCGACCTCCGTCCAGGTGAGTTCCTCGACGAACACCGTGTCCGGGCCGATGCCCGCGTCCTCGGGCGCGGACACGCGCTGGGCGTTCGCCGGAAGAGCGGCGAAGCCGCCGGCCGTGAGCGCGAGCGCGAGCCGGCCGTTGATCCGGGGCCGGCGCCGGCGGTCGTCCGGGGAGCGCATCGGGAGGGAGTCGGATCGTACCAACGGGGCCGCCCGCCCGGCCTTTCAGGCGGAGGGCTCGGGGAGCGGGCGTCCGGCCTCCCCCGAAGACTCCGGCTCGGCGGCGGCGAGCCCGAACGCCTCGACCAGCCGGTTCTGGCGGAGGAGCGCCAGCCCCACGACGACCAGCGCGCCGAGGAGGAAGGCGAAGACCGCGTAGCCGAAACCGGAGTGGATCACCGCCGGGAACGCCCGGGTGTGGGCGCCGCCGCCGAGGATGAAGGCCACCATCGGCAGCAACATGCCACCCATCGCCCACGGCGCCGCGGAGGCCTTCAGCCGGCGGCTCCGGGCGAGGAACTCCGGGCCGCGCGGGTCGCCCTCGAACGCCCGCGGCCCGTTCTCCCCGGCGAGCGCCTTCCGCATGGTGCTCGTCATCGCCACCAGGTACATGTAACTCATGGTGTGGGCGAAGAGCACCAGCATCACCGAGATGAGCCCGGCCCAGATGTGGACGGCGAAGGACCCGGAGTCGAAGACGCCGAAGCAGGTGAACCCGAACGCCGCCGCGCCGAGCAGGTGCACGGTCAGCAGGCCGAGGACCATCGCGTGTTTCCTGTCGGGTGGGCGCCGCCGGGGGCGGCGGGGAGGTTACCGGAGAGCGCCGGCGGGGACTCCGGGAATCCGCGGCGTCGGGACCGGGGAAAACCGGTAGCCTCCCCCGCCGGATGAGCGCCGGCGGGGACTCCGGGAACGCCGGCGAGGGGCCCCGCCTCCGCGCCGCGGGCGCGAAGGGATCGTTCCCCCCGGGCGCCGCCGCCTCGCCGGACCCGAGTTGGGAGGAGGCGCAGGACGGGAACCGGCTGCTCGTCGCCGGGGAGTCGTTCGAGGACCTGGTCTTCGCCGACCTCGGACGCCTCCCCCGAGCCGGCGAAGAGATGCGCACCGGGGCGTTCGAGCGCACCGTCGGCGGCGGGGCGGTGATCTCGGCGGCGTGGGCGCGGGCGGCCGGGCTCTCGGTGCGGATCCTCTCGGCGCTTCCGCCGCGCTTCTCGCGCACCCTGAAGGGCGAAGGCGTCGGCTACCGCGACCTCCGGCGCGCCGGGACGCCCCACGCCGTCACCGCCTGCCTCTCCTTCGGCGACGACCGGAGTTTCGTCACCTACGCGGCGCCGAACGCCCCGGTCGAGTCGCGGATCTACTCGGTGCTGCCCACCGAGTTGGCGCTCGGCCCCGACGCGCGGTTCGGGGCGGTGCTGTTCGCCTTCTCCCCGGCCAGCCCCAAGCACTGGTCGGAGTTCCGGGAGCGCGCGGAAGCGGCCGGCCTCCCGGTCCCGCCGCTGTTCTGGGACTTCGGCCACGACCCGGACCTCGCCGGTCGGCCGGGGTTCGAGGCCCTGCTGCGAACGGCGGACGGCGTGTTCGTGAACGAACTCGAAGCCGGGCTCTACGGGGGGCGGAAGGGGGCGCTGCGGCGCGCCGCCGGGGCCGGAACGCTGGTGATCGAGAAGTTGGGGCCGCGGGGCGCCGAGCAGATCGGCCGCTCGGAGACCCGGGTCCCGGCGCCGATCCCGCTTCGCGGCGTCCGCGACACCACCGGCGCCGGGGACGCCTTCAACGCCGGCTTCCTGGCGAAGCGGCTGGCCGGCGGTTCGCTCGCGGAACAACTCGCGGCGGGAAACGCCCTCGGCGCGCGTTGCGTCCAGCGGCTGGGGGGGCTGCCGCCCAAGCCCTGGGCGCCGCCGGAAATTGGGCCGGAATCTGGGCCGGACGGGAAGTCCGAGGGCCCCCGCGCACCGAGACCCGCGGCGACCGGGCCGGCGGCGGGCGCGGCCGCGGGGAGCAGGGAATCGGAGGACGGCGCCGAGGACGACCGATGAAGGTCGCCGTCTTCGGCGGCGGGGGTTTGCGGACCCCGCTGCTCCTGTCCGCGCTCGACCGGAGCGGACCGGGGTTTCGGGAAGCGGCGCTCTACGACCCGGACGGGGAACGGCTCGCCGCCCTCCTCCCGGTGCTGCGGGCGGCGGCGCCGGGGCTCGCGGTGACACCGGCGGGCAGCCCGGCGGAAGCGGCGCGGGGGAGCCGGTTCGTCGTCCTGGCGATCCGGGTCGGCGGGCAGGAGGCCCGGGCCGCGGACGAGCGGGCCTGCCTCGAAGCGGGGGCGGTCGGGCAGGAGACGGTCGGCGCGGCCGGGGCCGCGCTCGCCTTCCGGAACCTCCCGGCGGCGCTCGACCTCGCCCGGACCGTCGAGCGCGAAGCGCCCGACGCCCTGGTCGTGAACTACGCGAACCCGGCCGGGATGGTTACCGAGGCGCTGGCGAACCATTCCGGCGCGCGGGTGGTCGGCGTCTGCGACACCCCGGCGGCGCTCGCCGACCGGGTGGCCGGGCTGGTCGGCGCGGCGCCCGGCCGGTATTCCGTCTCCTGGTCCGGCGTGAACCACCTGGGCTGGCTGACCCGGCTCTACGCGCCCCCGGACTGCTCGGCGCGCTGCCCGGCGCATCTCTCCGCGCCTTCCCCCGACGACCCGCCTCTCCCGCCGGAGGACCGGTTGGCCGGCCTCTTCGGCGCGCCGGAGCGGCTCCGGTCGGCGCATCCGCCCGGGCTGTTCGAGGCGGAGGAATTCCGGGGGGCGGTCCCGTCCGAGTATGTGTACTTCGCGCTCCACCCCGACCGGGCGGTCGAGCGGGCGCGCGCGGCGGGGACCACCCGCGGGCGGCAAGTCCTGGAGTTGGAGGCCCGGCTGTTCGCGGCGCTCCGCGCGCCCGCCGGCGCGAGCGCCGGGACGGACGAGGAAGCCGGGCTGCGGGTCTATCGCGAGGTCCTCGCGGAACGGGAGGCCACCTACTTCGGAATCGAGGCCGGCGGAGGTTCGACCGGGGCCGGGACGGCGGGCGGCGCGGCGAAGCCGGGCCCCGGGGGCGGCGCCGGTCTCGCGCCGTCGGGATACGACCGGATCGGGCTCGCGGTGATCCGGGCGGCGCTCGCCGCCGAGGACGACGGCGGGGGCGGCGGCCGGGACAGCGGCCGGGACAGCGCCGCCGAGATCGTTCTGAACACGCGCAACCGGACGGCGGACGGCAGCCCCGCCGTGCCGGAACTCCCGGTGGAGGACTTCGTCGAAGCCCCGGCGCGGGTGGGCTCGGACGGGGCGGTTCCCAGCCCGCAGCCGCCCCTCCCGGTCGAGGCCGGACGCCTGCTGCGGCGGGTGAAGTCCTGCGAGCGGGAGATCACGGCGGCGGCGGTCGCCGGAGACGCGGCGCGGGCGGCGGAGGCGCTCCGGGAACACCCGGCGGGCGGCCCGGCGGCGGCGGAGGTCTTCTCTTCCCTGAGGCTCCGGTGACGACGGGGCGCGGACGGGGCGCGGACGCCTCGCGGCTACCCTTCGGCGCCGCGCCGATCGGGGCGCCCCGGGGGATGACGCAGACGAGATCGACCGAGACCGGATGAAGAAGACGCTCCGCATTCGACGGGCGGCGGCGCGGTTCGCCGCCGGACTCCTCCTCCCGGCTCTCGCCGCGGGATTCCTCGGTCCCGGCGCGGCGGCGGCGCAACCGGGGCCGCCGGCGCTTCCCGGTTCCGACCCCTTCGCCTCGGACCCGTTCGGCGACCGGTTCCGCTCGGACGAAGACATCGAATCCCTGGTGCGCGCCGCGCTCTTCGGACGCCGCGGCGTTTCCCGGAACCGCGCGCTCCAACACCTGATCGAACGGAACCGGCAGGATGTCGTGCCGGCGTTCATCGCCGTCCTCCGCGTCCTCCCGGACGAGGACGGCCGGCTGTTGCGCGCGCTCCAGCGCCTCAGCCGCGCCCGCATCGGACGCGACTGGAAGGCCTGGACCGAATGGCAGGAAGAGCGTCCGCAGATCCGCCCCTTCGACGGATTCGACGCCTTCAAGGCGGATGTGCTGGCCGGGATAGATCCGAACTTCCGCGACTTCCTCTACCGGGGGGTGAAACACGAGATCCGGCTGGAAGAGATCGTCTGGGGCGGCGTGGTCAAGGACGGCATTCCGGCGCTCACGAACCCGAAACGGATTCCGGCGGCGGAGGCGGACTACCTGACCGACCGCGAACTCGTCTTCGGCGTCGCCGTCGGCGGCGACGCGCGCGCCTATCCGCTGCGCATCCTCGACTGGCACGAGATGTTCAACGATGTCGTCGGCGGCGTTCCGGTGTCGCTCGCCTACTGCACGCTCTGCGGCTCCGGCATCCTGTTCGACGCGCGCGTTCCGGGGCGGCGCGAGCCCTTCGTGTTCGGCTCTTCGGGTTTGCTCTACCGGTCGAACAAGTTGATGTACGACGAACAGACGGAATCGCTCTGGAACCAGTTCACCGGCCGGCCGGTGGTCGGCGAACTCACCGGTTCGGACCTCGAACTGCGCGTCCTTCCGGTGGTGATCGCGAGTTGGGAATCGTGGCGGAGCGACCACCCGGACACCACGGTGTTGTCGCTGGACACCGGGTACGAACGCGACTACCGGCCGGGCAGGCCCTACGGCGAGTACTTCGCCAGTCCGGAGTTGATGTTCCCGGTCGTCGTGCGCGACCGCCGGCTCGCCCCGAAGGACCGCATCTTCGCGCTCCGCGCCGGGAAGACGCAGATGGCTTGGGCGCTTTCCCTGTTCGAGGGCGGCGCCGTGCTCCACGACCGGGTGGACGGGCTGGACCTGGTGCTGGTCGGCGACGCCGAAACGGAGACGGTGCGCGCCTACGAAAGCGGCGGCCGTCGTTTCTCCCGGGCCCCGGACGATCCGGCGCGCCTGGTGGACGAAGCGGGCGGACGCTGGCGCCTGACCGAAGGGGCGCTCGCTCCGGAGGACGGTGAAATCGGCGCGGAGACCGCTGCGTTGGAGCGGCTGCCCGGCCACATCGCCTACTGGTTCGCCTGGGCGAGTTACATCGAAGACCGCCCGCTCCGCATCGAGTGAGCGCGCCCCGCCGGGCGGCGGACCGCCGCCGGGGAGGAACCGCTCCGCCGGCGCTCGCCCGGCGGATGGGCCTCGGCGGCGCCACCGCGACCAACATCATCGGGATGGTGGGGATCGGCCCGTTCCTCACGATCCCGTTGATGCTCACCGCGATGGGCGGCCCGCACATCCTCTGGGCCTGGGCGGTCGGCGCCGTGCTCTCGCTGGCCGACGGCCTGGTGTACGCGCAACTCGGCGCCGCGCTCCCCGGGAGCGGCGGCCCGTACCTGTACCTCCGCGAGGCGTTTCGACCGTTCGGACTCGGGCGCCCGCTGGCCTTCCTCTTCCTCTTCCACATCCTCCTGGTCGCGCCGCTCTCGCTCGCCGGCGGCGCGGTCGGCTTCGCCGACTACCTCGGCTTCTACCTGCCCGGGATGGGCGCGCTGGCGCACGACCTGGCCGCCACCGGCGTCTGCCTGTTCGTGCTGTTCCTGCTGTATCGAAACATCGAATCGGTGGAGCGCCTGTCGAAGGCGATGCTCGCCCTGGTGCTCGCCACGACGGGTTGGGTGATCGCCGCCGGCGTGCTGCACGGACTCGAATGGCCGGCGCTCGCCCCTCCGCCGACTTCGGACACCTCGTTCTGGCCGGCGCTCGGCGCCGCTTCGGTGATCGCCATGTATTCCTTCGGCGGATACAACCAGGTCTGCAACATCGCCGGCGAAGTCCGGGAGCCGGAGCGGACGGTGCCGCGCTCGATCCTGCTCTCCATCGGCGTGGTCGCGGCGATCTACATCGCCATGACCACCGCCATGCTGAGCGCCGTTCCCTGGCGGGAAGCCGCCCGAAGCACCACCCTCGCCTCCACCTTCATCGCCGGGACCGTCACCGACCCGAACCTCGCGCGCACCGCCGGTTCGGTCATCACCGCCCTCATCCTCTTCGTCGCCATCGCTTCGGTGTTCGCCTTCGCGCTCGGGTATTCCCGAATGCCGTACGCCGCCGCCCGCGACGGCCAGTTCTTCTCCGTGTTCGGCCGCCTCCACTCGAAACGCGGTTTCCCGCATGTCTCGCTGGTCTGCCTGATCGCCGCTTCCCTGCCCTTCTGTTTCTTCAGTCTCGGCCAGTTGGTGAACTGGCTCATGCAGGTGCAGATCCTCCTGCGCTTCACCTGGCAGTGCCTGGCCGTGCTCCTGCTCTCCCGGTATCGAAAGGACATCCCGCAACCCTTCCGGATGTGGCTCTACCCGATCCCGGCGCTCTTCTCGCTCGCCCTCTGGATCGCCCTCTTCTTCACCGGCCCCCCGAGCGGCGCCTGGTTCTCCCTCGCCTTCCTCGCCCTCGGCCTCGCCGCCTACTTCGTCTTCCTCCGCACCCGCCGCCCGGCGGACGGAGCGTCCACCGGCTGACCCTCCGCGCGCCCTCCCGCGCGGTCGGCGACGGCCCCTCAGCGCCCGGTGGTATCGGATGTCCGGGAACCCTCGCGGAGCAGGATCCGGCGCAGGTATTCCCGGTCCCGGTCGAAAAACAGGATATGGGCGTCGGCGAAACGTTCCCGAGTCCAAGTACCGTCATCGTACCTCGGGCGGATGTCCTCGTACGAGGTCCTGGAAACGATGAACGAGTCGAGCGTCACCCTCTTCCGGCGGGGACGCCGGCGGCGGCGCTCCTCGGTGAAGCGATCCAGCACCTGGAAGAGACGCGCCTTGTGGTCGTTGGCATAAGCCGCTGCGTGGACCATGCCGTGAGGTTCGACGAAGACGATCCGCTGTTCGGAACGACTCTCGATCCAGAGGATGAAGTCGGGGAAGAAGCCCCGCCCCTCGAAGAAGCCGATCCCGCGACCGCGCTCGAGATTGCGGAGCAGGAACAACTCGGTCTCCTCCGGGAGTTCGTCGCGCCGGTCCGTCCAGAACTGCCGCAAGTCGCGCACGAACCGCTCCTCGCTCTCGTTGAGCCCCGGAGGATCGCTCCGAATGCCCTCCGCCTGTCCGAGGAGAAGGGGCTGGTACAAGTGCCGGTCGAAGTAGATCCGCGGCAGACGGCCGCGCGCGCTCTCGTATAGCGCGTCCGTCTCCCGAATCAACTCCTCGATGTCCCGCGCCAACTTCACTTCCTCGCGCTCCACCCGCACCGTGTAGTCGCGGAAGTTGGCGTCCTTCTCGGTGAGCGCTTCGAGTTCGAGATTCCCCGTGTCCCAACTCTCGCTGTGGGCGCGGTAGAACCGGTCGGCGTAGTTCCGGAGAATGTCCAACACCAGGTCCTGGAGGCGCTCCCGATCCGCAAACGACGGCGGTTCCACGACGGAACGCTCCGCGCCGAGTCGATAGAGGCGGTGAGGCTCGCGGACGGAGAGTATCCGGCGCGGGACCTCCGGCGGTATCGCCAAGTTCCTCCACCCTCTCTCCTCGCGGTAGTCGATGAGTTTCAGCCAGATCTCCTCCCAGTCGAGGATGTCCAGACTCGCCTCGGGTATCTCGATGTCCGTCTCGGTGTCGATGTCTTCCGCGCTCATTCCCGAGTCACCGCTCGACAGCCACTGCAGTTGCGGGGATCGGTCCACCCATGCCTGAATGGAAGTGTCCACCGTGAAGACGAGGTCGCTCTCCCGTTCGAAACGCCGCTCCTCCGGCGGCTTCGGCACGAGAAGACCGCGCCTCAGGAACTCGGTGTTCCGGCGAACGGGCAAGGGCAGGACCACGGGATCCGCGGCCGGAATTCCCTCCAGTTCCAAATACTCGCGGAACCGCGCCATGTAATCGGCTCGGACCGAGAAGATGTTCAGGGTCTCCAGCAGGCCGAGGTCCGGGGGATGCGTTCCCGTGACCGCGCTGCTCCGCTTCATCCCGGCCCGCAGGCCTCGCAGCCGGACCCCCCTGCCGAACAGTTGAACGATCTGGGCGCCTTCCCCGCGCCCGACATTGAGCAGTCCCATGTTCGAGACGCGCCAACTGTTCCAACCCTCCATGAACTTCTTGGCCCCGATGAGAATTTCGATGTTCGTATCCGCCTCCCCGATGTTCGAGAACAGCGAGTCCACGATGGCCTCGGTCTCCCAGCGCACTCCACTCCCGTCATCCTCCACGAGTTTCCGGAACTTCGAGACATCGCCGATGTAGATCAAGCCGAAGTACTTCTCCGAAGTACCGAGACGCAGCCCGATCTCTCCGGGGCTGTTGCCGAGCGAAGCGAGGTGGAGACTCCCATCGGCTTCCGCATGAAAGAGTCGGCTCAGAATGTCTCTCCGCAACTCCTCCGGCGAAAGTGAAAGACCGCGAAGGTGTTCGTAGCGGCCGTGGAACAGGTCGTTCTTCGCCTCCGTCACCAGCCCGGAACGCCCATCCAGGAGCCGCGCGAGTCGGCGCTCGGCCCACCGGCGATCCGAAGCGAAGCGCTGGAGGAAGCGGACCACCGTGAGCACATCACTCCGCCGAATCCCGTCCCGGCTGTACACCGCGTTCACGCGGCCGCCGACGAAGACCCACAGCGGTTTGTCGATGCCGTAGGGCCGGACTTCCTCGCGGCGCTCGGCGAAGACGCGCTGCTGTTGGTAGAAGGACAGGAGATTGCCGAACAACAACAGATCCGTAGTCTCGTCGGCCGCCCACTCCTTGAGATTCAGGATGCCGAAATCCTTGCCGAAACCGTCACCGTGGAAGTAGCGGTACGAGTAATCGAAGGCGATCGCTTTCCCGTACTCATCGGTGAGCGCCTCGTTGCGCGCCGCGCCGAGAGCCTGCCCGAAGGTCGCGCTGTATTCGAAGGTGAAACCGGTCTCCCCGAGCCGGTCCCGCACCGTCCGCCACTTCTCGCCTCCCGACCCCTTGTGCGCTTCGTCCACGAAGATCAGGTTCTCCCCCTCGAAGTAATCCACCGGGACGCTCGCCCCGCCCCCACGCTTTTCCTCCACCAGTTTCGTGACCTCGATGACCCGGATGGCGTCCGCCCCGGATCGAAACAATCCGCCTGCCTCGTCGAAGCGTCGGGCGGAAATGCCCGAAGCCGCCAGTTCGAGAAGATGCTGCTCGCTCAGTCCCTCGTTCGGAGTGATCAGCACGATGTTGTCCGGCGGCCGCCGAGCGTAGTGGAGATACTGGAGGTAGTTCAGGTGGAAGATCAGCGTCTTGCCGCTGCCCGTGGCCATCCAGAACGCCAGTTTCGCCAGGTCCGCCCGGTCGAAGTCGGGCAGCGCGGCCTCCCCGGGAACCCGCTTGGCGTTTCTCCGCCGGACGAAGTCGTTGAGCGATCGCAACAACTCTACCGGCCCCCGGGCCTGTCGGTCGAGGACGATCTCCGTGTGGAGCGCCGCCAGATGCTGGAAGTAGCGCAACCGGACCGGCGGCCTCCGCCCCCGGTTGATCGAGTCCAGGCGCCGGCGGATGTTCCCGTCGTAGCGGTCGAGGTCCGCGAGGGCGACCCGGGGCCGGACGGCGCGGGAGCGCAACCGAGAAAGGACATGACTGCGACCGGCGCCGGAGTCGAAACCCTCGTCCGCGTGTTTCAGGTCCCCCAGGAGTTCGCGGTTGTCCTCGAAACCGAGTTGTTCGTTCAACCAACCGAGGAGGCTCAGTCGCCTCTCGAACGGCGCGCCCGGCTTCCCGGCCGCTCCGGGCTTCCTCCGCGCCCGGCCGGCGCGCCTCCTTCCGGGCATCGGGGCGTCGGTCCCTCCGGTCAGTTCCCGATCGTCGCGAACATCAGGCGTTTGAACTCCGGCTCGAGTTCCTTCGCGTCACGAACGAGTTTCGGGCTGTTGATGAACACCTCCTCGGCGCCCTTCGTCATCTCCTTCTCTTCGACGAAGCGGTGGTCCCGAGCCAACTCCTTCTCGCCCCAGCCGCGCGTGTCCCGCCAGATGACCACGGTACGGCGGCGCTTCGCCTCTCCGGCATAGACCAAGTACCGACGGTCGTCATCCCGAAACACCCGACGCGTCCGCACTCTGAGGCCGATCAGGTAGTTGAAGGTCTCGGGCGCATCCGCCGTCTTGACCATCTCGTCCCCGTTGCCGAAACTGCGCAGCCGGTAGCCGAACGGAGACGAGAGCGCGTCCGCGTTCAGCATGGTCTCGCAACGCTTCGTCTCCCACTTCAGCATGTATTGCAGCCGGTAGTCCTCGAACCCGAGCCCGGCGCGAGCGGCGTCCCGGTCGAACGCGATGTTGTCCAGGGCGTCGTCATAACTCTCGAGTCGCACGTACTTCACGATCCGGGGACCGCGCGCGGCCTCCTCCTTCGTCGCGCTCCGCTTCGGCCGGCCATCCTTCCACTCGGGAGTGAAGGCGACCCTCTTGATCCTGGGCAGGATCACCCGATCGAAGTAGTCCCCGACTTCAACGAGAACGAACCGGCGCCGACCGCCGTCCTCCCGATTCAGGTTGATCACGGCGTGCCCGGTAGTGCCGGAGCCGGCGAAGTAGTCGAGGCAGGTGTCCTCCGCGCCCACCCGCCCCGCAACGATCGCGTCCTCCACCGTGTGGATCGACTTGGGATACGGAAAAGCGTTTCTGGCGCCGAGGATCCCCCCGAGAAGATTCGCTCCGAAAGTGCCCGCGTTGTACCTGGGCCCGGTCCAGTTGCTGAACACGGCCGAAGTCTTGTCCTCGGCGGCGATGCTCTGGTAGATCGTTCCCCTCCCGCTGCACCGAAGCGCTCCGGACTCGACCAACTTGAGACACGACTCGTAACTCCGCCTCCACACTCGTTCCTCACCGCCGGCGCCGATCGGGTAGATTCGGGAATACCCCTCCGGCGTTTTCTCCCGGTCGTACGAACCCGGGCCTCCGGACGGGGGAGACTCCAGGCCTACGACCTCGTTGGTGCTCGGATCCACCACGATCGCGTAGAAACTGTTCGGCCGCCACCGTCGAAAGTTGCTCTCCGCCGTGCCGGCCCGCTTGAAGGGCCGAAGTTCGACTTCCCCGTCGCCCGTCCTCGCCTTGAGCGGCATCGGCGTCCTGCCGCCGAAGCACGCCAGCATGTACTCGTGCGTCGTCGCCATCAGCCGCGACTTCCCGCCTTGGGGATGATGGTTCACGACGATCATCTCCCGGTGGATCCGGCCCATGCCGTCGAGCAAGGCAGAGAGGCCGGACATCTCGAAGTCGTCTATGGCCACGAACAGCGTGAACGGGTCCGCCATCAAGGGCATCGCCGCGGTAACCCGATTCTCGATCAGGGTCAACCACGATGAATGGAGGTAGCCGTTCTTGTAGAGGATCTCCGATTCGCCGGTGTTGTACGGCGGATCGATGTAGGCGCACCGCGCCGCGCCCCGATACCGCGCGGCGAGCAGCGTCAACGCGTGGAAGTTGTCGCCGTGGACGAGAAGACCGTCGGTGAGCCCGTCGAGATCGTCGAAGGACGCCAGCAGTCGTTCGGTGAACTCGGGATCGAAGTGGCTCGTGTCCAGCAACAGGGACGGATTCCGCTCCAGGAACCGGATCCGCCGATCCTCCGGGCCGGAGGCGGACATGAGCGCCCGGTCGTCCTCCGACTCGGGCTGGACCAGGTTCCGCCATTCGGTCCACTGGGCTTCGTTCGCGGCGAGCGCCGGAAGGAACTCGGTTCCGACTTGGCCTACCGCGATGCAGTAGTGCGTCGCCGTGACGAACTTCCGCTTTTCCCACAGCATCTTCTGGAACGACTCGATCTGATCCAGAAAGACGATGATCCGGGCGCCGACCCTCTTCAGGACGCGCGTCTTGTGCAGCCAACGGCGAACGGCTTCGGTTCCCGTCGCTTCGACTTCATAGAGATCGCCGATCTCGTTCTTCAGGTAGAAATCGAACTCGCGCTCGAGGAAGGCTCGCAGGTTCCGGTGGATGAAGAAGTCGGAGGTGTTGCGGCGAGCGTATCGGCGGAGATGGTGTTCCAGAACACTCAACGACCGGTCTGCCGCGCGCGTCGGATGCGCGGCGCTCAGCGCCGCGGCCAGAGCGGATTCTCCTTTCAGTTTTTCAAGCAGATCGCTCGCGGCGCGCTCGAGCAGGGCGTCCTGGCGCATCGGGCCGAGTCCCGGCGTCTTCTCCGCTTCGAACGACCGGTACTCGAACGGAAGTCTCAGGGATGGGCGACCGGAGTCCTCGGTGAGTTCGGCTTCTCCGACCAGAGGTACGAAGAACCGGCCCTCCACCTTGACATCGTTGTGTTCCAGTTCCGCCGACCGTAGATCGAAACGGACAGAGACGCCGGCCACGGTGAAGGCGTAGTGGCGGAAGCGGTCGGCGCTCTTCACATAGTACTGGCCGCGGTTCGCCCAGTGGAAATGCACTTCGGCCCCGTCGTAGGGGATGGAGAACGGCGCCCGGCCGGCCCCTCGGCCTTGGGGAACGAAGTCACCATCGCGGTAGTACCGTCGAAAGAACTCGTAGAGACGATTGAAGAGGTCGGCTTCGATCTCTTCCGGATCGGCCGCCCCGCCGGACCGCCCCTGCAAGGCCGCATACTTCTTCCCGAGAGGCGTCTCGCGAAAGCGGCTCTCGATCTCGCCGTCACCGGTGATCGCATTCGGACCGAATGCTTCGCGAACCCGGCGGCGGGCCGTCGCCAGTTCCCCTGCGGCTTCCGACTGGCCGGCGAGCGCCCCCGACGCGATTTCCTCGGTTACGAGGGCCAGCAGATCGTTTTCGATGAACTCCTCGATGACCGCCCGCTTGTGGTTCATGATGCGGTAGATGCCGAAGTCGAGGTCGGCGCAGTCGAACTGGAACAGTTCGCGCAACAGCGCCTGGAACTTCTCCCGCGCGGAGATCGCGTTCGCCATCGTCCCTCAGCCTCTTGGGGCGGAAGCCGTAACGCCCGCGCTCACTCGACCGGGTTCCTCGGGGGAGGCCGGCGCGACTTCGCCGGTCGGCCGCCGACACGACCGCCCGGCCCTCGATCCGGCGTCCCGTCGAAAGGGGGTGAAACCCACGACGGCCGCGAGTATAGGCGACCGCGGCGACCGCTGACCGGCTTCGAGCGCCCCCCGATCCGGGACCGACCGGACCCGGCGGACGGATAGCCGCGGCGCTTCATCTCCGGAGGCGGCGGACGACGGGGGCGCACCAGTAGTAGAGGGCGCCGAGGTCCACCACGCGGGCGACGAGGATCGCCCAACACGCGGCGAAGACGCCCACCAGGTCCACCGGCCCGATGAGCAGCCACAGGACGCCGATCGCGGCCAGCATCTCGATGCCTCCGGCCCAGGTGATGGCGCGGGTCTCCGCGCACCAGACCAGGAGCGCGCGGCAGAACGCGAGCAGCACCGAGAGCACCGGCATCGCCACCAGGATTTGGAGCGCGGGGACGGAGAGGTCCACGAGGTCGGGCGTCAACGCGCCGACGGTCCCGAACCAGCGCGCCGCGAGCGGGGTGAGCGCGATGAGGCCCTGGGCGGCGGCGGCGCCGAGGCCGACCCAGATGGCGAAACGGAACAGCGCGTGGAAGCGCTGGCGGCTCCCGTCCATGAAGGCGATGGCCACTTCCTGGTAGGAGAGGCCCATGCTGCGGAAGACGAAGGAGAGCGCGGTGACGACCGGGTAGGTGGCCAGCGACTCCAGCGGGAGCCGGGAATGGCCGAGGAAGAGGTTCACCAGGGGGTGGATGGCGAGGGCGATCACCGAACTCACCAGCAGCGGCCAGTAGAAGCGGAAGATTCCGCGCTGGGTGAGCGGCTCGCCGGCGCGCGCCTGCCGGAGGACGCCCCGGACGCAGTCCGCGGCCATCAGCCGGGTGGCCGCCGCTTCGAGCACCACCGCCACCGAGAGCGCCGCCGCGCCCACCACCGCGCCGGGGAGCGGGCTGTCCCAGAGCAGCCAGGCGGTCGCCGCCATCCCGACCAGCCGCAGCGCGGTGCCGTACGCCACCCGCCGGGTATGCCCGTGGCGGATCATGACCCCCTGGTAGAACCGGCGGTAGCCGATGGCCGCCGGCCAGGGCAGGAGCACCAGCAGCGAGATCCGGCTCAGGTGGCAAACCTCCGGACTCAGCCGCATCCAGTTCTCGGCGACATACGGATAGAGCGGCGAGACGACCCAGGCGACCACCGTCAGGGTGAGCCCCAGGTTCAGCCGGCGGGCGAACCGGCGTAACGCGTAGAAAGCCTCGCGGTCGCGGCAGAGCGCCGTCGAGGCGCTCAGGATCATGATGATCGGCGCCTCGATGATGAGCGCGAAGCCGAACGCCACGCCGTAGGCGGCGAGGTTCACCGTGGGCTCGGCCAAACGGGCCACCACCGCGGCGACCAGGAGACCCTCGACCGACATCATGATCCAGGTCACCGCCATCGGAACCCAGACCCGGAAGATGCGGCCGCCGGTCAGCGGCTGCCCGTCCGGGGGGTTCACGCGGCGGTCACGGCCGGGGTCGGCGGCGGAAGCGCGGGCGACGAGCGCCGCCGGGAGGCGTCGAGTCCGCTTCGGCCGGGCCGGTCGAGCGGGGATTCGACCGGGGATTCGAGCGGGGAGAGATCCACCTCCGCCGCCAGCGAGTCCGCCACCGCGAGTCCGTCGAGGGTCGGACGGAGGAAGACGCCGGCGGGCGTCCGGTCGAAGCGGACCAGGCCCCGGTCGCGCCAACCCGCGAAGCGGGCCCGGTTCGCTTCCACGACGGCCGGGCCGCAGCGGTCGGCGAACCCGGCGAGATCGAGCCCGTCGGTCATGCGCAGGCGGAGGAAGACCTCCTCGAGGGCGAGCGCGCCCGGCGGGAGATCCTCGGAGCCCGCTACGGGGAGGCGTCCCGCGCCGACGGCGCGGCGCCAGTCCGCGAGGTCGCGGTGGTTCCAGGAACGCCGCGCCGGGCCGGGGCGAGCGTTCCCGCCGGCGACGGCCGGGTGGAAGGAATGCGCCGACGGCCCGACTCCGAGGTAAGCCGCTCCGAGCCAGTACTTGCGGTTGTGCCGGGATCGGTCGCTCGGCGAACGCGCGAAGTTCGAGGCTTCGTAAGCGGGGAAGCCCGCGTCGGCGAGCGTCCGGTGGACCGCCCGGAACAGCCGGGCGCCGAGGTCGCTCCCGCCGGTGAGGGACTCCCCGGCGGCGGCGCGGCGTCCGAAGGGCGTCCCCGGCTCCACGGTGAGTTCGTAGGCGGAGAGGTGGGTGACTCCGGGGAGGGCGGCGGCGTCGGCGAATTCCGCGGCGATCCCGTCCGCGTCGTCGCCGCGGACCCCGTAGATCAGGTCCAGCGAAATCCAGGGGATGCCGGCGGCGGCGAGCCGGGCGGCGGCCGCGCCGACGGCGTCCCCGGCGTGCGCGCGGCCGAGGAACCGCAGCCGGTCGGGGCGGAGGGCCTGGGCGCCGAGGCTCACTCCGGCCACGCCCTCCGCCGCCCACTGCCGGGCGCGGTCTTCTCCGGGGGCCGCCGCGCCCGAGCCTCGACCGGGGTCGCTCGGCCGAGTCGGCGACTCGTCCGGCGCGAGATCCTCGGGGTTCGCTTCGAGGACGACCCAGGGCGCAGGCGTGGTCAGCCCGAGGTCTGCGGCGGTTTCCAGGACCTCGGCGAAGAATCCGGGAGGCGCGAGCGAAGGGGTGCCGCCTCCGAAGTACACGGTGTCGGCCGGCTCACCGACGCAGCCCGCCGCCGCGCCCGCGGCGGTCTCCGCGCGCAGTTGCAGTTCCCGAAGGAGCGCCTCCCGGTAGTCGGCGAAACGGCGGGAGGCGGCGTGTCCGCCGAGCGGAGCCACCGCGAAGTCGCAGTAGGGACAGACGCGGCGGCAGAACGGCACATGGACATAGAGACCCGGCGCGGGCGGCGCGGCTTCCGCGGGGGCCGCAGCCGGCGCGGGCCCGCAGCCGCCGGCGCCGGCGAGCGCCGCCCGCGCCTTCACCGAACCCGTCTCGATCCCGGCGCCCCGGGCCGACCGGACCCGGACTTCATGCCTCCCGGTCGAAGAGGGGGCGGCACGGCGATTCCTCCCCGAATCGTCACGCGGTCGGACTCGACTTCAGGACGGCCACGAAGGCCGACTGCGGAATCTGCACCTGCCCGACCTGTTTCATGCGTTTCTTGCCTTCCTTCTGGCGTTCGAGCAGTTTCCGCTTCCGGGTGATGTCGCCGCCGTAGCACTTCGCGGTCACATCCTTGCGAAGCGCGCGGATGTTGGTGCGGGCGATGATCTTGCCGCCGATGGCGCCCTGGACGGCGATCTTGAAGTTGTGCATCGGGATCGTCTCGGCCAGCCGCTCGCAGTAGTGGAGCGCGCGGGGGCGCGCGCTCTCCCGCTCCACCAACTGGCTGAGCGCGTCCACCCGCTCCCCGTTCACCAGGATGTCCACTTTCACCAGGTCCACCGGCCGGTAGTCGAGCAGGTCGTAGTCGTAACTGCCGTAACCCCGGGTGACCGTCTTCAACCGGTCGTGGAAGTCGAAGAGCACTTCGGCGAGCGGGAGTTCGGCGACCACTTCCACCCGGCGGGCCGACAGGAAGTTCATCTTGCTGGTCGCCATCCGCCGTTCGGTGAGCAGTTCCATCACCACTCCCACCGAACGCTCCGGCGCGAGGATCGAAGCGCGGATGTAGGGCTCCTCGGTTCCCTCGATGATCGTCGGATCCGGATAGAGCGCCGGGTTCTCGACTTCGCGCGTCCGCCCGTCGCTCGTCTCGATCCGGTAGCGGACGCTCGGCGCGGACAGAAGCAGCGAGAGCCCGTACTCGCGCTGCAGCCGCTCCTGGACGACATCGAGATGCAGGAGGCCGAGGAAACCGCAACGGAAACCGAAACCGAGCGCGGTGGAGGTCTCGCGCTCGAAAGTGAGGGCGGCGTCGTTCAGCGAGAGCCGGTCGAGCGCCGCCTCGAGTTCGCCGTAGTCGTCGGTCGAAATCGGGTACACCGACGAGAACACCACCGGCAACGCTTCCGTGTATCCGGGGAGCGCTTCCTCCGCGGCGGGCTCGACCCCGGCGAGCGTGTCGCCGATGGCGATGTCCCGGATGGCGCGGATCCCGCAGATGGCGTAACCGACCGCGCCCGCCGGCAACTCCTCGACGGACTCCCGGCGGAGTCGAAGCCGCCCCACCTCCTCCACCTGGTAATCGCGCTCGCCGTGCATCAGCCGCACGCGGTCGCCGGGGCGGATCGCCCCGTCCACGACTCGGATCAGGAGCACCACTCCCCGATAGACATCGTATTGGGCGTCGAACACCAGCGCCCGGAGCGGGGCGTTCGAGTCACCGCCGGGGGCCGGGATCTTCTCCACGATCGCGTCGAGCACTTCGCCGATGCCGTCGCCGCGCTTGGCGGAAGCCAGCACCGCTTCGAACGGGTCGAGACCGAGTTCGTCGTCGATCTCCTCCCGCGCGCGCTCCGGGTCGGCGGCGGGAAGGTCGATCTTGTTGATGACCGGAACGACGGCGAGGTCGTACTCCATGGCCACGAAGTAGTTGGCGACGGTCTGCGCCTCCACGCCCTGCGCCGCGTCCACCAGGAGGAGCGCGCCCTCGCAGGACATGAGCGACCGCCGCACCTCGTGCGAGAAGTCCACATGGCCCGGCGTGTCGATCAGGTTCAACTGGTAGGTCTGGCCGTCGCGATGTTCGTGGAGCAGCGAGACGCTGTTCGACTTGATGGTGATGCCGCGTTCCCGCTCGAGTTCCATGGAGTCGAGCAACTGGTTCCGGAACTCGCGGTCCGAAACCCCGCCGCAGCGCTGGATCAGCCGGTCGGCGAGCGTGGACTTCCCGTGATCCACATGGGCGATGATGCAGAAGTTGCGCACCCGCTCCACCGGGAGCGGCGCTCCTTCGTCCGACAACGACCGGGTCAGGGACGGGGCGTCGGGGTGAGGATCGCCGTCATGCGCTCGCCGCCGCGCAGGAAGACCACTTCGATCGGCTCGCCGATGCGCGCCGCTTCGAGGGCGCCCATGTAGTCGTAGATCGTGAGGATCGCCCGTCCGCCGAACTCGACGATGACATCGCCCTTCCGGAGGCCGGCTTTCTCCGCCGGGCCGTCGGCCATCACCCCGCCGAGCAGCAGGCCTTCGACCTCGGCGGCGTATTCGGGAATCGTCCCGGTGTAGGCGGTGAGCGCGGCGCGGGCCGGCGCCTCCCGCTCGGCGCGCGGGACATCCACGAAGCCGGGGCGCTCTTCGGCGCCCGCGAGGCGGCGCGCCACCGTCTCCGCGAATTCCGCCACGCGCAACAGGTCGGGGTAGTTCAGTTTCTCCGCGGTGTCGGAAGGACGGTGGTAGTCGGCGTGCGACCCGGTGAACAGGTTCAGCGTCGGAACGCCGGCGCCGTGGAAAGCGGCGGAGTCCGTCGGGAGCCAGGGATCGTCGCTCGTAGCCAGGTCGAAACCGGCGGACACATTCACCCGCTCGACCAGCCCCGGCCAGACCGGCGAACTCCCCATCGCCTGCACCTGCAGCCGGTTGTCCTCCATCCGTCCGACCATATCGAGGTTGAGGTAGGCGAACAGGTCTTCGGCGCCGATCTCTTCGCGCACGAACGCCGTCGAACCGAGGAGACCCGATTCCTCGCCCGACCACAAGGCGACGAGCAACGGGCGGGACAACGGGTTCTCGGCGACCGCGCGGGCGACCGCGAGCACCGCCGCCGTCCCCGAAGCGTTGTCGTCGGCGCCGGGGTGCACTTCGGGCGGCGCGTGCGGATTCAGCGAACCCGAACCGCCGTCTCCCAGGTGGTCGTAGTGCGCGCCGACCGCCACGAAGGGCGCTTCGATACTGCCGTCAGCCGCCGGAAGGACGCCGACCACATTCACTCCGGTGGAGCGGATCCGCGCCAAGTCCACCGAGAGCGTGGCGATGCCGGGCAACTCCCCGACTCCCGCGGACGGATCGCCGTCGTCGAGCGCGTCCTGCGCTTCTTCGAGCGTCAGGCCGCTGCCGGCGAAGAGCCGCTCGGCCGCTTCCCCGGTGATGGAGACCGCGAGGATCCCCTGCCCGCCCGGCGACGCGATCTCGAAGCCGTCCGGCGCGAGTTCCCCCGCGCCCGGCGACCGGGGCCCGGTGACGACCACCAGCCCCACCGCGCCGTTGTCCCGCGCCGCCGCGACCTTCCGCCGGAGACTCGCCTGCCGGTTCAGCACCGCGCGAAGGTCCTCGTCGTCGGCGTCGGGCGCGTAGCGGAGGACGACGACGACCTTGTCCTCCACTTCCTGCCCGGCGTAACTGTCGTAGTCGAAGCCGGCGTTCTCCGGCAGGGTGATGCCGTAACCCGCGAAGTGGAGCCCGCCGCGAACCTCCCCGGTCTCGGAGAACGCGAACGCCCGCACCTGGTCCCCGTCGAACCGTTTGTGCCCCCCGGCGCGCAGCGACGCCCCCCGGTGCTCGACCCCGGAGACGAACGCGAACGGGATGCCCAGCCCGTCGTGCCCGGGCAGCGGTCGGGCGCCGGCGGCAGTGAGTTCGGAAACGAGATACCGCCGCGCGGTCGCCGCGCCCTCGGTCCCGACCGCCCTGCCTTCGGTCCCGGGACCGGTGAGCGCAAGCACATCGGCCCGAAGATCCTCCGGCGTCTGCGCGGCGGCGGATACGCCGGCCAAGACGGCCGCCGCGAGCGCGGCGGCAGCCACATGCGCCGAGGCGCGAAGCGGTTTCAGGTCAGGCAAAATCGGCCCTCCAGATCTGTACGGCGCGAGCGGCCAGTTTCTTCTGTCGGTGTTCGACGAGCGCCGGCGTCCACTCTTCCGGCGCTATCTCGGCAACCTGTCGCGCCAGCGCATAGCTGCTGCGTTCGTACACCGCCACCTTGTCTGCGTAAGGCCGGTTGCCGATATCTCGGTTCGCCTTCTTCTCGAGCAGGGTCAGGTTCCCGATTCTGTACAGGAACGCCTCATGCCTCTCTCTCGCGAATTCCTCCTCCCAAGTTTCGCCAGGATTCTCCGGCAGAATGTGTTCGATCGATCCCGGATCCACATCGGGATCCACGATGCCTCCGGATGCGTCCGCCTCGAGTCGAGTCAAGATGTACCGAACGACCTTCTTTCGGACGCTGTGCGTGTTTATCCGGAGTCGAGAAAAGTCCTGCGCCATCTTCTCGTCGTCGACATAGATCGAGTCGAGCGTCCGGAACACGGCGCCCGGCGTCACCGACTCTCCGGCCGCTACGGCCTTGGCGGCCTGAGAGTAAGCAGGTTCCAACTCACTCCGGCTCAGCGCACTGACGATGTTGTAACGGAACGATATCACGCTCACGAACTTCAACACGCGAACGAAGTCCTGACGCGAAAACCGTTCCCACACGGTGAACAGAAGCGGCGTCATCTGCCGGACCCGAAAGAGAATCTGTTCTCGGATAAGGGGTCCCGCCTCGGGCAGATCCTTCCAGTAGTCGTGGCTCGAGTCCGTGAGCGCAGCGAAGATCTCCGCCCTGGACTCCAGTTGCTTGAGCAGTTCGAAGACTTCCGGGAGCGTGCGGAACTGGTCCCGGACGATCTTGAACAGGTTCGGGCGTCGAATTCGCGAGTGCCTGGACAACAGGTGGTATCGAAGGAAGTCCGGGAACCGCCCCTCCTTGACCGTGCCCACGAGAGTGCGCCAGCGGCGATGCAGGTCATCTACATCGCTGGGTGTCTCTACGCGAGAGATCAGGTAGTTCTTCAGCAGATCCGTCGTCGTCAGGCTGACACCTCGGGCGTTCAGCGTCTCGAATACGGTGTAGGCGTTCAGTTCGTCTTCGACGGTGATCATGATGAAGAGCAACTGGCGCGCTACCGTGAGCGACAGGAATTTCGCCAATGCCTCTCCGTCACTTCGAAGTCGCGGGTCCCCTTCGAGTTTTCGCAGGAAGAAGCAGTAACAGCCCCAGATCTGGCGCTTGGATCCCTGCAGCGCCGTGGGGTTGGAAGGGGCTCGGTCCTGCACCAAGTAGTCCCGGTAGAAGCCGTTGTCCGTCTCGTTCAGGGACAACCGACTCGCTTCCAGAAGCGACGCGGGGTCCTTTTCCCCGATGAACCGATCATGCAGGGCCTGAGCTCGCGACCTGTTCGCCTCAGCGTCGAGTCCACCGTCGGCGAGAGTCCTCAAACGCTTGGCGACGGCGAGAGCGAACAGACTGAGTGTCGCCAGCCGCTGCTGGCCGTCGATAACGAGGAATTCGAAGTCCGTCTTCGACTTGACCAGGACAGCCCCCATGTAGTGCCTCTCCTGCGGTCGGTCACGGAGTTCCACGATGTCGCTCCACAGGTCGTCCCACTCCTCGGTGTTCCACGAGTAGTCTCTCTGGTACGGCGGAACCGAGAAAGTGCGCCCGTTGCCGATCAACTCCAGGAAATCGACCGTCCGGGCGTCGAGGAGATTCTTGCGTGTCATTCGTGCTTCCCCGATGGCTTCCGAGGCATCCGGTCCATGCCAAGACGCCGAACGATCCCGTTCCCGGATCGTGGTTCATGCGGCGTCTCCGACGCCGAACGCCGGGCCGGCGCGGCGACGAGCGCGGCCAGCGCTTCCTCGTGGTTCCAGTCGGCCAGGTAGATCTGTCCGCCGGAGCCTTCCCCGTGGCGGGTGGAGGTCCAAGCGAGGCCGCGCCCGTCCGGGGTCGGCACCGGCAGGCCGTCGAAGCCGTCCGTCGTCGTAACGCGGATCGGCTCCTTCTCGCCCGCGGTGTCCACCATGTACACCTCGAAGTTGCTGAAGCCGAGTTTGTTCGAGGCGAAGAGCAGGTATTCGCCGGACGGATGGACATACGGCGCCCAACTCATGGAGCCGAAGTCGGTCAACCTGCGGAGGTCGCTGCCGTCCCGCCGCATGGAATAGATGTCCGCGATCACGCCGTCCTCGCTGAACCGCCGCCACACGATCCGCTCCCCGTCCGGGAAGAAGAACGGCCCCCCGTCGTAGCCGGGAGCGTTCGTGAGTCTGGTCTTCCCGCTGCCGTCGGCGCGCATGATCCAGATCTCGCCGAAGTAGGACGGGTCCACTTCCGCCAGCCGCCGTTCGCGCTCCGTCAACTCGTCCTCGAACAGCGAGCGCATCGAAGTGAACGCGATCCATTCCCCGTCCGGCGAGTAACTGGCCTCGGCGTCGTAGCCCCGCGCCTCGGTCAACCGGGTCAACTCCCCCGTGTCCCGGTCCCAAGCGAACAAGTCCATCGCCGGGTCGTAGTCCCAGGAGTAGCGGCGCTCCCGCCCGCTCTCCCGGAACTCGATCTCCTCCCGCTGCAACTCCACCGACCCGGGGTCGAGGTGCGTGGACGCGAAGAGGACCCCGCCGTCGCTCGGCGAGATGAAGGCGCAGGTCGTCTTGCCGGTCCCCGGGGAGACCCGCAGCGTCTCGCCGGTCTCGAACGACAGGAGGTAGATCTGGAAGAACGGGTTGCCCGGCTCGCGCTCCGACTGGAAGACGATCTCCCGTCCGTCCGGCGAGAAGTACCCCTCCCCGGCCCGCCGCCCCTCCACGGTCAGCCGCCGGACCCGGCTCAGGAACCGCGACTCGTCGGCGCTCCCCTCCCCCGCCCAGGGGGAGCCGCTCCCGGCCCCCGCGAGCCGCTGGCCGGCCGCCGAAGGCGCGGCCCCGAACGAGGCTGCCGCCACGAGAAGGGCGCCGGCGGCGAACGGGCGCGAAACGCGCCCCGGCAGGAAGGGCATCGGACACCACGATCAGCCCTCGGCTGACCGGAGGAGAAGGGAGCAGAACGGCCACCGCGCCGGGCGCCCCCCGGCGCGACTCGAAGTCGGCGCTCTCGAAGCGCGAAACGACCGCCGCGCCCGCCGACCCCACCCCGACCGGGAACGCCGACGCCGGAATGGCCAGCAGCCGGAAAGGCTACCACGAGAGAACATGCCTTCCTGTGCCCTGAACGTCCCGGCTGCCTCCCCGGTCGCTCTCCGGAGCGGACTACCGGCCATCCGAACGAAAAAGACCAGTCGCCCCTCTTCCGGTGGCCCGTGCCGCCGCTCGCCCCCGCCCTTTCAAGCGCCTATGCCTGATGCGCCCCACGGCTCCACGCGGTGCTCACCCCGCTGACCTACCGGACCCGCTCCGGTTAGAATTCGCGGGCCGCGTCGGCCCGCCTTCGGTGCCGCCCGCACTTCTCTCAGGCCGTCTCGCCATGCACATCACACGAATCGAGATTCGCAACTACCGCTGTCTCCACCGGACGGTGCTGGCCGATTTGCCGCGCATGGCGGTCGTCGTCGGCGCGAACGGAACCGGGAAGTCCACCCTGTTTGATGTCTTCAGTTTCCTGAAGGAGTCCCTTACCTCCAATGTCGCGATCGCGGTCGCTCGTCGAGGTGGACTTCAGGAACTCACGACGCGCGCGCAGAAGGGGGCTGTCGCGATCACGATCAAGTTCCGCGAGAGTGGCGGTCGCCTCGCGACCTACATCCTTGAAGTGGCCGAGGACTCCGGCCGTGTCGTCATCCGCAGGGAGATCCTGCAGTACCGCCGAGGCGCCCGCGGCAAACCGTGGCAATTTCTTTCGTTCCGAGGCGGATCCGGGGTGGCCATCACCAATGAATCTGCCTATGGACAGGAGGACGTAAAGGAAGAACGCAAAGAGTTCCGGCTGGACGATCCCAGCGTTCCTGCCATCAAGGGGCTCGGTCAGTTTCGTGATTTCCGCGTCGTCTCGGAGTTCCGCAACATCATCGAGAACTGGTACATCTCTGACTTTCACATCTCCGAAGCTCGTCCGAGCGTCGATGCCGTCTACGCTGAACATCTGTCATCGCGCGGCGAGAATGTCGCACCGGTCGCCAAATTCCTCTATGAGAACCATCGCGATCGCTTCGACCGAATTCTGGAGGTGATGAAGTCTCGTATACCTGGAATCGAACGGGTTGAAGCACGGACGACAGAGGACGGAAGGCTGATGTTGCGTTTTCAGGACGGCGCGTTCGAGGATCCGTTCATCGCGCGCTATGTCTCCGACGGCACGATCAAGATGTTCGCCTACCTCGTGCTTCTCCACGATCCGAAACCGCACCCGCTGCTGGCCGTGGAGGAACCGGAAAACCAACTCTACCCTCATCTCATGGAAGAACTCGCAGAGGAGTTTCGTGGCTACGCTCGTCAGGGAGGCCAAGTCTTCGTCTCGACCCATTCTCCGGATTTCCTCAATGCCGCCAACTTGGACGAAGTCTTCTGGCTCGTCAAGAGCAACGGCGTCAGCATCGCCCGGCGCGCCTCCCACGACAAACAGATCCGCGCACTGGTTGAGGAAGGAGATCGTCCGGGGACTCTGTGGAAACAAGGCCTGTTCCCGGGAGCCGAGCCCCAATGAGCGAGGTCGTCTTCTTCGTGGAGGACCGCTCCATGAGGGAGTTCCTGAACGGTCTCCTGCCTCGCTTCTTCCCCAGCCTGCGATTCCGCCTCATCACCCATGAAGGGAAGGCCGACCTCGACCGGAGTGTCGGGAGAAAACTCCGCGCTTGGCGCACGCCCGACACTCGGTTCGTGGTCTTGCGGGATCAGGACGCCGCCGAGTGCGAGGCCGTCAAGCAACACCTCGCGACGTTGTGTGAACGAGCCGGGAAGCCGGGTGCGGTCGTTCGCATCGCGTGTCGCGAATTGGAGGCCTGGTATCTTGGAGACCCCCACGCCATGGCCGTCGCCTTCAATGACCCGAAACTGGCGCGACTCGCGGCCAAAGCGCAATTCCGAAATCCGGACACCATCGGCAACCCGTCACAGATGATCGGGAAACTCGTCCCCGGCTTCGGCAAGGTCGCGGGAGCCAGAGCCATGTCCGGCTGTCTCGGCCGCGAGGGCAACCGGTCTTCGAGTTTTCGTGTGTTCCTGGAGGGCGTCGACCGCGCCATGGGGTACACGCACTGCCCACGGTAGTAGACGACATTAGCTCTATCGGCTGTGCGACCCACACCATGAATCACATCATCGAGTAACTTTCTCGACTGCGCCGCGTGGGCGTGCGGGAAGTGTGGAGACATGAGGCGGAGGACTTCACTCCGTGGCTCGCGATGGGCGAGAACTTGCAGTTTCTCGGAGAAACCCTGGGAATGGAACTGGAGTAGGAGGACGCGGAAGTCGGCGTGGGGGACTTCTCGGCTGACATCGTCGCCTCGACTAATGATGTCGCTTCGGTTGTATTGCGAGACCGATGGCGCAAAAGAAGGCAGTCCAAGGTCTAAGTGCGATGCAGAACGACAACTTCGTTCGGATGATGAGAAGAAGAGCAATCGGGAAAGGCGACCCGTCAAAAGACATGGTTCCCCCTGTCGACTACTCCAAGTGGATTGTGGAGCCGCCGAGTGATCTCTTGTCGAAGATTCGGAAGACGATGTCCGTGCGACAGCGACTTTGGCGGTATCTGTGTCGTCGTTGACTGCGAGGTTGCCGCGGCTGTCGAATACCATGTCGCCTCCGCCTTTGGGCTCGTAGATCCGAGGTGACGACGGAAAACAACCGAACGGCCGATCCTCCGCTGGCCCACCGCCCGCTCCCGCCGGTGGGTGGGCGCCTTCCTCGACCGCGCCGCGGGAGACCCGAACCTCCTCGCCGTCATCGCCATCGGCTCCGCCACGCGGCCCGGCGTCGAGTCGGAAGACTTGGACCTGCTGGCGATCTGCCGCGATCGATCCGCCATCGCCGAACGACCCCCGATCGAGGTGGACCTCCGCAAGGTCGCGCTCGACCGGGTGGAGCCGTCCCTTCGCTCCGCGAACGACCTCTTGATCGGGGCGGTGCAGTTCGGCCACCCCTTGCTCGACTGTGAAGGACACTGGGGCGCCATCTCGCGGCGCTGGCGCCACCGGCTTCCCCTGCCCGACCCGGAAGTCGCGGACGAACGCGCCGCCGCCGCTCGGAAAGTCCTCCTCCGGATGCAGGAGATCGGGGACGAGGAGGCGGCCGCCGAATACCGCCTCATCTGGCTCTCGCACCGAGCCCGCGCCTGTCTCACCCGCGCCGGCGCCCTCCCCCGCTCCCGCCCGGAGTTGCCGTCTCAACTCCGCGAGAACGGCGAGGCAGCCTTGGCCGCATCTCTCGATGTCGCCCTGGCGGCGCGCTCGCTCCCACCTCATGAACCCCTCACCCGTTTGTAGCCGCCACAGGGAACCACGGCCGAATTCCGCTCCGTCCGACGCCCGGTTTCCCGACCGGCACACTGGCGCTACTGCTCTGCGTCGGCGCTAGTATTACCCTTGGGTGTCGCGTCACTACGGGAGACGCCGCGCGTCCGAACATTTGCGACTTACGGCCGGGGGCTCTTCGTGAACGACGAGCACACCTTCAACAGCGCCCTCGCCGGCGCGATGCGGGCGAGAAACCCCCGGTGGCGCGAGGACGATGTGCTGCAAGCCGAACCGATCGGAGTCCTCCCCGGTGGAAGGCGTCCCGATGTGCTTGTCCATGAGCCCGGCGCCGGCCCCGTAGTCCTGGAAACCGAGTTCCTGCCCGCCAGAACCGTCGAAGCGGACGCCAAGTCCCGGCTGGGCGCCAAAGTCCTGGCTACGGGCCGGTCCATCGATCACGCCATCGCGGTCCGGGTTCCTGAATCTCTCCGACGAGTCGGCCAACACGCGCTGCCCGAGGCGGTCGCCACCGCCCGGTACCAGTACTGCCTCTGGTCGTCCGAGGACACCGCCGTCCGCTGGCCGCGGGCGGGCTGGATCGACGGCGACGCGGACTCCCTCGCTGATCTCGTGGAGTCGAGCGCCCTGTCCGAGCGACTCGTCACGAGAATGCTCGGTGTTCTCGAGGAGGGTGTATCGCAGTCCGCAGAACGACTCCGAAGCGCCTGCGCGCGACGCCCCGATGTTCTCGACGGCATTTCTGAGTCGCTCCACCAGACCCCGGGCGAACAGACCACGCGGATGGCCATGGCGATTCTCGCCAACGCGCTCACATTCCAGACGATGATCGCCGGTGTCCGCGATGTTCCGGGGATCGAGGGATTGCGGGGCGAGAGCGGCCTGATCTCGAAGAGGCTCACCCTGCGGGAATGGCGCCGCATCCTCGACGACATCAACTACTGGCCGATCTTCCATGTCGCCTCCCGGATCCTCTCGACGATTCCCGAAGGAATTTCCGGAGACATCCTCAGCCGGCTGGCGTCCGTCGCCGAAGAGATCGCAGACTCCGGCGTGGCCCGGTCCCACGATCTCTCGGGGCGCATGTTCCAGAGACTGATCACCGATCGGAAGTTCTTGGCGACCTTCTACACCCGTCCGGCGGCCGCCACTCTCCTCGCGGAGTTGGCAGTGGGGAGGATATCGGTCGAGTGGCGTAATCCCGACACCCTGCGGTCCCTCCGTATCGCGGACTTCGCATGCGGCACCGGCACGCTGCTCACCGCCGCATATCGCGCCGTCGCCCGGCGCCACCGGCGCGCGGGAGGCGACGACCGCGCCCTCCATCGGGCCATGATCGAAGATTCGCTGATCGCAACGGACATCATGCCGGCCGCCACGCACTTGACGACCTCGATACTCGCCAGCGCAAACCCGACGACGCTGTTCGAGCAGACGAGGGTTTACACGCTTCCCTACGGCCTGACGGACATCGACCGGGATCAGACCTTCCGAATCGGCGCCTTGGACCTCCTCGACGAGAGATCCGGCATCTCCCTCTTCTCGACAGGCATCCGTCGAGTCACTGCGGCCGAGGCCGACACGGAGATCGGAGGCGGTGATCTCTCGGAGTTCTCCATCCCTCACGGCAGTCTGGATCTGGTCATCATGAATCCGCCGTTCACCCGCCCGACGAATCATGAAGTCGCCGATGTTCCCGTTCCGTCGTTCGCCGGGTTCGAAACCAGCAAGAACGAGCAGCAGCGCATGTCCGCCTTGTTGGCCCGCAGACGAAGCGGGCTCGACGAGCCGGTCGGGCACGGGAACGCGGGCTTGGCCTCCAACTTTCTCGATCTCGCGCACCTCAAACTGAAGCCGGGGGGCGCGCTCGCCCTCGTGATGCCGCTCGTCATGGTCAGCGGAGCCGCATGGGCCGATGCTCGCCGATTGCTCGACACGCGGTACGAGGACATCGTCTTCGTCACGATCTCCCGCGGGCGTCCCGACGAGCAGTCCTTCTCCGCGGACACCGGGATGGCGGAAGTGTTGGTGATCGCCCGCAAGAGACAGATGAGCGATTCCGATCGGGATGTCTACACGGATGTACGAACCTCTGCCGACTGGGTCGGGCTGCGCGAGAGGCCCCGAACGGAAATGGGCGCCGAGGAGACCGCCCGGCAGATCCGACTCGCCACGGTGTCGGAGCGCCGACCGGAGACGATACGATCGGGGTCGGAGGTAATCGCCGGAACGATTCGCGCTCCGGTAAGGGCGGGAGGCTGCGCCTCCGTCGGCGACCTGTCCGTGGCCAAGACGGCGCTGGCGCTGGAGGCGGGGACGCTGGCTCTTCCCGGGACACGGGGAGACATCACCGTGCCGACCGCGGCTCTCGCGGAGATCGGCAGGAAGGGGCCGGTGCATCGCGACATAAGCGGTCTGAACTCGGACGGCACTTACCGCGGGCCTTTCGATGTCGCTCCGACCTCGGTCGGCGACTATCCGACCTATCCGATGCTCTGGCGTCATGACGCCCAGCAGGAGCAACAACTCACGGTCGCTCCGGACAGCCGCGGTGAAGTCCGCCCCGGAATGGAGGACAAGGCCGCGGCCGCCTGGGGGTCCGCCTCCCACCTGCACTTCAATCTGGACTTCCGACTGAACTCACAGCCCCTCGCCGCGTGCTGGACGGACGAGAGGACGATGGGCGGGACCGCCTGGCCGACGATTACCGCGCACGAGTCCGCTCACGAGAAAGCGCTTCTGCTCTGGGCGAACACGACTCTCGGCCTCCTGCTGTTCTGGTGGAAGGGCAGCAGGCAGCAGAGCGGACGAGCCCGCCTGACCGGCATGGGGCTCAAGGACCTTCCCGTTCTCGATGTTCGAACCCTGGATCCCCCACAACTCCGCATCGCGTCCGCGATCTTCGGCAAGTTCTCGAAGCGGCCGCTGCTTCCGGCCAATGAAGCGTACCGGGACGCGACCCGGAAGGCGCTGGACGCGGCTGTCCTCCTCCGAATCCTGCGACTCCCGGAAAGTGTGCTGGAACCTCTCGATCTTCTTCGGAAGAAGTGGTGCGCCGAACCGACTGTGCACGGCGGCAAGAAGACGCGACCGCCGGGCCTCGTTCACGAATAGTCCTTCCCGAGTCTGTGATTCAGAGTAGTTGTGGAGGGTGTGGATTCCATATCGCGCCGTGCGTGGTGAATTCTTGCAGGTGTGGGCGCAGCCGGCTGGGCGAGGCCGGGGTCCACGGCGACCGAGGGTTGCGCCGAACTTCGGCCGTCGTGGCCACGGCGGCCTCGCGCACTGCACCTCGCCGGACCGGGCAAGTGCCGAGCGATAGCCGGCCACTCGCGCCGTGACGGGAATCGGTGTTCCCGAAAGCGTCAGCCGCACCATGATGCCGACTTGGCGCCGTTCATGATAGGCTTCGGTCGCCCGGAGCCCGTTCCGCCCAAGCCATGAGTCTGTCTATCGAACCCCTTTCTCGCCTGTCCCGCGTGGAGGAACGGGAAGTGTGGAAACATGAGGCCGGTGACTTCACTCCGTGGCTGGCGAAAGACGAGAACCTGCAATTCCTCGGCGAGGTCTTGGGAATGAAACTGAAGTTGGAAGGCGCCGAGGTAGGCGTCGGAGACTACGCCGCCGACATCCTCGCCTTCGATACGGCGGACAGCAGCAGAGTCGTCATCGAGAACCAACTCGAAAGGACCGATCACAGCCATCTCGGTCAGATCCTGACCTACGCGGCAGGGCTCAACGCGCTCAAGGTGATCTGGATCGCCAAGCGGTTCACTGACGAACATCGGGCAGCACTCGACTGGCTGAACGAGAACACACGAGAGAACATTCGCTTCTTCGGACTTGAGATCGAGGTCTGGAGAATCGACGACTCGCTTCCCGCTCCGAAGTTCAACATCGTGGCTAAGCCGAACGACTGGACGAAGAACCGGCCCATTGAGTTGCCACCGGTGAAGATGGCCCAACTTGAATTCTGGCGAGGCTTCGTCGACTACGCCAAGAGGCACAAGGCGAGATTTCGTCCCACCGCTCCGCAAGCTGCGTCTTCGATGACCTTGGCCATCGGCAAGGACGGCTTCGGGCTTCAGGCGATTGCGGCGAGTTCGTGGGCAGATGATCCGCCTGAGTTGCGCAGCGAATTCGTGCTCTTTGGGGACAGAGCTGGGGAGCGGTTCAGGGCACTCGAACGGCAGCGCGCAGAGATCGACGCGCAGTTCGGCGAACAGTTCGGTGATGACGGTCTCGTGTGGGACACGAACACGGACACGATCCAGCGCAAGATCTATTGCAGGACTCAGGATCCGAACTGGCAGGACGAGGGTCAACGCGAAGCCGGCTACCAGTGGCTCACTGAGAGGCTGAACCTGCTGTACGAGATCTTCCGCAAGCGGATCTCGACGCTGGACTGACCCGTCGGCCGCCCCGGCGCGGCCGCGAACGGCCGCGCCGGGGCCGGGGTCACCGCCGCGCGGGGCGGGAGCGGTACTTCTCGTAGAGGGACCGGTGGCGGTTGTCCAGGGAGACCGGGACGCCGTTCACGAAGACTTCGCGGACCTCGGTGCGGATTTCCAGGGGGTCGCCGGTGACGACGATCAGGTTGGCGACCTTGCCTTCCTCGATGGTGCCGAGGTCCTCCGAGAGGCCGAAGAGTTCCGCCGGCACGGCGGTGATGGCGCGCATGGCTTCCGCGCGGGGCATCCCGTACCCGACGGAGTGGCCGGCTTCGTAGGGGAGGAGGCGGGAGTTGGAGGAGCCGAAGGTGGCGAAGGCCACGGTGACTCCCGCCGCGTGGAGTTCGCCGGGGGTGGTGAAGGCGCGGTCGTAGGGATCGTCTTCCTCCGGCGGAAGGCTCTGGGTGGGGCCGAGGATCACCGGGATGTTCTTTTCGGCCAGGAGTTCCTTCTCCTTCCAGGCGTCGCGGCCGCCGAGCAGCATCATGCGGGCGCCTTCGATTCCCTCGACGAAGGCCACGGCGTCGCGGATTTCGCGGGCGCCCTGGGCCAGCACCAGCAGCGGCGTCTCCCCCCGCAGCACCGGGCCGAGCGCTTCGAGGCGGATGTCGCGCTCGCCGGGGCCGGGCTCCCCGAGCGAGGCGTAACGCCGGGCCGCGGCGAATACTTCGCCGAGTTCGCGCACCGCGCGGTCGTATTCCTCCTTCGCCTCGCGGAAGGAGCGGCGCTCCATGCGGAAAGTGGTCGCGTTGCGCGAGCGCGTGGCGGGCCGGGGCCAGAGGACCACCATGCCGGCGGAAACCTCGATGCCCATCTCCTCGACGGTCCAGCCGTCGAGGTGGACGATGGAGGCCTGCCCGGAGATGCCCGAGCCGCCGCCGCCGAAACCGCCGAGGCCGCCGGGGGCCACGACCGCGTGGGTGATGCCGTTCGCCCGGGCCACCGGCAGGTGTTCGCTCGCCGGATGGATCGCCGTCGCGGCGCGGAGGTGCGGGTTCATCTCGCCGAGTTCGGTGGTGTCCACGGTGGCGGCCACCGAGCCGATCTCGGTGAGGCCGAGTTGGCTCACCGAGTCCATCATTCCGGGATACACCTCGAGACCGTCGGCCTCGATCACGACCGCTCCTTCGGGCGGCGCGACTTCGCCGATCTCCACGATGCGCCCGGCGCGGACGAGGATGGAGCCGGACTCGATGGGGTCATCCCCCTCGACCATCGTGTGGATCGTGGCGCCGCGGATGAGGTAGGTCTCGTCCTCGGCGGGTTGCGCCGCCCGGGACGCGGCGGCCGGCAGCGCCGCCGAAACCACGGCGGAGGACACCGCCGCCGCCCGCAGGAAGCGGGCGCTTCGAGGAAACGCGGTCATCGCCGGACTCCCCTCGTCCCGTCCGACTTCCCGTCCGACTTCCCGTCCGACTTCCCGTCCGGCGGGGCGCCCGGCCCGCGCCGACCCGGCGGCCCGCCGGCGCGGCGGCCGCCCGACGACGCGGCGCTCTCCGACTCGGCCTCGAACTTCGCTTCCAGGGCCGCGCGCTCGGCGGTCATCGCTTCGCGCATCTCCCGGTCGCGCTCCATGCTGAACAGCACTTCGCCGTCCACCACGGTGAACCGGTTCACCGCGAAGGTGCTGAGCGGGTGGCGGTCGAACACCGCCAGGTCGGCGTCCTTGCCGACTTCGATGGAGCCGACCCGGTCGCCGATCCCGAGATGGATCGCCGCGTTGATCGTGATCGTGGCGAGCGCCTGCTCCTCGGTCATTCCTCCCCACTTCACCGTCTTCGCGGCTTCCTGGTTCAGGTGGCGCGCCTCTTCGGCGCTGTCCGAGTTGATGGAGACCAGCACGCCGCGCTCGGCCATGAGCGCCGCGTTGTGGGGAATGGCGTCGTAGGCCTCCACCTTGTAGGCCCACCAGTCGGAGAAAGTGGAGGCGCCGGCGCCGTGCTCCGCGATTTCGTCGGCGACCTTGTAGCCCTCGAGCACATGCTGCAGGGTGGCGATGCGGAAATCGAACTCCTCGGCCACGCGCAGCAACTGCAGGATCTCGTCCTGCCGGTAGCAGTGGGCGTGCACCAACCGCTCGCCCTCCAGGATCTCCACCAGCGGTTCGAGTTTCAGGTCGCGGCGCGGCGGGAGCGCCGGCCGGCCCGCCGCCTTCGCGGCTTCGTAGTCGCGAAACGCCTGCCGATAGGCGCGGGCTTCGACGAACGCCTGGCGGATCACATCCACGACGCCCATCCGGGTGGCCGGATAGCGCCGCTCCACTCCCGGAGGCGTCCCGCGCGACCGCTTC
This sequence comes from Candidatus Marinacidobacterium sp., assembly GCA_965204755.1. GTDB lineage: Bacteria > Acidobacteriota > Vicinamibacteria > Marinacidobacterales > Marinacidobacteraceae. The sequence goes on along the minus strand of OZ242011.1, from coordinate 2,987,100 downwards.
GGGTTTTCACCGAGCGCGAACTTGATTCCCGGGGGCGCCGCCTCGAACACCAGCCCCTCGGCGTCTTCGCCCCAGCGGTGTTTGATCACCACATTCAACCCGCCGATCGGGTTCGCGCTCCCGTGGAGGATGTTCGAGGTGGTGACGCCGCCGGCCAACTCGCGGTAGATGGCGATGTCGTACGGGTCCACCACATCGCCGGTCCCGGTCATGGAAGAAACCGCGACGCTGCCCTCGTTGATGGACTCCGCCGCGATGTGCGAATGGGCGTCCACGATGCCCGGCATCACGAACATGCCGTCCGCTTCGATGACTTCGACGCCGGAGGGAACTTCCACCGACGCGCCGACTTCCGCGATGCGGCCGTCTTCGATGCGTATCGCTCCCGGCGCCAGTACGCCGTTCGTGACGGTGAGCACGGTCGCCCCGCGGACGACCAGGTCCTGGGCGAAGACGAAACCGGAAGGCGCCCAGAGCGAGAACGCGAGGACCGCGCCCGCGGCGGCCGGCCTCCGGCGAATGGAGAAACTCATGTGGGGTCTCCCGGGGTGTGCCCGGAGTTGGAGTCGGTTTCTTCTCCGGTGTCCGAATCGGTTTCCGGATGGTGGACCACGCCGTCCACGAAGACCGCGGAGATCGCGGCTTCCCCGCGGAACAGGTCGCCGTCGGCGATCACCAGGTTGGCGATCTTCCCCGGAGCGAGCGTCCCCACCCGGTCGTCGACGCCGAAGATCTCCGCCGGCGCGAGGGTCAGGGCGGTGAGCGCGGCTTCGGGATCGAGCCCGCGTTCCACCGCCTGCCGCACCGCGGCGAGATCGTCGGACGCCCCGCCGCCGCGCCGCCCTCCGGGAGGCCCGCCCGAGCGCCCCCCGCCTCGGGACGCCGCCTGCCGGTAGAACGCGAAGCGGACCCCCGCGGCCGCCAAAGCCGCCGGCGCGGCCGGCGCCCGATCCCGCAGGCGCAGGTCGCGAAGCGGAACCTGCGCTTCGGGATCGGCGTCCGCGTCGGCCTTCGGCCAGTCCAGGTTCACCAGGATGGGGACGCCGCGCTCGGCGAGGAACGAAGCGGAGTCGGCCGCTTCGTGGCCGCCGTAGAGCACCGGGCGGAGGCCGAGTTCCTCCGCCAGGAGCGTCATGCGCCGCACTTCCTTGTCCAGGTTCGCCGGAAGGAGCACCGGCTGCTCGCCGGCGACCGCGGCCGCGAGCGGGCCGAGCGTCCGGTCGTATCGCGGCCGCGGCAGCCCGGCGGGGTCGGCGTCGTAGGCGGCGCGAACGGCGCCGTAGTGCGCGGCGTCGAGGAACAACTGCCGGAGGTAGGCGATCACGCCCATCAGCGAGCCGGGAAACGACCGGAAACTCGCCGTCTCCAGCCGGATCATGAGCGCCGCCTCCTCGGAGAGCACCAGGTCGCGGGCGTCCGCGCCCCCGGTCTCGATCAGGTTCAGGAACGCGCCGTGCCCGGAGACGATGCCGTTTCGGGGAACGGAGAGCGCGGAGGTGAAGCCGCGGCTGCGGCGGGCCGCGATGCGGTCGTCGCTCACCGCCACCGAGTCGGCGGCGCGCCGCCAGGAGAAAGTCGCCGGCCGGTCTTCCGGGCCCCGCGCCGGACGCGGATCGCCGGCCGCCGGCCCGCCGGACGGCCGCGCCCCCGAGGCGGCGGCCGGCCCGCCGCCGGCGAGGCCGAGGTCGCTGAGCGCGGTGATGAAGCCCGGGTAGAGGTGCTTCCCCGCCGCGTCCATCTCCCAGGCGCCGGGAGGAGCGGCGGCGTCCGGCCCCACCGCGGTGATCAGGCCGTCTTCGAGGACGACGACGGCGCCGTCGAGGACGGTTCCGTCGCCGAGATGCACCGCGCCGCCGGTGATGGCGTAGGCCCGGGGGCCCCGGTCGGCGACCGCGCGCGAGGAGAGTTGGGCGGCGGCTGCCGGCCCGACGACCGGGCCGATCGCGGCGAAGACGAAGGCCGCGAATCCGGCCAGTCGGACCGGGGCGCGGCGGCGGGAGCGGTGTCCGGGCATCCGGCGAGTCTGCCCAAGCCGGGGGGCGGGGTCAACCGGGAGACGCCCCGCGCCGGCTCCCTCGCCCGCCCGGCCCCCGGAACGCCCCCACCCGCGCCGCGCTCCGTAGAATCCCCGCCGCGTGCCCCGCTACTACCTCACCACGGCGATCGACTATGTCAACTCGCCCCCGCACCTCGGCACCGCCTACGAGAAGATCACCGCGGATGTGATCGCCCGGTTCCGGCGGTGCGCCGGGTACGACACCCATTTCCTGATGGGGGCGGACGAACACTCGCTGAATGTGCGCCGGAAGGCCGCCGAGCAGGGGCTCGAACCCCTCGCCTACTGCGAACGGATGGAGGAAGTGTTTCGCGGCGTCTGGTCGAAGTTGAACATCTCGTTCGACGAGTTCATGCGCACCACCCAACGGCGGCACCGGACGGCCGTGCAGAAACTGCTGGGCGCGATCCGCGACGCCGGCGACCTCTACGAGGGAACCTACGAGGGTTGGTACTGCGTTTCCTGCGAAGCGTTCAAGCAGGAGAAGGACCTCGACGACGGAATCTGCCCGATCCACCGCGGCAAGCCGGACTGGATCAGCGAGCGGAACCACTTCTTCCGGCTGTCGCGTTACGGCGACCGCCTGCTCGCGCTCTACCGGGACGACCCCGGTTTCATCGAACCGGAAACGCGGCGCAACGAACTGACCCGAGTCCTCGAGGCGGGGTTGACGGATCTCTCGGTGAGCCGGCCGGGGCTCGACTGGGGCATACCCGTCCCCTTCGACGAGAAGAGCGTCGTCTATGTCTGGTTCGACGCGCTCATCAACTACCTCTCGGCGACCGGCTACGGCGACGACGAAGCCGGCTGGGACGAAAGGTGGCCGGCGGACCTCCACATCGTGGGCAAGGACATCACCCGGTTCCACGCGGTCATCTGGCCGGCGATGCTCCTCTCCGCCGGAGTCGCGCTTCCGCGAAAGGTCTTCGGCCACGGCTTCGTCAACTTCATGGGCGAGAAGATGAGCAAGTCGCTGGGCACTTCCGTGGACCCGCTGGAGGCGGCGGACCACTTCGGCCCGGATCCGCTGCGGCTGTTCCTCGTGCGCGAGATCGCCTACGGACAGGACGGGGATTTCTCCTGGGCCCGGTTCGAGGCGCGTTACGACGCCGACCTCGCCAACTCGCTCGGCAACCTGGTGAGCCGGATCACTTCGATGGCCGGGCGGTACCGGGACGGCCGGCTCGAACCGTCGGCGCGGACCCGGCTGGGCGGAATCGTGTCCGGGGCGGCGGCGGACTGCCGCGCGGCGATGGAGTCGCTGCGCCTCCACGAAGGCGCGGCGGCGGCGTTCCGGATCGTGGACGCCGTGAACGAGTTCCTCACCGAACGCGCCCCGTGGAAGTTGGCGAAGGACCCGGAGCGGGCCGGCGCGCTCGACGAAACGCTCTACGAAGCCGCCGAAGCCACCCGCGCCGCGGCGGCCCTCCTGTGGCCGGTCATGCCGGATTCGAGCGCCGAGATCCTGTCGCGCCTCGGAACCCCGGTCGGGAGCGGCCCGCCGGCGCTGGCGGAGTACGCGGCCTTCCGCGCTGACCGGGCCTTGGCGACGCGCGGCGGCGACCCGCTCTGGCCGCGCCTCTCCACGAAGAAAACACCCGCTCGCTGAGCCGATCGGCCGGCGGGGCCGCCCGGTCATCACCGCCGGCGCGGCGCAGCCGCGGCAGAACTTGAGAGCGCCCCGCGCCGGGGTACTTAAAAAACGGTTCTCGTCCGTACGAATATATTGGGCGCGACGGCGGAATGCCCGCCGGAAAGGGGAACTCCGATGGCGAACGCCAGGAAACTCCGCTGGATCGCCGCGCTGGGCGGCGTGGCATTGCTCGCGACGGTGGCCTTCGCGGTCCTCCGGCTCGGAGGCTCCGTTCGGATCGCCCCGTCCGATGAGACCGATTCGCCGGGCCCCGGCGTCAACATCAGCGTCAACGCCGCGCCGGGCCTCGAGGAAGAGTTGGCGGCCCGGGCCGAAGTGGCCGAGGACACGCCGGAAGGACAGTTGGTCCTGGCCGCCCGCGACGGGAACGCGGCCCGCGTCCGCGAACTCCTGGCCGAGGGCGTCCCGCCGAACGCCGAAGAGTCGAAGAACGGGCACCGCCCGCTCCACCAGGCGGCCGAAGCGGGACAGGCGCCGATCGTCGACCTCCTCCTCGAGGCCGACGCCGACCTCGAGGCGCAGGACGGACAGGGCCGGACCGCGCTCATGCGGGCGGCCGCGGCAGCAGCCGTGGACGCCGGCCGCCGCCTGCTCGAAGCCGGCGCTGAAGCGAACGCCCGGTCGGAAACCAACGGGACCACCGCGCTGATGCAGGTCGTGGGCGGCATCTTCCTTCGCCGCGCCCGGGGCGGCGCAACCGACGCGGGCGCGCCCGCCCCTGACGCCGAGATGGAATTCGCGCGGATGCTGTTCGAGCGCGGCGCCGATCCGAACCTGAGATCCGACGAGGACGCGCCGCCCCTCAAGGCCCTGGCGATGACGCAGAACGCCGAGTTGCTGTCGCTCTTCGTCGAGAACGGGGCGTGGGCGGAAAGCGACTTCGAGATGATGATGCTGAGCCGGATGGGCGGACCGATCGGGGAGGCGCTGACCCGGGCGATGGCGAACCCCGCCCCGGAAACTCCGGCGGAGCCGGAAGCCCCGTAGGCGCCACCGAACACCCCTCCACCCGATTCCTCGCCGCCGGACATGCTCACCGCCACCCGCTGGAAGAACGCGTTCCGCGTAGCGTTCCGCTCCCTCGCCGCGGCCCGATGGAACGCTGCGGCCGCCGTGCTCGTCCTCAGCGTGGCCGCGGCCGCCGGCCACTCGGTGACCGCGGTCTGGAACAGCACCGTCGAGCGCCGACTGTCGTGGCGCAACGCCGACGAGATCGTCGAGGTTTCCGTCGAATCGGTTCGCGGGACGGTTCGCGGGAGCGGCGACGACCGCCCCACCTCCTCCCCGACGGATGCGGAGGCGGCGGAACTCGTGGAGTCCGCCGGTTCGCTGGCCTGGATCGGCGCCTGGATCCCGCGAACCGGCGTCATCGGCGGAGCGGCCCACGCCCGCCTCATCGTCGCCGCGTCTCTCGGCCCCGGAATGCTCCAGGCGCTCGGCGCCGCTCCGGTGGCCGGGAGGCTCTTCGACGAGGCGGACCACCGGGTCGTCCTTTCCGACGGCGAGGCGCCGAGCGCCGCCCTCCTGCGCGAGGACCTGGCCGCCGCCCTGTTCGGCGACGCAGCCGAGGCGGTCGGGGAGACTCTGGACCTCGGGCGTCAGCGTCTCGAGGTCATCGGCCTGATGCCCCGCGACTTCGTGTTCCCCACGCCGAGGATCGTGGCCTGGTTGCCCTTGGCCTCGACGACGGGCAGCGGGATAACCCGGACCTACCCGACCTTCGCCCGACTCGCCCCGGGGGCCTCCCCCGCCGCGGCGGGCGCCGAAGCGACGGCGGTTCTCCGCCGCGCCGGATTCCGGTCGGACGAGGAGCAAGTCGTCCTGTCGCCCCTGACCGAGGAGTTGACCGAGGGCATTCGCCCGACCCTCGAGATCCTCCGCGGCGGCGCCCTGCTCCTGCTCCTCGTCGCCGCGGCGAGCGTGGCGAGCCTCCGGCTCTCCCAGGCGCTGTCCGAGCAGCGCGCCTCGGGCATCCGGAGGTCGCTCGGCGCCGCGCCCGGAGACGAAGTCGCGGCCTCCGGGATCCGGATCGTCCTTCTCGCCGTCGCCGTGGCCGGGGGCGCACTGGCGGTTTCGACCTACCTGCTGCCGGTCCTGAGGTCGTACGGGGCGCACCTGCTCTTCGCGGCGGACTGGGAGATCGGCGTCGAAACGGCCCTGCCGGCCTTCTTGGCCGCGCTCTTCGCCGTCGGGCTCGCGGAAGCGCCGTCGCTCGTCGAGATCCTCCGGGAGCGCTCGGCGGCCATCACCCAGGGAACGCGGGGCGCGCACGGCCGGCGGCCGTTCCTCCTGCCGCTCCTCGCCGGCGGGACCGCCGCCTCCACGGTGATCCTGATCGCCACCGCGGTCGTGGCCGGGAGCGCGTTCTCCCTTCTCGCCGGACGCGGCGGCTACTCCGACTCCGGCCTCGGCGTGATGACCGTGGACTTCGGGGGGCGCGGGGCGGACTTCGCGCCGTCGAGCGCGGAGCGGCGGCGGATCCTGGACGAACTCGTCGAGCGGATCGAGGCGATTCCGGCCGTGGAAGCCGCCGGCTACGGCGACTACCTGCCGGACGACCCTTCGGGATCCATTCTCCGCGTCACCGGGGCCGGGGGCGAAGAGGCGCGGCCGCTCGCCGTCCGCCGCATCAGCGGGGGAATGCTGGGCGCGCTCCGGATCCCGGTCGTCCGGGGGCGCGGCTTCACCGAGGCGGACCGCGCCTCCGGAGAGGCGGTCGGCGTCGTGGACCGGAGTTTCGCGGCCGGGCTCCCGGAAGACCCGGTCGGCGACCTCGTTCGCGCCGGACTCGACCCGGTGCGCGTCGTGGGCGTGGCGGCCGATGTCCTGCCTTTTCCGGCGCGGCGCCGGCAATCCAACCTGTACCGGCCCTACGCGGAGGAAACGGACGACGGCGGCGCGGCGGCGCCGCTGCACGCGCTCCTCGGGGCCGTGCTCGCGGACAAGACGGAGGTCGTGGCGCGGTTCCGCGACGGGCTGTCGCCGGAAGCCCTCGGCGTCCTGGCCGGGATTCCCCGTGCGGTTGACCCGTCGCTGCGGGTGCTGCAGACGGATTCGGTGCGCAGTCGGCGGTCGGGAATGCTCGGCAGTTCGGGGCTCGCTTCCGTGGTGCTGATCGTCTTCGCCGTAGCCGGCATCCTGCTCACGGTGGTCGGCGTCGTCGGCCACCTTTCGGACAGCGCGGCCCGCGAGGCGCAGCCGAACGCGATCCGGCTGGCGCTCGGCGCCGAGCCGGCGGTCGTCGTCTGGCAGGTCGCCCGCCGGACCGGCGCGGCGGCCGCCGCCGGAGTCGGCGCGGGGCTGCTGCTCGGCTGGCTGCTCGCCCGGGCGATCGGGAGCCGCATCCCCTGGGTCGAGACCGGCGATCCGTTCCTCTACCTGGGCCCCGCCGCGCTCGCCGCGCTCCTCATGGCCGCCGGCGGCCTCTACGCCGGACTCCGGGCGGCGAAGGCCAACCCTTGGGCGCTGCTGCGTTCGCTGTAACTGCCGAGGTCGGCGCGCGGCGGAATTCCGGTGGGCCGCCGGTCCGCGTCGCCGCGGACGGCGGGCGACAGTCAGCCGGCCGAGGGTTGGAAGCGGAGGGCGCCGCGAAGTTGCTTCACCGCCTTCGCGAGCAACTGGTGCGCGCGGGGAATCGAGACCTCGAATTCCTCCGCGAGGTCGGCCAGCCGGGCCTCGCCGCCGCCGTCGAGTCCGTACCGCCGCTCCACGAGCCGGCGGTAACGGGGAGGGAGTCCGGCCACCGCCTCGCGCAGGAGGCGGCGCCGTTCCGAGTCCTCGGCGGCCGCGAGCGGGTCGGCGCCGCCGGCGCCGGGCAACCGCTCGGCCAACGCCCTTCCGTTCGGCTCGCTCGGCGCGTCGAGGGAATCCATTTCGGGCACCAGGAGCAGGATTTCGCGAAGTTCCTCGGGCTCCACGCCGATTTCCCTGGCGTCGTCTTCGAGTCGGTGTTGCGGCCGGGGCCGCGCGTCGCCGGCTTCATTCCCGGCGCGTTGCTCGAGATTCCCGGCGACCCGAGCCAACTGCCGCCGCCGGGCGAGTTTCTCCCGCGGGATGTGGATCGTCCGCGCCTCGGAGAGCGCCCGGCAGATCTCCTTCTTGATGCAGTTCGCCGCGTGGCGAACGAATCTCCCGTGGCGCTTCGGCTCGTAGTTCCGAACGGCCTCCAGCAAGCCGACATTGCCCTCCTGGATCAGGTCCCCGAGCGGCAGGTGGAACCGCTCGTAACGCCGCGCCACGGAGACGACCAGCCGCAGGTGGCCGAGCACCAGCCCGCAGGGCGCGGCGTCCGGGGACCGGAGGGCGGCGCACCGGAACACCCGGCCGCCCTTGCTCGCTCCCGGCGCCCGTCCGGCGGAGCAGCAGGGCAACTCGCCCCCCTTCGCCGGCCGCCCGCCCCGACGGATGCCTCGCAGGTAGAGCCCCACCGCGTCCAGGTCGCCGCCTCCCGATTCCTCCGCGGCGGCGCCGACCATCGGCGCAGCGCCCGGACCGGGAATGCCTTCGGTCTTCGGCTCGGCCATCTCCAACCTCCCTGCCGCCCGACTGTCGTCGCCGCGCGGCCACCGGGTACGCGGATAAACGATGGGCCGACCGACCCGGTTCCGAAGGTGTAGTCTCCGACCGAAAGGAATCGACCATGGAACTCAGGTGGTGGTCTCCGGACTTCTCTTGGTGGAACCTCGCGCTGCTGCTCCTGATGGGGGGCGGCGGCGTGTGGCTCAGTTACCGGGCGCTGCGCTTCCTCGTTTACGCCGTGAACCGGATCGACGAGCGGTACTACGGCAGGCGGCGCGGGGACGACGAGGACGAGTGACCGCCCGACTCGCGGGCGTCAGCGCGCGAGCGAGCGTTCGAACGCGGCGATGGTGATTTCCGCGCGGCGGGCGATCAGGGCGTAGCCGTTCGCGATCGTCTCGTCCAGCGGGTCGAGCGGGACGCCGTTGATCTCGAACCGGCCGGCGGCGCGGCGTTCGGCGGCGCGGATCGAGGCGGGGTCCACCGTCGCCATGATCGCGTCGTAGTGGTAGTCGTCGTGGATGTCGCCGCGGGAAGCGGACTGCACATCGGGAGTCTGGAAGACGCCGAGTTCCTTCAGTTGCTCGTAACTCCACAGGTCTTCGGTGTAGTACTCGGGAATGTGGTGGAGGCGCGTTCCCGGATGCGGCGGGGCCGCGTTCCAGCGCTCGGCCACCGCCGCCAGGCCGCGCTGGTTCCCGCCGCTGTCGCCGATGAGCATCACTTCGCGGAACCCGCCCACCGCCAGACTGCGGGAGACATCCCAGAGCAGGCTCTCGAAGGTGTCTTGCGTGAGGCTGATGGTTCCGGGATAACGCATGTGTCCGGTGGGCGGGTCGTGGCCGCCTTCGGGAACGAGTTCCACGATGGGCGCGACCAGGGCGTTCCCGAGGCGGCGCGCGATGGCTTCGGTGGTCGCGCGGAGCACCACATCGTGCTTGCCGGTCACCACATAGGGCCCGTTCTGCTCGATGCCGCCGGTGGCGACGATCGCCGTCACCGCCCCGTCGGCGATGCGGTCGCGCACTTCCATCCAAGTGAGTTCCTCGATGAACACGCTGTCCGCCGCGGCGATCGGGCGCTCGGCGTCGAGCGCGTTCCACGGATGCTCGCCCGAAGGCGGGCCGCAACCCGCGCCGACCGCGAGGACCGATCCGACGAGAACGAACCGGAGTCCCCGGCGCGCCGTTCGATCCATACCCGCCATTCTCCCCTACCGGGCCGCGCCCGGCGAACGCGCGGCCGCGGGCCGGCCGACTACGACGAGTCCGCCGCGAGGGGAAACGCCGGGACCGGGCCTGCCGGCCGGATGCGCACGCGCTGGCCGGGGCGGAGCAGGCCCTGCCGGTGGGCCCGCGCCGGGCAGCGGGCCCTCAGCGCGGCGCCGGACGGCAGGCGGGCCTCGAGGAGTTGGTACGCCCCGTGGAAGGTCGCCCGGGTCAACTCCGCCAGCGCGCCGCCGTTCGCCCCCGGTGAGCCGGACCACGACTCCTCCACCGCGAACGGCTCGAGCAGCAGTCCGTCGAGCGGCAGCAACACCTCCACCGGCCCGGCGGGCGCGGACTCGCCGGCGGGCGGCGGCGCGACCTCCACGCGTCCGATCTCGCAGACCGCCGATCGGCCGTCGCTCTCCGCCGGGAGGAGGTTCGTTTCCCCGAGGAACCGCGCCGCCTCGCGGCTGCCGGGGTTCGCGGCGAGTTCCTGCGGCGCGCCGACGCGGCGGATCACGCCGCCGAGGAGCAGCGCCACCCGGTCGGCCAGGGCGAACGCCTCCTCGCGGTCGTGGGTCACCAGCACCGCGGTCGCGCCGATCCTCCGGAGGAGCCCGGCGACTTCGTCGCGGACGCCGACCCGGAACGCCGCGTCCAGGTTCGAGAACGGCTCGTCGAGCAGCAACACCGCCGGTTCGGGGGCGAGCGCGCGGGCGAGCGCCACCCGCTGCTGCTCCCCGCCGGAGAGTTCGTCGGGGCGGTGGTCGGCGACCCCGGAGAGGCCGAGCAGCGAGAGCGCTTCGTCGGCCCGGGCGCTCCCGCCGGGCCCCGGCACGCCGAAGCCGGCGTTCTCCCGCGCCGTGAGGTGCGGGAAGAGCGCGTAGTCCTGGAACACCAGCCCCACCCGCCGGGACTCGGGCGGCACGAAGACGCCCGGCGCGGTCACCGGCCGGCCCAGGACCTCCACCCGGCCGGCGTCCGGCGTCTCCAGCCCGGCGACGATCCGGAGGAGCGTGGTCTTCCCGCCCCCGCTCGGCCCGAGCACCGCGAGGAGCCCGCCGCTCTCCACTTCGAGGTCCACCCCGGCGAGCACCTGCCGTTCGCCGTGCCCGTTGCCGGAGGCGCCGCCGTTCGCGAGGACCGCGGCGGGGAACCGCCGCTCGATCCCGGAGCAGCGGAGCGCCGGCCGCGCGGTCACGCCGCTTCCTCCGCCGTCGCGCCGCGCCGCGAACCGGGCCGCCGGGTCACTCGACCCTCCGCGCCGCCGGGGTCAGCCGGGCGGTCTCCCGGAGCACGAACAGCAGCGCCGCCATCGAGAGGGCGAGCAGCGCCAGCCCCGCGGCGGCGGCGCGGCCGAGTTCCACATTCTCGGCGGCGCTCCACGCGGTGGTGGCCAGCGTCCGGAACCCGGTGGGGGCCAGCATCAGCGTGGCGGGCAGTTCCTTCACCGTGGTCAGGAACACCAGCGCCGACCCGGCGGCGATCCCCGGACGCAGCAGCGGCAGGGTGACGGCGGCCTGCCGCCGCCACCAGCCGGCGCCGAGCGTCCTCGCCGCGTCGTCGAGCCGCGGGCTGAGCGGGGTGAGCGAGGCCTCCAGCGGGCCGAGCGCCTGGGGCAGCGAGTGCACGGCGTAGGCGAAGACCAGGAGCGCGAGGGTCTGGTAGAGGAACGGGGCGGCGTTCACCGAAAACCACACCAGCGAGAGCCCGACCACCAGCCCCGGCAGCCCGAACCCGAGGTGGCAGGCGGAGCGCAGCGCCGCGGTGGCGCGGGAGCGGAAGCGGACGGCGAGGAAGGCGACCGGGAAGGCGGCGGCGGTCGTGCAGCCGGCGGCGAGCGCCGCCGCGAGCCCGGTGCGTCCGAGCGCCGGGAGCAGCCCGGCCGCCGCGCCGCCCGGCGCCCGGATCCACCAGTAGAGGCAGACCGCGGTCGGCAGGAGCAGCGCCGGGACGAGCACGGCGAGACAAAGCGCGAAGGCGGGCCAGCGGAACGCGCCGAGCGGGGCGGGCTTCGGGCGGCGGGGCCGGACGGCGCCCGGCGCGGGCGGCGCCGTCCGGGACTCGATCCAGCGGACGGCGGCCAGGACCAGGAGCGTCGCGAAGACCAGCAGGAGCGCCAGCCCGGCGGCGGTCTCGCGGTCGAGCGAGCCCCGGTAGTGGTTGTAGATGGCCCAGGTGAAGGTCTCGTAGCGGAGGAGGGAGACGGCGCCGAAGTCGCTCAGCGTGTAGAGCGCGGAGAGCAGCCCGCCGGAGAGCAAGGCGCCGGAGAGCAGCGGCAGGGTGACCCGCCGGAACCGGCGCCACCTCCCGGCGCCGAGCACCTGCGCCGCCTCCCGGAGCGAGGCGTCCATCCCGGCGAACCGCGCCCGCGCCGCCAGGTACGCATACGGATAGTTGAGCAGCGTGAGCACCAGGAAGGCCCCCGGAAACCCGTAGATCTCCGGCAGCCGCTCCCACCCGGTCAGCGGCTCGACCGCGCGGAAGAGCAGCCCCCGCGGGCCGAGCGCCGTGACCGCGGTGAAGGCCGCCACATAGGACGGCACGGCCAGCGGCAGCGCGAGCAGCCCGGTGAGCAGCCGGCGGCCCGGCAGGTCGGTGCGGGCGGTCAGCCAGGCGAGCGGGAGCCCCAGCGCGGTCGCCGCCAGCGAGACCGTGACCGTGAGGAGGACCGTGCGCCCGGCGACGCCGAGACTCCGGCTGCGGAGCACGGTGTCCGCCAGCGCCCCGGAGAACGCGGCCCGCCCGGCGAGATAGAGGAGCGGCAGCAGGCAGCAGGCGCCGACCAGCGCGCCGGCGACGACGACCGAACGCGACGGAGGCCGCCCCGGCCGGAGCGCGGCGGCCGGCCGACCGGAACCCGGCCGCGTGTGGTGGATGGTCATCGTTCGTCCGTCCCGCCGGCGGCCCCTGCTCCGACCGGTGGAGTTCGCCGCCGACCGGCGGGCGCCCGCCCGGCCGGGGAGGCGCGGTCACCGCCCGGAGCGTGGAGACGGGACGCCTAACAGCCCGTGGAGAAAGTCCACGGAGCGCCCGTCGGCGCGAAGCGCCGACCGGGGAGGGATGCGGGGAGGGGGTGTCCCCCTCCCCGCGAAAGACGGCGGGGGGAATCGCGAAGCGATTCGCGCCGCCTGCCCGGGGGAGAAGCGCCCCGCATCCGAACCCGACGGGGACTTCGCATCCTCCGGTCGAAGAGCGGAGGGCGGGGCGCTTCTTCCACGGGCCGCTAGAGCGCCCCGACGGTCCGGAGGAGGTCGAGGGTGCCGCGGAGATCCTCGAGGTCGCCGAGTTCCAGGTCCGGCGGCCGGATCTCTTCGAGCGGGATGACCGCCGGGTCGGTGGCGATCCCGGCGACGAGCGGATACTCGTAGGTCCGGGCGGCGAAGTCCGCCTGCACCGCGTCCGAGAGGAGGTAGGCGAGGAATCTCTCCGCCCCCTCCGGGTTCTGCGCGGTGTCGAGCACGCCGCCGCCGGAGATGTTGATCAGGCTGCCCGCGCCGCCGCCGGCCGGACTCACGCTTCGGGCCGGAAACTCGTCGCCCTGCTGCTCGAGGAAACGGAAGAGGTAGTAGTGGTTGGAGAGGCCGACTTCCACTTCACCGTCGGCGACCGCCTGGTAGATCGCGGTGTTGCCGGAGTACGCCTCGGGCTCGTTCGCCAGGATCCCCCGCAGCCACTCTTCGGCCCGCTCCTCGCCCTCGAGGACGCGGAGGGCGGTGACGAACGCCTGGAAGGAGCCGTTCGTGGGCGCCCAGCCGATCCGGTCCTTCCATTCGGGCTCGGTGAAGCCCCAGACGGAGTCCGGCAGGTCCTCCGGCCCCAGGAGTTCCGTGTTGTAAACGAAGACCCGCGCCCGGCCGGTGGTTCCCACCCAGCGGCCGCCGGGGTCGCGGAACCCTTCGGGAACCCGGGCCAGGATCTCCGCGGAGAGCGCGCGCAGCCGGCCCTCGGCCGCCAGTTGGCCGAGCGCGCCGGCGTCCTGTCCGTAATAGACATCGGCGGGGCTGACTTCGCCTTCTTCGAGGATCTGCGCCGCCAGGTCGGCGGTGCCGCCGTACCGGACCTCGACCGGGATGCCGGTCTCCGCCATGAAGCGCTCGACCACCGGGCCGACCAGCGACTCGCCCCGCCCGCAGTAGATGGTCAGCGTCTCCGGCGCGCCGCCGCCGCATGCCGCGAGAGCAGCGACCGCCCCGACGGCGATGATCTTGAAAACGGATTTCATAGTCCCGGAACGATACCAAAGGGAAGCGGCCGAGCCGGAAGCAAAATACCGGGATCGCCATCCCCGAGAGCCGCCGCCAGCCGCCCATGACCCTCGGCCGCCGGCCTGCGTTCGCCGTTCCGGCGCTCGGGCTCGCCGCCGTCCTGGCGGCGGGCGCCGCGGCCGGCGCTTCCGCCCAGATCGAACTGGAGCGGCGGGTGTCGTCGGTCTATCGGGCGGCCACCCCGGCGGTGGTGAACATCACTTCCCGGACGCAGGGGTTCGACTGGTTCCGGGGGCCGACGACCGAGGAGGGGACCGGGTCCGGGTTCCTCTACGACCGGCGCGGGCACATCGTGACGAACTTCCATGTCGTCGAAGGCGCCGTCGAACTGCAAGTCACTTTCGCCGACGGCGAAGTCCGCGCCGCGCGGTTGGTCGGGAGCGACCCGACGAACGACCTGGCGGTGATCCGGGCGCCTTCGGGCGCGGAGGGGCGCGAGCCGCTCGCCCTCGGCGACTCCGACGAGTTGGAAGTGGGCCGGTTCGTGATCGCCATCGGGCATCCGTTCGGGCTGGAGCAGACCCTGACCACCGGGGTGGTGAGCGGGCTCGGCCGCGTCATCGAGAGCCCCGACCGAGCCTTCATCGGGGAGATCATCCAGACCGACGCGGCGATCAACCGGGGCAACTCCGGGGGGCCGCTGCTCGACCTGGACGGCCGGGTGGTCGGGGTGAACAGCGCCATCGTGAGCCCGACCGGCGGCTCGGCCGGCATCGGCTACGCCATCCCGGCGGCCACGGTGGCGCGGGTGGCGCCGGAACTCATCGAGAACGGGCGGTACCCGCATCCCCACCTGGCGATGTCGGTCCAGGAGGTCCCGCCCCGGCTGGCCGGCGTGTTCCGCCGCTCCGGGGTGGCGGCGCCGGAGGGCGGCGGCCTGATGATCCGGTCGGTCGCGCGGGGAGGCCCCACCGCCCGCGCCGGGCTCCGGGGCGCGGAGCGCATGGGGCGGATCGGGAACCTGCGCATCCGCTACGGCGGGGACTACCTGCTCTCGGTGGACGGCGTCCGGGTGGCGTCCCGGCGCGACCTGATGCTGCTGCTGGAGACGCACCACCGGGTGGGAGACGAAGTGGAACTCACCGTCTGGCGAGACGGCCGGGAGCGCTCCGTCTCCGTCCGCCTGGTGGACCGCAACACGCTCCGCCGACGCTGACCCGCTCCCGGCCGGCGGCCGGCCGGACCCGCGGCGGCCCGTCCCGCCGCGGAAACCCGCGGCCGCCCGATCGTCGCCGTTACCCTTCGGACTTCGGAGGAACATCGGTGACGGAGACGAGCACGAGTTTCGTCGGGCCGCTCGGCTCGACGATCTACCGCCTGCGCGCGGACGCGGCGACGGTGGCCGCGCTCGCCGGCCTGGACCTGACGAGCCGCTTCCGCCGGGTGTGGCTGGACCCGGTGCGGGAAGTGGTGGTCCTCATGTCTCCGTCGCCGCTCCATGAACTCCTGACCCGGGTCATCGACGAGATCGTGGGTGCGGCGGCGGACGCGCTGGGCCGCGCCTCGACCAAGTCCGGGAGCGTGCGCCTCCGCGGGAGAGGGGAGCCTCCCGGCACCGGCATGGAACCGGATTGTTCCTTCTATGTCGGGGATCGAGCCCGGGCGTATCTGGACGCCGCGGCCGAGAGCGAGGAAGCCGCGCAGGCGTTCCTCGAGCAGAACGGCCCGGACCTGGTGGTCGAGGTGGAGGTCACCCACGCCGACGAAGGGAAGACCGCCCGGTACGCCGACCTGGGCGTGCGGGAGTTCTGGCGCCTCCGCGGCAAACGCGGGGAGAAGACGCTCCGGGCGGACTTCCTGGCCCTCCGGCGAGGGGCGCCGCCGCGTCCGCTGGACGCGTCGGAGGTCCTGTCGGGGCTCACTCCGTCGGATGTCTGTCGAGCCGTCGAGGGCGTCCGGCGGAGCCCGCACAACCGTGACCGGATCGAGACGGTGGCGAGCATCGTCCGGCGCCGCCGGCAGCAGAGCGTGCGCGTGCGCGAGGAGCGGGCGCCCTACGGGGAGGCGGCGGTCGGGGCGCCGGCCGCCGCCGCCGTCGGAGCCATCCCGCTCGATGGCCTGAGCACCGAGGAGCCGTAACGAGGGGCGCGAGCGGCCGGCGCCCCCGCCGGGCGGCGGGAAGTCGGACGCGCCGCCGGGCGGCGAAGCCGCCCCGATCCTTCGCCCGATCCTCCGCCTCGGCCTCCGGGGCGCCCTCCGCTTCCGACGGCTCCGCGGGGAGAGCCCCCGCTCGTCCCGCGCCCCCGCCGGGCGGTGGGCGAATTGTGTATAGGTGAGCGGAATTGTGTATAGGTCGAATTGTGTATAGCTCGGCCGAATTGTGTATAGCTCGGCCCGGAATTGTGTATAGGTGACGCGAATTGTGTATAGGTGGACGCCGCGGCGCGGGCCGGCGGCGGAACACGCCGCTTCGGGACTCGCCGGACGACCGCCGGGGAGCCCGGGAAGCCGCACATGGGGCATCCGAGGGCCGCGTACGCCTCCCGGAGGGGCGTCCCGGGCCGCCCGATGGTTTCTCGTATCGCCTACGGCCGCAAGGGGTTCAGCCGAATTGTGTATAGCTGGATCCCCCGAATTGTGTATAGCTGACCGGAATTGTGTATAGGTGGACGGAATTGTGTATAGCTGCGGGGTGAGGTCGCCCCGCTTTCGTGGACGGGTCGTAGTTCGGGATCGGCCTCCCCTCCGCCGCTTCCGGGTGCGCAAAAGTCGGTGTCTCCCAACTGCGCAAGGGTTGGTGTCTCTCGACAGTCGGCGTCATCCGACGCCGTTCCGCCGCCGCCGGGGCGAGCCCGCGGGGGCGCCGGAGGCGCGGAAGCGCCCGTCGAACCAAGTGGTTACACTGCGGTCGGCGCCCGGATCGGGACGGAGATCGAGCCCGAGACCGAGCCCGATATCGAGCCCGGAATCGAGCCCGAGACCGAGACTGACGGGTGCGTTTCGCGTGAGCGCGGAAAGGAGCGGCTGAGGCGGTGAGTGCGGGCGAACCGGCGAGTGCGGGCGAGCCGGCGAGTGCGAGGTCGGCGCGGGGCGTGGAGGGTCGGCGGATGACGCGGGCGGAGTTCGACCGCGGGGCGAGCCGTTTCGCCTGGCCGCGGGGGGACTACGACGCTCGCCGCGGACTGGCGGAGGTGGTGGCGGAGCCGATGCTCGGCCGCGACTCCCGCGCGAGGCTGGCGTACGACCTGGTTCGCGCGGTGTGCGGCGACCGGGCGTACGGGGCCGGCGCGCTCCGGATCGAGTGGCGCGGCTCGGTGCTGGAACCGGACGAGTCGTTCTACTTCTTCGACCCCGGAGTCGAACTCGGTTTCGGCTTCGACGAGGCGTGCTGTCCGGAACGCGGGCACCGACCGCCGCCGCTGGTCGTGGAGATCGACCGGAGTTCCCCGCCGGCGCGCGCGGCGGAAAAGCGCGGCGACTACTTCGACTCGGGAGTGCGCGAGGTCTGGGCGTGGACGCCGACGGGCGGGGCGGCGATCCACCGCCGCCGGCCGGGAGCGGAGGCGGAGTCGGTTCCCGCGTCCGAAGTCGTTCCCGGCGTCCACCGGGAAGACTTGGAGGAGTTGTGGGCCGCCGGCGACTGGGCGGCGCAGGGAGAGAGGCGATCGGGCGTCGCGCGCCGGGTTCTCGCGCGGCTCGCCGGCCGGCCCGCCCCGGAGGCCGCGCCGTGACCCGTCCCGCTCCGTCGGGCGCCCGCCCGGACGCCGCCGCCGGCGAGGCTGTCCCGCCCGAAGGCCCGGGCGCCGAGGAGCCCGGATGACCGGGACGAGCACGAGTTTCGTCGGGCCGCTCGGCTCGACGATCTACCGCCTGCGCGCGGACGCGGCGACGGTGGCCGCGCTCGCCGGTCTGGACTGGACGAGCCGCTTCCGCCGGGTGTGGCTGGACCCGGTCGGGGGGGTCGTCGTCCTCATGTCCCCGTCACCCCGCCACGAAGGCCTGACCGGGGTCTTCGACGACATCGTGCGGGCGGCGGCCGGCGTCCTGGGCCGCGCCTCCGCCAAACTCCGGAGCGTTCGCCTGCGCGGGAAGGACGCGCCGCCCGGAACGGGCATGGAGCCGGACTGCTCCTTCTATGTCGGGGAGCGCGCCCGCGCCTATGTCGAGGCGCTGGCCGGGAGCCAGGAAGCGGCGGACGCCTTCCTCGCGGAGAACGGCCCGGACCTCGTCGTCGAAGTCGAGATCACCCACGCGGACGAGGGCAAGATCGTTCGTTACGCCGACCTGGGGGTCCGGGAGTTCTGGAGACTGCGCGGCAAGCGCGGAGGGGAGACGCTCTCGGCGGACTTCCTGGCTCTCGGCCGGGGCGCGGCGCCGCGTCCGCTGGAGGCGTCGGCGGTCCTGCCGGGGCTCACTCCGCCGGATGTCTGCGAAGCCGTCGAGGGTGTCCAACTGAGCCTGGACCCCCGGGAGGGCATCGAGTGGGTGGCGCGCATCGTCCGGCGGCGCCGACGCGAGAGTTTCCGGGTGCGGGAAGAACGCGCCCCCTACGGGGCGCCGCCGCCGGCGGGCGGCGCGGTCCCGCCGCCGGAGCGCACGAGTTTCGTCGGGCCGCTCGGCTCGACGATCTACCGCCTGCGCGCGGACGCGGCGACGGTGGCGGCCCTCGCCGGGCTGGACTGGACGAGCCGGTTCCGCCGGGTATGGCTCGACCCGGCGCGGGAAGTCGTCGTCCTCATGAGCCCTTCGCGCCTCCACGAGCGCCTGGGCGTGGTCCTCGACGACATCGTGGACTGCGCGGCGGAGGCGCTGGGCCGGGCCACGGCCAAATTCGGGAATGTGCGCCTGCGCGGGGAGGGGGAACCTCCGGGAACCGGTCCGGAACCGGACTGTTGCTTCCATGTGGGGGAACGGGCCGAGGCCTACCTCCGCGCCGAGGCCGAGAGCGAGGAAGCCGCGCA
Source organism: Candidatus Marinacidobacterium sp. (assembly GCA_965204755.1). Lineage (GTDB taxonomy): Bacteria > Acidobacteriota > Vicinamibacteria > Marinacidobacterales > Marinacidobacteraceae. The sequence continues at coordinate 2,968,495 of OZ242011.1, read as the reverse complement.
AGCATTCCTCGAACAAAACGGCCCGGACCTCGTGGTCGAAGTCGAGATCACCCACGCCGACGAGGGCAAGATCGCCCGGTACGCCGACTTGGGCGTTCGGGAGTTCTGGCGCATCAGCGGCAAGCGCGGGGAGAAGATGCTCCGGGCGGACTTCCTGGCCCTGGGGCGAGGGGCGCCGGCCCGTCCGCTGGAGGCGTCGGCGGTCCTGCCGGGGCTCACTCCGTCCGATGCCGGTCGAGCCGTCGAAGGCGTCCGACGGAGCGCGGGCCCCCGCCAGCGGATGGAGACGGTGGCGGGCATCGTCCGGCGCCGCCGGCAGCGGAGCGCGCGGCTGCGGGAGGAACTCGCTCCCTGCGGGGATGCGCCGGAGGACGGCGAACCGGCCGCCGCCGCAGTCCCGGCCATCCCGCTCGAAGGCCCGGGCGCCGAGGACCCCTGACGACGGGCGCGAGCGGCCGCGGCGCGCCGGCCTGACCGGGGTGACGCCGATTCCCGCGGAGGCGGCGTCGGTTCCGGGAAGGCGGCGTCAACTCCCGGGGGAGGCGGCGATTCCGGGGCGGGGGCGGAGGAGGCGGGCGACCGCGAGGGCGCTCGCGACGAGGAGCGCGGCGAACGCCGCGACGACGATCGGGCTGCGGCCGAGCAACAGCGCCCCCGTCCCGAAGAGCGCGGCGTACACCATCACGCAGGCCAGCGGCCAGGCGGCGAAGGCGCGCGCGGACGGGGCGGGCCGCGCGCCGGTGCGCCGGTAGGCGGCGCGCCAGCCGGGGGCGGGCGGGCGGATCTTCTCGACGAAGCGGTCGAGCGCGGCGGGGTCCTCCGGCGGGGTCAGCAGCGTGGCGGTAAGCCAGATCGCCGTGGTCGCGGCGATCCCGAGCGCCAGGCCGGAGGCGGAACCCGGCTCGACCCCGAGCGCCGGCAGCGAAACCGCCACCAGCAGCGAGCCGGTCATCGCCAGGATCTCCGACCAGGCGTTGATCCGCCACCAGAGCCAGCGGGCGACGAACAGCGGCCCGGTCCCGGCGCCGATCTGCAGCAGCAGGCCGAACCCGCCGCGGGCGGTGTCGATGGTCAGGGTGAGCAGCGCCGCCCCGGCCATGAGCAGCACGGTGGCGGCGCGGGCCACCCGCACCGACTCCTTCGCGGATGCTCCGGGACGGAGGAACCGGCGGTAGAGATCCTCGACCAGGTAGGACGCGCCCCAGTTGAGGTGGGTGTCCACCGTGGACATGTAGGCGCCGACCAGCGAGGCCGCCGCCAGTCCGAGCAGGCCGGGCGGCAGGAGCCGGAGCATGACCGGATAGGCGAGGTCGTCCCCGACCAGCGCCGGGTCGAGTCCGGGGAGCGCCGCCCGGAGCGAAGCGAGGTCGGGATAGACGAGGATCGAGGCCAGCGCCACCAGGATCCAGGGCCAGGGCCGGAGCGCGTAGTGCGCGACGGTGAACCAGAGCGCGCTCCGGCGGGCGTCCTCTTCGCTCCGCGCCGCCAGCATCCGCTGGGCGATGTAGCCGCCGCCGCCGGGCTCCGCGCCGGGGTACCAGACGCTCCACCACTGGAGCGCCACCGGGACGAGGAACAGGGCGGCGAAGGCCTCCGAGCCGGTGGGCGGCACGAAGGCCAGGCGGTCGCCGAGCGCCCCGGTCAGTCCGTCGAGCCCTCCTACCCGGGGATGGCCGAGCGCCCAGACCGCGGCGACGACCGCGCCGGTCACCGAGACGGCGAACTGGAGGAGGTCGGTGACCACCACTCCCCGGAACCCGGAGACCACCGCGTACCCGGCGGCGAGCACGCCGGCGGCGATCACCGCGGTGGCCTTTTCCAGCCCGAAGAGCGCCCCGCCGATCTTCGCGCCGGCGAGGGTGACCGTGGCGATGACCACGCAGTTGAAGAAGATGCCCAGGTACGCGGCGCGGAAGGCGCGCAGGAAGGCCGCCGGGCGCCCGGCGTATCTCAGTTCGTAGAAGCCGAGGTCGGTGACCAGCCCGCTCCGCCGCCAGAGCGGGGCGAACACGAACACCGTGAGCATCCCGGTGAGGCAGAAGGCCCACCAGGTCCAGTTCGCGGCGACGCCGTTCTGGCGGACCAGTTCGGCGACCAGGTTCGGCGTGTCGGTGGAGAAGGTGGTCGCCACCATCGAGGTGCCGAGCAGCCACCAGGGGAGCCGCCGTCCGCCGAGGAAGAAGGAGGAAGTCCCGCGGCCGGCGGAGCGGGCGGCACCGAGGCCGATCGCCGCCGCGGCGGCGATGTACGCGGCGAGCACCGCCCAGTCGAGTCCGGTGAACGCCACGGCGGGGAACCGTAGCCGACCCCCTCCCCGCGCCTACACTTCGCCCGGAGTTGCCGACCGCCGTCTTCCCGCCGGCGCCTCCCCCACCGCTCGAACCGCTCGTGCCGACCGTCCCGGCGTCCGGACACCGGGAGGCGGAAGCCGGCGAACCTCCCGGCATCCGCGTTCGGCCGCCCGCGCCGCGCCCGATCCTTCCCGCTGCGTTCCTCTCCGCGGCGCTCCTCCCCGCCGCGGCGGTTCTCCCCGCCGCGCCCGCCGCGGCGCAGGACACCCCGACCGGCCCGGCGGCGCGGATCGGCGGGCAGGCGGCGGCGGAATCCCTGCTCCGCTCCGTCCTCGACCGCCGCGCGGAAGTCCGCCCGGTGGAAGGCGCCCTGACCTTCCGCCAGTTGATCACCACCGAGTCGCTCAGCGCCGAGCGCGAGGTGGTGGGCGCGGCGGACGCGCTCTACGAGTACACGCCGGTGGCCGGCCGGCACCTCTGGAAACTCCTCGAACGCGACGGGACGCCGATCTCCGGGCGCGACCTGCGCCGGGAGGAACGCCGCTACCGGAAGGCGGTCCGCGACGCGGTCCGGGAGGCGCGGGAGGACGAGGAAGCGCTGGCGCGGAGCGACCCGGACTACGAAGTGGCCCCGAAGAACGGGATGGACCTGTTCTACGAGATCGTCCGCGACGCCATGGAACTCGAGATGTTCGAGGGCGACCTGGTGGAAGGGCCGCCGCTCCGGGGGCGGACGATGCGGATCGTGCGGTTCCGGCCCCGGCCCGGGTTCCGCGGCGCGCCGAACCGGATGATGTCCGTCGTGTCCAAGGGCGAAGGCGAACTCTGGGTGGATCCCGCCGCGCTCCAGGTGGCGCGGGTCCGGGCCCGGCTCACCGAAGGGGAGAACTTCGTCGCCGGTCTCTTCGGCCGCCTCTACGCCGGGACGAGCGCCGATGTGGAGAGCGGCTTCGACGGGCGCATCTGGCTGCCGCACCGGGTCACCCTCACGGTGAACGCCCGGGTGTACTTCTTCCGCCGCATCCGCCGGCGGGTGCACTACGACTTCCTCGACTTTCGTACGCTCACCGCCTCCCGACAGTGAACGACTCCCCGCCGCCGATCACCGAGACCGGGCCGGCCGACGACGACTCCGCCGCCACCGGGGAGCGCGGCGGCGCGGGCGGCGGGCTGCGGTGCTCTCCGCTGACCGGGCTGCCCGAAATCACCGAAGGAGACGCCCTGATCCCGCTGGTGATCGAGGCCATGGCCCGGGCCGGGCTCGAACCGGAGGACGGCGACTGCCTCGCGATCTGCCAGAAGGTGGTCTCCAAGTCGGAAGGACGCGTGGCTCGGCTGGACGAGTTGAAGCCCAGCCGCATCGCGCGCGCCTGGGCGCTGGCCAACGGCCGCGACCCGCGGGAGATCCAGGCGGTGGTCGCCGAAGCGCGCCGGATGGTGCGCACCGGGGAGTCGGTGCTCATCACGGAGACCCACCACGGTTTCGTGTGCGCCAACTCCGGGGTGGACCTGTCGAACGCTCCGCCGGACAGCCTCTGCCTGCTGCCGGAGGATCCCGACGCCTCGGCGGCGCGGCTGCGGGCGGAAATCCGGGCTGCGACCGGCCGGCGGATCGCGGTTCTCATCACGGACACCTGGGGCCGGCCGTTCCGACTCGGCGCCGTGGATGTGGCGATCGGCATGGCCGGGCTGCCGGCGCTGCTCGATCACCGGGGGGCGTCGGATGCGGCGGGACGGGAACTCACGGCGTCGGCGCTGGCGCTTCCGGACGCGGTGGCGGCGGCGGCGGGGCTGGTGATGGGAAAGGTCCGGCGGATCCCCGCCGTGGTCGTTCGGGGGCTGCCGGAAGCCGTGTCGGGGACGGAGGGCGAGACGACCGAAGAGGGCGAGTCGAACGGCGATGGCGGGAACGATCGCAGGGACGATCGCGGGGACGATCGCGCGGGCGCCGCGGCGCTGCTGCGGGACGCCGGCGAGGACCTGTTCCGCTAGCCCGTCCGGCGGTGCGGACTGCGGTGCTCGGCGGCGCCGGGCCGTTCGGGCGCGGGCTGGCGTACCGGCTGGCCTCCGGCGGCGCCGAGGTGCGGATCGGCTCCCGGACGCCTGGTCGCGCCGAGGCCGCCGCCGGGGAGATCCGCCGACGCCTCGAGGGCGAACGGCGGCCCGCCGCGGTCGAGGGGGCGGCGAACCGGGCCGCCGCCGACGGCGCGGACGCGGTCTTCCTCGCGGTTCCGGCGGCGGCCCAGGAAGCGTTGATCCGCGAACTGGGAGACACCCTGCGCGGCCGGTTGGTGATCTCCTGCGCCGTGCTCTGGCCCCCCGGCGCCGGCCGGGACACCAGCGCGGCGGAAGAGGCCGAGCGAGCGCTGCGGGAGGCCGGCGTTCCGGAGGCCCGGGTCGCGGCGGCCTTCCAGACGGTCGCCGCCGCCGCCCTCCACGCGGCGCCGCCCCCCGGCGAAACCGGCGGGCGCCCGCCGGAGCAGCCGGACGCGCTCGTCTTCGCCGACCGGGCCGAGGACCGGGAGGCGGCGGCGCTCGCGGTCGCGATCACCGGTCTCCGCGCCGTGCCCGCCGGGCCGCTCGGCGGCGCCCGCCGGGCGGAGGCCGCCGTGGCCCTGCTCCTCGACCTGGGCCGGGCCGGAACCGCGCGTCATCCGGGGCTGCGGATCACCGGTGTCATCGAGACACCCGGCCGCTGACGCACCGGCGGCGCCGGCGGACGGACGGAGCGGAACGGCGGCATGAACCGGGGCATGAACGGGGGCATGAACGGCGGCGTGAACGGGGGCGTGAACGGCGGCGCGAACGGGGGCATGAACGGCGGCGCGAACGGGGGAATGAACGGCGGCGCGAACGGCGACCGGGCGCCGGCCGGCGGCCCGACCCCGCGCCGGCGAGCGGCGCGGTTCCTCCTCGCGGCGCTGCCGTTCGTCGGGGCCGCCGTCATCCTGGCGCTCCTGCTGCGCCGGGTGCCGGTGGAGCGCCTGGCGGCGGCGTTCGCCGAGGCGGACACCGGCCGGTTCCTGCTGGCGGTGCTCCCGGTTTCCGTGGTCTATGTCGCCCTCGACACCGGCCTGCTGCGGCAGACGCTCGGCTGGTTCCATCCGCCGCGCCTCCCGGCGCGCGAAGTGCTGTCGCTGCGGGCGGTGGACTACCTGGTGAGCCTGTGGAACGGGCGCGCGTCGCAGGCGGCGCTGCTCGGGGCGATGGGCCGCCGGTTCACCGCGGGCGGCCGGCCGGACTCCGGCTATCTGGAATGCGCGGGAACGCTCCTGTTCCTCGACCTGTGCCAGCGGCTCCACCTGCTGCTGTGGGCCGGCCTGGGCGCCGCGGCGCTCGGCAGCGCCGCTCCGGAACGGGCGCCGGCGGCCGTCGCCATCGCCGCCGCGGGGCTCGGCCTCGTCGCGGTCTTCCTCCGGGGGCGGCTCCGCGTCGGCGCGGCGCGGGTCGGCCCGCCCCGCTGGCGGATCCTGGCCGCCTTCCGGCGGGCGGGCGCCCGGCGCTACCTGACGGTGCTCGCGTGGAAGGCGCCGGCGCTGCTGGCGGCCGCGGCGGGCCACCACTTCGCCCTCCGGGCCTTCGGCGTGGAAGTCTCCTTCGGCGCCCTGGTCGCCACCCTGCCCCTCATCTTCCTGGCGGCCGCGCTTCCCATCGGGATCGCCCGCCTCGGCACCACCCAGGCCGCCTGGATCTACTTCCACTCCGCGGCTGCGTCGGCGTCCCCCGGCGGGGAGGCCGGCCTGCTCGCGTATGCGCTGGCCGCCCACCTGACCTTCCTGCTGGCGAATGTCGCGCTCAGCGCCCCCCTCCTGCCCCGGGCCTGGCGCAGCCTGCGGCTGGGCAAGTACGCGGCGGCGCCCGCCGATTCCGGGGAGGCCGCTTCCGGGAATCCGGCCTCGGCGCCTTCGGCGCGCGCCTGAGTCCGGGACGGGGGCGAGCCCCCCGCCCCGATTCAGAAACGGGTCGCCGCCGAGAGGTGCAGGCGGAAACCGCCTTCGAAGTCACTCGCCGCGTCGAGCCCGACGGTCACCAGCGGGGCGGCGAGGAACAGACCGCCGCCGAGACCCCGGTGGATCGCCACGCCGCGGAAGGGCTCGCCCGCCCCGGCGACGGCGCCGGCTTCGAAGAAGATTCGCGCCCCGTAGCGCACCGCGTGGTACGGAGCGTCGAGCGGGGCGCGGACCTCGACGGACGCGGCCGCGAGCCGGTCTCCGGCGGCGGCGCCGACCGGGTGGCCGCGCACCGAACCCGCCCCTCCGAGCAGCGGACGGGCGAACCGGGGCAGCGGCGCATCCGAACCCCGGTACTGCGCCCGCGCGCGCAGGACGGCGGGCCCGAACAGGCCGACGAAGCCCCGGGCGTCCACCCACGGTCGGCGGGCCGTTCCGGCCCCTCCACCCCAACGCAGCCACTCCGAGCCGGCCTCGACGAACACCCCGTTTCGCGGAAGCGAGGGGTTGTCGCGGGTGTCCAGGGCCAGGCCCGCCCGGTAGGCGGCGAGGCGCTCCTCGGCGGCCCCGAACCGGACCCGACTCCACGCCGCCCCTCCGGAGAGCCGGAAGCGGTCGCCGAACCGGCGCTCGGCTTCCGCGGCCACCACTCGACGCCGATCGGCCAGTCCGTAGCGGGGGTTCTCCCGGCGAAATGCCGAAGCAGCCAGCCGAACCGCGGAGAACGGGCCGGTCCGGGGCCGAGCCTCGAACTCGACGGCCGCCCGGTCTTCGCCGCCCCGGGTGAGGGGCGCGGAGAGCCGGCTGTTCTCGCCGAACGGATCGAGGAGGGTCAACCGGGCGCCGTAGGTGACGCCGTACCCCTCGTCGTAGCGAACGACGGGCAGCGCGGCGAGGCCGGTCGCGCCGCCGGCGGGGGCGCGCTCCTCCACGAGCAGGATCACCGTCTCCTCCGGGCCGCCGGGCGGGAGCGACCGGCGGCGCCGGCGCGCCTCCACGGTTTCGAAGCGGCCGGTGGCCCGCAGCCGGGCGGCGGCCTCTTCTTCCGTCCCGGGGCGCAGTTCCGCTCCCGGCTCCAACCCGGCGAGCCGGCGGATGTCGGCCTCGGAGAGGTCCCGGTTGCCGTGGACGCGCACTTCGGAAGCCACCGGCCGGCGGGATTCGTCGCCGGCGGCCTCCCCGGCGCCCGCCGGCGGCTCGCGGGTCGAAGCGCCGCCCGCGGCGGCTGTCGCCGGGGCGGTTCCTTCCGGCGGGGCGGCGCCCGGGGCCGGGCGCCGGCGGTACTCCCCGAACTCGCGGGCGAGACTCACTTCGAAGTCACCGAGCGCGGTCGCGACGGTCCCGCCGAGAGTCACGGTCGCCGGCATCCAGACCTCGCCGCCGGGCGCGGGGACGGGCGCCAGGGAAAGGTCCGCCTGGAATCTCTTTATCCGCGTGAGCCAGCGCAGCGGGAGACCGGGGACGCCCCGGTTCTCCATCGTGTGGCGGACGACCTCGAGCGAGTCGGGGTCCACGCGGAAGGTGTGCCGCGATCGCCGGTTCGTCCGGTAGAGCAGGTCGCGGAGGCCGTCGCCGTCGGCGGCGGGCGCGTCCGGGTAGTACTCGATGACGAGGACCGGGCGGCCGGCTTCCTCGGCGCGGCCGGCGTTGTAGAAGGCGCCGGGTTCGAAGGTGAACTCGCTGAAGTAGTAGTGGTCCACCGAGAAGAGCGGCTCCACGCGGCCGGGGTCGAGCAGGGATCCGGCGAGGGCGGCGGCCAAGCCGTCCCGGGGGTCGAAGGCCCGGTCGGGGTCGAAAGCCCGGCCGCGGTCGAAAGCCCGGTCGTCCGGCGCGGACCGATCCAGCCGCGCCGCCCGGGCGGCGAGATCCCGGTATCGCGCCGTCGCGGCCGGGCCTGCCTCGTCCAACCGTTCGGCGAGCGCCGCGAGGGGCTGCCGCAGGGCGCGGCCCACCTCTCCGTCCGTCAGCGGCCCGGCGCCGGCCCGTTCCAGGAGCGAGCCGGTCCGGTCGAGCGCAGCCTCGAACCCGACGGCCTCGACGCCGCCCAGTGATTCGAGGATCGGCCCGGCATTCAGCGCCACCGCGGCGGCTCCGTCCCCGAGGAGCAGGGCGTCGCCGGCCACGGCGTTCAACAGTCCGGCGCGGACGGAACCGCCCCAAGTCCGGTCGATGAGCGCTCGAACCTCCTCTTCCCGTTCCTTCCGGCCCGACGGACGCGGGCGGCTGTCCCGGACCCGGCGGCGGTGGGCTTCGAGACGCCGCGAGGCGCGCTCGTAGCCTCGCCGGCGGCCGGCGCCCACGGGCGCGCCGTCCACCGAGACCGGGCGCCGGACCGCCACCCCGCCGCGCACCCGCCATTCGTACTCGATCCGGGCGCGGGCCGCCGGAGGCTCGCCGGGCCGCCCCATCTCCCAGGCGAAGACCTCCGTCACATCGAAGTCGCCGAGCCGCCGCCAGGCCTCCCGGCGGTTCTCGAACACCCGCTCCATGAACCGGTCCACTTCGCTCCCGCGCGGGAACGACGGCTCCTCGGCAGCCCGCGAAGAAAGCGCCCCGCCCTCCGCTCCCCGACCGGAGGGCGCGAAGTCCCCGTCCGGTTTCGAGGCGGGGCGCTCTTCCCGCGGGCCGCTCAGCGGCGGCGCGCCGGCGCCCTCCGCCGCGGCGCCCATCGCGCCGGCCGCGAAGACCAACCCGGCGACCAGCCCGACAGCCGGCGCCCCCCTCGGCGAGCGGACGCCTCCCGCGACTCGCACTTGACCGGGATTCCCCCGCATCCCTACTATGGCCCTTCGGAGTCGAAAACGATCTTGCCGCGAGTTCCCGCCCCTTCCTACGCAGCCGGACTGGTTCTGGTTCTGTCGCTGCCGGTCGGCGGGCCGGCGTTCGCCGGAGCGCAGCCGCCGGCGGAGCAGGCGCCGGCGGAGCAGGCGCCGACGGCCGATCCCCGGCAGGAGGACGAGCGCCGCGCCGATGCGGCCCACCGGGCGGCGGCGGAGTCCGAAACCGCCGCGGAGAAGGCCCGCCGGGCGGTCGCCGCCGCGGACACGCTGCCGGCGGCCGGCTCACCGCGCCCGGACGCTTCGGGGCCGATGCCGCGCCGCACTCTCGTGGACGAAGTGCTCGCGGCCCAGTTGGAGCGGCGCGGGATCCCCCACGCCGGCCCGGCGTCCGACGCCGAGTTCCTCCGCCGGGCGATGCTCGACGCCACCGGCCTCATCCCCTCCCCCGAAGAAGTCCGCGACTTCCTCGCCGACGGCTCGCCCGACAAGCGCGACCGGTTGGTGGACCGCCTGGTGGGTACCGAGGAGTTCGCCGAGCAGTGGGCCTGGTTCTTCGGCGACCTGTTCCGGCTGGCGCACCAGGTCGGCCCGGTCCGCAACCCGTTCCAGAGTTGGATCAAGGAGTGGCTGACCACCGACCGGCCCTACGACGAAGTCGTCCGCGACCTGCTCACCGGAGTGTCCAAGGCGCACGGCAGCGTTCCCTCGCTCGCCTTCCTCGCCCGGTCGCACCAGGCGAAGAGCCGGATCGTGATGAGCCCGGACGACTACTCGATCCACAACCGGCTGGACGCGATCGACCAATTCAATGTGGATGTCTCGCGCGCTTTCCTGGGCATCAACACCTCGTGCATCTCCTGCCACGACGGGGCGAACCATCTCGAACCGCTGAACCGCTGGCTCTCGGAGCGGACGCGCGAAGAGTTCTACCGGCACTCGGCGTTCTTCGGCAACTCCCGGCTCATCACGACCTGGGACGACCGTTCCAAGAATGTGGTGGTGGACCTGTTGGTGGACGACCGGGCGAAGGGTTACGACACCGGCGACGACGCTCCGTACCACACGCTGTCCGAGGGCCGGTTCCCCCGCCTCGAGGGACTCGCCTACGAGCCGGCGTTCCTGCTCACCGGCGAAACCCCGGCGCCGGGCGAGAACCCGCGCGACGCGCTGGCGCGGATGATCACCGGACACCCGCAGTTCGCCCGGGCCACCGTGAACCTGGTCTGGGGCAAACTCATGACGGTCGCCTTCGTCGAGCCTTACAACGCCTTCGACCCGTCGCGGCTCGACCGGCTCGCGGCCGGCGAAGAGGATCCGCTTCCCTCCCGCCCGGTGAACCCGGAACTCCTCGAAGCCCTGGCCCGGGACTTCGTCGACAGCGGCTTCAGTTTCTGGCATTTGGTCGAGACCATCATGAAGTCCGAAGCGTACGGACTGTCGCCGCACTCCGGGGGCGAGTGGCGGGACGAATGGGCGGGTTACTACCCGCGCCGTTATGTGCGCGTCCTCACCGGGCCGGAACTGGTGGACTCCCTCACCCGCGCCACCGCGGTCCCGACCGAGTTCGCGTTCTCCGGGATCACGGTGGAGCGGGTGAAGGAACTCACCACGCCTTCGGACCTCGGCGGCCGGCGGGGGCGGGGCGAGGGAACGGAAGTGGACGCCCTGCTCCAGAGTTTCTTCCAGAGCAACCGGATGACGCCCGCGCCGGTGGGCAACCGCGGCTCCATCCTCCAGGCGCTGCTGATGATGCAGTCGGGAGTGGTGAACCGGCGCGTCTCCGCCGGCGCCGGCGGCCGGGTCGAAGACCTGACCGCCTCGGCTTCGAGCGCCGACGAGATCGTTACCGAACTCTTCCTGGCCACCCTGGGTCGCTTCCCCTCGGAGGCGGAGTCCGAACTCGGCGCCGAGCGGGTCGCGGACGACCGCGTCCGGGGCGCGGAGGACCTTCAGTGGGCGCTGTTGAACTCCCCGGAGTTCTTGCTGAATCGCTGAGCCATGTGCAGCCCTGACCCCCGAATCGCCGACCTGCTGCCGGCGCGGCGCGAAGTCCTGAAGTACGGCGGACTGGCGCTCGCCGGTTCCTTCGCCGGCCAAGCCGTGTGGCCGCTCGCCGCGCGGGCCGAGGGAAAGGCGAACCCGCGCGGCGCCGCGCGCTACTGCATCTTCATCGAGATGGGCGGCGCCATCAGCCCGATGGACACCTGGGACTTCAAGCAGACCCGGTGGACCCCGCCGGACCTCGACATGGTCCAACTCGGGGACGAAGTCTCGCTGTCCCGAACGCTCTTCCCGAACTTGGTGTCGCGGATGGACCGCGTGGCGCTGGTGCGCTCGATGCGCGCCCCGGAACTCATCCACTTCAACGGGCAGTACCACACCCAGACCGGACGGGCGCTGAATGTGGCGCTGGCCCGCGAGATCCCCGCCTTCGGCAGCGTCATCGCCGCCGAACTCGACGGGGAACGGCGCGAAACGGATCGGTTCCCGACCTATGTGAGCACCTATCTCACGCGGGCGCGCGCCGGCTCCATCGGCGCCGGATTCCTGCCCACCCGGTTCTCCGGCCTCGATCTCGACCCGACGACGGTGTTCGAGTCCTTCGGCGGCAATGTCGAAGGCGGACGCCGGCTGCTCGAGGAGCGCTTCCGGCTGCTCGAACGCCTCGCGGAGGTTTCGGCCGCGGAACGGGCCTCGCTCGGGCGGCAGGCGAACGACTACCGCGACTACTACCGGACGGCGTACGGGCTGCTCACCGACCCGCGCTGGCCGCGGTTGTTCCAGGCCAGCGGCGCCGACCGCGAGCGTTACGGCGAGGACGAGTTCGGCCTCGGCTGCATCCTCGCGCGCAACCTGATCGAAGCCGACGCCGGCACGCGGTTCATCTACATCTACGACGGCGACCGATGGGATCACCACGCCGGCATCTTCGACCGGTCGCGGGAGTGGAACCACTACACCACCTGCCCCCGGTTGGATCGGGGTTTCACCTCGCTGCTCGACGATCTCGCCGCCCGCCCCGGCGGCGAACCGGGCAAGACCCTGCTGGACGAGACGCTGATCGTGGTCGCCAGCGAATTCGGCCGCACTCCGGAGATGAACCCGGTGATGGGCCGCGACCACTACCGCTTCGCCTACACCTCGCTCTTCGCCGGGGCCGGCGTTGCGGGCGGCCGGGTCGTCGGACGCACCAACGAGGACGGCTCGGAAGTCGTGGATCCGGGCTGGAAACACGCCGGCCAACCGTTCATGGACAACACGGTGGCGACCATCTACTCCGCCCTGGGCATCGATTGGCGGAAGTCCGTGTCGAACACTCCGTCCGGCCGGGAGTACCTGTATGTGGACTCGGTATCGCTCGGCGGTTCCGAGATGATGTTCGACGACGAGATCGGCGAGATCTTTGCGTAGGCGGCCGCCGGCTCGCCTGAGAGTCGGCGTCCGGGCCGCGGCGCTCCTGCTGCTCTCCGGCGCCGCCGTATCGGGAGGCGCCGGGGACGAGGGCGGCGCGGTCTCCGCCCATTGCACCGACGACCGCGCGGAGGACATCTGCTGGATCCCGCCGGGCGACTTCTGGATGGGACGCACGAGGCTGTGGCTCATAGACGAGATCGGCTGGCAGGCGCGCGACCGGGTGGACGACCGCCCGGCGCACCGCGTGACGCTGCCCGGCTTCTGGATGGACCGGACGGAAGTGACCCAGGGGGCTTACCTCGTGTACGCGGAGAGCACCGGCGCCGCGGAGCCGTTCCACTGGCGGCAGGGTTTCCCGGCCGACCGCGCCGACCTTCCGGCGTACAACCTGACTTGGGACGAAGCGGCTGCGTATTGCGACTTCCGCGGCAAACGGCTGCCGACGGAGGCGGAGTGGGAGAAAGCCGCGCGCGGCGGTCTCGCTGGGAAGGCGTGGCCCTGGGGCGAAACCTTCCGTCCGGGAACCGGGGAGGGCGCCGGCGAGAGCGGCCCGCCCCCGGCGAGGCTACGGCATCCCCGGGGACCGACTGCAGTCGGCTCCTACCCCCCGAACGGTTACGGCCTCCACGACATGGTGGGCAACATCGCCGAATGGGTCGCCGACGGGTACGACCTCGGCCAGTACGCGGTGGCGGCTTCGGTGAATCCCCGCGGCCCGGAAGACGCCCCTTACCGGGTCTTCCGCGGCGGGAGTTGGGCCGATACCGACGAACGGATCGCCAGCGTCTTCTACCGCAACTTCACCCGTCCCGACACGCGGATCCACACCATCGGCTTCCGCTGCGCCCTCGATCACCGACCGGGCGCGAGATAACGGGGGGCGAGTCCCCCGGGAGACACTCGATGAAGACAGTTCCGGAACCGGGAATCGGACGCCGCGAGGCGATGACGCGACTCTCCGCCGGCGCCGGAGGCGCCGTGCTCGGCTCGGCCGGCGGGGGACTGGCCGCTACCGCCGGCGCTGCCTGCTCCGGCGCGGGCCAGGAGGGAGCCGAGGCTTCCGACATGGGCGGCCGGCTGCGTTCCCTCCTCTCCGCCGGGGCGCCGGTCCTCTGTCCCGGCGCGTTCGATGTCCTCTCGGCGCGCCTGATCGTCGAGATGGGGTTCGGGGCCGTCCTGTACGGCGGCAGCGCCGGTTCCGCAGCGAACTACGGACTCCCCGACTACGGCCTCGCGTCCATCACCGAACTCATCGACACCGCCTCCCGCATCGCCGGAAGCGTCCCCGTCCCGGTGTTCGCCGACGCGGACGACGGCGGCGGGAGCCCGCTCGCGGTGGCGCGCGCGGTTCGCGGCTACGAGCGCGGCGGCCTGGCCGCGGTGATGATCGAAGACCATGTCCAGGCGAAGCACCTGGGAGAAGGCGGCGTCCTCATCGAGCGGGACCGGATGCAGGACCGCATCCGCGCCGCCGCCGACGCCCGCTCGGGCGGCCTGATGCTGGTGGCGCGCTGCGACGCCGTCTCCATCGGACTCGAAGAGACGGAAGCCATGGAACGGGGCGCCGCCTACGGCGAAGCCGGCGCCGACCTCCTCTTCTTCGCCGGCCTCGCCCCGGAACGCATCGGCGCAGTGTCCGAAGCGGCCGGCCGCCCGGTGATCGCCAGCGTCCACGACACCCCGCTGAGCACCCTTCGCGAAAACGGCGTCCCCCTGGTCCTCTACGCCGGCCAGTTGCTCCGCCTCGCCCTCGGCGCCATGCGCCGGGGCCTCGAACACATCCGCGACGGCGCCGCCGAAGCCGACGGCCCCACCTGGCCCGGCTACGCCGACCAGGCCCTCCCGACCGACGACTACACCACCCTCATCCGCTCCGAGGACTGGCGCGCCGACGCCCGCCGCTACAACCTGGTGGACTCCACCGGCCGCCAGGTCCGCGGCTGACCAAACGCGTATCGCTTTCTCCGCCGCCAACGACCGACCTCGTCTTCCCCGCGGCCATTTCGCCCCACGCGAGACCGTGAGCCTCACTCGCGTTCGGCTCAGGAACTTCACGGCCTTCACGGACCTCGACCTCGAGTTCTCCCCCGGCGTCAATGTCTTCCTCGGCAAGAACGGCGCCGGCAAAACGCACTTGATGAGGGTCGCCTACGCTGCCGGCGCCGCCACTCGCGCCGGCAAGGACTTCGCAGACCAACTGGTGGGCGTCTTCCAACCGCGACACCGGCTCATCGGGAGACTCGTCACCCGCCGGCTCGGCGGCCAAACCAGTTCCGTGGAGGTGCATCGAGGGACGCGCCGCCTGCGTCTGGAATTCGCCACGAACTCGCGCGAGACGAACACGGCGCAACTGAGCGTCGATCCTGCTTGGCGCCATGATTCCCTGGAAGCCGTCTTTATCCCGGTCGAGGAAGTGTTGTCGCGCACCTCAGGAATTCGAAACCGGCCATCATCCTCGGAAACCCGCTCCCCGGAGTTCCATTCGGACCTGATCGAGCAGGCGCTCCGAACCACGCACGGCGTACCGATGGACGCCGCTCGCGAGGATGTTCTTCAGGGCCTGCGCCTTGGCGGCAGAGTCCGGGTGGAGAATGGCGAGTTCTACTTGGACTGCAACCGTGGCAATCTGGAGTTTCCACTCGTAGCCGACGGTCTTCGACGGCTGGGCTTGCTCTGGCTCCTGGTGCGGAACGGCACTCTCAAAAAGGATTCCGTGTTGTTCTGGGATCACCCGGAGGCATCGCTGAATCCTTCTCTACTCGGCGGCGTCATTGAAGCGATCCTGAAACTCCACCGACTCGGCGTGCAGGTGTTTCTGGCGACGCACGACTATGTGATCCTCAAGGAGTTGGACCTGAGGCGTCAACGGAACGACCGGATAGCGTTCCATACGCTGTTCCACGATGAGGACGGTTGCGGCGCGATATGCCACACGAGCGGAGAATACGGCGGCATTCGCCCGAACGGCATCGCCGAAGCATTCGACAGTATCTGGGACCGCACGATTTCACGAGACTTCCCGCGTCAATCGAAGTGATCGCGTCGACGGAGAGGCATCCAGCCAGGACCGGCGGGCCCCACCGAACCGACAAAGAAGGTCATCCAGTGCCCGCGCGGCCACGGCCCATCTGCCGGGGCGGCGCGAACCACCGGGAGCGCTCGCTACGCGGTCAGTTCTTCGTCCAGTCGCAGTGGGCGAAGACGACCAGGTCTTCGTCTTCCATGTAGTGGACGGTGTAGGGGCAGACGCCGCCGATTTCGCTGAACTTGCCGGTGCCGCCGCTCAGGGTGAAGACGCCGTCGCCGCCTCCTCCGACAGCCACATCGCCGCTTCGGCGGGTGCCGACGAGAAACAACTCGTCGTGTTCCTCGTCCTCGAGCGCGCAGTCGGCGGCGATGTCGCTCTCGCCTCCGGAGGTGGTCACCCGGACGGCGCAACTGCCGTGCAGGATCGCCTCGTCCACGAACGGGCCGGTCTCGTCGCCCTGGGTCACTACCCAGAGACCGTGGATTTCGCCGACCGTGACCGTCTTGTCCGGATGCTCGACGGTCGAGTAGTCGCGTTCGCCGCCGAACACGAACCGGAATCGGCCGGAGTCCTGAGCCGAGCCGACCGCCGCGCCGATCAACAGGAAAGCGAGAGAAAGCGCCGCCGAGCGGCGGGTTGCGAGATGCATCGGTGTTCTCCTTCCGCGGCGGACGAGGTCGAGGGAAGTCCCCCTCGGGGCGCCGCCGGGAGCCGGAACGCTATCGCGGGGTGGCGGCGGCGGCGAGCCTCCCGCGCGCCTACGCCGGCCCGGGCGGGCGAGTCCGGCGCGGAGTCTCAGCCGGCCAGACTGCGGTAGGCCAGCCGGACGAAGCGCTCGGCGCTCACGAAGCCGGTCGTGTCCACCGTCCAGCCCAGTTCCTCGGCGATCCCGGTGACGATCTCGGCAACGGCGGCTACGGCGTCTTCCTCGCTGTCGCCGGCGGAGATCCTCATGGTCAGGCGCTCCCGCGCCTCCCGAAGCGCCTCCGCGTAGCGCATCAACCGCGCCCGGTCGGTCACCGGGCCATGGCCGGGGATGACTACGGTCGCGCCGTCGGTGCGGGCGATTACCGTCTCGGCGGCCGAGATCAGGCCGTCGAGCGCGCCGCCGGAGTCCACATCGATGAACGGGAACCCGCCGTTGAAGAACAAGTCGCCCATGTGGACCACATTCGCCCCGCCGAAGAAGATCGCCGAATCGCCGTCGGTGTGGGCATGCGGCTGATGGACGGCTTCGATCGTGAGTCCGTTCCAGTGCAGGGTCACGCCGCTGTCGAAAGTGACGACCGGCAGCGCGCCCTTCGGCGCCTGGTCGCTTCGCCCCACCAGATCGGCGAACTCCGCCGGGTTCATCCGGCGCCGCACATTCTCGTGGGCCACGATGATCCCGCCGGCCTCGCCGAGGTTCTCGTTGCCCCCGGTGTGGTCCCCGTGCCAGTGCGTGTTCACGACGAAACGCACCGGATCGTCGGTCACTTCCGCCACCGAGGCCAAGATCTTCCCGGTGAGCGGCGCGAACTGGTCGTCCACCATCAGGGCGCCGTCCTCCCCGGTCGAGACGGCGATGTTGCCGCCCCGCCCGAACAGCACATGGATCCCGCTCCCGACCTCTTCCCGCGTGATCTCCACCGCCTCCCAGTCCGGCTCCGGCTGCCCTGCCGCCGCAACGGGAATCAGGGCGACAACGAGAATCGCTGATCCAAGTCGTTCAGTCATCGGTGAACACCTCTACAGAACCTTAACCGATCTCTCTACTGCTCGCAAGTCCGCGAGTGAATGACGCCACCCGTGCAGCCAGATCGGCGAACCACCAGCCGAGGCAACCCATGCTATGGTTTCTCTCCCGCGTCGGCCATGCGGCCCTCGCTCGGGACTACCATACCGCCCATCGACACCGTGCTTGACGCCCATCTCGCGCTCCTCGCCAAACCGTTTCAGAGTAGCGATCCGCGACACCAAGAGCACGAACTTGAGGAAAAACTGGGCATCGAGACACCCCATGTCCATCACCTGCGTAAGGCCGTATTCGAGGACCTTAGCACCGCACCGCCGTACGGTATCGGCTGGTGGCTTCCGCAGTGTAAGGAAGTAACACCACATCGCATCCTCATCGGTGACCACCTCCTTGTCTGCGCCAGCAGTATTTCCACGCACCTTGTTGCTGCCCGCGTCCACTGGCTCGAATACTTGGACCACTCCGAGAACGAGTGCTTCTTCCCCACGCGAGACAGTCTTACCGGGCCCGTTCGGAGCCCACTCGATTCCCTGCAGCGAGGCACTCTTGCGGATATCCATCGCGACGGGCTGCTCCGCGCCCTCTGCAGCGCCTTGGATTGCTTGGCAGCCCTCATCATTGGCGTGCACCCACTGCCCGAATGGATCAAGACTGCCTCCTTCTCTCGAACATTCCCGAAATCCCTGGATCGCGATGGCCATGACCCCTTGTCCGGGATTCGCGCCACAGTGCTCCGTCACAGTGCTGGCGGCTGGCTCCACTGGATGTTGGACTATCGAAACATGTTGACTCATCGGGGCCTTCGAATGCAGTTTCACGATAGCGAACCGGACACAACTATACTCAATCCTAGCCATCTCCCTGCTCGCTTTCGATCTCAACGACGGCTACCCCGGTCTCCATCACTATCCGATGTCGAGGCGTTCATCGACGCCGATTCTGCCGACACCTATGTTGTCCAAGAGGACGCAAAAGCAACATTGGAGGGACTGCTCCTTCGGAGCGAAAAACTCATCGACGACGTCTCCACCTGCCTGCTCTCGCGTTGGGTCACTCGTCGCGACGATCCTTCTGCCTCCCCCCAACCATTCACCAAGCAGTGGCGCCGAGCCAGCCCGAATGAGCGATCTGCATTCGACGGGTTTGCGCCGGTCCGGCGAACGGTGTCTGGCTCGTCCTTTCTAGCGAATCCGTCTTTCGGACGCCGGCTCTCCGCCGCGCTCGTCAGCGACGATCGGCGATCTCAATGGGACGGGCCATCCATGAACGCCTTGCGACCCTCGGTTGCCACACGCCCCAAGGGCGTCATCATCAAGAAGCCAAGGAACGGAGGCGCTTAGCCGACCCGCTCCCACGCCTCCGTCGCTGTCCGTTCCGCACGCTGCCACGCCTCTGCCGCTCGTGCGGCAGCCTCCCACTTCGCCGCGCGATCCTCGGCCAATTCTGCAGGCGCGCCTTGGGAGAACGCGTCCTGTGCGGCCTCGACGACTGCTCTCAGACTATCCGGCATCCACAACATCGCCAGTCGCTTCTTGGTCCAATAGTTCGTCCACGAAGTCGGGCTTGCGGAGTGATCGAGCGCCTCTTCAATCTGGACAGTCGTCTTGAATTGGGCTATGGCCTGACGCTTCCGGAGAAGCGCTTCTCGGAGTGTCGCCGATGCTGCGAGATAGGATCTCTCCTTCGCATCCGGAGAGCCTTCCTCCGCCTTGATCAAGCGTAGTGCGTTTTGGACTTCGTCTCGGGCCGACTCCGCCCGACCAGTAGCTGTGCGCTCTCGACGCTCTACCTCTTCGCTCACTGAATTCCAGATCGCGCTCGCTTGACGCGTAGCGGCGAAGCGCTCTCGGGCCTTCAACGCCACTTCTTCGGCACGTGCCACTTCCGCACGGCTCTGTTCTGCCTTGGAAGCGTTCTCTTGTGCCCATCTTCTCATCAGACCTATTTCAAACCCTGACAACTGGATCTCCTTCTCGACGGCTACTTGCATCTCTCTCGGTGCGCCAGCCATGCGATTCGCCAGTTGCGCGGCGGACACCATGTCTCCTAGTCGTTCACTTTCGATTCTCCCGTAACCACTAGCCCGAGATTCGTACTTCTTGATTCGTTCCGTCATTTCGGCTCCAACATCGGCGAGCACATTCTCCGCATCGCGCAAAGACGCTTCCGCTGCCTCAACGTCCAGTCGTTGCGAAAACCACGCCCCAAGCGCATCTGCGTTCTGCGCCCGATCCATTGCACGCAGCATTTGGAATCGTGCGTCAAGGGCCACGATCTCGGCGCCGACCGCGGCATCTACACGGTTTCGATATCTTGACGAACTCCATACGACAGCAATGACCGCGCAGGCGACAACCGCGCCAGCCCCCCAAGTGAGAGTTCGCTTGGTCAGCATCCGACGCAGGCGTGGTTGTTCTTGGCTCCGTAACTTTCGAGGAGCGCGATGGTCTCCGGGAAGGGGTTGATGCGCTGCACCGGCCCGTTGGCCAGGTCGATCGTCGTCTGGCCGGTGCGGGCGACGAGCAGCGGGTCCGCGCCCTTCGCCACGAGGTACTCGATCATCTCGTTGTCCCCGCGCGAAGCGGCATGGTGGATGACCCCGTAGCCGTTGTGGTCGCGGACGGTCACATCCGCGCCGCACTCTTCGACCAAGTATTCGACCGCCGAGAACCACGCCTCCGGCGCGTGACGGTGTGAGTTCGCCGCCAAACCGAGGCCGTAGCCGACTCCGGCGGCGGCATGGATCGGGTACACCGCCGGGCCGCCGTATTCGGCCGGCGGGAGGCCGGAGGGATCCTCGGCGTCCTCCGGGATGATCCGGGGAAGGCGCCGCCGTTCGGGGACGCGGATCGTCGGGATATGCGGGTCGGCGCCGTTCGCCACGAGCAACTTCATCGCCGGAAGGTCCAGCGAATAGGCGGCGCGCCAGAACGCGGTCGCCCCGCTGCGGTCCACTCCCAGTTGGTCCACATTGAACACCGTGTACCAGAGGGAACTGTCTATGCGGGCGTTCACATCGGCGCCGGCATCCAACAGGGCCTGCATCAGTTCCAGGTGCGAGGTCTCCTGTTGGAGGTAGTCCGCCGGCTGCGGGTGGCGCGCCTTGGGTATCCACTGGGTGTTGATCGCGCCGTAGAGCGGCGTCGCCCCCTGCGCGTCGGCCAGCGTCGGGTCGGCGCCGCGCGCGAGCAACTCCATCGCCAGGTCGAAGTGGCCGTTGATGGTGGCCATCAGGAGCGGGGTGGCGCCGCTTCCGGCGGCTCGCCGGTTCACATCGGCGCCGCCGTCGAGCATCGCCGAGGCCGCCTCGATCTTCCCCTCCCGGGCGGCGAGCAGGAGCGCCGTCAGGCCGCCGTGGGTGCCCACACGCTCCTCGTAGGTCTTCGGCTTCGGCTCGTTCGGATCTTCCTCTTCGACTTCCGGATTCAGCGGGTCGAGCGGCGCGCCGGCCGCGCGGCCGGCCGGATTCAGGTCGCCGCCTCCGGTTCCGGTCCCCGCCGCGGCTGCGCCCGCGCCGGCCGCGCCGCCGGCGCGCGCTCCCCGGTTCTCCGGACGCTCGGCGTAGAGGATGCCGGTACCGCCGCGCCGGTCGGCCAAACGGGCCTGCCGCGCCCGCCGCTCGTCGGAGTCGAACTCGGCGCGCTCGACGATGTCGAGCACCTTGGCGGTGATTTCGGCGTCAGCGCCCGCTTCCAACAGGGCGGTAACGGCCTCCGACCTCCCCTTCACCGCGGCGAACATGAGCGGGGTCATTCCCCACTCGGACTCCTGCCCGTCCACATTCGCCCCGGCGGCGACCAGGGCGGCGACGACTCGCTCGTCGCCGGCGGCCGCGGCCAAGTGGATCGGCCGGGCGCCGGTTCCCGTGGGCGCGCTGACCGGCGCTCCCGCAGACAGCAGCGCCTCCGCCACCTCCGCCTCTCCCGCAGCCGCCGCCACATGCAGCGGCTGGTGCGCGCCCAGCCGCGTCGTCGCCCGGAAGTCCGCTCCCGCAGACAACAGGACACCCGCCAACTCCGCGTCGCCGCGCTTCGCCGCCCAGTGAAGCGCCGTGAAACCGTCCCCCTCCGCCGCGTTCACATCACCACCCGAACGCAACTCCGCCCGAACCGACTCCACATCCCCGCGCTTCGCCGCCTCCAACACCGGACCCGACGACGGCGCTGCCGCCACCGCCAGAGCCGCAGCGCTCACCAGCGCCGAAAGCGCCAGAACCCGTGTCCTCGTCAGAACGCCCATGGCCCTCACTCCCGCTACCAGGTCACGCCCCCGGCCTACGCCGAAAGCGAGAACTCCCCGGTGCTGTTCCCGAAACTCTCCAAGTCCTCCAGGCCCAACCGCCGCAGCAGCGACAGCATCACATTCGCCAGAGGCGTCCCCGGAGCCGCACGCAAGTGCAGGTTGTTCTCCAACGCCCCGTTCGCCCCGCCCGCAACGAAGAACGGGACCCGCTTGTGGTTGTGGATGTTCGGATCGCCCATCGGAGACCCGTACACGATCATCGTCTTGTCCAGGAGCGTCCGGTCACCCTCCTCGATGCTCCGCAACTTCTCCATGAAGTACGGAATCAAACCCACATGGTACCGGTTGATCCGCCCCAGGATCTCCACCCGCTCCGGGTCGTTCCCGTGGTGCGAGGCCGGGTGGAACGCCGTCGACTCACCGCTCTCCGGATACACCCGGCTCGACGCGTCCCGACCCAACTTGAAACTGAACACCCGCGTCATGTCCGACTGGAACGCCAACGCCTGCAGGTCGAACATGATCTTCACATGCTCGTCGAACGAGTCCGGAACCCCCGAAGGCGCATCCGGGAGGTCACGCAACTCCCCGCTCGTGTTCCGCGCGACGATCCGCTCGATCCGGCGCTCCATCTCCCGGATGTCCGTCAGGTACCGGTCCATCCGCCGCAGGTCCTCCGAGTCCAGACTGCGCTTCAGGTCCCGCACCTCCCCCGAGATGAAGTCCAGCACGCTCCGGCGCGCCTCCTGCCGAGCCAGCCGGCCCTCCGGCGTCCCGCCCGCGCCGAACAACTGGTCGAACACGATCCGGGGGTCGCGCGTCATCGGGAGCGGCTCCGTCGGGGAAGCCCAACTGATCGTGTCCGTGTACACGCACGCATACCCGTACGCGCAACCCCCGGCCTGGTCCACCGTCTCGATGCACAACTGCATCGAAGGGATCGGAGTCTCCTGCCCGAAACGCTGCGCATACAACTGGTCCAGGGAAGTCCCGGCATACACATCGGAACTCTCCGTCTGCTTCGGATACGACTGCGTCAGGAACGCCGCGCTCGAACGGAAGTGGTCGCCGCCGATCTCCCGCGCCGTCCGCGCCTCCGCCGGCTCCACATCGCAGTCGCTCACGACCGTCACATAGTCCCGAACCGGCTCCAGCGGCGCCAGCGCCCCCCGGGACAGGTCGAACTCCGTCCCCTCCGCCTCCGGGGACCACAGGTGGTTCTCCCGGCCGTACTTGTTGCTCCCCGCCGCGCCGTGCACGATCTCCACCGCAACCAGGCGCGTCCGGTCCGCCGAGCCCGCGACCTTCGCCGCCGCGCTCGCCGGAACCATCGCGTCCAGGAACGGCAGCGCCACCACCGCCCCCGCGCCCCGCAGGAAACTCCGCCTCGGAAGGCTCTTGCCCGTCAGGTAGTGCATCCGTCTCTCCTCGGCCCCGTCCCCGGAACCCGTGCTCTGCCGGTCAGTGCTGACCGGAAATCGCCTCCGTCGCCGACTCCTCCGCCGGCGAACCGCCCTTGCGCAGGAACGCCGGGCTCCGCGCCACCCCCAGCAGGAACGCCGACATCCGGTACCCCGAACCCTCCGCCTCCCGCACGATCTCCCGTACCCGCGGCTGGTCGAAATACTCCACCCGGCGCCCCAACCCGTACGCCAGCAAGTTCTCCGTGAAAGTCCGAAGCAGCGGTATCGGGCGCTGCAGCAGCGCCTCCCGCAAGTCCGAAACATCCCGGATCGCCGTCCCGTCGTAGAACTCGCCCGAAGCGTCGATCGCCTGCCCCGAGTCCTTCACCCGGACCCGGCCCGTCACATCGAAGTGCTCCAGGGCCAGCCCGATCGGGTCCATCATCCGGTGGCACGAGCGGCACGCCGGGTTGTCCCGGTGGATCTCCAGCCGCTCCCGCGCCGTCAACTCCCGGCCGTCCGCCGTCGCCGGAGTCGCGTCCAGGTCCGAAACATTCGGCGGTGGCGGAGGAGGAGGACTCCCCAGGAGCACCTCCATCACCCACTTCCCCCGCAGCACCGCCGAAGTCCGGTACGGGTGCGAAGTCAGCGTCAACATGCTCCCGTGGCCGAACACCCCCCGGCGGCTCTCGTCCGGATACCTCACCAGCCGGTGCTCCGGCCCCGTAACCCCCGGGATCCCGTAGTGGTGCGCCAAACGCTCGTTCACGAAGGTGTAGTCCGCCGTGAACATCTCCAACGCGCTCCGGTCCTCCGCAACCAGGTGGTGGAAGAAGCGCTCCGTCTCCTCCACCATCGCCGTCTTCAACTGCTGGTGGAAGTCCGGATACAAACGGACATTCGGGTTGATCTTCTCCAGGTCCTGCAGCCGGAACCACTGGCTCGCAAAGCGCCGCGAAAGCGCATCCGAACGCCCGTCCGCCAGCATCCGCCGAACCTGAGCCTCATACACCGCAGGCTCCGACAGTTGCCCCGCCTCCGCCAGGTCCAGCAACTCCCCGTCCGGGATCGTCCCCCACAGGAAAAACGACAGCCGAGACGCCAGGTCCACATCCGAAAGCGGATACCCGTACTCCGCCTCGCGCGGGTCCAGCGGCTCCTCGATCCGGAACACGAAGTTCGGGCTCGCCAGCATCCCCTCGATCCCCATCCGGATCCCCTCCTCGAAACCGTTCGCCGCCGCTCCCGCGTCGTACAACTCCAGCAGCGAACCCAACTTCCCCGCCGTCAGCGAGCCCCGATACGCCAGCCGGCCCAAACGCCCCAGGATCCGCTCCGCGCACGGACGCGCCTCCGCCTCGCTCAGCGGACGGCACTCGAAGATCGCCCGCCGGCTCGGAGTCTCCGAAACACCCGTCGCGTCGAACGGGCCCCGGATGAACAGGTCGCGCAGGTGCGGCATGCTGTGGATGCCGTAGGCGCGCGAAGTCGCCGTGGAGGCGAGCGACCAGTCGTGGGGCGAGATGAGGTCGAGGACCGGGCCTTCGAACCGCTTCAGGAACGCCGCGGAGATCCGGCGCGGCCCGGCCTTCACGAAGATCGGCCCGGTGCGGAGGTTGACTCCGTCGGGATCGGAGACATGCATCCACCGATCCACTTCGAGCAGCGCGACGCGCGCGCCGTCTATGGAGATCTCGATCTGTTCCGGCTTGCCGAAGGTGTGGAGGGAGCCGGAACCGGAGCCGACGATGGCGCCGGTGGTCTCGTGGTGGAAGGCGAGGCGGAAGCGGTATTCGCCGTCGGCGGGGAACACATGCTCGACCGAGATCCCGCCCCGGGTGCCGTACGGGGCGCCCTCCACCGTGTCCAGTTGGGACGCCCAGCGCGACACATGGAAGCCGACTTCGGCCGGCGTCGCGCGGGCGTCGCCGACGGCGAGGCGGCTGATCTCGCTCGCCGCCCGCAGGTACGCGTCCATCAGGGTCGCCGAAAGCATCTGCGCGTCCGCGATGTTGTCGAAGTTCGCGCTGATCGTGTCCTGCGGCAGATACTCCGAAGCGTCGATCGGCAGCGACAGCAGGTCGCGCACCGCCGCCGTGTACTCCGCCCGGTTCAACCGCTGGAACGAACGCCGGCCCGGCTCCGGGGACGCCGCCCAAACCGTGTCCAACTGCCCCTCCAGCGAAACCGCGATCTCTTCGAGAACCGCGTCGTCCGGCCGGCGGGCGCCCGGCGGGGGCATCATCCCCAGCCGCAACTTCGAAACCACCTTCTCCGCCAGCGGCGCCGAACCGGGGGCGTCCCCGGCGTCGAACCCGGAGAGCGTCATGTTCCCGGTCCGCATCCGGTCGTTGTGGCACACCATGCAGTAGGTGCGGATGACGCGGTTGTGCGCCGCCGCTTCCGCTTCCGCAGCCGAGACCGCGGCCGATGCCCCTCCGCTCGTCGCCGGCGCCTCCCTGCCCGGTTCGAACGCCCGCACCCCGGCGACCACGGCGGCCGACGGAGCCGGCGCGTTCTGGCCGGTGGCGGCAGCCTCGGACGCGGCTGCGGCGAGCAGACCGGCGAGCCCGGCGGCTACGGCATAACTACTGGAAAAACGGGGCATTTCAGACCTCGGCCCGGAGTGCGGATACACGCCCGCCGACAGGGTACGGAACGACTACGGAGAGTAGTCGGGGAAGCCGCCGGATGCAAGCCGAAAGGGGCCTCTCGCGGGCCTGTCGGGGCGCCGGTCCCCGTCGACTCGTCACCGTCCTCCGGGAAAATCGGGGAAGCCGCCGGATGCAAGCCGAAAGGGGCCTCTCGCGGGCCTGCCGGGGCGCCGATCCCCGTCGACTCGTCACCGTCCTCCGGGAAAACTCGCGGGCTAGGATTTCCGGCGGAGGTGGGGCGAGAAACGGGCCGGCGCACGGCGGGAGCGCCGGTCGAGGAACCCCGGGGCGCCGGAGGAGGCCGCGAGGCGGACGAGGCGGTGGAAGCCGACGGAATCGCGAGCGCCGGGGAGGTCCTGCGCCGGGTCTTCGGATTCGACCGGTTCCTCGGCCACCAGGAGGCGGTGATCCGGGAGGTGCTCGCCGGCCGGGACGCCTTGGTGCTCATGCCCACCGGGGGCGGGAAGTCGCTGTGCTACCAGGTCCCGGCGCTCGTCCGCCCGGGGCTGGGCGTCGTGGTCTCGCCGCTCATCTCGCTCATGAACGACCAGGTGGCCGCGCTCCGGCAGCAGGGCGTCCGGGCCGCCAGCCTGAACTCCACGCTCTCCTATCCCGAAGTCCTGGAGGTCGAGAACCGGGTTCGCCGCGGCGAACTCGACCTGCTCTACGCCGCGCCGGAACGTCTGCTCGGCGAGCGGGCGCTCTCGCTGCTCGATGGCGTGGACCTGGCCCTGATCGCGATAGACGAAGCCCACTGCGTCGCCTCCTGGGGTCACGACTTCCGACCCGAGTACCTGGAACTCGCGGCGCTCGGTGAGCGCTTTCCCGGAGTGCCCCGGCTGGCGCTCACCGCGACCGCCGACGAGCCCACCCGCCGCGAGATCCTCGAGCGGCTCGGGTTGCGCGGCGCCGGGCGGTTCATCGCCAGTTTCGACCGCCCGAACATCCGGTACCGGGTGACGCCCAAGGACAACCCGAAGCAGCAGTTGGTCCGCGGTCTCCTCGGTGAACACGAAGGGGACGCCGGCATCGTGTACTGCCTCTCCCGGCGGGGCGTGGAAGAAACCGCCGACTGGCTGCGGAAACGCGGGCTCGACGCCCGGCCGTACCACGCCGGACTGGCCGCGGCGGAACGCGAGGCGGCGCAGGAGGCGTTCATGGAGCGGGACGGGGTGGTCATCGTGGCGACGATCGCGTTCGGGATGGGCATCGACAAACCGGATGTGCGGTTCGTGGCGCACCTCGACCTGCCGAAGAGCCTCGAGGCCTACTACCAGGAGACCGGGCGGGCGGGCCGCGACGGTGAGCCGGCGACGGCCTGGATGACTTACGGAACCTCCGATGTCGCGCGCCTCCGCAGTCTGGTGGACACTTCGGACGCCGACGAGCGGCACAAGCGGGTGAGCGCGCGCAAACTGGAAGCGCTCCTCGGCTACTGCGAACTGACCGGCTGCCGACGGAGGGCGCTGCTCGCCTACTTCGGCGAGGAGCGGGACGGGAACTGCGGCAACTGCGACAACTGTCTCGAGCCGCCGGAGTCCTGGGACGGCACGGTGCCGGCGCAAAAGGCGATGTCCGCGGTGTATCGGACCGGGCAACGTTTCGGGCGGGAATACCTGATCCGGATCCTCCGGGGCGACGACGGGGACGACCGCATCCGCGCGTACGGACACGACCGCCTGCCGACTTACGGGGTCGGGAGCGACCTCGACGCCCGGCAGTGGCGGTCGGTGTTCCGCCAGTTGGCGGCGCGCGGGCTGGTCAGGGTCGACATGGAGCGGCACGGCTCCGTGAAACTGACTCCGGCGTCGTGGCCGGTGCTCCGGAAGGAGCGGTCCATCGAGTTGCGCCGCGACCTCGCGCCCCGGCCCCGCTCGCGGCGAAGAACCCCCGATGCGGAACGGGCACCGAAACGGCGGCGCGACGACTTGGCGGCGGAAGCCGAACCGCTCTTCGAGGCCCTCCGGGAACTCCGACTCGCCCTCGCCCGGGAGAACGGCGTGCCGCCGTATGTGGTATTCCACGACTCCTCGCTGGTCGAGATGGCCGAGCGGCGCCCGGCCGACCGCGCCGAGTTCGAGGACATCCAGGGCGTCGGCGCCGCGAAACTCGAACGCTACGGGGACGCCTTCCTCGAAGTCGTTCGCCGGTTCCCCCGAGTCGAAACCACCGCCGCGGCTCCGGAACCGGCGGCCGCAACGCCGTAGCCGCCGGGCGACCTCGCCGCCGGTCGCGCGCGACCCTGGAGCGCCGGCGCGCCCCGGTTTTCCCGGCGGCGAAATCCCTACGCGGGAGGAACCGGGCCGGCGGAAATCCGCCCGGCCCGGTTGATGATGAACGGCGCCGCTCGAGCGCCGTCGGAGGTCAGCAGCCTACGCAGCGGTTGTTGTTCTTGGCGCCGAAACCCTCGAGCAGCGCGATCGTCTCCGGGAACGGGCTGATGCGCTGCACCGGGCCGTTCGCCAGGTCCACGGTCGTCTGGCCGGTGCGGGCGATCGCCAGCGGGTCGGCGCCCTTCGAGACCAGGTACTCGATCATCTCGTTGTCCCCGCGGGAGGCGGCGTGGTGGATCACGCTGTATCCGTTGTGGTCGCGGGCGTCCGGGTCCGCGCCGAGTTCTTCGACCAGGTACTTCACCGCCGGAAGCCAGGCCTCCGGAGCGTGCCGGTGGGAGTTGGCAGCGAGGCCGAGGCCGTAGCCGACTCCGGCCGCCGCGTGGATCGGGTGCACCCCCGGCCCGCCGTACGGCACTTCCGGAAGACCGGACGGGTCTTCCTCGGCGTCTTCGTCAATGAGCGAGGTGAGCCGCCGCAGCGTGCGCTCCGGGACCTTCATCGTCGGGATGTGCGGGTCGGCGCCCCGCGCCACCAGCATCTTCATCGCCGGTATGTCGAGCGCGTAGGCCGCGCGCCAGAACGCCGTCGCGCCGGCGCGGTCCACGCCCAACTGGTCGGTGTTGTAGGTGCTGTACCACTGCTTCCGCTGCAGGCGGGCGTCCACCTCGGCACCGGCGTCGAGGAGCGCCTCCATGAACTCGATGTGCGAGGTCTCCTGCTGCAGGTGGTCGGAAGGCTGCGGATGGAACGGCTGGGAAATCCATCGCGCGTTGATCGCCGCGTAGAGCGGCGCCGCGCCGGAGACATTCTTGAGGTTCGGGTCGGCGCCGCGCTGCAGGAGATCCATGCCGATGTCGTAGTGGCCGTTGATCGCCGCCATGAGGAGCGGAGTGGTGCGGTGCCCGTCGGCGCGCTGGTCCAGGTCCGCGCCGCCGTCCATGAGGGTCACCGCCGCTTCCCGGTGGCCGTCGCGGACCGCCAGCAACAGGGCGGTCAGGCCGCCGTGGGTCCCGACCAGTTCCGAGTAGCGGAGCGGCTGCCGGCGATTCTTCTCCTTGTCCCCGGCCTTCTTCCGGGCCTCTTCCTCCTTCGCCAGGCGGGCGGCCTCGTCTTCCGGGTGCCCGTGGGCTTCCGCGTGTTCGTCCTTCTCCGCCTGTTCGGCGGCCGCCTCTTCCGCGCTCTTGCCGTCCTTTTTCAGGATGTCCCCGGCAGCGCCGGTTCCGCCGGCAGCGCCGGTTCCGCCGACCGCCGCCGTCGCGGGCGCCTCCGCCGGCTTGGCCGCCGCTTCCCCGGTGCGGCCCTTCTCGCGTTCCGCCTTCGCCGCCGCCGCGCGCGCCCGGCGCTGGGCGGCCCGCCGCTGCTTGTCGCGTTCCCGCGGGTCGTAGATGACCCCGGCGCCGCCGCGTTCGCGGTCCACCCGGGCCTGCCGCGCGCGGCGGGCGATCAGGTCGGCCTCGCCCCGCGCCGCCACATCGAGCACCGCCGCGGTGACCGCCGGGTCGGCGCCGGCTTCGAGGAGGGCGCCCACCGTCTCCGGCCGGCCGACTCCGGCGGCGAACATCAGCGGGGTCTGGCCCCAGCCGGGTTCGACGGCGTTCACATCCGCGCCGTGGGAGGCGAGCGTCTCCACGATCGCGGCGCTCCCCGAAGCCGCCGCGTAGTGGATCGGCCGGGCGCCGGTACCGGTGGGCGCGCTGACCGGCGCTCCCGCAGACAAAAGCGCCTCCGCCACCTCCGCCTCACCCGCAGCCGCCGCCACATGCAGCGGCTGGTGCGCGCCCAGCCGCGTCGTCGCACGGAAGTCCGCTCCCGCAGACAACAGGACACCCGCCAACTCCGCGTCGCCGCGCTTCGCCGCCCAGTGCAGCGCCGTGAAACCGTCCCCCTCCGCCGCGTTCACATCACCACCCGAACGCAACTCCGCCCGCACCGACTCCACATCGCCCCGCTTCGCCGCCTCCAACACCGGACCCGACGACGGCGCTGCCGCCACCGCCAGAGCCGCAGCGCTCACCAGCGCCGAAAGCGCCAGAACCCGTGTCCTCGTCAGAACGCCCATGGCCCTCACTCCCGCTACCAGGTCACGCCCCCGGCCTACGCCGAAAGCGAAAACTCCCCGGTGCTGTTCCCGAAACTCTCCAGGTCCTCCAGGCCCAACCGCCGCAGCAGCGACAGCATCACATTCGCCAAGGGCGTCCCCGGCGCCGCACGCAGGTGCAGGTTGTTCTCCAGCGCCCCGTTCGCCCCGCCCGCAACGAAGAACGGGACCCGCTTGTGGTTGTGGATGTTCGGATCACCCATCGGAGACCCGTACACGATCATCGTCTTGTCCAGGAGCGTCCGGTCACCCTCCTCGATGCTCCGCAACTTCTCCATGAAGTACGGAATCAAACCCACATGGTACCGGTTGATCCGACCCAGGATCTCCACCCGCTCCGGGTCGTTGCCGTGGTGCGACGCCGGGTGGAACGCCGTCGACTCCCCGCTCTCCGGATACACCCGGCTCGACGCGTCCCGACCCAACTTGAAACTGAACACCCGCGTCATGTCCGACTGGAACGCCAACGCCTGCAGGTCGAACATGATCTTCACATGCTCGTCGAACGAGTCCGGAACCCCCGAAGGCGCATCCGGGAGGTCACGCAACTCCCCGCTCGTGTTCCGCGCGACGATCCGCTCGATCCGGCGCTCCATCTCCCGGATGTCCGTCAGGTACCGGTCCATCCGCCGCAGGTCCTCCGAGTCCAGACTGCGCTTCAGGTCCCGCACCTCCCCCGAGATGAAGTCCAGCACGCTCCGGCGCGCCTCCTGCCGAGCCAGCCGGCCCTCCGGCGTCCCGCCCGCGCCGAACAACTGGTCGAACACGATCCGGGGGTCACGCGTCATCGGGAGCGGCTCCGTCGGGGAAGCCCAACTGATCGTGTCCGTGTACACGCACGCATACCCGTACGCGCAGCCCCCGGCCTGGTCCACCGTCTCGATGCACAACTGCATCGAAGGGATCGGAGTCTCCTGCCCGAACCGTTGCGCATACAACTGGTCCAGGGAAGTCCCGGCATACACATCGGAACTCTCCGTCTGCTTCGGATACGACTGCGTCAGGAACGCCGCGCTCGAACGGAAGTGGTCGCCGCCGATCTCCCGCGCCGTCCGCGCCTCCGCCGGCTCCACATCGCAGTCGCTCACGACCGTCACATAGTCCCGAACCGGCTCCAGCGGCGCCAGCGCCCCCCGGGACAGGTCGAACTCCGTCCCCTCCGCCTCCGGGGACCACAGGTGGTTCTCCCGGCCGTACTTGTTGCTCCCCGCCGCGCCGTGCACGATCTCCACCGCAACCAGGCGCGTCCGGTCCGCCGAGCCCGCGACCTTCGCCGCCGCGCTCGCCGGAACCATCGCGTCCAGGAACGGCAGCGCCACCACCGCCCCCGCGCCCCGCAGGAAACTCCGCCTCGGAAGGCTCTTGCCCGTCAGGTAGTGCATCCGTCTCTCCTCGGCCCCGTCCCCGGAACCCGTGCTCTGCCGGTCAGTGCTGACCGGAAATCGCCTCCGTCGCCGACTCCTCCGCCGGCGAACCGCCCTTGCGCAGGAACGCCGGGCTCCGCGCCACCCCCAGCAGGAACGCCGACATCCGGTACCCCGAACCCTCCGCCTCCCGCACGATCTCCCGTACCCGCGGCTGGTCGAAATACTCCACCCGGCGCCCCAACCCGTACGCCAGCAAGTTCTCCGTGAAAGTCCGAAGCAGCGGTATCGGGCGCTGCAGCAGCGCCTCCCGCAAGTCCGAAACATCCCGGATCGCCGTCCCGTCGTAGAACTCGCCCGAAGCGTCGATCGCCTGCCCCGAGTCCTTCACCCGGACCCGGCCCGTCACATCGAAGTGCTCCAGGGCCAGCCCGATCGGGTCCATCATCCGGTGGCACGAGCGGCACGCCGGGTTGTCCCGGTGGATCTCCAGCCGCTCCCGCGCCGTCAACTCCCGGCCGTCCGCCGTCGCCGGAGTCGCGTCCAGGTCCGAGACATTCGGCGGTGGCGGAGGAGGAGGACTCCCCAGGAGCACCTCCATCACCCACTTCCCCCGCAGCACCGCCGAAGTCCGGTACGGGTGCGAAGTCAGCGTCAACATGCTCCCGTGGCCGAACACCCCCCGGCGGCTCTCGTCCGGATACCGCACCAGCCGGTGCTCCGGCCCCGTAACCCCCGGGATCCCGTAGTGGTGCGCCAAACGCTCGTTCACGAAGGTGTAGTCCGCCGTGAACATCTCCAACGCGCTCCGGTCCTCCGCAACCAGGTGGTGGAAGAAGCGCTCCGTCTCCTCCACCATCGCCGTCTTCAACTGCTGGTGGAAGTCCGGATACAAACGGACATTCGGGTTGATCTTCTCCAGGTCCTGCAGCCGGAACCACTGGCTCGCAAAGCGCCGCGAAAGCGCATCCGAACGCCCGTCCGCCAGCATCCGCCGAACCTGAGCCTCATACACCGCAGGCTCCGACAGTTGCCCCGCCTCCGCCAGGTCCAGCAACTCCCCGTCCGGGATCGTCCCCCACAGGAAAAACGACAGCCGAGACGCCAGGTCCACATCCGAAAGCGGATACCCGTACTCCGCCTCGCGCGGGTCCAGCGGCTCCTCGATCCGGAACACGAAGTTCGGGCTCGCCAGCATCCCCTCGATCCCCATCCGGATCCCCTCCTCGAAACCGTTCGCCGCCGCTCCCGCGTCGTACAACTCCAGCAGCGAACCCAACTTCCCCGCCGTCAGCGAGCCCCGATACGCCAACCGGCCCAAACGCCCCAGGATCCGCTCCGCGCACGGACGCGCCTCCGCCTCGCTCAGCGGACGGCACTCGAAGATCGCCCGCCGGCTCGGAGTCTCCGAAACACCCGTCGCATCGAACGGGCCCCGGACGAGGACATCCCGCAGGTGGGGGAGGCTGTGGATGCCGTAGGTGAGCGCGATGTTGGTGGAGGCGAGCGACCAGTCGTGCGGCGAGATCAGGTCCTGGACCGGGCCGTCGAACTGCCGCAGGAAGGCGGCGGCCACTTTCCGGGGGCCGGCCTTCACGAAGATCGGCTCGGTGCGCATCGTCGCGCCGCCGGGATCCGAGGTATGCATCCAGGGATCGATGGAGAGCAGCGCCACGCGCTCGCCGTCTATGGAGACTTCGATCCGTTCCGGATTGCTCTCCGAATTCAGCGCGCCGGCGGCGGTGCCCACGATCGGGCCGCATACCTCGTGATGCAGGGAGACGCGGAAGACATAGTGCCCGTCCGCCGGGAACACATGCTCGGCGGCGAGTCCGCCCCGGGTGCCGTAGGGGGCGCCCTCCACCTGGCGGCGCTGCGAGGCCCAGCGGGAGACGAAG
Organism: Candidatus Marinacidobacterium sp.; assembly: GCA_965204755.1. Lineage (GTDB taxonomy): Bacteria > Acidobacteriota > Vicinamibacteria > Marinacidobacterales > Marinacidobacteraceae. The sequence goes on along the minus strand of OZ242011.1, from coordinate 2,935,302 downwards.
TAACTCGTTTCCGCCGGCTCGGCCTCGGGGTCGCCGACGGCGAGGCGGCTGATCTCGCTCGCCGCCCGCAGGTACGCGTCCATCAGGGTCGCCGAAAGCATCTGCGCGTCCGCGATGTTGTCGAAGTTCGCGCTGATCGTGTCCTGCGGCAGATACTCCGAAGCGTCGATCGGCAGCGACAACAGGTCGCGCACCGCCGCCGTGTACTCCGCCCGGTTCAACCGCTGGAACGAACGCCGACCCGGCTCCGGGGAGGCCGCCCAGACCGTGTCCAACTGACCCTCCAGCGAAACCGCGATCTCTTCGAGAACCGCGTCGTCCGGACGGCGGGCACCCGGCGGGGGCATCATCCCCAGCCGCAACTTCGAAACCACCTTCTCCGCCAGCGGGGCCGAACCCGGGGCGTCCCCGGCGTCGAACCCGGAGAGCGTCATGTTCCCGGTCCGCATCCGGTCGTTGTGGCACACCATGCAGTAGGTGCGGAGGACCCGGTTGTGCGCCGCCGCCACGGCGGCCGAAACCGCCGCCGGCGCCTCTCCGACGGCCGCCGGCTCTCTGCTCGGCTCGAAGGCCCGGACCCCCGCGACAGTCGAAACCGACGGAGCGGGCGAAACCGACGGAGCGGGCGCGGCGGCCTGCGGCCCGGCGAAGGCCGCGGGCGGAAGCGCCAGCAGCAGGGCGCCGAGTCCGAGGGCGGAGGCAGAAAACTGCGGATTACGCATGGTGACGACGGGCGCGGCGGGGAGAGGAGGCCGGAGAGCGGAGGCCTGCCGCGCACGCCCGAAGCAACTCCGTAGGGTAGTGGATTCGGGGCAACGGCGCAACCCGCGCCTGGCCCCCCGCCGACCCCCTCTGCCGGGGCCGGCGGCCGCCGGATCGAGCGGCTCCCGCGGCCCAGCGCCGCCCGGCGGCGCAGCGCCGACAGCCCGGCCCGGCGCGCGGCCGGCGAGGCCCCGGCTCAGGCGTCGAAATCGCACACCAGCGGCGCGTGGTCCGAGGGGATGTCCTCCCCCTTCCGTTGGCGGCGCTCGTCCCGGTCCACGAACACCGACCGCAGTCCCGCGGCGAGGGGCGCGGTGAGGTAGAGGTGGTCTATCCGGGCGCCGATGTTCCGGGCGAAGGACAGCCGGGTGTAGTCCCACCAGGTGTAGAGGCCCTTCTCCGGTTCCTCCCCCTCGGCGTAGCGGAGGCGGTAGGCGTCGGCCAGCCCCCGGCCGACGACCCCGGAGAGGGCGGCGCGGGCGTCCGGGTGGCAGAGGACGCCGTCGGGGCGGGGTTCGGCGGCGTCCCGGTCGGCGGGCGCCACATTGAAGTCGCCGCCGAGGACCAGCGGCGTCTCCGGCGGCGCGGTCCGCTCCAGGTGGGCGCGGAGGGCGTCGAGCCACTCCAACTTGTAGGCCCAGTCCGGGTGGGCCGCCGACTTGCCGTTGGGCACATAGGCGGTGATCACGCGGATGCCGGCGACGGCTACATCGAGCAGGCGCGCCTCCTTCCGGGCCGCGCAGGGCGGGAGGCCCCGGGCCAGCACCTCCGCCGGTTCCCGCGAGAGGACCGCGACGCCGTTGCGGGCCGCCTGGGCGTACACCGCCGCCCGGTAGCCGGCGGCCTCGACCGCCAGCCGGGGGAACTCCTCCGCCGGGGCGCGCAACTCCTGGAGGCAGAGGACATCCGGCTCGTGGCGCTCGAGCAACTTCAGCAGCCGCCGGCCGCGGGTGCGGATCGAGTTCAGGTTCCAGGTGATGACGCGCAAGCGGCCGGATGGTACCGGCGCGGCGGAGGGCGCCGGAGGGAGCGACCCGGCCCCCGCGAACGCCGCCGGCTCCTTACACTTCCCGACTCGACCCATGACCCCGCCCCGGAAGACCGCGGACTTCGCGGCGCAGGCCGCGAGGCTCCTCGACGACGAAGCCGCCGACTCGGCGCTCGGCAACTACTTCGTCTCGAACTACCCCCCGTTCTCCACCTGGACTCCCGAGACCGCCGCCGGGCTGCTCGAGCGGTTCGAGCGGCCGGGCCGGCCCGGCGTCCCGCTCGGCATCTACCTGCACCTGCCGTTCTGCCGGAAGCGGTGCCACTTCTGCTACTTCCGGGTCTATACCGACAAGAACGCCGACGAAGTCCACGCCTACCTCGACGCGGTCATCGCGGAAGCCCGCCGGTTCGGCGAAACCGCCTTCGGGAAGCGCCCGGTGGAGTTCCTCTACTACGGCGGCGGCACGCCGTCCTACCTCTCCATCGCGCAACTCGACCGGTTGTTCGCCGGACTCTCCGAGGCCCTCGACCTGGGCGGTATGGAGGAATTCGCGTTCGAGTGCGAGCCGGGAACGCTGACGCCGGGCAAACTCGCCCGGATCCGCGAGCACGGCGTCACCCGCCTGAGTCTGGGCGTCGAACACTTCGACGACGGGGTCCTCGAGGCGAACAACCGGGCGCACCGGTCCCCGGAGATCCGGCGCGCCTTCGCCGAAGCCCGGCGGGTCGGTTTCCCGCAGATCAACCTGGACCTCATCGCCGGGATGCTCGGCGACGACGACCGGCTTTGGCAGGCGGCGGTGGAGGAAACGATCCGCCTGGCGCCGGACGCGGTGACGATCTACCAGATGGAGTCGCCGCGGAACACCACCTTCGCCCGGCAGATCCGCGACGGCGAGGGCCCCGGCGCCGAACTCCCCGACTGGCCGACCAAGCGCCGCTGGACGGCGGAGGCGTTCGCCGCGCTGACCGCCGCCGGTTACACCCGGTCGAGCGCCTACACCGCGGTGCGCGACCCGGCCCGCGCCCGCTTCCTCTACCGGGACCGGCTCTGGCGGGGCGCGGACCTCGCGGCGCTGGGCGTGAGTTCGTTCGGTCACGCCGACGGGTGGCACTACCAGAACGAGCCCGCGATGGCCGGGTACCTGGCGCGCGTCGCCGCCGGCGAGCCGCCGGTGCAGCGCGCCCTGCCGCTTTCCGGCGAAGAACGGATGATCCGGCAGTTCGTCCTGCAACTGAAACTCGGTTCCGTGCGGCGCGACCTCTTCCGCCGCGAGTTCGACCTGGACATCCTCGAGCGGTTCCGCGAGCCGCTCGACCTGCTCGAGCGCCGCCGCTACGCGCGCATCACGGACACCGGCCCCGAACTCACCGAGGACGGTTACCTGCGGATCGACCGCCTGCTGCCGCTGTTCTTCCTGCCGGAGCACCGCGAGGCTCCCTACCTCTGAACGGCGGGAACGGAGGCGCGGCGCCCGACCCGACGCCCGAGCCGACGCCCCACCCGACGCCCTCCCCGACGCCAGGTCCGACGCCCGAGCGACGATGACCCGCGCCGCCCGCGACTGCGACGCGCTGGTCCTCGGGGGCGGCCCGGCGGGGACCACCGCCGCCGCCGTGCTCGCCGCCGCCGGCAAGCGGACGGTGGTCGTGGAGAAGACGCGCTTCCCGAGATACTCGGTCGGCGAGTCTCTGATGCCCTGGTGCTTCTTCCCGCTGGAGCGCACCGGCGCCCTCGCCGCGGTGCGCCGCGCGGCCTTCGTCCACAAGTACAGCGTCGAGTTCATCGGACTGGAAGGGAAGGTCTCCCGGCCCTTCTACTTCTTCGAGCAGTTGGACCACGAAGCGGCGCAGACCTGGCAGGTGCAGCGCGCCGACTTCGACCGCATCCTCCTCGACAACGCGAAAGAGCGCGGCGCGGAAGTCCTGCGCGGCGCCGCCCGCGGTTTCCTTCGCGGCGGCGCTGACGGGAACGGCCCGATCGAAGGCGCGAGGATCCAAACCGACGACGGCGAGGAAACCGTCTCGGCGCCGATCACGCTCGACTGCACCGGCCGCGACGCCCTCGCCTCCCGCCTGCTGGGGTGGCGGGTGCTGGATCCGAAACTGCGCAAGGTCTCGCTCTGGAGTTACTTCCGCGGCGGCCGCCGAAACCCGGGCCGGTACGACGAGGGCGCCACCACCATCGCGCTCCTGCCGCGGAAGGGATGGTTCTGGTACATCCCGCTGGCGAACGACGAAGTCAGCGTCGGCGTCACCGCGGACGCCGAATACCTCTACCGCGAAGGCCGCGACCCCGAAGCGATCTTCTCGCGGGAACTCCGGGTGAATCCGTGGATCCGGGACAACCTGGAATCCGCGGAGAAGACCGCCCCGGTGCGCGCCACCGGGGACTATTCCTACCGGTCGCGCCACTGCGCCGCGGACGGGCTCGCGCTGGTCGGCGACGCGTTCGCGTTCCTCGATCCGGTGTATTCCTCGGGGGTATTCCTCGCGCTGTGGAGCGGCGAGAAGGCGGCGGACGCCGCGGCGGCGGCCCTCGACGCCGGCGACACCCGAGCCGCCCGATTCGCCGAGTACGGCCGGGAGTTGACCCGGGGCATCGAGGCGATGCGGAAACTGGTCTATGCGTTCTACGACGAGGGTTTCCGCATGTCCGACCTCGTCCGGCAGCGTCCGGAACTCGCCGGCGATGTGACCGAGTTGCTCACCGGCAACCTGTTCCGGGATTACGGCGCCCTCCGCGCGGCGCTCGCCGAGCGCGCGGCGCTGCCGGACGACCTCTCCTACGGCCTCCCGCTCGATTCCTCGCCGGGCGAGACCCGCTCCGCGTAGGCCGCGCCGGCCGATGACCGCGCCGCCGACCGAAGCCCGATGAACCAGTTCTTCCCGATGCGGCGCGCGGAACGGACCGCGCTCTTCGGGCTGGCCGGATTCTCCGTGTTCGCCTTCCTCCCGCCGGTCGCCGAAGTCTCCGTGTTCGGCGTCTCGCTGTTCGGCTGGCTCATGGCGGCGCTGCTGGCCGGTTCGCCGCTGTTGCTGCTCGCCCTCCTCCGCCCGGAGACGGCCGCCGACGACTCCGAAGGCGCGGCGAAGAAGACCGGCGAAGACTCCGCCGGCGCCGGCCCGACCCCATGATCGAACGCTGGCTGGTCCTCGCCTACCTGGCCGTCTGCGTTGCGGTCGGCGCCCTGGCGACCCGGCGCGTGCTCGGGTCGGCGGACGAGTACTGGGTCGCCGGGCGGCGCGTCGGCGCCGGGGTCAACGCCCTCGCCATCATGGCCAGCCTCGCCAGCGGCGGCTCGCTGGTCGGCGTGCTCGGCCTCGCGTACCGCGACGGCGTCCCGGCGACGCTCGCGCTCTTCGCCGGCGCGGTGGTGGGATTCCCGCTCGCCGCCATCCTGGTCGCCGCGCCGCTCCGCCGCCTCGGCCGGTTCACGATCACGGACTTCCTGGTCTTCCGCTACCCGCACCGGGTCGCGCGCCTCCTCACCCCGTCGCTGATCGTGGTGGCGCTGACCGTGTACATGGTCGCCCAGATGAAGGCGGCCGGCATCACCGCCGAGGCGCTGCTCGGCGTGGACTACCGGACCGCGATCGCGGTCGCCACCGTGGTGTTCGTGCTCTATGTGTCGTTCGGCGGCATGGTGGCGGTGACGGTCACCGATGTGATGCAGGGCGCGCTCATGTTCTTCGTCATGGGTATCGCCGCAGCGCTGCTCATCTGGGCGGCCGGCTCCCCGCTCGGGGCGCTCGAAGCGGCGACCGCCGCCGCTCCCGCCTTCGGCCGGTTGCCGGAGCAGGGCGGCGGCTACCTCAGTTACTTCGTGATCTGGGCCGCCGCCATACCGGTGATCCCCCACATCGTGATGCGGGTCGCCACCGCGAAGGACGCGCACGGCGCGCGCGTCGCGCTGAACCTCGCCACCGTCGGTTACGGCGTGATGATCCTGGCGGCGATCTTCGTCATCGCGCCGGTGGGCGTCCTCGAGTTCCCCGGCCTGACCGATCCCGACCAGGTGTTCCTGCGGATCGTCGGCGAACACTTCCCTCCCCTGCTCCGCGGCCTCGCGGTCGCCGCGGTCCTCGCCGCGGTGATGTCCACCACCGACGCGTTCCTCCTCGCCGTGAGTTCCGCCATCGCGCACGACCTCTTCGGCGGTTACCTGGGAAAGAAGAGTCCGCGGGCGCAGTCCCTGGCGCGGCTGGTCGCCACTTGGATCGTCGGCGCCGCGGCGCTCTACTGGGCCTGGTCACCGCCGGAACTCCTGACCCGGTTCTATACCGCCGGCGTGGGCCTGCTCTCCGCCGGCCTGTTCGTCCCGGTGGTGTTCGGCATCTGGTGGAAGCGGGCGAACCTGGCCGGCGGGATCGCCGCGCTGCTCACCGGCGCGTTCAGTTATTCGTTCCTCCTGTTCGCCGGCCCGGCGGTCGGCATCGGGATCGGCCCCATCCTCGTCGCGCTGCCCCTGAGTTTCGCCGCGATGCTGCTCGGCGGCCGACTCGGACGCCCCGACCCGGCGGCGCGCCGGGAAGCGGTGGCCGCGCTCCACCGCCCCGCCTGACCGGGGGAACTCCGGCCCCGGGCGCGATTCCCCGCGTCCGTTTCGCAGCGACGCGACCCGCCGCGCCGTGACCCCGACCGTCGCCGCCGCCGCGCTGGGGCTCTACACCGGCGCGCTCTTCGCCGCCGCCTGGTTCGCGCGGCGGCGGATCGAGTCCTTCTCGGACTACCTGGTCGCCGGTCGGCGCCTCGGCGTCGGGCTCGCCTCCGCCGGATTGCTCGCCACCTGGTTCGGCGCCGGGACGCTGCTCGCCTCCGCCGAAGAGGTCCGGGACACCGGTCTCCGGGCGGCGGCGCTCGAACCGGTCGGGCCGGGGATCTGCCTGCTCCTCGTGGGCCTCTTCTACGCCGCCCGCCTGCGCCGCGCCGGGTTGCTCACGCTCAGCGACTTCTTCGCCGCCCGGTTCGACCGCCGGAGCGAAGCCGCCTCGGCGGTGATCATGGTCGCCAGTTTCTTCGGCTGGATCGCCGCGCAGTTCACGGTGCTCGCCTCGCTGCTCGAAACCCTGTTCGGCCTGCCCGCCGCCGTCGGCTTGGCGGCGGCGTTCGCGGTAACCGTCGGCTACACGCTGCTCGGGGGAATGTGGTCGGTGACCCTCACCGACGCCGCGCAGGCGGCGATCGTCGCGGTCGGGCTCGCCGCGGTGTTCGTCTCGGCGATGGCGGAACTCGGCGGCGGTCTCCTCGGCGGCGTTTCGCGCCTCGTTCGCGACACGCCTCCCGACCTGCTGGAAGTCGTCCCTTCCGGCGGCGAAGCGTTCGCCGTCTGGGCCGGACTGCTCCTCGCCGGGGCGCTCGGGAACATCCCCGGCCAGGATGTCCTCCAGCGGGTGTTCGCCTCGAAGACGGAAACGGTCGCCCGCCGCGCCTGCCTCATCGCCGGCGGCGCCTATCTCGTCCTCGGCGCGCTCCCGGTGGGGCTGGGGCTCGCCGCCCGCCTGCTCGCCCCGGACGGCGGCGGGGAAATCCTGAGCGTTCTCGGCCGCATCCTGTTCAGCCCGCCGGCCGCGCTGGCGCTCCTGCTGGTGGTCGTCTCGGCGCTCCTCTCCACCGCCGACAGCGCGCTCCTGTCCGCCGGCTCGGTGCTCGGGCAGAACCTGCTGCGCCACGCCTTCCCCGGAGCGGACCGCCTGCGGCTCAGCCGACTGGCGGTGCTGATCGTCGGCGCCGGCAGCCTCTTTCTTGCCTACGGCGGGCTCAGCGCCTACGCTCTCTTGGAAGACGCATACGAACTCACCTTGGTAGGACTGTTCATTCCCTTGACTCTCGGCTTGTATTCGAAGCGTGGAGGCCCGGCGGCGGCGCTCGGCGCGATCGCCGTCGGCGCCGGGCTCTGGGCGCTGCACCTCGCTTTCGGGTGGGACCACTTCCTCGATCCCCTGTTCGCGCCCGCCGGCGTCGTCATACCCGGCGCGGTCGGGCTCACCGCAGCGAGCGCGGCCGGCTACTTCCTCGGCGCCCGTCGCGACCGGACCCGCGAAGGCGCGGCGGCGCCCGCGTCATGAGCGACCTGCGCGAGCGCGCCGAACGGCTGCGCGAACGAGCCGCGCCGCTCGAACCCGACGCCGGGCAGCGGCGGGCGCTGCGCGAAGCGGTCGTCGGGCACGCCGAAGAGTTCCTCGAAGACCTGCGGCGAGGGCCGGGCTGGATCCCCCCCACCGGATCGCCGGGTATCGCCGGACTCGAACTCCCCGCGACCGGGAAACCGGTCGAGGAGTTGCTCGGCCTGGTGCGGCGCGAAGTCGAACGGCAGGGACTGAACCCGGCGTCGCCGCGCGACCTCGGCTGGGTGCCGGGCGGCGGGCTCTACGCGAGCGCGCTCGGCGACTACCTCGCCGCGGTGGGCAACGCGTTCGCCGGGTACTTCCCCGCGTCACCGGGAGCGGTGATCCTCGAGAACCGCCTGGTGGACTGGCTCGCTTCGCTGGTCGGATATCCGCCGACCGCCGGCGGGAACCTGGCGTCCGGCGGCAGCGTCGCCGGCGTCACCGCGGTCATCGCCGCCCGGGAAGCGCACGGACTCAAGGGCGCGGACTTCGCGCGCGCCGTGGTCTATGTCACCGACCAGGCGCACTACTCGGTGCGGAAGGCGGTCCACCTCGCCGGCGTCGGCGAAGCGCCCTGCCGCATCGTCCCGGTGGACTCCGCCTGGCGTATGGCCCCGGAGGCGCTCGCCCGCCAGGTGCGAAAGGACAAGCGCGACGGCCTACGCCCCTGGCTCGTCGCCTCCGGGGCCGGGACGACGAACACCGGCGCGGTGGATCCGCTGGATGCCATCTCCGACATCGCCCGCGCCGAGGGTCTCTGGCACCACAGCGACGCCGCCTACGGCGGGTTCTTCCTGTTGGTCCCGTCCCGTCGTTCGCTGTTCCGGGGTATCGAGCGGGCGGACTCGGTGGTTCTCGACCCGCACAAGAGCCTGTTCCTGCCGTACGGCACCGGCGCGTTGGTGGTGCGGGACGCCGAGCACCTGAAGACCCTGCGTTTCGCCGCGCCGTACCTGGTGGACGCGCCGCAGGCGGAGCCGTCGCCGTCGGAGCGCTCCATCGAACTCACGAAACACTTCCGCGGGTTGCGGATGCTGTTCCCGTTGCTCTTGCACGGAACCGACGCCTTCACCGCCGCCCTGGAAGAGAAGTGCCTGCTCGCCCGCTACCTCCAGGACGAGTTGTCCGCGTGGGAGGAGATCACGGTGGGCGCCCCCCCGCAGTTGTCCACGATGTGCTTCCGCTGGGAACCCGCCGGGAAGAGCCCCGAAGAGGCGGACGACGCCAACCGGCGCCTGCTGGACGCGATCCACGCCGACGGCCGCATCTTCGTCACCGCGACGATCCTGGAAGAGCGGTTCTGGATCCGCCCGTGCATCGGCATCTTCCGCACCCACGCGGAACATGTGGACGAGTTCCTGTCCGTGCTCCGCGAGATGATGGAACGCCTGTCCTGCCCATCCTCTTGACTCGGCCCCCCAGCCTCACACAGTGCTATAGTTGACCACCTCCATCCATCAGCCCGTTCGGTTGCCCCACCTCTCTACACTGCCCACATCCACACCCGCCCCAACCCTTCGGTCGCCTGCTCTTCATTCGGGATGTCGTTCATGAAGGGGTTCCAAGTTGCATGAAGTGAAGACTATCCAAGAACTCTTGGAAGAGGTTGATCGCAACGAACTTCTCCTTCCAGAGTTCCAGCGCGGTTACGTCTGGAATCGCAATCAAGTCCGGGCTCTCATTCAATCGCTGTATCGCGGCCTGCCCTCCGGTCACCTTCTCGTCTGGAGTACCTACAAGCCCTCACCCGTTCGCGGCGGCACGCCACGCCCCGACGGCCACTCTCTCCTGCTCTTGGATGGACAGCAGCGGCTCACCACTCTCTACGTACTCTTCCGCGGCCAGCCGCCACGTTTCTATGAGGGCGAATCCCTGTATTTCGATCTCTTCTTCAACGTGCAGACTGAGGAGTTTCGGTTCTGGCAGAAGTCTCAGATGGCGAACAATCACGCTTGGATCAGGGTTCCCGACCTCCTGAAGGAAACCCTCAATTCGTGGTTGGGACGGCTTGACGAGTTCGATGAAGACCGGCGCACCCTCATTCAGAACAATCTCGCCCGCTTCAGTCGCCTCGATCAGATCCGCACCTACTCCTACACCGTCGACAAAGTGTCAGGAGACGATTACGGCGTCAACGAAGTAGTCGAAGTCTTCAACCGTCTCAACAAGGCCGGTACAACTCTCACGAAATCAGACCTCGCTCTGGCGCATGTCTGTAGCATCTGGCCCGAGGCACGCGCCGAGATGCGGCGTTTCCGCGACGACCTACGCCGACGCGATTTCGACTTCGATTTCGATTTCCTAGTGCGTTGTTTGGCGGGTGTGACCGCCGGCTCAATTCTTCTCGAAGGCACCTTCTTCAAGACCCCTGCCGACGATTTGAAATCCGCTTGGAATCGTCTCGTGCCCTCTCTGGAGCGCCTTGTTTCGGTGCTTCGGGCCGAGCTGTGTGTCGCCGACACGAAGGACATCCCGAGTACGCGGCCCCTTCTAGTCGCGACCGTATTTCTCGCTCGACACGGTGGTGATTTTCCGACGGATGAACTCAAGCGTCGGTTCCTTCGGTGGATTTCCTTGGCCTGTCTCTGGTCACGATATTCCGGTGCCTCCGAGACAGCTCTGCAGCAGGATGTCGCATGCGTCACGCGTGACTCTGCCGATCCTACTTTCGAACTTGAGGACGCCATCCGGAGGCAGCGCGGTCGTGTCACCCTTTCGGCCACCGATCTGGAAGGAGCGCGAATTGGAAGCGCCGTGACCCTTCTGAGCCAAGTGGTCGCGAGATTCAATGACGCCCGCGATTGGTTCACCGGCAACCCTCTGTACGACCGTGTGATGCAGAGCGCCTCCGGTCGCGAGCGTCACTACATTTTTCCACGATCCGTCCTTGTGCAGGCCGGGGTCAGCGACAGTACGCTGATCAATGAATGCGCTAATCGAGCGTTCCTGGCCCAGAAGGTGCCGCGGCAGTGGAAGAGTGCCTCTCCCGCTGACTATCTTGGCGATGTCCAAACGAGGCAACCCGGCGCACTAGAAGCCCAATCGGTGCCGGTCGCCCCGGACCTCTGGAAACCGGAGAACTATGAACGGTTTCTCCGTGATCGTCGCGGACGACTCGCCTCTGCAATGAATGTCTTTCTCGACAGTTGGCTTCCGCCGACCCCAGTCGACAACGCACCTACTATTCCGCACCTCATCGAACAAGGTGAGAGCAGCACCGTCGAGTTCAAGTCGAGTCTTCGGTGGGATCTTCGTGAAAGGAGGGTCAACAAGGAAATTGAGCATGCCGTCGTCAGGACCGTCGCCGGGCTTCTCAACGCCTCCGGCGGGACGTTGCTGATCGGCGTAAGCGACGACGGCCGCGCCGTGGGTCTCAGTCAAGACTACGCCACTCTTCCGCGCAGTGACCGCGATGGTTTTGAGGTGCGGTTGCGTCAACTTCTGGACACGGGATTTGGCGTCACCATCGCGTCGGGAGTAACGGTGAGCTTTCATGACATCGAAGGCACCGAGGTGTGTTATGTCGCCGTTGTTCCGAGTCAGCAGCCGGTGTGGGTCGAGTATCGGGGTGATACAGTCTTCTATCTCCGTATCGGCAATGCTACCAAGAAACTGGCAGCCAAGGACGCCGTCGAATACATCGGCCAGCACTGGCAACGGTGAAGGGGCAAATGCTCCGCCAGAACGGCGGTTTCCCTACGCGGAGCGACGGCGGCAGGGCAATGGTCAAAGATCGGGGCGGGGCGCGCGGGGAGACTAGTACCGTCTTCGAGAGCTTTCGTTTCGGCCGTCTTTCCACGAAGGGGCAATCTGGGTCACGACCACTCGCCCAAGAGGTTCTTCTCCCACAACTCGCCCGCCGAGTGGTCATCGAGCCACTCGCTATAGTCTTCCGAGGCAAGGGCACGGACGCGAGTCTGCCCGTCTTCGAGATCCAAGACTTGGATCTGGTCCAAATCGAACTCGTCCACGAAGAGGGAGCACTGGGTGGCGACGATAATCTGTCGATCCGTCGCGAGCGAGCGGAGCAACCCGCTGAGGATCGCAATCGCGCGGAGGTTGAGACCCAACTCCGGCTCGTCCAAGAACAAGACTCCCGGTAGCGCCTCGCTCCGCTGTTTCATCAGCGTCACCAGCGCGAAGAAACAAAGCGAACCGTCTGAGGTCAGATGCGCGCCGTATCTCTTGTCAATCGGTCCAGCGCACGGTGCTTCCAGCATCCGTCGCGGCCAATCGAAATCTCTCCTCGGCGAACCGGAAGAAGTACGGCTCTTCATGGGCCAAGGTGAACTCGCACTCGGCCGGCACGGCGCCACTAGTCATCCAAATGGCCGCCGTCCATTGCCGAGTTCGCTTCCCGCCGCCGAAGAATTGGTCATCGGCGCCGCCATTCAAGGCGACAAAGCGACGGAGGCCGCGCTCGCCCAGCATCGCTTGGACGAGTTCGAAGAATCGGAAGAAGTTGTACTTGCCGGCGCGGTTGGGGCCCCTGAGCACGGTTACGCCGGGGCCCGGTTCCAGGGTCATATTCGCCAGTGACCGGAAGCCTTCGATGTGGACGCGCTCGATCCGCGGACGGTCGCTCATGATCTCGCGACTACGGCTGCCGCAGGGCGGCGCGGCTCCAAGTCGGCCGGGAAGGTCACGCGGTTCGGGCCAACCGGTTACGGCTGTTTCACCACTTCGCCGCCCTTCATGACGAAGCGGACATCTTCCAGGAGGCGGATGTTTTCCAGGGGGTCGCCTTCCACGGCGATGATGTCGGCGAGTTTGCCGCGTTCGAGGGAGCCGAGGTCTTCCTCCCAGCCGAGGAGTTCGGCGGCGTTGATGGTGGCGGTCTGGATGGCGGCCATCGGGGAGATGTCCATTTCGTCCACCATGATGGAGAAGTCGAGGGCGTTCCGGCCGTGGGGGAAGACCGCGGCGTCGGTGCCGTAGGCGAACTTGACTCCGGCGTGGAAGGCGGCGCCGAGGCGCTCGCGCTGCATCGAGGCGATCTCCTTCGCTTTGGCGATCGCGTAGTCGGGGACGCCGTTCTCCGCGCCCTCGTCGATGATGTAGTCGAGGGTGTAGAGGGTGGGGACGACGAAGGTGCCGTGCTCCTTCGCCAGCCGGATCCCCTCGTCGTCTATGAGGGTGCCGTGTTCGATGCTGTCGACTCCGGCGCGGATGGCGGCGTTCATCGCCGCCGGGGAGTGGGCGTGCGCTCCCACCGGGGTGCCGAGCATCCCGGCGGTTTCGACGATGGTGCGCAACTCCTCGAGGGTGTAGGCCTGGTCGTCGATGGAGTTGCCCTGGGACAGGACGCCGCCGCCGGCCGTGACCTTGATGACATCGGCGCCGTACTTCACCTGGTAGCGCACGGCCTTCCGCAGTTCATCCGGGCCGTCGGCGATCATGGCGTAGCCCGGGGTGGGGACATCCGGGTTCCAGCCGTTGATGTCGGCGTGGCCGCCGGTGGCGCCGACTCCCCAGGTCGCGGCCTGGATGCGGGGGCCGGGGACGACGCCGCGTTCGACCATGTCGCGGAGCGCGGCGTCGTAGTAGTTGCCGGCGCCGATGTTCCGGACGCTGGTGAAACCGAGTTCGAGCGTGATCTTCGCGTGGGCGGCGGCGTAGATCGCCTCGTGGGCGACGGTTTCCCGCATCTTCTGGGTGTCGCCGCCGTCGCCGGGAATGCCGCCGAGGTGGACATGGCAGTCGAAGAGGCCGGGAAGCAGCGTGTGGCCGGGAAGCGAGATTTCGCGGGCGCCGGACGGGACGGGAATCGCGCCGTCCGGGCCGACCGCGGTGATGCGCTCCCCCTCGATCACGACGACCGGGTTCGAGATGACCGGGGCGTCGGTGCCGACGATGAGCCGGTCGGCGCGGATTACCGTGGCCGAGTCCTGGCCGAAGGCGGCGGAAACGGCGGCCAGCGAGAGGGCGAAACCGGCGAAACCGGAGAGAGTGGACGACGAACGCATGGGACAGATCCTCCGAAGGGAAAGGCGTCGGATCGTACCCGGAGACCGCCCGCCGGGCCGCGCCTCGCGGAGGAACCCGTCCGGCCCGACGGCAACCGGGCGGATCCTGACCGCCGGCCGCGCGTCGCGGAGGCGCCTCCGACGAAGCGGCGGCGAAGGGCGTTCCGGGGGGGACCTCCCCGCCGCGCCCCCGCCCCGGCGCAGCGCCCACGAGTCGCGACGCCTACGAGTCGCGCCGCCCACGAGTCGCGACGCCCACGAGTCGCGACGCCCACGAGCCGCGGCGCCCACGAGTCGCGGCGCCGGCCCGCGCAGTACCCTCCCTCCCGTCCACGCCGACCCCGCCGGCGGCCTCGGCCGGTCGGATGCGCCGCCGAAGACCCGGACTCCCGCGCCGCGATCCCCCTCGACGAGGCGGGAGCCCGAAAAGACCCCTCCCCGAATGACGACCCTCCACCCCCCGCCGCCGACCAACCCGCTCCCGCCATTGCCGACCGCCCTCGCCGCGGCCGCGGCCGCGCTGCTCGCGGCGCCGGCGACAGCGCAGACACCCTCTGCCGACTCCGGCGGCAAGGAACCCATCCGACTCCATCACCTCTACGGGCCGGAGGCGCTCGAGTTCTCGCCCGACCTGCCGCGAATCCGCTGGCTTTCCGGCGGCGCCGCGTTCCTCTCCGGAACCGGCAAAGGAGCGGAGCGCTCGTGGAGCGTCGTCGAAGCGGCGACCGGCGCCGCGAGCCCGCTCTACGACGCCGACGCGCTCGCCGCAGCGCTCGCCGAATCCCTCTCGCTCACCGCGGACGAAGCGGCGACCGCGGCGCGCCCGGCTGCCCCCTCACTCTCGCCCGGAAACGACGCGCTGCTGCTCGACCTGGCGTCCGACCTCTTCCTGTGGGAGTTCCCCAACACGGAAACCGACAACGCGAGAACCGGCGACGCAGAACCGGCGGCGGGCCGGCTGCGGCGGCTGACCCGGTCGCCGGAAGCGGAAGAGTTGGCGCGGTTCTCCCCCGACGGGAAACGCGTCGCCTTCGTCCGCGGCAACGACCTGTTCGTCGTGGACCGGGAAGGGTCGGAACTGCGGCTCACCACCGGCGGCGGCCCCGACCGGCTGAACGGGAAACTGGACTGGGTCTATCAGGAAGAGATCTACGGACGCGGCGACTTCCTCGCGCACTGGTGGAGCCCCGACAGCAGCCGGATCGCCTTCCTTTCGAGCGACGAGAGCGAAGTGCCGCGTTACACCGTGGTGGACCACCTGCCCTACCGGCCCGGCCTGGAGGTCTATCCCTATCCGAAGGCGGGCGACCCGAATCCCCGGGTGCGGCTGGGTATCGCCGCCGCTTCGGGCGGGAGCATCGTCTGGGTGGACCCGGGCCTCTACGGAAACGCCGAAACCCTGCTCGTCCGCGTCACCTTCGCTCCTTCGGGGGAACTCTGGTACCAGGTGCAGGACCGGACGCAGACCTTCCTCGACCTCCACCGGGCCGACCCGCGCACCGGGGAATCGCGGCGCGTGCTGCGTGAAGACGCCGGCCCTTGGGCGAATGCGCTCGGGCCGCCGGTCTTCCTCTCCGAGGTGGGCGGCGGCGGTTTCCTCTGGTTCAGCGAGCGCACCGGTTTCCAACACCTCTACCGCTACGACGCCGAAGGCGAACTCGTCGGCCCGCTCACTGAAGGACGGTACGAAGTGCGGGCGCTCCACGCCGTGGACGAAACCGCCGGCGCGGCCTACGCCTCAGCCACCTACCACTCGTCGCTCGGCCTCGACACGCTCCGCATCCCCCTGGACGGGAGCGGCGCGGTCGCGCTCGGGACTCCCGGCGGCGCCGAGCGCGCGGTGTTTCCGGAGGAAGGCCCGATCGCCCACTTCATCGCCGTGACTTCCGACCTCCATACGCCGCCGCGCATGGAACTCCGCCGGGCGGCGGACGGCGCCGTCGTTCGCGAAATCGCCCCGGGAGCGGTTCCCGCGCTCGACCGGTTCCGGACTTCGCCTCCGGAACTGCTGACCGTCGAAGCCTCGGACGGAACGGAACTCGAAGCGATGCTGGTGAAACCGCCCGACTTCGACGAAGGGCGCGTCTATCCGGCGTGGGTCCAGGTGTACGGCGGCCCGCACGCGCCTCGGGTGCGGAACGCGTGGCCCGGGACGGGCGGGATGTGGCTCCAGTACCTCGCGCAGCAGGGGATCGTCGTCTTCGTGGTGGACAACCGCATCTCCTCCGGGAAGGGCGCGGAGTCCGCCTGGCCGGTGTACGGGAACTTCGGCGAACGGGAACTCGCCGACCTGGTGGACGCCGTGGACTGGCTCGGGGAACGGGACTTCGTGGACGCGGAGCGCATCGGAATCGACGGTTGGAGTTTCGGCGGCTACCTGACGCTCTACGCGATGACGCGCTCCGACCGGTTTCGCGCCGGCATCGCCGGCGGCAGCGTCGTGGACTGGCGCGACTACGACTCCATCTATACCGAGCGGTACATGGGCACGCCGGACGAGAACCCGGAGGGGTACCGGAAGAGTTCCGTACGCGAAGCGGCGGCGGACCTCCACGGAGACTTGCTGCTCATACACGGCACGATGGACGACAATGTCCACATGCAGAACACGCTGCAGTTCGCCTACGACCTGCAGCAGGCGGGCAAGCCGTTCGAGTTGATGCTCTATCCCAAGTCGCGCCACGGCATCCGCGACGAGAAACAGGCGCTCCACCTGCGGGAGGGAATGGCGCGCTTCATCCGGAAGACGCTCCGGATCGAATAGCCGCCGCGCCGCCGGCCGGCGAAACCCAGGCCAGCGCGAACGCGATCCAGAACGCCTGCGCGACGAGCAGGTGGACGATCTGGATCCAACCGGGGGCGGCGAGGGCGACCGAGACGGCGCCGACGGCGCATTCCACGATCACGACCGCGACCGCGAGCCGCGCCCACCCGCCGGCGCGCATTTCCGGGCGGAGCAGCCAGACCACATAGCCGGCGGCGAGGAGCGCGAAGGCCGGGTGCACCGCGCGCAGCCGGACGAGGAAGTGGTTGCCCGCGCCGAAGTCCTCCGCGACGGAGGCGAACAGCCCCGCTCCGAGCGCGGCCTCGCGCGGCAGGAGCGTGTCGCCGAGCGCGGTGACCGCCCCGGTCATCGCCGTAACGATGACCAAGGCGACCGCCGGCCCGAAGGCGCGCGGCCGGCGGAAGCGCAGAACCCGCGCCGGGTCGGCAGCCGACCACGCCGCGAGCGCCGCGCCGGCGGTGAGCGCCAGCGTGTTCACCAGGTGGAGCGCGATGACGACGGCGCGCGCCGCCGAGTCGTCGCTGCCGGTCAACCCGCCGAGCACCAGCCCGGCGCCGATGCCGGCCTCGACCAGCAGGAAGAAGACGGTGGCGGCGAGGGCCCGGGTCGGCAGCCCCCAGCGGAAGCGGACGACCGCCCAGGCGAGCAGCGCCGCCGCCAGGACGCCGGCGAAACCGCTGGTCACCCGGTGCGCGTATTCGATGAGCGCGGCGGAGGACGGCGCGACCGGGACGATCTCGCCGCCGCAGGTCGGCCAGTGGCTGCCGCAGCCGTCCCCGGAGTGGGAGATGCGCACCCACGCGCCGAAGAGGATGACGCCGACCAGGTAGGCGAGGAAGACCCCGGCGGCGACGGCGAACCGGCGCGACCCCGGCCCGGCCGCGCCGGCCGACGCGGCCGCGCCCGCCGACCCGGCGACGCGGCTCGATGACCTGCCCGCCGCCGACCCGGCCGCGCCGGCCGACGCGGCGATGCGCTCCCCGGTCATTCCAGCGCCAGCCGAACCACGCGTTCCGCGATGGCGAACGAAGCGGTGGCCGCCGGGCTCGGCGCGTTCAGCACATGGACGCGGTTCTCCCGCCGGAGAACCCGGAAGTCGTCGGCGATCCGCCCGTCCGGCAGCACCGCCACCGCCCGGACGCCGGAGGGCGCCGGCTCGAGGTCGGCGGCAGAAATCTCCGGGACCAACCGCCGCAGTTGACGAGTGAACAGCCGCTTCGAGAGCGACCGGGCGATCTCGCCGCAGCCCGCGCGCCACTCCCGCAGCGCGAGCCGGCGCAGCCCGGCGTAGCCCGCCATCTCGCGGAGGTCGCGCCGGTCGAGGTCGCGGCGGCGGTACCCCTCCCGCGCCCCGGCGAGGACGGCGTTCGGCCCGGCCCCGACCTCCCCGCCGAGCCCCCGGTGGAGGTGGACGCCGAGGAACGGGAAGCGGGGATCGGGGACCGGGTAGATCAGGCCGCGGACCAATCCCGCCCGGTCGGCGCGCAGCCGGTAGTACTCGCCCCGGAAGGGCAGCACCGCCAACCCCGGTTCGTCCCCGGCGAGCCGGGCCACGCGGTCGGCGTGGAGCCCGGCGCAGTTCACGAGTTGCCGGCAAACCGCCTCCCCGGCGGTGGTGAGGACGCGCAGCCCGCCGTCCGGCTCCCGGGCGACGCCGAGGACGCGCGCCCCGGTAACCAGCGTTCCGCCCGCCGCCTCGAAACGCCGGCGGATCGCCGCCGCCACTTCGCTGAACCGGACGACGCCGGAAGTCGGCGAGTGGAGCGCCGCGTCCCCCTCGGCGCGCGGCTCGATCTCCCGCAGAGCGGCGCGGTCGAGGAGCCGCAGGCCGGGGACGCCGTTCTCCTGTCCCCGGCGGAGGAGGGCGGCCAGCCGCTCCCGCTCCGCCGCGCCGCGGGCGACGATGACCTTGCCGCACTGCGAGTAGGGGACGCCGCGGCGGTCGCAGAACCCGGTGAGCAGCCCCACCCCGCGGCGGCAGGTCTTCGCGCGCAGGGAGCCGGGCCGGTAGTAGAGGCCGGAGTGGATGACGCCGCTGTTCCGACCGGTCTGGTGCCGGGCGATCCCGTCCTCCTTCTCGAAGACGACGACCGAGCGGTTGAGCGAGCGGTTCCGGGAGCCGTTGCGGGAGCGGCCCCCGGGACCGGTCCCGCCGCCCGCCCGCTGCAACTCGCGCGCGACCGCCAGGCCCACGATGCCCGCGCCCACCACCGCGGCGTCGAACCGGCCGTTCCCGAGCGATCCGGGCGCGGGGCCGGAGGGTTGCAGTTTCGGGCGTCCCGCCATCCGTTCCGGCGCCGCCGATGGTACCCGTGCGCGGCGCCGGCGGAGGCGCGGACGGACGAATTCGCCGGGCGGATTCAGGAAACGGAACGCCGAATTCAGAAAACGCCGCTTTTCGACCGAAATTCGACGAATTCCGAACCCGGTCGGAAGCGGCTCGTTCAGCGGCGCCATGCATTTCGCCCTCCACGCCGGAGTCGGCCTGCTGCTGTTCGCGGCCGCCGCCTCCGGCTCCCCGGCGCGCCCGGCCCCCGAGCGCGCCGAACCTCCCCTATCCGCCGCTGGCGCTGGATTTCCCGAACCCGGCCCCCGCGGCGCGGTCGAACACCCGGACGCGGCGCGGGCGCCGAACGCCCCGGACGGCCGGGCCGCGTTCGCGCCGCCGGGCCGCCCGCCCCGGCGACTCGCCGCCGCCGGCCGACGGCGCGCGCCCTCGACGAGCGTTCCGCATCTCGCCATCCGGCGGCTCCCGTGGTGGGCCCGTCCCGCCCCGGACTCGCGGACGGACGGCGGCGCGGCGCCCGAGGCCGGCCCGCCCTCCATCCTCGTGCGGCTGCACAACCCGGAGCACCTGCTCTCCGACGAAGCCCTCGACCGGCTGCGGGAAGAGGCGGCCGCGGCGTTCCGGAGAAGCGGCGCCCGGATTCGATTCGTCACGAGCGGCGGCGGCCCGCCCATCGTCCCGGCGACGCTCTACCCGGAGAT
Organism: Candidatus Marinacidobacterium sp.; assembly: GCA_965204755.1. Lineage (GTDB taxonomy): Bacteria > Acidobacteriota > Vicinamibacteria > Marinacidobacterales > Marinacidobacteraceae. Next base: position 2,915,700 of record OZ242011.1, on the reverse strand, counting down.
CCCCCGGAACTGGAAGGTGGCGCGGGGAGCGCTCGGAGTGGCGGTGGGCGATCCGGAAGGGCCGAGGTCCATCTTCCTGTCGGTCGGCGCCATCGGCCGCGCTCTCGGCTGGCCCGGCGCCGGGGGGCGGAGGGCGGGCCCGAAAGAGGGGCCGGCGGCCATCCGGTTCGGCCGGGCGCTCGGCCGGGTGCTGGCCCACGAACTCGTCCACGCCATCGCCCCGGACTGCCCCCACACCGGGAGCGGGCTGATGTCCGCCCGGCTGACCCGCTGGATGCTCACCTCCCCCGAAGCGGACTTCGACGAGATCGCCCGCGCCTACCTGCGCCGGGGCGCCGCCGCCTACGGAGGCGGCCGCACCGCTCCGGACGCGCCGTAGCGGCGGAGCGAGCCGCTGCGGCGCGCGCTGCGCTTCGCCGCCCGATGCCGCCCGCCGGCGTTCTTCGCCTGACGCCGCCCGTGGAGAAAGTCCGGAGAGCCCCCGTCGGCGCGAAGCGCCGACCGGGGAGGGGTGCGGGGAGGGGGCGGCCCCCTCCCCGCGATAGATGGCGGGGGGAATCGCGCAGCGATTCGCGCCGCCGGCCCGTGGGAAGAGCGCCCCGCCGCACTACCGAACGCGGACTTGGCGCCCTCGCGTCGGGGAATGGACGGCGGGGCGCTTTTTCCACGGGCTGATAGCGGGCCCATTCCTCCAGATTGACCGGGTCGTCGGCGAAGAGTCCGCGCAGGTCTTCGGGCTGCACGCGGGCTTCGCCTCCCAACCGACGGAAGGAAGCGGCCGCAACCGAAGTGGGGCGCCCGTCGGGGCCGTAGCGCACCCGGCCCCGGACGCACACGACTTCTCCCAGGAAATCCCCAGCGCTCTCCGCGATCGCGCGGTCGGCGCAAACACACTCGATTCGCCGACCGGTGATCGTGTCGCACACGACGAGCGCCTTCTTGCCGCGGATCGTCACACCTTCGAGCGACCCTTCCACCGACCCGATCGCCTCGGTGGCTCGCGCCATCAATCGATCCCCGTGCCCCTCGACCCGCGCCGCGACCGGCGAGCGCGTCCGCCCCCGCCGGGTCAGCCCGCGCCGGACAGTTGGCGGAGGCGTTCCAGGTCGATCTTCATCATCGCCAGGAACGCCTCCATCACCGGTTCGGGCGCGGCGGTGGCCCACTCGTTCAGCCGCGCCGGCAGCACCTGCCAGGAGACGCCGAAGCGGTCGTGGACCCAGCCGCACATGTCGCCGCGCCCGCCGTCGGACAGGCGCTCCCAGTAGCGGTCGATCTCCGCCTGAGTCTCGCAGGAGACGACCAGCGAGATCGCCGGGGTGAAAGAGAACACCGGGCCGCCGTCCACGGCGGTGAACGCCTGCCCGTCCAGCCGGAAGTCCACCAGGACATTCCCGGCCACCGGCCCCACCGGGATCCTCAGCACATTCGTGACCGCCGAGTCCCCGCCGAACGCTTCCACATAGAAGCGGGCGGCTTCTTCGGCGCGGCCGTCGAACCACAGGAAGGGATGGATGCGCTGGATCGACGCCATGTCTCGACTTCTCCTCGTCGGGAAGGGCCGCCGGGTCGGCGGAGGCGAGCCGAAACGCCTCGGGCCGCCGGGGGCGGGATCGTAACCACGGCCGCCCGCGGGCGAGCGGAACCGCCCCGAACTCCGGGAATTCGAAGAACTGAACCGCCGATTCACGAAACACCGGCGAAAACCGTGGATTCCGGAGAATTCCGAACCGGGCGGCGCGGGATCCGTTCGAGCGGGTCATGCGGCTCGAGACACGCACTCTGGCCCTCCTGCTCGCGTTCGCGGCGACCGGGCCGGGACTCGTCCGGGGGGCGCCCGGCCCCGCCGGCGCCGGCGGCCGGGCGCAGGCGTTCCCGGCGCCCGCGCCGGCGCTTCTGGTGCGGCTCTACGACCCCTACCGCCTGCTCTCGCGGCCGGTGAGGAACCGACTGCAGTCCGAAGCCGCCGAGGCCTTCGGTCGCAGCGGCGCCTCCGTCGAGTTCGTGACGCGCGGCGGCCGCCGGGTCATCCCGGCGACCCTCTACCCGGAACTCCCGACGAACTGGCGGGTCGAACCCCGCGCGCTGGGCGTCGCCGTCGGCGCGCCGGGCGAGCGCCGGTCGGTGTTCCTGTCCGTCGACGCGGCGAAGCGGGCGCTGGGTTGGCGGGGAGCGCCGCGCGAGGCGAACGCCGTCGCCGGCCGGCGGGCGGCGCGGCTCGGCACGGCCCTCGGACGGGTGCTCGCCCACGAACTCCTCCACACCATCGCCCCGGACTGCCCGCACACCCGGACCGGGCTGATGGCGGCCAACCTGAGCCGCCGCGCCCTGGTCGCTCCCGGCGTCGGCTTCGACCGGACCGCGGAGCGGTATCTCCACCGGGGCCTCGCCGCGTTCGGCGCCGGTTCGCCGGGGACCGGCTGACTCCGGGAGCGGTCGGCCGGGCGCGGCGGGGCCGGCGCCGGAACGCTCCCGTTTACAGTTCGCGGGGGGATCGGGAAGGGGGCCGATGAGCAGCGAGCGCGCGCGAGCCGACCGTTTCCGGGGCGCCCTCCGCTTCGCACGGCGGCTGGCGCGTCGGCGGTTCGTCCTGTTCGGGACGCTCGCCGGACTGCTCGGCGCCGCGGTGTTCCGGCTCGGCGCGGCTTGGCCGGAGCGGGTGGAAGCGGCGTACACCGGCGGCGTCTATCCGTGGGTCATCGGGGCGTTCGCCCGGGTCAGCGGCGCGGTCCCGTTCTCGGTCGCCGAGTTGCTGGTCGGAGGGGCGGCGGTGTTCGTCGTCGGCCGGCGGGTCTGGCGGCTGGTTCGCCGGTTCCGGCAGCGGGAAGCGGTCGGGGACCCCGCCGCGCCGGAGGCCGCCGGACGAGCCGGGCCCCGCGGCGCCTGGCGGCGGCTGGGCTGGCTGGCCGCGGTGGCCGTCGCCGGCACCGGGACGCTCTACGCGGCGTTCCTGCTGGTCTGGGGCCTCAACTACAGCCGCCCCCGGCTGGAGCACCGGCTCGGACTCCCGACCGACGGGATCGGGCCGGCCGAGGTGGCGCGGCTGGCCCGCCGCATGGCCGCGGAGACCACCCGCGACCATCGCCGCGCCCGTCTGCCGACCGACCGGGTCTCCCGGAACCCGCTCGACCTCGCCGCGCTGAGCCGGGAGATCGATGCCGCCTACGACGAACTCGGCCTTCCCGGCGACCCGGCCCCCCGCGCGGCGGCGCCGGTCAAGCCGGCGGTGTTCTCCTCGCTGATGTCGCGGATGGGCGTCAGCGGGATCTTCGTCCCGTTCACCGGGGAGCCGACGGTGAACACGCAGCCGCCGGATGTGGCGGTCGCCTTCACCGCGGCGCACGAGAAGGCGCACCAGCGGGCGGTGACCCACGAAGGCGAAGCGAGTTTCGTCGCCTGGCTCGCGCTGTCGCGCGGCCGGCGCCATCCCTACCTGCGCTACGCGGCTTCGTTCTTCGCTTCCCGGCACTTGCTGGCCGCGTCCCGACACGCCGACGCCCCGGCGCGGGAACGGGCCTGGGCGGCGCTCGGCCCCGGCCCGCGCCGGGACCTGGACGCGCTCAACGAGTTCTGGGCGCGCCACCGGGGAGTCGTCCGGGGCGCGGCCCGCCGGGTGAACGACTCCTACCTCCGCACCATGCGCGTCCCGGACGGGGCGGAGAGTTACGGCACGGTGGTGCGCATGCTGGTCGGCGACCTCCGCCGCCGCCCGGCGCCGACGCGCGGGGTGGCTACGGGCGTCGACGGGGAGGGTTGACGGGTTCGATGGCGGGGTTGGATATCCACCGCGTGATGGCGGAGTTGGCGAAGGAGCGGCCGATCTTCCATTCGGAGGCGGATTTCCAGTTCGCGCTGGCTTGGCGGATCTCCGAGATGTGGCCCGACTGCGGAGTCCGACTGGAAAAGCCGTTCCGGCGCGACGACAAGACCCGGTACTTGGACATCTGGCTGCCGACCTCGCGCACTGCGATGGAGTTGAAATACTGCAACCGCGACCTGAGTGTCGAACACGATGGAGAAACATTCGCCTTGAAGAAACAGGCGGCGAACGATCTCCGTCGCTATGACTTCATCGCCGACCTCATGCGAATCGAGGAACTCATGTCGCAGGGCTGCGCGTCGGCGCCCGGATACGCCGTCTTTCTGACTAACGATCACCTCTACTGGCAACCCGGACAACGGGAGACCCTGGATGAGGCATTCCGACTTCACGAGGGCCGGCACCTTGAGGGTACGATGGAGTGGCGCGATCTCGGCAGAGGCACGACCAAGGGACGAGAGCGTTCGCTCGTGCTCCGAAAGCAGTACCGCCTGCATTGGAAGCGCTACTCCATGCTGCCCGGCAAGTATGGCGAGTTCCGCTACCTCGCCGTGACGGTGGAGTAGCGCGTCGCATGCGGCGGCGCTCGACCGCCGCCATCGTCCACTTACCCCCGCCTCCTCAATCAAGGGTTTTTCCCAAGACAAGGAAGGGGATCCCATGAAGCACTTTCTGACCGCGGCGGTCTTGCTGACCGCGTCTTCCTCACACCCTTTCGGGCAGTGGGAGTTCACGCCAGAGAGCACCGATCCGATGGGTTTGCCCCAACCCGAGTCAGTGACGACTGACCAGCCGGGGCCTTTGCAAGGCTATGGGTTCCAGTCCCCGTTCAACCGCACTGGAGCGGAACTGTCCGTCATCTGCTATGACTCGGCCTCAGGCTCCCACCCGGCCATCTTCTTCTCGCTCTCCGCCCAGATTCTCCCCGGTGACAACTTTCAGATCGTCCGGTGGAGGTTCGACGAGGAGCCGACCGAAGACTTGATGATGCGGGGACATAGCGAATCGACAAGGGTTGTCGATGTGGACGACTCCGGGGCGGTCATCGCTCGGATGTTGGATCACGAGTTCGTCTCCATCCAGATTGAGAGCGAGCACTGGGGGTCGGCAATCTATGGGTTCGATCTGACCGAGTTCGCCGACGCCTATCGGACGACCCGGTGCTCCCGATGACCCGTCTCCAAAAACCATCGAGAGCCCCTCTTCCGAACGCAAGGACGGTCACCATCAGCACAGAGAAGCCCTCTCGTGCCCGCTTCCGGGAGCACCGACTCTGAGTCCGGTCTCTTGAAACGGCGGTCCACTGCGACCGCCACCACGACCTGAACGCGTTCGCCGCGTTCCGGACTCGCCACGGCAGAATCATGCGGCGAGTTTCGCCACCTCGCCGTGAAGGTGGAATAGCGCTTCGCGCGCTGCGCCGCCCGATCACCGCCGGTAGCGCCGCCGTCACTCCGACGGCGACGACGTTCCCAGGAACAGGCGAAGCGACTCCACAAAGAGGCGCACATCGAGGAAGTAGTTGGGGTACGCCCGGCGCAGCGTCTCGGCGGAGTCCGTCGAAACGAGGCAGACCTGGATCGCAGGGTTGCCTTCGTGCTCTTCTTCCAGACGCAGGTAGTCCCGCTGCGCTTGCTCAAACCGGCTCGTCGAGTACCGCCTACCCGTGACTTGGCGAGCCGAGGCATCGAGCCGGAGGAGAGCCCAACCGCTTCCCTTCGCCACTTCCCCAATGATCCCGGCGAGTCCGATCAGGACATCGCGAGCGCCCAGCCGGTCGGCCAGTTCGCGCACCTCCGAACGGACGGCGGCGAGCGCCACCGGTGTCTCCGGGACCGGCGCGAGCCCCTCTTCGAAGGCGTGGACAGTCCCCATCAAGGCAAAGAAGCGCTTCCAGTCGCCGTTTCCGGGGCCGCCGACCTTGAGTCGTGTCTCCCGCAACACATCCACGGTTTCCACTGCCGTCGCCCAAGCGTGCTGCAGCAGCGAGCGGATCTGTATCTCGATTCGCAAGCCGTTCCACACACTCCTCTCGGCCGTTTGGGAGCGGAACCGATAGACCAGATGCACCCCCCGGTACCCGTCTTCCTTCGGCTTCGTCAGGTAGTCCCGCGCGGCGGAGAGTTCGTGCGCCTGCTTCCCTTCCCGGCAGATGCGATCCAGCGCCTCCACTTCACCTACCGACGACACGACGGCCCGGCAGCCGCCGATGTCCTGCATCCGGGAAAGTCTCATGTTCGGAAAGCGCCGCAGTTTCGCTTCCACGGAGGAGAGCCGCTTCAGTCGCTGCGCCACGAAGCCGTTGGCCGCGGCGCGGCGCATCCGCTGGTAGAGCAGCGTGCGGACATCCACGAGAGGCGTGCGGTGCTGCGCCCGCCAGTCACCGACGATCGCGCGGGCTCGGGCCCGATCGGCCGGGGCTGCGGAGTCCGCCCTCAAGACCTCACCGGCGCGGTCCACTTGCGTCCGGCTGTGCCCGGCCCCGGCGCCGCCCGTCGTCACAACGCCCAGATTGTAGAGACCCGCGCTCGACGGCTCCGGGGCGTCGCTTGCATCGGCACGGCGTCGTCCACTCCTCCTCACGCGGCGCCTCCTCCATCGCTCGGTTGTCCACTCCGGCCGCTCCCGCCGCACCCGGAGGACGCCGGCGAGAGTTGACCGCCACGGGTTACATCCGGGAAACTCCCGGCCATCCCCTCGTTGTCGGCGGCGCGCCGACCTCAGCCCAAGGTGGCGAACCTCGCGGTCGAGCGGCAAGCGGACGGCCCGAGACGACATCCGGGCGGCGACAACTTCTGATCTATCCGCGTGGAAGACTCACTGCCCGCCCCCGGGCGCTTCGTAACCGGCGGCCAGACTCGGAGGAAGCCAGTTGTCCCGCGAGGCTCCCCAACCGTGCGCCGGGTGCCCGTTTCGGCAACGGGCGGAGCCGCATCCCCGACCCGACGGCCTGTCGCGGCCTCGGCCTGCCGGGCCTTGCCATGACCGACATCGTGGACGCCCGGAGACGGAGCGAGTTGATGGCCGGGATCCGGACGCGGGACACCGCGCCGGAACTCTCGGTTCGCCGCATCGCGCACCGGATGGGGCTCCGGTTCCGCCTGCATCGGAAGGACTTGCCCGGCCGGCCCGATCTCGTCTTCTCCCGGCATCGACTCGCCGTATTCGTCCACGGTTGCTTCTGGCATCAGCACGACGGCTGCCGCTTCGCCCATGTACCGAAGTCCCGCGTGGCCTTCTGGGTGGACAAGTTCGCCAAGAATGTGGCCCGGGATCGTCGGAATATCGAGTCGCTCCGCGAACTCGGATGGCGCGTCGGCGTCATCTGGGAGTGCGAAACCGGGAACGAGGACGCTGTCCGCGTGCGGCTCGCCGGTTTGGTCGAACCGGAACCACCGGTGTCCGATAGGACTTCGCTCGACTCGCGAAGCCCGGAGGTCACGGAATGAACCGGCCGTCACGCCGCGCGAACGGCACGAAGGGCCGCCCTGTTCCACCCCGGACGGACTCGATGCCCACCTTCATCGATGCCTTCGCCGGCTGTGGCGGGCTGAGCCTCGGTCTCATGCGAGCCGGCTGGCGCGGCCTCCTGGCGATCGAGAAGGATCCCTTCGCGTTCGAAACCCTGTCCGCGAACTTCCTGTCCGAAGGCAGCCGATTCTCCTACGCCTGGCCTGCCCGCATCGCGAAGCGACCTTGGGACATACGCGAGTTGCTCTCGACGCGTGCCGAAGAGTTGGCCGACTTCGCCGGCCAAGTGGACCTCCTCGCGGGAGGGCCGCCGTGTCAGGGTTTCTCCCACGCGGGCCGACGCGACGCGCGCGACTCGCGCAATTTCCTGTTCGAGGCCTATCTCCAACTCGTCGAACTCGTCCGGCCGCGCTTGGTGCTCTTGGAGAATGTCTTGGGGTTCAGGCACGACTTCCGCGGATCCGACGACCCGGCAGTCACGAACTTCGCTGCCGCACTCGCTGAGGGCCTCAGTGGAGACTACGACTTGGCGACCGCCGTCCTCCGGGCCGACGACTACGGCGTTCCCCAAGCCCGTCCCCGCTTCTTCCTCGTCGGCGCCCGTCGCGACACTGGGAACGCCGCCCTTGTTGTCTCCCTCTTCCGTGATATGACGGCCGAAGCCCCGGCGTTCCTCCTCGCCCGGGGACTGCCGCAACACCCCACGGCGAAGGACGCCCTCAGCGATCTCGAGAGCCGCCGCAACGGCACGGTCCCTTCGCCCGACAGCAAGGGATTCGAAGCCATCGGCTACCTCCCGCCTCGTAACGCCTACCAGCGGATTATGCGCGACGGTCACCAGGGGCCACCTACCGGGACACGCCTGGCGCGCCACCGCCCGCACATCAGGCAGCGCTTCCAAGCGCTCCTGCGCTACTCCTGGGAAGACGGCCACCGGATCACTGTCCCCGCAAACATCCGCGCCGCGCACGGACTTCGCAAAGCGACCGTCCGTGTTCTCGATCCGCATCGCCCCGCCCCCACGATCACGAGCCTCCCCGACGACCTCCTCCACTACTCGGAGCCCCGCACGCTGACCGTGCGCGAGACCGCCCGCCTCCAATCGTTTCCCGATTGGTTCGTCTTCAAGGGGAACTACACCACCGGTGGCCCCCAAAGACGCCGACAAGTGCCCCAGTTCACGCAGGTCGCCAATGCGATCCCGCCGCTCCTAGCAGAGCAGTTCGGACTACGGTTTCTTCGTTTCTTTCGACCCGCCCGCTCCACCGAACTCGGCATCAATGGCGCGACAGACGGCCTCCATCGCTTCACGATGCCTTCGAAGGTCTCGCCGAAAATCCGCCATCGCGTCATCGCTACTTCCGGCGAAGTCGGAAGCCACGCCGTCCATCAATAGCGTCACGACCTCCTGTTCGGTCGCCTCTTCGGCCCCGTGCGCCAATCGGTTTCGTCTCGTGACGAGCCGGTCATAGCGCTTCACCGTGTCCAGATGGCCGTCCGGTTCCTCCGGAAGGCATTTCGCCAGCGCCAGAATCGTCCTCCACCGGTGATGAGCATCGAACAACCGGTCGTCCAGGACTCCCGGGAAGCCCTTGTCCCGGAGTTTCCCCTTCAACTTCTTCACCGCCCCCTTTTTTGCCTTCCGAAGACGCTCCCCCGCCTTCGCGGTGGCACTCTCCACGCACAGGTTCCGCGCCCCATCCAACGCGCTCCGGATCGTCCGTAGCATCAGCGCCTCCATCGCCGCTCCTTCCGCCATCGCCAGCCCGCGTGTATGCGTCAGATCGACCGCCTTGCGGATCACGATCTCGGCCAACCCTCGGAGCACTTCGGGGAGGCCCTCGCGTTCTGCGACGAACACTCCCTGGATGTCCCTCTCCGCGATCTTCTTGTACAGATCCCTCGGTGGGGAGACCGAATAGAACACCGTCTCCGTGTACTTCATGATGCCCCGAAGAGCACTCACGACATCGACGCCGTCCTCCTTCGTCCCCGGCCCCAGATCGTAATCCACCATCACGAGATCGAATTTCCTCCCGTCTTCCTGCAGTTTACCCACCTCCTCCGGACCGCAACGGGTCAGCACGTCCGGCACGAGTTCATATCCCATCATCTCCAGGTAGTCCCGGAGAGTCGAGAGAGCGATCCCGATCCCTCTCGTGTTGTCATCGACCACCAAGAGTCGGAAGTCGAGCCTCATGTTCCCACTCCGATCGTCAGGTGGGCGCCCTTGAAATTCTTCGAGTAGGGACTCCGCTGGGCCCGGATCGTACCACCCATGGCCTCGATCACCTGCGCCACATGGAACAGTCCGAGACCCGAACCATCCGTCGTCGTCAGCCCCTTCTCAAACACATCGCCCACCTCTCCGAGAGCCATCGGCCATCCGTCGCCGTCGTCCGCGATCGACACCGTGAGACGCGGGCTCCCCTTCCCCGCGACATCGAGGGCGAAGAGTACGGTTCGCGCATTGGCCTTGGCCGCGTTGCTGACGAGATTGTCGATCACGACGCCGACATCGATCGGCCGAAACGGCCTCCCGAACCGTTTCCCGTCACTCCGACATTTCACGCCGATGCCCCTCGGGGCCCAGAGCCCGGCCACCGTCTCGATGTAGTCCGCGATGTATCCGGCCAGGTCATCGTCCGATTCCTGGATACCCGCCCGGTACCCGCTCTTCGTGGCGAACCGCGCCGCCGTCAGGATCTGCCGATTCTCGAACGCGACGGCCTCCAGGAAGTCCACCCAGTCGGAATCCGCGATCGTGTCCTTCTTCCGCAGCCTGCCCATCATCCGCCGGACCCACAGTTGCACATCGGTCGCGTGCACCATGATCTGGTGGTGCAGATTCAGGATGGTTTCCTCGTCCAGCGACTGCGCCGCCTCCAGGAACCGGTTGCGCGCCCGCTCCCTCTCATACCGTCCGGTCGCCGCGCGCGCCGCCGCCTCCGCGTCTTCCTGGGTTGCAATGGCTCTCTCCCGCAGTTTCTTGAACTCGGCAGTCGCCGCCTCCGCGCCCCGAACCAGCCCGGCGTCGCCGGTCTTCTCCGCCAGGACCGACAGGGCGCGAAGCGACGACTCGAAGGCCGACGACTTCTGGTCGACGATTCTGACGAGATGCCGGTTGTACTCGACGATCTCCACATCCTTCGTCTCGGACAACCGCGCCACCAGGGTCGCAACCCGCGCGCGGCCTTCATCGCGAGAGACGCGGGAAGTGTCCGCTTCGTCCTTGTCTGCGGGGTCTGCCCAAGTGACATCCACAACATAGCGCTCCAGCCGTCGCACGCACTTGCGCACTACGAACTCGACTAGGTCCGACACCTCGGGCGTGCGGATCAGCCCTTGGTCCCGACTCGTCGACTCGTCGAACCCGGGGATGCCGTCGACATCGACGCGACCGATAATGTCGCGAGTTCCCAGGAAGCGGCGCACGCCCTGCTGCTTTCGCCACGCAAGACCGAAGAAGTCGTCGTGTTCCTCCCCGATCGGGAACATCCGGAAGCCGTTGCGGAAAAGGAAGATGGAACCGAATTTTGCGCTGCGTACGCCCATACGGCGCTTGAAGGTCGTCTTGGCGCTAAGGTTCAAGTAGTAGATGTCCGCGCGCACATTCGCCGGGCGGAGGCGCTCGTGGACATTGGGCTCCCGGATCCGATAGACGACCTTGCCGCGATCCTCCAGGACCGTCTCCACGGAGTTGTGTTCCTTGGAGATGGCCACCCGGACTTGGGTGGTCTTGTTCTTGAGGACATCCAGGAGTCGGTTCTCCACGGGACCGTTCACGCGATCGGATCTCTTGTCGGAACGCCGGCGGTGGGCGTTGTCGCGGCGCCGTTCCGAAGGCGCCGCGATGTGGATCCGGAAAGCCGTTCGAGTGGTGTCGAACGGATTGATGAGTTTTTCGAGACCGCGCCGGAGTCGCAGGAGCCGGTCCCGATCCCAGGTGGCGCGCAGTCCCGTGATTCGCAAAACGGTGCCCGTCAGGCCATCGGCCGGCGGAGACGCGTCCGGAAAGTCCGCCGCTTCGGTGATCTCGACGGTAACGGAGTCGAAGTCGTCTCTCGGCGCCTTCTCGTAGCGCGTCCAATCGACGGTCACGATCTGGACCAAGCGGGACTCGGAACGGGAACTGAGGGTCAGGCGCTCACCCAGCCGGTCGCAGGAGAACCGACCGATTCCCTTGTCGCCGGCGAAGGGCTGTTTTCGCGCCGACAGTGCGTGACGGTAGTCATCGTCCTCGGTGCCGTCCCTCTTGGCCGAGTACGCGACGACCATCCACTTGTCGAGGATCGCCTCCCGCGACATGCCCTTGCCGTTGTCGGCTATGGTGATCTCGTCCTCTTCAAAGGTCAGGTTGACTTCGGTCGCGTGGGCGTCGAAGGAATTCTTGACCAATTCGAATACCGCGACGAAGTCGTCCGTAATGAGGTCGCGACCGATGAGGTCCTTGAGGCCGACGCTAACGCGGAACGGCTGCGGCACCGTTGTCATTGGATGCGGAAGACCTTCATGACTTCGTCGCCGAGGTGGTTGATGACCTTGACGGCGATGCGTCCGGAGGCGGGTTTCGGGAAGGGGCGGGAAACTTGGCGGCGGAGGCTCTGCCAAGCATCTTTGTCTATCTCGGCCCTCAGGGTGGTCTTGAGGGCCTTGTAGGGGTCGGAAACTGCGCCGGGGAAGTAGGCGTGGCGGACGAAGAAACTCTCACCGTCGTACTCGGTGTCCAAGAACCAGCAAGCGATGTCCTTCGGGTCGTCGCTGCGGATCTCGCCCGTCTGTGGATCGAAGACATCCACGCCACTGAGGCGCACCCGGACCAGCTCCACGCTCGCTTCCTCGTCGGTGTCTCCTTCCCTTCGGCCCACGGATTCGATCTCGATGTCCGGCTCGCCAAAGATGACGAACAGGTTCCCCTTGCCCGTGTTCTTGAGGTCAGCGGCCATGTGGAGATCCGCGTTCATGCGCGCCTTTAGGATCCGAACGGCGCCAAGTCTAACCAAATCCGCGGAGTGGGCGTCGTAGGCAAACGCGCAAGAGACGACAGCGTCGAACCCGGCCTCAACGGCCTCGCGCGCAGCGTCGACGAGATCCGGCCGCGAGACCGTTCCGAATTCGGGGCCGATGAGAACTCCGGCGCGACGCTCGCGCTTCCCCTCACTCCAGCGTGCCTCCGCGGCGAGGTGTCGCCCCGGCCAAGGAGTCACGGAAGTGAACTCGATCCGATCCTTCCTGCGTGACTGTTGGACTCCGGCGGACCAGAGATGCTCGATGACCATGGTAGCGAAGTCCCCGAACTCCCCTACTCCGTACGGGGCGCGGGGTTCCGCGGCACGGAGGATCAATTCGTCCTGTTCGTCCACCGCCAAGGTCCGGTAGGGCGAAAGACTCTCCACGGTAAATGGCCCGGCGACCCGCACCGTCGAGTCATCTTCGACCGGTCGATCGTACAGCAACTTCTGGTCAACCGACCGACCAATGGACGCGTCAATCTCCTTCTGACGAGTGAGGCGCGCCTCCCAAAAGACAGCGAGCGCGGTTTCCGCTACCGGCGGCCAGTCCCCTGGGGCCTCGCGCGGAACCTCCCATTCCAATAGGCCATGCGCCGGTGCCGGGTCGCCGTTGGCTAGCGGTACAGTCGCGCCCGCAGGCCCCACGAAGTCCACGGTCTGCCGTTTTCGGGCACCCCGAGTAATGAGCAGTGGCACCCGGTGTCCGGACAAGGCTTTGTTTAGCGCAGCTAGAGCGTCCTCCACAGCAGGCTGCCGCTGCTTCCAAATGGCGTCGATTTCCGCGTTGTTGGCGATGGCTTTGAGTGTGATGTGCGTAGCACGTCTGTGCACGAAGCCCTGTCGGATGTCCCCGTGGACCGCGCCGGTTCGCGGAGCGGATCCCGACAGGCGCGCTTCCTCAAGTTGCCCCTCATGACTGTCGACGAGCACATAGTACGGATACCGTGCCCCCATGATTCTCGCCCGGGCTAGGGCCAGCGCGACACGCGAAGTGTCGATCGTGAGCCAGCGACGTCCCCATTGCTCGGCGACATACGCCGTCGTTCCGGCCCCGCAGGTTGGATCGAGGACGAGATCGCCCGGATCGGTCGTCATCAGTAGGCATCGCTGGATCACCGTCACGTCCGTCTGAACGACATAGACCTTTGGGTCCATCGTATTGAAGCCAGCGCTCCCCACATCAGTCCACGGAACGCCCAAGTCGGTGTAATACGAGTCGCCGGCTCTGCGCTTGTAGTTCAGTTGAGTACCCACTGCGTGTATGCGAGAAGCGCACGCCAGTCGATCCAACCCTTTCGGATTCGATGTCTTCCAGTGCCGATGTGCCTTGACATCGAACTCCATACCTTCGAAAGAGTACAAACGCTCTTCGGGCCGTCCCGGATCTCCCGATCCGAGGAAACTGATCTGGACGCGGTTCTCTTCAGGCACGGTCCGCCCGCTCTCCTTGCGTAGGGGGCGCACATTCAAGAACACATCGTCCGTCTCGTACTTGTAACTCTTGAGTTCCGAGAAGTCTTTCGGCACGAGCATCGGTCGGTACTTCAGAGAGGGGGCATCTCGTCCGTACCACAGCAGGTAATCGAGATCGGCTCGAATGAACTTCGTCGAACCTCCGGCCGTTTTCTGAAACGGGATAAGCGCGCAGAAGTTCTCGGGACCGAAGACTTCATCCATCACGGCGCGGACTCGATGCACATTCTCGTCGCCGATCTGGACAAAAATGCTGCCGCTCGCCGTCAGGAGATCTCGGGCCGTCGTGAGCCGATCGCGTAGGTAAGTCAGGTAGGAATGGATACCGTCGCGCCAAGTGTCACGGTATGCCTTCACCTGCTCCGGTTCGCGTGTGATGTGCTCCGACTTCTCGTCGTCCGCGACTCGGCTAGTAGTAGACCATTGGAAGTTGGAGTTGAACTTGATGCCGTAAGGCGGATCGATGTAGATGCACTGCACCTTCCCGCGAAGTTTTTCGCGCTCGGCGAGGCTCGCCATCACGCGCAGTGAATCACCGAGGATCAGGCGGTTCGACCAGTTGTTTCGGTGCCGATAGAACTCCGTCTTTTCGGCGCCTTCTGGCAGGCCATTGAAGTCACTGAACAGGGATGGGTGCCGTTCTTGGCCTTCGGTCTCTTCACGGCGAACTCTCGTTTCGCGCCGCAAGGCGTCCACCAGCGACTTCGGCTGGACTTTTTCCTGGATGTACAAGGGCGACGCCGGCACGACCAGATCCGACCCGTCCTGTTCGTCCTTCCCGCGCCAGACGAGTTGCGGGTCGAGATCCGTGTTGCGCGGATAGCGCACCGGGATCGGCGCGCGATCGTCGTCGCTGACGAGCGATTCGTGCTCGGCGGTAGGGATGTTCAGCCGCTCGGCCGAGCGGTGGGTCGTCGCCTCGACGGCGAGCGGCTGCCTGGCGGCCCGGGCTCCCGTCCGGCGCCTGGTTGTCTTTGCCTTCTTCTTCGCCATTTCGCCGCCCCTACGCCGCCTGTCGCCGCATCGTCACCGAATCCACGAACGCCCCGAAGTCCCCTTCCATCGTCTCGATGTTCCGGAGTTCCAAGAAGTTCCAGCGGCCGAAGGTCCCGAGGTGGTTCACACCGGGGACCCAACGAGTGCGCATCGTTTCGGCCTTCGCTTTCGCGTCTTCGCCCCGAAGTCCTTTGATCTCGACGACCAGGTTGACGGGGTCGCCGTCATCGTCCCGGACACGGACGATGAAATCCGGCAGGTACCGCCGGGACTCCCCCGCCAGCCGGTAGGGCACCTCGAACCCGAGTCCGGCGTTCTTCACATACGCATCGACCCGCGGATGGATCTCGACGACACGACAGAACCCCCTCTCCCACGACGAGTCGCAGACGGCGAGGTTCACCTGGGACCTCTTCTCGTCGGTGCGCCAGAGGTCGCGCCTCGCCGTGCGGAAATTCACTTCGGTCGTGGAGCCCGCCGGATTGTACGGGTCGAGGACCGCCAGCGATCGCTTGTTTCCGAGCGAAGGCGTAATGGCCGCATGGATCTTCTCGCAGGCCGTCGCCGCGAACTGCTCGTAGAGCACCTGTC
Organism: Candidatus Marinacidobacterium sp.; assembly: GCA_965204755.1. Taxonomy (GTDB): domain Bacteria; phylum Acidobacteriota; class Vicinamibacteria; order Marinacidobacterales; family Marinacidobacteraceae. The sequence goes on along the minus strand of OZ242011.1, from coordinate 2,900,337 downwards.
CCGGGTGCGTGTTCCCTCGACAGACGAGACACTCGTCCAGCCACTGGCGCGCGATGCGCCGGGCGTGGCCGAAGAGGTGGAGGCGGGGTTCATCCTCCGCGCCACGGAGGTGGCGGCGAATCAGGTCGTGGGCCAGATGGAAGGCGATCGTCGCCGGCCGGACACCCTGGATCCAGTCGGGGCGCAGTTCCACCGGCAGCCCGACGATCCCCCGGTTCTCCGTCCGGGCCGGCCCCACGAGTTCCGGCGTCAGGATCAACTTCGAGTCGGAAACGAATTCCGCGGTCAGGCGGTCATCCGGGAGTTCCTGTCGGTACCCCTGAACGTGCGGGAAGCGGATCTCCAAGCCCTCGCGCTCCGGGAGGACCGCATGGACATGGGCGACCGGCTCCGGTTTCGTCGGTTTGACGACCGTCGGCTTCGCCGTGAAGTCGAACGGGATGCCGAGCACATCCGCGTATTCGGGGTCGAAGAGGCCTTCGTCGTTCAACTGGTACGACTGCCGGCGCAGCGACCGCCCGACGACCTGTTCGCAGAGGAGTTGGGTCCCGAAGGCCCGGATGCCGAGGATGTGCGTTACGGTGTTGGCGTCCCAGCCTTCGGTGAGCATCTGGACGGAGACCACGCAGCGGATGTCTTCGCCGAGCGTTCCTGGCTTTCCGACCGTGTTCACCGCTTCGCGCAGCAAATCTGCGTCGGTGATCGCCTCCGCCTTCTCCCGGCTGCCGGTGCGGTCCACGATCTCCCGCCGGAACCGTTCGATCTGGTCCTTCGCGGCCTCACGGAAGGCCTTGTCGAGAACGTCTCCCGACTCGATCTGTTCGCTGTCGATGAGCAGCGTGCGCGGGCGGGCCAGCCGACTGCCGTCTTCTCCGTAGTTGCGGAAGGACTCCAGACGGCCGTTCTTGAACACCGGTGTCCCGTCATTCCGCGTTCGTTCCCCGCCGGCGATGTAGTCGTAGAGGAGTTTCGAGGTCGCGGTGTTGTTGCACACGACGATCATCACGGGCGGGGTGACGATCCCTGCCTCGCGCCACGAGTCGAAGGTCCGCCGGTAGTGGGAGTGGAGGGCGTGGAGCGCGGTTTCGAGCAACGGCGGGAGGAGTTCCGGGTCGAGGTCGCCGCCGGGCTTCTTCTTCCGCCGTCCCTTCCTCGGCATGTCCTTGCCGATGTGTTCCCACAGGTTGCGCAGCCGCGGCAGGTCGTCGGGCTCCACATCGTCAGAGACCGGGACGCGCGGCAGTTTCACGATACCGGACTCGATGGCGTCCATGAGCGAGAAGTCGCTGACCGTCCAGGGGAACAGCGTTCCTTCGGCGTACCCGGAGCCGCGCAGGAAGAACGGCGTAGCGGAGAGGTCGAAGACCATCGGTACCGTGATCTTCCGCCGCACGGTTTCGATCGCGTTGATCCAGATCCGCGCCTTCCTGGTGTTCTTCTTCGCCTCGTCCCGATCTTCCGCGACCAAGGCCCCTTCCGTGCTGGCGCCGGCTTTCTCGCGGTAGCAGTGGTGCCCCTCGTCGTTCAGGACGAGGATGCGCTCCATCCCCATCAGGCCGGACATCACCCGCCGCAGCATTTCGCCCTCGGTTTCGCGGGTGGTGGGTTCGCTGCCGCGGCCCCGCAGCAGCGCGCGCGTCCCCTTCGCCAGAGGCGTTCGCTCCCGACGCTGGAAGGCGTGGTAGTTCGTAACCACGATCCGGGCGCGGTCGAGGTCGGCCAACATGTCCCGGGGCACGAGTTCGCGGCGTTGGTACCCGCTGCCCGGGTCGTTCGGGAGCAGCACCCGCAGCCGGTCGCGGATGGGGATTCCCGGAGTCACCACCAGGAAGCCGCGCGTGAAGTTTCGCCGCGCGGGATGGCGGACGGCGTTCACCGTCTGCCAGGCGATCAGCATCGCCATCACCGTGGTCTTCCCCGCGCCGGTCGCCATCTTCAGAGCGAGGCGCAAGAGGTCGGGGTTCGCGCTCCGGTTCGCGCCGATGAGGTGGGAGCGGATCCCGCGCAGGCGCGCCGGAATCCCCGCGTCCGAGGGGCGGAGGACGCCCAGGACTTCGACCAGCCAGATCGCGGTTTCCGCCGCCTCGACCTGGCAGAAGAAGGGTCGGTGGCCGCGGAAGTCGTGGTGGCGCCAGTGCTTCAGCAGGCGGGCGGTCTCCGGGGTGACGCGCCACCGCGCCTCCGGCAGCGCCCGCCAGCGGGCCACTTCCCCGCGGATGCGGTTGATGACCGGGTAGGGGTTGTACTGCTGCTCGGCGGTGGAGAGGGACTCGTCGCCGAGCGCCAGCCGGAGTTGGCTCTGCGGGCCGTGCTTCGGGGCCGGGACCGGGGAGAGGAACTCCGCGTCGCGGCGGGAAGCGACGATCTCGTCGGTCGGCTGCCCGGCGGAGTCGAGTTTCCAGTGGCGGCCCGGGACTTCGTAGGGCGAGTTCAGGATCGGCTGGTCGAAGAAGGTCCGGCCCATCGGGAAGCGGGCGATTCTATGGGGCGGGCGGGCGAATCCGGCGCGGGCCGACGGGGCCGGAGCCGCTACCCGCCTTCGGGCTGGAGCGCCTCCCAGAGGACGCGCAGCAGGTCGCCCGATTCGGAGTCGGGGGGATGCTCGCCGCTCGCGGCTTCCAGGAAATCGAGGAGTACCCCGCTGCGGTCGAGTCGGGCGAGCCGGGCGGCCGGGGACTCGCCGGGGAGCCGCCGGAGGCCGCGCGAGTCCAGCAGCGCCGCCAGGCGGCGAGCGGTGTCGGGATAGACCGTGAGGGTGCGCCCCGCCCCGCCGGCGGCGGGGGACTCGCCGGAGAGGATGCCGATCTCGACGCGGCCCGGGTGCGAGTCCTCGTCCCAGCGGTGGACGGTGTACCGCACGCTGTCGGACGGCGCGAGGCCGGCCGGGGCGCGCCGGGGGCGGGCGGGGCGCTCGCGCGTTTCCCGCTCGCCGTCGTCGGTCGCCGGGGTCGTATCCGCCGCGGGCGCGCCTCCCTTCCGCCGCAGATCCGCGAGGATGCGGGGCAGCGACTCCACCGTGTAGAGCGGAAGGTTCAGCAGTTCGAAACTCACCTCGCGGGGCTCGCCGCCGAGGCGCGCGGTCGCCCGCACGGTTTCCCGCGAAGGCCGGTTCATGGCGAAACGCACGGCGAGCGGCGGCCGCTTCGCGGCGGCGAAGACCCGGAGCGACTTCATGGCGCCGGACGCCCCCGCCTTCACTTCCACCGGAACGATCCGGTCGCCCTCCGCCACCACATAGTCCACTTCCGCGTTGCCGCTCCGGGCGTTCCGCAACCAGTACCAAGCGCCCGGCGGTTCGCTGCCGTCCCCGGCCGCGAGGTGTTGCCCGACGAACTGCTCGGCGATCCGGCCCTCGTTCGCCGGCGGGACGGAGTCCGCCTCCGCGGCCATCGCCGGCGTCACGCCGGAGAGGTGGTTCATCAGCCCCACATCGAGGAAGACCAACTTGTAGGCGCGCTCGACCGCCGACGCGCCGAGCGGCGCGCGAGAGCAGTGGCTGTGGATCACCCGGTGGCAGAGGCGGGCGCGGACGAGGCGGTCGAGCGCCCGGCGCGTCGGCTCGGCGCGGGACTCGGGGTCGAGCCGGCTGTACCGAACCCGCTCTCCCACGGACCGGGCGATCGCCGGGAACAGGCGCCGGAGCCGGCCGAGGTCCGCGTTCCGCGCGTACTTGGCGAAGTCGTCGGCGTAGGTTCCCGCCACCGAGCGGTGGACCCGCGCCACTTCCTCCATCGAGCCGGTCTCGCGGTAGCGGAGCACCGCCTCGGGCAGGCCGCCGACGAACAGGTATTCGCGCAGGCGCCGGGAGAGCCGCTCGCGCGTAGGGACTCCCGGCGGCGACTCCGGATCGAAGTCGGCGATGCGCTGCGCGAGCGCCGGTTCGACCGCGCCGAGGAACTCCGAGAACGCCATCGGGCCGAGGTGGAGGTACTCGATCCGCCCGACCGGCATCGGGAAGGAGTGGTCGGCGAGCGTGAACTCGGGCAGCGATCCGGCGGCGATCACGGGAATCTCCGGGCGCTGCTCGTAGAGGTAGCGCAGCGCTGCCAGCGCCCGGGGCGCGGCCTGGATCTCGTCGAGGAAGAGGATCGCCCGCCCGAGCCGCCGGTCAACCCGGGATTCGATCCCCGAGACGATCCGGTCGGGGTCGAGGCTGGCGAAGGTCCGGTCGAGGTCGGCGTGCCGTTCGAGGTCGATCTCGAGGAGATCGCGGCCGGCGGCCTCCGCGAACCGCCGCGCGAGCGTCGTCTTCCCGACCTGCCGGGCGCCGCGGATCACCAGCGGCTTGCGGCGGTCCTCCGCGAGCCAACGGCGCAGGACGGACTCGGCGCGGCGTTCCATCACGGCGCGTCATCCTGGCGCCGAGGGTGATATTCCTTCCGGTTGTTTCGACACCTCACTCGTTGAAACACACCATGATTTGGACATCCATCCGCACGGTCGCCCGACTCCGACGGTCGGGGACAAGACGCCCAGGCGCCGCCTCGTCCACGAAAGCGGGGCGACCTCGATGGCCGCCCGGAATTGTGTATAGCTGACTCGAATTGTGTATAGCTCCCACCGAATTGTGTATAGCCGGCGGGAATTGTGTATAGCTGGCCCGGCCGGGCGGTCCTGGGCCCGCGGACGCACGACGGAAGAACCGGCCTGGGACTTCCTCATCGACCGAATCAGGCTGTGGAGACGGCGTTTCGGGGCGTTTCAGGGCGTTTCGGGGCGTTTCGACCCCGTTTCTCTGGATCGAACGCACCGAACGAATGGAGCGCCGAACCGCCGCCGGACGCCCGAATTGTGTATAGCTCGGCCGAATTGTGTATAGCTGACCGGAATTGTGTATAGCTGAGCCGAATTGTGTATAGCTGAGCCGAACTCGGGCGGGAATTGTGTATAGCTGACCCGGCCGGCCCGGCCCGGGCGCGCCGAGCCGTCGACGGAGGCGTACCCCTACGCGCGGCCCGGGGCCGCCGCCGGACGGGTCGCGCCCCCCTCCCCGCCGGCCGGTGCGGCATCCCGGGAAACGCGCCGCGGCCGGGAGGCGGAGGAACGAGCGCCGAAACGGAGGCGGGCGTCGGGTCGGGCCCGGCGGCGGTCCCGTTCTCCGGGGACACCGAGGCGGAACGGCCGCGGCGAGCGGCGGCGCGCCGCGCCCTCGGAGGGCTCGCTGTCGGGCGCGACCGCCGGGGCCGCGCCACGACGCGACTCGGGTTCGCCGGCCGGGAAACGGCGCGCAACAGACGAGGTTGACTCCCGCTCGCCGCGCCGGGAAGTCGGCGAGAGGACCGCTCGCCGACCGGTACCATCCCGCGCCCTTCGCGATGAATCCGGGCGACGAAGTACGGCTGCGGCACAACCCGACGCGCCGCGGCGTACTGCGAAGGTCCGAGATGCGCTCGGGCCGCCGCCACTGGTTGGTCGGTCTCGGCGGGGAACGGCCGAGGCATGTGCCCGAGTCCCAACTGGAACTCGTTCCCGAAGGGCCGGTTACGCCGCTGGACCTCCTCGCGACCGGCGAGTTCGCCGCGCCGAGCGAACTGCGCCGGCTCCTCACGCATGTCCGGGTGGCGGGCCACCCCGCCGACATGCTCTACAGCATGGAGGCGACGAACACCGACTTCAAGGCCTACCAGTTCAAGCCGGTCATCAAGATCATCGAGTCGCCGACCGGGCGGGTTCTCCTCGCCGACGAAGTCGGTCTCGGCAAGACCATCGAAGCCGGCCTCATCTGGACGGAGTTGCGCTCCCGTTTCGACGCGCGCCGCCTCCTGGTCCTGTGCCCGAAGGCGCTCCGGGAGAAGTGGCGGCGGGAACTCCTCACAAAGTTCGGAATCCGGGCGGCGCTCGTCGGCGCCCCGGATCTCCTCGACCGCCTCCGAAACGAACCTCCGGACGCGCCCCTCAGCCTCATCGCCAGCACCAGCGCCCTGATCCTCCGCAAGCCGTCGGAGGGATCCGATGGGTCCGGGACGACCCCGGCGCAGGCGCTCCACGAGTACCTGGCGGACACGACCCACCACCCCTGTTTCGACCTGCTCGTCGTCGATGAGGCGCACCACGGACGAAACCCCGCGACGCAGACCCACAAGTTGATCAAGGCCGCGATCGAAGCGTCCGGACACGGCGCGCTCCTGTCCGCCACGCCGGTTCACAACCGACAGCAGGATCTCTTCGCTCTCCTCCACCTCCTCGATCCCGACACCTTCTCCGAGCCCGAGGCCCTGGACGCGATCCGCCAGGCGAACGAACCCCTCATCCGCGCCCGCGACGCGCTTCGCCGCGCCTCCACGGATCCCGGTTCCCTCGCTGCCGATTTCGCCGCCGCCGAAGCCCGCCCCTCGCTGTCGGGAAGCAAACAGTTGCAACGGATCCGCCGTGACTTCGAGGCGCTCGGGAAGGCGCCGAGCGCCGAGGAGCGCAGCGATCTCGCGTACCGCCTCGAACGCGTCAACCTGCTCGGTCATGTCATCAGCCGGACCCGGAGACGGGATGTCGAGGAGGACCGGGTGTATCGGGATGTCGTTCGCGAGTCGGTGGCGATGAACGAGGACGAGAGGAAGTACTACCAACAGGTCACCGATGCCGTGAGGGAATACGCCGACGAACACGAGACGGTGCAGGCGTTCCTGTTGGCCCAGCCGCAGCGCCAGATGGCGAGTTGCTTCGCGGCCTCCGTCATCACCTGGTTCGCGCCGGAGGAAACGACGAAGTCCATGGATGCGGAGACGCTCGAGGAAGGCGACGAGGAAGAGGAAACCCACCGGCCGCTCATCGCCCACCTGCGCCGCTCCATCCGGGGATGGCTCGCGGGAGGGGACAGCGACGCCGACGGGCTCATCGCTCTCCTCCGGCGGAGGGACACCAAGTACGGACTCCTGTTGTCGAAATTGCGCGAGTACTCGGCGGACGAGCCCGGAGGCAAACTCGTCCTGTTCTCGACCTTCCGACCGACGATCGCCTACCTGTCCGAGCGACTGGCGGAAGACGGGTTCCCCAGCGCCGTCCTGCAGGGTGGACAGAAACGGTCGGTCGATGAGGTCCTGGCGGACTTCGAGAAGCCGGACGGCCCGAACATCCTGCTTTCCACCGAGGTCGGCTCCGAGGGAGTCGATCTCCAGTTCTGCCGGCTCCTCGTCAACTACGACCTGCCCTGGAACCCGATGCGGGTCGAACAGCGGATCGGCCGCCTCGACCGCATCGGCCAGACCGCCGACAAGATCGTGGTCTGGACGCTGCTCCACGAGGACACCATCGACTTCCGGATCCACGAGATCCTGTTCGAGAAACTCGATGTCTTCCGGCGATATCTCGGCGACTGCGAGGACATCGTTACCGAGCAGGTCCGGGTGTTGACGCGGGCGCTGCTCTCGGACCGGCTGACCGACGAAGAGAAGACCGAGAGGATCGAGCAGACGGCGTACGCGATCGAGCACCGCCGCAGACAGGAGCAGGACCTCGAGGACGAGGCGCCCGGCCTGGTCGCCTACGGCGACTACATCCTGGATCGGGTCTCGGCGGCCAAGGACCGGCGGCGTTGGCTGGGGCCGGAAGACATCGCGACCTATGTGACGGAGAACCTGCGGCGGCTCTACTCCGGTACCCGGGTCTCCCGGAGCCGGGACGGCGGGGACGAGGCGGCGCCCGATCTCGATTCCGGGAACCTGGCGACGCTGGACCTGTCCGCCCGCGCCCAGGTCGAATTCCGGGATTTCCTCCGCCGCCGACGGCTGCCGACGGACACGCGGCTGGACACCGCCGTCGGTCCGGTGCGTTGCCGATTCACCAACCGGACCGACGCCGGCCGGACCGGGCCCGAGGAAGTCATCACCCAGTTCCACCCGATGACGCAGTTCGTCGCCCATCTGCTCGACGATCCCGATCGGGAGCAACACCTCCGCACCGTGGTCGCCGCCCGGTTGCGCCGCGCCGAGGCGCCGAACGGCGGAACCGCGTTCGCCCCCGGCGACTACCTGCTCGTGGTCTCGGCCGCCCGGTTCGAGGGATTGCGTACGACCACCCACATCAAGTACGCGGCGGAGCGACTCGAAACCGCAGGCGATCCGGTCCTGCCGACGGACGCCGAGAGTCTGGCGACGGCGGTGATGTTGAAGGGGAAGTCGTGGCTCTCGGCGCGCGGCGAGGTGGACTACGGGCTCGCCCGAGAAGCCGCGGAGCGTCTATTCGACGAACTCGCCGGACGACTCGATGCCGTGCGCGAGGAGGAGCAGGCAGCCAACGAGGACCGACTCCGGTTCCAGGTTTCTGCGATCGAGCGCCAGACCCGGCGACGGGAGGAGACGCTTGCTCCGCAGGTTCGTCTCCACCGGGACCACGCCGCCGAGCATCGGGTCCACGGTCGGATGCGGGAAGCCATGCAGCGCGAGAACTTGGCGAAGGGAGTGGAGACCCGACTCGGGAACGAGAAGGTGAGACTCGAAAGACGCAAGGAGAGTCTCCTGTCGAAACTCCAGGTTCGGTACAATCCCGCCGAAGAGTTGGCCGTAGCCGTAATACGCATCGACGAGTAGCGAGTACCTTTCGCGGGTCGACACGATGGCAGGAAGCGGGCCGCACCTCGGTGACGCCGCGCCCTCCCTGCGACCCGACCGACTGGGATACGCGGACAGCGGCCGCGCCGGCGAATGCGTGTTGGTGATCGGCTTCGACTTCGGAACCTCCACCTCCAAGGTCGTCGTCCATGCGCCGTACATACCGGGCGCCCCCCGGTTCCTGGCTCGCCGAGAGCACCGAACGATCGACGACGGCGACTGGCTCTGGCCGTCCTCGTTCACCGAGGACCCCGACGGCGTCTGCCATTTGGATGGCGGCGATGCCGGGCGTCGGCGCCGCGGCATCAAACTGAACCTGATGGATGCCGCATCGGCGGGTGGGGACACCGAACGAGGCGCCGAGGCGCGGAAGGCCGTGGCCGCCTACTTCGGTCTCATGCTCCGAGCGGTCCGCACCCAGGTCTTGGAGACACACGCCGATATCCTCCGGACCTTCGCGACGCTCGACTGGTCGTTGAACGCGGGCATCCCGTCCGGGACGCCCGATACCGGGAGCCGGGATGAACCGCCGAGAACGGCTCTGCAGGCAGCCTTTCGGAGGGCGGCGGAGGCCGGGTGGCAGCTCTCGCTCCGCGACGCGCCGATTCGAATGGAAGACGCGGAAGAGGCCCTTCGGAGCGGAGAGAAGGCCGACATCGAGATCGGCCTGTTCCCCGAAGTGATGGCCGGGGCCTACGGATACGCGCGCAGCGAGGAGCGGCGCGACGGCCTCCATCTCATGATGGATGTCGGCGCCGGAACCGTGGACGCGTGCCTCTTCCGGCTGCGGACGAAGGACGAGGTGGAGGACTGGCCCCTCCTGGAGGCGCGGGTGGAGCGACTCGGGACAGCCGAACTGCACGAACGGCGCGTGGCCGCCCTGAGGCGCGTCGACGAGAAGGAGGCCGAGAGGTTCCGACGATCCTACGACCCCTTCGACGGAACGGCGCCGGCGCCGGTGACCACCGACCTGCCCGACCCGGCGTACGCCGCGGTCGACGATGCGGACGAAGGAATGACCCAGGATGTCACCAACCTCGCCGGATTCCTGGTGCAGGAGGCGCTCAAGGGACGGGACCCGAACGCTGCGGAGTTCAAGGCGAGCGGTTTTCTTCCCATTCTCCGAATGGGAGGAGGCTCCCGCGCCGAGCGGTACGAGTTCGCCCTGCGTGACCTGAAGAGCAACCTCGGCAAGCGTCTGCCCACCGGCCAACTCGGAGCGCGGATACTCGATACTCCCGTTCCGGGCGACTTGGACGAGGAAACGGAGCGTATGGGCTACCGCCTCGCCGTAGCCGTCGGCCTCAGTGAGCCGAGTCTGGACCTCCCCAAGCACAAACCGCCGTCAGCCATCCCGGACATCCCCCGGTTCGCGCCGGAGCGTAAACGGCGCGACTCCGTGGACAAGGATCAGGTCTGATCCGAGCCCTCCCGCGGCCCCGAGCGGCCGCGGGACGCGGTCAGTCCGCCGCGAAACGGGCGGCGACTTCGTAGAGGGCGCGGACGCCGAAGCCGGTGGCGCCCTTCGGGTAGTACTTCCAAGGCTTTTCCACGAGGAACGGGCCGGCGATGTCCAAGTGCGCCCAGCGGGCGCCGTCCGGCACGAACTCCTCGAGGAAGAGCGCCGCGGTGATCGTCCCCGCGTTGATTCCCCCGATGTTCTTCAGGTCGGCGGAGTCGCAGCGGAGTTCGTCCCGGTATTCCGCCACCAGCGGCAACTCCCAGAAGACCTCGCCGTGGGGTTCGCCGGCGGCGATCACTTCGCGCACCCAGTCCGCGTCGTTGCCCAGCGCCGCGGCCACGCCGATTCCCAGCGCGCGGACCGCCGCGCCGGTCAGGGTGGCGGCGTCCACGATGTGGGTGGCGCCCTCTTCCCCGGCGCGGGCGAGCGCGTCGGTCAGCACGAGCCGGCCCTCGGCGTCGGTGTTGTCCACCATGACCGACTTGCCGTTCCGGGCGACGAAGATGTCGCCGGGGCGGGTGGCCTCGGGCCCCACATAGTTCTCCGCGGCGGCGACGATCCCGGTCACCGTCGCCGGGACGCCGGCGCGGGCGACGGCGGACATGGCGCGCAGCACGGCGGCGGCGCCGGACATGTCGCCTTTCATCGTCCACATGCCCGACGGGGGTTTCAGCGAAATCCCGCCGGTGTCGAAGGTGATGCCCTTGCCGACGAGGGCGAGATGCCGACCGGAGGAACCGCTAGCGGCGCCTTTCGGACGGTGGCGGAGGACGATCAGGCGCGGCGGCCGGGGGCTCCCCTGCCCTACCGAGATGAGGCCCGGATAGCCCTCGGCGCGCAGGGCGTCCTCGTTCCAGACTTGGACTTCCAGGCCGGACTCGCGCGCCAGGACGCGGGCTTCCTCCGCCAGCGCTTCCGGCGTAACGACTTCGCCGGGTTCGTTGATGAGGTCCCGGGCGCGGTTCACTTCGCGGGCGAGCCGACGCGCCCGCTCCACCGCCCCCGACGCCTCCTCCACCGCCTCCTCGGCGACGACGAAACGCGCGGCGGCGACCCGTCCGGACGACGAGTCCGAAGCCTCCTTCCGGTAGCGGTTGAAACGGTACGCGCCGAGCGCCGCGCCCTCCGCCGCCGGCCCGACGAACCCCGGCCCGTCCCCGCCCCGGAGGACGAACACCGCTTCGGAATACCCGAACGCCCTCGCGTGGTTCACCGCGCGGGCGGCCAGGATGCGGACCCGGTCGTGGAGCGGGTAGTCGGAAACCGCCCGCGTGTGGAAGGCCACCGCCGAGGGGCCTTCGCCGCCGTGGAGCGCGATCTCCTTCTTGACCTTCGAGTTCGAGTAGAGCCGGCGAGCGCTCCCGCAGAAGTCCCGCGCCCACTCGCGGCCGGGCTCGCCGCCGAGGTCGAGGTCGTCGTCGAACAGGAAAACGCGCAGCCGTCCGGCGGTCTCCGGGAAGGAAGCCCCGGCCTCCATCGGCAGCGGCTCCGCGACGGCCGGGTCGTAGCGCTTCGGCCCCGCCCCCTGCGGATCGAACCCCGCCGAACCCGACGACTTCTTCGAACGCGGCGAACGCGAAGAACGCGACGCGGCCTTCCGGCCCCCGCCCTTCGCCTTCGGCCGCGAACCCGCGCTCCCGCGCCTCTCACTCGTCGTCATCGCCGTACTCCTCCTTGAGCCGGGCCACGACCGCCGGGTCGGCGAGCGTGGTGGTGTCGCCGACCGCCTTGCCGGCGGCGATGTCCCGCAGCAGCCGCCGCATGATCTTCCCGGAACGGGTCTTCGGGACATCGGCGGCGAACAGCAGGTCGTCGGGGCGGGCGATCGGGCCGATCGCGGAAGCGGCGTGCGCCTTCAATTCCTTCGCGAGCCCCGAACTCGCCTCCACCCCTTCGCGCAGGACGACGAAGGCGGCGATGCCCTCGCCCTTGATCTCGTGCGGGCGGCCGACCACCGCGGCTTCTGCGACCGCCGCGTGCTCCACCAGCGCGCTCTCGATCTCCGCCGCGCCGAGGCGGTGGCCGGAGACATTGAGCACATCGTCCACCCGGCCCATGATCCAGAAGTAGCCGTCCTCGTCGCGCCGGGCGCCGTCCGCCGGGAAGTAGAGGTCCGGCCAGCGGCTCCAGTAGGTCTCGCGGTACCTCGCTTCGTCCCCCCAGATCCCCCGCAGCATCGCCGGCCAGGGCCGCGTGATCGCCAGCAGCCCGCCGCCGACTTCCACCCGGCGCCCGGCGCGGTCGAGGATGTCCAGCGCGACCCCCGGGAAGGCGTGCGTCGCCGAGCCCGGTTTCAGCGTGGTCAGGCCGGGGAGCGGCGCCGCCATGATCATCCCGGTCTCCGTCTGCCACCAGGTGTCCACCACCGGGCAGCGGCCGCCGCCGATCTCGCGGTGGTACCAGACCCAGGCTTCGGGGTTGATCGGCTCGCCCACCGTGCCGAGCAGGCGGAGCGAAGAGAGGTCGCGGCCGGCCGGGTGCTCCTCGCCCCACTTCATGAAGGCGCGGATGGCGGTGGGCGCGGTGTAGAAGCAGGTCACCCGGTAGCGCTCGACCAGTTCCCAGAGCCGGTCGCGCTTCGGCCAGTCCGGCGCGCCTTCGTAGAGCACCTGGGTCACGCCCAGCGCCAGCGGGCCGTACACGATGTAGGAGTGGCCGGTGACCCAGCCGATGTCCGCCGCCGCCCACCAGATGTCGTCGTCCCGGAGGTCGAAGACGGCGCGCGCGGTGGCGGTGACGCCGGTGAGGTAGCCGCCGGTGGTGTGGACGATGCCCTTGGGTTTCCCGGTGGTGCCGGAGGTGTAGAGGATGTAGAGGACATCCTCGGAGTCCATCTCCTCGGGTTCGGCGGCGTCGGGGGCGTCGGCGACGAGCGCCGCCCAGTCGTGGTCGCGCCCGGCCACCATCGGGACCTCTTCGCCGGTCCGCCGCGCGACGACCACCGACCGCACCGGGGTGGCGCCTTCGAGCGCCTCGTCGCTGATCGCCTTGAGCGGCACGATCCCGCCGCGGCGGTGGCCCCCGTCGGCGGTGACGAGCACCTTCGCCTCGGCGTCCTCGATGCGGTCGCGGAGCGACTGCGCGGAGAAGCCGGCGAAGACCACGCTGTGCGGCGCGCCGATGCGGGCGCAGGCCAGCATGGCGATCGGCAGTTCCGGGATCATCGGGAGGTAGATCGCGACGCGGTCGCCCTTGCCGACGCCCAGCCCGCGCAGCGCGTTCGCGAAGCGGCAGACCTCGCGGTGGAGGTCGGCGTAGGTGAGCGTCCGCCGGTCACCGGGCTCCCCCTCCCAGTGGAAGGCGGGGCGGTCGCCGCGGCCGGCCTCCAGGTGGCGGTCGAGGCAGTTGACGCTGGCGTTCAGCCGGCCGCCGACGAACCACCGGGCGAAGGGGGGCTTCCAGTCCAGCACCCGGTCCCACTTCCGGCTCCAGACCAGGTTCCCGGCGTGCTCCGCCCAGAAGGCCTCCGGGTCGGCCTCCGCCCGGTCGTAGATGCCCGGGTCGCGGACGCGGGCGGCGGCGCGGAAGGCCTCCGGGGGCGGGTAGGAGCGCCGCTCGTCGAGGAGGACCTCGATCTCCGGGGCGGCGGCGCCTCCCCCGGCCGCCTCCTCGCTCCGGTCGTCGCTCATCGGCGGCGGATTGTAGGGGCGCGCGCGGCCGCCGCGCGGCGGGAGGATCAGCCGGGCGGCGGGAGGATCAGCCGCGCGGCGGGAGGGTCAGCCCGAGGCTCAGCCCGAGGGTCAGCCCAACAGCGAGCGCAGCCGGAAGCGCAGCGAGTGCAACGGCCCGAGGAGGAGCACCGCCACCGTGACCACTTCCAGCCGGCCGACGATCATGAGGGCGGAGAGGAGCAGTTTCGCCGCCGCCGGCAGCCCGCCGTAACTGGCGGCGGGGCCGACCGCGCCGAGCCCCGGGCCCACATTGGTCACGCTCGCCGCCGCCGCGCTGACCGCCGTCAGCGGGTCGACGCCCATCGCGACCAGCGCCAGCGAGGCCGCCGCCGCGATCCCCACGAAGAACAGCACGAACTCGCCGACGGCGCCGCTCAGGGACGCCGGGATCACCCGCTCCCCGACCCGCACCACCAGTTCGGTGTGCGGCTGGGTGACCGCGCGGACCGCCAGCGGGACCTTCCGCAGGAGGATCACCCAGCGCAGCACCTTGACGGAGCCGGCGGTGGAGCCCACGCAGCCGCCGACGAACATCAGGAGGAGCAGCGACAGGCGCGCCAGGTCCGACCAGCCGTTGTAGTCCACGGTGTGGTACCCGGTGGTGGTGATGACCGCGACCGCCTGGAACGCGGCGTGGCGGAGCCCCTCGGCGGCGTCTTCCCCGGCGGCGAGCCGGGTGGCGAACAGGGTTCCGGTGGCGAGGGCGGCGATGCCGAGATAGAGCCGCAGTTCGGGGTCGCCGAAGTAACTGGCCAGGGGCGGGGCGGAGATCTTGGGCCGGCGGACGCCGCGCAGGCGCTGCCAGAGCCGGCCGAGCCGCCGGACCATCCGGCGGACGCCGTAGATGTGGATGGCGAAGCGGACGCCGCCCAGCAGCATGAAGCCGGTGATCGTCCACTGGATCGCCGGCCCGAAGGCGCCGAGCCCGGCGTTCCGGGAGGAAAAGCCCCCGGTGGCGAGGGTGGTGAGGGCGTGGCAGACCGCGTCGAACGCCGGCATGTCGAGCAGCAGGAGCACCACGACCAGGACGGCGGTGAGCGCCGCCCCCACCAGCACGGTGTCGCGGGCGGTCTCGACGATGCGCGGCTCGGTCTTCTCGACGGTCGGCCCCGGCGCCTCGGCGGTCAGCACATCCACGCCCCAGTGCCGGCGGCCGAGGACCAGGACGAACAGGATCACGATGCCCAGCCCGCCGAGCCACTGGGTGAGCGCCCGCCAGAGCAGCAGCGAGCGGGGGAGCGACTCGACTTCCGCGAAGATGGTGGCGCCGGTGGTGGAGATGCCGGAGGCGGACTCGAAGACCGCGTCCACCGCGAAGGCGGGGCCGAAGAACGCCAGGTAGGGGAGCGCGGCGAAGAGCACCGCGAGCACCCAGGCGAGGACGACGAAGAGATAGACCTTGGGCCCGCCCCGGGCGCCGGCCCGGTCGGCGGACTCGAGCGGGACGCGCCGGGAGAGGAAACCGAAGAACAGGCCGAGCGCCGACGGCAGGGCGAAGGCCAGCCAGGCGGACTCCCGGTAGTGGAACGCCGCGGCGAGCGGCACGAGGAGCGCCGCGCCGAAGGCGCCGGAGAGCCGGCCGAGGAGCGCGAGGGTCTCGACGCGCTTCATGCGGGGCGGCCCTCGCGGGAGACTCCGGGGAGGGGGCCGGCGGCCGTCGGACGGGCCGGCGGGCGGGCCGGCGGGCGGGCCGGCGGCCCTCCGGCGGCCGCCCGCGCCGGACCCGGGGTCACGAAGCGGGGACGGCCGTCAGTCCCGGCTGAGGCCGAACACTTCCTCGAGTTCGCACAGCGGCTCGGGCTCGGCGCCGTTCCCGCCCTGTTCCAGGAACACCGCGACCCGGTCCCCCCCGAGGAACCGGGTGTCGCCGTCGGGGACGAAGGCGCCCACCCCGTCGCGGACGACTTCGCCGACGATGGAGGAGTGGGGGATGCCGAGGTCGCGGAGCGGGCGCTCGGTGGCCGGGCTGCCGTCGGCGACCCGGAACTCCGCCAGTTCGCCGCCGCCCTCCACCCAGTCCAGCCGCACCGTGGCGCGGGAGTGGAGCGGGCGCAGGAGCGCGCCGGCGGTGATGACCGCCGGGGAGATCGGGTGGTCCACGCCGACCGCCCGCATCACATCGTTGAAGTCGTGGCGGTTGTGGAGGGCGATCGTCCGGCGGGCGCCCAACTGCTTGGCCAGGTGCGCCGCCATGAAGTTCACTTCGTCGGCGTCGGTCGCCGCGACGAAGAAGTCCGCGTCCTCGACCATCGCCTCCTGGAGGATGTGTTCGTGGGTGGCGTCGCCCAGGATGCTGACCGAGGCCGGCGAGACCGCCGGGTTCGAGGGGCGCTTGATCGTGGTTACCTCGACCCCGGAATCCACCAGCATCCGGCTCAGCCGCTGCCCCACCTGGCCGAGCCCGGCGACCACCACGCGCTGGGCCGGCGGCTGCTGGAGTCCCAGCAACTTCAGGAAGTCCGGCGCCATGGACGCCGGCCCCACCGCGAACACTTCGTCCCCGGCCCGGACCCGGCTCCGGCCCCGGGGGATCTCCAGCCGGCCGGCCTCGGCGGCGCGGAGGATGCCGGTGAGGATCCAGCCCCGGGGGGCGGCCCGGATCCCGGCGAGGGGGCGGTCGAAGACTTCCGGGTTGGTCGGCGCCGCCCGCAGCAGCACCAGGTCGCCGCCGCCGAACGACCGGACCGACTTCGCCCCGGGCAGCCGGATCAGGCCCAGGATCTCCTCGGCGACCCGTTCCTCCGGCAGGATGGCGTCGATCTTGGACTTCCGGTCGCCGTCCCGGAGCAGCGGGTTCTCCAAGTGCCGGGCGTCGCTCAGGCGGACGACCGCGCGTTGGACGCCGATCGCCGAGTCGGTCGCGGTGAGGGCGGCGAGCAGGTTCGTCGCGTCGTCGTTCGTGAGGGCGAACAGCACATCGGCGTCGGCGCAGTGCTGGCTGAGCACCGACGGGACCCGGGCGTCGCCCTGGGCGAAGCCGATGTCGAACCGGCTGAGCAGGTGCTCGCTGTGGGCGTCCTTCTCGATCAGGGTGATGTCGAGGCGGCGGGGCAGCCGGATGAGTTCCTGGAGCAGGTGCTCCCCCATCTGGCCCGCCCCCAGGACGACGAGTCGCATGGGCGGGGGCGGGAGAGATTACCCGGCCGGGGGCCGATCCGGGGGCCGATCGGGGGGCCGATCCGGGGGCCGATGGTGGCGGGTATTCTCGGCGTCATGGCGGAGGGGCCGGAGCGGGGCGGCGAACTCCCGGAGGGGAAGGTCCCGCGGCGGGTGCTGGACGCGGTGCTCGAGCGGCTGGCGCGGGTGTCGGGGGCGGGCCCGGACGGCGGGCCCGGCGGCGGGGGGCTGGAGATCGGGCCGGCGGCGGGGGAGGACGCGGCGGTCGCCCGGGTCGCTCCGGTCGGGGGCGCGGAGGGGGGCGCGGACGGCGAAGGGGCGCCGCGGGTGGTGATGGCGGCGGACCCGATCACCTTCCCCACCGACGAACCCGGGCGGCACGCGGTGATCGTGAACGCGAACGATGTGGCGGCGACCGGCGGGGAGCCGAAGTGGTTCCTCTCCTCGCTGCTCGCCCCGCCGGGAACCGGCGAGGAACAACTGCGGCGGGTGGCGGAGGAGGTCGCCGGGGCCTGCCGGGAAGTGGGCGCGGTCCCGGCCGGCGGCCACACCGAGATCACCCCGGCCGTCTCCCGGATCGTGGTGGCGGGGGCGATGGTGGGGACCGCCGCCCCGGAGCGCGTCAAGCCGACCGGCGGGGCGCGCCTCGGGGACATGCTGGTCATCACCCGGGGCATCGCCATCGAGGCCACCGCGGTGATCGCCGAGAGCCGCGCCGGGGAGGTGGCCCGCGCCTTCGGGGAGGAGTTCCGCGCCCGGTGCGCCCGGTTCGTCCGGGACCCGGGCCTCTCCGTGGTGGCGGAGGCGCGGGCCGCCGCCGGGACGCCGGGGGTGACCGCGATGCACGATGTGACCGAGGGCGGGGTCGCCACCGCCGTCCGGGAGATGGCGGACCGGGCCGAGTTGGGAGTCGCGGTGGCGGAGACCGAGATCCCCCGGTTCTACGAATCCAAGCGGCTGATGAAGCGCTTCTCGCTGGACATCCTGGGCGCCGTCGGCTCCGGGGCGCTGCTGGTCGCCTGCGCCGAAGGGTCGGTGGACGACCTGCTGGAGCGGCTCGAGGCCGCCGGCGGCCCCGGGTTCGTGATCGGCCAGTTCGTCCGCCGGTCGGAGGGGCTGCGGCTGGTGCGCGGCTCGGCCCGGCGCGACCTGCCGGTCTTCGAGCGCGACGAAGTCGCCCGCCTCGACGACGAAGGGTGACCGCCCGCCGGCCCGCCGCCGACTCCCCGGCGCCGCCCGCTTCCTAGAATCCCCGGCAGCGATGTACGGAGTTCCGCCCTCCCGGCGCGCTTCCCTCCGGGTCCTTGCAGCCCGGGGAAAGAGCGCCCCGCCCTCCACTCCCCGACCCGGGGATGCGAATTCCCCGTTCGGCGCCGTGGCGGGGCGGTCTTCCCCCGGGCCGGCGGCGCGAATCGCTGCGCGATTCCCCCCGCCATCTATCGCGGGGAGGGGGGCGCCCCCTCCCCGCACCCCTCCCCGGTCGGCGCTTCGCGCCGACGAGCGCGTCCCGGACTTTCGCCGCGGGCTGTTGCGGGCGGCGGTCGGTCTCGTGGCCCTCGGGGCGGGGCTCACCGCGGCGTGCAACACCGCGGCGACCCCCTCGCTGCCGGCGGCGGACTTCCGCGCGGAAGCCGGCGTCCGCTTCCCGCTGCGCGCCGGGGAACTCGGCCTGGTGATCGGGCCGACGAACTACCTGTATGTGTCCATCGGCTCCGTCGGGCTCGACGGGAGATGCGCCGCGGCGCCCTGCGACGCGCCCGGCTATGTCGAACTCGACCTCGAAGTCGAAGACCGCGAGCGGCAGGGCGCCGTGCGGCTCCGCATCGACGACGGGGGGTCCGGCGCCGGGAACTTCGCGAACTTCGAGATCCGGGCGCACGAAGTGGCGCCGGCGCCGCGCTCCGGGCGCATCCCGCTGATCGACTATGTGGTGGTCCTGTCGGTCAGCGAACGGGAGCCGCCCGCCGGGTAGCCGGCCGGCGCCCGGCCCCGGCGGCCCGCGGCGAGGGCGCCCCTCCGTAGAATGCCCGGTTCCGCCGGGATCGGCGGAGCAAGGAGCGAACGCCATGGCCACCGACCGCCGCCGCCACTTCGGCCCCACCCTGCTTCTCGCCGCGGCCGCCGCGCTCGGGCCCCTCGCCTGCGGCGGGGGCGCCGCCCCGGAGCCGGCCCCCGAGGCCCAGGTCTCCGTGAACGACGACTACCCGAACCCCTTCACCGCGGCGCCGATGTGGGGCGACCTTCCCGGCGACCGCGCCTTCGGTTCGATCAGCGCGATCTACCCCGCCGCCGACGGGAACATCTGGACCGCGGAGCGGTGCGGCCAGAACTACTGCGGCGACCGCCCCGAAGTGGACCCGATCGTCCTGTTCACGCCCGAAGGGGAAGCGGTCCGCAGTTTCGGCGCGGGGCTGATCTCCTGGCCGCACGGCATGTTCGTGGACCGCGAGGGGAACCTCTGGGTCACCGACGCCTGCGGGTTCGACAACCGCTGCGCCCCCGAAGGGAAAGGGCACCAGGTGCTCAAGTTCAGCCGCGAGGGCGAGGTGCTGCTGCGGCTCGGCGAGGCCGGGAGCCCGGGCGACGCCGAGGGACAGTTCAACATGCCTTCGGATGTCCTGGTGGCCCCCGACGGGACGATCTTCGTGGCCGACGGCCACAACTCCGGCGGCAACAACCGGATCCAGAAGTTCTCCCCGGAGGGCGAGTTCCTGGGGGCGTTCGGCGAGACCGGGACCGGGCCGGGGCAGTTCCGCGACCCGCACGCGCTGGCGATGGACTCCGGGGGACGGCTCTTCGTGGGCGACCGGGGGAACAACCGGGTCCAGGTGCTCGACCGGGACGGCGGCTTCATCGCCGAGTGGCTGCAGTTCGGGCGGCCGAGCGGGGTGTTCATCACCGCCGACGACACGATCTATGTGGCGGATTCCGAGTCCACCTCCGAGGCGAATCCGGGCTTTTCCCGGGGCATCCGCATCGGCAGCGCCGTGGACGGGACGGTGACCCACTTCCTCCCCGACGATGTCTCGGACCTCGAACCCGGCGCCGAGCCGGTGACCAGCGGCCCGGAGGGGATCGCCGTGGGGATGGACGGCAGCGTGTACGGCGGCGAGGTGCGCCAGCGGATGATCCGCAAGTTCTCGCGGATGGCGGGCGGCGAGTAGGCGCGGCGGCCGGCAGAGCCGGCCGGCCCGATCGCGGGGCCTCTCCGGATGAACCGGGCGGATCCGCTGGCCGGGGTGGCGGCGGTGTCCTTCGACTTGGACGGAACCCTCTACTCCGTCCGGGGGCTCCGCCGCCGGATCGTCGGCGAGGCGGCGCGGCAGTCGCTCGGCCGGGGGTCGGCGGCGCCTTTCGCGGACCTCGGGACGCTGCGGCGCGCCTACCGCCGGGCCGAGGCGGCGCGGCGGCGCGGCGGGAGGCTCGACGACGGCTGGGCGGCATCGAAGGCGGCGCGTCTCGCCGCCGAGGGCCGTCTCCTCCTGCCGGTGATGCGCGGGATCGGGCCGGCGCCGGGCGTCCTCCCGTTGCTCGAAGTCGTGCGGCGGCGCGTGGGGCGGGTGGTCGTAGTTTCGGACTACGAGCCGGCGGCGAAACTCGAGGCGCTCGGACTGGGCGGCCGGTTCGACCGCATCTACGCGGCGGAGGAAGTCGGCCGCCTCAAGCCCGATCCGGCGGTCTTCCGGCGCGCCCTCGCCGACTTGGGGATCGCGGCGGAAGCGCTGCTCCACCTCGGCGACCGCGCCGAAACCGACGGGGCGGCCGCCGCCGCAGCCGGCTGCCGGGCGCTGGTCCGGGGCCGCGACTTCGAGTCGCTCGCGCGGCTCGCCGCCGTCCTCGACGCCCCGGACTGACCGGCGGTTACCGGCGGCGGGCGGCGCGGCGCTCCGGCGGCAACTCCACGCTTCCCGCGACCCGCTCGTAACGGATCCGCCGGGCGCGGCCTTCGACCACGATGAAGTCGCCCTCGATGTCGCGCGCGGAGACCCCGCCCCCGCCGTCGCTCTCGATCAGGACCGTCCCGCCGACCCCGGCGACTTCGATGGAACCGGAAGTGTCCTCGATCGTCACGCCGCCGGCGATCTCCCGCAGGTCGAGGTCGCCGGAGCCGTCCTCCACCTCCAGCGAGCCGGAGACCCCCTCGACGGTTACCGCGCCCGAACCGTCACGCACCCGCGCCGGGCCCACCCGCCGCAGGGTGAGGCCGCCGGAGCCGTCGCGGATTTCCACTTCGCCGGCCACATCCGCGACCACCAAGGCGCCGGAGCCGTCCTCGATCTCCGCGGCGGCCACCCGTTCGACCGTGAGGGCGCCGGAACCGTCCTCCACGCGCACCCGCCCCACATCGGAGATGGCCGCGCTCCCGGAGCGGTCCACGAGCACGATGTCCGTGGCGGTCGGGACGCGGACGGTGAGGGCGATCCGGGCGTAGCCGCCCTTCCAGCCGAGCCCCCCGGACGGATAGGAGGTGTCCAGCCGACCCCCGGCGAGGGACACGCCCAAGTCTTCGAGCAGGGCCGCGTCGGAGGCGCAGAGTTCGGCGGTCACGGCGAAGTCGCTCCGACCGTTCTCGCCGACGATTTCGACGGCGCCGGCGCCGCTCTCCACCCGGAGCGAGCCCGAGGCGGCCCCGGTCAACTCGCGGGTGTCCCGGTGGCGGCAGCGGTCGCCGGGAGCGGCGGCGGCGAGGCCCGCCGTCAGGCCGGTTGTCAGGCCCGCCATGAGGGTCGCCGCCAGGAAGGCGATGGGGATGCGGTGGCTCATGCGGGCTCTCCTTCCGCGTCGCCGGGAGGCGGGAGCGCCCCCCGCTGCACCCCTTCCAAAACGATCCGCCCGCCTCGACGGTTCCGCCACCGAGCGGCGCCCGGCGCGCGAGACGGCCCTCGCGCTCAGTCCTCCCAGAGGCGGGGGTAGAACGCCTGGAACTTGAACTGGGAGTCGAGCGAGGCCGCGCCGCCGCCGACCGCGCGCCGGACGAAGCCGTCGCGGTCGGTCTCCCGGAGACGCACCGGCCCGAGGCGGCCGCTCTCGCGTTTCGCCCGGTATTCGAGGTTCCGCTCCGCGAGCAGCCGGTCCATCTCCTCGACGAGACCGGACGGGACTTCCGCGGCCCCGTCACCCCGGCGGAAGGCGGCGAGGCAGTACCCGGGAACCGCGTCCGGGCCGCGCTCCTCGGGGAAGAGCGCGAGGAAGCAGTCCGCCCGAAGTTCCGGCCGGGCCTCGTACGCCGTTTCGAGCGCCGACTCGACCTGGGCGCCGGTGAGTTTTTCGCCGGTGAACGACCAGCCGATCCCCCGGCGGCGGGCGAACCGCAGGTCCGGCAGCCCGCGCCGGCGCCGCTCCACGCGGAAGAGGTCCCCGGTGCGGTAACGCCGGAGGCCGAAGCCGTGGCTGACCACCATCTCGTACTCCCGGCCCGGCGCCAGTTCGGTCGGCGGGAGGAGCGCCTCCGGGGTCTCGGCGCCGTCGGCGGGCAGGAACTCGTAGAAGACTCCGGGAGCGGCGGGAAGGAGCGCCGCATCCCCGCCGCGGTAGTCCGGGATCGTCTCGAGCGTCTCCGTGGACATCGAGAACATCGGCGTCCGGCGGAAGCGGGGCGGCGGGAGCCGGCGGTCGAGCGCCGCCAGGAAGGGCGCGGCGGCGCCGCTGCTCCAGCAGACCACCAGGCGGACGGACGGCGCCCAGTCGGTCACCGGAAGCGGCTCGGCGCTCGCCGCCACCCGTTCCAGCCGGTCGGCGGCGCCGGGCGCGGCGATCTTCCCCAGCAGCCGGAGGACGGCGGGATCGATCCCCGGCCCCTCCCCGCCGACCGCCGCCGCCAGCCGGCGCGCCCGGTCCCAGTCCGCCTCCAGGTCGTCGAAGAAGACGGTGATCGTGGAGGGGTTGGTGGCGTAGAGGATGCCCGGGTCCGAGGCCGAAAGCGCCAGCAGGCGCGCCGCCGGGACGCCGTACTCCTCGGCGACCTTCCGGAGCGCCGGGTCGGCGTGGGCGCGGTAGGGCGCCTGGAGCAGCGCGAACCGCGAAGGGGCCTTCGGCTCCGCGGTCAGCAGGGAGCCGAGCGACCGGTCCGGGTCGAACGACCCGAAGGCGTAGAACCCGGTCCGGCGGACCTGCTCGGCGGCGATCAGCCGCGCCATCGCCTCGATGAAGGTCCGCCTCACCAGGGACAGCCGGCGGCGGGGATAGGCGACGGCGCGGGGAGCGCCGGAAGTCCCCGAAGTCAGGGCCACCGGCGCTCCCCGCCCGGCGGCGCCCTCCTCCTCCGGCGGCGGCAGGTCGCGGGTCAGCGGGGTGTCCGCTTCGATCCGGTAGCGGCGCCGCAGCCGGCGCTGGCCGGCGGCGTAGCGGCGCAGGCGGGCCCGGAGCCGGCCGGCCGCCATCCCGCCGCCGAAGCGCAGGCCGGCGGCGATGAGCGCGCGAATCCCCTCGTTCCACCGGAGTTCGCCCCGCCGCTCCCGGAACGAGGCGCCCGGCGGCGGCGCGGTCACGGACGGGCCAGCGCGGCGGCGCGCCGGAACCCGGCGCCGATCGTCGCGACATCGTCGGCGCTCAGCAGCGCCGGGTCCCAGGTGATCGTCACTTCGGTGACTTCCGGACGGGAGAGCGCGGTGAAGTAGAGCGGGTGGCGCTCGTGCAGGCAGGAGACGACTTCGAGGTCGGAGACCGCCCCGAACGCCGGCTCCCGGTCGCCGGGCCAGCGCTCGAGGTGGGCGAAACCGGCGGTGCCGTAGTCCGCCCCGGAGCGGTCCAGCCACTTCCGGGCGACCGACGGGGCGGCGCGGAGCAGCAGCCGGGTGAACGGGCCGGAAGGCAGGGCCCACTCGCCTTCGACCCGGGCGCGCAGCACCTCCTGCCGGATCAGCCGGAGTTGCTGGTTGAACCGCTCCTTGGGCGTGCCGCCGGGCGCCCGCTGGCGGTGCACCCGGATCCGGGAAGCGCCGTTGCCGAAGCCGGCGAAGCGGTTCCGGCGCACATTCATCGGCACCCAGAGCCCGATCCGGGCGGCGGAGGCGCGCCGGCTCCGGTTCCAGTCGGCCAGCGCGGACATCGCCGCCGCGAGCAGCACATCGTTCCAGGTGAAGCCGTCGAAGTGCCAGGACACTTCGGAGAAGGGCGTCCGGTCCACGGTGAACCGCATCCACTCCCGCTCCGGGGACGGCGGGCCGGCCGCGACCGCGAGCGGCGTGGACGGCTCCTGCGAGCCGGGGTCGCGCCGGCCGCGCCGGTGCTGGTGGAGCGCCGGCGGGCCCTGCTGCGGCTCCGCCTCCGGCGCCCCGCCGAGGGCCGCCGCGAGTTGCCGGCCGACGAACAGCAGGGCGCCGGTCAGGTCGGAGGCGGCGTGGTGCACCCGCGTCACCAGACTCCAACGCGGCGGGTCGCCGCTTTCGAGGAGCAACTGCCGGAGCGGCGGCTCCTCGCCGAGTCGGAAGCCCGAAGCGAGGTAGTCGCGGATGAGCGGCCGGGTCTCCTCGCCGGGGAGGCGCCAGCAGGCGACCGCGCCGGGCGGC
This sequence comes from Candidatus Marinacidobacterium sp., assembly GCA_965204755.1. Lineage (GTDB taxonomy): Bacteria > Acidobacteriota > Vicinamibacteria > Marinacidobacterales > Marinacidobacteraceae. Next base: position 2,876,036 of record OZ242011.1, on the reverse strand, counting down.
CGGGCGAAGGGGATCCAGCGGCTCCCGCGAATCCGGCTGGCGGCCACCGGGTAGGCGCGGCGGGCTTCCTCGGCCCCCCGCCGCAGGTCGTCCAGGGAGAAGGGATCGGCCTCGCCGCGGTCGAAGTGGAGGATCACCGCGTAGTCCAGCGGCCGCTGCGGGGAGTCGGCGGTGAGGCAGGCGAGGTCCGGCGCGGTCAGCCGCATCGGCCCGACCGGCGCCGGCGCCCGCTCCCTCATCGGGCCGGTCGGGCCGCCGGGGCGGCGGGCGCGGACGCGGCGTTCGCCGCCGGGGGGAGGCGGGTTCGGATCGAGCGGCCGCGGCCGTCAGTTGGATCGAGCGGCCGCGGCCGTCGGGCGGATCGAGCGGCCGCGGCCGTCAGGCGGATCAAGCGGCCGCGGCCGCTTGGGCCTTCCGCACATCCCGCCGAGGCAGCAGGCGGCGCTTCGGGTCCGGCTTCACGAACTGGCGCAACTCCAGCCAGGAGAGATGCGGCCTCAGGTGGTGTTCCCGGTGCATCGACAGGCCGAGCGAGAACCAGTAGGCCGGGCGGCCGTAGTAGTTGTGGGAACGCTCTTCGGCAGGCCCGGTGGAGTAGCCCTCGTGGGTGAGGTGGGCGAAGGGGATCCACAGCAGGAGCGAAGTCAGGATGCAGACCGGCGCCATGCCGAAGACCAGCCGCGCCGGCCCGACGGCGAGCAGGACCGGGAGGTAGCAGGCGGCGATGAGCAGGTAGTTCCCGACGAGGTCGCGGGCGTGGCCGGGGGCCAGCCGCCCCTCGCCGCGCAGCCAGAAGAACCACTGGTGCGGCATGGCGACCGCCCGGAACGGCAGGAGCCAGAGGCGGCGGGGCCGGAGGAACAGGTCGGGATCCTTCCCCGGCTCGTTGGTGTGGGCGTGGTGCAGGAGGTGGGTGCCGCGGAAGTTGGTGAACGGCACCATGCAGGGGAGCAGGGCCAGCCGCCCCCAGAAGGCGTTGCCGCGCCGGGTGGCGCCGACGAGCCCGTGGACCGCCTCGTGGGCCATGACCGTGCCGAGGAACGCGAGCCAGGTGCGGAGCAGGATATCGGCGGTCCAGCCGTACCAAGTGGACGGGACGAAGAGGAGTCCGCCGAAACCCAGGCCGAGCAGGACGGCGACGACGACGCGGCTCGCCAGGCGCGCGCGGCGGATCGGAAGCCGCCGGACGCGGTCGGACTTCGGCTCGCGGCCCGCCGCCACGCTGTCGGTCGCTGCCGCGCCGCCGGACCCAAGGCTCACTTCTCTCGCCCCTCTCTCCCGGAATGTAGCACGCGAAACCACGGTGTACGGGGCGTCTCCCGGGCCGTATGCGAGCATTCCCCGTGCCGGGCGGCGCCGCGCGCCGATCCCCGCCGCCGCGCGCGGAACCGCGGCGCCGGAGGGCCGCGCGAGGCCCCGGCGGGAGGCCATCCAGACCATGCTCCACTTCATCCGGCGCTCGCGCGACCGCTTCCTTCGGAAAGTCTTCCGGCGCGGCAGCCTTTCGGCCGCGGTCGTCACCGTCGGCGCGGCGGCGTTCGCGCCGGTTTCGACGGCCCAAACGACCCCGACGGCGTCCGGAGGCGATTCCGAGGGCGGCCGGGCCGCCGTCGAGGCGGCGCTCTCCGGGCTGCCGCTGCGGGGGATCGGCCCGGCGCGCATGGGCGGCCGGATCGCCGACATCGCCGTGCACCCCGAGCGCCGCTCCACCTGGTACCTGGCGGTGGGCTCCGGCGGCGTCTGGAAGACCGAGAACGCCGGAACCACCTGGCGGCCGATCTTCGACGGACAGAAGTCCTACTCCACCGGCGCGGTGGCGCTCGACCCGTCGAATCCGGAAGTCGTCTGGGTGGGGACCGGCGAGAATGTGAGCGGACGCCATGTCGGCTGGGGCGACGGGGTGTACCGCAGCCGCGACGGCGGCGCGTCCTGGGAGCGGATGGGCCTCGCCGGCTCACAGCACATCGGGCGCATCCTGGTGGACCCGCGCGACAGCCGGGTGGTGCTCGTGGCCGCGGAGGGCCCGCTCTGGAACGGCGGCGGCGAGCGCGGCGCGTACCGCACCGAGGACGGCGGCGCGACCTGGGACCTGGTGCTGGACGCCGGCCCGGACACCGGCGTCACCGACCTGGAGTTCGCCCCCGACGACCCGGACACGGTGTACGCCGCCGCCTACCAACGCCGGCGGCACATCTGGTCGTTCCTCGGCGGCGGCCCGGGTTCGGGCATCCACCGCTCCGACGACGGCGGCCGCACTTTCCGCCGCGTCACCCGGGGCCTCCCGAAGGGTGACATCGGCAAGATCGGACTCGCCGTCACGCCGGCCGATCCCCGCTTGGTGTACGCGACGATCGAAGCCGGCGAGGAAGAGCGCGGCTTCTACCGGTCGCCGGACCGGGGCGAGAGTTGGACGCGCCGGAACCCGTACATCTCCGGCGGCACCGGGCCGCACTACTACCAGGAGATCGAGGCGTCGCCCACCGATCCGGATCTCGTTTACCAGATGGATGTGTTCCTCCAGGTGACGCGCGACGGCGGGAAGACCTTCGGGGTCCTGGGCACCGGGCGGGAGAAGCATTCGGACAACCACGCGCTCTGGATCGACCCGGACGACCCGAAGCACCTGCTCGCCGGGACCGACGCGGGCCTCTACGAGACCTTCGACGAAGGCGCGAGTTGGCGCCATTTCCCGAACCTGCCGATCTCGCAGTTCTACAAGGTCGCGCTGAGCAACGCGGAACCGTTCTACGAAGTGCTCGGCGGCGCGCAGGACCTCGGGACCGTCCACGGGCCGGCGCGGACCGACAACCTGGAAGGCGTGCGGAACGAGGATTGGTATGTCCCGCTCGGCGCCGACGGCTACGGCGTGGAGATCGACCCGCGCGATCCGAACCTCCTCTACCTGATGACCCAGCAGGGAAACCTGCAGCGGGTGGACCGGCGCAACCAGGAAGTGCTGCATATCCAACCGATACCCGCGCCGGGGGAGCCGCCGGAGAGATGGAACTGGGACGCGCCGCTGCTCCTCAGCCCGCACGACGCCGACCGGGTGTACTACGGCTCGCAGCGCGTCTGGCGCAGCGACGACCGGGGGCATTCCTGGACGGCGGCCAGCGCCGACCTGACCACCGGGCGAAACCGTTACGAACTGCCGTTCTACGACCGGGTATGGAGCGTGGACGCGCTGCATGACACCGGCGCGATGTCGCGTTACGCCACGCTCACGGCGATCTCCGAATCACCGGTGGCGGAAGGCGTGCTCTATACCGGGAGCGACGACGGCCTGCTGCACGGCACGGCGGACGGCGGCGAGACCTGGACGCGGCTCGCCGACCTGCCGGGGCTTCCGGCGCTCTCGTTCATCAACGATGTGGAAGCCGGCCAGCACGACGCCGACACGGTGTTCGCCGTCGCGGACAACCACAAGACCGGCGACTTCCGGCCGTACCTGTTCGCGAGCCGCGACCGGGGACAGTCGTGGACCTCCGTCGCCGGCGACCTTCCCGAAGACACCATCGTCTGGGCGATCCAGCAGGACCACCGCGACCCCGACCTCCTGTTCCTCGCCGCGGAGTTCGGACTCCACTTCTCGCCGAACGGCGGCGAGAACTGGTACCGGTTGAAAGGCGCGCCGACGATCGCGTTCCGCGACCTGAAGGTGCAGCGGCGCGACGAGGACCTGGTCGGCGCCACCTTCGGGCGCGGGTTCTTCGTGCTGGACGACTACCGCGCGCTGCGCGGTCTGGCGGACGCGGCGCAGGCCGACGAAGCGACGCTCTTCCCGGTGCGCGACGCCTGGTGGTACATCCCCTCCGTGCCGACGCAGGCACCGGGACGCCCGACCTACGGCAGCACCGCCTTCGCCGCGGACAACCCGCCGTTCGGCGCGGTCTTCACCTACTACCTGCCGGAGACCCTGACCACCGCGAAAGAGGCGCGGCGCAATCGGGAAAAGGAACGGCGCGAGCGCGGCGACGACATCCCCTTCCCCGGCTTCGACGCGCTGCGCCTCGAAGAACTCGAAGCCGACCCGTCGGTGTTCGTGCTGATCGAGACCGCGGACGGCGAGCCCGCGCGGCGGGTCCCCGGCCCGGCGAAGAAGGGGACGCACCGGGTGGCCTGGGATCTCCGCGGCCCGCCGCCGAACCCGGTGGACCTGTCCACGCCGGGTTTCCGTCCGCCGTGGGCGCGCCCGCCGCAGGGGCCGCTGTGGCCGCCGGGCGAGTACCGGGCGCGGCTCGTGGCGGCGGGCCGCGACGGGGTCCGGGAACTCGGCGAGCCGCAGTCGTTCCGGGTGAAGCCGTCGCCGAACCTCCCCGCCGGCGCCGACCCGGCCTCGGTCGCGGCGTTCCAGCAGGAGACCGCCGAACTCCTGCGCCGCGCCGGCGGCGCCGCCGCCGAGGCGAGACGGGTGCGCGAACGCCTCCGCCACCTCCGCGCCGCGCTCGCCGAGACCCCGAAGGCGGACGCGGAACTGTTCACGCGGATGGACTCCCTGCTGGAGACGCTCTCCGGGCTGGAAGTCCGGCTGAACGGCGACCCGGAGCGGCAGTCCCGAAACGAACCGGCGGCGCCTTCCATCCGCAACCGGCTGGGCCGTACGGCCTCCGGCCACTGGGGAACGCGCGAGATGCCGACCGCCACCCAGCGAGAACAGGCGCGCATCGCCGCCGAGCAGTTCGAACCGCTGGCCGCGGAGTTGAAAGCGCTCATCGAACACGACCTGGCCGCCCTGGAGACCGACCTCGAAGCCGCCGGCGCCCCGTGGACCCCGGGCCGCCGCCTCCCGCCGGGGAACTGAGGTTCAGGCGGCGCCCGGCGTTCGGTCGGAACGCCGGGCTTCGGTTACCGCCCAGGTCTTCGCGGCCGCGTCGTATTCGATGAGCCCCTTGCGGCTGAGGTGCAACTGGGCGTGGCGGAATCTCCGCTTCCACGCGCTGCCGTAGCGCTCGCCCCGGATGACGAGGATCTCGTCGTCGTCGCAGAGCGCCGGCAGGAGCCGGCGCGCCCCTTCCTGCAGCGCGGTCGTTCGCGCGGGGCCTCCTCGGCGCAGGGACATCAGGATGGCTTCGGCGAACACGGCGTGGGCGCTGCGGTCGCCGACCTGGAGTTCGCCGAAGACCGGGCGCGCCTTCCGCACCGCGGAAGCGAAACGCCGTTTCGCCCCGGCATCGCCTTCGAGCCCCGCGCGCGACCGCCGAAGTTCGGTTTCCAGGGGAAGCAACGCCGACAGCGCGCCCGCGTCCGCCTCGGCGCCCAGGCGGGCGAACGCCATCAGGTCGCTCCGAACCGAATGGACGGTCTTCGGTTCCCGCAACAGGACGCCGTATTCCAGGTTGGAGTCGAGACCGGCGCGCGTGAGGTTGCCCGAGGTAACGATGGCGGCGTCTTCGTCGGCGACATACACCTTCGCATGCAGGTTCGAGAGCGCGACCACCCGGGCGCCGGCCGTAGCCTGCGCCAGCCGCACGAGCGCCGCGATGTCCAGCGCCGCCGCGCTGACCGCCCCCACATCGAGGTTGGCGAGCGTCAGCATCTCGACGCCGGGAGCGACCGAGGCGCACACCCGGTCGGCTTCATCGCGCTTGATGTAAGGCGCGGCGAAGAGCAGGGATCGCCGAGCGTCGCCGACGAGCCGGTCGAGTTCCGGGCGCCAGCGGCCGGCGAGCAGTCGAACCGCCGCCGGCTGGAAGCGCGCGCGGCCGTCCTCCGCGGTCGGCAACTCGGTCATTCGGTCACCGGCGTCTTCCGTACTCGCATGGTCGGCGAACCGCTCCGGTTCCGTTGCGACCCGGAACGGCGCCGGCAGGTCGGTACCCTACGGCCTCGCCCATGACCGCGTCCCGCAGGTTCGACGACCTCGCCGAGGAACTGGCGCTGGCGGTCGCGGCGTCGCCGGACGCTTCCGAAGCCGCCGCCGAACTGCGGCGGCTGGCCGAGGAGATCGAGGCGCTCACCGCGAACGACCCCTTCCCCGCCGGGGTCGCTTCGGCGCTGCGGATGACCGACGGGAGCGGCTCGATGGCGGCGTCGCTGACGGAACTGGCGGCGGCCCTGCTCCACGACCACGCCGGCGAGAGCGGCGGTCGCAGCCGCGAGGACCTCCGCGTTTTCCTCGAGGGCCTCGGACACGGGCGAGGAGACTTCCTCCGCCGAGTCGCCGACTTCGTCGAGTCCCGTCACGGGCGCTGACCGGCGGCGCCCGCGCGGCCGGCCAGGAGGTCCGCACCCGCCGTGAGCAGTACCCTTCGGCCGATGCTCTCGGAGCAGCCGCAGGGAGAGATCGTCCGCCGGCTGGCGCAAGGCGTCGTTCGCCGGGCGGGCGCCAAAGCAGTGGCGGCGGAACTGCGGCAACTGGCCGGCGAGATCGCGTCGGTCGGTGCCGGCCATCCCTTCGCGTCGGAGGCGTCGGAGGCGTCGGAAGTGACGGGGGCCGACCGCGCGGCGGACGAAGAAGGGTCGCTCGGCCGGTCGCTCACCGAACTCGCCGCGGATCTTCTGCACGATCACGCCAAGGACCCCGACTCGTCGAAGGCGGACCTGCTGGACTACCTGCGGGGGCTGGGGAGCGGGCAGGCCCGGTTCCTCGCCCGAGTCGCCGACGCCATAGCCGCCCGGCGGGGCTGAGCGCTCCGGGCGCCGGGCGCGCGGCGTCCTATTCGGCCGAGGTTCGTTCGGCGAGCCAGCGGCGGATGAGGTCGTCGAGGACCGGGAGGGTCACCGGGCCGCTCAGCAGCACGCGGTCGTGGAAGTCCCGGACATCGAAGTCCTCACCGAGTTCCGTTTCGGCGAGTTCGCGCAACTCCCGGATCTTGAGTTCGCCCATCTTGTAGCCGAGGGCCTGCCCGGGCCAAGCGATGTAACGGTCGGTCTCCGTCGTGATCTCGTGGATCGAAAGCGCGGTGTTCGCCGCCAGGTAGTCGAGCGTCTGTTGCCGGGTCCAGCCGAGCGCATGCATCCCGGTGTCCACCACCAGGCGGCAGGCGCGCCACATCTCGTAGGTGAGGCGCCCGAAGTTGGAGTAGGGATCCGTGTAGAAGCCGACTTCCAGGCCGAGCCGTTCCGAGTAGAGCCCCCAGCCTTCCGAATACGCCCCGATGCCGAAGTACCGGCGGAACTCCGGCAGGTCGAGTTCCTTGGCGAGGGAGATCTGCAGGTGGTGGCCGGGAACCGCCTCGTGGAGCGAGAGCGCCTCGAGCGTGTAGAGCGGCCGCGAGTCGAGCCGGTAGGTGTTCACCCAATACCTCCCCGGCTGGGTCGAGTCGAGACTCGCCCCCACATACCTGCCGCCGGTGTACTTCGGCGCGATGGCGTCCGGCACCGGCTCGACGGTGTAGGGCTGGCGGGGCAGCGCGCGGAACAACCGGGGAAGGGCGCCGTCCATGCGCTTCGAGATCCACGCCGCCTCCCGCAACAGGTCCTCGGGCTCCTCCACATAGAACTGCGGGTCGGTGCGGAGGAACTCCAGGAACTCGGCGAACTCCCGGGTGAAGCCGGTGGCGCGCATGGCCTCCTCCATCTCGCCCCGGATCCGTTCCACTTCGGCGAGACCGATCCGGTGGACCTCTTCGGCGGTCCGGTCGAGCGTGGTGAACCGCCCGATCAGGAACGCGTAGTAACTGCGGCCGTCGGGCAGGTCGGAGGCGCCGATCGTTTCCCGGGCGTTCGGGCGGTACTCGTCCTCGAAGAAACTGAGGAATGCCGCGTACGCAGCGACCGGCCCCTCGCGGATGGCCTCGACCCCGGCGCTCGTCAACCGCGCGCGCTCCGCTTCGCCGATCCGGTCCGGGAACGCCCGGAAGGGAGCGAAGAACACGCTGTCCTCCGGATCCTCCACGAGGTGGCTGGAGATCGTGACCTCGTAACCGTCGAGCACGATCCGCGGCACGGTTATCCCGAGTTCGACGCCGCGCCGCATCAGGGCGATGTGTTCGTCGAAGTACCGCGGTATGTCCCGCAGCAGTCGGAGATAAGCCACATAGTCCTCGACGGTGCGGAGCGGAACCGAGTTCGGGAGCCGCGCCATCCCGATGTGGAATCCGGAATCGGCGTTGATGGGAAGGAAGTGCGCCCCGAACCGGGCGTCGCCCAGGCGCTCGGCCAGCGCCGCCTCGAAGATGTCCCGGTGGACGCGGTCGTCGTTCGACAAGCGCTCAACGGGTATGGCGAGCAGCCGCCCGCGAAACGCCTCCAGCGCCCCCGTCCTCCGCCGAATGTCCGGCTCCGTGTTCGACCCGAGACTCTCCGGCGGCCGACCGTCGAGCGACGCCGCGAACCGCGGCTCCTCCCGCCGCCGAAACTCCATGAAGTCGCCGAACAACTCGTGGAGCGCCCGGTCCCGCGCCGCCGCTTCCTGCTGTCGCTCCGCGTTCCCGGCGCGCGCTTCCGCCGCGGCCTCCGGAAGCGGACCGCCGAGCAGGACGCCTCCGCAAACCCCGGCGACGGCGAGCACTCGAAACGAGATTCCGCCAACCGGCGTTCTCGCGAAAGCCGAAACGAGCCGCCGCGCGGAGCCGGCCGAACACATCCCGATCATCTTCTTCTCCTAGATCGTGAGATCGAACGGGAGATCGCTCACATCTCGAAGACGATCACCCTTCGTGAGCGCCTCGAGCAGTTCCGCATCGCTGTCGGTTCCATCTCTCGTAACCGCAGACCGCATCTCCGGCAGGGCGAAGTGATAGACACAGTCCACATCACCGGTTCCGAGCGCAATCGAGGCGAGCCGTCCCGGAAGCGGCTCGGCCGTGACTACCACGATGTGGGGCGTATTGCCCTTCCGGTGCCGGATCAGGTTCAACGCCTCGGTACGGGCGTTCTGCGAACGATCGCTCCGAATCGTCCATTTGCACGAAACGCTGGCATGGAGGAGAGGCGCCGAGGAATTCGTCTCGCGGAGAGGCGTGCCGGAGGCGACCTCATCTCCCTCGACGAGTTGCCGATACCGGTTGACCTCCTCATCCGTGACCGGACGCCGGGCCACGACGATGTCCGGTTTCACGATGTAGTCGCCGAGTATGGTGCGCAGTTCACTGTGTCGGTCGAGCAATTCGCGCATTCTCGTCAGGTGGCGGAATTGGGCGAAATCGCGTATGTTCCGTCCCACGGAAAAGACCCATGACCCGGGGCGAAGATGGGTGACGAGCGCGAACGCCTTCTCCAGATAGGCGCTCGTCGCCGTCTCGAAGAGCCTGCCCGCCTCTTGCCCCTTCAGCGTGCCGACGACGGGTCGCAACTTCCCCTCCTCGAGAATCCCCGCCGCGATCCTCTTGCTCGTTTCACTTCCACGATCCGCATTGTTCGGAACACCGTCGTCGTTCACGCGCAGGACTTCCCGGGCGATGCGCCGATGATACTCCTCGCGGAGACGGCGCATGGTCGGGTCCGCACTCATGTTCGAACCAGTCCGATCACATGTTCCTCGTGCATGCGGCGTTCGATTCCGGATTCCGGCGCGCGGTTCCATCGCGCCGGCATCATTCTGCGGTCCCGGTCCAGTCGCCGGACGGCGATGCCGGAGAGATCGAAACCGACTCGTTGCGCCAGGGCGGCGAGGCAGAACGGTGTCTCGACATCGATGCCGCGGAGTACGGAAGTGCCGACGACGACGACCGCGGCGCCGTCCTGCCGAACGACTCGGCGGGTTTCCCGGAAGACATCCTCCATTTCGCCGAAGTAGCGGCGGAGCACCCCGGCCTTTCGCCGATCCAGCGCGAACAGCCGTCCCAGGATGGCTTCGCAGTGTTCCGGGAGTTCGCCGCCGGAAGTGGACGCTTGGGCGTCGTGGCCGAGATACTCCCGCCGCAGACTCGTGAGGGCATCGATTTCGAGTCCGAGCCACACCAGCGAGAACTTGTGGGCGCGCATGTAATCGATGGCGCCGTTGGCGTAGGGGGGTGAAGTGACCACCAGGTCCACGCTGCCGGACTCGAGCCCGGTTCGTTCCGCCCGGGCGGCGCGCACTTCGAACGAGGGCGGCGAAGAAGGGCCGGCGATCGGGGACTCGGCGGGGCGCGCCCGCGGCGGGCGGGGCGGCGGTCGTCCCGCGGCCGGGAGCGACCCGGCGACCTCGGCGTCGCGGGAGATGCGGGCGAGGCGCTGCTCGAACTCCGAGAAGGCCGACTTGGGGGTCTTGCTCTCGACCCGGTGGGGCCGGGTATGGGCGAGGTCGCGCGCCCGCGAAACACCCCCGGACTTGGCGATGATCGTCGATGACAGGACCAATCGGAAAAAGGAGCGGCTCTGCTCGTCGGGCAGGCGTTCGATCTCTTCCACCAGCGCCAGCAGTTCGAGTTGCTGCGCCGGAAGGAACCAGTAGTCCACGAACTTCCGGGTTTTGGAGTCGAATCGGGCGCCGAGACCGCGCTCGAGCCCTGGGCGGTCGTCCCGGACGCGCCTCCGGGCGGCCAACAGCACCTCGACGCCGATGCGAATCACCTCGGAGGCGTCCACCGGCGTCAATTTCACCGCCGCGATCAGCCGGGCGAGCGGGTCTATGTCGCACCCGATGGCCCGCCTTCCCGAATCGACGGCCTCCACCAGCGTCGTGCCCGACCCGCACATCGGGTCGAGGACCGTGTCGCCGGGCGAGGTCAGCGCCTCGATGAAGAACCGCGGCAACTGCGGCGGGAACTTGGCGGGGAAGGGATGCCAGGCATGAGTCCTCCCGTTGGACGGCGCCCCGTGAAAACCGAGATCCGCCGCGAGAGCGCGGCGCAGCCGCACTCGGCAGTCGGGCGGCGGGAGCGCGGTCGCCGCGGCGGCCGCTACGGACACGGAACTTCCTCCTCGCGGACGCGAGCGTCCTTCGCGGTGGCGGCCGCCCGCGACGGGGTTGCGACTGAAGATGCGCCGGAATCCTCGCCCGCCGATTCGGTGGCCGCGCGGAGGATCTCCACGCCGACCGGGTCGAAGGCGGCCAGCGACAGCGCGATCTCGGCGGGGCGGGGGGAGGGGCCGTCCCAGTCCGCGCGGACGCGGAAGCGGAGCGTGCGGCGGGCGGCGGCGCAGCCGAGCAGCGCGGCGTCCTCGCCGGCGGGTTCGATTCCCGCTTGGTCCACGCGGCCCACCAGGTCGAGCGTCGTTTCCCGCTGCTCCGGGCCGGTCTCCGGCCGGCGGGCGCCGCGGGCGGGCTTCTTCTTCACCCGGCGAGTCACCACGAGCGGCCAGGCGCGGGCCTCGCGGAAGCGGGCGAGACGCGACTCGATCTCGTCGGGGGCGGCGTCCGCCGGCAACAGCACCGCGTAACGGAGCGCGGTGATCCAGCGGGACAGGCGGGGCGCCCCGGGGGGCAGGCGGACGAGGTCGTCGAAGCGCAGCCCCTCCTCGGCGGCGCGCCGGAGGCCGGCCAACACCGCCTCGGGCTCGAGCGCCTCGGTGAGCGCGAACTCGCAGACCTCGCGCGCCGACTGGATGCCGAGCGGGAGCGCCGGGCCGAAACTGAGTTGGGGCCGCGGGGAGAAGCCTTCGGTGAACCGGATCGGCAACCCGGCGCGCCGGAGGATCCGCGGCACGATGCGGATCAGTTCCCCGTGACCCCGAAGCGCCATCGGGCCGAACTTGGCGAAGTGCGCGCGGTAGCGGACCGGCTCGCCCTGCGCCGCCCGCTCCGGGGGCCGGGGCCGGCGGCGTCCGCCGTTCGTCGGCGGCGCGGCGGCGGCCACGACCGGCAGTTGCACTTCGCTGTCGGCCGCGGCGGGAGCGAACCGGGGCTCTTCCGCGCCCATACCCTCGAGGAAAGTGATGCGCTCGTCCCGCATCTGTCCGAGGTCGCAGGCCACGCCGCAGTGGTAGCAGACGAGTTTGCGCTCGTCGGCGCGGGCGTCCCGCGCATTCGTGTGGTGCACCTGCATCGGGAAGGGCTTGCCGCAGGGAGGCGAGTTCCGATCCTTCAGCGACCTCCGGTACTCGCGCAGCAGGAACCCCTCCGCGAGCCCCACATCCACATGATCCCAAGGCAGTCGGCCGTCCACCGGGATCGTCCCCAACCACTCGCTGCGCGAAACGCCGGTCTCGTCCTCCCATTCGTCGAGGGATTCGCGCCAGAGGTCCCAGCGAAACCGTTCGTCCCAGCCGTCGAAGCGCGCGCCCTTCCGCCAGGCGATCTCGACCAGCCGGGCCGCCCGGATGTCACCCCGAGCCAGGATCCCTTCGAGATGACTGACCCGCTGGTCGTGCGTCCTGAGCCGGAAGCCGTCGGCGCGGGCGCGCTCCCGCAGCATCGCCTGCTTTCGGACGATCTCTTCCATCGAGTCCTGGGCGCACCATTGGAACGGGGTATGCGGTTTCGGCACATGACTCGAGACGGACACCGTGATGCGCACGCGGCGCTCGGCGAGGCGGTCCCCGATGCGGCGGGCCTGCCGGCCCATGTCGGCGATGCCGAGCACATCTTCGTCTTCTTCGGTCGGGAGGCCGATCATGAAGTACAACTTCGCCCGATCCCAGCCGCGCGAGAACACCCGCCGGCAGGTCTCGTAGATGTCCTCCTCGCTGACATTCTTGTTCACGACATCGCGCATCCGCTGCGAGCCGGCTTCCGGGGCGAAAGTGAGGCCGGTGGCCTTCACCTGCGAGATGTCGTCGAGCACTTCCTCGGGGAGGCCGTAAGCGCGAAGACTGGATATGCCCAGCGAGACGCGCCGGGGAACGAGTTCCGCCATCACTTCGCGCACGAGAGGCGCCACGCAGGAGTAGTCGGCGGTGGAAAGCGAAGTGAGCGCCGCCTCGTCGTAACCGCCCTTCTCCACCGCGGACACCACGGTGCGGACGATTTCCTTCGGCTCCCGCTCGCGCACCGGGCGGTAGATCATCCCGGCCTGGCAGAACCGGCAACCCTCGGTGCAGCCGCGCGCGATTTCGATGGCGGTGCGGTCGAAGACCGCTTCGGCGATGGGCACCGGCGAGTCGTCGGGGAACGGGAAGCGGTTCACATCGTCGAGGAAGGCGCGCTCCACCGGGAGCGGCGCCGGGCGCCCGGCGGCCGGCCGCGCCACGAAGGCGAACCCGGACCTCGGGCATACCTCGCGTTCGTAGAGCGCCGGGCAGTAGAGGCCGCCGCCGGCGGAGAGCCGCGCGAGCAGTTCCGCTCGGTCGGTGACTCCCGCTTCCCGGAGCCGCGCGTGTTCCCGCATCAACGCCGGCAGACGCTCCTCGGCATCGCCGATCAGGAACGCGTCCACGAACGGCGCGAGGGGCTCGGGCTGCGTCGCCACCGGCCCGCCGGCGAGCACCAGCGGATCCTCCGGCCCCCGCTCCGCCGCGCGGAGCGGCAGTCCGCCGAGGTCGAGCATGGTGAGCACATTCGTGAAGGTGAGTTCGTACTGCAGGGAAAACCCCACCAGGTCGAAGTCCCGGAGCGGCCGGCGGGTCTCCAGACTCACGAGCGGAAGTTCTCGCTCGCGCAACTTCGCCTCCAGGTCGGGCCACGGGCAGAAGCAGCGCTCGAGCGCCAGGTCGGGCTGGTCGTTCACCACCTTGTAGAGGATCTTGGTGCCCAGATGGCTCATCCCGATGTCGTAAACATCCGGGAAGCAGAACGCCATCCGCGAGACGAGGCCTTCGTCGGACTCCTTCACGACCGAGAACCGCTCTCCCCCGGCGTACCGCGCCGGGGTCTCCACTTCGTGGAGGAAGGCGGCGTAGGGATGCTTCGCGAGGCTCACGACACTGGTTCCTTTCCAAGGGGCGGCTCACCCGTCAACTCCGAGAGACTCACACTCGTCGCCACGACTCCGCGTACGCCGATCCCTCGCCAGTCTCTCCTCCAGCAGCGCGAGCGTACCGGCGACTCCTCCTTCGGGAAACGTTCGTCCGTCTGCAAGTAGATCGCGGCGTACCGCACCTTCACTGCACCCGATATCCCGGACTCGGACTCCACGGCGGCGGCCGCGTGAAGATAACTCCAGAGCGGCAGTGACCGCCGCAACTGCTCCATGGCCTTGCTCTCATGTTCCGTGTTGAGCGTGCGCTTCAACTCGACGAGAAGGATCTGCACCTCTTCGCCGCGCTCGCAGAGCAGGAAATAGTCACACAGCATCTTCCAGTCCTTGCCGATAACGAACTTCGGATGGCAACTCTCCGGCATCCTGATCGTCGTCACACGCCAGTCTTCCGCGTCTACTTCGACAGTCATGCTGTACTGCTTCTGCTTCTCGGTCAGCAGGACCTTCGAGTTCGGCCCGTAGTCCTGGACGACCTTCGAGCCGAGTCCCTTCTTCAGAGTCTGCGCCAGGCTCACGGACGTCCTCCTCGAACTCGCACTCGAGTGGTCAAGGCGTGAGACGCCCGGTTGATCTTCTGGATCGTCTTGTCGAAGAACGGCATGTTCATGCCGTAGTGGTCGATGACGCACCGGGACAAACGGCCCCTGTCGGCGATGTACGCACGGACACGACCGGGATCGAGCGCATCATCGGGGGAGTAGTCGAGGTCCTTGCTGTCCCGGTAATCCTCACCGGCGCCGTGGAGCATGATGAGGTTGTTGAATTCCTTGAGCAAGTAGTCGGAATGCGTCGTGACCAGGATGCGCAGGCCGGAACGCACCAGCCGCGACACGAGGCGGGCCAGGCGAATCTGGTTCGCGACATCGAGATGGCTCTCCGGCTCGTCCACGAGCAGCAACTGCCCCTCTACGGCGGCGTGCTTGAGGAAGAAGTAGAAGTCCGACAACCCGCGCGCGGAACTGGACGCGAGGTGCAGCGGTATGTCGAAGCGCCGCTCCCCGCGCGCCTTGGAACGCAGCCGGATCGCCCCCCGGTCGTCCACCCGGTAGTCGGCGCCCACGAGATCGCGGACCTCGTTGTGCGCCCGCCGCTCCCAGAGAACCGACCGCTCCGAGCCCCGATCGGGCAAACTCCGGGTGAAGGTGATGTTGTCCTTGATGGGCATCGGGTAGCGGCTCGCGCCCTGCTCGAGCACGAGGAACGGGGAGATATCTTCACTCACTCGACTGTCCCCGATCTGCTGGAGGACACTCATCAATTGGCTCTTGGTGAAGTCCAACTCCCGATAGAACAGCGAAATCCCGAATCTCTCGTCGGAGAGCGCGAACGGTTCCAGGCGCAGTTCCGGAAACAGGAACAGCAACCAGGCATCGGCGAGCGACGACACGGAAACCGGGTCCGGCGAAGGCCCCGGGGCGAGGCATTCGAGTTCCAACTCGGTTCCGTCGTACCCGAACCGCCACGAGCCGAGTTGCGGGGACGAGAACGGGAAACTCCGCAGCCGATCGGCCGGCAGGTCACCCGGCAAGCACTCGCAGGCCGAGTCGGGGAAGGCGGCGGGCGGAGCGCTGAACACCGAGGGGAGATCGAACCGCGAGAACTCTTCCCCGAAGATCGCCAGGGCCGAGAGGCGATGCTTCCGGAGTTCGTCCGGCGACATCGCCCGGCGAGCGGCGCCCTCGGCTGCGGCGCGCGACAGCAGCCGCAACGGCGCCGACGCCGACCGGGCATTCCCTTTCGCCTCCGGGTCGCCGGGCGCCGCCGCCAGCGCGACCAGTCTTTCGGGCTGCGGCATCGCCCGCCACTTCTTCAAGAACCCGTAGAGCGTGTAGGCGATGTAGGTCTTGCCGGTGTTGTTCTTCCCGGCGAGGATCGTAAGGTCGCCGAGTTCGAGTTCGGCGTCCTTCACCGGGCCGATGTTGCGGAACCGGAAACGCGGCCCGGACCCGGCGGCGACGGATTCGGCGGGCGCCGGCGCGGTCGCGGTTTCGGCGTCGGCGGCTCGGGTACTCACGGCTTCGGGCATCGCGACTCCCGGGATTCTCGCACCGCGGAGCGGACGGCGTCGGCCACGGCCTCCGCGGTGAGACCCAGGTGCGCGGCGACTTCCGGCCCCGGCGCCGACGCCCCGAAGCGGTCCACGCCGACCACCGGCCCGGCGCCGACGAACCGCTCCCAGCCCAGCGTCACCCCGGCCTCGACGGCCACCCGGGGAAGGCCCGGAGGAAGCACCGAGTCGCGCCACGCGGCGTCCTGCGCCGCGAAGAGTTCCCAGCACGGCAGCGAAACCACCCGGACCGAGCAATCCTCGGCGGCCAACAGGTCCGCCGCGGCGAGCGCCACCGCGACCTCGGAACCGGTGGCGAGCAGCACGGCCCGGGGTTCGCCGCCCCCGGAAGCGAGCGCGTAGCCGCCGCGCCGCAACCCGGCGGCCTGCCCGGGAGTGGCCACCACCGGGAGTTTCTGGCGGCTCAGCACCAGCGCCGTCGGCCCGTCGGCGCGAGAGAGCGCGTGCCGCCACGCCTCCACCGTCTCGTTGGCGTCGGCGGGACGCACCACCTGCAGGTTCGGCATCACCCGCAGCGACATCAGGTGCTCCACCGGCTGGTGGGTAGGCCCGTCCTCGCCGACGCCCACCGAGTCGTGGGTGAACACATAGACGGTGGGCAGGCCGGAGAGCGCGGCGAGGCGCATCGAAGGGCGCAGGTAGTCCGAGAAACAGAAGAAGGTCGAAGCGAAGGTGCGGAAGCCGCCGTGGTAAGCGATGCCGTTCGCGGCCGCCCCCATCGCGTGCTCCCGCACCCCGTAGTGGAGGTTCCGCCCGCCGGGCTCGTCCGCCGAGAACGAGCCGAGACCGCCGAGCGCCGTCTTCGTCGAGGAGGAGAGGTCGGCGTCCCCGCCGAAGAACTCCGGAACCCGGGCGGCGACGGCCTGCATGACCTTGCCGGAGGCCTCGCGGGTGGCCAGGCGGTCGGTGGCGCCGAACGACGGGAGGTCGGCGTCCCATCCTTCGGGGAGGTCGCCGGCGACGCGGCGCTCGAATTCCGCGGCGAGGTCGGGCGCTTCCGACCGGGCCCGCTCCAACGCCCGCGTCCACGCGGCGCGCGCCTCGCCGCCCCGGCGGGCGAGCGCCGCGCACCGCTCCCGCACGACTTCGGGAACGGCGAATTCGGCCTCCGGGTCGAGACCGAGGGCCCGCTTCGCGGCAGCCGCCTCCTCGCCGCCGAGCGGCGCCCCGTGCGCGGCGGACTTCCCGGCCTTCGTCGGGGCGCCGTAGCCGATGGTGGTGCTCACCACGATCAACGAAGGCCGATCCTCCTCGGCGCAGGCCGCCGACAGCGCCCGGTCGATCTCCTCCAACCCGCGGTCCCCGTCGGCGACCGTCGCGACCTGCCAGCCGAGCGCCCGGTGCCGCTCCGCCACTTCCTCCACCGAAAAGGCGAGCGAGGCCGGCCCGTCGAGGGTGACTTCGTTCGCGTCGTAGAGCCAGGTGAGCCGCGACAGCCGCAACTGCCCGGCGAGCGACGCCGCTTCGTGGGCGACCCCTTCCATCAGGTCGCCGTCCGAGACCAGCGCGAACACCCGGTGGTCGCACAGACCCGGAAACCGATGCCGCAGCGCGCGCTCGGCGATGGCCATGCCCACCGAGTTGCCCGCCCCCTGCCCCAGCGGGCCGGTCGTGGCTTCGACCCCGGGCGTGGCGAAGGTCTCCGGGTGGCCCGGCGTCCGGCTCCCCAACTGCCGGAACCGCCGCAGGTCCTCGAGGCTCACCGGGTAGCCGGCCAGGTGGAGCAGGCCGTAGAGCAGCATCGAGCCGTGACCGGCGGAGAGCACGAAGCGGTCGCGGTCGGGCCAGTCGGGATCCGCCGGGCAGACGCGCAAGTGCCGGCTCCAGAGGACCCAAGCCATCGGCGCCGCTCCCATCGGCAGGCCGGGATGCCCGGAGTTCGCGCGCTCGACGGCGTCTATCGCCATGCCCCGGAGGGCGGCGATCGCCCGGTGGTCGGCCTCGTCGAAGGCCCGGGACGAGGGGTGGGAACGAGGCGGGGAGGGCACCGGGGCGGCGGACGGTAGCACCCCCGCGCATGATCTCCGCGCCCCGCAATTCCGCGCGGTTCGCGCCGGAGAGAATGCCCCGCCGACCGCGCTTTCGGCGCAGCCCGGGCGCCCGCGAGAACCGGCGAAGGAACCGCTTCGTTCCGGTATTCGAACGCCGGCCGCCGGTCCCGGCGAAGCCTTCCGCAACCCATGACCCCGTTGACTCCGTCATTCCTCCGCGCCCGGACCGCGGCGCTCGCGGGCCTGTCCGCGCTCCTGCTCTCCCACTGCGGCGAGCCCGGCGAACCCACCGCGCTCGGCGCGGCGGTCATCGAGAACGACCTCGACGCCGTCGGCGCGCTGCTCGAACACGCGGACGCGGACCCGGACGGCTTCGGCGCCGACGGATGGGCGCCGATCCATCGCGCCGCCCGGCGCGCGGACCCGGAGATCGTGCGCCGGCTGCTCGAAGCCGGGGCCGACCCCGACCTCCGCGACCGGAGGAACGGCTGGACGCCGCTCCTCCACGCGATCCACTGGCGCAACCGCGCCTCCGCGGCCACCCTCATCGAGGCCGGCGCCGATGTGAACCGCCGCAGCCGGAGCGCCGCCACGCCGCTGTTCATGGCGGCGGGGTACGGCATGGAAGGCGTCGTCCGACTCCTCCTCGAACACGGCGCCGACCCGCGCGCCGAAGTCCGGGGTGCGAACGCCCTCTGGGCGGCCGCCGGCGGCGGCGCGATCCGCGACTTCGCCGACGGCCCGCCGCTCGGCCACTGTTTCCCGGAGGTCCTGGACGCCCTCCTCACCGCCGCCCCCGACCTGGAGGTGGGCGGCGGCCTCCGGGGCCGCATCCTGCAGTGGCTGGCGAACGACCACTGCGAACCGGTCGTCGCCGACCTCCGCGCGGGCGCCTTCTCCCTCCGGTAACCCCAACCCGGCCCCCGCGGCCACGACCCGTCAGCCGCGGGGCCTCCCGCACGGCAACAAAACAGACAAATGTCTGTTATCATCCCGTGGATGCGAACCCGAACTCCCGGCGGCCACGGCCCGCGTCTGCCCCTGGCGACGGGACGCTCCTCGGTGCTCCGAAGTCCGGTCTTTCCGCCGCCGGTCGGTGGGATGCGCCGAGCCCGCGGCGCCTGTCCCGTCTTCCGACCACAGCGTAGTACGCTTTCTACCGGTTCGCCCCGCTGCGGCACACGCCCCTTCGCGAGCCGCTCCCTCTTGCCCGAAGACCCCGCCGCCGAGGCGCCCGACTCGGGAGTCCGTTCCCGGTTCCTCGATGCCATGCGGCGGTCGTTCGCCGCCTTCCTGAGCGCCGGCCCCCGCTCCACGGAAAAACTCGCGCCGCTGCACGGCTGGGTTCAGAACGAACTCCGACGGCACCTTCGTCACTCCGAGCGATACACGCTCATCGGACAGACGGCCGAAACGCACAGCGAACGGACGATCGAGGGCCGCTACTACCCCAAGCGGGTGGATGTCTCGGTCGAGGGAGAGGGCCGCACGCTCGCGGTCATCAACATCAAGTTCGTGCTGGCGTCGTATCGCAAGAACGCCATCAACTACCTCGAACAACAGATCGGCGAGACAGCGAATCTGCGCCGCCAGAACATCGTGTACGGCAACATGTTCTTCCTGACAAACCCGATCCCGGCGGGGAAAAAGGAAGAGCGGCTCACGGCGAGGGACATCGACCGGTACCTGAAACTCCGTCGAGACCACGAACATGTCCATTCTCCCGATGAAATGGCGATCGGACTCGTCGAGACCGATCCGGAGCGACAGTCGGTGCTCCGCCTGAGCAACCGCAGCGATCTCCCGCTCACCGAGCAAGCGTGGAAGGCGCTCGACGAAGAGTTCAGCGTCGAGAATTTCTTCCGGAAGATGGCGCTCCGCATCGAGTTGAAGGCGCTCACTCCGTGACCCCGGTCAAGAGCCATGGGGTCGTCTATACCCCGGAGCCGATCGTCGAGCGGATCCTCGACGAAGCCGGACTCCGCTCGTCCGCGGAACTGGCGGGGGCGTCGATCTGCGATCCGGCCTGCGGGGACGGGGCGTTCCTCGTTCCCTTGGCGAAACGGATCCTGCGCGCGCTGCCCCGAGAGGAAGCGCTTGCCTCGCTCAAGCGAATGACCGGCGTGGACCGGGATCCGGCGGCGCTCGCCGCCTGCCGGGCCCGGCTGCGGCGGGTCGTCTCCCGAGCCGACCCGGAGGGGCGCCTGCGGTTTCGACTCTTCGAGAAGGACGTCCTCGACGAGGGGGCGCTCTCGCCGCTCTACGGTCGGTTCACCCACTTGGTGGGCAACCCGCCCTATGTGCGGGTGCAGAACCTCGAGGCGGCCGGGCGGCGGCGGATCACCGGGAGGTTCCGGCTCGTACGGGGCGCCACCGACCTCTACCTGGTCTTCTTCGAACTCGGCTTGCGTCTGCTGCGGCCGGGCGGCCGACTGGCGTTCATCACCCCGTCGAGTTGGCTGCGGTCCGACTCCGGCGCGCCGCTGCGCGCCGAGTTGACCCGGCGCCACCGGGTCGTGCGCGTGCTCGACTACGGCAGTCACCAGGCGTTCCCGTCGGTCACCACCTACACGGCAATCACGGTCATCGAAAAGGACGGCGCGCCCGCGCCGGCGCCGATGCGCCGCTTCGACGGTTCGCGTTTCGCGCCCGGCGGCGAAGCGGCATTCGATCCGGCGGCGCCCGGAGCGCCCTGGATCTTCTTCACCGCCGCCGAGCGGGGGCGGCTCGAACGACTCCGGGCGCGCGGCCCCCGGCTCGGCGAAGTGGCCGACATCCATGTGGGGCTCCAAACCCTCGCGGACGAAGTCTTCATCCTTCCCCGACTCGGCGGCGGCGGGGATCTCGAGGTCTGCCGCGCGCCGGACGGACGCCGCGTCGAGATCGAGAGCCGGTTCTGCCGCCCGGTCGTCAAGGCCTCCGTGATGAAGGAAGGCATGGATCCCGTGGACCGCATCGTGGTCTGGCCTTACGACGCCGGGGGACGGCTGCTTCCCGAACGAGTGTTCGCGGACTCGGCGCCCCGCGCCTGGCGCTGGCTCCGGGGGAATCGCGCGCGACTCCTTCGGCGCGACAAGGGGAACGGCGACCGCCGCAGGTGGTACGGGTTCGGCCGGAGTGTTTCGATCGTTTCCGGCTTCGGCCGCAAACTCATCACTTCGGGAATGAACCGCCGGCCCAACTTCCAGGCCCCGAAGAACGAAGGCGCGACCTTCTATTCGGGCTACTGCGTCAAACCCGCGGCGCCGATGCGCCTTTCGGCCTTGCTCGACGCGCTGAATTCCGACGAGATGGAGTTCTTCGTCCGGAAGACCAGCCGCCCCTACCAGGGCGGCTGGATGTCCTACGCCAAGTCCTTCATCGCGGACTTCCCCGTGCCCGAATCCCTCGTCGGAGGACGACGGAACGGAGGCCGACCCGCGCGCTTCGGCGCGATGCCCACTCTTCTTCCTCTCACTCGGCCCGAACGCGCAGTGACACGCGCAAGCAGGGTTTCGACCGCGTAGTTCGCGTGGACGAGTTTCCGGGAGTCGCGCCACTTCCGCGACTCTTTCCCGGGAGGGGGCCGGCGCCGCCGGTGCGCCGCGACCTTCCGTGTGCGACCGTTCGGATCCATGGGGTTCCCGGGCTCGCGTATCGGTCGGAGTTCATAAGCGAAGACGAGGAGGCCGTCGTCGTCCGGGAGATCGAGCGGAGCGGGTGGATCGAGGAACTCCGGCGGCGGGTGCAGCACTACGGGTGGAGGTACGACTACCGGGAGCGAACGGTGCGGGACTCGATGCGGCTCGGGAGTCTTCCCGGGTGGGCGAAGCCGATCGCCGAGCGGCTCGTGCGCGACGGGTTGCTGCCGGAGATGCCGGACCAACTGATCGTCAACGAATACCGGGGGAATCAGGGAATCGCGGCGCACACCGACCATGACCGCTTCGACGACGGGATCGCGATGATCAGTCTGCTGGAAGACTGGGAGATGGTGTTCCGGAGACCGGAGGACAAGACCCGGAAACATCCGGTCCTGCTGGAGCGGCGGAGCGTGGCGGTCATGGCCGGCGAAGCGCGGTACGCCTGGACGCACGAGATTCCCAGGCGGAAGTCGGAACCGGCGAAGCGCGGATCGAGTCGAAAGGGCCGGAGACTTCGCGGCCGCCGTCTCTCGCTCACCTTCCGCAAGGTGCTGCCGAATCGAAACCGGCGACTCGGCGGCGCCTCCCCTTCTCGTCGGGCCGAACGCGCGGCGAGACCCGCGGGCGGGGTTTCGACGGCGTAGTCCGCGCGCCGCGGGGGGCGGCCCGTCAGGCCGCGGCGGCGGCGGTCAGGGCGGACTCGAACGCGGCGAGGGCCTCCTCCACATCGCCGTCGGCGATGTCGAGGTGGGGGATGACGCGCATCGCGGTTTCGGAACCGGGCAGGACGGCGACTTCGCGGTCGAGGAGGCGTTCGGCCAAACGATAGGCGTTCACGCCTTCGGTGCGGAAGCGCACGATGTTGGTCTCCACCTCCTCCGTATCGAGGAGGATGCCGGGCAGGGCGGACAGGCCTTCCGCCAGCGTTCGCGCGCGGCGATGATCGTCGGCGAGGCGCTCGCGGTGGTGTTCGAGGGCGTGGAGGGCGCCGGCGGCCAGGATTCCCGCCTGCCGGAAGCCCCCGCCGAACTGCTGGCGGAAGCGGCGGGCGCGGGCGACCACCGCGGCCGAACCGGCGAGGCAGGAGCCCATCGGCGCGCCCAGCGCCTTCGAGAAGCAGACGCTCACCGTGTCGAAGCCGGCGGCGAGTTCCGCCTCGGGGACGCCGGTCTTCGCCGCGGCGTGCCAGAGGCGGGCGCCGTCGAGGTGGGTAGCGAGGCCGAGGTCCTGCGCCGCGCCGGTCATCTCGCGGAGCCGGGGGAGCGGCCACACGGCGCCGCCGGCGAAGTTGTGGGTGTTCTCCGCCAGCACCAGCCGCGGCGGCGGGTAGCACGCCGCCGGAACCATCGGGTGCGGCTCGCGGAACGCGGCCCGCACCGGTCCGCCACGGAACGCCCCCCGCTCGCCGTCGAGGCCGACGACGGTGACGCCGGAGAGCGCCGCCGGAGCGCCGCTCTCGACCAGCCAAGCGTGGGCGTGGCGCTCCGCGAGGACCGAGTCGCCGGGTTCGGTGTGGCAGCGGATCGCGACCTGGTTGCTCATCGTCCCGGTGGGCGTGAACAGGGCCGCCTCCTTGCCCAGAACTTCCGCGGTGCACTCCTCCAAGCGGGCGACCGTGGGGTCGTCGCCGTACACATCGTCGCCGACTTCCGCCGCCGCCATCGCCTCCCGCATCGCCGGCGTGGGCCGGGTGACCGTGTCGGAGCGGAGGTCTATGCGGACCGGGCGTCCGGCGGCGGTCGGGGGCATCGGTCGGCTCGGCGCGGGCGCAGTCAGCGAGTGATCCGGCGGAGCGGGGCCAGCCTCGCGCGCAGCGCGTCGCCCCGACCCGCCTCCTCGACGCCGGCCCAGACCAAGGAAAGGAACTCCTCGTCGGCCAGGCCCGGCGGCGAGCCGTTCGCCGGGGTCGAGAGGCCGAGGGATTCCCGGCAGCGGTCCACCGCGTCGGCGAGCGGCGGATCGAAGACGCGAAGCGCCGGGTCGTAACCGCCGTCCCCGTCCGGCTCGCCGAGCGGCGGGGGGTCGCCGCAACCGGCTTCTTCGAGCAACAGCCGCAACTGGAGCACATCCGCTCCGGCGAACAGCGAGAGCGCGCGGTAACCGAGTTTCTGGCTCACCGCGTCGTGGATGCGGCGCAGTTCGGCGACCGGGGTCTCGTGCTCGCAGACATTGATGTGGGTCGAGAGCCCGTCCGCGCGGCGGGCGCCTTCCGGGCGCGGGTCGGCGACCAGCACCGCCGCCGACTGCCGGCGGCCGCGCCGGGCGTCCCCGCCGGCGGCTTGGCCCGCCTCGAGCGCGGACACCAGGCGGTCCGCCAGCGACAGTCCCCCGCCCCGGGTCCGCTCGAAGTCCTCGGCCACCGCGTCCACGACTTCCGGGCCGACGAGCAGGTTGCCCTGGGCGGCGTAGTCGGGGCCGGCGCGGTGCCCGGCCCAGTCGCGGGCCTCCGAACCGGTGTGCTGCGCGGCGCCGCCGGCGAGGGCGACGACGCCCACTTGGCGGTGGGGCCTACCTTCGTCCTCGGCCAGGCGTTCGGCGAGGGCTTCCTCCGGCGTCCGTCCGGCGGCCAGCAGGTCGAGCAGTTCCGCGCCGTAAGCCGTCCGGGTGCGCGCCTGGGTGGCCACCGCGCCGACGCCGACGCGCACCCAGGGCACGCCGTTCCCCACGCAGGGGTTGCGGGTGGTCACGGCGACGCCGACTTCCCCGGTGTCCCGGTCCACCGCGGCGATGGAGAAGGTGTGGAAGACGCGTTCGCCGGGCGTCGTTTCGTTCGGCTGCGCGTGGCCGGCGCGGGGAAGGACGAGCCCGGCGGCGAGAAGAGTTGCGGGAACCGGCCCGAAGACGCGCCAAACCATCTCAGGAATCGTACCCGGCGGGCGCCCGGGCGCCCCGCCCGTCCGCGGCGGAACCGCCGGAGGGAAAGAAGCGCGCCAGCCGCTCCGCCTCCGGCGGCCGGGTGAGGCGCGAGACCGCCACCAGCGCCAGCGCGGAACCGACGACGATGGCCGCCGCCGGCTCGACCCCGGTCCCGCCGAGCGTCCAGCCCGGAGCGCCTCCGGCGGAGAGGAAGCACAGGCCCCAGATCGCGGCCCCGGTGAGGACGGCGGCCGCCGCGCCGGAAGCGGTGCTCCGCCGCCAGTAGAGCGAAGCGAACAGGACCGGGAAGAGCGTGGAGTACCCGGAGAGCGCCCATACCCCCAGACTGAACACGGTCTGGCTCGCCGACAGGCTCAGGACGAAGACCAGCGCGAGGAAGAGCGCGACGAACAGCCGGCCGGCGACCGCCGGACGCGCGGAGGTCCACCGCGCCAGGGCCGGGACGCGGGACGCGGCGTCCTTGGTGAGCATCGTCCCCATCACCAGGGTCTGCGAATCCAGCGAGGACATGATGGCGGCGAAGACGCCGGCGGCGAGACAGCCGGCGAGCAGACTGCCGGCGTGCTCCTGGATCAGGAGGATGATGACCGGCCCGGGAGCGCCCGGCGCCACTTCGAGCCGGCCGAGCGCGCCGAGGACGACGCAGGGAAACCACACCGCCGCGATGCACGCCGGGTACGCGAGCACCGGCAGACGGAACGCCGAGGCGGAGCGCGCGGACATCCAATGGCTGAAGATGTGGGGGAAACAGGAAGTCGAAAGCGGGACGAAGAGGTAAGTCGCGATCCGGATCCATTCCCGGCGCGATCCCGCGATCTCCAGCAGGTCGGGCTGTTCCGCGGCGAGGCGCGCCATCGCAGGGCCGAAGCCCCCGAGCCCCCGGGTGATGACGACGAAGGCGAGCGCGCTCACCCCCAGGAAGACGAGCGTCTGGAAGGTATTGACCAGCGCAGTGCTCCGCATACCCCCGAGCACCACATAGAGCAGCACCACGAGACACATCAACGCGCTTCCGAGCCAGGGGGGAAGCGAAACCGCGGGGCCGGCGATCGCCGCCAGCGCGTCTCCGCCCCCTTTCACCCCGATGAGCACATACGGCGTGAGCCAGAGGAGCGACGCGCCCAGCACCAGCAGACCGAGCGCGGACGAGCCGTACCGCGCGCCGAGGAACTCGGCCTGCGTGGTGAAGCCGTATCGCTTGCCGAGGCGCCACAGCGGGGCGCCGATCACCAGGAAAGTGAGGGGTATGACGATCGTCGAACTGGTCGCCATCAGCGCGAAGACCCGCACGCCCTGTCGGTGCGCTTCGCCCGAAGCGCCGAGTATGGTGAACGCCGTCATGTTCGTCCCGAAGAGCGTCATCAACAGGACGAACGGGCCGATGGAGCGGCCGGCGAGGAAGTAGGCATCGCTCCGGGCCGACGCGGTGGCCGGCGCCGCGCCCCGCCGGCGGGCGGCGACCCCGATCGCGATGACAACGGCCAGGTACAGGCCGACGACGGCGAGGGTCAAGCGGCCGGCCCCTCCCCCGGGGGGCCTTCCTCGGCCGCGCCCGTTTCCCGTCGGCCCGGTTCCCGCTCCGGGAGCACCCGGCGGGCGATCAGCCACAGCGCCGCGGTGGACGCCGCCACCACGCCGAGTTGGAGCGCGAGGCCGAGCGGGACGCCGAGCAGGCGCGGCTCCGCCGGCGCGAGCGACCCCGCGAGGTGGAGCGCGACGACGACTGCCGGGAGCGCCGCGAGCCGCCCGACGGGGCGGCTACGACCGGCGGGAACCGGCACGGGACACGGGCCTCGAAGGCGCGGCGCCGAGAGCGGCCGTCAGCGCGGGGACGGGCCGCAGCGCGGGATCGAGCGGCCGCGAGGCCCGGCCGGCGAGCCGGAACGGAGTCGTGGCCGGCATCTCACCGGACCGGCGAAGTCCGGCCGAAGTCCGGCGCTTCCGGCCAAACAGCCCGAAGCGGTCGGCGAAACGCCGGCGCCCCCGGCGCGGACGATCACAGCCGGTGGCAAAAGTCCGGGGAGCGCCCGTCGGCGCGAGACGCCGACCGGGGAGGAGTGCGGGGGGCGGGTGTCCCCCTCGCCGCGATAGTCGGCGGGGGGAACCGCGCAGCGATTCGCGCCGCCGGCCCGCGGGAAGAGCGCTCCGCCCGAAAACCCGACGGGGACTCCGCGCCCTCCGGTTCGAGGAGCCGAGGGCGGGGCGCTCTTTCCGCGGCCTGCCGACAGCCCGTGGAGAAAGTCCGGAGAGCCCCCGTCGGCGCGAAGCGTCGACCGGGGAGGAGTGTGGGGAGGGGTGCGGGGAGTGGGTGTCCCCCTCGCCGCGATAGTCGGCAGGGCGAATCGCGCAACGATTCGCGCCGCCGGCCCGCGGGAAGAGCGCTCCGCCCGAAAACCCGACAGGGACTCCGCGCCCTCCGGTCGAGGAGCCGAGGGCGGGGCGCTTTTCCCGCGGGTTGTCAGCGGCGCCGGAGTCGGTGGTGGGGCTTGAAGTTGAACCGGAGCCCGCCCAGCACCGAGTAGTTGTTGCGCCAGTCGTCGAAGTGCTTGGCGAACAGCCTCCCCTCGACGAACAACTGGGTGGGGCCGGCCAGCGGGCCGCCCGGCAGGTTGATCCCGCCGGTGCCGAAGACGCCGACATCCACCAGTTCCGGATCGCCGATGCCCCAGAGTCCGCCCCCGAAGCCGAGGAATCCGGCGCGGCCCTGGTAGGTCAGGGCGGCGTCCGCCGCGGCGCCGAGCCAGTTCCGGTGGGCGCGCCCGCCGGCGACCCGGGCCGAGAACGCGAGCGAGCCGCCCGGCCCGGAGCGGAAGGGCACCGTCAGGCCGAGGCCGCCCCCGCCGAGCGCGGCGGTGGCCGGAGCGTCGACGATGTCCTCGCGCGACGAGCGGAGCGCGCCGCCGGCCAGGTCCAGCGTCAGCCAGGCGCGCGGATACCGCTCATCGACGCCGACATCGCTGCTGGAGCAGGTCGCGGAGACGCCGCGGTCGTCGTGGATCTCCGCGCTCGCCACATAGTCACCGCCCTCGGGGATGAAGAAGGAGCGCTCGCAGGCGTCCGACATGTCCATCGAGGCGATGCGGACGCCGTCGCGCTCGACGACCACATAGGCGGTCGCGAGGTCGCCGGTCGCGGCGGAACTCTCGCAGACATTCGCCGTGATCTCGGTGAGCCACCACTCGGTGGGGCCCTCCGGGACGGAGACGGAAACGGAACAGGAGGGCTCGCCGGCGTCGAGCGTCAGGGTCTCGCTGTCCGTCCAGCGGTCCTGGTTCGGGCCCTCGAGCGTCGCCTCCACCCGGTACTGTCCGGCCTCGGTCAACTGCCCCACCCAGGTGTGGCGGCGGATCGCGCCGCTGCCGCCCGGCTCTATCGAGAGCGTCTCGGTCCCGCCGGACGGATCGGTCAGCCGGACCGTCAACTCCGACCCCTCCGCGACCCGCGCGTCCACGGTGACCCGCGCCGAGGAGAAACTGTAGGTCCCGGAGGCGCTGAAGTGGAGGGACGGCGGCGTCGCGCCCATTCCCTGAACCGGGCCGGCGGCCGAGGCGCCCGGCCGGCCGAACGAGGCCATGGTGAGCCCGGAGGCGGGCTCGTACCAGCGCTCGCCCCACCGCTCGCCTTCGCCGGCGGGCGCGGAAGCCGCGAACCAGCCGGTCGGCGGCGCCGGCGAAGCGGCGGTCGCCGCCGGAATGCCGAGGACGAGCAGGGCCGCCGGAAGGAGACTCGGGAGAGCCGCGAACGGGCTCGCCCCGGCCCCGGCCCGGGGCGGACGGCGCCGGTGGACGGATTCGAGGATCGTGCGATTCAAACTGCGTTCGACTCCGGGAGGAGAAATCGGGAAGGCGCCGCCGCCGAGCGGCTGGAGAAGGAGGCGTCCCGGCGGCCGCCGGCCGCGGCCTCGGACGCCGCCCATTATAGGGGCCGGCGGGCGCGCGGGAGACACCGCAAAGCGTCCGGCTTCGATGCGCGCCCCCGGCGGGAGGGCTGATAGAATTCCGGCCCGATTTGAGTTCGGAAGCGGAGCGGTCTCCGGCGCGAAGCCGGATGCGGCTCGACCTCGAGGACGGCGGGGAATTCCTCGGCGCCCCCTTCGGCGCCCGGGACCGCGTGGTCGCCGGCGAAGTGGTGTTCAACACCGGCATGTCCGGCTATGTGGAGACCCTGACCGATCCTTCCTACCGGGGCCAGATCCTGGTCCTCACCTACCCGCTCCAGGGCAACTACGGCGTGCCGCCCCCCCGCCCGGAGGGCTCCATCGCCGGGCCGTTCGAGTCCGGGCGCATCCAGGTCCAGGGGCTGGTGGTGCAGCGGCACGAGCCGGGCTTCAGCCACCACGCCGGGCGGCGGTCGCTCTCCGACTGGCTCGCCGAGGAGGGCGTGCCGGGGATCGAAGGCGTGGACACCCGGGCGCTCACCCTGCGGCTCCGGGAGTCGGGGACGATGCCCGGCGTGCTGGCCCCGGAGCGGCTCCGGCCGAAGCGGGCCGGACGCCGGGCCGACTCGGTGGAGATGAGCCGGGAGGTGTTCGAGCAGGTCGTTCCGCCGGCCCCGGTGCGCTACGGCGAGGACGGCCCGGAAGTGCTGCTCGTGGATGTGGGCGCCAAGGACAACATCGTTCGGTCGCTGCTCGCGCGCGGCGCGGTCGTCCACCGGGTCTCCGGCCTCGGCCCGCTCGGCGACGCCGCCCGGGAGGCCGCGGGGATCGTGGTGGGGAACGGCCCCGGGGACCCGCAGGACCTCGCCGACCTCGCCCGGCGGCTGCGCAAGGTCATGGAGTGGTTCGAGGGGCCGATCTTCGGGATCTGTCTCGGGAACCAGTTGCTCTCGCTCGCCGCCGGCGCCCGCACCTTCAAACTGCCGTACGGACACCGGGGCGTGAACCAGCCGGTGCGGGACCTGGTCAGCGGCCGGTCGTTCATCACCAGCCAGAACCATGGGTACGCGGTGGACGAGTCCAGTCTTCCCGCCGGCTGGAGTCCGTGGTTCCGCAACCTGAACGACGGGACGAACGAAGGACTGCGATCGGAAGACAAACCGTTCCGCAGCATCCAGTTCCACCCCGAAGCGAGCCCCGGGCCGCAGGACACCGGTTACCTGTTCGACGAGTTCGTGGCCGAATGCCGCAAACGCTGAGGGGCGTTCGATGAGGCCCCGCTCGGTGCTGGTGCTCGGCTCCGGCGCGCTCAAGATCGGACAGGCGGGCGAGTTCGACTATTCCGGCTCCCAGGCGATCAAGGCGCTCTCCGAGTCCGGCGTGCGCACGGTCCTCATCAACCCCAACATCGCCACCATCCAGACCAGCGAAGGCATGGCCGACCGGCTGTACCTGAACCCGGTGACGCCCGGCCTCGTCCGCCAGGCCGCCGTCGCCGAGGGCGTGGACGGCGTGCTCCTCTCGTTCGGGGGGCAGACCGCGCTCAACTGCGGACTCGAACTCGAAGACCACTTCCGAGAACTCCATATCCAGGTGCTGGGCACGCCGCTGAGCGCGATCCGGGATACCGAGGACCGCGGAAGGTTCAACGCGCGGCTCGCCGAGATCGGCGTCAAGACCGCGCGGAGCGTCGCCTGCCGGAGCCGCGCCGAAGCGGAGAAGGCGGCGGAAGGGATCGGCCTGCCGCTCATGCTTCGCGCGGGATTCGCGCTCGGCGGCCGGGGCAGCGCCATCGTCGAGACCGAAGAGCAACTCGACCGCGCGCTCACCGACTTCTTCTCCGCGCAGGACCGGGTGGGCGGCCAACTCCTGGTCGAGGAGTCGCTGCGCGGCTGGAAGGAGATCGAGTACGAAGTCGTCCGCGACCGCGAGAACAACTGCATCACCGTCTGCAACATGGAGAACATGGACCCGATGGGTATCCATACCGGCGAGTCCATCGTCGTCGCCCCTTCGCAGACGCTGAACGACGAGGAATACCAACTGCTGCGCACGGTGTCCATCCGCACGATCCAGCACCTGGGCATCGTCGGGGAATGCAATGTGCAGTTCGCGCTCGACCCGAACGGGACCGACTACCGGGTCATCGAGGTGAACGCCCGGCTGTCCCGCTCCTCCGCGCTCGCGAGCAAGGCCACCGGCTACCCGCTCGCCTATGTCGCGGCGAAACTCAGTCTGGGATTCACGCTTCCGGAACTCAAGAACAACATCACCGGCGTAACCACCGCGTTCTTCGAGCCGGCGCTCGACTACCTCACGCTGAAGGCGCCGCGCTGGGACCTGGCGAAGTTCCAGGACGCCGGCAACCGGATCGGCAGCGAGATGAAGAGCGTCGGGGAGGTGATGGCCATCGGGCGCACTTTCCCGGAGGTCCTGCAAAAGGCGCTGCGGATGCTCGATGTGGGCGTCAGCGGGCTCGATTCGAGCGCGTTCTCGTTCGATGATCTCGAAGACGAACTCGCGAACGCCACCCCCCGGCGGGTGTTCGCCCTCGCCCGCTTCCTCCGGAGGGCATTGGACTCCGGGAGCCTCGAACCGGCGATCGAGAAGGCCCACGCGCTCACCCGGATCGACCGCTGGTTCCTGAACGGGGTCGCCCGGATCGTCGAGGCGGAGCGGGAGATCGAACACGCCGGGCGCGCCAGGCCGTTCCGGTTCTCGCGCGCCGCCCTGGCGGACGCCAAGAAACTCGGTTTCTCCGACGAGGCGCTCGACGCGCTCACCGCGAGGAAACGGGGCGCCACGCACCGGGAGCGGGCGGCGTTCGGCATCCGCCCCAAGGTCGCCCGGATCGACACGCTGGCCGCCGAGTTCCCCGCGCAGACCAACTACCTCTACACGACCTACCACGCCGCCGAGGACGAGGAGATCGAGGCGGCCTCCCGGCGGCGGCGCCGGCTCGCGCTCGAGGAAGGGCGCATCGAAGATCCGGCGGCCGCGCCCGCCGGACGGCGCCGGCGCATCCTGGTGATCGGGTCCGGCGTCTATCGCATCGGCTCCTCGGTGGAGTTCGACTGGTGCTGCGTGAACGCCGTCGAGGCCGCCAAGGAACTCGGCTGCGAAACGCTGATGCTCAACTACAACCCGGAAACGGTCAGCACGGACTACGACATCTGCGACCGGCTGGTCTTCGACGAGATCAGCGTCGAGTCCGTCCTCGACCTGTGCGAGCGGGAGAACCCGGACGGCGTGGTGGTGAGCATGGGCGGACAGATCCCGAACCGCATCGCCATGCGCCTCCACGAAGCCGGCATACCCATACTCGGCACCGCGGCGGAAGACATCGACCGCGCGGAAGACCGGCACCGGTTCAGCGCGCTGCTCGAAGAGATCGGGGTGGACCAGCCGAAGTGGACGCAGGTGACCGACGAAGGCGACGCCGAACGGATCGTGGAAACGCTCGGCGGCTACCCGGTCATCGTCCGGCCCAGTTATGTGCTCAGCGGCACGGCGATGTCCGTCGCGCACGAGCCGAACGAGTTGGCGCGAATCCTGAAGCGGGCGAAGGCGATCTCGTCCGACTATCCGGTGGTCATCTCCCGGTTCGAGGAAGGCGCGCGGGAAATCGAAATCGACCTGGTGGCGAACCGGGGCGAGGTCGTCCTCTGGGCGCTCAGCGAACATGTGGAAGACGCCGGCGTGCATAGCGGCGACGCGACGCTCGTGCTGCCGCCGGAAGACATGCCGTTCCGCATCTTCGGGAAGGCGCGCCGGACCGCGCAGGAGATCGCGCGGAAACTGCGGATCACCGGCCCCTGCAACATCCAGATGCTGTATCGGGACGGCGTGGTCAAGGTGATCGAGTGCAACCTCCGGGCGTCGAGGAGCCTTCCGTTCGTCTCCAAGGTCACCGGACGCAACTACGCGCGGGCGGCGACCCGCATCATGCTCGGCGAAGATCCGGGAGTGGCCCACCGCCTCCACTACGACTTCGAACATGTCGGCGTCAAGGTGCCGCAGTTCTCCTTTTCCCGGCTCGGCGGCGCCGACCCGATACTCGGAGTGGAGATGGCGAGCACCGGCGAAGTGGGGTGCGTGAGCGATTCCTTCCACGAAGCGCTGCTGCACGGCATGTTCGCCACCGGGTTCCGCCGGCCGAGGCGCGGCGTGCTGCTCTCGCTCGGCCCGCCCCGGTGGAAGGAGGCGTTCGTGGACGCCGCCCGGAGCATCGTGAAGGACCTCGGCCTCCGGATCTACGCCACGCCGGGCACCAGCGAAATCCTCGACCGGCACGGCGTCCCGAACACCGAAGTCGTCCGCGTCCACTCGGTCGCGCACCGGCCGCTCGGGGAAGGATTCGAAAGCGGCCCGCCGAGCGCGCTCGACCTGATCGACGAAGGACGGGTGGACCTGGTGGTGAATGTGCCGGTGCGGTTCGATCCGGAAGGGCGTCCGGACGGCTACCGGGTGCGGCGGCGCGCGGTGGACCGGGGGGTCCCGCTGATCACCGACCCGCGCCTCGCGCGCCAGGTGGTCACCGCGCTGGCGAAACACCCCAAGGGTTCGCTGCGCGCCATCGCCTGGAACGACTTCCTCGACCCGGCGACGCGGGAAACCCGTTAGCAGCCTGTGGAGAAGGTCCGGGGAGGGCCTGTCGGCGCGAAGCGCCGACCGGGGAGGGGTGCGGGGAGGGGGTGGCCCCCTCCCCGCGATAGATGGCGGAGGGAATCGCATAGCGATTCGCGCCGCCGACCCGTGGAAAGAGCGCCCCGCCAGGAAACGCGACGGGGATCTTGCGTCCTACGGTCGAGGGGCGGCGGGCGGGGCGCTTTTTCCACGGGCTGTCAGGAGGCGCGCTGACGGAAAGGCGCCCGGCGGGCGCGGACGAAGCCGGGTCGCCCGGGCGGAAGAAAGTCCTCTACCTGGCGAACGCCTACGGCTTCTCCGCGCATCTCCGCGAAGGGCCGCTCGCGGAACTGGTCCGGGCGCTCGAAGGGGTCGGCGCCGAGGTTTGGGAACCGTTCACCCGGAACAACCAGATCGACCGCGCGGCCGCCGGCTGGGCGCACCGGATCGCGCAGGCGGATTTCGCGGATGTGAAGAACGCCGACGGACTCTTCGCCGTGGTGAACGGCTGCCCGCCGGACGAAGGGGTCATGGTCGAGTTGGGTATGGCCATCGCCTGGGGGAAACCGGTGTTCCTGTTCCGGGACGACTTCCGCCGCTCCACCGACAGCGAGGAATACCCGCTCAACCTGATGGTGTTCGCCGGGCTCCCGGAAACCGGTTGGCGGGACTCCTGGTACGCCTCGGTCGAGGAAATCGCCGACCCGGAGAAGGCGCTCGTCCGCTGGTTGAACGAATCCCCGTAACCGGCCCGCCCGGCGCGAGCCGCGGGCGCGGGCGTCGTCAGCCGCCCGGCAAGGCGGCGGCGAGGCGGCGGAGCGCTTCTTCCAGAAGCGGCGCCGGGCAGGCGAGGTTCATGCGGGCGAACCCCCGCCCTTCGGGGCCGAAGACCGACCCCTCCTTGAGCCGCAGCCGGGGTTTCTCCACCAGCCAATCCCCGAGGGAATCGAGGTCCTCCGCCGACAGCCCCGACGCCCGGAAGTCGAGCCAGGCCAGGTAGGTCGCTTCGAGCGGGACGGCGGCCACGCCCAAACCCGGACGCGCGGCGAGGAAACCCCGAAGCGCGGCGGCGTTTCCCGAAAGGTAGGCGCGCACCCGGTCCAGCCATTCCCCGCCGCCCCGCCAGGCGGCCTCGGCGGCGGCCGCGCTGAGCGGATTCACGCCGTAGGCGCCGGCGCGGTCGCGCTCCCGCCGGAACCGTTCGCGGAGGGTCTCGTCGGGGATCACCAACAGCGACGACTTGAGGCCGGCGAGGTTGAAGGTCTTGCTCGGCGCCGCGCAAACCACCGTTCGCGCCGGATCCGCGTCGGGAATCGACAGCAAGGAACGAAACCGCCGGCCGTCGAGCGTCAGGTCGGCGTGGATCTCGTCGCTCACCACGACCAGCCCGCGGTCGCGGGCGATCCGGGCGAACACCGCGAGTTCCTCCCCGCTCCAAAGCCGGCCGACCGGGTTGTGCGGGTGGCAGAGGAAAGTCATGCGGTTCCGCCGCTCCGAAGCGAGTGCGTCGAACCGGTCGAAGTCCAGCCGGTAGGGGTTCTCCCGGATCCCGACGGACACCGGCGACTCCGCGGTCAGCAGCCGACAGGGGACGACGCGGGCGCCGGCGTTCCGGATGGCGCCGAAGAACGGCGTATAGACCGGCCGGTGGACGATCACGCCGTCGCCGGGCCGCAGGAACGCCCGGACCAGGGTCTGGAGGTCGGGGACGATGCCCTCGGTGGCCACCACCCACTCCGGGCGGGGGCGGTAGCCGTGCCGCGCGGCCGCCCACTCGCGGAAGGCCTCGGCGAAACCCGGAGGCGGCGCGGTGTAGCCGAACAGCGGATGCCCGGCGCGGCGGCGGATCGCCTCGGGGACGCACTCCGGCGCCGGGAAGTCCATGTCCGCCACCCACATCGGGATCACCTCCGGATCCCCTGCCGGAACCAGCGAGGACGCGCGGCCGAACTCGCGCTCCTCGTAGTCCCACTTCACCGAACCGGTGCCCCGGCGCGAAACCCCCCGGTCGAACGGCGACGGGCGGCGGGCGGTCACCGGGCGGGACATCGGCCCCCTCACCGGTAGTAGAGCCAAGTCGGGTCGGGCAGCAGGTAGGAGAGCCCCTCGCGCAACCGGTCCCGCCAGTTCTCCCAGTTGTGCCCGTCCGGGGTTTCGACATACCGCACTTCCATGCCGCTCCGCCGCAGCAGCGGAACCAAGGCCCGGTTCTCGTAGATGAGCGGCTCGTAGAGCCCGCAACTCACGAAGACCCGGCTCGCCACCCGGCGGGGTTCCTCCCGGTACGCGTTCACGAACTCCACCACCGGGTCGAGCAGCGCCGTCCGGCTGGTCGGCCCCACATCGGTGAACGCGAACGAACCGGACTGCAGCAGCAGTTTGCCGAAGACCTGCGGATAGCGGGCGGCCGCGGTGAGCGCCGCCACCGCCCCGAGGCCGGCGCCGACAAGGAGTCGGTCGTCCGCGCCGGAGGCCGGCCGGAAGGCGCCCTCGAGTTGGGGAAGGACTTCCTCCACCAAGAAGGCGGCGTGCGCCGGGTTGTCGGTGAACTCGCGGATCCGTTTCTCCGGCTGCGCGAACGCGGCGACCAGCGGCGGGATCTCGTGCCGGTGGATCAGGTTGTCGAGGATCAGCCGGAAGTCGGTGAACCGCAGGTAGTCGGGGCCGTCGAGCACGAGGGCGAGCGGGTAGCGGCGGTCGGCGCGGAACCCGGCCGGCCGGTACAGCGTGAGGTTCCGGTCGCCGAAGGCGCGGCTCCGGACGCGGAACGGAGCGGTCGCGCCGGGGGCCGCCGCCGGATCCCGCTCGGTCCACTCCGGGCGGATGTAGCCGCGGGCGTCGCAGACCGACTGGCGGCCGAAGGGGCCGCGCACCGAGTGCGGGTTCAGCGGATCGAGGATCCACTCCGCCTCGGTCCGGCGCACGCGCTGGAACCGGTACTCCACCCGCGAGTCCGCCGGCAGGTCGATGGTCAGGTACCAGAGGTCGGTGCCCGGGGCGCGCTCCATCTCGCGGGACGAGGCGATGCCGAACAGCCAGTGGCCGAGCAGCACCGAGTCCGCCTCGCCGCGGTACACGAAGGTGGTGTGGAGCCCTTCGCGGATCGGGAACTCGTGGGCTTCGAGGAAGCGGTCCACTTCCTCCGGCTGCGGCCCGTGGAGCAGGAGGTCGGAGATGGCGAGGCCCGGCAGGGAAACGCTCATGCCGCGCCCCCGGCCCCCGCCGCCGCACCGGTGAAATCGCCCGGCCGCGCCGCGAACGAACCGACGGTTTCCACTTCGCCCTCCGGGGAGAGGAGCCGGATCCCTCCCGGGGACGACCAGGTCCCGTCGGCCAGGGTGAGCGACTCCCCGGCGTCGAGCAGCACGCCGCGGTCGGGGGCGACCCGGCGGGCGAGTTCCGCCAGGTGCTCGGGGTCTTCCGTGTCGAGGCGGTGGCGGGCGTCCGGGAAGAAGACCGCCCCGGGCAGGACGCCGGCGCCCTCGCCGTGGACCTCCGGCTGGCGGGAGCCGAAGGGGAGCCGGTCGTGGAAGAGGACGACCTTCGGGCTCAGGGCCATCGCCCCAGCGGACCAGGCCACCAGCGGCAACCGCGCCAGGCGCGGGGCCAAGCCGAACAGCGAGAGGCGGTTCCGGATCACCGCCACATGGCCGCCGGCGACCAGCGCGGCGGCGCAGCCGGCCAACAGGGCCGCCAGTTCCCCGGTCTCCGCCCGCACCGACGGACGCTCCTCCGGCGAGAGGGCCGCCCGGAACTCGGCCCGCTGCGCGGCCTGCCCCGCCAGGTGGAACCGGTCGGCCTCGAGGATGCCCTGCCAGGCCGCTTCCAGATAGGGCCGGCGGCGCTCCTCCGGGACGGCGATCCGGGCGAGGGCGTGGGTCATCGCGATCTCCTGCTTCATCCGCTCCCGGTAGAGGCTCTCTTCGGCGCGCAGCCCGTCCTGCAGTTTCCGGTGCGCCTCCGCGAGTTCGGGGTCGCGTTCGAAGACGCGGCGGGCGCGCTCGCCCAGTCCGAGCGGCGTCAACTCGCGCCCGAGGCGCTCCGCCTCGCGTTCGAGCGGCGCGGTGGCCGACTCCTCTTCCCGCCAGCCGACGGTGACCGCCGCGAGCGGCCCCGGCGGCAGGTCGAGGCCTTCGAGCACCGGGCCGAGCGGGACGGTTTCCCCCGGCGGGCCGAGGACCGCCGCCCGCGCCGCCGCGGGCGCTTCGCCGCCGACTACCAACGGACCGCGAGCGAGGCGAGGAGGATCGAGTCCAGCCGGGCGCGGCGGGCGGACACCTCCCCGACGGGCTCGGCGCCGGCGGCCGGGGCCAGCGGGAGGCGTTCGAGCGCCGGCCGGGCGTCGAAGAGCGCCTGCAGGCTGGCGCGGAGGGCGAGGCGGCCGGTGATCGGGACCTCGGCGGCGCCGGTGGCGTCGAGGCGCAGGTCGCCGCGTTCCCGGAGGTTCCAGACGGTCGCGGCGTCGAGGCTCAGGTCGAAGGCGCGGACGCGGCCGGCGGAGCGGGCGTCGAGGCGGAGCGCCAGCGTGTCGTCGGCGGTTTCCTCGTCGGCGACGAGGTCCCGCTGGCGGACCAGGGACAGACCGGCGGAGAGGGCCACGGCGGGGAGGCCGCCGGGCGCGCCGCCGCCGAGGGTCCGGCCGACCCCGGCCGTCAGGTCGTATCTCCCCCGCACCCCGGCGGGGAGGTCGCGCTCCCAGCCGGCGGCGGCGAAACCGCCCATCTCGCGCTCCTCGGCCCCGGCCAGCCGCACCCGGAAGTGGGCGCGGTTCGCCGAAGTCGAGGCGGCGGACTCGCGCCGCACCGCGAAGTCGTCCGGCTCGCCGACCGCCACCCGGTCCGCGCCGGAGACGCCGGCCCGGAAGGCCCCGCCGTCGATGGAGAGGCGGAACGGCCCGACTCCGCCGCCGGCCTCGGCGTCGAGCCCCAGGGTCGCGCTCTCCGAGTTCCCGGCGGAGAGCGAGAAGTTCACCGCGGCGCTGCCGGCCCAGCCGCCGTCGTCCGGGACAGCGACCGCGTCCGGCGCCCCCGCTCCGGCGGCCGCCGGCGGCTGCGCTCCGGCGCTCGCGGCGAGGAGGCAGGGCAGGAGCGCCGCGCCTCCGCGCCACCGCCGTCCGGGCCGACGCAGTCCGGGCCGCGCCCCGAAGGCCCGCGCGCCGCGCCGGCTGGCCGTGCTCACGAGATGTCCGCCACCGGCCCGAGAAACGGGGGGAGAATAAACGCGAACCGCCGCCTGCCCCCGGGGCGGAAGACGGTCATCGAACCGATCGGAAACCCCCTGACCGCCGCGCCCCCCCCTTCCCGCCGGCGGCGGCTGCTCCGCGCCGGCGGGTGGGCGCTCTCCGCCGTCCTGGTCGCCGCCGCGGCGGCGGGCCTCTGGGTCCAGGCCGCGCTTCGGGCGAGCCTCCCCCGGCTGACCGGGACCGAGGCGCTCCCCGGCCTCTCGGCGCCGGTGGTGGTGGAACGCGACACGAAGGGGGTGCCGCGGGTGCGGGCGGAAGGCCCGGAGGACGCCTTCCGGGCGCTGGGTTTCCTCCACGGCCAGGAGCGGTTCTTCCAGATGGACCTCATGCGGCGGCAGGCCGCGGGGGAACTCTCCGCGCTGGTCGGCGCGGCGGCCCTGCCGGCGGACCGCGAGGCCCGCCTGCACCGGATGCGGGCGCGGGCCGAGCGCGCCGCCGCGGCGATGCCGGAGGACGCCCGGCGGTTGTTCACCGCCTACCGGGACGGCGTGAACCGGGGGCTGGAAGCGCTCGACCGGCCGCCGTTCGAGTACCTGCTGCTGCGGCAGGCGCCGGCGGAATGGCGGATCGCCGACTCGCTGCTGGCGGTCGTGGCGATGTACTTCGTCCTGAACGACGAGGACGGGAGCCGCGAGGCCCGGTCGGCGGCGCTGGAGGCCGCCCTCCCCGCCGAACTGGCGGCGTTCCTGAACCCGCCGGGAACCGAGCGGGACGCGCCGCTGGTCGGCGGCGCCTTCCCGACGCCGGAGATCCCCGACGCGGAGGTCTTCGCCCGCGCGCTCGCCGCCGGCGGCGGGACGCCGGGAGGAACCGACGCCGGCGAGACCGCCGGGCCGCCGCCGGTGTCCGGCAGCAACAGTTGGGCGGCCGCGCCGGAGCGGACCGTCCGCAGAGGCGGAACGCGCGGCGCGGGGATGGTCGCCGGGGACATGCACCTCGCGCTCGGCGCGCCGAACCGTTGGTACCGCGCCGAGTTGCTGTTCCAGCGGCGGCGGCTGGCCGGACTCACCCTGCCCGGCGTGCCGGCGCTGATCTCCGGCAGCAACGGCCGGCTGGCTTGGGCGTTCACCAACTCCGGCGGGGACTGGACCGACCTCGTCGAACTCGAATTCGACGGCGAGGACGAGAGCCGCTACCGCGCGCCGGACGGCTTCCGCCGCGTGGAGGTGTTCGAGGAGACCATCGAAGTCGCGGACGGCCCCGCGGAGACGCTGTCGGTCCGCGAAACCATCTGGGGGCCCGTCACCAACCGCTGGGGGCGGCCGCAGGCGATCCGCTGGA
This sequence comes from Candidatus Marinacidobacterium sp., assembly GCA_965204755.1. GTDB lineage: Bacteria > Acidobacteriota > Vicinamibacteria > Marinacidobacterales > Marinacidobacteraceae. The sequence goes on along the minus strand of OZ242011.1, from coordinate 2,836,727 downwards.
TCGCGCACGACCCGGAAGGACTGCGGACCGGGTATGTGGACTTCGCCGCCGCCGAGGACCTCGACGACGCGTTCCGGATCGCCCGCCGGAGCGGGATGCCCCCGCAGAACCTCGTCGCCGCCGACGCGAACGGGGAGATCGGCTGGGCCATCGCCGGCCCGATCCCCCGCCGCCGGGGGCTCTCCGGGACGGCGCCGACCTCCTGGGCGGACGGCGAGCGCGGCTGGGACGGGTACCTCCCGCCGGAGGAAGCCCCCGAGATCCGCAACCCGCCGTCCGGACTCCTCTGGACCGCGAACAACCGCCTGGTGGACGGCGAGTGGCTCGACCTCCTGGGCCGGGGCGGCGGCTACGCCCACGGCGGCCGCGCCGCCCGCATCCGGGACCGGCTCCTCGCCGCCGAGCGCCTCGACGAGCCGGCGATGCTGGACATCCAGTTGGACGACCGCGCGGTGGAACTCGAGGAGTGGCGGAACCTGTTCCTCCCGGCGCTCGACCGCGCCCCCGACCCGCTGGCGGCGGAAGCGGCGCGGGTGCTGCGGCAGGGGTGGGACGGTCGGGCTTCGGTGGACTCGGCGGCCTACCGCCTGGCGCGCAACGCCCGCATCGAACTCCTGCTGGCGGCGTACGAGCCGCTGACCGAACCGGCGCGGCGGCTGCTGCCCGACTTCTCGCTCTGGGTGGCGAACCAGTGGCCGGGGCCGCTGCTCCGCCTGGCGCGGGAACGGCCGTCCTATTTCGTCCCTCCGGGCGCCGCGAACTGGGACGAAGCGCTCGCCGCCGCGGCGCTCCGCGCGGCCCGCGCGGCGGCGGGGTCGGGGCCGCTCGCGGAGGCGACCTGGGGAAAGGAGAACCGGGTCCACCTCCGCCACCCGCTGAGCCCGGGGCTCCCCGGCCCGGTCGCCCGATTCCTCGACGCCCCGCCGCGCGGCCTGCCCGGCGACTCCGGGCTTCCCCGGGCGCAGAGCGGCGCCCACGGCCCCTCGAACCGCCTGGTCGTCTCCCCCGGACGCGAGGAGGACGCCCTCCTCCACATGCCGGGCGGGCAGTCGGGCCACCCGCTCGCGCCGTACTACCTGGCGGGGAACCGGGACTGGGAGGAGGGCCGCCCGACCCCGCTGCTCGCCGGCGAGGCGGCGTGGACGCTCGTCCTCCGGCCTCCGGAGGCCGCGCCGGGGGGCGGGAGAGACCCCGAACCGCGATAGCAGCCCGTGGAGAAAGTCCGGAGAGCCCCCGTCGGCGCGAAGCGCCGACCGGGGAGGGGTGCGGGGAGGGGGTGGACCCCTCCCCGCGATAGTTGGCGGGGGGAATCGCGCAGCGATTCGCGCCGCCGGCCTGTGGGAAGAGCGCCCCGCCGCGAAACCGAACGCGGACTCGGCGCCCTTGCGTCGAGGAGTGGACGGCGGGGCGCTTTTTCCACGGGCTGATCGGAGCGGCGTCCGGGAAGGCGGCGCCGGGGGCGGCCGCTCAGTCGGCGAGATAAGGGATCGTTACCGGGCCGTGCGGGAGGACGGCGAGGCGCGCATCCGGGCCGCGCCGCGCGAGTTCGCTCCGGCAGGCCTCGGAGAGGTCGGCGACCGGCTCGAGGTGCGCGCGCCGGACGGTCGCGGCGGGCAGCGAGGAGAAGAGCCCTACGGAAGCCTGCTCCAGGACCCGGCAGTGCACCTGCACCTGCCAGTCGTCCGGGCGGCGCTCCGGGGCGGCCGCCAGCGCCCGGCGGACCGCCTCCGCCGAGTCCCCGGCGAAGAGCGCCCGGGCGTAGGCGCCGTCGTCCGGGACGCCTTCGCGGCACTCGGCCGCGGCGAGGATCCGCCCGCCGGGGGCGGTGATCCGGGCGGCGGCGGAGAGGCCCTTGACGGCCTGGTAGAGGTTTTGGTCGAGCGGGAAGCCGGAGTTGGTGGTAACCACCACCTCGAAGGCGCCCTCGACCGGCTGCATCGCCTCCCGCCGGGACCGTTCGCAGGCGGCGGCGTGCTCCTCGGCGAGATCGCCGCCGAAGGCCGCGGTGATCCGCTTCTCCCCGTCGAGCAGCACCTCGAGGCCGAAGGCGACTCCGGCGCGGTCGGCGATCGCGCGCACATCGTCGTGGATCGGGTTCCCCCCGGTGACGCCGAACACGGCGTTCGGATGGGCGATGCGCGGCTCGTCGTGGAGGACCAGGATGGTGTCCAGCGCGGCCAGCCCCGGCGCAACCATCTTCGGGCCGCCGGAGAACCCGGCGAAGAAGTGCGGCTCCACGAAACCGGTGGTGATCCGGATGTCCGCGTCGAGGAACCGTCGGTTCAGCCTCACCGGGACACCCGGCGGGCCGCCGGCGAGCGGCGCGAGTTCCGCCTCGTCCCGGCAGTCGTGGCTGACCACCTCGCAGGCGGCCAGGAGTTCGCCGCCGAGCATCGCTTCGAGTTCCGCCGGGGACGGCGCGCGGTGCGTCCCGGTGGCGACGAGCAGCGAGACGCGCTCCGGCGGCGTCGGGATCTCCTCGAGGATCGCCCGGAGCATCGGGATCCGGGGCTGCGGCCGGGTGCCGTCGCAGATCGAGATGGCCACCTCGGCGCCGGGAGGGACGCGCTCCCTCAGCGGCGGCCCGGCGACCGGCTCGCGGAGCGCCCGGACGATCTCCGCTTCCGGGTCGGCGACCGGCGCGGGGAAGCGGGGCCGAACGATCTCCGCGTTTTCGCGCGCGCCCGCCGGAACCTCGAAGTCCAGGCCGGTCTCGCCGTAGTCGAGCCGGACGCCCGCCGGCGCGGCGCCGCGCGAGCCGACGGTCGAGGGAGGGTCGCTCGCGTCTGTCCGCACCGGGAGGGGAATCCGCGGCCGGCCGCAGCCGGGCGGGCGCGTATTCTCGCCGGATGCGCCTGTACCGATACCGAGACGGGGACGCGGCCGTGGCCGCCGTGGAGCGGGACGGCCGGCTGGTCCCGATCCGGGACGCCGCCCCGGAAGTCGCCGACCGCGCCGCGCCGCCGGGCGGGCGGGCGGCCGGGGAACCGTTCGGGGACCTCGACGCGCTGGTGCAGGCGGGGCTGCTCCCGGCCCTCGCCGAAGCGGTCGCCTCGGGCGGGCCGGCGGCGGACGGGCCCCGGCTCGGCGAGGCGGAACTCCTGGCGCCGCTGACGAGGCCGCCCAAGATCTGGTGCGCCGGCCTGAACTACCTCACCCACGCCGCCGAACTCGACGCCCCGCCCCCGAGCGCCCCGGTGGGGTTCATGCGCCCGACCGCCTCGATGATCGGCCCCGGCGACACCGTGTTCCTGCCGCGCGACTCGGCCCGCGTCACCGGCGAAGGCGAACTCGTCCTCGTGCTCGGCCGGAGCGGCCGGGACTGGACCGAAGAGGAGGCCTACGGCGCGGTCGCCGCGCTCACGCTGGCGGTGGACCTGACCGCGGAGGACATCCTGCGGGAGAACCCCCGGTTCCTCACCCGGGCGAAGAGTTTCGACACCTTCCTGAGCCTCGGCCCCTGCCTCGCGACCCCCGACGAACTCGGCGGCGCCGAGGCCCTGCCGGAAGTGGTCACCCACACGCTCAAGAACGGCGCCTCGGCGCGAAGCGCCCCGGTCTCCCGGATGACCTTCTCCCCGGACTACCTCCTCGCCTTCTTCTCCCGGGACGCCACCTGGAGCGCCGGCGACCTCCTCCTCACCGGCACGCCGGGCGCGGTCGTCGTCGAGGACGGCGACACCGTGGGCGCGGAAATCCGGGGGATCGGCCGCCTGGAGAACCCGGTGCGGCGGAACCCCTGAGCGGGAGCGCGGAGGCCCCCGCTCAGAGGTCCACCACCACTCCCAGCCCGAGTTCGGCGGCGCGGGTGAGCGCGGCGGCGCCGACGGCGGCGTCCTGGACGGCGGTCCCGACGGTCTTGAACAGCGTGGGCCGCCCCGGCGGGGGCTTGGGGATCCGGCCGGAGGCGATCTCGCCGAATTCGGCGTAGAGGTGCGACTCGGTGATCGCTCCCCGGTCGCGGGGCTGGATGAGGTCCCCCGCTTCCTCCCAGCAGGACTCGCGGTGGTCCACGACGACCGCCGAGCGGACGACGGTCGCCTCCGGGAGGATCTGCATCTCCGGCGTGAAGGAGCCGACCGCGTTCAGGTGGGCGTCGTCCCGCAGCGCGGCGTCGGAGAAGATCGGCGTCGAAGCCGTCGTCGCCTCGGCGATCACCTCCGAGGCGGCCACCACCGAGTCGGCGTCCTCCGCGGTCTCCACCGGGAGACCCAGGCGCTCGGTCATCTCGGCGGCGAAGGACTCGGCGGCTTCCCGCCGCGGGTCGTACACCGACGCCCGCTCGATGCCGGGGCGGGCGGCGACCATCGCTTCGAGTTGCGTCCGCGCCTGGACGCCGGCCCCGAGGACGCCGGCGGTCGTCACGCCCTCGCCGGCGAGTTCGGCGGTCGCCGCCCCGGAGGCGGCCCCGGTGCGGATCGCCGTCAGCGACCCGCCTTCGAGGAGGCCGGCCGGTTCCCCGGTGTCCGGGTCCACCACGACCACGACCGCGTGGATCGTGGGGAGCGGCGACTCGCGCGAGAGGTTCCCCGGGAAGATGGAGACGATCTTGGTGGCCAGCCGGCGCTCCCCTTCGAGGAAGGCCGGCATGTGGAGGCTGATCCCGGGGAGGCCGGTCCCCGACCGGGACGGCACATCCACCCGGGTGCGGATCGGCATGGCCGCCCGTCCGGCGGAGAGTTCGACGAACGCCTGCCGGACCACCCGGATGGCCTCGATCATCGGCATGGCCCGCCGCGCGTCGGCGGCGGAGAGGATGCGGATCTTCATCCGCCGGTTTGTACCAGAGACGGGGGCGGATCCCCTCGTCGGGAACCGCCCTCGGGTATGGAAGAATCAGCGATTCCCATGAGCACCCTGAGCGGCGTCTATTCCGTCCTGCCGACCCCCTTCGGCGAGGACGGTCGTTTCGATTCGGAAAGCCTCGGCCGGGTGGTCCGGCTGTTCGCCGACGACGGCGTCTCCGGGTTCACCGCCCTGGGCGTCACCAGCGAGGCGGACCGGCTCTCCGACCGGGAGCGGGCCGAAGTCCTCGAGGCCTCGCTCGCCCACGCCGGGAGCGTCGGCCTCCCGGTGGTCGTCGGCGCGACCGGCGCGGGCCTCGACCTCTGCCTCGAGAGATGCCGCGACGCCGAACGCGCCGGCGCCGCCGGGGTCATGGTCTCCCCGCCCCGCGCCCCCCGCTGCAACGCCGACTCCGTCTTCCGCCACTTCGCCGCCGTGGCCGAAGCGATCTCCATCCCGGTGGTCGTCCAGGACTTCCCGCCGATCTCCGGCTTCCACATGGACGCCGACCTGCTCGCCCGGATGTGCCGGGAGATCCCGGCGGCGCGGACGATCAAACTCGAAGACGCCCCCACCCCCTACAAGGCGGCGCGGATCCGGGAGCGGACCGAGGGGATCGAAGTCGGCATCTTCGGGGGCCTCGGCGGGGCCTACCTGCTCGAGGAACTGATCTCCGGCGCCACCGGCGCGATGACCGGGTTCGCCTACCCGAAACTGCTGGTCGAGGTGGTCTCCCGCTGGGACCGCGGCGACCGGGACGGGGCGGCCGAGGCGTTCTACCGCTGCTCGCCGGTGATGCGGTTCGAGTTCCAGGAGGGCATCGGCATGGCGATCCGCAAGGAGATGCTGAAGCGGCGCGGCGCCGTCGCGCACCCCGGGGCGCGGGCGCCGACGGCGGCGCTCGACGGCCCCACCCGGGAAGCGCTCGACCGCATCCTCGCCCACTTCGACCTGTAGGCCGCCGGGCGTGGGCCCCTTCCTGCGCGGGGCGGCCGGCCGCCCTCCCGGCTCCCCGCCGTGAGATTCCTGAACCGGGCGGTGGCCGCCGCGCTGCCGCTGCTGCCGAAGGCCGCGATCCGCCCGTTCGCCCGCCCCTACATCGCCGGCAAGACGGTCGCCGACCTCGTGGCGGTGGGCGGCGGCCTGGCCCGGCAGGGGTACCGCCTGGCGCTCAGCCAGTTGGGCGAGTTCGTGACCGCCCGGGAGCAGGCGGAGGAGGCGGCCCGCGTCTATCGGGAAGTCCTCGACGAGGTCGAGCGCGCCGCGCTGCCCGCCTACATCCATGTGAAGACCACCCAGTTGGGGATCACCTTCGACCCCGACCTCTGCCGCCGGCTGGTGGTGGGTCTGCTGGAGCGCGCCCGCGACCGGGGCGGCGTCTTCGTGCGGATGGACATGGAGGACAGCCCCCGGATCGAGCCCACGCTGAGCCTCTACCGGGGGCTCCGCGCCGAGTGGCCGAAGGAACTCGGCGTGGTGATCCAGGCGCGGATGCGCCGCAGCCTCGAGGATGTGCGCGAGATCGCGCCCCACCGGACCCCGGTGCGCCTCTGCAAGGGCGTCTATCTCGAACCCCACGAACTCGCCTTCACCGACCCGGAACTCATCCGCGACAACTTCCTGACCCTGCTCGGCGAGTTGCTCGAAGCCGGGTGCCGGGTGGGGATCGCCACCCACGACGAGTGGGTCATCTACCACGCGTGCCGGCTGGTCGAGCGGCTCCGCCTCGGGCCGGACGACTACGAGTTCCAGATGCTCCACGGCGTCCGGCCGCGCCTGAGGGAGATCGTGAAGGACGCCGGGCACCCGGTGCGGATCGGCGTGCCGTTCGGCCCCGAGTGGCTCCCCTACTCGCTCCGGCGGCTGCGCAAGAACCCGGACATCGCGGGCCATGTGATGCGGGCGGTGTTCGCCCGGGGCTGACCGGAACCGGCGGCGCCGCCCGGCCGCCCGAACCGGCAGGCCGTACACTCCGCCGCCGATGGCGCTGATCCTCACCGAGCGGGAGGTGGCGGAACTCCTCCCGATGGGCGAGGCGGTCCGGCTGCTCGACGAGTCCTTCCGGCTCCACGCCGAGGGGCGGACGCAACTCGCGCCCCGGCTGGTGATGCCGCTCTCCGGCGTCGCCGGGAACTTCCGCATCATGGCGGCGGTGATCCCCGACCTGGGCGGGTTCGGCCTGAAGACGCTCACCGGCACCCCGGGAAAGCGCGCCCCGGAGGACACCTACTTCGCGGTCCTCTACTTCGATACGGAGACCGGGGCGCTCCGGGCGGTCATGCCCGGGACGCACATCACCGGCACGCGCACCGGCGCGGCGAGCGGCGTGGCGACCCGGTACCTGGCGCGGGAAGACGCGTCGAGCCTCGGCTTGATCGGGGCCGGCTTCCAGGGGCGGAACCAGGTCGCGGCGGTCCGGGAAGTCCGGGACATCCGCTCCGCGCGGATCCACGACGCCGTCCCCGAGGCGGCGGAGGCCTGTGCGGCGGCGCTCCGCGAGGAGGGCGTGGCCGCCGAAGCCGTGGGGACCGCCGAAGAAGCGGTTCGCGGTTCGGACATCGTCTGCGCGGCGACGACCACGAAGGCGCCGGTCGTCCTCGCGGACTGCCTCGAGCCGGGGATGCATGTGAACTCGGTGGGCGCGAACGCCCCGGTGAAGCGCGAAGTGGAAGCCGCGGCCTTCGGGAAGTGCCGGGTGGTGCTCGACTTCCGGGAGCAGGTGCTCGGCGAAGCCGGCGACCTGATGGCGGCGGTCCGGGGCGGCGCCTTCGAGGAGTCCCGGATCCACGCCGAACTCGGCGAAGTGGTCGCCGGCAAGACGCCCGGACGCGAATCGGACGGGGACATCACGCTGTTCAAGTCCGTCGGCGTCGCGATCGAGGATGTGGCCTGCGCCGCCTTCGTGTACGAACAGGCGGTGGCGCGGGGCCTCGGCCGAACGATCCGGCTGCAGGACTCCGCCTGAGCGCCGCTCCCGGTCCCGCGAACCACTTCGATGGCCCCGACCACGGAACGGTTCAGTTCGCGGGTCGGCGTCCTCTTCGCCACCGTCGGCATGGCGGTGGGCACGGGAAACATCTGGCGTTTCCCCCGCATCGCGGCGCAGAACGGCGGCGGCGAGTTCCTGATCCCGTGGCTGCTGTTCCTGTTCCTCTGGGCGATACCCCTGCTCCTCGCGGAGTTCGCGCTGGGGAAGAGTTCGCGGCGCGGGCCGTCGGCGGCGGTCGGCGTGGCCACGACCGGCGGACTGAACTGGATGGGGCTGTTCATCGGCCTGGTTACCACGATCATCACCTTCTACTACAGCGTGGTGACCGGCTGGTGCCTCAAGTACCTGGTCAGCACCCTGCTGGGGTCGCTCGACACGCAGAACGCCCAGGCGTTCTGGGACGACTTCACTTCCGACCCGGTGCAGCCGGTGGTGTTCCACGCGCTGGCGCTGCTCATCGCCAGCGGCATCATCTGGCGCGGGGTGCGCGGGGGTATCGAGCGGGTCAACCGGTACCTCATACCCACGCTCTTCGTCCTGCTGGTGATCGCCGCGGTGAACGCGGTCCGGCTGCCGGGCGCGGCGGAGGGGCTCCGCTTCCTGTTCGTTCCCGACTGGGAGCGGCTGGGCGACTACCGGATCTGGCTGGCGGCGCTCACGCAGACGGCGTGGAGCACCGGCGCCGGCTGGGGTCTCGTGACCGTGCTCGGGGCCTATGTCGCGAGGGGACAGGGTTTCGTGCGCACCGGGATCACCGCGGCGTTCGCCAACAACTTCGCTTCGCTCCTCGCCGGGGTGGCGGTGCTCTGCACGGTCTTCGCGCTCAGCGCTTCCGACGCCGACCGCGCCGCGGCGTTCTCGCAGAGCAACGAGGGATTGACCTTCCTCTGGCTGCCGCCGCTGTTCGAGCAGATCCCGGGCAGCGCGGTCTTCCTGCCGCTGTTCTTCCTCACCCTTTCCTGCGCGGCGATCAGTTCGCTCATCACCCAGTTGGAACTGGCGAACCGGATGGTCATGGACCTCGGCGTCTCCCGCCGGCGATCGGTGCCCATGGTGGCTTCGGTGGCGTTCGTCTTCGGGCTTCCCTCCGCGTGGTCGCTCGGCTTCTTCCGCAACCAGGACTGGGCCTGGGGAGTGGCGCTGCTGGTCTCCGGTCTCTTCGTGGCGATCACGGTGATCCACCGCGGCGCCCGGAAGTTCCGGGAAGAACACTTCAACGGTTCCGAACAGCGCCTGCGCGTCGGCAAGTGGTTCGACTGGATCATCACCTGGGTGGTGCCGATCGAGTTCACCGCGCTCCTCGGGTGGTGGCTGTGGCAGTCGGTTACGACCGCCGGCAGCCGGTGGTGGGATCCGCTCGGCGAGTTCAGCATCGGGGCGGTGCTGTTCCAGGCGGGCCTGCTCATCCTCTTCTGCATCGCGATCAACCGGTTCGTCTGGAAGCGCGCCGTCGCCGACTCGAAGAACGGCCGCTGACGGCCGGGGCGCGGAGCGGCGCCGCGGGCGGAGCGCGGGTTCGGGCGGAAGCGGCTGACGAAGGCCGATGACCGGGCCGGAGTCCGGGAGCGCCGGGAGTTTGCGCCTCGACGAGCGCGACCGTTCGCTGCTGGCCGGGGAGGAGGGGGAAGCGGCGCGCCTCGCGATGCGCATCGTGGCGCGGATGGCGGAGGCGCGGGGCGCCGATACCCTGCTCGACATCGAGAGCGCGCACATCGACAGCACGATCTATGTGGGCGACGCCGGATTGGAGTTCGCCGAGCGCCTCGCCGGACTCGGCGCCAAGGTCCGGGTGCCCTCGACGCTGAATGTGAGCGGGCTCGACGAGTTCCACTGGCGGGAATGGGCGGTGCCGGCGGAATGGGCGGAGAAGTCGGCGCGGCAGATGCGCGCCTACGACTCGATGGGGACGATTCCCACCTGGACCTGCGCCCCGTACCAAACCGAGCACGCGCCGAAGTTCGGGCAGCAGATCGCCTGGGGCGAGTCGAACGCCGTGGTCTTCGCGAACTCGGTGCTCGGCGCGCGCACCGAGCGCTATCCCGACCTGCTCGATGTGTGCTGCGCGATCACCGGGCGCGCTCCCGCGGTGGGACTCCACCTGGAAGAAAACCGGCTCGCGACGCGGGTGCTGGAACTCTCGGGCGTTCCGGAGGCGCTCGCGGAGACCGACGACTTCCACCCCGTGCTCGGGCACCTGCTCGGCCCGTGGGCGGGGGACGAACCGGCGGCCATCGTCGGGATACCGGGGACGCCGGGAGAAGATCGACTGAAGGCGCTGGGAGCGGCGGCGGCTTCTTCGGGAGCGGTGGCGCTCTTCCACCTGCCCGGCGTAACACCGGAGGCGCCGACGCTGCGGGACGCGCTCGGCGGGCGTCCGCCGAAGGAGGCGCGGAAGGTGGGTATGGCGGAACTCCGCGCCGCGAGAGCCGAGTTGAACCGCCGCGCCGAAGGCGAGTTGGACCTCGTGGTGCTCGGCAGCCCCCACTTCTCCTTCGGCGAGTTCGAGAAGTTGGCGGCGGAGATCCGCGCGCGGGGGGGCGAACGCCACCCGGGCTGCCGGTTCCTCGTGACGACCAGCCGCGGCGTCGCCGCGCTGGTGGAGCGCGCCGGGTTGCTGGACCCGCTGCGGGCCTTCGGCGGCCAGGTGACGGTGGACACCTGCATCCTGGCCACGCCGATGCTGCCGGCGGGCGCGCGCCGGCTCATGACGAACTCGGCGAAGTACGCGTGGTACGCACCCGGCCTGCTGGACGCCGAAGTCGCCTTCGGCAGCCTCGGCGAGTGCGTCGCTTCCGCGCGCGCCGGACGCGTGGTTCGGGAGCCGTCGCCGTGGGACTGAAGACGGGGGCGACCGGCGAATCGCCGCCCGCTTCGCGGCTGGTCGGACGGGTCGTGATCGCCGGGGAAGCGGAGGGGCCGGTCCTCCATTCGGACGAACCGCTCAGTTTCTGGGGCGGTTACGACGCGGCGAACGGCCGCATCACCGACCCCCACCACCCGCTCGCCGGGAAGAACGGCGCCGGCCGGGTCCTGGCGCTGCCCGCCACCCGCGGATCTTCGACGACGGCGGCGGTGCTGCTCGAAGCGATCCGCCGCGGCACCGCCCCCGCCGCCCTCATCACCCGCGGCGTGGACGCCTTCGTCGCCCTGGCCGCCTTCGTAGGGGAGGAGATGTACCCGGCGGTCCCGCCGATCGTCGCCGTGGACGGCGACGCGTTCCGGGAGATTCGGGCGTGGCCGCGTCTGTCGGTGCGCGACGCCGAGTTGACCCGCGGCAGCGACGAGTAGGCGGCCGGCCAGCCCGCGGGGCGGCGGTCGAGCGCCACGCCGATGGCAGCCTAGTTCTCACCCGGGCTCAGTACCGGCAGGTCGGGACCGGCCTGCCCGCTACGCCCCTCCCCAAGTCTTCGGCGAGAGCCACGGTTCCGATGCGACGCGCCGTCCTCGAAGGGCGGCTACGATTCCGGGCGGCGTACGCGACACGGTGTTATTCCCCATGCCGTAGCCGGATCCCGATGGGACTGAGCGCTATGTGGGGTTGCCAAGCGCTGCTTGGATTGGGGGCCCCACCGTGCGCCACCTCGCTTGACCCCGATCAGCGAAGGGTCGACTGCGAAATCCGGCAACCCCGCGCCTCGCCCGGCGGTTTGCGTCGCTGAGCGCGCTACGCTTCCACCGGCGCATGGACACGGTAATTTTCCGCCGGCCGTAGCACGCTTCCCCGGAAGCGGAGCGACATGTGGGGATGCCGGCTTCGGCCGGGGGGCGGGCCCCACCATGCGCCACCGCCTGCGGAGGGCGAAACCCCGTTCCGCCCGATTCGGCCGCCGGGCCACACTCGACAACAAGCGTCGCCGAGCGCGTTATGGTTCTCCCGGCGCATGTGACACGGTGATTCTCCGTCAGCCGTAGCACGCTTCCGCGGGAGCGGAGTGCCATGTGGGGATGCCGGCTTCGGCCGGACGACGGGCCCCACCATGCGCCACCGGCTGCGGAGGGCGGAACCCCGATTCGCCCTCTCGGCCGCCGGGCCGCGCTCGACAGACATCGCCGAGAGCGCTACCGTTCTCCCGGCGCATGTGACACGGTGATTTTCCGTAGGCCGTAGCACGCTTCTTCGGGAGCGGAGCGCTATGTGGGGATGCCGGCTTCGGCCGGGGTACGGGCCCCACCATGCGCCACATTGTCGGCAGCAGTTCACGAATGGCCTACCGCCGCCACTGGTCGCTTCTTGCGCCGGGAGTCTCCCTTGTGGTTCGGGTAGAGGGTCATGCCGGAGATTCGCCGTTCGATGACGGCTCCGTCTGCTGCTCGGATGGGGGCCGTCCGGTCGGGCCGGCGGTCCACGGCGCTTGGCGCTGGAGGGCCGGAGTCCGGTCTCCACGCGTTTTGCTGTCTCGATGGATCGGGACGGACGGACGCAGCGCTCGCCGGTGCAAGTCGCGCCGCGTGCTATGCTTCCTCCGGCGCACGTGACACGGTAATTTTCCGCCAGCCGTAGCACGCTTCTTCGGAAGCGGAGTGCCATGTGGGGATGCCGGCTTCGGCCGGACGGCGGGCCCCACCGTGCGCCGCCCTACTTCGGGCTCTTGCGTTCGCCCGCGCGCCTCCGAGCCGCATGCCGGTCTCGATCCTTCGTGCGATGGAAGGTCTTGAGATAGACGCGGTGGTCTTCCGTCCGTTTGACGACAGCCGCATACCACTCTCCCTTCACCTCGAGGAAGAACGCCAACTCGTGGTCGGTAATGGAAAGCATCTCGCCGTGCTCGATGACCCCAGGAAGGAGGCGGTAGTCGTCGTTGGTCAGCGGTCTCTTGAGGCCGGGGTCGCTGTGCTTCAGTTGTTTGAGGGCGGTTTCCGCCGAGAGGCGGACGATCGGCGAAAGAGTGGACTCCGCGTCGGTTGGACATTTCAGCGCGGTCCGCGCCCGGCGCGTCAGTACGCCGACGGGGATTTCTCCGATGCGGGCGCGGATTTCTCGTTGCGGGATGGCGACCGGGCCTTCGCCCTTCCTCGCTTCCGGGTGGTCGCGGTCGTAGGCGGCGACCCGGGCGCGGAATTCCTCGAGGATCGGGCTCTCGACGATGGAGCGGACGGCGGCGCGTACGCGGGCGTCGTCGGCGCAGCGGAGTCTCTCTTCGAGGTGCTCGATGAGGGATTGCCCGGCGCCCCGTTCCGGGCTCGAAGGTCGCGAGCGGGGGTCGTCCGGGTCGAGTCGGTTCTCTCCCGTTCGAGGCTTCCGCCTCGGCGGGGTGGTCATTTCAGGAGGATTCCGATTCCGACGAGGAGGCGGGCGGCGCCGAGGAGGAGGTTGAGGAGCGCCACGACGAGGAGGACCTTCTGCACTCGAGCGGTGAACCAGGGCGCTGAAGGTGTCTTCGGGGGCGGCGGCCGGGGAGGCGGCGCCGCGGAGGCGCGGTTCGCGGCGCCCACGCGGGGGGAACGGGTGCTAGCGCGACCGGCGCAGGGGTCGCGGTCGGGTTACGCGGGGACCCAGACGGTTCCGGCGCGGCGTTCGAGGCGGATTCGGGAACTGCCGCCGTGGATGACGACGGAATAGGCGACGCCGGCGCCGCTGACGGTGATCCGGCCGTTGCCGGAACTGCCGAACGGCGAGAAGGAAACCATCCGCGCGACGCCGACCGCCAGGCCGGGGATGGGGGCGCCGCCGGCGGTTTCGGAGGGGGCGCCCCACTCCACGCCGGGGAACCGCTCGTCGAACCGCCAGGCCGGGCGGAGCAGGCGCTCCTCCCCGGCGGCGATCTCGCGGCGGCGGACGCCGTTGTGGTTCTCGTCCAGGTACACCGCGATCGTGGGCGGGCCGCCGGGGACCACCGCTCCGGCGGGGGCATTCCCCGAGGCCGGCGGGTCGAAAACGACCGCCACATTGGCGGCGCGGGCGGCGGCTTCGGCGCGCGTCCGCTGGAGGAGGGTGCGCAGCGCCATCGCGGCGTGGCGGACGCGCTGCGCCCGGAAACTGTCCACGATGGGAGGGACCGCCATCGCGCTCAGCAGGCCGAGCAGGGCGAAGGCGGCCAGCATCTCGGTGAGCGTGAAACCGGCCGCGCCGCGCCGACCGCGCAGGGCGGCCGACCGGCGGGTCGGAAGGTGCTTCGAGGGGGACGACGGTGCCGCCGAACGGCCCCGGCGCTCCGGTTCACCGGGGCGCCGGCGCCGGCCCTCCGCCGGGAGCGGCGCCTTCCGCGAGAAGGCCCGCAACGCGCCGACGCCCCGTGGCTCGACTTGCGCCGAGTCGCCCCGGTCAGCCCGCCTCGGGACCTCCCGGCGCGGGCGGGGGGCCGCCGGAGTTGCCGACGGTCACATGGGGCTCGATGACTTCGAAGGTCTTCTCTCCGATCCCCTCGACATTGAGCAACTCACGGGTCTGGGTGAACGGGCCGTTCTCCTCGCGCCAGGCGACGATCTTCGCGGCGGTGGCCTCGCCGACGCGCGGCAGTTCGGTGAGTTCCTCGGCGCTGGCGGAGTTGATGTCGATGGGAGTGTCCGGCTGCGCGGCGGCGACGCCGACCGGGGCCGCGAACAGCAGCGCGGCCGCGGTCAGGACGACCGCGACGAAGCGGATCGGCAGGAGCCGAACGGGGAAGAGCCGGGTGGCGGCCCGGCGGGCGATCATCGGGATCATGGGGTTCCTCCTGGAGGGTTCCCGGGTTGGGGTGGTGAAGTCCCGCGACGGGGACGGATGCCGCCGGGACATTCGCCCCGGCTGCCCCTCCCGACCGCAACCACCGCGCCGACCGGCGAGCGACGCCCCGCCGACCGCCGAAGGGAAACCCGAAACCCCGCGGAAGACCGAGAACCATCGCATCGAAACGACTCCCCCACCCCCGCGGCCCCGCCCCGCAACGCAGCGAACCGACGCCCCCCGGCGTCAACCGCCGTTGACACCCGTCAACCGGCGTTGACCCCGAACCGCCAACGAAGCGTTACCCCCGCGCCGGGCCCCGACCGAACCCCGCCGACCAAACCCGCCGCGAAGGCGGGGGCGACTCAACTGCCGCCGTCGGCGGCCGCCACCGCGGAGCGCTCGCGAAGCGGCGTCGGCGCCCCGTCCAGCGCCCGCTCCAGCGCTTCCCGCGCGCGGTGGAACGCCGGCAGGTGCTCCTCCGGAATCGGCGGCCCCGGCGGGAGGATGTGCGAACGCGGATCGAGCGGCTTCCCGTATCGGTACAACCGGTAGTCCAGGTGCGGCCCGCTCGAGAGCCCGGTCGAGCCCACATACCCGATCACCTCGCGCTGGCTCACCCGCCGCCCCGGCTTCGCGGCGGCGGAGAACCGCGAAAGGTGGAGATACCGCGTCATGTAGCCGCCGGTATGCCGCAGCGTGACCATGTTCCCGTTCGGCCCCCGGTTGGCCGCGTCCACCACCACGCCGTCCGCGGTCGCCATCACCGGCGAGCCGTGCGGCGCCGCGTAGTCCACCCCGTAGTGCGGCCGGTACACCCCGAGCACCGGGTGGAGCCGCCGGTGCGTGAACACCCCGGAGATGCGCGAATAGGCCACCGGGCTCATCAGGAACGCCCGGCGGATCGAGTTGCCCTCCCGGTCGTAGTAGCCGACCTCGCCGCCGGGCGACTCGAAGCGGAACGCCGCGATGCCGCGCCCCCGGTTCACATAGCGCACCGCGTGGAGCGGCCCGTAGCCCTTCCACTCGCCGCCGGGCGCGTAGCGCCGGTCCACCACCACCGACCAGGTGTCGCCCCGCCGGCTGTCCCGGTGGAAGTCGATGTCGTATTCCAGCGCGCTCGCCAGCAGCACCGCCAGCCCCGGCAACTCGCCCGCGCCCACCAGACTCTCGTAGAGGCTGGTCTCCACCGCCCCCCGCACGACCGACCGCTGGAACGAAGGCTCGGTGGTGACTTCGCGGGCGTCCCACCCGGCCCCGTTGCGAGCCACCGTGACCTCCCGGAAGTCGCCGAGCGGAAAGACCACCCGGCTCGGCGCGCCGCTCGGGTCGCGGTGCATCCACACCGTCTGCCCGACCCGGAAACCGCGCACATCCGCGATCCCGTCGAGCGCCTCCGCCACCGCCGCGGATTCGCGACCCGTAAAACCGTTCCGCCCGAGGACGGTGGAGAGCGCGTCCCCCCGGATGAAGCGGTCCGGAACCGAGAACAGACCGGGCGTCGGCTCGCTCGGCTCGGGCGTTTCCGCGGCGTCCGGCACCTCGGGGAACGGCCCGTCCCAGGAGCGGAGCATCGCCGCCCCGACCAGCGGAACCGCCGCCACGAGCGCCGCGAAAACGGCGGCGGCCGGGGCGAGAGCCACGACAGAAACGCGGTTTCTTACGACCATTTCCGGCTCATCCTATACACCAAGGGCGCGAATTCCGGCAACCGGAAAGGGCTGCCGGCGGGTTTCGGAGCGGCGCCCGGCGGTGCAATCAGCGTTCCCGGCGCCCCTTCGGGCGCCCCGCGGCCGACCCCTCCCGACACCCGACCGGCCTCGGTTCCGAACCCTGCGTCCCCGCGCCTCCCGCGCGGCGCGAACCTTCATTTTCGCCGAAAATACACCTGATAAACCGGCTTTTCACTCGGTTTTCTCAAGAAACCGACTATCCCGGCCCGCGCCGACCGGCGCCGGCGCCGACCGCCGAACCGCCCGCTACGCGTCCGCGTCCCCGGCGGCGGCCACGACTTCGGCGATCCCGTTCTCCAGCATGACCCGGGGGCGGAAGTCCAACAGCCGCTCCGCCTTCCCGGTGTCCGCCTCCGCGTTCCGCACATCGCCGGCGCGAACCGGCGCGAACCGGGGGTCGATCTTCACCCCGGCGGCGTCCGCGGTGATCCCCCAGATGTCGAGCACCGAGGTCCGCCGCCCGTAGCCCACATTGATCACTTCGCCCCCGACGGACTCGTCCGACGCCCGGTCGAGCGCCGCGAGGATGGCCGCGCAGACATCGGAGACATGCACGAAGTCGCGGGTCTGGTCCCCGTCCCCGAAGATTTCCGCCGGCTCCCCGGCCAGCGCGGCGGCGGTGAACCGCGCGATCACGCCGGAATAGGGCGAGTCGGCCGGCTGCCCCGCGCCGTACACATTGAAGAACCGCAGCGCCACCCCCGGCGGCCCCCCGGTGCGGTGGTGGACGACCACATGCCGCTCCCCCGCCAACTTGGTCGTCGCGTACACCGACGAGGGGTTCACCGGGTCCGACTCCCGGAGCACCGCGTCGCCCCCGTCGCCGTACACCGAACACGAGGACGCGTAAACCAGCGCCGAGACCCCGGCCCGCCGCGAAGCGCCCAGCACTTCCAGCGTGCCCCGGACATTCACCGCCGCCGCGAGTTCCGGTTCCTCCTCCGAGCGGGGCACCGACGACATGGCCGCCAAGTGGGCCACCCGGGTGACGCCGACGAGCGCCGATTCGACCGCCGCCGGGTCGGTGATGTCCCCCTCGACCACCTCCACCCCGGGGAGGCCGTCCACCCGGGAGCGCCGCCCGGTGGAGAAGTCGTCGAGCACGCGCACCGGCTCGCCGGCCTCCGCCGCGCGCCGCGCGAGCCAGGAGCCGATGAACCCGGCGCCGCCGGTGACGAGGAGCATCGAGACTCAGGCCCCCGGCCGCGGGCGGCGCGCCTCGTCGGGAGAGCGGCGAGGGTCCGAGCCGCCCGTAAGCCGAATTCTGTTCCCCGAACCGGTCGCCCGGAACGGGACGGCGGTCATGTATCTAGCCCGACGGTTGCCCGCCGGATCGAGCGACCTACCCGGAAGCATCGGACAGGCGGCCCTCGGGCGCTTCCCTATTTGGTCTTGCTCCATGCGGGGTTTACCGTGCCCCGGACATCGCTGCCCGGGCGGTGCGCTCTTACCGCACCTTTTCACCCTTACCGCTCCGCGAACGGAGAGGCGGTTTGTTTTCTGTGGCACTTTCCTTCCAGTTGCCCGGACTGGGCGTTACCCAGCGCACTGCCTTGCGGAGTTCGGACTTTCCTCCCGCCCCCCGAAGGGAGCCGGCGACCGTCTGAACGACTCGAACCACCGCGGATTGTAGTGGCGGAACGCCGCCGAACCACGGCCGGTCGGAGCGCGCCACGGCGATGTAGGCGCTCCGCGGACATTCCGGACTGTTCGGCCCGAAATGGAGGCGTGAGCGGGCGGCGACTCGAGAACTCCGGACGACGACGGCCCGTAACTCGTTGAATTAATAGGGGCTAATCCAAAGTATTGACTTTTTCGGGGGGGGGGGGGGGTAGCGTTTTTGAATTCCGCTCTCGCCGGCGGAAAGTCTCGAAGTCCTCGCAAGGAGGGAACGCAGATGAGGTCGCGACGCTACCGACTCATGCTCGTACCGGCAGCGGCGGCCGGGCTGGCAATCCTCGTGACCGGCTGCGAATCCGAAGAGATCAAGGCCGCGCGGCTCGACGCCGAAGCCAAGTGGGCTGCGGCGCACGAGGCCCGGGCGGCGATTCCGACCGAGGAACGCATCGAAAGCGCGCAACAGTCGGTCGCTCTCGCGGAAGAGAACTTGGCGACGGTCCTGGAAGAGGCAGAGCCGGCGGCGCGCGCCGCCGCCAAGGCGGCTGTTCCCGAGGATGTTCGTCGCATGGGACGACAAGCGGGTATCGCTCAACTCCTCGCTGGCGGAGAGCGGGACTTCGCGTTCACGGCGGGACTCGGCGCCCTCAGTAACACCGTCAAACAGGCGGAAGAGGAGGCCTTCGAGAAAGCCCTAGCCGCAAACTCCGAGGTCGTCGCCGCCCGGGAGGCCCTGCGTAGCGCCTACGAGGAACTCGAAACAGCCGCAACCGAACGCGACGAAGCGATGGCGCTCTCGGAGGAACTCACCGCTGCAGCCGAGGACGCCACGGCCTTCCTCGAAGCCGCCAAGAAGGCCCCCTGATGAGCATCCAGATCATCGGCATCGACTGCGCCGCCCAACCGAAGGACTTCGGACTCGCCCGCGGCTTGGTCCGGGGGAGCACGGTGGAGATCGTCGAGGTTGACAAGGGCAAGGGCTCGGACAACTGCTTCGACGATCTCGTAGCGCAGGTTCAGTGCTGGATCAACCGCCATTACGCCGACGGGCTCGGCAAAACGCTCTTGGCACTCGACGCGCCTCTGGGTTGGCCCATCCACATGACGCGCGCACTTCACGACCACCGCGCCGGCGCGTCGTTCGGGCGTCCTTCCGACCCGCGACACAAGGATCGGAACCCCGGAAACCACCTCTTTCGACGGCACACGGATCGCTTCATCGCGCAGAAATTCCCGGGCGCTCCGCTCGATATCGGCGCGGACCGCATCGCCCGCGTCGCGCGATCCGCGTTGGAACTTCTCGGCCGACTCAGAGTCAGCGAGCACGGACAGTCCACCGTTCCACTGCTCTGGGACGCCCGTGGCTTGGAACGGACCGGCGCCATCGAGGTCTATCCCCGACTGACGCTGCAGCATCTGCGGGGAAACCACGAGGCCAAGAGACTTCGTTACAAGAGTAAAGACTCCAAACTCGCCCAGACGAATCGTCGCGAGATCGTAGAGGAAGACCTTCCCGCTCGGCTAACGCTCAACGCGGATGACTTGCGTCCGACACCACCGAAGGGCGGACAGATCAACTACGACCACGACCGCATCGACGCCGTCCTATGTGTCTTGGAAGGACTTCACTTCCTGCTCGCCGAGAGCGTCGGACCCGAGCACCCCGAAGCCGTCGCATGGCTGGCCGAAGAGACGGGAACGTCTACTTCCGCGAGCGTAGATGACATCAAGACCAGTGAGGGATGGATCTGGTTTCCCAAAGAGGGCGATCCTCAGGAAAACAACCGATGACTCCCCCACTGCCCCATCTCCCCCCTTCCAGGAAGATCCGACGCGTCACCCTCGCCTTGGTCTCGCTTCTCCTCCTCGTCTTCTTCTCCACCGCCTGCGACAGCACCGGCGGCGACTCATCGCCGGCCACTCCGGATCCTCAACCCCCGAGCACACCGACACCGTCTCCGCCTCCCGCGCCGCCGCTACCTACGACTCCCGAAGCGCCTTCGGGACTACGGGTCGTCGGACAGGGTGCGACGGAAACTCACATGTTTATCGACCTGGAGTGGAATGCCGTACCGGATGCCGCTCTCTACCGATTGGAGGTCGACTGGGATGAGAGATGCCGGTTCTTTCCGGACCGACTTCTAGATATCTTCGCGCACGAGGGCTTCTTCCAACGAGACCTGTACGAGACGGAGATAGACCTAGAGGTTCTCGAGACCAGCCACCGCGCGCTGCTGGCGAACCAGAAACAAGATTATTGTTTTCGCGTTCGAGCCGAAAACACTGCCGGCGCCCACAGTCCTTGGAGCGACACCATAATTGGGCAGACTGTCGAAGCCGACTCGAACCACACTCCGTCCGGCTTCGAAATGCGCACTCTTGAGTCCAAAGCCTCGCAGGGCGGTTTCCTTAAACAGGTTACCTGGCGACCCGTAGCTGGCGCATATGGGTACGTAGTCCAGACGAATACCCGCCCAGTCAGCCGGCAGCCACTCTACCCTGCTCCATTCAATTACAGTCCCGATAGCGCTGGGAACTACGGCTCGAACAGAAATGAACATGGATGCATAATGGAAATAAGGGTATGTACTCTCTATGACGAGGAAGCGGCCCTCAACGCGATGCGGAAATCTTGGTCACGCAATCCCGATAATCGCGACGAACTCGTCGGATGCAGCGACTGGAGCGAGGAGCAGGAATTTACTGTCGAGATTCCCGGAGAGGACATACCGCATTTCAGTTGCCGGTAGCTGGTCTCACGATGCGAGGAACTCACAAGTTGAAGAGTGATGGAGTCGCCTCGGCTCTGGTTCGGTTTGGGCAGAAGTCGGCGGTTCAGAATAGGTCGCTGCCGCGCTCCGCAGCGCCCGTCGGCCACAGGCTCCCGAAAGCAGCGCAGCGCCACGCAACGCGGCGCCCCATCGTCCCATCGTGTCATGTCGCGAGCCCGGCCGGACCACCTGCTCTCCGCCGCTCGCGAAGCCAGGTTGCCTGACGACCCGTTCTCGCCGGCCACGGCGTCAGCCCGAACCTCGGACCCGCCCGTGTGGAAGTGCGCCGCTCGGGCCGGCCAGACCATCACCGACTCCCCGGCGGCACCGACGGGCCGACTTCGAACGCGAGCCCTGACACCTTTCGAACTGATGGCGAACCGTCCCGAGTCCCCCGCTCGAGTCGAGGACGCTCCCTGAACGGCGCAACCAACGCCGTAGTGAACACGCGAGGTCTCCTCATGGCACCGACTGTTGGCGAACCGTCAAGCAAGGACGCGCCGCCCGACGCCCCACCCGTGCCCACGCCACCGAAGTCAACCAAGACGACGAACTGGACCGTCATCCTGATCGGCGTGATCACGGGACTACTGGCTCTGCACGCCTTGGGACTGCAGATCCTCGCGCCCAGGTGGGAGTACTCGATCGAGTCTCCTGACGACCTGAGTTTCGAGGAGACCATGGACACCCTCGGGCAGGACGGGTGGGAGTTGGTGTTTGCCCGGCGGGCCACCAGCCGGGGCCGCGGAAGCGCCAGTTACGAGATGATCTTCAAGCGTCGCCGCGCGCTTCTGCGGTAGCAGCCAGCAGAGAAACAAGCCTCTCGGGTGTCACTCCGTCGCGTCGCTAGACAACACAGAGCCGACCCATCTCGCGCTCACCTGACCGCACTCGCGCCGCGAACCGCGTACTCCGTGTCTTTGCCTTCCGAATCTCGCGCTGCTCCGCCAAAGCCGGCGGTCCGTCAGTTGGGCGGCCAGGGTGCGAGCCTCTGGTGTCCGCTGGCCGGCAACCGCTCTATGGGTGTGCACCCTAGCACCGACGGTCGGCGCACCACCCGCATCGGGCAAGCGATTGAATCGTCCGCGCTGCCGCCGTCGGACACCAGAAACCCAATCTTGGCATCCCCTGACCAAGATACTTTCCCTTCCGTTCCACCTCCGGTCGCGCTGGCCGGTCGCTGACACACATGCCCCACGATAACCGCCATCGCGTCAACTTTTCACCCTTCCTTCTGATCGCGGTCAGCACACTTCTGGCGGGGTTCCCCCTCCACAGTGTTGCGACAACGGTCACCGAACCCTCCACGCGCAGTGCGCGACCGACTGCACGAGGCACCGCATCGCTTCTTGCCGCGTCAGCATCAACACTTCTCCCCGTTCGTCCACCGTCCGCACTCCAAGGACTCCCTCCGGGCACATGCGAAGCTGCCGAGTCTGTCCTCACCATGACCGTACTTTCCGCTGCTTCAGACGACGACAGGACACAGATTCGCCGGTTCCGCGATGGCGTGGGGAATACATTCTTGCACCTTGCGGGTCTGTGCGATGCCTCGCCAGACGTGGTTGAGTGGTTCATAACGGAGGGACTGAGCGCCAGTTCACGGAACACTGACGGCAAGACGCCCCTCCACACGGCCGCCGAGGGCACCTCGCATCCGGCAGTGATCGCCATGTTGATAGATGCCGGCGCACCGATTGAGGCGCTGGACGACGGATCCTTCAATCTGGGCCAATGGCGTGAGGCGCGACAGTGGGACACTGGCTACTTTCCGACGGGGGCCAGAGGAACACCCCTCCTTCGAGCAGCGCGCCACAACCCGCATGTCCCGGTATTGCGTGCACTGCTCTCTTCCGGCGCCGACATCGAGGCACGGGAAATGCCCGGTCGAAGTCAAGCAAATGGTGGACAGACACCTCTCATTGTCGCGGCCGCGGCGAACTCCGTCGCGGTCGTCAACGCGCTGCTGACCGCGGGTGCAGATGTCCACGCCGATACTCATGTTCCCTACACCGCGACCGGCAACCGCTCCACGCCAACCATCAGAGTGGGGCCTGCGGTTGAGCGGGAACTGGGCCCGACGGCGCTTCACGCCGCCGCTTCCTCCAATCCGGATCCGAAGGTCGTCACCGCGCTCGTCACCGCGGGGGCGGATGTGGCCGCGCGGACAGGGCAGCGGGTAGGAGTCCGAGTCGGTGGTCGCGAAGTGAAATGCTACTATGAGGGAGACCAAGCGATGCCAACCAGAACTGGCGACACTCCGCTTCACTCCGCAGCAAACTCGAGCAAGAATCCAGATGTCCTTGAAGCCCTTCTGTCAGCGGGGGCAAAGATGAACCCGGCCTCATGTGGGCGATACTCGGTGCTGGGCTATCTTGAACGCAACAGCGAACTAAAGGACAGCGACATCTATTGGCGTATTCGTGACGCCCACTATCAGCCGTAGGGCTTGGCCCGCCGAAGCATCTGTCGGTGCGCCTTGCCGTACGGGACGGGTTGGATTCCGTGTGGACGCAAACTCGATCCAACGCCTTGTGGTAATACTTGGCTGAACTAACCGGGTTCTCATCGGGCGGCCCCTGCGTCGGCTGATTCCGGCAGGACCGTTCGCCCCGTTCGTAGGGCGTAGGGCTCAGAGCGAGCGGAGCGCTGTCCATGGTTCGGCGCGGACGCCTCGTTGGGCGGCGAAAAGCGCGGCGGCGCCGCCGAGCAGGAGTACCGTGGCTATCGGCGCGAGGTAGACGAAGGGGTCGCCGGTCTCTACCCAAGTGACGCGGTTGGCCACCAGGCGGGAGGCGATGAAGCCGAGGATGGCGCCCAGGCTGACGCCGGTGGCGAGGGCAGTGGCGGTGCGGCGGAGGGTTTCTCGGGCGACTTCGGTCTCGGACGCGCCGAGGGCTCGGCGGATGGCCGCAGACTTTCGGCCGGCGGCGGCCTCGTCCAGGACATTTCCTACGACGCCGAGGGCGGCGAGCAGGAGGCCGGCGACGCCGAAGGCACCGAGGGCGGCGCCGGCGAGGACTCCCATTCCGAGGGCGCGGAGGCGGCGTTGGCGGGTGGTTTCGGCGCGGCGGATGCGGAGTAGGGGGTGGGCG
Source organism: Candidatus Marinacidobacterium sp. (assembly GCA_965204755.1). GTDB lineage: Bacteria > Acidobacteriota > Vicinamibacteria > Marinacidobacterales > Marinacidobacteraceae. The sequence continues at coordinate 2,813,094 of OZ242011.1, read as the reverse complement.
GTGGAGACGGTGGCGGCGAGAGACTCGATCTGTTCGTCCGAGGGCGGGGAGCGGAGGCGGGCCACGAGTTGGGCGCGGCGGAGTTCGGAGCGGCCTCCCGGTTCCCAGGCGATGGGGTGGTAGGCCACGGGGGTCGAGGCGCCGGAAGGGAACACGCGGACGGGCTCGGTGATTCCGACTACGCGGGCGTCGCCGAAGATCGAGATCTCCTCGAAGCCATCTACGCGCACCGGTTCGTCCGAGTGGGTCACGAGGTTTCGGTCCACGACGACGACGCGCTCGCCGGGCGGGTCGTCGGACCGATGGAATCCCCTTCCCTCGCGCACGGGGATGCGGAGGGCGCCGAACAGGCCCGGGCTTACCCCGCGGATTCGCCGGGTGCCTCCGAAGACGACCGGTTCGTTGCGCGTTCGCCGGGTTCGCCCCACTCGGAACGACCGACCGGCGCTCTCGTCCGGCAGGGAGTCGGCGTATCCCACGGCCTCGACGATCGGCAAGGCGGCCAGCCGCTCGACGGCGCGTTCCAGCGCGTTGATCTTCTCGGGGTGCGGAGCCCTCTCGTTCGGCGAGCGTCCGGAGAAGTCCACGCTGACTTGGACGAGGTTCTCGTCGGAGTAGCCGCCGCGGCCGACGAGCAGCGCCCAGGCATTCGTTCCGAGCAGGGCGGTGAGGGTGAGTGCCGAGGTAGCCAAGGCGATTCCGGCGGCGAGCAGGCTGCGGAGCATTCGGCGGCCGCCCGCGGCGCCGAGTGGAGCCGGGGCCAACGGGTTCCTCCGAAGACGCAGCCGGGCGGCGAGCGCCGGAGACTCCGACAGAGTCGCGATGAGGATCGTCGTGGCGAGACCCGAGAGCAGGACGGCCGGGCTCACGCTCCATTCCTGTCCAGTGAGCGGCGCCGCCCCGAGGCGGCGAAACAACTGCAGGAGATAAGGCGCCGTGAGAGCGGCGCCGGCGAACGCGGCGGCGGCGAACGCGGCGATACGGAGCGCCGTCCCGCCTATCTCGTGGAGGAGGGATGCGCCGAGGATGAATCGGACTTGAGTGGCGCGCCGCTCGCGGGTGGTTCGCAAGAGCCGCAGACCCGCACAACTCACCGCGGCGGCGAGCGCGAACAGCCAACCGCCGACCCGGAGGAGGACGAGGACCGGTTGCACCGCCGCAGTAGTTCGTTCGCCGAAGCGCTGGACGATGACCCGCACTTCGCCACCTCTCCGGATGGAGAGTTCGGCGTTCCGTAGGGTCACCGCCAGTTCGCGGGCGGCGGCCTCCGGCGAAACGCCAGCCGCCAACCGGCCGACGGTCGGCCGAGCGGTGCCCAAGAGCCGGTAGTCGGTCGAGTTCGTGTCGTCTCGAAGAGGCATCCACATCGCCACTTCCGGTCTCGGGAAGAAGAAATCGGGCGGCAGAACCCCGATGACGCGCACCGAAGCGCCGCCGACCGTGATCTCTCGACCGACAGCGGCGGCGGAACCGCCGAGAGCGGAGGTCCAGAAGGAATGTGAGACGACGACTACGGGCTGGCCGCGCGGCGATATACGAGGTCGGCCGGGAGCAGCACCGGGAGCCGCGTGATCCTCCGGGGTCAGCGAACGGCCCAGCACGGGGACCGCCGTTCCCAAGGAATCGAGGAGACCTGCCCCGACGAACACAGCGAGATACGAAGCGCCGCCCGGACGGTCCCCGATAACGACCTCCTCGAAGGTGTGTTGGCCGAGCCAAGTGAACGACTCGGAGCGTTCGAGCACCGCCGCCACTTCTTCCACCGTCGGCCATGTGAAGCGGAGCGCTCCGGGGGCGGAGCCCGGTTCCGCGGAGCCCATCCGGACTTCGACGACGGTTTCCGGGGAGCGGAAAGGCCACGACCGTTCGATCACAGCCCTCCAGACGGCGATGACCGCCAGGTCCGCGGTGACCGCCGCGCCGAGAACGACGACGACCGCCAACGCGCTGGCAGGCGACCGACGCGCGCCACGGACCGTGGTCCGTGCCCCGATACCTAGGCGCGCAAACACGGCACTCGCCCGGACCCCGCTCGCGCCGGGCGCGCGCGGAGCCCCGAGACCGGGAGTGACCCGATGCGCCGAAGCGCTCCGTTCCCCAGTCCAGAAGTCCCGTCGCGCGCCTTCACGGCGCAGCGGCTGGTCACGGGTGGTGACAGCGAATCTCGCAAACCTCGTCCAAGTGTCCGGAACACCAGCCGGCGTCGGGAGTCACGAAACACTCCTCGTGCCATTCCCACCAGCAGAACTCCTCGCACTCGGGCTCGTCGCCCTGCGCGGCGACCGGTGCAGCAGCGAGGAACACGGCGCCGGCCGTCAACAGGACGGCGGCCACGATGTTGGCCAGAAAGATCCTCATGATGTCCTCCCTTGGGTAGAAACAGTGGATACAGGATCGCGGCGACTTTCGTCACCGTCGCGTAAACGAAGACTCCTCGGAGAGACTCGTCCGGAAGGGCGTGGCGGGCGAGCCTCCGCTGATGGGGGACGGCGCGCGGCCCGTTCATCGGCCTCCCGGAACGCCCGACGGAATCCGTCCCCGACCGACCCCGCTCTCCTGGTCAGGCGGCGAAGTTCGGGGAGGTCGTCCACCCGCGCTCCGTATCGGAGCAGGGACACCAGCAGCTGTTCGTCGAGATGCGGAGCGAGACGAAGGGGCGGCCCGTACGGCCCCGGCAGATTCGGGTCCGCGCCGGCAGCGAGCAGGCTCTCGGCGATACGCCGACGCTCCAACTCCCGAAGAGCAGGCTTCCCGCGCAATTCGGCCATCCGCCATCCGGCGACCACCTGCTCCAGCGCGGTGACCCGGTTCGGGTCGTATCGCGCATTCGGATCGGCGCCGGCAGCGAGCAGCGTTTCCACGGACGCCGCCGCTCCGGTGTAGGCCGCCCAGATGAGCGGGCTCCATCCGATGCTGTCAGGCGACTCGATCTTCGCGCCGGCGTCGAGGAGGGCTCTCAGGACGGCGTCCTCTCCGTTGGCGGCGGCCGAGTGGAGCGCTCCGCGCCCCTCGCGATTCCGTGAGTCAGGGGACGCGCCCTCCTTCAGCGCGGCGCGGACGACCTCGATATCGCCGGCGGCCGAAGCCGCGACGAGCCGTTCCGCCGGAGGACCGTCGGCTATGACAGCGCCCGATGCCGCCGTCCCCGGGGGCGCTGACGGCCGCTGATGCTCGCGGGGCGCCGAACGGGTCGGCTTCGGCGGCTGGATTTCGAGGTGCTCGACCGACACGCGCTGTCGCCAGAATGCGATGGCGCACAACGCCGTGAAGGAGGCGAACAGGAGTGCGTAACTCGCGCGCATCCATGGGGCGCCGGGGCCTCGGCCCGTCGGCCGTTCGGCAGGTCGTCTTTCGGCAGGAACCATGCGTGCTACCTCGCGCACTCCTGTATTTGTCACGGTTTCGGGACTTTTCAAGGGGTAGTACCGAAAAAAAGTTCACAGACCGCAGCCTCCGTCCCCTCTGCCGGACTCGCGGACCGTCACCCGGCCATCGCGCCACGACGGTGGCGCCCCGCCCCGGCGAGTGAGCGCGAGCGCATCCGGCCACCACTGTTCCCGACTGCGCGCTCGCCGACGCCGGGCCGGACCGCCGTGCGGTGCGCCAGGAGTTCGCGGCGGGCACCGAACGAGTGTTCTATCCGCTCCCCGCCGCCCCGGACGCCCCCTGCCTGCCCGCGCCAAGGTTGTCGCGGACATCGGTCTCCGTGATCTCGTCGCCCGGGCTCAGGATCAACAACCGCTCCACCAGGTTCCGCAACTCGCGGACATTGCCCGGGAACGGATGCGCCGCCAAAGCGGCCAACGCACCCTCCGTGAACGGGCGCGGACGATGCCCCGCCTGGCGTGACAGCGACTCCAGGAAGTGCGCCACCAGCAGCGGCAAATCCTCCGGACGATCCCGCAGCGGCGGCATCGCCAGCGGGATCACCTCCAACCGGTGCAGCAGGTCGCTGCGAAACCCCTCCCCCCGCAGGTCCTGGTTCGTCGCGGACAACACCCGCACATCCACCTCCACCGCCTCGGCGCCGCCGACGCGGGTGACGCGGCTCTCCTCCAGCGCCCGGAGCACCTTCGCCTGCGTCCTGGGGCTCATGTCACCCACTTCGTCGAGGAACAGCGTCCCCCGGTGCGCCTGCTCGAACTTGCCCACCATCTTCCGGTGCGCGCCGGTGTACGACCCCCGCTCCGCCCCGAACAGTTCGCTCTCGATGAGTTCCTCGGGAATCGCCGCGCAGTTGAGTTCCACGAACGGCTTCCCGGCGCGCGGGCTGCCCTCGTGGAGCAGCCGGGCGGCCACTTCCTTCCCCGTCCCCGACTCCCCGGTGATCAACACCCGCACTTCGCTCGCCGCGACGCGCTCGATCCGCTCGCGGACGGCCGCCATCGCCGGCGAATCCCCGATCAACCGATACCCCCCCGAACGCTCCCGGTGCTCCTCCACTTCGGCGGCGAGCCGCCGGTTCTCGTCCTCCAACCGCTTGCGCTCCAGGGTCGCCGTCTTCTCGATGGCCATCCGCAGGCACGCCCCGATGTCGCTGCCCCCGCCCTTCTCCAGGAAGTGCGCCGCGCCGGCCTGGATCGCCTTCACCGCGGTCTCGATGTCCCCGTGCCCGGTGTGCATGACCACCGCGACGCCGGGCGACTCGGCGCGGATCTTCTGCAGCACCTCCATCCCGTCCATCCCCGGCATCTTGATGTCCAGGATCACCAGGTCCGCCGGTTCCTTCTCCAGCGCCGCCAGCGCCTCCGGCCCCGAAGCCGCTTCGCTGACCCGCCAGCCCTCGTAGCGCAGCCGGCGGCGGAGCGAGCGGCGGATGACCGCCTCGTCGTCCACGATCAGGACGGCGATGTCCGCGTCGTTCCAGTCGGCGCCGGTCATGTCGGTCGCCTCGGCCGTCCCCGCGGCGCGGCGCCAGGCCGGAGCGGCCTCAACGGCCGCGCGAGATGACGAACCAGGTCAGCGCTTCCAGCGCGTCCTTCCAGCGGGAAGACGGAACGGGCGCGAGCGCTTCCCGGGCGGCGGCGGCGTAACCCGCCGCGACCCGTCGTCCTTCGTCCAGCCCGCCGCGCCGCTCCACCAGCGACAGGATCCCGGCGCGGGTTTCGGCGTCCAGCCGGCCGCTGTCCAGCACTCCCTCCACCAGCGGCGCCGCCCCCGGTTCGCGTTCCAGCGCGTAGAGGATCGGGAGGGTGAGGTGGCCTTCCTTCAGGTCGGTGAGCACCGGCTTGCCCACTTCGTCGGCGCTCCGGGTGAAGTCGAACAGGTCGTCGGCGACCTGGAACGCCATTCCCAGGTTCAGGCCGTAGGTCCCGAGCGCCTCCTCGACTTCCGGGGGCGCCTCCGCCACCGCCGCGCCGATGCGGCCGCAGCCCTGGAAGAGGCAGGCGGTCTTCAGCCGGAGGATGTTCAGGTGCTCTTCCCGGGTGAGGCCGAGGACGCCGCCGCGCGCCATCTCCAGCAGCATCCCCTCGATCATCCGCAGGGTCAGGTCGCAGATCAGGCTCACGATCCGCTGGTTCCCCATCTCCACCGCCAGCGACATGGAGCGGATGTAGAGGTAGTCGCCGATCAACACGGTGAGGTCGTTCCCCAGCATGTTGTTCAGCGACTCGCGCCCGCGCCGGGTGTCCGCGGCGTCCACGATGTCGTCGTGGACCAGCGTGGCGGTGTGGATCATCTCCACCACGGCGCCGTAGGAGGGGGCCTGCCCCGGCTGCCCCGGCGACTCCGACGCCCCCGTCGCCCCCGACGCGTCGCCGGCGGCGCGCGCCGCGAGCAGCAGCATCATCGGGCGGATGCGTTTTCCGCCGCTCCGGTAGAGGTACTGGCTCGCCTGCTCGATGAGTTCCAGCCGGCTGTCGGCCTGCCGGGCCAGCAGGTCTTCGACCGCGCGGAGGTCGGGGGCCAGTTCCGTTTCGATTTCGGCGAGCCGGACCCCCGCGCTCGAAACGGACGGCATCACTGGGAACCGGCGCCATTATCGCACCGGGCGGGGGCCGGGCCGGGGGACGGCCCGCAGGGGGAGGCGGGGCTCAGGCGGGCGGGGAGGCCGGGCGGTCGTCCGGGGCGGCGCCCGGCGGGCGGTCGAGGAAGAGGCGGCGGAAGTTGGCGTCGGTGGCGGCTTCGAGTTCGGCGAGGGGCTCGCCGCGGACCTCCGCGAGGCGCCGGGCGGTCTCGACCACCATCGCCGGCTCGCAGCGCTTGCCCCGGTGGGGGACCGGGGCGAGATAGGGGGAGTCGGTCTCCACCAGCAGGCGGTCGCGCGGGACGAGGCGGGCGGTCTGCCGCAGGTCTTCGGCGTTCTTGAAGGTCAGGATGCCGGAGAACGAGAGGTAGAGGCCGCGTTCGAGGGCGGCGCGGGCCAGGGCCTCGGACGCGGTGAAGCAGTGGAGGACGGCGCCGCAGCGGTCGAGGCCTTCGGCGTCGGCGATTTCGAGGAAGTCGGACTCGGCGTCCCGGTGGTGGACGGAGACCGGGAGGCCGAGGGCGCGGGCGACCTGGATCTGGCGGCGGAACACCTCGCGCTGGACTTCGCGGGGGCTGTGGTCGTAGTGGTAGTCGAGCCCGATCTCGCCGATGGCGACCAGGCGGGGCCGGCGGGCGAGTTCCGCGAGGCGGTCTTCCCCGCCGAACCGGTCGAACCCGGAGGCCTCGTGGGGGTGGCAGCCGATGGTGGTGAACACCTGCGGGAGGGCCGGGTCGGCGTGGTCTGCCGGGGTGGGGTGGAGGCGGTCGGCGAGGGCGAAAGTCCCGCGCCAGGACCCTTCCGGGTCGAGCATCCCGATGGAGACGACGGTGTGGACGCCGGCGGCCTTGGCGCGGCGCAGCGCGGCGTCCCGGTCGGAGTCGAACGCCGGCTGGTCGAGGTGGGCGTGCGAGTCGGTCATTTCGGCGCGGGCCGGGGCGGGCGGGGGGGCGTCAGGCGTCCCGGCGTCAGGCGTCCGGGAGGGGGGCGGCGAGCGCGGCGCGGTAGATCTCCTTGAGCGGGACGCCGCCGGACTCGGCCAACTCCCGGCAGTCCTCGAACTCCGGGGCGCGGTTCACGATGCTCCCGTCGGCGGCGAGCCCCAGTTTCACGGTTACCGGCCCCCAGGGGGTCTCGACCGGGACGGCGCGGCGCTCGAGGGTTTCACGGGCGGCCTCGGTGGTGCGGACGCCGAGGGTGGTGCTCTCGGCGAACAGGGTTTCGACGACCGCCCGGCGCCGGTCGGGCGCGGCGAGGGCGGTCACCGTGACTCCGGGGCGTCCTTTCTTCATGACCACCGGCGTGAGGAAGGCGTCGCGCGCCCCGGCGGCGAGCAGGCGTTCCAGCAGGTGCGGGGCGAGTTCCGGAGAGAGGTCGTCCACCGTGGCCTCGACGACCAGCAGCGGCTCGCCCGGGCGGGTCGCGGCGTCTTCGGCGTCGCCGAGCACCATCCGCAGGGCGTTCGGGCGGCCCTCCTTCGGGTCGGCGGTCCCGAGGCCGTAGCCGACGCGGGTCGGCGTGAAGCGCGGCCAGCCGCCGCAGTCGTCGGCGAGGGCGGTCAGCGCCGCGCCGGTGGGCGTCGTCCGCTCGAAGCCGCTGCCGTCGGAGAAGGTGGGGACGCCGCGCAGCAGCAGCGCGGTCGCCGGGGCCGGGACTTCCAGGACGCCGTGTTCGGCGGTGACGGAGCCGCTGCCCAGGTTCACCCGCCCGAAGACGATGCGGTCGGGGGCGAGATGCCCCACGCCGTCGGCGGCGCCGGCGAGGTCCACCAGCGTGTCCAGCGAGCCGAGTTCGTGGAGGTGGACGGACTCCGGCGGCCGGCCGTGGATCCGGCCTTCGGCCTCGAAGATCCGGCGGAGGAGGAGGGCGGCGCGTTTGCGGGCGGGTTCGTCGAGGGCGCTGCCTTCGAGGACGCCGAGGAACTCGGCGAGATGGCGGTGGCCGCGGTCGTTCGGGGCGGTTACGGTGAGCGACTTGCCGCGGAAGCCGCCGCGGGAGGCTTCGCTGACCGAGACGGTGACCGGCGCCCGGAAGGAGGCGACGACTTCGCGGAGGCGCTCCTCGGGGTAGCCGAGGTCGAGCAGCGCGCCGAGGAACATGTCGCCGGACAGGCCGGCGGAGCCGTCCACGAACAGGATGCGCAAGGGCGGCGGATTCTAGGGGCCGGGCGCGGGGTTTCCGGCGGCGCGGACGGGGTTGGGTATATTCCGAAGAGCGTTCCGGCGCGGCCCGTTCGGGCGGCGGTCGGGGCGCCGCCGCCGATGCCCGAACCCGTCCCGTCCCCGCAGCCGACCCGCGAGGAAGCGTTCGAGCGGCTGCGGTCGTTCTCTCAGGAGAACGGGCTCAAGAAGTCCCGGCAGCGCGAACTCATCCTCGAGCGGTTCCTGGGAATGGGCGGGCATGTCTCCGCCGACGACCTCCACGCGGAAGTGCGCGCCGCCCACCCCGGCGTGGGGCGCACGACGGTCTATCGGGCGCTGCGCCTGTTCTGCGAAGCCGGGATCGCGTCCTCGATCGACCTGAAGGACGGGCTGACCCGGTTCGAGCCGGAACTGTCGCGGGAGCACCACGACCACCTGATCTGCCTCGAATGCGGGCGGATAGACGAGTTCCTGTCCCCGGAGATCGAGCGCCGGCAGGACGAGGTGGCGGAGGAATACGGCTACCGGCTCGTGTCGCATCGCCACCAGTTGTACGGCGTCTGCCGCGACTGCGGGAAGTCCGCTTCCGGGGACTGATACCCCCCTCGGCGCCTCGGGCGTGGTCGCCCGGCGTCAGAGGTCGCCGGCTTCGGCGAACGAGTACCAGCGGCCGGCGCCGACGACCACATGGTCGAGGATGGGGATGCCCACCGTCTTGCCGGCCTCCTGGAGCCGCCGGGTGAGGTGGCGGTCGGCGTCGGAGGGCAGCGGGTTGCCGGACGGATGGTTGTGGAACAGGACGACCGAGGCCGCCTGGTAGGAGACGGCCAGCCGGAAGAGGTCGCGGGGGTGGACGATCGCCCCGGTGAGCGACCCGCGGGAGACGATCTCCGCGCGGCGCAGGCAGCCGCGGGTGTCGAGGAGGAGGACGCCGAACTCCTCGACCTCCTTGTTGCCGAAGCGGGCGAGGACATACCGCGCGACTTCCTCCGGAGTGCGGAAGCAGGGCATCCGGCCGTCGCAGGGGTAGGCGCCGCGCCGGCCGAGTTCGAGCGCCGCGAACATCCGGACGAGGCGGGAGCGGGAGAGGCCGGGCCACTGCGCCGCCTGCCCCGGCGGCGTCTGGCAGAGCCGGGCGACGCCGCCGGAGCGTTCCAGCACCCGGCGCGGGAGGTCCCCGCCCTCGCCGAGGACGAGGCCGAGCAGTTCCTCGTTGGTGAGGCCGCGGGCGCCGCTGTCGAGGAGGCGCGCGCCGGGGTCTTCGCCCGGGACCGGGCGCCGGCGGCGGGGGACGCCGGGCGCCCAGGCGGGGAACGGGGCCGGGCGCGGGATCAGGCGGCGTCGCGGCCGGGGGAGGGGTCGGGGGAGCGGCCGGACCTTTTTCACGGGGCGGTCTTCACGGGGCGGTCAGGGCGGCCTCATGGCGGCGTCGGCGTCATCGGGCGGGTCATCGTGGGTTCATCAGGGGGTTCGTCGGGCGGGGAATCGCGGCGGGAACGGCGCCCGCCGGGGCCGGGAAAGAGCGACAGCGGAAACGCCCCGCCAACTCAACTGCGGGACGCGCGGGCGACCGCCCGCGAGGAGCGCGGATGCTAGCGCGGCATCAGGGGGGTGGAGGGTGGTCGGGCGGCGGCCGGTCGGGCTCCGGCAAGCGCGGCGGCGGGCCCGGGTGGTGGTTGGGCGCGTCGCCGGCTCGATCGGCGATCCGGCCCTTCGCTAAGTTCCCGTCCCATGACCGTCGCCATCCCGTTCGACACCCACCGGTTCGTGAAGAATCTGACGCAGAACGGCTTCTCCGAACAGGCCGAAGCGCTCGCCGAGGAGCGGGCCGCCCTGCTCCACGGGAACGCGGCGACCAAGGCGGACCTCGAGAAGGTCAGGTGGAGTCTGGTCAAGTGGATGTTCGGCGCCGTGTTCGGCGCGATGTTGGGGTTGGCCGGACTGATCGTCGCGCTCCGCTGATTCCCGCGGCAATTCCGCCGAGCCCGCCTCCCGACAGCGACCGCCGACTGTCCCGGCCCGCGGGCGACGCGGGACCTGACAGCGCTCCGGGGCCGACTGTGGAGGTGAGGCGCGCGCCGCGCTTCCCCGGCCGGGCGGAGGATGGGAGTTCCCGCTACGATGGTTCCATGCTCGATCCGAACTCGGCGCTGTTGGCCCCCATCCAAGGTTTCCTGCCCGAAATCGGGGGGCGCCTCGTCACCCAGGCGAAGATCGAGGCTTGCCGCCTCGTAACCCAAGCGGAATTCGAAGTCGCCCACGCACGAATCGAGGCACTGCGCCTCGTTACGCAGGCGAGGATCGAAGACATCCGAGCCGGGACCGAGACCGGAGGCCTCGCCACTCACGAGGCGGAAAAGGAGGCGCGACGCCTCGTCTCCGAGGCGGAAATCGCGGGCATCCGAGCGGGAATCGAGGCGATGCAACTCGTCTCTGACGCCGAGAACGCAGCAATGGAGGCGCGCATTCGGAGGTGGATGATCGCCGGCCCGATCGTGGCGGCCGGACTGTTCGCCCTACTGATTCTGCTCTCTCGGCACCTGTAGCGGCCCGGCGTTCCGCCGGCCTCCGTCACGGTCGCCCTTGGGCGACAGCGGCAGCGCACCCATTCCGGGCCATGCGCCCTCCCCGGCGATCGCGGATCCCCCCGGGGGAAGTGTGCGACTCGGCGACGGCCGCCCGGCGCGGCCTCAGCGCCAGCCTTCGCGTTCCATCAGCCGCTCGATGTGGGCGAGATGGTGCCGGCCGTGCCAGGCGTAGAGGCCCGCGGTAACCGCCAGCGTCGCCGGGCCCGATCGGACATGCACGTACTCGCGCTGCAGTTGTTCCCAACCCAGGCTGCGCAGCAGGCCCACCCAGCGGCGGTGCAGCGCGGCGAGCAGGTCGAGCGGATCGGCGACCGCCTGCCGACTGTCCGGCAGCATCGCCCAGCCGCCGGGGTCGTAGGCGTGGATCGCCGGGCGATCCTCGGTCAGCGCCCGCTTGAAGCGGAGGAAACTGTGCATGTGGCTGTCGGCCAGGTGGTGGACGACCTGCCGCGCCGTCCAGCCGCCGGGGCGATACGGGGTGTCGAGTTGCGCGTCGGTCAGCGCCGAGACAGTCCGGCGGAGGTCGCCGGGCAGCGCTTCGAGGTCGTCCGTCCAGGCGGCGACCTGGTCCGGCGTGACGGCGTCGGGCCGCGAGAACCGCCCGATGGGATACCGGAGATCCGGCGCTTCTGGATTCATGGCGACCCTTCCCGCGCGCGGCGGCGCGAACGCCGGGAATCGTAGAGCCGCCCCCCGGCGGCCGGGCGCCCGGCGGCGCGGATCGCGCCGGGAGTCCCCCGCCCGGCCTCCGGCGCCGGCCCGGCGAACCCGGCGCGGGGTTCCGGGCCGGGCCGCTCCGGTGGGAGAATAGGCGCCCGTGCAGGACCGACTGACTTGGATCGCCGGCTTCCTCTGGCGGGTCGCCGACGATGTGCTCCGGGATGTCTTCCGCCGGGGGGAGTACCGCACCGTCATCCTCCCGATGACCGTCCTCCGGCGGCTGGACGCCGTGCTGGGGGACACGAAGCAGGCGGTCCTCGACCTGAAGGAGCAACTCGAAGCGGCGGATATCAGCGAAGTGGATCCGCCGCTCCGCGCCGCCGCCGGACGCCCGTTCTACAACACCTCGGCGTTCACCATGAGCGACCTGCGGGCGTCGCGCACGGCGCAAACGCTCCGCGCCGACTTCGAGGCCTACCTCGACGGCTTCTCCCCGAATGTGCAGGACATCATCGACAACTTCAAGTTCCGCAACCAGATCCCCGTCCTCGCCGAGGCCGACGCGCTGGGCGGGCTGATCGAGAAGTTCACTTCGCCGGACATCAACCTGAGCCCGGAACCGGTGCTGAACGCCGACGGTTCCGAACGGCATCCCGGCCTCGACAACCACGGCATGGGAACGGTCTTCGAGGAGTTGGTGCGGCGGTTCAACGAGGACAACAACGAAGAGGCGGGAGAACACTGGACGCCCCGCGACGCCGTGCAGTTGATGGCGAACCTGATCTTCCGCCCGGTGGCCGACCGGATCGAGTCCGGCACCTACCTGCTCTACGACGGCGCCTGCGGCACCGGCGGGATGCTGACCGTGGCCGAAGAGACGCTGCGAAAACTCGCCGCCGAACGCGGGAAGGAAGTCGCTCCCCACCTCTACGGGCAGGAGATCAACGCCGAAACCTACGCCATCTGCAAAGCCGACTTGCTGTTGAAGGGCCAGGGCGAGGAAGCGGACAACATCCGGGGCGGCCCGGGGCATTCCACCCTCTCCGCCGACGCCTTCCCCGACAAGCAGTTCGACTTCATGCTGTCGAACCCGCCGTACGGCAAGAGTTGGAAGACCGACCTCGAGCGCATGGGCGGCAAGCGCGAACTCGCCGACCAGAGATTCCGGGTGAGCCACGGCGGCGACCCGGAATACTCGATGGTCACGCGGGTCAGCGACGGGCAGATGCTCTTCCTCGCCAACCTGGTGAGCAAGATGAAGACGAGCACCGACCTCGGCAGCCGCATCGCCGAAGTCCACAACGGGAGTTCGCTGTTCACCGGCGACGCCGGCCAGGGCGAGAGCAACATCCGCCGCTGGATCATCGAGAACGACTGGCTGGAAGCCATCGTCGCCCTGCCGCTCAACATGTTCTACAACACCGGGATCGCGACCTATGTCTGGGTGCTGACGAACCGGAAGGAGGAGCGGCGGAAAGGCAAGGTGCAGTTGATCAACGCGGTCGAGTGGTTCCGCCCGCTCCGCAAGAACCTCGGGAAGAAGACCTGCGAACTCGGCGAGGAGGACATCGAGCGCATCTGCGCCGCCTTCGACGCGTTCGAGGAGACCGAACAGTCCAAGATCTTCCCGAACGAGGCCTTCGGCTACTGGAAGGTAACCGTCGAGCGCCCGCTGCGGTTGGCCGTGGATCTCACGCCGGAGGCCCGCGAGCGGTTTCGGGCGTCCTGTCGCGAGGCCGGGGACGAGCCGTTGGCCCACGCGGTGGACCGGGCGGCGGAGGAGATTGGCGAGACCCGCTGCCTCGACTGGAATCGGTTCGTCGAAGCCGTCGAGTCGGCAGCGGCGAAAGCCAGTCTCCGCATGACGGCCAAGCGGCGCAAGTCGCTCCGCGCCCTCACGGAACGCGACCCCGAAGCGGAACCGGTGATCCGGGAGCGCCGCCCCGCCGGTAAGTCGGCAGCCGACCCGATCCACGGGCGGTTCGCGAGCACGATGGGGCGACTGGCACCCCTGGTCGAGTACGAGCCCGACCCCGACCTCCACGACACCGAGCAGATCCCGCTCATCGAGGAGGGTGGCATCGAGGGCTTCCTCACCCGCGAAGTCCTTCCATGGGCTTCTGGCGCGTGGTACGACCCAGAGAGCGTAAAAGTCGGCTATGAGATTAGTTTTGCACGCCACTTCTTCCTGCCCGAACCGATGCGTTCCTCGGAGGAAATTCGCGCCGACCTCCTCGAGACGCGTCGGAAGACCGATCACCTCCTCGGCCTTCTGCTTGACACACCGACACGCTAGCCCTACTTTCACTCGACGTTTTTCTCTACAAGCCCTCCAGCGGCACCCGCAACAGGTCATGAAGCGTTTCCTCCTCCCGCTCTTGGCGATCCTTATCGGTCCACTCGTGTTCGTACCGCTCGCCTACGCTGCAACCCACTATGTTCTTGCTTGGCTTCTTGGTACTGACATCACGACAAACACGCAGTGGCTTCCGGCGCTAACGACTGCCTCGTTCACCGCCGGCGCATCCGTATGGCTCGTGACCTACAGCGCTCATCGCACAAGAGAACAAGCGGATCGAGAAATGAACCGGAGCAAGAAGGTTGACGCCTACAACAGTTTCCTCACGGTGCTCACATCCGTCATGAAAATGATCAAGCAGACGCCTCAAGGTCGCGCCAAGAAGACGGCTAACGACAAAACTCCGAGCCGACTAGTGCAATCTCTCGAAGAACTCATGATGACGGTCATGATCTACGGAAGCCCGGAAGTCGTAAACGCTTTTGCACGCTGGCGCGAGTCAGGCACACCTGCGGCAGGACAAGACTCCAGTGGACACAGCATGCTACCTGCACTCGACGACCTTCTGCGCGCGATTCGCCGTGATCTTGGAGAAAGTAACGAAGGCGTTGCCAAAAATAGGCTCATGGGCCTTCTTGTAATCGGAGGCAAGCCAGAGCTCGACAAGGCCATAGCAGCATCGCGCCGCGATGCCCAAGAAGAACTACCACAAGTGGAAGTCGGATAACGCGGACGCCCAACACCACAAACCCCACAGCACCGTGACACCTGCCTCCCACCGCCACGAACCAAGACCGCGCAGGAGTGGGTTCCGCGCATCACCGCGAGAGTCGCTGTGGTTTCCGGCCACACGGAAACACTGGTCCGTTCTCCGTGCCAAGCACTTGTTCCTGCACATGAATCGCGCAGTTCGCGATGGCGACCGGACGATCACGTGCTTCCGGGACGGCACCGTAACGACTCGCCACTCCCGGAGAACTGATGGCTTCACCGAGTCGCTAAAGGAGATCGGATATCAAGGCGTTCGGAATGGCGACCTCGTAATCCATACGATGGATGCTTTCGCCGGCGCAATCGGTGTCTCCGACGCTGACGGCAAGGCCACACCCGTCTACTGTGTATGCAGTCCGCGCCCTAACGTGAATGCTCACTACTACGGGTACCTCCTACGGGAAATGGCGCGAACAGGCTGGATCGCGGCGCTTGCAAAGGGTATTCGCGAACGATCGTGCGATTTTCGGTGGAGCGACTTCGGGTGCCAGAGACTTCCCGTACCCCCGGCTCTCGAACAGAAAAGCATCGTTCGATTCGTCGAACAGGTGGATCGGCGAATTCGAGAGATTATCGCGGGGAGGCAGCGCATCACTGATTCCCTTGATGAAGAGCGACAGGTCGTGTTGCGTAGAGCCGTGACGCGGGGCATCGATGAGGGCGTTCATCTTCGGGCCTCAGGCGTGCCGTGGCTCGGTGATGTTCCGGAGCACTGGTCAGTGCAGAGAGTGAAGGCCGTGGCTCAGATACTCAACGGGGGCACACCGTCCACATCGGTCCCCTCCTACTGGGATGGGCCGATTCGCTGGATTACGCCGGATGATCTCGGTGCGTCTTCAGGACGCACCATCTCGAGTGGCGCGCGATCCATCACGGCGGACGGCTATGCGGCGTGCGGCGCGACTACGGCACCAGCAGGTAGTGTTGTCCTGTCCACCCGAGCACCGATCGGGCATGTAGCCATTTTGTCCTCTACGGCGTGCACCAACCAGGGATGCCGGACACTTGTGCCGAGAAGGATTCGGTCGGAGTATCTGTACTATCTGGTTGCGGTGTTGAAGGACGAACTGGAATCGCTTGGACGCGGCACGACTTTCTCCGAACTGTCGGCTTCGAGTCTGGGCGGAGTGCGAGTACCGACGCCCCCGATCGTTGAGCAGGCAACCATCGTTCGACACCTCGACAAGGTGACCGCTGACATCGAGGCCGCCATTACCGCGGTCAGGCGAGAGGTCGAGTTGTTGAAGGAGTATCGGGCTAGACTGATCGCCGATGTGGTGACCGGGAGATTGGATGTGCGCGAGGCGGCAGACGGCCTGTCGGAACCGAAGGAGTCGGGTGCGTGATGGGGCAACTGGGTTCGACGCCGGGACTTCCGGCGGAGGCGGAGTGGCTGGGATTCACGGGTGGCGGCGACGCGCCGGAACAGATCGCCGGGAGGGACTGGTCGGGCGAGATCTGCGACGGGGCCACGCTCGACGACCTCGACCCCGAGGTCGTGGCGGCGGCGCGGCGCGGCTTCGCCGCCCGGCATCCGGCGGCGGCCGAGGCCGAGGCCGAGTGGGACGACGCCACCTTTCTGGGGAAGGCCGGGCTCCTCCGGCAAGCGGCGGTTACGAATGCGGGAGTGCTGCTGGTCGGCAGGAGCGAGGCCGGTTCCCTGCTCCGTCCGTCGGCGGTGAGCCGAATCTCGTGGATCCTCAAGGACGGCGACGAGAAGACGCTCGCTTCCGAACACCTGGATCCGCCCCTCCTCTTCGCCGCGGACCGCCTGCTGGAATGGATCCGCAACCTGACGCTGATGTTCCTGCCGAACGGGACCGGCGCCGTCATGCCCGTTGCCCAGTACGACGAGTGGATCCTGCGGGAAGCGCTCCACAACGCGATCGCCCATCAGGACCACCGGCGGGGCGGGCGCATCGTCGTCACGGAGTTTCCGGACCGGGGGGTGTTCTCCAATCTCGGCCGGTTCCTGCCCGGCGATGTCGAGACGGCGATTCGGCGAAACGCCCCGTTCTCGTACCGCAATCCCTTCCTGGGGCAGGCCATGGTTCGACTGGACCTGATCGAGACGCAGGGCGGCGGTATCCGGCGGATGTTCGAGACGCAGCAGAAGCGGTCGTTCGCGCTTCCCGACTACGACCTGTCGCGGCCGGACGAGGTGCATGTCGAGATCCCCGGCCGCATCATCGAAGAGGACTACAACCGGACGCTCTTCGACCGACCCGACCTTCCTCTCGAGGATGTCGTCCTGCTCGACCGGGTGCAGAAGGGGCTGCCCATCGACGACGAGGCGCGGCGGCGGCTGTCGGCGGAGGGGCTGATCTCGGACTTCGGCCCGGGACTGCGGGTCGCCAACGCGAGCGGGACCGGCGACAGCGCTTCGGCCGCCTCGAACCGGGCGCGGCAACGGAATCGGCTGCTCGCGCTGGTTCGGAGCCGGGGCCCGATCGGCCGACGCGAGATAGACCGCGCGATGGCCGCCTACCTTCCCGGCGGACTCTCGGAGGAGAGGCAGCGCGTCCTCACGCAGAACCTGATCCAGGAGTTGCGCCGCACCGGTCGGATCGTCAATCGGGGCAGCCGCAAGAAACCCCTCTGGACGGTGGCCGAGCCCAGACAGTGAGCGGAATCCTTTTCGGCGTACGGCCCCGAAACGGGGGGTCTTGCCGAAAAGAAACCGGTCACAACTCCTGTTTTTCAACGACTTGCTATTAATAGTCCGGGGGCCGGCCTATTAATAAAATCGGCGTTCCGGCCCCCGGTCGGGCGCCCACCCGGCCGGTCCGGCCCGGTGGCCGCCTCGCTCCGGACTCGCTCTCGTTTTCGCGCTCCAAACCGGTTGAGGCGTCCGCCGGGCAGGTCGCTGGCCGAGCCCGGGCGGCGAGCCGGAATCCTTTTCGGCGTACGGCCCCGAAACGGGAGGTCTTGCCGAAAAGAAACCCTTCATAACCCCTGTTTTTCAACGACTTGCTATTAATAATCCGGGGGGCGGCCTATTAATAAAATCGGCGATTCGGCCCCGGTCGGCCGCCCACCCGGCCGGTCCGGCCCGGCGCCCGCCTCGCTCCGGACTCGCTCTCGTTTCCGCGCTCCGAACCGGTCGCGGCGTCCGCCGGGCAAGTCGCTGGCCGAGCCCGGGCAGTGAGCCGGAATCCTTTTCGGCGTACGGCCCCGAAACGGGAGGTCTTGCCGAAAAGGAATCCTCCATAGTCCCGATTATTCAACGACTTGCTATTAATAGTTCAGGCGGTCTTGCCGAAAAGAAACCCGAAAAACGGGCGCTCGGCGTCGGTGCGGCCCCCATCCCGGGCGGGCTTGATCCGGCCCCTTCTGATCGCCGGTGGCGTCGGCCGCCGGGCGCTCCGAGCCGGGTGGCTCCGTAGAATCTCGCGCCTTCCGGGCGCGCCGCGCCCGGCGCGCCGACGCCGAAACGCGTCCCGACACCCAACTTGCCCACCGACCTGACCGAGCGCGGACTCGAGCGGCGCATCTGCGAGGCGCTGACCGGCTCGGCCTGCGAACCGGACGGCGCGCCCGCCGGACAGGTCGCCGAACCGCGCGAGGGATACCGGGGCTGGATCTGCGGCCACCCCGTCCACTACGACCCCGAGTTCTGCGTGGACTGGGCGCAACTCGCGGCGTTCCTCGACGCGACGCA
Organism: Candidatus Marinacidobacterium sp.; assembly: GCA_965204755.1. Lineage (GTDB taxonomy): Bacteria > Acidobacteriota > Vicinamibacteria > Marinacidobacterales > Marinacidobacteraceae. The sequence goes on along the minus strand of OZ242011.1, from coordinate 2,795,006 downwards.
GCCGGAGATCCACGCCGCGCTCGAAGCGGACCACCCCACCCCGGTCCGCCGGAAGTTCTTCACGCGCCTCCGGACGGAAATAGAGAAGCGCGGCGTCATCGAAGTGCTGCGGAACGGCGTGAAGCACGGCGCCCACGCGGTCACACTCTTCTACGGCATACCCTCGCCGGGGAACGAGCAGGGCGTAGTCCTCTACACCGGCAACCGTTTCTCGGTGACCCGGCAACTGCGATACCGCAACGGGAGCGGGCTGGCGCTCGACCTCGCGCTCTTCGTGAACGGCCTCCCGGTCGCCACCTTCGAGTTGAAGAACAGCCTGACGAAGCAGACCGTCCACGACGCGGTGCAGCAGTACAAGTCCGACCGCGACGGCCGCGAGCGGCTGTTCCAGCCGGGGCGCTGTCTCGCGCATTTCGCGGTGGACGAACACGAAGTGCGCTTCTGCACCCACCTGCGCGGCGGCAAGTCGGTGTTCCTGCCGTTCAACAAGGGATGGAACGGCGGCGCCGGGAATCCGCCGAACGAAGACGGACTCAAGACCGACTACCTCTGGCAGCAGGTCCTGGATCGCCGCAGCCTCACCAACATCATCGAGAACTACGCCCAGGCGCTCCGCCCGGCGGGCGGCGGGAAAACCTGGAGCAAACCCGTTCCGATCTGGCCGCGCTTCCACCAACTGGTCGCCGTGCGCCGCCTGCTCGAGGATGCCGCAGAGAACGGCGCCGGGCGCAAGTACCTGATCCAGCACTCCGCCGGCAGCGGGAAGTCCAACTCCATCGCCTGGCTCGCCCACCAACTGGTCGGTCTCCGCAAGGACGACGAGCGGATCTTCGACCAGGTGATCGTCGTCACCGACCGGGTGCTCCTCGACCGCCAGATCCGCGACACCATCAAGCAGTTCGCCCAGGTCGGCGCGACCGTCGGGCACGCCGCGAAGTCGAAGGACCTCCGCCGGCTGCTCGACGGAGGCAAACCCATCGTCATCTCCACCGTCCAGAAATTCCCCTACATCCTGGACGCCATCCACGCCGGCGGCCGTGCCCGCCGGTTCGCCATCATCATCGACGAAGCCCATTCCAGTCAGGGCGGCAAGACGACGGCGGCGATGTCCCGGGTGCTCGCCGACGGGGACGGCGAGCCCGAAGAGGAGTCCTACGAGGACAAGATCAACCGGATCATCGAGTCGCGGCAACTGCCGGAGAACGCCAGTTTCTTCGCGTTCACCGCGACGCCGAAGAACAGGACGCTGGAGATCTTCGGGAACCCCGAGCCGAAGCCGGACGGGCGCGTCGAACATGCTCCCTTCCACACTTATCCGATGAAGCAGGCCATCGAGGAGGGGTTCATCCTCGATGTCGTGCGCAACTACCTGCCGATCGAGAGTTACTACCGCATCGCCAAGAAGATCGAGGACGATCCCGAGTTCGACGCGAAGAAGGCGCAGAAGAAACTGCGGCGCTATGTCGAAGGGCACGAGCACGCCGTCCGCATGAAGGCCGAGATCATGGTGGACCACTTCCACGACCGGGTGCGCGGCAAGATCGGCGACCGGGCGCGGGCGATGGTCGTCACCGACGGCGTGGATCGGGCGGTCTCCTACTACGACGCGATCAGCGCCTACCTCCGGGAGCGACGCAGCCCGTACCGGGCGCTCGCGGCCTTCTCCGGCGAGCGGAAGCGGGGCGGCGAGACCGTGAGCGAGGCGAGCCTGAACGGGTTCTCCGCGTCGGAGACGGCCCAACGGTTCCGCGACGATCCCTACCGCTTCCTGATCTGCGCGGACAAGTTCCAGACCGGCTACGACGAACCGCTGCTCCACACGATGTATGTGGACAAGCACCTCTCCGACATCAAGGCCGTCCAGACGCTCTCCCGGCTGAACCGGGCGCACCCGGGGAAACGCGAAGTGTTCGTGCTGGACTTCCAGAACCAGTCGGACGCCATCCGGGAGGCCTTCGAGCGGTACTACCGGACGACGATCCTCTCCGACGAAACGGACCCGGACCGGCTCCACGACCTGCAGTCGGCGCTCGACGGCTTCCAGGTCTATGCGCCGGAGCAGGTGTCCGAAGTGGCGCGGGCTCTTCTGGACGACGCGCCGCGGGAGCGCCTCGACCCGATCCTCGACCGCTGCGTCGAGGTCTATCTGCGCGAACTGGACGAGGACGGGCAGGTGGACTTCAAGGGCAAGGCCAAGGCGTTCCTGCGCTCCTACTACTTCCTCGCCACGATCCTCCGCTACCGCAACCCGGCGTGGGAGGAGCGGGCCATCTTCTTCGACCTCCTCGTTCCCAAACTCCCGGCGCCGCGCGAGGACGACCTCTCCCGGGGCATCCTCGAAGCCATCGACATGGAGAGTTACCGGATCGAGAAGAAGCAGGAGATGGAAATCGCCCTCGCCGACGAGGAGGGCGCGCTCGACCCGACCCCGGTCGAGGGCGGCGGCGGGATGGCCGAGCCGGAGTTGGACCTGCTGTCGAAGATCATCCAGTCCTTCAACGAGCACTACGGCAACATCGAGTGGAAGGACGCCGACCGCGTCCGACGGCTCATCACCGAGGACATCCCGAAGCGCGTCCTGAAGGATCGGCCCTACGAGAACGCCCGCCGCCGCCGGGACCGCCAGAACGCGCAAGTCGAGTTGGAGCGCGCCCTCCGGCGGGTGATGAACGAAGTCGTCGCCGACGACACCGACCTCTACAAGAACTTCTCGGAAAACGAGACATTCCGCCGCTGGCTCGCCGACTCCGTCTTCCGCCTCACCTACCCTTCAAGCCCCGAAGCGGGGGCGTAGCCGCGCCGCCGCAGGGGCGGGCGTCGGCGGGGCGGGCTCTGCCGTGCGGTCATTCGAATACCGCTGCGATGCCCTGTAAAAGCGTCCCCGTTCCGCTGAGCAGCGCGCCTATGCCGCCAAGCAGAATTCCCCACGAGACCTTCCGGTTGTTGAGTCCTCTGAGCAACCGGCGCACAACTTTCAGGGCGGACTTCCGTCCGTGCCGCAGCATTTGCTTTTGCTGCCTGCTCTGTGCGCGATGTTCCCTGCGGAAACGCGCTTTTTCCGCGCGAATCGCCTGGTTTACTATGGGGTCGACCGAGGTCGACGGATGAACGGGAGGATGCGTCATGGCGAGTTACCGCGGCGAATCGCCTCTCGAACACCGGCTTCTATCCCGTTGCCGGTCACCTTCATCCGCACCAGAAGCGCGGCGATGTTGGAGAACAGACACTGTGTGGCGACCCGGTCGCTGGCGCCTTCCAGGAACTTTCGGTCAGCGTCTGAAATACCGACGGCGCTGATCTGAACGCGATGTTCATCCGCGATCTTCTTCATGCTGTCGGTTATCTCCATGGGCGCGTTGACCGGGAGTTCGCGGGCGTGGAAGAAGAGTCGGATGGCGCCGTCAGGAAGAACGGCGGCGAACCCGCTTGCGTCACTCCGCATCTCGATCGCCATCAAGGCAGCCAGCGCGCCCGATGCTCGTTCCAGGTCTCGCCGGCTCGCCTGACCGTTGGTGGCCGGCGGCTTCATCGCGTCGGAGAGGCTGCCGGCCACATCGAGTTCCGCGATGGACGGGAACATCAGCGCCGGGAGAATTTTCGCCGGCTGCACCGTGAGCGATGTTCCGATCGACGGCTTGCCGTCGTCGCCCCAAGTCAGCATGAGGAAGTGCGGCGTCGCCGTGTGCTTCGCCTTACGCTTCGCCACGGTCAGGGACCTCCTTTCCGCCGGTGTTCTTGGCTCGCGCCAGCAGGATAGCACCGCAGGCCGGGGGTGAAGCGCAGGGCCTCGGCGGTGGAGCAGAGGCCCTCGCGCCACGCCGCGTAGGGGGCGGGGTCGGGGGCCGGGTGGAAGCCGCAGCGGACGAGGACGCGGCGGGAGTCGGGGTTTTCCGGGACGACCAGGGCGAAGACCTCCTCGGCCGCGAGGTCGGCGGCGGCGAAGCGGAGGAGGCGGCGGACGGACTCCGTGGCGTAGCCCCGCCCCCGGACCCGGCGGGCGAAGACGAAACTCAACTCGTAGCGGCGGGGGGCTCGTTCGAGCAGCCGGAGCCCGCCGCCGAGCCGACCGCCGGCCGCTTCCACGGCGGCGAAGTCGAACTGGCGCGGGGCCAGCCGGCCGCCCGCCACCTCGGCCAGGAAGGCGCGGGTGTACTCCGGCCGGTTGGGCCCCCAGCGCAGGTACGCGGTGGTCTCGAAGTCCGACGCGTACTCGTGGACGGCGTCGAAGTCGGACTCGCGGAAGGGACGCAGCACCAGGCGCTCCGTCCGGAGGACGAGCCCCTCCTCCGGGGCTCTCCGGGCGTCCGCCGACGGCGCCCGCGCGGTCATCGCGCCCGGCGGCCGCGTCGCTACGACTTGGCCTCCGCTTCGGCGGCGCGCTTCACATCCTCCATGTCCCGTTCGAGCGCCTTCCGCACCGTTCCGGCCATGAGGACCCCGACGACGGAGAACACCTTCGCCGCGAGCGTCAGCGGGCGGGCGCCGAACACCAGCGTGAGCCGGGTTCCGAGCCCCTCCGGCTCGAAGCGGAACTCGGTCGTGTAGTGGGCGCCGTTCGACTCGGCCTCGACCACGAACGACCGCGGCGGCTCGAAGCCGGTGACCCGCATCTCCTCGGTGGCGGTCTTCCCGTACATCTTCCGCGTCTCCCGCCACCGCGTCCCCACGCCCACCGGCCCCTCGGTCAGCACCTCCACGCTCTCGATCCCGGAAACCGTCTCCGCGATGTTCGGAAGATCGGTCGCAATGGCGAACACCCGCTCCGGCGCCGCCCGGATGGTCTTGTTGACGGTCACGCTGGCCATGGGGCCGGCAGTCTAGCCGCCGCCCGAGCCCCCTTGACTAGGCCAAGCACAGCGACTATATTCCTACTCTATCCGCCATGCCTACGACCGTCCATCTCCCCGAAGACCTCCTCCACTCCGTCGACCGCCGAGCCCGCGACCTCGACATGAGCCGGAACCGCTACATCGTTCGCGCCCTCGAACGCAGTCTGGCAACTGACACCGAGTGGGGCGCCGACTTCGTCGAGATGCTCGAGGCCGCGCGTGCGGACACCCGCAGCCATGAACTCGTCGATGAGATGCTCCGGGCGATCGTGGCAAACCGGACCCGGAAGGGACCGCCCGCTCTGTGAGATACATCCTCGACACGAACACGCTGTCGTTGGCCATGAAGGGAGATCGGGAAGTGTGTGCCCGCCTTCTGACACATCCGCGACCCGATGTCCTGCTGCCACAACCCGTCATCGCAGAGATTCGATACGGGCTGTCCCGCCTGAAGAAATCGAAGAGACTTGAGGCATTGACACAACGCCTCGACCTGTTTCTCAACCGGGCGATGCGGGCCGAGTGGACAGATGAGGTGAGCCGCACATTCGGCATCCTCAAGGTCGATCTTGAGCGAAAAGGAAGGCGAATCGAGGACTTCGATGTCGCCATCGCCGCTCACGCGATCGTTCTCGACGGCACCTTGGTGAGCACGGACGAGAAACACATGGCGAGAATACCCAACCTTCGGCTCGAGAACTGGCGCCCGTAGCGACGCCGCATCGGCTGCACCACAACGCCGGATCCGTTCGTTGAACGGGCCCGATTACACTATGAATCTAGCGGCGGGGGGCTCGTTCGAGCAGCCGGAGCCCGCCGCCGAGGCGGTCGCCGGCCGCTTCCACGGCGGCGAAGTCGAACTGGCGCGGCGCCAGCCGGCCGCCCGCCACCTCGACCAGGAAAGCGCGGGTGTCCTCCGGCCGGTTGGGCCCCCAGCGCAGGTACGCGGTGGTCTCGAAGTCCGACGCGTACTCGTGGACGGCGTCGAAGTCGGATTCGCGGAAGGGGCGCAGCACCAGGCGCTCCGTCCGGAGGACGAGCCCCTCCTCCGGCGCGTTCCGGGCATCCGCGGACGGCGCCCGCGCCGTCATCGCGCCCGGCGGCCGCGTCGCTACGACTTGGCCTCCGCTTCGGCGGCGCGCTTCACATCCTCCATGTCCCGTTCGAGGGCCTTCCGCACCGTTCCGGCCATGAGGACGCCGACGACGGAGAACACCTTCGCCGCGAGCGTCAGCGGGCGGGCGCCGAACACCAGCGTGAGCCGGGTTCCGAGCCCCTCCGGCTCGAAGCGGAACTCGGTCGTGTAGTGGGCGCCGTTCGACTCGGCCTCCACCACGAACGACCGCGGCGGCTCGAAACCGGTGACCCGCATCTCCTCGGTGGCGGTCTTCCCGTACATCTTCCGCGTCTCCCGCCACCGCGTCCCCACGCCCACCGGCCCCTCCGTCAGCACCTCCACGCTCTCGATCCCGGAAACCGTCTCCGCGATGTTCGGGAGATCGGTCGCAATGGCGAACACCCGCTCCGGCGCCGCCCGGATGGTCTTGTTGACGGTCACGCTGGCCATGGGCCGGTCAGTTTAGCCACGGCCGGCCGCGCGCCGACCCGCCCCCGGTAATGGTTAGCATCCCGGCTGACCGGTACCGGAACACCGCGCGCAGCGAGAACTCGACATGATCCATACGCTGAGGCTGAGCGGGTACCGCAGTTTCGACGACTACGAGGTGTCGGGTCTCGGCCGCGTGAACCTGTTCGTCGGCGAGAACGGCAGCGGAAAAACTTCGCTGCTGGAGGCCGTGGAACTGCTCGCCTCGCGCGGTGGTCCCGCCGTCTTCCGCCGAGCGGCGGCGCGGCGCGGCGAGTTGCGTTGGGTCGCCGATCCGGAAAGCGGTGAAGGCCGATGGATGGCTGACCCGGCTCAGTTCTTCCCCGGCCACGAGATCCGCCCGGAAGAGACACCATGCCTTCGGATCGAAGGGGAACCTGAACCCGGTTCGATCTCGCTGCGGGTGCGGGCGCTCATCGCGGCGGAGCGTCGGCGAATCGACGCAAGCGCCGGGGACTCGCTCGTCGCATTACCGGAGTTCGCCCTCGAGTTCACCGGCGGCGACTCGCAGTCGAGCGCGCTCGTGCCGCTGGACAGCGACGGGCAGGCCCTCGGGCCGGTCCTGCACGGCGGCCCGGCGACCTCGGAGCGAGAATCCATGCCGGTCGCGTTTCTTGCTTCGGATCCGCTCGACGCCGACATCCTGCGGGAGATGTGGGACCAAGTGATGGTCGAAGGCCGCGAGTCGGAGGTGGTCGAGGCGCTCCGGGTCGTGGAGGAACGACTCGTGTCCCTCCATTTCCTCGCCGGCGTCGCCGTCGGTTCGCAGCCGGGAGTCGCGGGCATCCTCGCCGGACTCGACGGCGAACGGCGGCGCGTCCCACTGGGCAGTCTCGGTGGGGGAATCACCCGCGCCCTGGCGCTCGCGCTCTCCGTCATCACGAGCACCGGGGGCTGCGTCCTCGCCGACGAAATCGCCGGCAGCGCGCACTGGTCGGTCATGCGGGACGCTTGGCGTTTCCTGATCCGGACCGCCGCGCGATCCTCCGTTCAGATCATGGCTACGACCCACAGTTTCGACTGTCTCGAGGCGCTGGCGTCGCTCTACCGCGACAGTCCCGATCTCGCCTCCGAGGTCTTCGTCTTCAAGTTGGATCGGCGCCTTCGGTTCGCCGTACGATTCGACGCGGACCAAGTCGATGCCGGCCTGGGAATGAACATCGAACTTCGCTGACATCGATTCGAAGTCCATTCTTCGAACCGCAAGCAGTGAGCGATTCCGCTGCTCCGGCCCCGTCAGTCCGCTTCTTCGTCCGTCCGCGAGTCATCGCGGTCCTCGCGGAAAGTCGCGCTTACTCGTTCGCGTGAGAGCAGCGCGACGCCCGCAACCCTCGATATCCCCTGGACGAAGGAAAGCAACGCATCGCCATAGCGTTCTCCCGGCACCGAGATCACGAACTCCCCGTCTCGATCCTCGATCTCGAACAGCGACAGAGCATCAGCCAAGACTTTTCGACGACTCCCGCGCCGGAGATCCTTCTCGCTGAGTTCGTAGGTCAGCCGCATCCAGGTGTTGCCTTCGTCGGAGAGCACCCATTTCCCTCCCTCGCGCCGCAGGACGATCGGGAAGTGGTCGCCGTCGTCGAAGAGGAAAGGGTTCAGCACGCGGTAGCGCTCCGCTCCGTCCGCCACCAACTCGATCCTCGCGGACACCGCCTCGCGGAAGTCCCGCTCGATGGCATCGGGCGACATAGCCACCACCTCGTGGGACTTCAATACCGGAGCGCCTGGCTCGGGGGGATTCGGGCGGCGTGGCGGGCGGGGAGCCAACTGGCGAGGAGGGCGACGCCGAAGAGGAGGGCGGCGACCGCGACGGCGGCGAGGGGGCTGGGGAGGCTCATTCCGGCGAGCATCCGGCGGACGAACATCACGACGACGACCATGAACGGAGCGCCGATGAGGAAGCCGAGCAAAGCGAGCGTCACCGCCTCGCGCATGACCAGGCGGAGCAGGCCCCGCGGCGAAGCCCCGAACGCTCCGCGAATCCCGAACTCGCGGGTGCGGCGGGATACGCCGTAGCGGGTCACGCCGTAGATCCCCGATCCGGCGAGGCCCAGCGCCAGCAGGCCGAAACCCGCGAGCAACCCGGAGATCGCGTCGAGGCCGATGCGGAACTCGGCGAGCATCTCCGGGAGCGGGCGGACATTCGAGGTCGAGATGCCGCGGTCCACGCCGGCGATGGTTTCGCGCACCTGGCGCGCCAGCCCGGCGGGGTCCGCCGCCGTCCGCGCCATGCCGAAGAGCGCCGGCGACGCCGCCTGGCCCCAGGGGAGATAGACGATCCGCTCGCCGCCGATGGCGCTGTCGAGGAAGGCGTCCTGTTTGACATTGCCGGCGATGCCCACCACTTCGCGCGCTTCGCCGCCGACTTCGAGTTGTTGGCCGAGCGGTTCGCCTCCCGGCCAGATGCTCTCGGCGAAAGCGCGGTTCACCAGCGCCACCGGCGGGGCGCCTTCGCGGTCGTTGCGGTCGAAGACCCGGCCCTGCATCAAGGGCACGCCGAGCGAAGCGAAGTAGTCCGGCGACGCCGTGATCACCGTCGCGGTTCGCGCCGGGGCATCGTCGGAAGACGAGGTTTCGCCGGGAAGGCGGTAGGGGAGTTTCGGCGACAGGTAGGTATAGGGAACATGGTTCGTGAGCGCGACGCCGGTGACTCCGGGAAGCGCCGCAACCGCCTGCTCCAACCGTTCCGCCGCCTCCGCCTGGCCCGCCGGAGCGGGGTAACGGCTCTCCGGGAGGTTCACGGTGAACACCAGCAACCCGTCGGGTCGGAAACCGGGATCGCTCGACGCCAGCGACGAAAACGCCCGCATCAACGACCCGGCGCCGCCGAGCAGCACCAGCGCCACCGCCAACTGGCCGACGACCAACCCCTTCGACAGGTATCGCCGGCCGCGGCCGCCGGAGGAGCCGCCGCGCCCCTGCTCGGAGAGACCGGAGGAGAGCGCGCCGCGGGCGCCTTCCAGCGACGGCGCGATCCCGAAGGTCAGCGCGGCGATGACCGTAACCAGCAGCGTGAAGCCGACGACCCCGGCGTCCATCTCCGGCAGGAAGTGGCGCGGCATGAGTTCGCTGGAAGAGAAGGAGTAACGAAGCGCCCCGATCAACCCCCAAACCAGCAGCAGGCCGGCGACGCCGCCGAGACCGGCGAGCAGACCGGCCTCCACCAGCAACTGGCGCAATACCCGCCGCTGCGTCGCGCCGACGGAAGCGCGGACGGCGATTTCGCCGCGGCGGTCGATCGCGCGAGCCAGCAGCAGGTTCGCCAGGTTCGCGCAGGCGATGAGCAGGACGAAGAAGATCGTGCCCTGCATCAGGAAGAAGAACTCTTCGCGGGGGCCGTAGGTGAGCAGTTCTTCGAGCGTGAGCACCTGGATGCCGAAACCCCGGTTCGAGTCGGGATAGGCGGCGACCAGGCGGTCGTTCAGGACTTCCATCTCGCGCTGGGCGTCGGCGCTCGAACGGCCGGGCGCCAACCGGCCCACCACCATCAGGTCGCGGCGGTCGCGCGAAAGACGCGCCGGGGTCAACTCCATCGGCGTCCACAGCGCGGTGCCGCCCTGCAGGAATTCGAAACCGTCTTCGAGGACGCCGAGCACTTCGTAAGGCTCGCCTTCGAGTTCGATGTCGCGGCCCACCAAGTCCGCGTCGCCGCCCCAGCGGTTTTGCCAGTGGAGGAACGACAGGACGACCACGCGCAGGCCGGCTTCCACTTCTTCCGGCCGGAAGACTCGGCCCAAATGCATCCGCGCGCCGAGCAGCGGGAAGAACTCGGCGCGGACTTCGGCGCCGGTGACCGGTTCGGGGAGGTCGCCGCCGGTGATGCTCATCGGGCGGATGCGCTGCGCGGCGAGCGTGGAGAACGACTGCGCCTCGCGCCGCCAGTCGTCGTAGTTGGCGGAGGACACCGGGATCAGGTCCACCGCGGGGTTCGCCGGGTCGGTCTGCCAGAGGACGACGACGCGCTCCGGCTCCGGGTAGGGCATCGGGCGAAGCAGCAGCGCGCTCATGAAGGAGAACTGCGCGCCGTTGCCGCCGATCGCCAGGGCGAGCGACGCCGCCGCGAGCCCGGTGAGGAGCGGGCGGCGCCGGAGGTCGCGCAGCGCGAACCGCAGGTCCGCGAGGATCGCGTTCAAGCCGCGGGAGCGCCGCGAACGGCGGCCGCCGGTTTCGCCGCCGATGATGACGACGATGGCGCGGCGCGGGCGAGGATGCGGCGGACATCCCCCACCCGCACCGTCACCCGCTCGCGGTCGAGCCACTCCAGCAGCGGGATCGCGTGCTTCCGGCTCAGCCCGAACTCTTCCTTGAACCAGCCGACCGAGACTTCCGGGTTGACCGCCCGCCGGTCGCGGACCGCCTCGCGCAGCGACCGGAGCGCCCCGGCGTCGAAGGCCAGGTCGGCCGTCACCACCACCGCGCGGCCCTCGTGGGCGAGCAGCCGGCGCATCGCGTCCACCAGCGGCGCCGGGGCCTCCAACTCGCGCGCGGCGTCGGCCAGCGTCGGCGGCGCGAGGCCGGCCTCTTCGAGCCGCCGCGCCAACTCGTCCCGGACTTCCCGCTCCCGGTCGGTCAGTTCCACCTCCCGGCCGGCGGTGGACACCGCGTCCCGGTCGCGCCGCAGCCGCCCGGCGGCCGCCAGGTCGGCCATCACCCGGTCGGCCACCGCCGCCGGGACGCCCGCCCGTTCGCGCAGTTCCTCCACCGCCATCCCCGGCCGCAGGCGGTTCGCCGCCTCGAACGCCGCGAGCCGCGCGAGCAGCCGTTCCCCGAGCGCGCGGAGCCGGGCCGCCGACACCAGCAGCGAGTCGCCGGCCGCCCGACCGGCGGCGATCCCCACCGACCCGGCCTCGGCCAACTCCGCGACGAGGCCATGCGCCTCCCCGCGCGGCCGCCCCAGCCGGCGGGCGAGCGCCGCCTCGGTCAGCCCGCCGGGCCCGGCCCGGTCCACGAACAGCAGCGCCGCCTCCCGGTCGTCCGCCTCCGCCAGCGCCGCCACCGCCTCCCGCGCCGCCGGGCTCTTCGGCGACCGCTTGGGCGGGAACGCGTCCACCACCTCACCGCCGCCGATGGTCACCACCGGCGAATACCGGCGGACGATGAACCGGTCGCCCCGGAGCGCCGCCACCGGGCTCTCCAGCCGCAACTGGGCGAGAACGGTCTCCCCCGGTTCGACCGCCGCCGCGCCGCCGAGCAACCGCACCCGCGCGAGCGCCGCCGCCGCGCCGAGGTGGACATGGACCCGGTCCTCGTCGCCGACCGGGGCGCCGGCGCCGGGCAGGACTTCCAGCCGGCAGTCCAGCATGGAGCCGGCGCCGAGTTCCCCGGGCGAGCCGACCACCGAGCCGCGCTCCACCCGCTCCCGGCGGACGCCGGAGAGGTTCAGCGCGACGCGCTCCCCGGCGGAACCGGTCTCGGCGGGGGCGCCGTGGACTTCGAGGCCGCGGACGCGGGCGCGCTCCCCCGCCCCGGCCTCGCCGCCGCCGTCCCGGCCGGGCAGGATTTCCACCTCGCTCCCGACCGCGACGCGGCCGGAGACCACGGTGCCGGTGACCACCGCGCCGAACCCCCGCACCGAGAACACCCGGTCCACCGGGAGGCGGAAGAGCCCGTCCGGGTCGCGAGGGCGCGCGGCGGCGGCGGCGGTTTCGAGGGCGGCGAGCAGCCGGTCGAGCCCGGCGCCGGTGACCGAGGACACCGGGACTACCGGGGCCTCGGCCAGCGGGCTCCCGGCGAGGAGGTCGCGGACTTCCAGTTCGGCGAGTTCGATCAGGTCCGGGTCGTCCACCAGGTCGCTGCGGGAGAGCGCGACGACCGCGGTCCCGATCCCCAGCAGCCGGCAGATCTCGAAGTGCTCGCGGGTCTGGGGCATGACCGACTCGTCGGCGGCGACGACCAGCAGCACCACATCGAACCCGCCCGCCCCGGCGAGCATGTTCCGGACGAACCGCTCGTGGCCGGGGACATCCACGAAGGCGTAGCGGACGCCGCCGGCGACGAAGTGCGCGAAGCCCAAGTCCACGGTGATCCCCCGCGCCTTCTCTTCCTTGAGGCGGTCCGGATCGGTCCCGGTGAGCGCGCGAACCAGCGCGCTCTTCCCGTGGTCGATGTGGCCGGCGGTGCCGACCACCACATGACGCATCGCCGCCGATTGTAGGCGGGGGTCGGCGGCCCCGAAGGGGCTCGATCCACGACACCGGCGACGAGGGGGTCGATCCGTCCGGGGCGCCGCCGTGGGGGGCGATCCGCGATATCGAGCCCCCAAAGGGGCTCGATCCGAGCGTCCCGCGACCCCGAAGGGGCTCGACCCACGACACCGGCGACGAGGGGGTCGATCCGTCCGGGGGCGCCGCCGTGGGGGGCGATCCGCGATATCGAGCCCCCAAATGGGGCTCGATCCGAGCGTCCCGCAACCCCGAAGGGGCTCGATCCACGACACCGGCGACGAGGGGGTCGATCCGTCCGGGGCGACGCCGTGGGGGTCGATCCGCGATATCGAGCCCCAAAAAAGGGCTCGATCCGAGCGTCCCGCAACCGCGAAGGGGCTCGATCCACGACACCGGCGACGAGGGGGTCGATCCGTCCGGAGCGCCGCCGTGGGGGTCGATCCGCGATATCGAGCCCCCAAATGGGGCTCGATCCGAGCGTCCCGCAACCGCGAAGGGGCTCGATCCACGACACCGGCGACGAGGGGGTCGATCCGTCCGGGGCGACGCCGTGGGGGTCGATCCGCGATATCGAGCCCCCAAAAAGGGCTCGATCCGAGCGTCCCGCAACCGCGAAGGGGCTCGATCCACGACATCGGCGACGAGGGGGTCGATCCGTCCGGAGCGCCGCCGCGGGGGTCGATCCGCGATATCGAGCCCCCAAGAAGGGCTCGATCCGGGCGTCCCGCGACCGCAAAGGGGCTCGATCCGCGACACCGGCGACGAGGGGGTCGATCCGTCCGGGGCGCAGCCGTGGGGGTCGATCCGCGATATCGAGCCCCCAAAGGGGCTCGACCCACGACACCGGCGACGAGGGGGTCGATTCGTCCGGGGGCGCCGCCGTGGGAGGCGATCCGCGATATCGAGCCCCCGAAGGGGCTCGATCCGAGCGTCCCGCAACCCCGAAGGGGCTCGATCCACGGCACCGGGGACGAGGGGGTCGATTCGTCCGGGGCGCAGCCGTGGGGGTCGATCCGCGATATCGAGCCCCAAAAAAGGGCTCGATCCGAGCGTCCCGCAACCCCGAAGGGGCTCGATCCACGACACCGGCGACGAGGGGGTCGATCCGTCCGGAGCGCCGCCGTGGGGGTCGATCCGCGATATCGAGCCCCCAAGAAGGGTTCGATCCGGGCGTCCCGCGACCGCGAAGGGGCTCGATCCGCGACACCGGCGGCGAGGGGGTCGATCCGTCCGGAGCGCCGCCGCGGGGGTCGATCCGCGATATCGAGCCCCCAAAAGGGCTCGATCCGAGCGTCCCGCGACCGCGAAGGGGCTCGATCCACGACACCGGCGGCGAGGGGGTCGATCCGTCCGGAGCGCCGCCGTGGGGGTCGATCCGCGATATCGAGCCCCCAAATGGGGCTCGATCCGGGCGTCCCGCGACCGCGAAGGGGCTCGATCCGCGACACCGGCGGCGAGGGGGTCGATCCGTCCGGAGCGCCGCCGTGGGGGTCGATCCGCGATATCGAGCCCCCAAAAAGGGTTCGATCCGAGCGTCCCGCAACCCCGAAGAGGCTCGATCCGCGACATCGGCGACGAGGGGGTCGATCCGTCCGGAGCGCCGCCGCGGGGGTCGATCCGCGATATCGAGCCCCAAGAAGGGCTCGATCCGGGCGTCCCGCGACCGCGAAGGGGCTCGATGTCGATGGGACGCGAAAAGTGGACAGAAATGGGATCCGAAAAGTGGACACTCTTCGGGCTCGGGATGCGGGGTGGAGGGAAGGGTCGAGGCGAGGTTCGGGGCCCGACGACGGTCGTGGCTTCCCGCGACTCCGGCACTCCTCCGGGAGGGGAGGGCCGAGGCGGGGCTCGGGACGGCGCCCGAGCGGCGACCCGCTCCCTGCGAGTCCGGGTCCTGGCGGCTCGCCACCGCAGAGGGGCAAACCCCACCGCCAGCGGATCGAACCCCCGAGGGCCCGCCGAGGCCACCCGCGCCCTCCGCCGAGGCTTCGCCGCCCTTCCCGCGGCCGTCCGGCCGTCTCCCGCTGACCCGGGAGGCCGACCCCGTCACCGGCGGAACCGACCGCGCCCGGCAACGACCGATAGCGGGGCGCCGGCCTCGCTGTCTGCGTCCGGATTCTGCCTATACCCCGCTCATGATCGTCCGGCGCGGCGCGCGCCGGGTCGTTGGCGGTCGGAAGCCGGTACCGGTACACTGCAAACCCCGCATCGGCGCGGGCCTTCGGGGAACTCCGGGGGACCGTCCACCACCGTTCTGCAGGAGGTAGACGGCATGGTTCAGATCATCGGGAAGTCGAGTCCGTTGCGCGGGCTGACTGTCCTTCTCGCCCTGATGCCCGTCGTCCTGATGCTGGGCGCCGGCCTCGCGCTGTCGGGTTGCGGTGGCGACGACTCGACCACCACGACCCCGGCCCCGGCGCCCGCGCCGCCGGCCCCGGCCCCGACGCCGACCCTCGACGCCCCGGGCGGGCTGACGGTCGCCTCCAGCGGGACCGACTACATCGAGTTCCGTTGGGAAGCCGTGGAAGGCGCGAGCGGCTACGAGATCCAACTCAGCACGACCGAGGGCGACTTCAGTTCCGTCTCGACCGCGACCGTCACGGGCACGATGCACCGGTTCACGGTGGCGCCGGGCACGACCGCCTACGCGCGGGTGCGGGCCGTTTCGGACGAGGCGAACGACAGCGACTGGACGGAGGCGGTTACCGGGATGAGCGATGCGGCCCCGTTGGTTCTGGGCGCGCCGACGGTCCGGGTGAAGGCCACGGGCGTGGACTTCGTCGAGTGGGAATGGGACGCGGTGGAGAACGCGCAGGGCTACCAGGTGCAGGTTGCGGATTCGGAGGACGGTTTGGAAATGGCCGAACTGCAGACGGTTACCGCGACTTCGCACCGGGTGGCGGTGGAGCCGGAGACGACGATGTACATCCGGGTTCGCGCGGAAGTCAGCCGGCCGGCGCGGACGGCGGGCGACTGGAGCGCCGCGGTGATGGCGACGAGCGATGTGGCGCCGAGCCCGCTGACGGTGAGCATGAGTCCACCGGATGCGGACGCCGACCGCGCGTGCCGGGGCCAGGCGTTCTGCCCGGACAGCGGGACGGACGCGAAGACGGCGATGGCGACCGTGAACACCAAGATGATGGTGAGTTCCTCGCACTCGGCGCGGGTTACGCCGATGTTCATGGAGGGGGCCGGTTCGGTTGTGGTGTCCGCCGGTTCCGACCGGACTCCGTTCACGCATGTTTCGTGGTCGGCGACGCAGATGTCGGTGGTCCGCGAGGGCGCGGTCTTCAAGTTCGAAAAGGTGACGGTGGGGGGGGGGGGGGGGGCAGGAAGCGACTCCGACCGGTGATGTGGTCTTCTACATCACCTGCGGCCCCTTCCGCTGCTCCGACGCCGCCATGGAGGAGCCGGCCGCTCCGTACATCACCTTGGCGGACTCCGCCGCCTGCAGCGATTTCGACGCCAGCCTGAACTTGGTGAAGGGAATGGCGAACAACGACGCGGCTCACGATCAGGGCAACGGCGTTGATATCGGCTTCACTTACACCGCCACGCACGGCGCAACCGTGACCCATGAGTTCTCCGATGTCAGTTTCGGCGGCGGCGCCTACCGGGTGCGCGGCGCCGACATCAGCGCTGCTTCTACTCCGACGGCGTTGGACCTGGACGCCGGCGGCTCCGGGAACGCCGCCCGCAACCACTTCGGTGGCGCGCTCAACCGGGACGACTCGGCCACCACGCAGAGTGAGCCGGGGCCGATCCGCAACGGCGCCGACGCCGCCGGCGTCGATATCGATTGCCACCCCGATACGGCGGGCGGTCGAGCCGCCTCCTACGCCTCCACCAACATCAGTTTGGCCGGCGCGGCGGGTGTTCCGGGAGCGCACACCCTGACGGGAACCGGCCGGATCAAGAAGCCGGAGAACTGCGTTCGACTCATCACGGACGGCGTCTATGAAACCGTGCCCGCGGGCAGCAAGCAAACCGTGCGGTGGCGGGACTATGTGAGCGGCTACCGGGTGCATATCAACCCCACGGCGAGTGTCGCCTGGGGAGGCAGCCGTGTGACTTGGAGCAGCCTCGACGACGATCCGTTCGACGGGCTGACCTGCCCGAGCCGGCCCTTCGAGGTCGCCGACATGGTGGATGCCTGCGACGACTTCCAGGCTGAGGTGGACGGCTATTGGGGCAAGGGCATCGGTACCGGCGGCCAGTTCCGGGTCGAGTACACCGGCAGCGGCATCGCAGGAACCGCCCGTCTCGACAACATCGTTATCCGGAACCGGGCCGACTCCAACGACGCTGACCGGGATGCAGCGGATGCGTATCGTCCGCGTGACGCCCGGCATGCGCACCTCTGGCTGGTGGACACCACGGTGACGACGACCACCAGCCTCCTCGGAATAGACGGCACCCGGCAGGATCACGATCTCTACAGCCCGGATGAGTCCTCGAACGCTCGGCACGGTACCGGAACCCGCGGCACGGAATTCGGAGCCGCCGGGAACTGGCGTCCGATCATGAGCATCTACATGTTCGATGTCGACGGGGATCCGCAGTACGGCGACTTCGGCAAGACCGACTTCGACCGTCCCGGATCCACGGGCTACGGGACCGCCGACAACACGACCACGATCAACGATGCGGCATCGCGAAGGTGCTCATCGAGCGATGGCGGCGCGGGGTGCGATGCGGAGATGACCTTCGACCTGAGCGCCACCTTCACCCGCATCAAGGACACCGACACCTGCACCCGGACGATCGAGCAGAGCATCACCTGCACTTGGGACGCGGACGGCGACCGGCGGCGCGGTGGCGCGACGGACGGCTGGGAGGCCGAGGGGTCGGATGAGAGTACCGGCATCTTCATCGGGACTCCCCGCTCCGCCGCCTACACTGCCTTCACCATCTATACCGACCCCACCTTCGAGTCGTTCCAGACGGGCTCCTCCACCGCCCGGACCGGTTGGTATGTTCCGATCCGCGTCCCGACGACTCGGACGGGAGAGGTCAGCAGCAGCGCAGTGCGGCTGCGAATCGGCTCGGCGACAGTGCTCGGCGCGAGTTGGGGGGCGCCGTTGACGACATCGCTGGCGACGGGAAATGTGCCGGCGTCCACCTACTACCAGGTCCAGACGGACATCGCGGCCAGCGCCGACATCCGGGTGGAGCATGAGACTCTTCCGGCCCCCGTCTTCGACATCACCTCGGCCAGTCCCCACGAGAGCCACTTCATCGAGTGCAACCCTTCCTGACGACCCCCTGACCGGAGGGGGCTCCCCGGTCGCTCCCCTCCGAGAAAAGCCCCGGAGTTCCGCGCTCCGGGGCTTCTTGCGTACCCACCGCTCCTTGCCTTCTTCCCCGCCGCCCCCACGACATCTTCATTGCCTGCTCACAGCCGGAACGAGAGCGCGGAAAAAGGGGGGACAATCCGCCGCCGCGACCGACTTCACCCGACCCCGCCCGCCCGGAGGACTTCCCGATGTTCGACTCGTTTCGCCGCTCCCGCCCCGCCGCCGCCGCCCCGCTCCGCCGCCGCCGCCCCCGACTCGCCGCCGCGCTCCTCCTCGCCGCCGGAACCGCGGCGACGACGGCCGCCGCGCAAGCCCCGGTCGGGCGGGCCGCCGGGCCGGAGCACGGCTCGCTCGTGATCGTCGGCGGCGCCCTCCGGGACGACGCCATCCTCGAACGCTTCCTCTCGCTCGCCGGAGGCCCGGAGGCGCCCGTCGTCATCATCCCCACCGCCGGCGGCGGCGAGGACCACGACTACGACCGCTGGTACCCCGGCGCCCGGCGGTTCCGCGAGTTGGGCGCGGCGAACCTCACCGTCATCCACACCTACGACCCCGCCGAAGCGGACACCGAGGCGTTCGCCGCCCCGATCGCCGAGGCCCGCGGCGTCTGGTTCCCCGGCGGGCGGCAGTGGCGGCTGGTGGACGCCTACGCCGGAACCCGGACCGAGCGCGAACTCCACGCCCTGCTCGCCCGCGGCGGCGTGATCGGCGGCTCCTCCGCCGGGGCCACGATCCAGGGTGAATACCTGGCCCGCGGCGACACCGGCGGGAACACGGTCATGATGGGCGACCACGAGGAGGGCTTCGGCTTCGTCCGGGGCGTGGCCATCGACCAGCACCTGCTGGTGCGGAACCGCCACTTCGACCTGCTCGAGATCGTGGAGGCGCGGCCCGACCTGCTGGGGATCGGGCTCGACGAGGACACCGCCATCGTGGTGCGCGGGAACCGCTTCGAGGTCATCGGGCAGGGCTATGTGGCGATCTACGACAACACCCGAGTCCTGCCGAACGGCGGCGGCTTCTACTTCCTGATGCCGGGCGACCGCTACGACCTGGAGACCCGGGAACCGATGCGGCTGCAGTACGGCGACGGCGCGTTCGCCACCACGGTGCGGAAGAAGCGCTGACCCCGCCGTCTCCCCGCTCCCGGGGGCGGCGCGTCGCCGAGACGGTTCGGTGACGAAATACGCGGAGTTGTAACCGTCCGTTCATATTCGTTACCATAATGACCGGAACCAGTCATGCGCTTCCGGCAACGGGATCGGACGCCGCGGCGCGGCGCGTTCGCGGCGGGCCTGTCCGCGGGCCTGCCGGCGGCCCTCGCCGCTGCCGCGCTCGCCACCGGAGCGGACGGCGCGGAGGATCCCCGGCCGCTCGCCCGCAGCATCTATGTGCCGGTGGCCTTCGAGGTCGCCCCCTGCCTCCGGCAGGTGCTGGTCCGGAACGACGAGGGCCGCGTCCGGGCGGTCGCGCCGGGGCGCCTGGTGAGCCAGTTCACCTGGTACGGCGGGCGGCGCCGCCTCGAGCCCGAATGGGAGCGGCTCACCGTCGAGGGCGAGATCGCCGCCCCGGCCGCGGCGGCGCCGGGCGCCCCGGCCGACCGATCGACCGGGCGCTTCCGGGCCGAGATCGTCATCACCCCGACGAGCATCTACCACGGCCGGCGGCGGCTGGCGCTCGACCCCGACCTCTCCCGGACGAGCGGCCCGGGCCCCCGGCAACCGTCCGGCTTCCCCCGCCTCGCCGCCGACTTCCGCTACGGAGAGACCGAGTTGCTCCTCCGCCCCGCCGGCGGCTGCGGGCCGCAAACCCTCCCCGTTTCCGCCGCTTCCGCCCCTCCCCCCGACCCGCGCTGACGCGGCGCCCGGCGGCCCCGAGCCGCCCCCCGGCAACCTACGATCCGGGCATGTCCCCCTCCCGACGACGGCGGAAGGCCGCCTTCCTCCCGCTCCTCCTCCTGCCGGCGTGGCTCCCCGCCGCCTGCGGCGAGACCCCCGCCCCGCCCGACGGCGCCCGCGACCTCCCCGCGGAAGCCGTCCGCGCCCTCGCCGCCGAAGCCCTCCGCGCGCACCCCGCCCCCGGCCTCTCCGTCGGCGTCTCCCGCGGCGGCGAGACCGTCTTCGCCGAGGGGTTCGGCCTCGCCGACCTCGAACACCGCGTCCCGGCCACCGCCGACACCGTGTACCGGATCGGCTCGGTCACCAAGCAGTTCACCGCCGCCGCCGCGATGGCCCTCGTCGAAGACGGCCACCTCGACCTCGCCGCCGACCTCCGCGGCTACCTCCCGGACTACGACGCGCAGGGCTTCTCCATCCCGGTCGAGCGCCTGCTGAACCACACCTCCGGGATCAAGGGCTACACCGAGATGGAGGAGTTCTGGGCGCAGGCGCGGCTCGACCTCGACCACGAGGCGATGACGGCCCTCTTCGGCGGCGCCCCCTTCGAGTTCGAGCCCGGCGACCGCTACCAATACAACAACTCCGGCTACTACCTGCTCGGCATCCTCATCGAACAACTGTCCGGGACGACCTACACCGGGTTCCTGGAAGAGCGCTTCTTCCGACCGCTCGGCCTCGAACGGACCCATTACCTGGACAACGCCCCGATCGTCCCCGACCGGGCGGCGGGCTACGAACCGGACGGCGAGGGCGGTTTCCGCAACGACGAGCCGATCAGCATGAGGCTGCCCTACGCCGCCGGCTCGCTGGGCGCGAGCGTCCGCGACCTGCTGGTCTGGCAGCGGGCGCTGGTGGCCGGCGGGGCGGTGTCCCCGGCGTCCTACGAGCGGATGACCGCCCCCGGCGAGTTGGTCGGCGGGGCGGAGGTCCCCTACGGCTACGGCCTCGCGCTCGGCCGGGAACACGGGCTCGCCAAGGTGTCCCACGGCGGCGGCATCAACGGCTTCCGAGCCCAGTTGGCCTACTACCCGGAGGTCGAACTCGGCATCGCGGTGCTCATCAACTCCGGCGGCGGGAGGCCGGGCCTGCTGGAGAACCGCATCGCCCGCGCCGTCCTCGGCATGGAGCAGCCGGTCATCGAGGAGGTCGCGGCAACCCCCGCCGACCTGGAGCGCTACGCCGGGACCTACGACCCCGGCCGGGCGCCGGTGACCTTCACGCTTCGGGACGGCGCCCTCCACGGCCTGGGCCGCCGCCTCGCGCCCGTCGGGGACGGCGTGTTCCACCCGGAGGGCGACCCGTTCACCCGGATCGAGTTCGCCGAAGCCCCGGACGGCGGGCCGTCCCCGGAGTGCGCGGTAACCACCGCCGGGAACCCCCGCCGCTTCCGCCGGGTCCCGGACTGACCGGGCGGCGCGCTCAACCCGCTCGGCGGGCTTCCCCGGCGGCGGGACGGGCGAACCGCAGGGCGCCGTCCTCCAGGCGGAACGCCGTGAGCCAGCCGCCCCAGACGCAGCCGGAGTCGAGACCGACGACCCGGTCGCTGACCTGGAGCCCCAGCGCCGCCCAGTGGCCGAAGAGGACCGTCCGATCCTCCGGCAGCCGCGCCCGCGCGAACCACGGGGCGCAACCCTCCGGCGCCGCTTCGGGGGGCTGGTCGAAGGAGTACTTCGGTTCGCCGGCGCGGTCCACCAGCCGGATACGGGTGAACACCGACGCGGCGGCCGCCGCCGCGTGATCGGCCTCCGAGCCGCCTCCGGCCGCCGCGCGCCGGCCGTCGCCGCGAACCGCGTAGAGACGCTCCAGGAAGCCCCGGCGGTCGGCGGCGAGCGCCTCGCGGGCGGCGGCGGCGCGGCGGCGCGCCTCCGCGAAGTCCCAGGCCGGCAGCCACCCGGCGTGCACCATGACGAACCGCCCCTCCTCGTGTAGGAACGGCTGCGCGGCGAGGAAGTCGCAGAGGTCGTCCGCCTCCGGATCCGCGAGCACCGACTCGAGCGTGTCCCCCTTCCGCGCCACGGATACCCCCGCGTGCTGCGCCAGCAGGTGGAGGTCGTGGTTCCCGAGAACCATCCGCACGGAGTCGCCCTGCTCCCGCGCCCACCGCAGCATCCCCAGCGAGTCCGGCCCCCGGTTCACCAGGTCGCCCACCAGCCAGATCCGGTCGCGCCCCCGCCGATAGCCGATCCGGTCGAGCAACTCCCGGAAGGCGCCGAAGCACCCCTGCACATCCCCGACGGCCCAAGTCGCCACGGCGCTCGATGGTACCCGGCCGCTACCGCGCGGGATCGGTCGAGCGGATCGGGGTCACCGTGACTTCGCGCCCGCCCCGCCGCATCCGGTAGGGCTCCCGGACGAACGGGCCGGCGACGAAGTTCCGGCCCTCGGGATACCGCTCCCGGAACGCGTCCAGCGCCTTCCCGCGGAACTCGTCGGGGTCGATCTTGCACTCGTACGCGTCCAGGCGGTCCCGGCCCCGGCGGACGACGAAGTCCAACTCGCGCCCGGACTTGTCGCGCCAGTAGAAGAGGTTCTCCGGCGGGACCCGGCAGGACAGCGAATCGAGAACCAGGTGTTCCCAGAGGGCGCCCCGGTCTTCCTCCCGGAGGCGGTCCCACCCGCGCTCCAGCGTGACGAAGCCGGTGTCGAACGCGTAGCACTTGGGCCGCGCCACGATCTCGCGGGCGCCGCCCCGGGAGAACGGGCGGACGAGCCGGATCGCGTGCGCCGTCTCCAGCGCGTCGAGATAGGCGTCGAGCGTCGGGCGGCTGATCCCCGCCTCCCGGGCGGCGCGGCCGAAGTCGAGCAACCCGCCGCTCCGGCGCAGGAGCAGCCGGAGGAGCGCCAGGAACCCCCGCCGCCCGCGCACCGGGAACAGGTCGAGGACATCGCGGGCGTAGAAACTGTCGATCCAGTCCCGATACCGCGAGGGATGCCGGTCGGGGGCGAGCAGGAGTTCGGGCAGCCCGCCCCGCAGCAGCCGGCGGTCGAGGCCGCGGATGCCGAAAGGCTCCGCGCACTCCTCCCAGAGGACCGGGCAGAGGTGGACGGCCTCCTTGCGGCCGGTCAGCGAGTCGCGGAACCGCCGCGTGGCCGCGAGGGTGGAGGAACCGGTGGCGAGGAGGCGCAGGGTCGGGAACTCGTCCGCCGCGATCTTGAGGACGAGGCTCGGGTCGGCGAGCCGCTGGACCTCGTCGAACACCAGCACGGCGTCCGGATCCTGCGAGGAGAAAAAGGACTCCGGGTGATGGAGGGCGCGCTCCACCGACGGCAGGTCGCAGTTCAGGAAGCGGGCCTCGGGGAGCATCCGGGCGAGCGTGGTCTTGCCCGCGCGGCGGACGCCGGACAGGTAGACGACGGGCCGCCGGGTCCAGGCGTCGCGGATCCGTTCGACCCAGAACGGGCGTTCGAACACGAGTCTATTTTTACGAATGGCCGTCCATTTGTAAAACAGTGTTTAGCGATAGACCGAAGAGCGGCATCGGCCGGACGCCGGGTTCCGGGACTCGGCCACCGGCCGGCGAAGTAGCCTCCCCGCGCCGTGGAGTCCGAAACCGCGCCGACGGAGCGTCCGGCCCCGGAGGGGCTCTACGCCGCCGTGGACCTCGGTTCGCGCAGTTTCCACCTCACCGTCGCCCGCGTCCACGGCGAGAACATCGAGGTGGTGGACCGCGTCCAGGAGCCGGTGCGCCTCGCCGCCGGCCTCCGGCAGAAGCGCCTCGACCCCGCCTTCCGGGAGCGGGCGCTCGGCGCGCTGGCGCGGATGGGCGAGCGCCTGCGCGGCCTGCCGGAGGGGAACGTGCGGGCGGTCGCCACGAACACCTTCCGCCAGTTGCGCGACCGCAAGGCGGTGGTGCGGGCCGCGTCGAAGGCGCTCGGCCGGCGGGTGGAGGTCATCTCCGGCGCGGAGGAAGCGCGGCTCATCTACCTCGGCGTCGCCGCCTCGCTCCCGGAGGGCCGCGACCGGCGGCTGGTCCTGGACATCGGCGGCGGCAGCACCGAACTGGTCATCGGCCGGGGCGCCGACGCCCTCCACGCGGCGAGCCTCTACATGGGCTGCGTCTCCTTCACCCGCCGCTTCTTCCCCGGCGGCGCCCTCACCCGCGGCGCCTTCGCAGCGGCGGAAACCGAGGCGCGGCGGGAACTGCAGACCGTCGAGGAGGACTTCTTCCGGCTGGGCTGGAGAGCCGCCCGCGGCTCGTCGGGGACGATCCGGGCGGCGGCGGAACTCCTCCGCGCCGAAGGCGGGATCACCCGCCCCGGGCTCAAGCGGCTGCGCGACCGGATGATCGCCGCCGGCAGCATCGAAGGCGCCCTCGAAGGCGCGGCGGCGATCCCCGGTTTCCCGGCGGACCGCGCCTGGGACTTCCCCGGCGGGGTGGCCATCCTCCGGGCCGCGATGAAGGCGCTCGACCTCGACGAACTGCGCGCGGCGGAAGGCGCGCTCCGGGAGGGCGTCCTCGCCGACCTCATCGGCCGCCGGCGGAAGCAGGATGTCCGCGAAGCGACCATCGAGAGCCTCAAGTCGCAATACCGGGTGGATGCGGAGCAGGCGGAGCGGGTCACCGGGGCCGCGCTCGCCGGGCTGGAGCAACTCGCGCCGGCCTGGGGCCTCGAAGCGGAGTCGAACCGGAGTTTCCTCCGGTGGTCGGCGGCGCTCCACGAGATCGGGCTCTCCCTCTCGTTCACCGGCCACCACCGCCACGGCGCCTACATCGTCCGCAACTCGGAGATGCCCGGCTTCTCCCGCGACGACCAGGAACTGCTGGCCGCGCTCATCGAGACGCATCGCCAGCGGCTGCGCCCCGAGCGGTTCGAGAACCTGACGGCGGCGGACGCGGAAACCGTGGCCCGGCTGGCGGCCATCCTCCGGATCGCCGTCCTCCTCTGCCGCCGCCGCAGCCGCGAACCCCTGCCCCGGATCGCCGCGTCCGCGCGGGACGGGGCGCTGGAACTCGCCTTCCCGGCGGGCTGGCTCGAACACCACCCGCTGACCGCCGCCGGCCTCGCGGAGGAAGCCCGCCAACTCGCCGCCGCGGGCATCGGGCTCCACCTGTCGTCAGCCCCGGAGACCGTCACCGCCGGCGCCTGACCCGGAGCGGGGGAATGATCGAGAGGCTTCGCGTCCGCGGCTTCAAGCGCTTCGAGGACCGGGAGTTCCGCTTTCCCGGGTCGGTCGTCCCCGGATCGGTCGTCCTCGCCGGGCCGAACGACAGCGGGAAGACGACGGTGCTCCAGGCCATCGCCGCGTGGGCGTTCGCGCTTCGCGAGTGGCGATGCCTCGACGACTTCGAACTCCGCAAGGGCTTCGCGAAGGCGCCGATCAGTTGGCTGGGCTTCCCTCCGGTCCCGCTGCTGACTTTCCACCAACTCTGGACGGACGGGAAGTACCGGGCCGAGGTCGAGATCGAGATCGGCCACCGCGACGGCTGGACGGTGGCGATGGAATTCCATTGGGACGCCACCCATCGAGTCTCCGTACGGCCGCGGCGTGACGCCGACAGCGAACTCCTGCGACGCCTCGATTTCCCCGTGGCGTTCCTTCCCGCGATGACCGGAGTGGAGATGCGCGAGCGTTACCTCCAGCCGGCGGCCGTAGAGCAGGTCTTCGCGACGGGGAATTCCGGGCAGGTGCTTCGCAGTCTTCTCGCCGCGACCCATCGCGACGACTCCGCCTGGAGTTCGCTCCAGGAAGTCGTCGGCAGGTTGTTCGGTTACCGCCTCCTGCCACCCGTCGTCAACCGGCCGTTCCTCTACGCGGAATACGAACCGGTCCACGGAGGTCCGCGTTTCGACCTGTCGTCCGCGGGCGTCGGCTTTCGCCAGGTCGTGATGCTGTTCGCCCTGCTGTTCGGACAACGGACCGCGGTCCTGCTCCTCGACGAACCCGATGCCCACCTGCATGTCGGCCTGCTGGATGTCCTCTGGCGCGAACTTCGGGTGGCCGCGCTCCGAACCGGGTCACAGATCATCGCGGCGACCCACTCCGAGACGCTGATCAACGCCTTGGATCCGCGGGAACTCCTGGTCCTGTCCGACCGGCCGCGGATGGCGGCCGATTCGACCGAGCGGAACCGGGTCGGCGTAACGCCCGACCTCCGGTCGAACCTGGAGATCATGCTCACCGCGAATTGCCGCGGCGTGCTGTATGTCGAGGACCCCGCCGACCGGGACATCCTCCGCGCCTGGGCGCGGGTGCTCGCCCATCCGGCGCAGTCGCTGCTCGACAGGGAACTGCTCTGGAAGCCGATGGCCGTCCGGCCGGAGGAAGGCCGCCCGGGTATCCGGGCCGAGGCCCACTATGAAGCGCTGGTGTTGGCCCGCCCCGGTCTCCCCGGCCTGGAACTCCTCGACGGCGACGCCCGACCGGATATGCCGGAAACCCCGATCTCCGGGACGGGACTGCAGCGGCTGCGCTGGCGGCGCTGCGAAATCGAGAGTTACCTGTTTCATCCGGATGCGCTCGCCCGCTTCGTGGAGGCCGCCGCGGGAGCCGACGCGGCGCAACCGGCGGTCGAGGGTCTGCGCGCCGAGTGGCGCGATGCCGTTCCCCCCGCCCTGTCCCGAAATCCGCACGACGACGACCCCATCGTCACGGCGAGCGCTCGAGCGGAACGGCTGCCGACGCTCCTCGCCGCCGCCGACATCCACGACCTTCCCCATACCCGCTACCACGAGATCGCCGCGCTCATGCGGCCGGAAGAGGTCCACCCGGAGGTGATCGAGAAACTCGACGCCATCTGCCGGGCGTTCGGACGGACGGCGACGGATACTTCGGCGTAGGCTCCCCGTCGGCGGCGACGCCCGCTGCCGAGGTTCGGGCCGCGCGCCCGCGCCGACCCGACGGAAGTCAGTCGGTGACGAAACTGAAGATCTTGTATTCGCCGCCGCGTTCGATCATCGAGCCGAAGACGCGGACGACCGTCTTCCCTCCGTCCGGCGCGCGGACGGTGAGGGCGGTCCTGCGGTGCACGCGGTAAGTCCCGTAGTCGGTGGTTTCGCCGAGGAAGTCCACGGCGAGGAGTTCCAGCGGGGGGCCGGCGTGGCGGTCGAGGGTGGACGCGAGCGCGTTCTCGCTCTTCTGGCGGAGGCCGCGCCAGAGGTAGTCGGCGGAGGTATTGCGTTCCGGGCGGCTCGCGGGGAGTTCCGGGTACACCACTTCGCGGAACTCCGCTTCGGTGAGCGCCAGGGCCAGCAGTCCTTCCCGGTCGCCGGCGGCGATCCGTTCGAGGGCCAGCCGCGCGGTCGCTTGCGGCGTTCCCGCCGAGCCGGGGAGCGGCGTCGGCGGGTCGGCCGCCGAGGCGGCCGGGCGGAGGTCCGTGGCGGCGCGGGCCTCGTCCGACGGGCCGCCGCCGCAGGAGGCGGCGAGCAGGAGGCCGAGCGCCGCCGCCGCGAAGAGACCGGGACGCCTCCCCGCGCGGCCGCGGCGGGGCGGCGTCTTCCTCACGATCGTCTCCCGCGGCGGCGGCTCGGGACCGCGACTCAATTCCGGGCGAAGGTCGTCCAGTCGCGGTACCAGTCGTCGTCCTCGTCGCAGGCGCCGAGGTAGTTCGCCGGCTCGAAGAAGCCGTCGTTCGGCGGCGTGGCGGCGCGCGCCGTCAGCGCCGGCGAACCGGCGGCCGGGTTGCAGTCGAGGTCGGCGTGGTCGTAGGGGTCGCCGAGCATCGGGTCGTCGGTGAGGAGGCCCTCCTGCGTCGCCGCGAACGCCGCGGTGGTGATCGGCGGCGTTTCCGGTTCGCCGGAGTCGTCGTCGAAGGCGCCCCGCGCGTTCCCGAAGAAGATCGAGTTCGTCACCGCGATGGCGCCGTCGACCAGGTTCCGGTAAGTCGCGGCGTTGTCCACATCCAGCCCGTAGTCCTTGAAACCCATCACGATGCTGTTCCGGATCGTCGCCGCGGTGCCTTCGCGGAGGAGGATGCCGATGTCGCTCTCGTCGCCCTCGTCGGTGTCCGGGTCGCCGATGAGGGTGAGGTTGAAGAGCGTCGGGTCGGAGCGCGGCGTGAGGTCGTTGTTCTCGCCGTTGTTGTCCGCTTCGATGCCCTGGTCGGCGTCGTCGCCGCGCTGTTGGGCGATCCAGAACTGGCCCTTGCCGGTCCAACCGTCGGTCCAGTCGAAACTGTCGTCGGCGATGCCGGTGCAGAGCACATGCTTCGCGTTCACCGTCCCGCCGAAGAACTCGACGCCGTCGTCCTTGTTGAAGTGCACCTGGACGAAATCCACTTCGGTCCGGCGCCCGACGCCCTGGAACGCGATGCCGTTCAGTTCGTTGTCCGGGCTGAACTCGCTGCCGGCGAACTCCACCCGCACATAGCGGAGCGAGCCGCTGTCGTCGTCCGCGTTCGTCCCGCCGTACTCCCCGGTGTCGCCTTCGCCCTCGGCGGTTCCGCCGGGGATGTTGAGCGGCGCCGCGCCGTTGATGATGAGGCCGCCCCAGTCGCCGCGGGCGCGATCCCCGTCGGGCTGGTCGCTGGTCATCACGATCGGGTTCTCGCGCGTGCCTTCGGCCATGATGCGGCCGCCGCGGCTCACGATCAGCGCGCCGTTCGACGCGCTGCTGCCGTAGATCCTCGTTCCGGGCTCGATGGTGAGCGTCGCCCCGGAGGCCACGAAGACCGCGCCCTCGAGCAGGACTTCGCGGGCCGCGGTCCAGGTGGTGTCCGCTTCGATCGTTCCCCGGACGGTGAGCGGCCCGTTCGGGTCCGTCGGGCCCGGAGCGCCCGGAGCGGGGGTCGGCGTGACGGCCGGGTCGTTGTCGCCGCACGAGGCTGCGGAGAGAAGCCCGACGAGCGGGAGCGAGAGGGCGGCGGCGGTCCGTCGCTGCTTGCGCATTCGTGGAAGGTCCCCTTCTTGTGCGGGCGGGCGGACGGAGCCGACGAACTCAGCGAATCGAGTAGGAGACGCTGAGCGAGAACGACCGGCCGAGGCCGAAAGTCCGCTGCGCCTTCCCGCCCTGGGTGAAGCGGTGCTCGCTGTCCAGCAGGTTGTCGAACGAGGCTCGGAGGCTCCACGAAGCGAACCGCTTGGAGAACACCGCGTCCAGCGCGCCCCGGCCCTCTTCGTAGATGTCGGGCATACCCAGGGAGCCCACATCCACGATCCGGTCGCCGAAGTAGTTGTAGAGGACCCGGAGACTGCCGCCGATCTCCGGCAGGTCGAGGTCGGCGCTCAGGTTGAAGACATGCGCCGACTGCCCGGCGAGCGGGCGGGCGAGGCGGGTCTGCACCTGACCGGAGGCGGACTCGAGTTCGATCCGCGAATCCACATAGGTGTAGTTCGCGGAACCGGTCCACCGGCCGAACTGCCGGCGGCTCTCGATTTCCACCCCGGCGTTCCGGGCGCCCACCGCGTTGGTGTAGGAGGTCCGCAGTTGCGCCGTCGGCTCGACGATCCGCTCGATCGGGTTGGAGAAGTCCTTGTAGAAGACGCTCGCGGCCAGCACTTCGCCGACGCCGGGGAAGGTCTCGAACCGCAGGTCCAGGTTCCGGATGAGCGCCCGCTGCAGGTCCGGGTTGCCGACCACCGCGCGTCCGCCCACCACATCGGTGAACTCGAACGGCGCCAGTTCCCGGAACTCGGGGCGGTTCACCGTGTGGCTGTAACTCGCCCGCAGGTTCGTCCGGTCGGTGAGCGCGTACACCGCGTTCACGCCGGGCAGGAGGTCCGTGTCCTCGAGCCGGGCGGTGATCGTCTCGGAAGCGGTGGAGAACGGGTCGAAGGTGTCCACCTGCTGGCGGGACCGCTCCACCCGGACGCCGCCGATGACCCGCAGGTTGCGGCCGAGCGGCAGGTCGAGCATCCCGTAGGCGGCGGTGACCGTCTGTTCCGCGCCGTAGGCGTCCGTCGGCCGGGTCTCCTCGCGGAGTTCGTAGGAGGCGCCGATGTTCTCCGGCGTGAAGATGTCCTCCGGGGCGGCGGTGAGGTCCACCGCGCCGGCGATGCGCGGGTTGAGACGGAAGCGCCGCGAACTGAAACTGCGCTCGCGCAGGGTCAGGCTCGGGCCGAACTTGAACATCGCCGGCAGGCCGCTCCACTGGGTGAAGAACGCGCTCCAGTCGAAACCCAACTCCCGCACTTCGTCGTCGAGGTCGTTGAACATCCGGAAGCCGCTCTGCGACTCGTCGGCGAGCACGAAGCCCTCCACCGCCGGGTTGAACTCGTAGAGCGTCTCGCGCAGGTCGGGCTCGTCCCGCGCGGCGCGGGAGAGCGTGGCCTTCCACTCCAACTGGCTGGAAGCGAGCCCGGGCAGGAAGTGCTCGCCGGAGAGCGTGCTGGAGAAGATGGTCTCCTCCACCCAGAACAGCCGGGTGTTCCGGATGTCCTCGCCCACATCGTTGTTGTAGCCCTGGAAGATCCGCGCCTCGTTCTTCGAGTTGTGGGTGTAGAAGTTCTCGAGGGCGAGCCGGTGGTTGCCGGAGAACCGGTAGGCCAGGTTCCCGACCAGGCCGGTCGAGGTCTTGGAGGTGGTCGTGTCGAAGTCGTACTCGTTCTGGACTTCGAGGTCGCCGGCGGAAACCGCGTAGAAGGTCCGCCGTTCGTCCTGGTTCTGGTGGCTCTCCGACCAGGCGCCGCTCACGATGGCCCCGAACCGGTCCCAACTGTTCCCGGCGACGAAACTGAAGGACTGGTTCTGCCGGATCGGCGTCGTCTCCGGCGACCACACATTGGCGAAGGACTCGCCCATGGCTTCGAGTTCCGAGGGGGTGAAGCCGGCGCTGGTGAACCGGCTGGTGCGCACCGCGCGTTCGTTCGGAATGCCCGCCGGCAGACCGCGGGTTCCGTCGTCGTACCCCAGCCAGTCGCGGGCGCCGCCCGGATAGCCGAGACCGTCCCGGAAGGAGGTGCGCGAGTTCATTCCCTGCGACATCGAGAAACTGAGCACCGGCTCGCTCGGGAACGAGAGCGGGTCGATTTCGACCAGGCCGCCGGAGAAGTCCGCCGGCTTGTCCGGCAGGTAGGACTTGACCACGGACACGCTTTCGAGCAGGCCGGCGGGGAAGAGGTCGAGCGGCACCACCCGCTTGTCCGGCTCGGTGGTCGGCAGCACCGCGCCGTTCAGCGTGGTGTTGGAGTAGCGCTCGCCGAGGCCCCGGACGAACACATACTGGTTGTCCACGACGGTGAGCCCGGTGACGCGTTTCATCGCCGACGCGGCGTTCGAGTCGGCGTTCTCCTTCATCTCTTCGGAGGCCAAGTTGTCGGTGATCGTCGCCGCCTTCCGCCGTTCCACCAGTTGCGCTTCGGCGGTGAAGAGTTCCGCTTCGACCGCTTCGGCGGAGACGACGACCTCTTCGGTGAACCGCTCCATCTCCAGCGCGACTTCGATCCGCGCGGTTTCGCCGGCGACGACTTCCACGGTCAGGACGCGCGGGGTGTAGCCGCCGAAGGAGACGCGGATCTCCTGCGGCCCGGCCGGCGCCCGCGCGCGGAAGCCGCCGTCCAACTCGGTGAAGACCGTGCGGCCGGTCGAAACCACGGTGACCGGCGCCGACGGCAGCGTCATCCCGTTGAACGCGTCGCGGACGACGCCGGCCACCGTTCCGGTTTCCTGCGCCGCGCCGACGGCGGCCGCGGAGATGGCGAACGCGAGGGAGACGGCGGACGCGAGGGCCAGCGGCGTCATCGGACGCGTTTCGCCGAAGCGGCGGCGGCGCGGGAGAACCGGGAGAACCGGGAGAACCGGGAGAAACGCCCGGCGAAGGGAGCGGGAGGGGAGCGCGGGGAGCGGCGCCCCGCCCCGGAGTCGGTGTTCCGGCATCGGCGCGGGGATTCTGTTTCCGGCGCGGTTTCCCGGTGTTGAAACGAGAAAAACAATCCGCCGAAAAGTTGGTTAACGCAGGATGACGACGGCGAGCGCCGTTCCCGCCGCCGTTCCTCGCGGGCGCCCTGCCGGCGGTCACGGGCCGCGCGGCCCGCGGGCCCGCGACGGGCGCTCTCGTCGGGCGAAGCCGTCGGAATCCCCGCGCCGCCGCCCCAGGCGGAGACCGGAGCGGAGACCGGCGCGGACTCGCGGCGGCGGCCCGGAAGTCGACGCCCGGCGGGGGCGTTCCCGCTCCTGCGCGGTCTCGCGCGCCGCGCCGGAATTCCGTACGATTCCGGTCGCCCGCCGCGCCCCGCCCGCGCACCCGTCGCAAACCCGTCATGAAGCGCATCCTCATCATCGAAGACGACCCCGACATCGTCGAACTCCTGCGCTTCAACCTGGAGCGCGAGTCCTACCGGGTGACCGCCGCCGCCGGCGGCAACGCCGGGCTGGAGGAACTGCGGCGCGAGCCGCCCGACCTGCTCATCCTCGACCTGATGCTGCCGGAGACCAGCGGCCTCGATGTCTGCCGCGCGGTGCGCAGCGACCCGGCCCTCGCCTCGCTGCCGGTGATCATGCTGACCGCCCGGAGCGAGGAAGTGGATGTGATCACCGGGATCGAACTCGGCGCCGACGACTACATCACCAAACCGTTCAGCCCCCGGCAGTTGGTCGCCCGCGTAGGCGCGGTGCTCCGCCGCGCCGGCCGCGCGGACGCGGCGGCGCCGGCCGGCGCGGGCGGGGACGAAGTCCTCCGCATCGGCGGACTCACGATAGATCCGGCGGCGCACCGGGTGCAGCGCGACGACCGCGACCTCGCCATCACCCACCTCGAGTTCCGGCTGCTGCACCACCTGGCGTCGAATCCCGGCCGCGTCTTCTCCCGGCAGCAGATCCTCGACCGCGTGTGGGGCCGCGACCGGTCCATCACCGCGCGCAGCGTGGATGTCTATGTGCGCCGGCTCCGGCAGAAGGTGGACGCCGAGGGCGAACCGTCGCTCCTGCAGACCGTCCGCGGCGCCGGCTACCGGTTCGAGGCCCGGGCGGACTGAGCCCCGACCGCCGCGCGCGGCTTCGCCGGCCGCGCCGCCTGGCCGTTCGGCTGGCGCTCGCCAGTCTGGCGGTCGCGCTGCCCGCGCTCCTCGCCGCGCTGCTGACCACTGCGTCGGTGGTGCGCGCGAGCGCCGTGTCCTCCACCTTCGCCCGACTGGACGGAATCACCGAAGTGGCGCTCGCGAACCCGCCGGAGGACGACTCGCCGCAGTCGCTCGCCGACTGGGCGATACGGCTGTCGGCGTTCGGGTCCGCCCCGGAGGAGAGTTCGGCCACGCCGACCGGGACCGAGCGCCGGGTCACGCTGATCGCGCTCGACGGCGCGGTGCTCGCCGACTCGCACGACGATCCGGCGGCGATGGACAACCACGCGGACCGCCCGGAAGTCGCCGCCGCGTTCCGCTCCGGTTACGGCCGCTCCCAGCGGTTCAGCGATACCCGCGGCGAAGACCTCACCTATGTGGCGGTCCGGCCGTCCTGGTACCCGGAGGTGGTGCTGCGGCTCGCGGAACCGGTGGTGCGGATCGAAGAGACGATCCGCGCCATCCTGGCGCCGGTGGCGCTGGCGGCGCTGCTCGCCGCCCTCGCCGGGGGCGGGTTCTCGCTCTGGTATTCGCGGAAGTTCGCCGACCGGGTGGGGCGTTTGGTTCGCTTTTCGGAGCGGGTCGCGCAGGGGGACTTCACTCCCGAAACCGCGCCCGTCCGTCCGGACGAGTTGGACGAGTTGCTGGTTTCGCTGAACCGCACCGCGGCGGCGCTGGAGCGGACTTTCACTTCGCTCACCCAGGAGCGGAACCAGGGCGCGACGATCCTTTCCAGCATGGTCGAAGGCGTCGCGGTGCTCGACCGGAACCTGCGCGTCCAGTATGTGAACCGGGCATTCCGCGAAGTCCTGTCGCTGCCCGGCGCTTCGTGGCAGGAATACGAAGGACTCGGCGCCCGCCGGGTGCTCGAGGAGAAACAACTCCTGAAGATGGTGAAGGCGGCGATGCGCGGCAAGGCGCGCGAGCGCGAACTCTCGGTGCGGGGCCGGGAGGTGCTCGCGCGGGGAGCGCCGATCCGGCCCCCCGCCGAGGCGGCGAACGGCCGGCGGGACGGCGAGCGCGGGGCGTCGGGCGGTGTAGCGTCGGGCGGGGGGGCGTCGGGCGGGGGGGCGGCGGGCGGCGAGCCGGAAGGCGCCGTGCTGGTCGTCATGGATGTGACCGAACTCCATGCCCTCGAGCGCGTCCGCCGCGACTTCGTGGCGAACCTCTCGCACGAACTCAAGACGCCGCTCACCGCCATCCGGGGTTTCGCGGAGACCCTGCTGGACGGGAAAGTGGAAGCCGCGGAAGAAAACGAACGGTTCCTGCGCATCATCCGGGAACACGCGGTCCGGCTTTCCCGGCTGACCGACGACCTGCTCAAGTTGGCCCGGATCGAGGCCGGCAAGATGGATGTGGAGACCTTGCCGGTGCGCCTGCCCGATGTGATCGGGTTCGTGTTGGACTCGGCGCGGGTGAAGGCCGGCGAACGGACGCTGCGGGTCACCGGCGGAGCGGAGGACGAAACCATCCACACCGACCCCAACCTGCTCATCGAGATCCTGCAGAACCTGGTGGACAACGCGGTGCAGTATTCCTCCGAGGACGGCCGGGTCGAGATCGAAACGAAGTCGCGGGACGGCGAAGTAGTCGTTTCCGTGCGCGACGACGGCGTGGGCATTCCGAAAGCGCACCGCGCCCGGATCTTCGAGCGGTTCTACCGGGTGGATCCGGCCCGCTCGCGCGCGGTCGGCGGCACCGGGCTCGGCCTGACCATCGCCCGCCACACCGCGGAGGGCTTGGGCGGCCGGCTCACGGTGTCGAGCCAGCCGGGGCGGGGCTCGGTGTTCTCGCTGGCCCTCCCCCGCGACCCGGACCGCCCCGACGCGTGACGCCCGCCGCCTGACGGCGGACCGGGGGGCGGGGGGCAGGGCGAAGTTCGGCGGGGGCGAGGCCCGCCGCCCGTCCGCGACCCGGCCCCGGACGCCTCGGGCGCGGCCCGCCGCCGGCGCGGGAAGCGACCGGCCGTTCGGGGAGTCGTTTTCTGTCGTAGCCGCCGGGTAGGTTCCCCGCGTGCCCGAAAGTCCGAGTCCACGACCGATGCCGACCCGCCCGACGCCGACCCGCCCGATGCCGCTCTCCCCGATGCGGCCCTCCCCGATGCGGTCACTCCCGATGCGACCCTCCCGATGCGGCCCTCCTCGATGACCGCCCCGCCCCGCCTCGCCGCGAGCCTCCGCCCGCTCCCGCGGGCGGGCCGGACGAGTCGCCGCCTCCCCGCCGCCGGCCGGCGGGGACTCGCGCGGGCCGCGGCGTTGGCCCTCGGCGGCCTGCTGGTCGGGGCCGGCGCCTCCGGCTACCGCTTCGTCCCGGCCTACGACGACGGCTCGCGCATCGCAGGGGCCGACGGCGCCGCCCGGTGGAGCGCCGAGTACTGGCCGGCCGGCGCCGCGCTGGAGTGGTTCCTGGCCGACGACCCCGGCTGGACCGACTCGTGGGTGGACGGCGAAGGCGCGGCGCAGCCGCCGCCCTTCGCCAGCCACTCCGCCGCCCTTCCGTTCGTGCGCGAGGCGATGGCGGCCTGGAGCCGGATCCCGACCGCCGACATCCGCCTCCGCCTCACCGGAGTCGCTTCCGGCCCCGGCGTCGAGCAGGACGACCGCAACGCCGTCACCGTTACCACGAACGAAGAGGGGTTCGCCGGCCGCGCCAACTGGTGGTTCCAACGGCGCCACCGCTTCGGGCCCTGGGAACTCTTCGAGTGCGACATCGAAATCATCCCCGCGGTGGCGGCGCGGCTCGCCTCCGACGATCCGCGCAGCCTGACCACCACGATCCACGAGTTCGGCCACTGCCTCGGACTCGCCCACTCCGGCCGCCACCCGACCATCGTCCACGCCTTCCGGGACATCGGGATCTGGGGCGAGACCCCGAAGATGTCCTACGGGCTGGACATCTCCAACGCCCTCGCCCTCGACGACATCGTCGCCGCCTCGCTCCTGCGCCCCGCCGGCGGCTGGGAGCGTCGCACCGGCGCGATCACCGGCCGGGTCACCGCCTCCGGCTCACCGGCCCGCTTCGCCGCCGTCGGCAGCGTCCGCCTCCTGCCGGGCGGACAGACCGCCCCCGGCCCCGGCGTCTTCACCGACGAGGACGGCAGGTTCCGGCTGGAGGGCCTGGTTCCCGGCGACTACCTGATCCGCGCAGGCCCGATGACCCGCGTGGACGCCCACCAGAACCTCCTCGAGGCCGGCGCCCTGCTGCGGGCGCTCAACGGCGCCCGCCTGAGCCCGGTCACGGTGCAGGCCGGTGACGAGACTTCCGGCGTCTCGCTGGAACTGCCGCCCGACCGCCGGGGAAGCGACTTCATCCGGTGAACGGCTCCCGCCGGCGCCGCTTCGCGCTCCTCCCCGCGGCCGCCGCCGCGGCGGGCGCCCTCGCCGGCTGCGGAGAGGGCGGCGGCGCGACCGCCCCGGGGACGCCGGGAGGGCCCGCCCCCCCGCCGCCCGTCGCCGCGGTGGTCACTTTCGGCGTCGCTTCCGCGGAGGTGTACGAGGGGGACACCGCCTCCCTCCCGGTCCGCTACGAGGCGCGCAGCCTCGCCGCCCCCTGGCGGCTGCGGGTGTCCCCGCTGCCCGGCGCCGCGCAGTCCGCCGACTTCTCCCTGCCGAACGCGTTCGTCGAGATCCCCGCCGGAGCGGGAGCCACCGGAACGGTGTCCCTGGAACTCACCGCGCTCGCCGACGACGAGTTCGAGGAAGGCACGGAGACGCTGTCGCTGCGGTTCGTCCCCGACCCCGGCGTGAGCGCGCAACTCGGCGCCGACCTGCCGGTCTCCATCCGGGAAGGCGGCGTCCTCGTCTCCTTCGCCGCCGGCGGGCCGGAGGGGCCGCTGGAAGTCCCCGAAGGGGGCGGCGCCGACCTGCCGATCCGCTACGAAGTGCGGAACCTCGCCGCCCCGCTCGACCTCGCGCTGTCCACGCTCGCGGAAACCGCCGACCCGGAGGAGTTCCGGCTGGGGCGGAGCGCCGTCGCCGTCCCGGCCGGGCGCGGCCTCTCCGGAACGACCTCCGCGCGCCTCACGGCATCGGAAGACGCCCGCTTCGCCGAGGACGACGAGACCGGGCTGGTCCGCTTCGTCCCCCCGCCGGCGGGAACCGTCGGCGTCCGCCTGGGAGACGACGCCCGGTTCGTCATCCGGGAAGGCGGCGCCTCCCCCTGCCCCGGCATCTCGATCCGCGCCCTGCCCCCGACCACCCTGGCGGCGGGCGACGGCACCTTCGACGAAGGCCTGCTGTTCACCACCCTCACCGTCACCCAGTCCGCCTCCGCCGCGGAAGCCACGCTGTTCCAGCGCTCCCCCTACCTGCTCACCCCGGGGATGGCCGAACGCAACTGGCCCCCGGTCTCCGTGCTCAACTTCGCCGGCTGGCGGGTGGAGCCGCAGGGCGGCGCGTCCCGCCACTCCGTGGACCTCCGCTGGCCCGGCGAGCATTCGCTCGTGGAGCCGGAACTGGAATTCGGCTTCGTGGGCGGCGGCTGCTCCGGCGCCGAAATCGCCGCCTGCACCGCCGCCGGCTGCGAACTCGCTTCCGGCGGCGCCACTCCCCCGCCGCCGCCGACCGCGCTCGGCGTCCCTCGCGGGCTGACGGTGACAGCCACGGGAACGGATTTCATCGAATTCGGCTGGGAAGCGGTCTCCGGGGCGACGGAGTACGAGATCCAACTCAGTCTCGTCCCCGGGGACTTCTCCTCCACGATGGTGGCCAGCGTTACCGCGACCCGTTTCCGCTTCACCGTCCTGCCGGCCACCACCGGTTATGCGCGGGTGCGGGCCGGGGCGCCGAACCGGAAGAGCGCCTGGAGCGCGGCCGTCAGCGGAACCAGCCTTCCCGAACCGAACCGACTCGCCGCCCCGCGGCCGCGCCTCGCGAACACGGGCCCGAACTCGCTCGAATGGGTCTGGAACAGCGTCCCCGGCGCGAGCAACTACCAATACCGGGTTGCTCCGAGCATCGCCGGACTGGCTTCCGCGACGCTGCACATCACGAGCGCGACCGTGGCCTTCGTCCGCGCCGAGTCCGGCCAGACCCTGTATTTCCAGATCCGTTCCGGGGCCCTGGCGGGGACGGGGCCGATCGTCAGCGAATGGAGCGCCCCGGTCGCCGGAACCGCGCAGTGAGCGCCGCGACAACTCCCGGAGCGCCGACTACTCCGCGAGAACGAACTCCAACTCGCCGGAGCGGCGGTCGGCGCGGACGAGTTGGACTTCGAGCGGGTCGCCGAGGCGGAAGGATCGACCGGTGGCCCGACCACGCAGGGAGTGGGTCTGGCGGTGGAAGCGGTAGCGGTCGTCCGCGAGCGTCTCCATCGGAACCGTCCCGGTCACCGGGACCTCGTCGAGTTCCGCTTCCAGCCCGAACCGGCCCAGCGCCGAGACCCGCGCCGCGAACGCGTCCCCCAGCCGCGCCGCCAGGAAGCGGGTGATCCGGCGTTCGAGCAGCGCCCGCTCCGCCGCCTCCGCGGCCCGCTCCGTCCGGGAGCAACTCTCGGCGAGTTCGGCGACGGTCTCCCCGTCCGGGAGGCCGGAGTCGTCCCCATCGAGATGCGCGGCGAGCGCCCGGTGGGCGAGCAGGTCCGGATAGCGGCGGATGGGCGAAGTGAAGTGGAGGTAGTCGGGCAGCGCCAGCGCGAAGTGGCCCTCGTTCCTCGGCGAATACCGGGCGAGCGCCAGGGCGCGGAGCATCCGGCGGCGCAGGAACGGGGCTTCCCGGCGGTTCGCGATCCGGGCCAGCAACCCGGCGAAGTGCGCCGGGCGGAGGGCGGCCCCCGCCGGCGCCAGCCGCTCCCCGAAGGCCGCGAGCAGGTCCTCGAGCCGGGCGGCGCGGTCGGGAGGCGGGGCCGCGTGCGCCCGGAAGAGCGCCGGCAGGCCCGCCGCCCCCAGCCGCTCCGCGACGGCTTGGTTGGCGAGCAGCATGAACTCCTCCACCAGCCGGTGCGCCTCCGTCCGTTCCGCGCGGCCCACCCGGACCAGGTTCCCGCGGGCATCGGTCTCCACCGCCGGCTCCGGCAGGTCGAGGTCCACCGCCCCCCGGCGCCGCCGGGCCGCCGCGAGCGCCGACGCGGCCCGGCCCATGACCCGCACCGCCTCGCCGAGCGGCCCCGGCTCCGCTCCGGCGAGCATCGCCGCGCCCTCTCCGTAGTCGAGCCCGGCGGCGCTCCGGATCACGCTGCGGAAGAACCGGGCCTCCCGCAGCGTCCCGTCGCCGCCCACGGTCAACCGCGCCGAAACCGAGAGCCGATCCACCCCCGCCCGGAGCGAGCAGATGCCGGACGAGAGCGCCTCCGGCAGCATCGGGACCGCGCGCTCCGGGAAGTACGCGGAAGTCCCCCGCCGGGCGGCTTCCTCGTCCACCGGGCTCCCCGCCGGGACATACCGCCCGACATCGGCGATGTGGACACCGACCTCGAACCCGCCGCCCGGCATCTCCGCCGCTTCGACGGCGTCGTCGTGGTCGCGGGCGTCCTTCGGGTCCATCGTCAGGATCAGGCGCCCGCGCAGGTCTTCCCGGCCGGCGCGGTCGCCCTCCGACACGCCGCCCGGCGCCTCCTCCGCCTGCGCGAGCGCCTCCGCCGGGAACTCGTCGCGGATGCCGAAGCGGAAGAGCGCGGCGGCGAGTTCCGCCTCCGGCTCGTCCCCGCCGCCGAAGACGCGGACGATTTCGCCGGTGACCGGCCGACCGCCGACCGCCGGGGCCCCGGTCACCCGCAGGCCGACGAACTCGCCGGGCCGCGCGCCCCGCCGGTCCCGCTCCGGGACGACCACTTCCCGGCTCCACTCGCGCCCCCAGACATCCACGGCCGCGCCGTCCCCGCTCACCACGCCCACCAGCGGAGCGTCGGCCCGTTCCAGCACGCGGACGACTTCGCCTTCGAGCCGCCCGGAGCGGCCGCGGAACCGCGCCTCCGCTTCCACCAGGTCCCCGGGAAGCGCCCCGCCGAGCCGCGTCCGGGTGAGATGGAGTTCCTCGTCCCCGGCGTCACCGCCCTCCGGGACCACCAGGCCGTCGCCTCGCGGACGCCCCCGGAACCGTCCGCGGAAGCGCGCCGGCGCCGCGCGGACATCCACCCGCCGCCCGCGCCGGCGCCTGTCCCGGGAACTCACCGCGAAGCCGGTCGCCGACGACCCGGAAGCGCCGAACCCGACCTCCGGGGACGCCGTCGACTGCTAAGATTGAAAAGACGACGCGGGCCGAAGTGGCGGAACGGCAGACGCGCTGCGTTCAGGGCGCAGTACTCCTAGCGAGTGTCAGGGTTCAAATCCCTGCTTCGGCACCAGCGTCGTTTCGCCGGAGTTCCCGAACGCGCGCCGGACGCCGCGGTCGGCTGCGCCGCCGGCGATCGAGTCCAACCAACGGGTTCTCCTGAGTGGCGGCGCCTGATCGAGGCGCCGGAAGACCGCGCCTCGGCATGAGGACGCCCGCTCCCCCTCAGTTCCCCGGCCCTTTCTCCCGCACCGTGGGGTATTCGATCCCCAACTGCTCCAGGTAGGTGTCGTACCGCTCCGGGTCGTAGTAGAACGGGCGCATCGCCTCGCGGAACGACTCCATCCGCTCCGCGTTCAGGTGGATCGCCGGCGGATCGTCCGGGCCGATGAGCGGCGCGTACTGGTGCTCCGCGGTCTGTTCCGCGAAGTATTCCTTCGCCGCCGGAACGAGTTCGGGATCGAGGAGCAGGTCCATCAGCGTCATGGCGACCACGCTTGCGCCGGCGACCGCGCCCTTGTGC
This sequence comes from Candidatus Marinacidobacterium sp., assembly GCA_965204755.1. GTDB lineage: Bacteria > Acidobacteriota > Vicinamibacteria > Marinacidobacterales > Marinacidobacteraceae. The sequence goes on along the minus strand of OZ242011.1, from coordinate 2,754,548 downwards.
GCGATGGGCGTGGCCATGGCCACCCCGTTCGCCCAGTGGTGTCCCGGCCCGCCGGGTATGTTCGACGGAAACCGCAGCGTGACCGTCGGCATGTTCCAACTGATGTCGCCGATGTCGTCCGAACCGCCGCCGAGACGCGGCTCTGCCGCCGGCCCGCGGATCTCGCCCAGTTCCGTGGGGAGCCCCCGCTCCTCCACGCCGAGTTCGCGCTGCAGCGCGTGCGCGAGCGCCTGGTCGGCTTCGCTCCATTCCGGCAGCCCGACACGCTCGATGTTCGCCCAGACCGCTTCCGCCACCGGCTTGTTGAAGTAACGCGGATAGGCGTGTCCGAGGATGCGCCAGGAAACCTCGGTGGAAGTCATCGCCGCCGCCGCTTCCGCCATCGTGTTGCCGAGTTCGAAGAGTTCCTTCATCATCGGCTGGTCGAGTTCGCGGAAGTAGTACCAGACCGAAGCGAGTTGCGGCACCACATTCGGTTGGGCGCCGCCGTTCGTGATCACATAGTGGGAGCGGTGCGGCAGGCGCAGGTGTTCGCGTTTGAAGTTCCAGGCGGTGTTCATGATTTCGACCGCGTCGAGCGCGCTGCGTCCGCGCCAGGGAGCGCCGGCGGAATGCGCCGCCTCGCCCCGGAAGGTGTATTCGACCGAGACGAGCCCGTTGCCTCCGCCCTGCCCCCAACTCACGCCGAACTGCGAGGAGACATGCGTGAAGATGCAGACATCCACCTCGGCGAAGTGCCCGTCACGGACGAACCAGGCCTTCGTCCCGACGACTTCTTCGGCGACTCCCGGCCAGATGAGGATCGTTCCCGGGAGGTTTTGGCGCTCCATGATGTCCTTGACCGCGAGCGCCCCGGCGATGATGACCGCCTGCCCGGAGTTGTGTCCCTCCCCGTGCCCCGGCGCTCCTTCGACCAGCGGGTCGTGGTAGGCGACTCCGGGTTTCTGCGACGCCCCGGGAATCCCGTCGAGGTCGCTGCCGAGCGCGATGACCGGCGAACCCGAACCCCAGCGCGCGAGCCACGCGGTCGGGATGCCGGAGATGCCGTCCTCCACGGTGAACCCGTGTTCGCGGAGGATCTCCGTGAGGTAACGGGAGGTTTCGATTTCCTGGAAACCGAGTTCGCCGAAACTGTAGAGGGAATCCACGATCTCCTGGACGAGTTTCGCGTGCTCGGCGGCGCCTTCGCCGGCGGCCGGGCGGAGGGTTTCGAGGTCCTGCGCGGAAGCGGCGGCCCCGGCGAAGGCGCCCAGCGCGAGCGCGCCGGCGAGGCGGCGGAGGTGACGAAGGTTCATGCGGTTCGGCCTGTTCTCCGGTCGAAGTTCGAGGGTCGGGTTCCCGGTCCCGGCGGCCCGTTCGACCGCTCCGGGCGCCGGGACGGCTGGGAGCGAAGGGTTTCCGATTATAGGGAGCCGCTCGCGCGGCGCCGGCTCTGCGGCGGGCGGACAGCCGCGGGCGGGCGGCCGACGGCCGGCAGACGACGATAGGCGCGGACGACGACGGGCGGACGACGACAGGCGACGACAGGGGGCGACAGGCGACGAGGGGGGCGGCCATATAGTCGCCGACATGGATCGCATTCCCGCGAACGGCGGCCGGAAGCGCGGCGACTCCGCGCGGCGGTTGCTGACCATGTTCACGGCGCCGGGAAAGACCTTCGCCGGGCTCGCGGAGACGCCGGCGGTGTCCTCGGCGATCCTCGCCCTCGCGCTGGCCGGAAGCATCGAGGCCACTGCGCTCAGCCGGGCCACCGACCTCGACCGCCTCGCCGCCTACACGGTCGAGCGGCAGTTGGAGGAAGCCCCGCGTTTCCTCCGCAACCAGTCGCGGGCCGAACGGGAGCGGACCGAGGAGGCCACCCGGCAGGCGCTGGGCATGGCCCGCGCCTTCGCGCCGATCCTCGGGGCGCTGGGGGCGATGATCAACCCGCTCGCCGCGGCGGCGGTCTTCCTCCTGGCGTTCGGCCTGCTGGGCGTGAAAGGCAGTTTCCGCCACATCTACTCCACGGTGCTGCACGCCGCCTGGCCGGCGGCCGCGGCGCGCGCGGCGCTCACCGCCGCGGTCGCGCGGTTCTCCTACCCGCTCCCGCCGGAGCGCGCCGAAGAGCCGCTCCGCTCCAGCCTCGCCGCCGCGGTCCCGGACTTGGGCGCGGTCGCGCGCGCCGTCGCCCTCCGCATCGAGTTGTTCGTCCTCTGGGAACTCGCGCTCACCGGCATCGGCTTCGCGATCGTCCTCGGCGTCTCCCGCCGCCGCTCCTTCGGCGTGGCGGCGGCGCTGTGGGCGCTGGTAACCGCGTTCTTCGGCGGGATGGAACTCCTGCGCGAGGCGCTCGGCTTCGGCGCCGCGTCGGGAGGCTGAGCGCGGGCGGCTTCTCCGGCGAGGCGGGTCCACCGGAATGAAGAAACTGCTCGGGGCGGTCCTCGCCGCCTCCGCCGCGGCGCTGGTGTTCTGGCTCAGCGTCGAAACGCCGGACGACCGCCGCCGGGTCGAAACCGCGATCGTTTCGGCGCGGGACTTCGTCTCCACGGTGGAGGCCTCCGGAGTCGTCCGCGCGGCGGAGAGCGTGGACATCTCCGCGGAAGTCGTCGGGCGGCTCCTCGAAGTCCGCGTCCGCCCCGGCGACTCCATCGAACCGGGAACGATCGTCGCGCTGATCGACGACGCGACGCAGCGCCCCATCGTGGAAGAGCGGCGCGCCGCGCTCCGCCAGGCGGAGTCCGCGCTCGCCGACGCCGAAGTCGCCTCGGAGGACGCGCAGCGCGAGCGAACCCGCGCGGAACGACTGCGCGAAGAAGGCATCGTGAGCGGCCGGTTCCTCGAAGAGGCGGAAGTGGCGCGCGAACGCGCCGGGATCGCCGCCGACCGCGCGCGCCAGTACATCGAAGGCGCCCGCTCCGCCGTGCGCCGCGCCGAAGAGGACCTGCGCAAGACGGTGGTCCGCTCCCCGGTGCGGGGCATCGTGCTCTCCGTCGAGTTGGAAGCGGGGGAGTTGGTGGTGGCGAGCAGCCAGAACCTCCCCGGCTCCCGGATCATGACCTTGGGAACCGACGACGACCTGATCGTCGAGGCGGAGATCCCCGAAGTGGATGTGGTGAGGGTGGAAACCGGCCAGCCCGCCGAGGTATCGCTGACCGCGCTCGGCGAAGCGACGCTCGCCGGCTCGGTGTTCGAGATCCAGCGCGTCGGCGAACGCGACGAATCGCGTTTCGGCGACTCGACCCGCGGGGCGCGGTTCCTGGCGCGGATTCGGTTGGCGGCGCCGCCGCAGTCGGTGCGACCGTCCATGAGCGCGCAGGTGCGCATCGAAACGGCGCGGCGCGCGGACACGCTGGCCGCGCCGATCGGCGCGCTGTTGCGGCGGCTGCCGGAAGGCGTCACCGAAGACCGGATGTTCTCGCTGTCGTTCGGAAACCGCGGGACGAAGGCGGGGAGCCGCGTGTCGCGCCGCGGCGGGAATGCGGACGGTGACGCGGCGGGCGCCTACCAGATCGTGTTCGTCGTCGAAGAGGGAGTCGCGCGGGAGCGCCGCGTCACCACCGGCCTCTCCGATCTCTTCGAGACGGAAATCATGACCGGGCTCTCTCCCGGCGACGAGATCGTGGTGGGTCCGCCGCTCGCGCTGCGGTCGCTTTCGGACGGCGACCCGGTCGTCGCCGGAACCGCCGCCTCCGCCCCGGATACCGATACCCCCCGTTGATCCGGGAAAACCTGCGGATGGGGGTTTCCTCCATCCGGCGCAATCCCCTGCGCTCGATCCTGAGCACGCTCGGCGTGGCGATCGGCATCGCCACCGTCGTCGCCGTGGCGTCGGTGATGGACGGCCTCACCGAAACGGTCTCCTCGGAGTTCGGCCAGGCCGGCGGCGGCTACATCCGCGTGTCCTGGTCTTCGCCGCGCGACGACATCGTCCGCCGCCGCTCCTACCTGTCGCTCGAGGACGGGGAAGCGGCGTTCCGCGAATCCTCGGCGGTGGATTCCTTCGACCCGGTGGTCACGCTCTATCCGGAAGTCCGGTACGGCGACGAAGCGGCCCGCCTGGCGGTCAACGGCGTCGGCCCGATGCACCGCGAAGTCACCGGGAAGACGCTCGCGCGCGGCCGCTTCCTCACCCCGGAGGACATGCGGCGGCAAGCGCCGGCGGCGGTGGTCGGCTCGGAAGTGTTCGCCGAACTCGGACGCGGCGAGTCCGATCCGGTCGGCGAGCGCCTGCTGCTCGACGGCCACCTGTTCACGATCGTCGGCCGGCTCGAGGAGCACGAAGGCGGAATCCTTTCGATCGGCGACCCGAACCGGGAAGTGCTCGTCCCGATCACCACCGCCCGCGCCCGCCTCCAGGCGGGCGACTCGATGCCGGTGGCGCTGGGGTATCGCGCCCGGTCGCTCGAGGAAGTGGAACTGGCCGAAGAGCAGATCCGCGCGGCGCTCCGCCGGGCGCGGGACCTCCCCGCCGAAGCCGAGGACGACTTCGAGGTCCTGTCGCTCGACGCCCTGCTCGGCGGCGTGCGCAGCGCGCTCGCCGCGGTCGCCGCCGGGGGCGTGGCGCTCGCCGCCATCAGCCTGCTGGCCGGCGGCGTCGGCGTCATGAATGTGATGCTGGTCGTGGTGCGCGAACGCGGCCGCGAGATCGGCATCCGCAAGGCGATCGGCGCCGGCCATTCCCAGGTGGTGCGCCAGTTCCTGATCGAAGCGGTGCTGCTCGCGCTCGCCGGCGGCGTGCTGGGCGCCGCCCTCGGCGTCGCGCTCCGCCTGCTCGCCCCGGCCTTCGCCCCGCAGTTGCCGGTCGGCCCGCCTCCCCTGTTCGCCTTCGCGGTCGCGTTCTTCTTCTCGGTAACCGTCGGCGTGGTCTTCGGCCTCTACCCGGCGGTGGTCGCCGCCCGCCGCGACCCCTGGGATGCGCTGCGCTCGGAATGAACGGACCCGGCCGAAGGGACTCCGCTAGTCGTCCCCGCCGCCGAGCAGCCCGGAGCGGAGCAGGTAGTAGAACAGCGTGAGCAGCCCGGTGAGCGCGGCGGCCACATAGGTCATCGCGGCGGCGCTGAGCACGCGGGAAACCCCGGCGCGCTCCTCCGGCGCCACGATCCCGGTCTCCCAAACCAGCGTCTTCGCGCGGGCGCGGCGCGGACCCGCCGCCACCCGCCGCTTTTCCTTCTGTTCGCCGGCGCGACCGCTTCCGTCAGCAGGCCCGCAACAGATCTTCTACCCCATATTGGGTTAGCGCGTGCCCGCGCCGATACTTGTCTCGTGGCATCGGCAAAGTCCCTCACCTCCTCCCGCTACCGAACGCTCCGCCTACGCCTCCGTCAGGCCCGGGTAGAAGCAGGGCTCACTCAGACCGCGCTCGCCCACGCCCTGAATCGCCCGCAGACTTGGGTCTCCAAGTGCGAACTCGGGGAGCGTCGCTTGGACTTCATCGAGTTGGAGGATGTGGCCGCCACACTGAACAAACCCCTAACCTGGTTCGCCACGAGATCTGACCTCCGATGAAACCTCGCTCCGACTTGGTGACGCTCCGGAACAATGCCTCTCTCCTGAAGGAAATCCTTCTGGATCTCGTGCTCCGACCTCGGCGTGACCTGGTGAAGTGGGCGCGGATCACGAAGCAGACACCCAACATCAAGATCGGCTACCCCGCTCAGCACCTCGCCTCACTCATCACCGGTATGGAGGGCGAACGAACGGCTGCCCGAGGGAACGACCTCCGTGACGGTTCCGAAGTCAAGTCCTGCTCCCGTCTCGACCAATTGGACAAGTGCCGCGCCTGCTCCGCGGCCGTCGCCCGGATCGAAGACACCTGCCCGGCATGTAACTCCCGTGAGATCGAACGCAAAAACGATTCGAAGTGGCTCATCGGCGTTCGGAGCGAAGACGAATTGCGCTTCCTTCTCGACCGTGTTCCACGACTCGTGTTGATCATCGGCGACTATCCCCACTTCGAAGCCAACGATTGGAACTCCGTGCGATTTCGCGCCTACGAGATTTGGCCCCGGAACCCACGACATCGGAACTTCTCGTTTCTGATGCGCAACTACTACCGGAACATCTACGAAAAACACATCGCCACGAATCCCAACAAGACTCCCGCGCCCAAGAACCTGTGGCCCTACTCCTTCCAGTTCTACATGTGCAATCCCGTCCGCGTGTTTCACTGTGTCGTCCGCGACGCGCTGGAAGATCCGCGTTTCTCCGAGTTCGAACTCACTTCGCCAACCGCCGATCGAAGCGCGATGGAACCCGAAGCCATGCCGTTCGACCTGCTCCACGATCCGGAGAAGGCCGTCCTGCAGGAGGCGTCCGAAGCCGGTTCGCCCATGACGATCCAAGTCACCGGGCTAAACGAAGAGCAACGACAACTGCTCACGCTTCGGGACACCGACCATGCGGCGCCTCAACGGCGACCCTACTCACGGGACGCACGCTGAAGCCAACCGGCCTTCCGCCTCTGCCGCCACAGCGGCCAGACGAAAGGCCAATTCCGCCTCCCGTCGAAGCAGTTCGGCAAGAGCCAACAGCTCCTCTCCCGGCCTCGAGAGGTCGCAAGGGACACCGACGCACAGGAGATCGTCCGGGTGCAGATGCGCCGTCTGCCCGCGGACCGACGCCTGCAGATCCTGCCGGACCGCGGGATGCCGCAAGGTCGCCAGGAGCACGAACGAATCGATCTTCGGCATGGGTCGAAGTCGAGTCACTTCGCCCGCAAAGGTGATCTGTCTGTATTCCCTCGGGATGTCGCCGATGATGTCGACCTTCTTGGCGATATATCGCGCCACATGCGCCGAGGAGGTCAAAACGAGATCACCACGGGACAGCGAGAGTTTTGCGCTGCGTGAGCGACGCGCGCCCTCGGAGGCGGAAACGAAATTGCGATCCCTGGGCCTCCAATCGATCCCGCGGCCCGTCAGATTCCCTACCTTGACGATGAAGGTTCCACTGTCGGTGTACTCGGTCCGCGCCGGAGTACGCCCGGTGTTGGCGATCTCCACGAAATCCCTGAGCACATTGCCCGGCCGTCGGCCGTTCCGAGAGAACAGGAGCACCGCGGAGCGTTGAAGGGTAGCCTCGATGGGCACATCGCGGTGAAAGCGGATCCTCGGAGACTTCCGGGTCTCGCCCTCCACCAGGCGTCGGGCTAGCGTGGGTAGTTGGTTGCCTTCCCGGCGCCGTCCGGTCGAGTCGAATCCGACATTGGTGACGGTGCAGGCCCGGACGACAGCCTTGGTCCGTCGTCGGTCTGCCGCTGCCGAGTGTCGTCGAAAGAAGGCTGCGACCGTTGATGTATGTGTTCCGGTGAGGGCGAAGGTTTCCGGGGGTAGTTCAACGAGTTCGGTCAAATACCCCAACTCGTCGATTCTCTGCCGTTGCGCAGCCATCCTGTCGTTCGTGAAAACGCTTCTAGGCAGAACGATGCCCAGTCTCCCTCCGTGTTTCAACATTCTGAGACACCGTTCCACGAACAGGAATTCACTGGGAATGCGACTGCCCTTTGGCTTGGCGCCGGCAAGCCCTCCCCGGAAGAGCGCCCGCGGGACGGTTTCGGTCGTAACTGTCACGCCGAAGGGTGGATTCGTGAGGATTACATCCACTGAGTCGGGGAACAGGTTCAGCGGCGGCGTCGCAGTATTGCCGAGCGCCTTGAGCGAGTCCGTACACGCTTGCTTGAACTCGATGCCCGGATCGTTGCCCAGATTGAGTTGCGCGAGGAGCAGCATTCGGGGATTCTTGTCGACGCCGTGGACCGTGAACGGGCTCCCGCCGGGCGCTCGTCTCGAGAGATGACGCACGGTCTCGAGCAGGAAGGTGCCGGACCCGCAGGCGGGATCCAGGACCAACTCGGTGTGCCGCGGCGCGAGAACATCCACCATGGCCCGGACAACATCTTCGGGAGTCAGGAAGACGCCAAGCCCCCGTCTGGCATCGGAGTCCAGAAATGTCCGCAGCGCGGTTGCGCGCACATCCACCGAGAGGTCGGCGAGTCGGAAGTCCGAGAACATCTCGTGGAGGTCGAGCAGCGTGGAGTCAGACAGGTGGAAGTGTCCGTCCTGCCAGATGTCGCAAGCCCAAGGCGCGCGCGACCGGAGTGCTCTCGAGAACAGTGTCCTGATGGCCGCTGCCGGCGGCGCGTCCGCGCTCCCGTCCCGGAAGTCCGCATCGCCCCCTCCCCGTTCGACACAGTCCTTGACGAAGAGGAACTTGAGCAACTCATCGAAGGCCTCGGGGGGCAGCAGACCTTCCACATCGCGCATCCGGTCGTGCGCCCGCCGGTATCGCTGACCGAGGTCCCGGCCGTTCATGGGTCGGGGGCGAATGTTACCGCCCACGGTGGCGACGGTCCGAAGGGCCACCTCGCCCGGAAGGCGAGAGTCGCGAGGCCCCGGCTAATCGTCCCCGCCGCCGAGCAGCCCGGAGCGGAGCAGGTAGTAGAACAGCGTGAGCAGCCCGGTGAGCGCGGCGGCCACATAGGTCATCGCCGCGGCGCTGAGCACGCGGGAGACCCCGGCGCGCTCCTCCGGCGCCACGATCCCGGTCTCCCAGACCAGCGTCTTCGCGCGGCTGGAGGCGTTCAACTCCACCGGCAGGGTCACGACCTGGAACAGCACCACGAGGGCGAAGAGCGCGACGCCGAGTTGGACCAGCCCGGCGGCGCCCAGCAGGAAGCCGCCCAGCAGGATGATCCACGAGGCGCTGGAGGCGAACCCGGCCGGCCGCGCCAGCGCCTGGCGGAACATGAGCGGCTGGTAGGCGGCGTGGTGCTGGAGCGCGTGCCCCACTTCGTGGGCGGCCACGGCGGCCGCGCCCACGCTGCGCCCGTGGAACACCTCCGGCGACAGGCGGAGGATGCGCACCCGCGGGTCGTAGTGGTCGGAGAGCGCGCCGGGGTGCTCCTCCACCGGGATGTGGATCCCCTGCCGCCGAAGCAGGTACTCGGCGGTCTCGCGCCCGCTGCGCCCGCTTCGGAGCGGCACCTTGTTGTAGCGCTTGAAGGTGCTCTTCACCTTGAAGGTGGCCCACAGCGTGATGGCGAGGCCGGGGGCGAGGATGACGAAGTAGAGCGGGTCGAACAGGCCGATCATCGGGTTGGTTCTCCTTGCGCCCGGCGCTCTCTCCGCCGGGGGCAACGGATACGGTAACGCCGGAAGGCGACAGATTGTTTCCACCCTCGCCGGCGTCGGGCGGGGGCGGGTCGGGCGGGGGCGGGTCGGCCGCCGCCGCGGCGCGAGGCGCCCGCCCGGGCCGGGCGCGCCGGTGAGAAACTTCGCCCTCCCGATGCCGCCGGACTCCCCCGCCCCACCCCCCGCCACCGACGGCGCCCGGCTGCGGCGCTCGCTCGAACGCCTCTCCGGATTCGGCGCCCACCCGGAGGGCGGCGCCCGGCGGATCGCCTTCTCCGAGGACGAGCGGGCCGCCCGCGAGTGGCTGGTCGGCGAAATGGAGTCGGCGGGGCTCGCCGTCCGCACCGACCCGGCGGGCAACCTCTTCGGGCGGCGGGAAGGCCGCGAACCGCTGCCGGCGATCCTCTTCGGGTCGCACCTGGACACGGTTCCGCGCGGCGGGCACTTCGACGGCGCCCTGGGAGTGCTCGGGGCGCTCGAGGTGCTGCGCTCGCTCGCCGACCAGCGGATCGAGACCCGCCACCCGCTCGAGATGGCGGTCTGGTGCGACGAGGAAGGCGCGCACTTCGGCAACGGACTCTTCGGCAGCCGCGCGGCCACTTCCGGGACGCCGCCCGGCGAACTCGACCGCACCGGCGAAGACGGGCTGAGCCTCCACGAATGGCTCGAAAGGTACGGCGAAGACCCGCGCGCGCTCGACCGGGCGGTGCTCGACCCGCGAACGGTGCGGGCGTTCTTCGAACTCCATGTGGAGCAGGGCGGCACGCTGGAACGCGACGGCGCGCGGCTCGGCGTGGTGGACGGCATCGTGGGCATCCACCGCTTCGAAGCGCGGCTCACGGGTTCGCAGAACCACGCGGGAACGACCCCGATGGCGGAGCGGCGCGACGCGATGCTCGCCGCCGCCCGACTCATCGCCGCCGTCCACGAGGAGATCCGCCGCAAACCCGGCGGCCAGGTGGGGAATGTGGGCCAGTTCGCGGTCGAACCGTCCGCGGCGAATGTGATTCCGGGGGCAGCCCGCTTCCCGATCGAGTTGCGCGACCTGGACGATGCGGTGGTGGACGACCTCATCGCCCGCATCGGCGCGCGCGCCGAACGCATCGCCGCCGACACCGGCTGTTCCGCCGACCTGACCCGTACGCTGTGCGAACCGCCGGCGACGATGGATCCGGGGCTTCGCGAAGTCCTGCGGCGCCTCGCGCGCGACCGCGGCCACGAACCGGTCTCGCTCCCGAGCCGCGCCGGCCACGACGCGCAGAACCTCGCCCGCCACGGAATCCCCACCGCGATGATCTTCGTCCCCAGCCGGGACGGCATCAGCCACGCCCCGGAGGAATGGACTTCCTGGGAAGACTGCGCCCTCGGCGCCGAGTTGCTCCGCGACGCGGTGCTCGCCGTGGACCGGGCGTGAGTCCGGGAGTCGGCGGACTCGCTGGCCGATGAAACGGCTCGATTCGGGCGAGATCCGGCTCTCCGCCGGTGATCTCGCGAACTACTTGGCGTGTCGGCACCTGACGGGGTTGGACCTCGAGGTCGCGCTCGGTCGGCGAGGGGCGCCGCCGCAACCGGCCTGGCGGGCGGACGAGGTCGAGGTGTTGCGGGAGCGGGGGTTGGAACACGAGAACGCCTACCTCGACTATCTGGCGAACGACGGACACTCGGTGGAGCGGCTGTCGGGGGACGGCGGCGCGAATGCCGTGGAAGACGCGATGCGCCGGGGAGCGGGGCTCATCGTGCAGGCCTCGTTGCGGGACGGGGTCTGGTTCGGGCGGGCGGACATCCTGCGGCGCGTTTCCGGGCGTAGTCGTTTCGGGGAATGGGCGTACGAAGCCGTGGACACGAAACTGGCCCGCGAGACGAAGGCCGGGACGATCCTGCAACTCTGTCTCTACTCCGACCTGCTCCGACGGATCCAGGGCGCCGCGCCGGAGAACATGGTCGTCGTTTCGCCGGGGACCGATCCGGGACGACCCTTCGTCGAGGAGACCTTCCGGGTCGCCGATTTTTCGGCTTACTACCGGCTGATCCGCGGCCGGCTCGAGGCCGCGGTCGGCGACGGCGCGGGCGAGCAAGCAACCGGGACTTACCCCGAACCGGTTCCGCACTGCGACATCTGCCGCTGGCAGATGCACTGTCTCCACCGGCGCCGCGACGACGACCACCTGAGTCTGGTCGCGGACCTGCGGCGTCGCCACCGGAAACAGTTCGAGGACTGGAACCTCGGGACGCTCGAAGTGCTCGGCTCGTCGCCGGCGCCGCTGCCGCGACCGAAGCGCGGTTCCCCCGCCGCCTACGAAACGGCCCGCGAGCAGGCGCGAGTCCAACTCGAAGGACGCCGGCGCGAGGCGCCCTACCACGAACTCCTCGACCGCGAAGCGGGGCGCGGCTTGGCGCTTCTTCCGGCGCCGGCGCCGGGAGACCTCTTCTTCGACATCGAAGGAGCGCGGTTCGTCGGGCCGCGCGGGTTCGAATACCTGTTCGGCTGGGCAGAAACCGACGACGGCGGCCGCGTGGCATACCGCGGCGAGTGGGCCTTCGACCCCGGCGGCGGCGGTGAACGGTTCGCGGTCGGGGAGCAGCGGGTGTTCGAGGCCTTCGTGGACTTCGTGATGGAGCGGTGGGAGCGGCGCCCGGACATGCACATCTACCACTTCGCCCCCTACGAGCCGACCGCCGTCAAGCGGCTCACCGGACAGTTCGCGACGCGCAGCGAGGAAGTGGACCGCGTGCTGCGCGCCCACCTGTTCGTGGATCTGCACAAGGTCGTGCGCCAATCCCTGCGGGCGAGCGTCGAGCAGTACTCGATCAAGGCCCTCGAACCGTTCTACGGTTTCGAGCGCCGCGTCGATCTCCGGACGGCGAGCGACCACCGCCACCGGATGGAGCGGCTCCTGGAGACCGGCCTGCGCGCGGACATCACCGAGGAGATGCGCGGCGTGGTCGAGGGCTACAACCGCGACGACTGCGTGTCGCTTATCGGCTTGCGCGACTGGCTGGAGGAGCGCCGCGATGAACTGACGGCCGCCGGCGAGGAAGTGCCGCGGCCGGAGGCAACGCCCGGCGACGCCTCGGAGTCGGTGGCGGAGCGGGACGAGCGCGTCGCCAGCCTTCGCGGGCGGCTGCTCGCGGGGTTGCCCGAAGATCCGGCGAAACACGACGCCGAGCAGCGGGGCAATTGGACTCTCGCCTACCTGCTGGATTGGCACCGCCGCGAACAGCGCGCGAGTTGGTGGGAGTTCTTCCGCCTACAGGAAACGCCGGCCCCGGAACTGCGCGAGGAAAAGAAGGGACTCGTGGGACTGAAGCAGGCAGGACGCGAACTGCGGCCTCGCGCGAGGATTCCCACCGACATCTACGAATACGAAGCACAGGACACCACCGTCCGCAGCGGCGAGACCGCGCGCCTGCCGGGCGGCAAAGTCCTCGGCAGCATCGTCGAATGCGACACGACTCGAAGACGGATCGCAATCAAGAAGCGCCGCGACACCGTAGAGGAACACCCGGAAACGATCTACGCCGCCAACGAACCCATCGGGACCGGCATTCTCGGCGACTCCCTGTTCCGCTTGGGGGAGCGCGTCGCGAAGGACGCCGCCCGAGCCGAACACCGCTATCCGGCGGCGCTGGCGCTGCTGCGGAAACGACCGCCGAGGTTCGTGAACGCCGCCGACGCCACGCCCGGAAACGCAGCGGAGACGGCGATCCGCTCGGTCCTCGAACTCGACGGCGAAGTGCTGGCGATCCAGGGCCCGCCGGGCACCGGGAAGACCCGCACCGGCGGACGCATGATCTGCTCGCTCGTTCGCGCCGGGAAGAGAGTCGGCGTGACCGCCAACAGCCACAGCGTCATCCGCAACCTGCTCGACGCCGCCGTTCGGGAAGCGAAACGAACGAATCTGTCCCTGCAGTGCATGCAGAAGGTCAGCAGCGACCCGGAGGACACGGATTGGCCGATCATCCAAACCAAGGACAACGGCGAAGTCCTGGACGCGCTATCGAGCGGGGAAGCCTCGGTAGCGGCGGGCACCGCCTGGCTCTGGTCACGGGAGGATCTCGAAGGCTCGGTGGATGTCCTGTTCGTCGACGAGTCCGGGCAGATGTCGCTCGCCAACACCTTGGCCGCCGCGCCCGCCGCGAAGAACCTCGTGCTCCTCGGCGACCCCCAGCAACTCGACCAACCGTCGCAGGGCTCCCACCCCGAAGGCACGGATGTCTCCGCGCTGGGCCACCTGCTCGGCGAACACCGCACCATGCCCGAAGACCGGGGCCTTTTCCTCGACCGGACCTGGCGGCTGCGCCCCTCCATCTGCGACTTCACTTCCGAGGCGTTCTACGAAGATTCACTCGGCCCGATGCCCGGTCTGGAACGCCACTCCCTCTCCGACGCCGGCGACCTCGACGGCTACGGGCTCTACTACCTGCCGGTCGAACACGAAGGCAACCAGAGCGCTTCCCCCGAAGAAGCCGACCGAACCGCCGCGCTGGTTCGCCGCCTCCTCGCCGGCGGCGTCTCCTGGACGAACCGCGAAGGCGCCACCCGACCGCTGACGAGGGACGACATCCTCATCGTGTCCCCCTACAACGCCCAGTTGGCCGAGTTGCGCCGCCGCCTCCCCGACGCCCGCATCGGCACCGTGGACAAGTTCCAGGGCCAGGAAGCCCCGGTCGTCTTCTACAGCATGGCCACTTCGTCGGCGGAAGACGCGCCGCGCGGCATGGACTTCCTCTACAGCCTGAACCGCCTGAATGTCGCCACCTCACGGGCGCAGTGCGTGACCATACTCGTGCTCAACCCGCGCCTCTTCGAACCCGACTGCGGCACGCCCCACCAGATGCGCCTCGCCAACGCCCTCTGCCGCTACCGCGAGATGGCCCGCCCCATCCCGGCAGACGCCGTCGCAGCGACTCCGAACGCGGCGGCGCCACCCTCCGCCGCGAAGCGCGTCCCCACCGAGTGATGATGACCCGGGAACTCGTCGCCGAACTCCTGGGCCTGAAGCCGCCGTGGCAGGTGATGGAAGTCGTCGTCCGGCCGGAGACCGGCGAAGTCGTCATCGAAGTGGGATGCGCGGACGAGGGCCTGGACTGTCCCGAATGCGGCGCCCGAAGTCCGCGGTACGACGAGCGTCGGCGAAGGTTCCAACACTTGGACTTCATGGAATATCGAACCATCGTCCGCGTGAAACGGCCGCGGATCCGCTGCGCCGAACACGGAATCCGCCCCATCCCCGCCCACTTACCCGCATTCACGCCCCCCGCCTACCCGACACGCGTGAGGATCGCCGACCGGCGCGACTGAATTCACGGCGCCACGCACCGGAGACGGAAGCCCTCGCGGCGCCGCTTGGGCGGCTCTCGGTCAGTCGTCGGGAACAGCGACGCCTGTTTCGGCAGGTGGAGCGAGTCGTTCGTGACGGGTTACGCAGCGGGTCAGATCCACGGCATGTTCGCCTCCCGTGAGGTAGGCCGTCGGATGGCAGGTCATGACGATGACTTGCGGCACATCGGTGACCTTGCCGAGTTGGTCGCGTAACCAACTCATCCGCCCGGAGTCGGACTGCGTGAGGTTGTCGTCCAGGATGAGGAAGAAGCCCAGCGCCTCCGCCACCGCGAGCCGAAGCAGCAAGGCCGCCTGCTCCCGAGTCCCCACGGAGACCTCCTCGAAGGAGCGCTCGCCGCCGGCGAGGAACACGCCCGTAGCCTCCAGTTGCGGCCCGATCCCTACCTGTTCGTAACGGCCTCCGGTCAGTGCCGCCAAGCGTTCGCTCACGGGTTTCACGATGGCGTCGCCGAGGTGCGCGGCGTCCTCCTTCTCGGCCTCGGCGAGCGTCTCCCGAAGGAGTTTCCAAGCGCCGTATTCCAGTTCCACTTCGTGTTCGCGCCGAGCGAGAACCCCCAGCGCTTCTTGCGCCTGCTCCGCCTGCTCCCGGATGTGGGGGCCTCCGAGGTGTTCCAGCGCCCCGCGCTCCTTGCTGAGTTCGAGGCGTCGCGCGTTCGCCTCGGAGGTCGCCCGCTCGACCTGACCGGCGAGAACCTCCAGGTCCTCGGGCGGTTCCTCGACTCGCGGCAGGGCATCGAGTTTCCTCTGCGCTTCGTCGCGGACCGCGCGCAGCGCGGCGAGATCCACGCCGTCTGCCGCTTCACGGCGCGAGGTGGCCACGCCTCGGCGCTCCGCGAAGTCCTGACGCGCCTTTCCAAGACGCTCGACGACGCGGTCGCGCTCCGCCGCCCGTTCGCGCTGCCGGCGGCTCAGGTCTTCCGCTTCCCGACGAGTCTTGGTCGCTGCGTCAGTGGCCTGCTTGCGAACGGCTTGGAGTTCCGCGGCAGCGGTGTCCAGTGAGCCTTGGAGTTTTTCCCGGTCCTTGTCGGCGCGGTCGAGCAGGGCACGGTAGTCCTCGACCTCCTTGGCTTCGGCCCGCAGATCCTCCTGACGGCCCTCCAGAGTTCGCTTGCTCTGGGCGAGCCTCTCTACTTCGAGACCTTCATCACTCCGCAAGGAGACGACCCGAGACTCGCGCCGCTGCGTTTCCGCCGCGAGGGCGTCGATCTCTTCGGACAGGACTTCTTCACCGTCCTCCCCGCTGTAATCGCGCAGGAACTCATCGAGATTCGCGTTCGGGTCAAGCCGTCCGGCAAGAGCCACGCGAGCCTTCTCGACTTCCGCTTCGGCCACGACGACCAGTCGCTCGCGTTCCTCGATGCCCTCGCTGCGAAGGTTCGCCTCCGCAGCCTGTCGATCCGACTCACGGGCCTCCTCCATGAGACTGTCCGTGCGCTGGCGACGACGCTGGAGCCCGGCCAGGGAGTCTTCCCCCGCCGCCTTCAGGTGTCGGACGGACGCCGTCCTCCATCTCTCCGCCGCCGAGCGCGCGTCTTCCCGCGCCTCAGGTCCGCCGCCGCGCACTTCGAAGACACCGACTCCGGCAATCGTCAGCCGAACTCCTTGCCGCGCCTCGAATGTGGCCGGTTCGCCGGCCCGAACTTCACGGCGCCCGCTGTCGCCGTCCCTTTCGACCTCGACGACTCCGCTGCGCTCGGGAGTGAAGGCGACGGCAAGGCCGACGGCGAGTTTCCCCTCCGCCACGCGGCGTTCTTCATCGAGTTTCTTGAGCCGGTCGAGTTCCACTTGCTCCGGCGCTCGCATGTCCGCCGCCCGTGCCCGCTGCTCCTTCGCTCGCGCCGCGAGGGCCTTCGCCTGTCGAGCGTGCTCTCTCGTGTCCGCGAGTTCCTTCTCCCGCGCGCCGGAAGTCTCGACAGCCGAGACGACGCGCGCTACGCATCGAGCAATCTCCAACTCGCCCATCCGCTCTCGACAGGATTCCAGCATTCGCTCTGCGTCGCCGCGCCGTTCGCGCAGGCCCGCCAGTTTCGTCTCGCACTGTCGGCGCTCACCCTCGGCCGAAGTGATCTTGACCTCCAGATCGGCGCACTTCTGCGCCCGCGCGAGCGCGGCGTCGAAGTCCTTCAACTCGGCCTCGGCCTTCATCCGCCGCTGCTCGGCTTCCTGTTCCCGGATCTTTCGGGCGGCCTCGGCATCCCCGGTCTCCAACTCGCGCACCCGCTCCCGAGCCTCATCGGCGCGGGGGGTGATCTCCGCGACGGCGGCCTCCGCTTTCGCCAACGCCGCGGCCAACTCTTCGACCTGTCGTTTCGCCTCCGACTCTGCGGCGACGGCGCGGTCGCGGCGGCCCACCGTTGCGATGGCGGCGTCGAGTGCCGACTGCGCCTCGTCACGAGCCTTGGCCGCCTTCTTCCACGCCTCCCGCCGTTCTTCCGCCGCCCTTGCGTTCTTCAACTTCCGCTCGGCGTCCTGCGCCGCGTTCTCGGCGTCGAGAACCGCCTTCTCCGATTCGACGATCGACTTCTCCCCGGCGCTGCACTGATCGAGTGCCCGACGCGCCTCCTGCTCGCGCTCCTGCGCGTCGGCCCGCTTTTCGCGCAAGTCGGCCCACGGTGAACCCCGCGCGATGCGCCGGCGACCGGTCGCACTGAACGCTTCGGCGAACTTCTCCTGCACCGAGGCGAGCACCTTCTTGAAGAGCGGGTGCTCGGAAAGGGCCTGCAGCGCGTCCGTCAATCGGCCGCGGCCGGAGTCGCTCGCATCGTCCTTCAGACTGGCGCCCAGGATCGCATCTATGGCTTGCTGTTCACCGAGCAACGCAGTGGTAATGAACGACGCGGGCATTCCTCTCCGACGGCCTCGACCGCCCGGCGGTTCGATTCCCCATCGCAGGAGGCGCTGCAGGGCGCCCTCGACCTCCCTGCCGCGACTGTCAACCGAGAAGTCCTCCCCATCACGGGAAAAGTCGAGATACGCGGACCCGCCGCTCTTGCCGAATCGCTTGCGTACGCGCCACAGGCGCCCGGGTTTCTCCTCGAGAGTGACGGCAACCTCCGGAAGGGCATCCACACCCCAGGCGCACAACGGTTCCGCGGCCGATGCGGCCGCGGGAAGCAGCAACGCCGCGCGAATCGCCTGCACCAGCGTCGATTTTCCGAGTTCGTTCGGCCCGTAGAGGACATTGAGCCCCGGTTCGAGCGCAATCCCGGCCTCGGCGACGCCGGCGCAATCCTTCACTTCCAGCCGGCGAATCCACATGGCCGTGCCTTGCTCCTCGGGACTACGGACCTGGCCGGTCAGCCGTCCTCGCGCACCAAGCGGTACAGATGATGGAGCGCCCGCTCCGCGGTCTCCTTCGTCGGGGATTCTCCGCCCTGCGCCTGTGCCTGCAGTCGCTCGACCGTCGCCCGGAGAACGGCCGGGAGTTCCATGTCGAAGTTCTCCGCGTGGTCCGTCGCGAGGCGGAGCCCGCGCCGATCCACCGACAGCACGCCGACTCGCGGCGTCGCCGCGAGCGACCCTCCGAAGTCCGTGAGCAGCCGCTCCGCTTCGTCGTATTCGGCCATCGGGGCGGTGAAATCCAAAGTGAGGCTCAGCACGGTCTTGCCCAAGTCGGGCTCCGCGGCGACCCCCCGCAGTTCTTGCAGGGAGCGACAAGTCTCATCGCGCCACTTCCACAGGCCCACCGCTTCCCGCCGCACGAGCGGACGGCGGCGCCGATCCTTCGGGAAGAACACGAGCGCCACCTGGCCGGTGTCCGTCTCCTTGAAGTTCGTGGCCTCCGGCGCCCCCGGGTACACGGTCGGAGCAACCGCTTCCGGCTCCACCTCGCGAAAGGCGTGCGTGTCTCCGACAGCCAGGTAGTCCAACCCGCGCGACGCGGCGCTGCCGCGGGCGATGGGAAAGTTCGTCTGGTAACCCTCGATGTCGAAGGTCTGCCCGTGGATCAGGCCGATGCGGATGCGCTCGTCGCCGGTTTCTCGCCGCGGCAGGGACTCCACCAAGTCGGTCTGCCCCGCTTTGGACTCGCAGGGGCTCGCCACGACCACCGCCCGCTCACCGACGGGCAACTGCCACCCCTTCTCGTCGACGACATGCACGAAGTCGGGCAACCCGGCTCGAAACGGATGCGTCCGGTGATAGACCGAGCGAGCGGTCAGCGGATCGTGGTTGCCGGGGAGCAACACGACCGGCCGGCGCCACCCCTCCCTGCGCCGGAACTCGTTCAGCGCGCCGCGCCACCACTGCTCCTCCGGCGTCTCTTCATCGAAGAGATCGCCGGCGCAGACGACGGCGTCCGCATCCCGGCTCTCGGCCAAGTCCAAGATGCGCCCGACGACCTCGAGCCGCGCCCTCGTAAGGCGAAGTTCCTGCTCACGGTCGAAAGCCGGGAAACGCCGGCCCAGGTGCCAGTCCGCAGTGTGGAGCAGCGTGAGCGCCACTTCGTTCTCCTCGAGGGTCTTGCTCGTTCGCGTCATTCGATCACGAATTCCGCGCTCAGGAGTCTGGTTCCGGACGGCGGCGCGTACCTCCGCTCCGTCGCGTGCGTCTTCCAGCGGCGGTAGGTCGCGTCCTCGCGGGCGGCCAACTCCGCGATGCGACTGTCCAAACCCTCGACTTCCTGCTCCAGCCGCCGGACACGGGCCTCCGCGCGGGCGCGCGGATCGGCGCCCATACTGCCGTCCCTCTCGCGCTCCGCGGCGGCGAGGCCGTCCGCGGCGCGCTGCCGATCCCGGCGCAGCACGAGCATCCGATCCTCCAAGTATTGGTCGAGTTGACCGATGGACTGCTCGAAGGACTGCTGGTTCACCGCCGCGACCCGACCATGTTCCTCGAACAGTTCCTCTTCGACGACCTCGTCCAAGTCGGCCTCGCTGACCGCCAGCGGTGGGGAGAGTTCCTCGGTATCCACGCACGGCTGGCGGAGAAGCGCCATCGCCGCTTCTCCGGGACGCAGAACCTCCGCGTCATCGAACACCACCGTCGCCCGCAGTCGCTCCTCGTCCTCGAAGCCCGCATAGCGTACTCGAGTCAACGCGAGCCGACCGCGGCTTCCGCGCCGGTCCCGGAGCGACGCCGGCGCGGTCGGGCGAAGGCGAAAGGCTACCCGGAACGCCCCGGCGCACCGACGACGCGCGTCGTCCACGGCCGCCCGGATGAGGGGGTGTCCGAGATGGAGAGGATCGGCCGTCGGAAGGCCTCGAGCGTCGCCGACCACCACGCTGCCCCCGTTGCGGAAAGCCGTGGGCAGGCGGCCTGACGCCCCGAAATGCAGGACACGGCGCTCCTCGCTCTCCCTCACCCCGTGCGCCGCCCCGGCATCCTCCAGATACGCCGAGAGCACCCGCTCCAGGTCACCGTCGAGTTCGGTCAGGGCCGGCCCCAAGCCGGATCGGATCTCGTCGAAGACCTGCCGAACCGAAGCATCCAACCGTCGCTCGATGAGACCCATCGCCCGTTCCCGCACGCGGTCGAGTTCTCGACGCCTTTCCTCCAGATCTTCCCGCAGCCGCCGCAACTCCGCCTCCACCTCCTCGACCGACCGGGCGCGATCCCAGATCCGTCGCAACTGCGACTCGAAGTCCGGTCCGAGAGCGGACGCCAGCGTCTCCGATGCGTCGGACCTCGGCGTCTGGAGCACGACATCCGACCGGTCCAGCACCTTGCCGAACAGGTCGAGTTTGCTGCTGAGGATGTCGAAGGTGAGCCGCTGGGCCTCGTTGTCCTCGGCGAGAAAGTTGATCACCGTCACATCGCGTTTCTGGCCGTACCGGTGGCAGCGCCCGATGCGCTGTTCGATGCGCTGCGGATTCCAGGGCAAGTCGTAGTTGACGACGGTGTCGCAGAATTGCAGGTTGAGGCCCTTCGCGCCGGCCTCGGAAGCGATCATCACGGTCGATCGGGTGCGAAATTCGTGCACCAGCGCCAGCCGAACGGCAACGGACGGGCTCGGCCGCCGGTATTCGGGGAACTCGCTCTCGACCTCCTCTCGCCACACTCGAAGCGCCTCGGCTGCCCGCGGCGAGTCGTTCACGCCGCGGAACAGCGTGATGTCCGCCTCTTCGAGTTCCGATCGCCCGACGAGCAGATCGCGCAAGTACTCCTGGGTCGTCAGCGATTCCGTGAAGATCAGCAACTTGCGGCGATCCGCCGGCCGATCCATCATGAGTTCCACCGCCCTGAGCAGACTCTCCGCCTTGCTGTCCTCGGGGAGCGCCCGGGCGCGGGCTATGAAGCCCTCGATTTCGCCGAGTTCCCTCTCTACGGCCGCAGGAGAGGGCAGTGCGGCCTCCGGCGTCAGCGCCGGCAGGTTCCCGGGGTCCTCGTCCGCGACGGAGGGGATCGGCTCGTTCACCTCTTCGAGGTCGGCCAGGTCTGCCGCGTCGTCTTCCCCTCCCCCGCTTCGCAGGAGTCCGCGCAGTCTCCGGGCGACACCTTCGAGACTTCGAGCCAGAGCGGCGATCGACGAGGCCATCCTTCGGTGGAAGCCGATCAACTGCAGTTGCCTCGCCCGGCCGCGAAAGGCCAGGAGTTGCGGGCGAAGCAAGTATTCCGTGACATCGTCGTAGAGAGACTTCTCGTCCGGGCTCATCCGGTAACGGAAGAGCCGCGCCTGGCGACCCACGAAGGGTCGTTCCAGGTACTCCACGGCCTGTCGGCGAAGAGTGCGCTGCACCACCACACCCAGACGCCGCTGCAGTTCGTTCGCCTGCGCCTCGCTGATTCTGCGGCCGCCGCTCCCGCGATCGAAGAGTTCCTCGAAGGTCGGCTTGTCACCGAGGAGTGTTCCCGTACGGTCGATGTATTGGACGAGCGACCACATCTCGCTCAGTGAGTTCTGAATCGGCGTGGCGGTCAGCAGCAACACCGGAGAAATACCGATGATCCGCCGCACGCGGTGGGCCGTGCGAGCGTGGGGGCTGTCTTCGTCGTAACTGCCGTCGCGGCGAAACCGCCGATGGAGACCGGCGAACACTTCGTGGGCCTCGTCTATCAGACACAGATCGAACGGGGCCGCCTGCCCGAGGCGTTCGGCGCCCCGTTCTCCGCCCGCGTACTCACGGCCGGCGAGGACGACGCCGGGCGCGCGGAGATCGACACCGGGATCGGACGCCTCGACGGCGTCGATGCCGAAGAGATCGCGCAGTTCGTCGCTCCATTGGCCGAGCAGGGGACGGGGGAGGAGGATCAGTATCCGTTCCTTTCCTTCGGCGAGCAGTTGCGCGATCACGAGCCCGGCCTCGATGGTCTTGCCGAGTCCGACCTCGTCGGCGAGAATGCAGCCACCCTCCGGAATACGCCGCAACGCAAACATCACCGCCTCGATCTGGTGCGGATTCGCATCCACTCGGGACCGTCGCTGCGCCGCCACTCGACGACGCGGCGAGTCCGCCCGCCGCAGGCGCGCGAGGTCCTCGGCGTAGTAGCGACGGTGGATCGGGTGCATCAGTCGGGGCGGGCTCGTCGCTGCCCATGAGGGCTCCGCGGCGAAACGGGCAGGAATCTTACCCGCCGGCGCATGCGTCGCGATCTGGAGGAAGGCCGTCGCCGAGGAAGGCCGCGAGCCATGGCGAAGACCCACACGGTCGGACCCAGGCGAGGAACAGGTCGGTACCGCCGCCGCGGCTCTCCGCCGGCGTTCGATGCATCATGCCTTCGCCCTCCGGCGCAGTTGCCGTATCGCGGTCTCGGCGATCTCCTCGAAGTCACCCCCGAAGAACTCGTCGGGCCAGTTCGCGACGGCGCCGTAGGTATCCATTTCGAGCGCGGTGATGGTCGAAGACGCCTCGCCCGATTCACAAAACCACAACCCGACCCGGTCGCTCGGCAGCGTTTCGTCCGCGACCCGGCGCACCAGTCGCCGGAGCAGGTACTCACTGTGGCTCTCCACGATGATCTGGACTCCCCGGTATCGGGCGGCCTCGATCAACACATCCGCCAGACCTGCCTGTATCGCCGGATGCAGGTGGATTTCCGGTTGTTCGAGGATGATGGTGGAACCTTCGGCGGCGTAGAAGCACAGGACGAGCACCGGAAGTATCTGGGGCACCCCGAACCCGATATCGGTGATCGGCACCGACGCCGAGCCGGCCGTCTTCCGCACGACGACCTGGAAGACCTGTGCCCCCTCGCTTAGCGATTCGACCGAGAAGTCGTGGATCAAGCCGAGGTCACGGAGCCAACTCGCCACATGCTCCTCGAGCGAACGCTTCTTGCGGCCGCGGCCACGAGAGATGTTCCTCCCCCGGTTACGCGCCGCCAGGATCGCGGCCACTGCCGCCTCGCCGGCCCGGCCCATGTCGGCGGGCTCGCCGCCGGTCCAGTAGTAGCGCCTCTCCGGATAGGCGCGCAGTGGCCCCAAGTACTGGATCCGCCTCAGGAGTTTGGCGAAGTCGTAGCCCCGTTCGGCGAGGAATCCGGCGTTCCGGTAGTAGGCGCCGACCTCGTCAGGGAAGCCGTAGCAGCGGACCGGAGGAGGAAGCGGCCACGACCGCCCCTCGCGGCGGACGAAGCGGTAGTCGATCCCCTCCCCAAAGAGGGTGTATCCCTTGCCGTTTCGACGCATGCCGAACCGGCTCTCCCCGACTCGGTACGACATTTCCGCCACGGCCATCCGCCGCGGTCCCATTCGGTCCTGCTCGGCCGTCACTGTAAAGCCGAGCGACGACGACTTGGTGATCTCCCGCCTCTCCCAACCCCGAATGGCGACCGGTTTGTCGGTCGTCCAGTCGAGCGAAATCTCGACTCGCCGCGACAGATCGTGGCGGTGCAGGATGTTCTCGAAGTCGCCCAAATTCACCGGGGCCTCTCCACCACCGAAATGGAAGACTTCCGCAGGATCCGACGATTCCGATGTCTGCTTGAGCAGCAACAGCGCCTGCAGCAGACTCGTCTTGCCGGAACTGTTCGCCCCGAAAAAAGCAGTTATCGGGCGCAACGCGAGGTCGCCAGTGTCCTCCCACGACTTGAAGTTGCGAAGACGAAGCCGGGACAGCATGAAGGGGCTCTCAGGTCGGAAGGATCGCCGAGCGGCGTGGATCGCTCCCGGCAGCGCGGCAGCGCCACGAAAGGGCGGCTCCGCTCACCGAACGGAGAGTAGCGCGGCGAAGGGGAGCGGTCAACGAAGCATGTCGATGACCGTCAGCAGCGACGGCGCCAGGAGTGTCCGGCGGACGGGGGCGGAGAGGCGGTGGAGGCTCGGGCGCACCGGTGAAGCGGACGCCCGAGACGCCGATTGAGCGCCGCCATATCGTCGAACTACAGGTAACTGTAGGAATGAAGCGCCACCCAGAACGAACGCGGCTTCGGGTCTTCCGTCCCGAACACCTGCCCCGCCGCTCCGGGTGCTTCCTCCCCGGTCACCAGCACAGCGCCTCCGGCACTTCCGCGAACAGGCGCCGCAAATCGCCGATCCGCGCCTGTTGCCGCTGCATTTCCCGCCAGACCGTCGGGTGCGCACTCGTCAGCAACCCGTCCTTCAGGGGCCTCAATTCCGACTCCGGCGATCCGGCAGCGCGACGGCTCCGATACTCGGACAGCCGCGCTCGGTAATCGTCATACGCCCGTCGCCGGGATTCCGTCAACACATCCCGATTGAGTTGCAGCACAGTGATCGTGTAATTCGCGCGTATCTCGTCCTCGCTACTCACACCCTCACGCGGCAGGAATCTGAAGGTGTCCAAGAGATCGAGCGTCAGTGTTCGCATCGGTTCCTCGACCCGGGGGTCGATGAGCGCGGGAGGGCCGGCGATCGGCCTCTCGACGGGCGCGCCGCGCCGCCGGCTGACACAGGTCAGATCGCCGTCCTTCAACACGGCAAATCGCCGGCCCTTCTTACGATTGCACGGAGCGCAGGACGGCAGATAGTTTTCCCATACGAACACTTGGTCCGGGTACAGGGTCTTCGGTCGGAAATGGTCGATATCACTCTCCGCGGAATCCTCGCAATAGCCGCACCGCCGAGCACCGGGGCACATGAGGGCCAGTTGCCGACGGACAACGACAAAGACGCTGTTCTTCCGTCGGTTGTAGCGAGCGAAGAGGGTCGCACCCTCGCTCACCTGAGCGGCGTAGTCTCCCGCCCGCTCCACTTCAGCTTGGTAGCGCTCCAACCCCCGCTTCGTCTCGGCATCTACGCCGGGGTCGTCCAGCCGCAACATCGGTTCAGTCCAGCACCGGCGCCGTGTGGTTCGCCGCCGTCGGCATGGCGGCCCTGAGTTGCTCGAGTTCGCCCTGCTCGTCCGGGGGCAGTGACCCGAGTAGCCGCTTGCGATTCAGTACGGCGAGGCGAGCCAACTTCTTCTCGGACTCGGGCGACCGGGTGACATCCTCCCCGAAGAGGTCCGTCCCGTAGGCCTCCAGAATGTTCCCGTCGAGGAGGCGCGCCAACTCCGTTCCCTCGATGCGGCGAGGATCGTCGCCCGTTCCCGGCGTCGGCAGCAACCACACGCTCCCGAGGCGGGCCGCGCGGCAGATGATCGGGCTGTGTGTCGTGACGAGGAATTGTGTCTCCGGGAACCGAGACAGGAACCAATCACCGATCCGCTGTTGCCACTGGGGATGCAGGTGGGCGTCTATTTCGTCTATGGCGACGACCCCGGGCAGTCGTACCGTTCCGGCTTCCTCATCCATCAGACGCAAGGCGACATCGGTCGAGAAGTTCGCGAACATCAGTCGCAGCATTTCGAGCGTGAGACTCAGAATCGAGCGGTACCCGTCGCTCATCTCCTCGACGGCAACGCACGAACCCGCACCGTCCTCGATGACGACGCGGCCCGCCGTGATCTCTCGGATCGTGGCGCCGTGCGGAAGCAGGTCGGCGCGGTTCACGAACGACTTCACCGCGTCCCGGACACGCCTAGCCTCATCGTCTCCCTCGAGACTCCGAAACTGAAGATCCGTCAGCCAACGCAGGCACTCGCCGAGAGCCACATTTTCTCCGAACGCCGACAAGTGTGGAGCGAGCCTCGGGTGGGTGAGATACAAGCGGTCCATCTCCGGATCTGTCCCGGAAAAGCGCCGAGACGGGCCGAAAGAGGCCGAAAACCAGCCGGCGCCGCCCCCCCACACCGTTCGCTCCGCGGAGCGCCCCGAGAACTTCAGGTCGGCTCGACCGTTCGTCGAAGCGGGATCGGCGATCCGGATTTGGGCCTTCGCCACGATCGGCTGCTTCCCTTTCGCTCCCTGAGTCTTCCAATCATCCGTTGGGTGCGCGTCGAGCGTCACGGCCGCCGCTCCGCCCTTGTCAGCCTCCGACACCCAGCGCGCCCAATCTTGTCGCGTGGCGTGCGCGTTCACCGCGCCCATGAGGGCTAGGGCAAGGGACCGAACGACCGTGGATTTCCCGGCCCCGTTGTCGCCGAGAAAGACATGCCAGCCGGCGGCCTCGCGAGCGTCCACCTGGAAGTCCAGTCCCCGTATCGAACGGAGGTTCTCGATGGTCAGGCGTCTGACATGCATGGGACTTCGGGGATGGCCCTCGTGAGCCGGATCGTAGCCGATTGGCGGTAAATCGGTCAGCGGCCCGGTCGGGCAGCCTCGACGGCGGCGAGCAGCGACTCGGGGACGCCCGGGGGCGCGTGGCGGACGGGGGCGGAGAGGTGGTGGAGGGTGGGGCGGTCGGGGTGGGTGAAGCGGACGCCGGCGGCGCGGAGGCGGGTGGTGGCTTCGGCTTCCTGGCGGCGGTATTCGGCGCGTTCTTCCGTGATGGCGATGGCCGCGGCCTCGTTCAGGGCGCGGCGGTCGGCGGGGGGGAGGGAACGGTAGAAGTCGCGGTTCAGGACGAACGGGGCCACCAGGTGGAGCCAGCCGACTTCGGCCCAGAATGGCGCGACCTCGTGGAAACCGCGGGAAAGGTAATTGGTCGCGGCGGCTTCCGCGCCGTCTATCACGCCCTGTTCCAGCGCGGTGTACAACTCGCCGTAGGCCATCGGGAGCGGGCTCGCGCCGAAAGAGCGGAATGCGCCGAGGTGGAGCGCGTTCTCCATCGTGCGGATCTTGAGCCCGGCGAAGTCCGCCGCGGTTTCGACCGGCGCGGCGCGGGTCATGACATGGCGGAGGCCGATGTCGAAGAAGCCGAGCAGGTGGAGGCCGCGGCGGCGGAGCGCCGAAGCGAGGGCGGCGCCCACTTCGCCGTCGAGCGCCCGGTAGAGGTGGGCGCGGTCGTCGAACAGGAACGGCAGGTCGAGGACGCCGAGTTCCGGAGCGAAGGTGGCGAGCGGGGAGTTCGCCGGGCAGGCGGCCTGCACCGCGCCGAGGATTACCAGTTCGATCACTTCCCGCTCGTCGCCGAGCGCGCTGGAGGGATAGACCGCCACGCGCACCCGGCCTTCGGTGCGCGCTTCGACTTCTTCGGCGAATCTCCGGAGCGCCAGCGTTTGCGGTTCTCCTTCGGCGGCGGAGGCGCTGGCGCGGAGCGTTCGAGGAGTCCCGGGCGCGGACGACGCGCCCCCGCCGGCGCACCCGGCGGCGGCCATACCCGACGAAGCGAGCAGGAATGCCGCTCGAGGGAGCGCGGAGGCGAAGCGCGTCACAGCAAACCGAACGCGCGGGGCAGCGCCAGGACGACCGGGGGGAAGACGGTGATGACGACTTGCGCGGCCAACATGAACGCGACCGGGCGCAGCGTCCAGGGGGCGACTTCGCGCACTTCGACGCCGGACAGCGAGCAGGCGACGAAGAGCGTCGCGCCGTAGGGCGGGGTCACCATGCCGATGCACAGGTTCACGGAAACGAGGACGCCGAAGTGCACCGGGTCCACGCCGAGGGAGAGCGCGAGCGGAAACAGGATCGGCACGGCCACGATGAGCGCGGAGATGCTCTCCATCAACATGCCGGCGACGATGAACACGAGGTTCGCGGCGACGAGGAAGGCCAGCGGCGTGGCGGCCGCGCCGAGAGCCGCGCCGATCGAACCCGCCACCTGCTCCACCGCCAGGATCCAGGCGAAGAGGGCGGCGGTGGTGGCGACGAACAGCACGACCGCGGAACGGAGCGCCGAGTCCACCAGCGCCCGGCCGATATCCCGCAGTCGCAGGTTGCGGCCGAGGAAACCCACGACCACCAAGTAGGCCACGGCGACGCCCGCGGCTTCCGTGGCGGTGAAGGCGCCGGCGAGGATGCCGCCGAGCACCAGCACCGGCATGAGCAGCATCGGGAGCGCCGCGGCGAACTCGCGCGGCGGCGACGAAACCGCGTCAGGGGAATCGTTGTCAGGGGCATCCGCGCCGCGGGAATCCGCGTCAGGGGAATCCGCGTCGGGCGATGCGGCGTCGCGGGCCCCGGCGGTTCGCTCCCGTTCC
The DNA here is from genome assembly GCA_965204755.1 of Candidatus Marinacidobacterium sp. GTDB lineage: Bacteria > Acidobacteriota > Vicinamibacteria > Marinacidobacterales > Marinacidobacteraceae. The sequence goes on along the minus strand of OZ242011.1, from coordinate 2,726,796 downwards.
CAGACGCGGGCGCGGCGGTAGCCCGCGGCCATCAGCGCGCCGCCGACCAGGAGGCCCGGCGCGATGCCGCCGAAGAAGAGCGCCGCGATGGAAGCGCCGGTCAGGTGGCCGACGACGATCATGATGATGCTCGGCGGGATGATCGGGCCGAGGGCGCCGCCCGCCGCCTGGAACGCCGCCGCGAAACCCGCCGGGTATCCCCGGCGGCGCATCGCCGGGATCATCACGGAGCCGACGGCGGCGGTCGAGGCGCTGGAACTGCCGGAAACGGCGGCGAAACCCATCGAGGAGGCGATGGAAACCACCGGCAGCGCGGCCGGCGCGCGGCTCACCAGCCGCAGCATCCGCCGCGCCATGCCGGATACCGACATCAATTCCCCGGCGAGGATGAAGAGCGGCACGGCCATCAACGCCCAGGAATCGAGCGCGGCGAACGCCCGCTGCGCCGCGACCTCGAGCGGCATCGTCCGGTCGGTCAGCAGCGCCGCCATACCTCCGAGGCCCACCGCGAACGCGACCGGCACGCCGAGCGCCAGCAGGACGAGCAGGACGGCGAGCAGGACGCCGGTCATTCCCCTGCCCTTTCGCCGCCGCCTGCCGGGGCGCCGAAACCCCCGGATGCGTTCGCGACGCCGCCCATGGGATCGACCAACCGGGCGACAGCCACCAGCGTAAGGAGCGATCCGCCCACCGGCGCCGCGAGATAGGGCCATACCATGGAAACGCCCAGCGCCGGCGAAGTCTGGAGCGCCGCCACGCCGAGCAGTCGGATCCCGACGACGGCGATCACCGCCGACCAGACGCCGACCAGCGCGAACACCACCCGCCGCGCGCGCCGGCGGTTTCGTTCGGTGAGGCGCGGCGTGAGGTAATCCACCGCGAGGTGCATCCCGCGATGCAGACACGCCGGTGCGGCGAGGAACACCAGCCAGACCTGCAGGTACCGGGCGAGTTCCTCGGTCCAGGTCGGCGCCGTCGGCAGCAGGTACCGCCCCGCGACCTGCAGGCAGACGAGCAGCGCCAGCCCGGCGAGCGCGGCGGCGGCGAGTCCTTCGACGACCCGGACGATCCGCCGGACCAAGCGGCTCAATCCTTCGGCGGCTCGCAACGGGGCGGCGGCCCGGCGACCGCGCGGGCCCGCGCCGCCCGCCCGGTCACGGCTCGCCGGGCAACGGGTCGGCGAGCCGGACCTCGCGCCCGAGACGCGCCGAATGCTGGATCGCCTTGACCACCCGCAGCGAGCGCAGCGCCTCCTCGCCGTCGAGCACCGGCGCCCGCCCTTCGCGCACCGCGCCCACCAGGTCGGCGAGTTGCGCCCGGTGGCGGGTCTGCGGGTACGACCAAGGGTCGTCGGTGTCCAACCAGCGCGTCGTCTCCGGCAGGTTCGGCGGCCCCGGGACGCCCTCGACCTCCCAAACGAGGAACTTGTCGTACTGCGCGTTCGCCACGACCGTCCCGCGCTCGCCGTGGACGGCGATCCGGGACAGGAGCGCGGGGCGCACCGAAGTCGCGCTGACGAGCGAACCGAGCGCGCCGTTCTCGAATTCCAGGAGCGCCGTCGCGGTGTCCTCCACCTCGATGGAATGGCGTTTCGTGGCCGTCTTGCCGGTGACCGCCGCCACCGGGCCGACCAGGTGCTGCAGCAGGTCGAGGATGTGGATGGACTGGGTCATCAGGCAGCCGCCGCCTTCGAGTTCCTCGGTGCCGCGCCAGGCGGCGGAAGCGTAGTACGAAGGCGGGCGGCTGACCTTGTCCACCGCGTCCGCGAGATAGAGGTCGCCGAGGCCGCCGGCGGAGAGGAGCGTCCGCAGTTTTTCCGCCACGCGGCCGAAACGCATCTGGAAGATCACGCCCAACCGGACATCGCGTTCGCGGCAGACGCGGATCATGCGGCGGGCCGCTTCGAGGGTGGCTTCGATGGGCTTTTCGACGAGCACATGTTTGCCCGCTTCCGCCGCCGCGATCGTCATCTCCGCGTGGAGGCCGGTGGGCGTGAGCACCAGCACCGCATCCACTTCCGGGTCGGTGACCAGGCGCTCGTAGTCGGTGTACCACTTCGCGGCGCCGTGTTCTTCGGCGAAGGAGCGGGCGCGCTCCGGGTCGCGCGAACACACCGCCGCCAGCCGGGCGCCTTCCACGAACTCCAACTCGCAGGCGTTGCAGCCGCCGGCCATGCCGGTGCCGATCAGCCCGAAACCGAGCGGGCGCTCCCCGGCGCCTCCGCCCCCGGCGGCGGAAGCGGAGGGCGGAGCGCAGCCGCCGGTCATTCGCCCGAAGGAATGAGGATCAGGTCGCGCTGGTAGGGAATGAGCCACTCGGCGCCGTTCGGCGTCACTGCCGCGGTCTCCTCGAACCGCGCGTACCAGGTCTTTCCGTCCCACTCCGGAATCGGCGTGCTCAGGTGGAACTCGATGGAGACCCACTCCGACTCGCGGAGCGCGAAACCCACCCGGTCGCCGTAGGCGAAGGGCAGGTTGTCGGCGACGCGCGCGCCGATGTCGTGCGCCACATTCCCGACCGAGTGGCCGTACACCCCGATCTCCGGCTCGGTGGTGGTCACCGCGTCCCCGCCGGCGTCCGGGCCGACGCTGCGGTAGCCGTCCGCCTGCGCCTCTGCGCCGAGCGCCGACCAGAGTTCGTGCCCCACCGTCCCCGGAATCATCAGCGAGGCGTACCGTTCGCCGAACTCAACGGTGTCCCGCCACGCCGACGCCAGACTCTCGGGAAACTCCGTCTCGCCCGGCCGCAGCACATAGGCGGCGCGCTTGATGTCCACGGCGAAGTGGAGGAACTTCAGCCCGCCGTCGATGCTCAGGATGTCACCCGGTTCGATGGGGATGTCCGGTGAGTGGATCGGCAGCAGGTCCCCTTCCCGCACGACGCGCACGGTGCCGCCGCCGGTCATCCCCAGTTCGAGCGCCCGATCCTGCAGCCACCAGGCGAGGTCTTCCGCGGTGGTCACGCCCGGCGTGATCACGCGGCGGCTGAGCGCTTCGGTCATCCAGCGCGCCGTCCATTCCAGCAGGCGGCGATAGGTTTCCGTCTCGCGCCCGGTGCGGGCCAACCGGAAGTCGCGGACCAGCAGTTCGGCGGAGACCATCCGGGCGGCGTACTCCGGCCCGAGCGCCTCTTCGAGGAAGTCCCGGAGCCCGGCGGTGAGCCCGTCCGCTTCGGGAAGCGTGGGCGAGGTATTCACGCCGATGCGCTCCGGATCGAGCCTTTCGACGGCGGCGCGGAGGTGCGGCGTGATGCCGTCGGGGTGGTAGCCGTAGTAGGTCTTCTCGTCGAACGCCTGGCCGACGACCGAGTTCGCCGGATGCTCGTGCGAACCGATGTAGAGGCGCCGCGGCCGGTCCCCGCCGTCGTCGTGGAAGAGCCGCGCCCCGCGCACCCCGGAGAACCCGCCCCCGACTTCCTCGTGGAGCGGGTCCGGGTTGTTCTCCCGATCCACCACCAGCCAGAGGTCGATGTCGTGGTTCCGCATGGCGGCGAGCAGCGGCGCGCCCAGTTTCTCCACCACGATGTCGCGGGAGATCGCGAACCGCTCCGCCGCCCCCGGAACCCCGTAGGGATCAAGCGGCGGCTCCGCCGCCGGCGAACAGGCGAGCGCCGCGGGGAGGACGAGCGCGGGCAGCAAATGAAGGGGACGAAGGGCAGTGAGGACGGTCATGAGGGGCAATCATGCCCCATCCGCTCCCCGCGCCGCGCCGCGCGCCCGCCGCGCGCCGGTGGTCCACCGCGTCAGCCGCCGAGGACCTCCACCAGTTCCGCGACGAACTGCACCTCGTCCTCCTTCCCGATCTCGATCGGGTCGAACTCCGGATTCAGCGGAAGGAGCCGGATGCGTTCGTGGCGCCAACTGTCGCCGCGCCGCACCCTCCGGCTCTCGTAGCGCTTCACCGTGTAGCGCTGGTCGGTGTCCGGGTCGACGGCGTCCCGCAGTTGCACCAGGAGCGTCCTCCCCTGCCGCGTTCCTGTCACCGGAGACCGGAAGAGGCACCACGCGCCGTCCGGGATCTTCGGCTCCATGGATTTCCCGACGACCTGCGCCACGAACATCCCCTTCCGAAGCCGCCGCCGCGTGTCCACGCGAACCCACTCGAACTCCTCCCCCTCGTCCACCAACTGGGGCTCGCCGAACGCTCCGGCCGCGGCCGCCAGCGGCACGAGCGGTACGCAGTCCCGATACCGATCCGCCGCCTCCGGGAGTTCCTCGAGCCGCTGAAAGGGGAGGACTTCGACTTCCTCGCTCGACGCCGTGGATTCGAACGCGGCCGGCCAGCCGCCGTGAGTCTCGATGATCTCGTCCACCTGCCGCATCCGCTCGATCGTCTCACCGATAGCGGAAACGATGACCCGATAGTGCTCGAGATCGCGGTCCCCGAGCGTGTCGTTCTTCCTGTCCATCAGCCACTTCCGCGCCGGCCGATATCCCCCCACGGAGAACTCCCAGACTTCCCGCGGCACCTCCGCGCAGCAGGCCCCCTGGTTGATCCACACGCGGCCTTCTCCCTCGACTTCGTCGAACCGCACCTTCTCGACGCACCAGTTGGGAATGAGGACGCCCGGCGCTTGCCGCCACGCGATCTTACCGACCACCGGCGCCTCCATGAGGCTCAGGCGCGTCAGGCGCTCCCCGACTTCGGAGAGATCGGAGAAGATGCTCCGCCCGCCGGGAAGCGGCACGCGCGGAAAGTCGGACTTCAGGAAGTCCACATAGCGCCGGCGATACTCCGGACTCGACAGGACCGCGTAGATGTAGTGGAAAATGGCTTCCGGCCCGACTGTCGAGCGCAGGTCCCCGGTTCCCTCGGCCACGAACTCCAAGCCGATCCGCTCCACGATGGCGTCGGTGAACGCCTTCGCCAGGTTCGGTACGCGCGCCGGGGGACGGCCGACGCCCGTTGTCTCAGTCCTCATGGACAGCGGAAACAGGTATCCGATCTCCCGAGTCGCGTTCGAGACCGCGCAGGACTCCGCGATCCACCGACTCGCCGCGCAATGCGCCCACTCCGCGCGGCTCCCGGTCGTTTGACGACATGTGATCAGCGCGAGTCTTCCTCCCGGTACAGCGGGAACAGGTACGCGCCGCCCTTGTTGCTCAGGGTCGTACGGAAATCCACCACCGAGCGGCTCACGCACACATGATCGAACAGGTTCTCGGCCACTTGCCGCACCGACACTAACCCGAGATTCCCTTGAGGTACAGGGGAAAGACCGAACTGATGTCGACGGACTCGACCGCGTGATGTCCGACGATGATGCTGGCCGCGAGCGGATGCCAGTCGCGCTGACACTGTCTCGTGGAGACGAGTGCGAGGTTCTCTCTCTCTCTCTCTCTCTCTCTCTCTCTCTCTCTCTCGCAAAGCATGTGCCGCATAACATCGAACCGCGGCATGCAAAGGAAGCCTCTACTAAGGCCAGAGTACCAAGTCCATCGCACATCGAACGGCCGATACAGGATTCGGACAATCGCGCCGCGGGATTCGCGCAGGTCTGCCTGCGCCTTGCGCACTGTCCAGTCTCGTGTGTCCTTGCGCAAGCCGTAGATCTTCCGCGCCTTCTCCGGCTCGCGGGACACAAAATCGGAAACGACCGCCTCCATCGCCTCTCGCGTCTTCTGGATCGTAAGGCTGTCTCGCGCCGTAACGATCCCGACCGAATTCAGCGGGAAGATCTCCGGAAGGCTCCACCCCCTCTCGTACTCCTCCGCCAGCGTGTTGTCACGCGGCACGAAGAGGAAGAACGGCTCTCGCGGTTCCAGCCGGCGCCAGTCCGTAGTTTCGACGGTGTGACGCTCCAACCACACATATTTGCCCCCCCCCCCCCCCCCCCCCAACGGAATTCCGACGACCCCACAGATCCGCGTGCAGCACCTCAGGAACCCCGTTCCCCGTGCTTCCGTTCCGCGTGAGTATCGAAATCGAGACGCCCTGCTGAATGTCGAATACATTCTCGTCAACGGCGCCGTCCGGTGTCCGTTCCTTCTTCTTCGTGTTCCCGTGCAGATCCAGGACATGGACCTGCCGAGACCTCATCAGGCTCTCGCGCATCCCGCGAAAGGTCGGACTGTCCAGGAAACTGTGGTTGGTGACGAACCCCAGGATTCCGAACCGCGCGCGGGAAATCAACCACTGCGCGTAGCGAACGAACTTCACATAGTCGTCGTTCAGCCACTTCGGGTTCCTTTCGCCCAGCGGCTTCCCGCTTACCGAGAAGTAGTCCTCCATATCCCGCTCTTCTCCGACCCGACCGTGAAGAAGATCGCGAATCCACTTCCCCTTGTTCGCCGAGTGCCCCGAGTAGGGCGGATTCCCGAGAACGACCGTGAAGCGTCTGTCCTTCTTCGTGACGCTCACGGCCTTCGATTCAAGCGCCAAGGCGGGGATCGCGAACTCGAACTTACCGGTGTGATCGTGAGGCGGCTCCAAGGTGTTCGTGAGATAGACATGGGCGCGGCTGTCGGCGCCGAAGGTGAAACCGGTCTCCCGCAACTTAAGGCTGATGGTCAGATGCGCCATGGCATAGGGCGCCATCAGCAACTCGTACCCATAGAGCCTCGAGAGCAGGTGCTCTTCGACATAGGCGTTCCACCGTTCCTTCACCTGATCCTCGGAACCGCCGTTCCCCCTCCATTTCCGGGTCAGCCGCCCGTGGATGCAGTCGATCACTTCCACCAGAAAGGTCCCCGTTCCGGTGGCCGGATCGAGGACAGTCACGAAGGGCGAATCCGGCGGCACCTCGTCGGGAACGACCAGTTCGGGTCGCCGCTTCGCCAACTCGCCCCAAGTCGTCGTGTCCGCGAGGCCGTCCTCCAAGCCGAACTCGGACCGGAGCAGGGCGTCTACGGAGCGCACGATGTATCGCACGACCGGCCGCGGCGTGTAGAAGACGCCGCGTTCCGTCCGCATTTCCGGATCGTACATTTGCAGGAAGGACTCGTAGAAGTGGACGACCGGATCCTCGTTCTCCGAGCGTCTGCGAAAGTCACGCAGCACCGCGTCCATGTTCGCGGAGTCGAGCAGTTCCACGACCTCCGAAACCGCCAACTCGTCGAAGTCGATGTCCCTCGACGCCTCCGTCGCGGCACTTCCCGGTTCTCCTGCCAAGAAAGCCTTCAGCATGTCCCGAAGAAGCGGATTCGTCCGCAGGTACCGGGCGAGGCTGTTCTTGGCTGCTGCGGCGGGATCCGTGATACGGGCGGAAAGGAGTCCGTACGCCACCGTCTGCGCGTACATGTCCGCGAACGCGCGCTTCGTCAGGCCCTGAAGGAGGGTCTTCTCGAACGACCCCATCAACTTCGTCACCCAGCCGTCCTCGTTTTCGATGTCGAGTACGGCTCCGACGCGCTCCCGTATGCCCCGCGCCAGCACGGCGAGGCGGGACGACAATGCCCCGGCGGTCTTGATCGGTTCTTTGTGGGCGACCGTGAAGGCCGCCCGCCACTGGCTCCTCCACGACTCCACATCCTCCCCGTCTTCCGGCCACTTCAGATGGGTCTTCAGTTCCTCCGCCACATGGTCGAGATGGAGATTCGCGTCCTTCCCGTCCCAGCCGAGGACTCTGAGCGTGGGCACGCGGCTCCTCGCAGCCTCGGTGAAGTGGGCGAAATTGATCGCACGGTCGTTGTCGGCTCCGGAGAAGGAAATGAACAGCAGGTCTCCCAAGCGCCACGAAGGCAGGTCGGCGCTGCCGGTGGCGGTTCGCTTCTTGATCGTCACCCGGCTGAGAATTCGCCGAAGCGCGACCACCGGAAGCCGCTTCTTCGCGAATTCGACGAAGAAGATCCCCCACGGCGAGTTCGGAATCGGGGACCGCAGGCGGCGAATCTTCTCGATGCTCGCGCGGTGGATCTTTTCGATGTCCACGCGATGGTCGTCGCGGATGCCCAGTTCCTCGGGCGAGTACTCGAAGAAGACTTCTTCGTGGCGCTCCGAGATCGGCCAGTCCAGTTTCTCCTTGAGATACTCCGTCAGTGCCTCGAAGTCCCGGATCGAGGCCAACTCCTCTCGCTCCACCGTGCCCATCGTCCTGCCCCGGTCAGTTCAGTTCCATCCAGCAGCGGAGGACCGGTTCGGCGCCGATCGGGGCGTCCACGCGCTTGGAATAGGTGTCCCGGATGTGCGCGAGAATCTTTCGCCGCGCCTCCAGCAGCGTCTCCTCCGGGATTTCGCAGCGGCGCTCCGTGTCCCGCTTCGACCGTACGCTCCCCGCGATCTCGGCGGCATCCTCAAAGGTCGCGCCCTGACCCAGGTCATGGAGATACCACCGGGTCAGCCCCGCTTCCTCCGTGAACTCGCCCTTCTCCTTGTCCAAGGCCGGCAGGCCGTAGCAGAAGAACACCGCCCGGGCGTCCTTCGAGACACGCCGCCTCCCGCTGAACGCGCCCCCCGGCAGATCGCGGAGACTCTGCTCCAAACCGGGGTCATCCCGGACGAGCGCCTGGTACTCGAGATGCATCTCCTCGACGGCGGATTTCGTCCCCTCGTAGGCGTCGTTGAACTCCCTCAGGGCCTCGAAGTCGTCCTCCGGCGTCAGCAGTTTCCGCCCCTCGATGCCGAGCGTGGCCGAGATCAGCAGCGTCTTCCGGGTGACACTCGTGTAGAGGGACAGGAGGTCGTTCAGTTCCTCGGGCGGCAGGAAGTTCCAGAAGCGGACGGTTCCCCGCTGCGACGCCTCCTCCGGCCGGTCTCGAAGAAGTCTCTCCTCGATGGCCGGATCCATCCGCCGGTCCACCCGCCCGATTCGCTGCATCAGCCGGACCGGGTTCCAGTGGATGTCGTAGTTGATCATCCGGCTCGCGTCCTGGAGGTTGAGCCCCTCGGACAGGACATCCGTGGACACCAGCACGCGGATTTCCTTCCGGCCGGTCATTCGCAAGTCTGCTACGGAACTGCCATTGTAGTAGGGCGAGAACCGCCGAATGATCTCCGCCCGGTTCTTGTTCGACGATCCGTCGAGTTGCTCCACTCCCTCGACACCCTGTTCGCGCAGGTGTCCTGCCAAGTACTTCGCCGTGTCCGCGAATTCGGTGAAGACCAGCATCTTCCGGCCGGTATTCTCGTCCGAACGAAGCAAACGCACGAGCGACTGCAGTTTGTCGTCGCTCCTCACATCGAGTTTCTGCATCTCTTCGAGAAACCCGACGATCCGGTCCAGGTCGCCGTAGGTCTCGTCGAGCATCTCCGAAAGGGCGTACTCGGTCGCCTTCAGTCGTCCGACCTCCTCGATCATCTCGGGAAGGACCAAGTCGTCGTCTCCCTCGATCTCATCCTCCTCGCTCCAGTACTCGTCCCGCTTGGCAGTCGCCCGCTCGATCGTCGCCTCGTTCCTCGTGCGCCACCGGACCAGCCGATCCTTCGCCCCGTCGCCCTCGCTGTGGACCTCCACGAACGCCAGCAGTTTGCCCATCAGTCGGACGCAGGACAACTCGAACGCCGTCACGGAACTCTCGAACCGCTTCAGGAAGTTGGTGCGGATCAACCCGACGACTTGCTTCTGGCGATTCTCTTCCCTTCGGTCGATGTCTTGGTCGGGTCCGATGTACCAATGCAACGGGTAGTACATCGGAAGGGTGAACAGTGGGTTCGAGCCCGCGAAGGATGTGCCGAATTTCTCGAGCAAGCCGCCGTAGGTCTTCTCGATGGAGTAGGGCTCCACTTGAGGCGGCTCCCTCTTGGGGAACGACGCCGAGAGACCGGTCTCCCGCTCTTGACTCTCCTTCGCGTACGCACGGCTCCGCTGTACCACGAGTTCCCGGAAGACTCTGTCTCCGGCGAGAACATCCATCGCTTCGACTGACTGTTCCGATACATCGGGGGTGTCGTGACCGACTCGTTCGGTCAGAGCACGTTCCATCTTGCGGAAGTGCGCCGGCAGGTCGTTGACACCGAGCGTCCGGCCGAAATACCGCTCGTCGCGACGAGTGAACAGTTCAGCCATGTGTCGAAAGTCGGCGAGTCGGTTGTTGATGGGCGTCGCCGTCAACAGGAAAACCGATTTTGGGCGGCGGCGTGGATCAAGCAGGTCGTAGAGCCGGTAGTACCGAGATCGCGACACTTCCGCATTTCCCGGACTTCCGGGATTGCGAAAGTGATGGGCCTCGTCCACGACTACGACATCGGCCATCTCCGCGATCCGCTCGAATCGCTCCGGGAACTCGCCGCCGCGGCTCAGGTCGGTGTGGTTGAAGACCGCGAGGTTGCTGAAGTCCGATCCACCGCCGATGTGAGCGAGAAAGCGCTCGATGTGCGGGTCCCAAACCCCCTCACGCGCGGCCTTCGGGGCGAACAGGACGACGCGCTTGCGCTCGTGGACTACCAAGCGCTCGATGAGCATCAGGCCGACGAAGGTCTTGCCGAGTCCCACGCCGTCGCACAGGAACGCGCCGCCGTGCTGGCGGGCGATCTTCATCAACGCCCAGTAGGCCTCCTTCTGGTAGCGGTCGAGGCGCGGGAACATCTTCGACTCGCCCTCGTCCCACTCGGTCGCGGTCAGTTCGTGCCCGCGAAAGAATTCCTGAAGCGCCTTCGCCCAGATCTCGAACGGCGAAAACGGCCGGACATGCCGCTCGACCGTCCGGATCACATCGTCCGTCACCGGCCGCGCCTTCCGCCAGTGCTCCTCGAACCATTCCTGGAGTTGCCCCACCTCCCGGGCGCTCTGGATCTGGACATTGAGTTCGATGTTCTGCGTGAGGCCCGGCTTCGTGAAGTTGCTCGAACCGACCAATGCCTGTGAGCCGATGATGTCCAGTTTGGCGTGCGTGATGTACGCCTTCGCGTGGAACTTGGCGCGGTCGTAGATGCGACACTCGATCTGTCCGCTCCGGAGGCCTTCCACGATCCCGGGAACGCCGTGGAGGAACGGGTTGTCGGTCCGGTTCGACTCGATGCTCCGGTCGAGTTCGCGGATCACCCGCTCCTCGACCGACTTCCGCAGCAGTCCGCGCGTCCGGTGGGTCGTCTCCGCCCCCATCAGGATGCGGACCTTTTCGAGCCCCTGCCACTTCCCGTCGAGGGCCAGAAGGGCGCCGATCTCGAAGAAGCCCGTGGCCACATCGAATTTCCGGGCGATGTCCGCCCACTGCTCGAGATACCGGAGCCCGGTCCAACCGGAGATGCTGTTGTCGACGATGAACAGGCCGCGTCCGCCGTCGCCGGAAGTCATCTCCGGCGCGGATTATGGCCCGAAAACAGGGCGATCAGTCCATGGGCCGAAATCTTCTGCGAACGGGATCGGCACGGCCGCCTCGGCCGGAGCACCGATGCGGGGCGCGAGCGCGACGCCCTGCCCAAACCCTACGCGGCACCCCTCTTCCCGGGGGTCTCGACCGTGGCGCCGGATCTCACGGTCGCCGGAACCTTCGTCCCCGCCGGACCCGTCGCCGCCCGCCTCGGGGCGGTCGGGGGTGGGCGGGGAGGGCCACGCCGTCGGATCCCGGGCACCGTGCGTCTTCCGCCCCGCGTGGACTGAGCAGAGCCGTTCGATGACCGTCGAACGAATCTACGGAAAGTCGTCCGTCGCAGGAGTTCCCGGTGGCAGACTCAGTCGGTGAGTCGTTTCTTCATCACGCGCCGCAACTCCTCGTTGAACCGGAGTTTCAGACTCTTGGCGCCCGCCTCCGACTCCTCGGCCGTCAGCACGGTTTCCCAGCCATCCGACCCGAATCTCCAAGTCCAGGCTCCGACCTCACCCGAGGAGGGTTCTCCGCGCACCGTGATATTGGCGAGACCGCGTTTCGCGACCCAACTCGCTTCCACGAAGGTGACTCTCGACTCGCTCGGTAGATCCTCGCCATCCAGCCGATCTCGAAAACTCCGCTTGAAGGACTCTCCGGAGTCCAGCACTCCGGAGACTTCAAGGGACAAGTCGTTCTCCTCGAAGTACTCGAAGATCAGTCGTAGTTTGGAGCGGAAGTGACGATAGAACGGGAAGAGCAGCGTCTCGGCCGACTCGCGGGCGGACCGGACCTCGCTTCGCCGCCCTTCCGATCGGACGCGACTCACGAAGTCCGCGATGTCGAAGTCGATGTCGTCGGGTTCCTCGATGGACTCTCCTCGACCGCAGCGGAGGTACAGGTCCATCGCGTAACCGCAGTAGTTCGCGATGAACCGAATGAATCCCGAGATCTCTCCCGCGTCCGCCTGCACGAGATGTTCGAGATAGAGATCGCGATCCTGCACTCGGAACACGGCCTCCGGATAGCCGCGCTGACGAAGGATCAGGTTCATCAACAGCCGCGCCATTCGGCCGTTGCCGTCGTAGAATGGATGGATCTCGACGAACCGCCAGTGGAACCCGGCGGCCACCGCGACCGGGTGCGGGGCCGCTTCCCGCTGCGCCGTGAGCCAAGCCAAGAGATTGCGCACGGCTTCGGGCGTCTTCTCCGGAGGCGTGAAGGTCCTCTCTCCGCGAGCGGTCCGTACCGAGTTGGGAACAGTCTTGTAACTTCCGACCGGTCGAGTCGAGGGCGGCGGGAGGCCGGAAAAGGCGGCTTCCTGATTCACGACGGGCGACATCAGGACACGATGAAGCCGAAGGAGAAACTCCTCGGTGAGCGCCTCGCCGGTCCGCAGGGCTTCCTCCACGGCCTCCACAGCGTCGTCGTGGCCCCGGATCTCCATGACCTCGCTCTCCGGTTTGCCCGGAGGGCGGGTTCCGCTGCGCAGATACTCGGCGGTCTCTCCCAGCGTCAGCGTGTTGCCCTCGATGGCGCTCGAATGATGGTCGGCGAGAATGCGGAGTCTCCGCCGCACCGGAGCGTAGATCTCGCTCGTCAGCGGCGACAACGTGTCGAGTTCACGCTTCCGCTCGTCGAGCGCCGCCAGGGCCTCCGCGAGCAATCCCCCGTCGTCGGGGCGCATGGGCGTACCGGCGGGGTCGCTGTCTCGGGCGCGCATCGGTGGCGTTCGGGGCTGACTGCGGTTCGGGCGGGTCAGCGGTTCAGTTCGAGGACGATGACTTCGATGGGGTCGGCGCCGCGGTTGACATCGCCGTGGAGTTCGCCCGGCGGGTCGGCATCCAGCCAGTAGGCGCGGCCGGACTCCCAGGTCATGGCCTTTTCGTCGCCGGCCTCCGTCACGACATGGAGCGTGCCGCCCTTGAGCGCCACGATGGCGCGGCCGTTCTCGTGGCGGTGCATGGCGAGCGGCTGGTTCGGGTGGATGATCGTCTTCCAGACGCGCAGGTGTTCGTTCTCGAACTGGGGGACGCGGCGGGTGCGCTGCTCCTGGCCGGGGGCGGCGCGGGAGCCGAGCGCGAAGCCGAGCAGGAGCCCGACGGACAGGACGAGGACGAGGCGAAGCAGCATGGTGGATTCCTCCGGGGGGTGGATTTTCCTACGGAATCCCCGGCGGCGGGGCCGGGTCGGCGGGAACGCGGGCGGGGCGTCGGCGGTCGGGTAGGCTAAGGCGCATGTTCGTGTGCTCGTCGAGGACGCGGCGCGAGAGCCGGGCGCGCCGCAGGGAACTTCGGTCCGGCTTCCCTTACCCGGCGGCCGCGGCGGCGGCCGCGCTCGGCCTCGCCGCGGCCGGCGTCGCCGCCGCCGGCGGCTGCGGGGCGGGCGGGAACACGCCCGCCGCAAGCGTATCGACGGCGCCGGAGACGCCGTGGAAGGTGGCCACCTACCGCTCTTCCGACTCCGGGGACGGCGACCCGCGGGCGGCCATCGTGATCGAAGGGGAGATCCTCGACCTCATGGCCGCCGAAGCGCTCTTCCTGAGCGAGACCGGGGGCGGCGACGCGCTGCTCGCGGAGGACCTGCTGGAAGTCATCGCCGCCGGCCCGGACGCCAAGGCGCGGCTCCACGGGATCGCCAACCACTTCGCCGGGCGCGTGGGCGGGCTGCGGTTCCGCGTCGAGCCGCACCGGCTCACCGCGCCGCTGCTCTACCCGGCCAACCTGCTGGCCGCCGCCGCGAACTACCGGATGCACGCCGCCGAGATGGATGTGGCGCGGAACATCGTCCCCGGCCGGGACGCGCCGTACCTCTTCGCCAAGTCGGCGCGTTCGGGAATCATCGGAACCGGCGAGGAATACCGGATACCGCCGGGGCGCGACCGCATCGATTGGGAAGGCGAACTCGGCGTGGTGATCGGCGAACCGACGCTCCGCGTCTCGACCGACGAAGCGCTCGACCGGGTGTTCGGGTACACCGTCGTCTTCGATGTGAGCGACCGGGGCGGACGGTTCCGCGAAGACCCGATGTTCCCCGGGCCGGACTGGTTCTCCGGGAAGAGCGGCGACCGGGCGGCGCCGATGGGGCCGTTCATCACGCCGACGGAGTTCCTGCCCGACCCGCAGTCGCTTTCGCTGGTCACCCGGGTGGACGACCGGGTGGTGCAGGACGGGACGACCGCGGACATGATCTGGACGGTGGCGCATCTCGTTTCCTACGCGAGTTCCATCATGACGCTCCAGCCGGGGGATGTGATCGCCACCGGGACGCCGGACGGCGTGGGTTCGGCCCGCAACCCGCCGGAGTTCCTGGAGGCGGGGCAAACCGTCCATATCGAGATCGAGGGAATCGGCGCGCTCTCCACGCCGATACGGTGAAGCACATGACGAAGGAAACCATGCCGCGACGACGCCGGCGACCCCGTCCGAAGGGAGCGTGGGCGTTCGCCGCGCTCGGTCTCTTCGCCGGCGCTCTGCCGGCGCCCGCGCAGACCGGGCCGGGAATGGCCCGAATCCCGGAGGGGCTCGATTTCGACTTCGGCCGGTGGCCGTACCCGCTCTACGACGAAGTGTCCGAGCGCATGGAAGCGCTCGCGCGGCGCCATCCGAACCTCGCGCGGCTCCAGGTGATCGGGGCGAGCGGCAGCGGACGGCCGCTGCGGGTGCTCGAACTCACGAATCGCGACACCGGCCCCGGCGAAGAGAAACCCGGCCTCTGGCTCGACGGGAACATCCACGCCCGCGAAGTCACCGGGCGGCAGATGCTGCTGTACTTCGTCGAAGCAGCGGTCGCCTCGCATGGAAGCGACCCGATCGCCACGGAGATGCTGGACACCCGCGTCTTCTATGTGATGCCGGTGTTCGATGTGGACGGCGGCGAAGCGGCGCTGACCCGGCATCCCGCGTGGCCGGGACACCGTCCGGAGCAGCACGACGGTCGGGACCTCGACGGCGACGGGTACTTGACGCAGATGCGGATCCCCGACCCGGACGGGGACTTCTACCCGAGTCCGCGCGATCCCCGGTTGATGCTGCGGGTGCGGGACCGGACCGGCGGCCGGTGGAACTTCGTTCCCACCACGCGCGACGAGCCGGAGTCCTTCGAGCCGCTGGCGCCGCCGGAGGGCCGTTACCGGATCCATACCGAAGGCGCGCCGCTGTCCCGGCCGGTGACCGACGAACGCGAGCCGCCGAACTTCAACCGGAACTGGTCGGCGGAGTGGCAGCGGAACGAACCGGGCGCCGGCCCGTACCCGTTCTCGCTGCCGGAGGTGCGGGCCGTCGCCGAATTCATCACCGGGCGCCCGAACATCTTCTTCACCTACACGATCCACTCCGGCGGCGGCGCGAAGAACTACATCGTGCGTCCGCCGATGAGCCATCCGTTCGAGTACATGCCGCCCGAGGACAACGACTTCTATACCCGGATCGGGGGCATCTGGTCGGCGCTCAGCGGGGGCGGCGTGATGAACAACAACTACTACGCCCAGGAAGTGAAGGCCGGGCGGTACGGGGAGACGATGCACGGATTCTCGAACGACTGGGCCTACATGCAGGTGGGCATCCACAGCCTCCTCCCGGAGATCTCCGGCGCCGGGCGTGACTACGACCGCAACGGATATGTGGACCAGTACGAGATCCTGCGGTGGAACGACGAGGAGAAGGACGGGCGGTACTTCGCTCCGTGGACGCCGTTCGAGCACCCGGAACTGGGGACGGTGGAGATCGGCGGTTACCGGGGGCTGCCGCAGGGCGTGGACGAGCGGCTGCGGCTGGAATGCGAACTCCACTACCGCTACCTGATGTACATCGCCGGGTGGTCGCCGCTGCTGCGCGTCGAGGAGTTGCGGGCGGAACCGCTGTCCGGGGACGAACACCGGGTGACCGCCGTCCTGCGGAACCACGGGTTCCTCTCGACCTATGTGACGCGGAAGGCGCTCGAGATCCGGCTGGACTACCCGATCCTGGCGGCGATCCGGGTGGACGGCGGCGAAGTGGTGGGCGGCGAAAGCACGCAGGACGCCGGGCACATCCTCGGCCCGATGGCCTACATCCGCCGCTGGGGCTCGGGCGCCGACGAATCCCGGAAGACCGTGGAATGGACGATTCGCGGCCGCGGGCCGATGGAAGTCACCGTGTCCGCCCACGCCCGCCGCGCCGGCCGCCACGAGCGCTCGCTCACCGTCGGGGAGCGATGAGACGGAGTATCTCGTCGCCCCCGCTGACCATCCCGTTGCCGGGCGGTTCCCTGCCCCGGCCCTCCCAATTCCTTCGGAGACTTACGATGAAGAACCTCGCCCTTCTCGGTTTCGCGTTCTCGCTCGCCGCTTCCGGCGCCCGCGCCGCCGAACCGCCGGCGCCGCCGCAGCGCCCGGCGTCGCTCGGAGTGGACGCGACGCTCGTCTTCCTCTACTACGAGGATCCGGAACGCGCCCAAGACTTCTACGGCGAAGTCCTCGGCCTGGAACTGGTCGTCGAACAGGCCTTCACCCACATCTACCAGATCTCGCCCACCTCCTTCGTCGGCCTGGTGGACGAGGAGCGGGGAATGCACCGCGCATCGGAAGCGAAGGCGGTGACCCTCTCGTTCATCACGGACGAAGTGGACGAGTGGTACGAGTACCTGGTGAGCCGGGGCGTCCCCATGCGCGGGCCGGTGCGCGACTCGGCGAACCACCCCACGCGCAACTTCGTCGCCTACGACCCGGAGGGTTACTTCCTGGAGTTCGAGACCTTCCTGGAAGACGACGAGAACACGCGCCTGCTCGACGCCCTCCGCCGCGCCGGGCGGTAAGGCTCGTGATCAACAAGTACCAACGCCTCGCCAAACACCTGGCCTCGCTCCCGACGAGCCCTTGGGAGGCGACCTTCGCGGAAGTGGAGGCCGTCATGGGAGAGGCGCTGCCGCGCTCCGCGAGGGAGCATCGCGCTTGGTGGGGGAACAGCGGCGCCGACGGCCAATCCGCGGCATGGATGACGGTCGGCTGGAAGACCGCGCGGGTGGATCTCGCCGCGGAAACCGTGGTGTTCACCCGATCGGCCGCCGCGCGATCGGCCGCCTCCGATACCGAGCCCCGCCACCGGCGGACCGATGCGCCGGGGGAGGACCCCGGCGGCCCCGCGAGCCGCGGGATCCCGCGGGAACGGCTCCGCGAGTTGGCGCGGGCCTTCGCGGAACCCGCGGAGGACGCCGAGCCTGACGATGCCCTGTATGCGGTCGCGGCGCTTCTCGAGCACGCCGACCCTGCGGAGCAGCGCGTCATCGAAACCCTGTCCCGGGTAGCGCTCGCCGGACAGGCGCGGCGCGTCGCCGACGCCTTGGAGAACCTGGAGGACCTGCTGGTCGAGTACGCGTCCGGCCGAGGACTTTAGGCCGCGGCCTCACCGGGACGGGCCGGCCGAGAGACCGGCCCGCCGGTCGTCACCGACCCGGAGCGCCGACCGACCGACCGCGGCCGCGGACGACGGTCGCGTAGGAATCGCGCTCCGGCGCGGGAAAGCGCTCCGCTGCGCCGTCCGGCCAGCGGACGCGCAGACCCGCGATCTCGGCCCCCGTCGGCAGGCCGAAGTGGGCAACCGGTTCGCTGCTGGTCAGGAAACCGGCCTCCGGCTGGACCGGGCGCACGAGCGAACCGCCGCCGGCGAACTCCAAGGTAACCACCGCCCCCGGAGCGGAACGGGAGAACTCCTCCGGGCGGACGACCAGGAAACCCCCGCCCCGAACCGAACGGTTCTCGTAGAGCCGCGCCGGGCCGCCGACCTCGGTGACCACCAGGTCGAGGTCGCCGTCCCGATCCCAGTCGCCGGCGGCGAGACCCCGCCCCACGGCGTCGAGCGCCGTGAAGTCACCGGCCTCGACTTCCGTGAAGACGCCGGCCCCGTCGCCGGCGAAGACCTGCGCGGGCTCGGCGTACTCGGTGAGTTCGCCGGACGCGGCCACGCCCCCTTCCCGCGCCACCGCGCCGTTCACCAGCGCCAGGTCGAGGTCGCCGTCGAGGTCGAAGTCGGCGAACTGCGTTCCGAAACCGGTCAGGCGCAGGCTGGGCACTCCCAAACCCGCCGCCGGCGTGTCGTCGCGGAAGGCGCCGTCCCCCAGACTCCGGTAGAAGGTGTTCGACTGCGCGCGCACATGGGTCATGAACAGGTCGAGGTCGCCGTCGCCGTCGGCGTCGCCGAGCGCGACGCCCATGCTCGCCTCGGCCCGCCCCTGCCCGTTCAGCGCGACGCCCAGGAACAGCGCGGCGTCGCGGAAGGCGCCGTCTTCCCGCTGCTCCCACAGGAGGTTCTCCTCGCCGTCGTTCGCCACATAGAAGTCGAGCCGCCCGTCGCCGGTGAAGTCGTGGCAGAGGATGCCGAGCGCCGGGAGCCGCGCCCCGGCGATACCCAGCGGTTCGGAGGCATCCTCGAACTTCCCGCCGCCGACATTGCGCCAGAGGGTGTCGCGTTCGTAGTCGAAACTCTGCGGCGAGCAGAAGTCGCGTTCGCCCGACGCGGAGACGCATTCGCGGGTGGCGTCGCCCGTCAGGTAACCCCCCACATACAGGTCGAGATCGGTGTCGCCGTCCATGTCGCAGAACGCGGCGGCGGTGGACCATCGCCCGCCGGGCGCTTCCTCCGGGTCGGAAGCGGCGGGAGGGAACGCATCCTCCGCGAGCGTGAACCGCCCCCCGCCTTCGTTGCGATACAGGCGATCCGCGCCGTAGTTGGCGAGGAAGACATCGGGGTCGCCGTCGCCGTCGGCGTCCCCGACGGCGACCCCGTTGCCGTAGCCGGTATCGCCGAGGCCGCTCGACTCGGTGGCGTCGCGGAACGAGCCGTCCGGTTGCCGGAGGAACAGCCGGTTTCCCGGCAACTCCGGAGCGGCGGCGTCCGCCCGGGTCTCCGGGAGCGGGCCGGACTGGATCAGGTAGAGGTCGAGGTCGCCGTCACCGTCGGCGTCGAAGAGCGCCGCCCCCCCGGCGCCGGTGATCACCGGGAGCGGATACGCGGCGAGGTCGCCGGGGTCGTGGCGGAAGGAGACGCCGGAGTCGACGGTGGTCTCGACGAAACGGATTTCGGGAGGCTGCCGGCCCGCGGCGCCCGGGCCCGGAGGCAAGGCGGCGGAGAGGCCGGCGACGAATCCGGCGGCGAGTCCGGCGGCGGGGACCGTCGGGCGGAACCGCCCGCGAACGACCCGCAGCCGCGGCGGCCCCGGAGCCCGTCCCCGCTCGGACGCTCCGCCGTCAGCCACCGGGTTCCGGGTGCTTGGCCCGGAGGGCGGCGAGGAACTCCTCGGAGGCTTCCACCTCCCGCGCGGCCGCGGCGCGGACCGCGGCCCACGCCTCTTCGAATCGTCCCAACTCGGCGAGGGCGGCGGCTTCCAGCAACCGGACGCCGCCGCTCTCCGGATCGAACTCCGCCGCGCGCCGCAGCGCGTCGAGCGCCTCGGCGTAGCGGCGCTGCCGCAGCAGCGTCTCCCCCAGCCCGGCGAGCGCGGCGGGGTGGTCCGGACGGGCGCGGAGCGAGGCGCGGAACTGGAACTCGGCGCCGGGGTAGTCCCCGGCCCGCGCCCGGAGCACCCCCAGGCCGAACCGCGCGAGCGCCTGCCCCGGGTCGAGCGCCAGGGCGTCCAGGTATCGGCGCTCCGCCTCGTCGTCCTTCCCGCGCCCGGCGAGCGCCGCGCCGAACTCGGCGAGGACCAGGGCGTCCCGCGGCCGGAGCGCGGCCAAGTCCCGATACCGGCTCTCGGCCTCGGCCCACCGACCCTCGGCGCGCGCCGCCCCGGCGAGATCGAGCAACCTCGGCGAAGAGCGGTCGCGCCCGGTCATCCGGTGGTGGATGGGGTCCTCGATGGACGGCAGCCGGGCGGGCGCGGCGGCGGCGCGGTCGGCGGCGGCCTCCGCCAGGGCCCGTTCGCCGGCGGCGTAGTGGGCGCGGGCGAGGGCGGTGTGGGCGGCGCCCGCCTCGGGCGCCCCGGCGGTCGCGGAGCGAAGCAGCGGGATCGCCTCCCCGACCCGGCCTTCGGCGAGCAGCGCCGAGCCGAGCCGGAAGGCCGCGAGCGGCGCCCCGGGGTCGGCGGCGGCCGCCTGTCGGAAGGCTTCGAGCGCGGCGGGGCGGTCGCCGAGGTCGTCCCGGACCTCGCCGAGCAGCACCCGCGCCGGGAGGTAGCCGGGGTGGTCGGCGAGAGCCGCCTCGAGCGCCGCCGCCGACTCCGCCGGGCCGCTCCCCCGGACGGCGTGCGCCAGGAGGTAGCGGGCGGCCAGCGCGGTCAGGCCGGACGGGTCGGCGAGGCGGGCCGCTTCCCGGTAACAGGCGGCGGCCTCGGCGGCCAACTCGTGGGCGTGGAGGACTTCGCCGTAGGCCAGCCAAGCGGCGGCGTCTTCCGGCGCGGCGGCGGCCGTGGCGCGGGCGTCCTCGAGCAGCGCCGCGACCTGCGGCTCCATCGCCGCGAGTTCCGGCGCGGGAAGGGACGCCGCCTGCGCCGGCGCGGCGGCGAGGAGCGCGACCGCCGGGAGCGCGGGCGAAAACACGGACAACACGCCGGAATTACAGCACCGGCGCGGCGGACGCGGCCCGACGCCGCCCGCCGAGGCGGTGGGCGGCGCGGGCTGCCCGTCAGCGGTCGGCGGTTCGTTCGAGGGCGGCGGCGATGCGGTCGAGGGAATCCGCGATGCGGCGTTCCAACTCGAGGCGCTCCTCCGCGATCTCGAGGTCGCGCTCCATGATCTCGCGCTGGCGTTCCTCGGTGAGCGCCTTGGAGACATCGGGCGCGAGGTACTCGCAGCCGGAGAACGAGACGGCGGCCAGGGACGCAGCCAGCAGGACGCCGAGCAGGAAGGCGGAGGACCGCCGAACGGGATGCGGATGGGACATGGGGGACTCCACTTCGGATGATTTCCGGAAGGGTTACGGTAGCCCGAGACGAGTTCGATCGGCCCGGACTTCCGGCTACGAGCCGCCGCCGACCGGAGCGTGCTCGATCACATAGTCCATGAGACTCGGAATCCCCGGCTCCCAAGCGGGTTCCGCGCCGGGAGTCCACACGAAGCCGAGGTCCGCCAGTTCGCGCTCGGCGGCGGCGGCTTTGCGGGACTCCGGACTCTTGCCGAGTCCCCGCGCGATCGCCTCGCGCAACTCCCCGTCGGTCAACTCGGCGCGTCCCTCCGCGAATCGGGCGGCCACCGTCTGCGCCGGGGCCATGACTCCCCGCCGCCCCAACTCCCGGTAGCGGTCGAGGTAGTAGAGGCGTTGGCGCTCGCGGAAACCCGGGAGGGCTGCTTCGACTTCGCGCGTGGTAACGCGTTGGCGAGTCTCCTCCGGCCGGGTCGCCAACCGCCCCCACACCTGACCGCCGAGCAACTGGATGAAGAAGGGGTAGCCGTGGCTCTCGCGGACGAGGTTCGCGAGCGCGTCCGGCGTCACGGCGACGCCCTCGGCCTCGAACGGCTCGGAAAACGCGGCGGTCGTTGCGGCCTCGGAGAGCCGGCCGATGCGCCGCCTGTCGGCGCGATTCCAGAACGAGGCGCCCGAGGCGCTGAGGCGAGCCTCGAGATCCGGCGTCCCGGCGAGCACCAGCAGGAACGGCGAACGCCGACCTACTTTCTGGCTCGCATCCAGAAGGAGCCGACAGGTGTCCGCATCCAGCCGGTGCGCCTCGTCGAACAGGAGGATCAGCGGGTTCTTGGACACCCGCTTCGTCAAGACCTCCACCAACGACGGAGACGTCGGCGCGTCGGGGCTCCAAGTGAACCGCCTGGAAGCGACTTTCTTCGGAACGAGGACTCGCCAGCGCGAGCGAGGCTGGATCATGCGGGCCAATTCCGTCGGGCCGTCGAAGAAAGACGGCGCCAATCCGATCACATCGACGCCACGGCGCTCTTTCGCCAACTCCTCCAGCCAGAACAGCAACGCTGTCTTGCCGTTGCCGCGCGGCCCGTAGAGCACGACCTCCGCCTGGGGCGGGATGCCACGCCGGAGTTCGTCGAGTCGCAGCCGGAACAGGGCCTGCTCCTCCTCGCGTCCCGCGAGATATGGCGGAAGTCCGCCGGGGCCGGGTCGGAACGGTCCGGAGTCCACCGCCACGCCGCTCGGGATCGTCATGGGGTGAGTATAGGAAACGAAGCCGACCGGTCCGGCCTGCCGCGATAAGTGGAGCGAGGCCGGCCGCCGACCTCAGAAGGTGACCTTCGCCATGAACTGCAGCGTGCGGGGGAAGCCGCGCGTGCCCGGGATGGCGCCGAAGTCGTCGGCGCCGAGGACGGTCCGGGGGCCGCGCCAATTCACCTGGTCGAAGAGGTTGAGGAACTCGAACCGCAGCATCAGGTCGAGGTCGCCCGCCAGCCGCGTCGTCTTCTCCAGCGACACATCCCAGTTGACGAGGGGCGGCGTGCGCGCGAGGTCGGTGGTGTGCGGGGCGGCGCTGACGGTGAGTCCTTCGGCGGGCGTCGTGGCGCCGGGCGTCAGATAGCCGTCCGGGTTCGCCGACGCCGGGCCGGCGACGGCGACGCCGACCGTCGCCGGGCGTTGGTGGTCGAAACCGTAGGCGGCGAGCGGGTTCGAGGCCTGGGTCACCACCAGCGGGAAGCCGTTGCGCAGGATGGCCGCCGCCGAGAGCGACCAGCCGCCGAAGAGCCGGTGGGTTCCGGGCAGGGTGTAACTCCCGTTGAGGTTCAACTGGTGCGGGACCTGGATCCGCGACGGCCCGTAGTCGGCTTCGAGCGCCGGACACCGGGAGAACGCGCATTCGTCCGGCGTGTCGTACACGGTGGTGGTCTCGCTTTCGACCAGGGTGTTCCCCTCGTAGATGTTGTCGTCGTGCCGGGTATAGGTGTAGTTCACCCGCGCTCCCCAGTTGCCGCGAAACCGCTTTTCCACCTCCACCCGGAGCGAGTGGTAGAGGGACTTCCCGGCGCTCACCTGCCGCGCCAGGACATCGCGGAAATGCGGATACGGCCGCAACAGTTGGCCGTAAGGGATTTCCCTTCGTTCGGCGAACGCGCCGAAGCGCTCGTCGCCGAAGAACGGGTTGGCGACCGGCGAGTTCAGGGCCTCGCCGCCGAGGGCGAGCGCGGCATTCGGCAACTGGTTGATGTTGAGTACCGAATCCTCGGTGCCCCCGATCCCCAGGTTCGAACCCCGGCTGCCGACATAACCCACCTTCGCCGCCAGGCCGAGGCCGAGATCGCGCTGGACATCGAGCGACCACTTCTGGATGTACGGCGACGCCCGGAACTGTTCGTTGAAATAGACATTCGCGCCCAGGTTCTGGAGCCGCCCGCGCCCGTTGCCCACCGGGTCGCCGACGCCTTCCGGGAACGGGCGGGACGCCGTCGCTTCCGGCGGGGTCACGCCGTCGAAACTGGTGGGGACGCTGGTGACCTCGCTGTAACCGTAGGTTCCGAGACTGCTCGCGTCCGTTCCGGAAGGCAGGGCGTAGGGCGCCCAGAAGACCGCGTAACCGCCGCGGAGGACGGTCTTCGGGCCGGCGGTCCAGGCGAAACCGACGCGCGGCCCGAGTTTCACCGCCGGCGGATTCCACTGGTGGGTGGGGTTTCCGTCCACGCCGGCGTAGAGCAGGCCGCCGCGCAGGGGAAAGCCGGGGAGCGCCCCCGGATCGAGCCCGGCGGGCGGCGCCACCTGGATCGGGAACGGGTTCTCCCGGTCCCAGCCGACCGCGAACCCGTCGTCGTCCTCGCGGAGGCCGGTTTCGCGCTCGATGCGGAGACCCAAGTTCAGCACCAGGTCGTGGGTCGGATGCCAGTCGTCTTGGACGAACGCGCCGAAGTAGTCCACGAACACCTCCGCCGGCAGCGCGAGGGTCGCCTGACCGCCGGAGGGGATGCCGAGCAGCAGGTCGGCGAGCGCGTCGCCGCTGCCCTCGGCCGGCGCCGCGGGGTTCGGGCCCTGCGTGAAGTTCCGCCGGAACCGGAGCCGCAGGCCGTTGCGGTACTCGGTGGCGCGGAGGCCGAGCCGCCGCCACTGGCCGCCGACTTTCACCGTATGGCGGCCCCGGTGGGTCGAATACGCGCCGCTGACTTCCCGCGAAGTCCAGTGCACATCGGAGTTGGACCAGGCGCCGTGGGTCCGGCCGCCGTCGCCGTAGTCGTCCACCTCGACCAGCGGGAATTGGCCGGCATAGTCCGGCTGCGCGTACAACTTGTCCACGAAGTCCCCGGTCAGGCCGAGTTCGCTGCGGAAGTCGGAGGCGGAGTACGGCTGCGCCACGAAGGAGTCGTAGAAGTAGGTCTGCCCGTAGCGCAGCGTCAGCACCGAGGAGTCGTCGGGCAGCAGGGTGGTGTTCAGCGCCCCGGCGCGCACCGTCCGCCTCAGTTGGGAGACGCCCGGCCCGAAAAGCGGAGGATCGTCCGTGTTCCGCAGGTCGGCGTAGTGCCGGTGGAAGGTGTCGCCCGACCGGTAGTAGAGGAAGGTCGCGGAAGTTTGGAGCGCCGGGGTGAACGAATGGTTCAGGTTGAGGCTCGTGTTGACCGCATCGACCGGCGCCGGCCCGGAAGTCGAGTGCACCCCGCCGCTCCCCAAGGTGGTCAGCAGTCCCGCGAGCGCCGAACCCGTCGGATCCAACCGGGCCGGCGGAATCACATTCCCCGGGAACGGGCGGCGGTTGCCGTCCGCGTCCAACTCCAGCGGGTCGTAGATCGTCCGCCCGCTCGCCGAGAAGTCGCCCGCCGCCTCGGCCGCGCTCGGGACGCGCACCGTGGTGTTCTCCAGCAGTTCGTCGTGGTATGCCTCGGCGGCGAGGAAGAAGAAGGTGCGGTCCCGCGCGATCGGCCCGCCGAGGGATCCGGCGCCGAGATAGAACGGGGATTCCACCAGGTCCGCTTCGGTGATGACTCCCCGGTCGAGGTCGCGCTTCTGGAAGAAACCCAACTCCCGGAAGAAGGTGTTCAGCCGCCGGGGGCGGGCTTGGAACAGTCCGCTCCCGCTCCACCGGTTGGACCCCCGCCGGTGGATCACATTGAACACCCCGCCGCCGGTCCGCCCCATCTCCGCGTCGTAGGTGTTCGTCTGCACCTTCATCTCCTGGATCGACTCGAACGAAGGAACGACGATCGCCCGGTTGCGCAGGTCGGTGATGGAAACCCCGTCCAATGTGTAGTTGTTGCCCCGGAGCGGCCCGCCGCCCAAGGACAGCAGGCTGGCGTTCGTCTGGTCGGACGGCTTGACCCAACCCGGATTGCCGGTGTGGACCACATTCGGCGTTCCGACGGACATGATGAACACATTGCGCCCCGGCGACGGCAGGACATCGAGTTGCTCCCGGTCCACCGCCGCCGCCACCGAGGCGCTGGCCGACTCGATGAGCGGGGTTTCGGCGGTCACCACGATCGTCTCTTCGATGCCGCCGACCACCAATTCCGCTTCCACGACCACGAACGAGGAGATTCCGACGAGCAAGCCCTCGCGGACGAACGGGGCGAACCCGCTCAACTCGGCGCGGAGGGTGTAAGCGCCCGGTCGGAGGTGGTCGAAACTGAACTCGCCGACCCCGGAGGAGACCGCGGTGCGCGCCGCGCCGGTTTCGTCGTCGGTGAGGGTCACGGTGACGCCGGGCATCACGCCGCCGTCGGGGTCGTGGATGTCCCCGTGGACCCGCCCCTCGAAGGTCTGCGCGCCGGCGGCGCCGGCGGCCAGGAGGAGGCCGGCCAGCGTCGCCGCCGCCGACCGGCCCGCGGTCTTCACCCTCGAGTCCGCGAACGGGCGGGCCCGCGCCTCCCGGCCCGGCATCAGAAGGTGACCTTGGCCATCACCTGGAGCGTTCTCGGATACCCGCGGGTTCCCGGGATGCTCCCGAAAGTGTCCGCCCCCAGCACGGTGCGGGGGCCGCGCCAGTTCACCTGGTTGAACAGGTTGATGAACTCGAAGCGCAGGCGCAGTTCCGCGTCGCCGCCGAGGCGGGTGGTCTTCTCCAGCGAGACATCCCAGTTCAGCAGGGGCGGCGTGCGCACCTGGTCGGTGGTGTGGGGGGCGGCGCTGACCGTCAGCCCCTCGCTCGGGGTGGTGGAACCGGGAAGCACATAGTTCTCCGGGTCGGCGGCGGCGGAACCTCCGGCGCCGATCGCCAGGTTCGCCGGGCGCTGGTGGTCGAAGCCGTAGGAGGCGAGCGGATTCGCGGCCTGGGTCACCACCAGCGGGAACCCGCTGCGCATGATGGCGGCCACCGAGAGCGACCAGCCGCCGTAGAGCAGGTGGTCCCCGGGCAGGTAGTAACTGCCGTTGATGTTCAACTGGTGCGGCACATGGATGCGCGCCGGGCCGTAGTCGCCCTCCACCACCGGGCACTTCGAGAACGCGCATTCGTCGGGAGTGTCGTACACGGTGACGGTCTCGCTCTCGAGGAGCGTGTTCCCTTCGTAGATGTTGTCGTCGTGGCGGGTGAAGGTGTAGTTCACGCGGGCGCCCCAACTCCCCCGGAAACGCTTCTCCAGTTCCATCCGGAGCGAGTTGTAGAAGGACCGGCCGGCGCTGACATGACGCGCCAGGACATTGCGGAAGTGCGGATACGGCCGCAGCAACTGCGCGTAGGGCAGCGTCTCCCGTCCGGCGAAGGCGCCGAAGCGGTCGTCGCCGTGGAACGGGTTGGCGACCGGTGAGTTCAGGGCCTCCTCGCCGAGCGCGAGCGCGGAGTCCGGCAGTTGGTTGATGTTGATGACCGCGTCTTCGGTTCCGCCGATGCCCAGGTTCGTCCCCCGGCTGCCGACATAGCCGACCTTCGCGACCAAACCGAAGCCGAGTTCGCGCTGGAAGTCGAGCGACCACTTCTGGATGTACGGCGAGGCCCGGAACTGCTCGTTGAAATAGACATTCCCCCCGATGTTCTGGAAACGCCCGCGCCGGTTCCCCACCGGGTCGGACACCCCGTCGGGAAACGGGTTGGAAGCCGTCGCTTCCGGCGGGGTCACGCCGTCGAAACTGGTCGGGACGCTGGTGACCTCGCTGTAGCCGTAGGTGCCGAGACTGCTCGCGTCCGTTCCGGAAGGCAGGGCGTAGGGCGCCCAGAAGACCGCGTAACCGCCGCGAACGACGGTGTTCGGCCCGGCGGTCCAGGCGAAACCGACGCGCGGCCCGAGTTTCACCGCCGGCGGATTCCACTGGTGGGTGGGGTTCCCGTCCACTCCGGCGTAGAGCAGGCCGCCGCGCAGGGGGAAGCCGGGGAGCGATGCCGGATCGAGCCCGGCCGGCGGCGCCGCCTGGACCGGGAACGGGTTCTCACGGTCCCAACCGACGGCGAACCCGTCGTCGTCCTCCCGGAGGCCCGTTTCGCGCTCGACGCGGAGACCGAGATTCAGCACCAGGTCGTGGGTCGGATGCCAGTCGTCCTGGACGAACGCGCCGAAGTAGTCCACGAACACATCGGCCGGCTGGGCGAGGGTCACCTGCCCGGAGGAGGGGATGCCGAGCAGCAGGTCGGCGAGCGCGTCGCCGCTGCCTTCCGCCGGCGCGGTCGGATTCGGGCCCTGCGTGAAGTTCTGCCGGAATCCCAGGCGCAGGCCGTTGCGGTACTCGGTGGCGCGGAGGCCCATCCGCCGCCATTGGCCGCCGACCTTCAGGGTGTGGTGGCCCCGGCTGGTGGAGTACGCGCCGCTGACTTCGCGCGAAGTCCACTGCACATCGGAGTTGGACCAGGCGCCGTGGGTGCGGCCGCCGTCGCCGTAGTCGGCCACTTCGACCAGCGGGAACTGCCCGAGGTAGTCCGGTTGGGCGTACAACTTGTCCACGAAATCCCCGGTCAGGCCGAGTTCGCTGCGGAAGTCGGCGGCGGAGTACGGCAGGTTCACATAGGAGTCGTCGAAGTAGGTCTGTCCGTAGCGCAGCGTCAGCACCGAGGAGTCGTCCGGCAGCAGGGTGGTGTTCAGCGCCCCGGCGCGCACCACGCGCCTCAGGTCGGAGCCGCCCGGGCCGAAGGCCGGGGAATCGTCCGTGTTCAGCAGGTCCGCGTAGTGCTTGTTGAAGATGTCGGACGACTTGTAATACATGTAGGTCGCCGATGCCTGGAGGGTCGAAGAGAAGGAATGGTTCAGGTTCCCGGTGGTCACGATCGCGCTGATGGGTTCCGGCCCGGAGGTGGAGTGCACCCCGCCGCTTCCCAGCGTCGTCAGCATCCGCGCCAGCGCGGAACCCGTGGGATCGATCCGCTCCGCCGGAATCACATTCCCCGGGAACGGGCGGCGGTTCCCGTTCGCGTCCTGGTCGAGCGGGTCGTAGATCGTCCGCCCGCCCGCCGAGAAGTCGCCCGCCGCCTCGGCCGCGCTCGGAAGGCGCACCGTGGTGTTCCCGAGCAGTTCGTCGTAGTAGCCCTCGGCGGAGAGGAAGAAGAAGGTCCGGTCGCGGACGATCGGCCCGCCGAAGGAGCCGGCGCCGAGATAGAACGGCGCCTCCACCAGGTCCGCCTCGGTGATCGCGCCCCGGTCGAGGTCGCGCTGCTGGAAGAACGCCAACTTGCGGAAGAAGGTGTTCAAGCGCCGGGGGCGGGTCTGGAACAGCGCGCTGCCGCTCCAGAGGTTCGACCCCCGCCGGTGGATCACATTGAACACCCCGCCGCCGGTGCGACCCATCTCCGCGTCGTAGGTGTTCGTCTGCACCTTCATCTCCTGGATGGACTCGAACGAAGGAACCACGATCGCCCGGTTGCGCAGGTCCGTGATGGAAACCCCGTCCATCGTGTAGTTGTTTCCCCGGAGCGGCCCGCCGCCCAGCGACAGCAGGCTGGCGTTCGTCTGGTCGGACGGTTTCACCCAGACCGGGTTGCCGGTGTGCACCACATTCGGCGTCCCGACGGACATGATGAACACATTGCGGCCCGGCGACGGCAGGACTTCGAGTTGTTCCCGGTCCACCGCCGAAGCCACCGAGGCGCTGGCCGACTCGATGAGCGGCGTCTCGGCGGTTACCGTGATCGTCTCTTCGATGCCGCCGATGACCAACTCGGCGTCCACGACCACGAACGAGGAAATCCCGACGACCAGGCCTTCGCGCACGAAGGGGGCGAACCCGCTCAACTCGGCGCGGAGGGTGTAGGTCCCCGGACGCAGGTGGTCGAAACTGAACTCGCCGACCCGGGAGGAGACGGCGGTGCGCGCCGCGCCGGTCTCGTCGTCGGTGAGGGTCACGGTGACGCCGGGCATGACACCGCCGTCGGGGTCGTGGATGTCCCCGTGGACCCGCCCCTCGAAGGTCTGCGCGCCGGCGGCCCCCGCCGCCGCGCCGGCGGCCAGCGACAGCGCGAGACCCGCCAGAGCCGCCGCCGATCGAAACCCGGTCGTCTTCATCCGGAGTCCCCTCCCGTGGAACGCGGCGGCGCGGTGGTCCGAGGGCGCCGCCGGAAATCCGAAAGTTAGCAAGAAACGCCGGCGGACGGCGCGAGCGCCCCCCGCCGGGAGCGCGGGCGCGGTCGGCAGGGGCAGCCGAGCCCGGCGCGACCGCCCCGGATGCCCGCGCCGCCGAACCGCCCCGGAGGTCGCGGTGGCGAGTTTTCGTGAAACGACGAGGAGCGCCCTCTCGTCGAGGGCAGCCCCCGGGACTCGCGATGCCGGGGTTATCCTGCAGGAATGAGCGGAATCGCGGCCAACCCGTTCACGCCGGGGCGCGGGGTGGCTCCGCCCTTCCTCGCGGGACGGGAGCCGCAACTCGCCGAGGCCGACGCTCTGCTCGACGGGCTCGCCGAAGGGAAGATGCCGGCGCAGGACCTGCTGCTCTACGGCCCGCGCGGGAACGGCAAGACGACCCTGCTGCTCGAAATCGAACGGCGGGCGCGGCAGCGCCGTCTCCGGGTGGATGACCTGCCGGTCGACGCGCTCACCGACCGGACCGAACTCGTCCGCCATCTGCAGTACCGGGCGGGCGCGCTCGAAGGGGAAGTGACCGGCGTCCAGGTGGCCGGGTTCGGCGGGACGAAGGCCCCGCCTGCGCCTCCGCCGGCCACTTCCGACCTGCTGGCCGCTTGGGCCGGCGCCGGTTCCCGGCCTCTGGTGATCCTCCTCGACGAAGCGCACGCCCTGAAGCCGGAAGCCGCCCGCGGGTTCTTCGACGCGGTCCAGCGGGCGAAGTCCGGCCACGCCCCGTTCCTCGTGCTGGCGGCCGGGACTCCCGACGCGCCGCGCCGGTTGCGGCAGGCCGCCACCTACAACGAACGCGGGTTCGCCCAGGTCCCGGTGGGCCGCCTCGCGCGATCCGAGACGAAGGCGGCCCTGACGGAGCCGGCGAAAGCCGCCGGCCGCCCGATCGCGGAAGACGCGGCCGCCCTGTTGGCGGAGCAGTCGCAGGACTACCCGTACTTCGTCCAACTCCTCGGCAGCGCCGCCTGGAAGGCCGCGGACCGCGCCGGCGC
Source organism: Candidatus Marinacidobacterium sp. (assembly GCA_965204755.1). GTDB lineage: Bacteria > Acidobacteriota > Vicinamibacteria > Marinacidobacterales > Marinacidobacteraceae. Next base: position 2,696,297 of record OZ242011.1, on the reverse strand, counting down.
CCCCGACATCCCGCTCTCCCTCGCGCGGCGCGGCGCGGCCGAGGCGGTGGCGCCGATCGAGCGGTTCTACGAGGGCCGTTACGAGGAGGCCGAATCCCGGCGCATCGAGCCCGTACTGAAGCCCTTGGCGCTGCTCTTCGCGGAGCATGGCGGCGAAGTGCCGGCCTCCGCCCTCAAGTCCCTGCTCCGGCCTCTCGCGGAGCGCGATTCCGTCCCGTTCGACGATCTCGGGCTGCGGCAGGAGTTGACCGACTTGGGAGTGGTGTGGTCGGTCCGGCCGGGAACATGGGAAATGGGCATCCCGAGTTTCGCCGACTACCTCTTCCGCCGGGGCTGACACTCCGGTCGGGCGGTTGGCCGTGTTCCGGGGCCCGGGGATCGGCCTCTCCCGCGGCTTCTGACCGCGGCGTCGCGCCGGGCATCGGCTTGGCTATGCTGTTCCGGCGGATGATCGCCACCATGAATCCGTTCCAGCCCGGAAGAGGTGTCCTGCCCCCGCTGCTCGCGGGGCGCGACTCCGAACTGGCCGCCGCCGACGAGCGTCTCGACCGTATGGAGGCCGGCCGGTCCCCCGCCGAGGATCTGCTCTTCTACGGCCCGCGGGGCAACGGCAAGACGGCTCTGCTGCTGGAGATCGAGCGTCGAGCCCGGGAGCGCGGAATGCGGGTGGAGGCGCTGCCGACCCCGGCGCTCTCCGGGGTCGATCGACTCGTCCGCGAACTGCAAGAACATACGGGCGGACGGCAAGGCCGGTTCACGGGAGTACAGGTCGCCGGTTTCGGCGCGACCGCGACGCCTGACGAGGCGACCGAAAACATCATGCGACTGCTCGTATCGTGGAGCAACGCCACACCCGATCGGCCGCTGGTCATCGTCCTGGACGAGGTGCAGTCGCTGGCCCCGGAGGTGGCGCCGGCGTTCTTCGACGGCGTCCAGCAGGCGAAACCCCGCGCCGCTCCCTTCCTCGTGCTGGCGGCCGGGACTCCCGACGCGCCGCGCCGGCTGCGGCAGGCCGCCACCTACAACGAACGCGGGTTCGCCCAGGTCCCGGTGGGCCGCCTCGCGCGCCCCGAGACGAAGGCGGCCCTGACGGAGCCGGCGAGTGCCGCCGGCCGCCCGATCGCGGAAGACGCGGCCGCCCTGTTGGCGGAGCAGTCGCAGGACTACCCGTACTTCGTCCAACTCCTCGGCAGCGCCGCCTGGAAGGCCGCGGACCGCGCCGGCGCCCCCGACATCCCGCTCTCCCTCGCGCGGCGCGGCGCGGCCGAGGCGGTGGCGCCGATCGAGCGGTTCTACGAGGGCCGTTACGAGGAGGCCGAATCCCGGCGCATCGAGCCCGTACTGAAGCCCTTGGCGCTGCTCTTCGCGGAGCATGGCGGCGAAGTGCCGGCCTCCGCCCTCAAGTCCCTGCTCCGGCCTCTCGCGGAGCGCGATTCCGTCCCGTTCGACGATCTCGGGCTGCGGCAGGAGTTGACCGACTTGGGAGTGGTGTGGTCGGTCCGGCCGGGAACATGGGAACTGGGCATCCCGAGTTTCGCCGACTACCTCTTCCGCCGGGGCTGATCCGTCGCGGCGGCGGGAACGAACGCGCCGACCGCCCGACAGCGGTATCGAGTCGCGCGCCGCTCCGTTTGGCCATGCTCCGAAGCATGGCCCGTCCGGCGAAAAACCCGTTCCGGCCCGGCCGGGGAGTGCTGCCACCGCTGGTCGCCGGGCGGGACCGAGAATTGGCGCTCGCCGAGCGGCGCCTCGCTGACTTGGCCGACGGGAGTTCGCCATCGCAGGACTTCCTGTTCTACGGCCCGCGAGGCAACGGGAAGACGACCATGCTGCTGGAGATCGGGCGTCGGGCCCGCGTATGCGGCTTCCGAGTCGAAACGCTCCCGGTTGCCGCGCTCGCCGAGCACGCAAAACTCGTCCGTGTGCTCCAGGAGCGCGCCAGGGCGCTCGAGAGCCAGTTCACCGGCGTTCAGGCCCTCGGGTTCGGAGCGACCGCCACGCCTCGGGCGCCCACGGAGGACATCGAGGCGCTCCTGATCGCGTGGATCGGAGCGGACCTCTCACCACCTCCGTTGGTCATCGTCCTGGACGAGGTCCAAGAGTTGTCGCCCGAGGTCGCCCGCTGGTTCTTCGAGGCCGTCCAGCGGGCCAAATCGGAGGCGCCACCGTTCCTGATCGTCGCCGCGGGCACTCCCGACGCCCCGCGCCGCGTCCTGCAGGCCGCCACCTCCAACGAGCGGGGCTTCAGGAGGTGTCGAGTCGGGCGGCTCCGCCGACCGGACACCATCGCCGCCCTGCGAGAACCGGCGCGGGAGGCCGGACGACCCCTCGCGGAAAACGCCGCCGAATTCCTCGCCGAGGAGTCGCAGGACTACCCGTACTTCCTCCAAATGCTGGCGGCGCCGCTTGGGATGCCGCCGCTACGGGCTCCGTGGTCTCGTTGGAGCACGCAGAACGGGGCGCCGCCGAGTGCCCCGCCGACATCGAGGAGTTCTACGAAGGCCGATACCGGGAGGCCGAGGCGCGACGCGTCGCGCCGATCCTCGAGGCGCTGGCGGGCCTTTTCGCGGCGCAGGGCGGACGACTCACCGATTCCCGGTTGACGCCGGTGCTTCGCGCGCCAGCCGAAGACGAGGTTCCCTTCGATGCCATCAGCCTCCGGGACGAGTTGTCCGACCTCGGCGTGCTGTGGGAAGCGGACCTCGGCATCTGGGAGATGGGCATCCCCCGTTTCGCCGACTACCTCCTCCGCCGACCCTGATCCGCCGCTGCGGTGCGCCGGTCGTGCCCGCCGGTTCGCGCAGGCGCTCCGGCAGCCGGGAGACCGCTTCCGCCAAGTCCCGCTCGCATTCGGCTGCTTCCAAGAGGCCGGCAGCGTCCATTTGGGCTGAATCCGCGAGGAGTTCAGAACGGAGAAGACCGTTCGGCGTCGCGGGTGCGTCGAGCGAATCGAACGACTGGCGATCGGGAAGCATCTCGTCTTCGCGGTTCAACGGAACGCGAAGCGCCGAAGCGCCACGAGTGCCCGACCGCGATGCCGCATCCGCCCGCGCCTGGGCACGGAACCGCTTCGCCTCCGCCTTCCGCACGGGAATCGGTATCGGCGTCGCCGTCCGGGGGAGTGCGCGCCGCATTTCCTGCACGATCCGGTTGCTGGCGAATGTCGGGAACTTGGTTCCCATGTCCGGGTCGAACTTCTTGAGCGCCTTCAACAGGCCCAGGTTGCCTTCCTGGATGAGGTCTTCGAGGGGCACACCGAGCCCCTGATGCCGGCGGGCCAGAGCCACCACCAAGCGCAGGCAACCGTCGAGGAGGCGGCAGCGGCCGTTGGCGCAGGCTCCGCATTCGGGGGCGGTCGAAGCGCCCCGGTCGGCGCCGGATAGGCCGCGCGCGGTCCGAACGCAGACCTGCTCGTCCTCTCGGGTCACGACCGGGAGCGGGCGAACCTGCCGCAAATAGATGTCGAGCGCCCCGAGGCCGCCGCCGGTCGTCGGGGGAGCCTCGCCCTCCGGCCGGCGCTCCACGGGCGAACGGCCGGCGCCGCTCGGCGAGCGGCGAGAGCCAACGCCACGCTGTCGGCTTCGTTCGGCGGGAGAGCGCGCCACGGCGTCCACCAGCCTCTACCGACCGCCGCGCCCCGCGCGCGAAGAAAGCGAGACGCCCGCGGGGGCTGCGGAACCCATCCCCGGAGCCGACCGCCGACGCCGAACGACAGGCCGCGAACCCGCGATACGCGACGAAACCGATCGTCGGAACGACATCCGAAGAACCTCTGTCCGGGAAACTAACACGCCGGAAGGCGGCGTCAAGGGGGCGATCGCGCCTCCCTCGCCGACCGGGCAGCGCGAATCCTGAACCGGCGGATCGAGCCGCAGCGAGGCGGAGTCCGGCTCGGCCGCCGGCCTCGAAGCCGTCGCCACTGCGCCGATAATCCCGGAACCGTGGGCGAGATGGAACCAAGCGGGCTGCGACACGGCGGCCGCACCGCGTTCGGACGACCTGACCGTCGGCTCGCCGGGGCCGGAAGACGGCTCCTTCTCGTCGTGGGGGCCGCGGGCGCGGTCGTCGGGCTCGGGATCGTCGCGGTCGCCGGTGGCGGGGAACCGTCGGGGGCGGCACCCCAAACAGCCGATGCCGGCGACGACGGACGGGAACTGCTTGGAGCGTGGCCGTCCGGCGCCGACAGCGAAGTCGTCGGCGCCGCCGTCTGCGCCGGGTGTCACGGCGGGATCGCCACCGACCAGGAGGCGCATCCGATGGCGCGGACGGGCGCGGCGGTGGACGACGCCAACGCCGACCGGTGGTTCGGACCGGAGCGGCTGGCGGGGGCGGTCGAGTGGCGCAGCCCGGAGTTTCCGGGCCGGGACGCGATCGCCTACGACCGCGCGGCCGACGGCGCCGTGTTGAAGGGGCCGGAGGGGGAGGCTGCGGTCAGCGCCGTCTTCGGGTCCGGGCTTCGCGGGGTGACGCCGGTCAGTTTCCTGGCGGGGCGGAGGATGCGGGAACTCCGGGTCACCTGGTCCCACGGAAAGGGTTCGTGGATCGAGACGCCGGGGAGCGAGACGGACACCGACCCGCTCGGGGACGAAGACCCGGCGCGGGAGACCCGGCTGTGTCTCGGGTGCCACGCCACCGCCGTGGAGTGGCGCGACGGCCGGCCGGCGGCGACCGAGACCGAGTGGGGGGTTCGTTGCGAGCGGTGCCACGGGCCGGGGGCCGCCCACGCCGCCGGGTGGGAGTCAGGGGCCGGCGGCGGCATCTTCAACCCGGGGATGCTGTCCCCGCGGGCCCAGGTCGGTTTCTGCGCCCAATGCCACCGGAACCCGACAGACTTCGAGCCGCTGCTGGTGCTCGGGCGCGACCGGGTCCTCGCTCGCCACGCCGGCGCGAGTTTGATGATGAGCGCCTGCTTCCGGGAATCACCGGCGGAGGCGGCGGTCACCTGTCTCGACTGCCACGACCCGCACCGGAGCGACACCGATGTCCGGGCAGCCAGCCGCGCAACTTGCCTCCGGTGCCATCAGGCCCCGGCGGAAGAACATCGCTACGAGCGGGTGACTGCCTCGTCGGACTGCGTCCGCTGCCACCTGCCGAACCGGGCCGAGGTCTTCGCCGGCGCGGACTTCACCGACCACTGGATCCGGGTGGACGGCGTCCCGCCGGGCCTCGACAGCCCGAGCGCGGCCGCCGATCTCGAATACCTCGAAGTCCTCTACCGGAACGAGTTGGTGAAACCTGCCGATGCCCGTCGCGAGGCTCGGCTGCGCATCGGCCTCGGCGAACTCCTGCAGGCGTCCGGACTCAGAGGCGCTGCGTTCGAAGCCATCGAGCGAGGGCTTGAAGGAGAGCCCCGGTACGAGGATCTCCTGAAGGCAGCCGCGATCTACCGCGCCGAAGGTAACGAAGATCGCGCCATCGAGATCCTCGAGCGGGCCACGATCGAGTCCCCGAACTCCGCGCAGGCCTTCTTCGACCTCGGCGACCTGCTCCTCTCCCTGGGGCGGGCGGCTGAAGCAGTAGCCGCCTTGGAAAGCGCCCAACGACTCCGCCCGAATGATTCTGTTATCGAGGACCGTTTGGTCGCCGCCCGCCACGCACGAGACAGGAGCAAGCCCGGCCAACCTCGGTAATCGATGCGCCGGGAGTCGCTCCGGCCACCGAGCGACGCACACCCCACCCCGGCTGCAGGACGGCGACTGCCATCCGTCGCGGCAGCGGTCACGGACTCCTCGACAGGACAGCAGCGGTCACCGACAATTTCGCGACGGACAGCGTCGAGTCGCGGATCGTCCAGCCATCCCGCCACGGGCGAGCCTTCCGCGCGCCTCGTGTACAGAGTTCGACCCCGCCGCCGCATAACGCGGCGACGGGGCCGGGGGGAGTTCAGACCGGGATCAGAAGGTGACCTTCGCCATGAACTGGATGGTGCGGGGGAAGCCGCCGGTGGAGGTGATCTGTCCCCAGTTGCCGGCGCCGAAGCGCGTGCGCGGGCCGTTCCAGTTCGGCTGGTTGAAGGCGTTGATCATCTCGAACCGCAGCATCAGGTTCAGATCTTCGTAGAGCGTCGTGGTCTTCTCGAGGGACAAGTCCCAGTTGAAGTACCGCGGGCTCCGCGCCATGTCGGTCGTCTGGGGTCCGCCGCCGAGGGCGAACCCGTGGGTCTCGGTCACGTTTCCGCTAAGCCAACCCTGATGGTTGCCCGCCGGGTTGCCGCCGGCGCTCACCGACACGCTCTGGGGGCGCTGGTGGCCGAACCCGTAGGAACTCAGCGCGTTGCTGACCTGCACGATGTTCAGCGGGAAGCCGCTGCGCAGAATCGTCACGAACGAGAAAGTCCAGCCACTCGTGAACGGGTTGTCTCCCGGAGTGCGGAAGGACGCGTTGAGGTTCACCTGGTGCGGCACATGCAGGCGCGACGGCCCGTAATCGGCTTCGAGGACCGGGCACTTGCCGGTAGCGCACTCATCCGGCGTGTTGTAGATGTCGAACCTTTCGTCCGACAGCCGGGTGTTGCTCTCGTAGATGTTGTCGCTGTGCCGGGTCAGCGTGTAGTTGATCCGCGCGCCCCAGTTCCCGCGGAAACGCCGTTCGAACTCGAAACGCATGGAGTTGTAGAGCGACTTGCCGGAACTCACATGCCGGGCGAACACATTGGTGAAGTGGGGGAACGGCCGAAGCAACTGGCCGAGCGGCAGGGTCTCCGAGCCCGACAAGGGTCCGAAGCGGCTGTCACCGTGGAACGGGTTCGGATGCTGTTCGTTCAACCGGTCTCCCAGCGAGAGGTAAGAGTCGGCCAACTGGTTGATGTTGACGCGGGAGTCCGCAGTGCCGCCAATCGGCAGACTCGACCCGCGACTCCCCACATAGCCGATCTTGACGACCAAGTCTTGCCCGATGTCGCGCTGCAGGTCCATTGACCACTTCTGGATGTACGGCGACGAACGGAACTGCTCGTTGAAGTACACCTCTTGGCCGATGTTCTGGAAGCGGCCATTCCCGCTGCCGACCGGGTTGGCCGCGCCATCCGGGAACGGATTCGAAGCCGTGCCGGTCGGAGGAGTCACACCGTCCAAAGACTTCGCGAAACTGGTCTCGGCGGTGAAACCGTAGGTGCCGATGCTGCTCGCTCCCGTTCCCGACGGAAGGGCGTAGGGCGCCCAGAAGACCGCGTAGCCTCCGCGGACGACCGTCTCCGGATTCACGGTGTAGGCGAAGCCTACGCGCGGCCCCAACTTCACGGTCGGCGGGTCCCACTGGTGGGTCGGGTTGCCGTCAACACCGGCGTACATGAGCCCGCCAGTGAGCGGGAAACCGGGCAAGGTTCCGGCGAGCGACGAAGGCGCCGCCACCTGGACGGGGAACGGGTTCGTGCGGTCCCAACCGACCACCAACCCGTTCTGTTCCTCCTGGAGCCCGGACTCGTGCTCGACCCGGAGCCCCAAGTTGAGGACCAAGTTCGAAGTCGGGCGCCAGTCGTCCTGAATGAAACCACCGAAGTAATCGATATAGACATCAGCGGCGTCCGCGATCGTCACCCTTCCACCGTTCGGAATGCCGAGCAACAGGTCGGCCATCGCACTGCCGGACCCGGCGGCCGGATCCGTCGGATTCGGACCCTGAGTGAATCTACGGTGGAAATTGAGTTGAAGCCCATTGGCGAAGTTCACGGAGTGCAGTCCCATGCGACGCCACTGACCACCGTACCGAAGCGTGTGGTTCCCGACGAACTGGGAGTAGGTGCCGGCGACCTCGCGGGAGGTCCACTGGATGTCGTTGTTGGTCCAGGAACCGTGGGTGGAGTTGTCATTGCCGAATTCCTCTACGGTGACTGTCGGGAATTGTCCGGCGTAATTCTCTTGGGCGTACAGGCTGTCCACGAAATTGCCCTGGAAACCGAGACCGCGGAACTCTTCTAGGCCGAAAGCCGGATTGCCCACGGTGTCGTTGAAGTAGGTCTGCCCGTAGCGGAGAGTCAGAACCGAAGTGTCGGTCGGGAGGAAGGTGTTGTTGAACGCCACCGCATGGACATCCCGCCCCAAGGAAGCGGAGCCGATGCCGAAGTCGGGATGCGTGTCCGCGTTCAGCAAGTCCATGTAGTGGCCGAACGCCGGCTCCTCCGAGGTGTAGTAGAGGTAGGTCAGCGACGACTGCCAGTTGTCGGCAAACGAATGGCTCAGGTTTCCGGTCGCCTGGAGGGCGTCGATGATCTGGATCCCGGAGGCGCTGTTGTCCCCGCCCGTGCCGAGAGTGGTGAGCAGCCTCGCCATCGAGGACCCCACCGGGTCGATCATGCTCTCGGGAATCCGGTTCCCCGGGAACGGGCGCCGGTTGCCGTTGGCGTCGAGATCGTAGGGGTTGTAGATCGTGACGCCACTCTGCGAGAAGTCACCGGCCGCTTCCGCCGCGCTCGGGAGCACGATGGTCACATTCCGGGCTTGGTGGTCGGCGTAGCCCTCGGTGGCCAGCCAGAAGAAGGTCCGATCCTCGAGGATCGGGCCGCCGAACGACCCGCCGTAGAGACCGTAGGGACGCTCGCTGAAGTCCTCCTGGGTCCTCTCTCCGGCGTTGAACGCCTGCTGCTCGTGGTAGTACAACTTGCGCAGCCAGGTGTTCACCTTCGGCGTGCGGTACTGGTAGAGGCCGCTGCCGCCCCAGTTGTTCGTGCCCCGGCGGTGGATCACATTGAAGACGCCGCCGCCGGTGCGGCCCATCTCGGCGTCGTAGGTGTTCGTCTGCACCTTCATCTCCTCCACCGCCTCGAACACCGGGATGATCACCGACCGGTTGCGCAGGTCGGTGGTGGAGATCCCGTCCACGGTGTAGTTGTTGCCGCGGAGGGGGCCGCCGCCGAGCGACAGCAGGGACGAGTTCGTCTGGTCGGACTGCTTGACCCAGAAGGGGTCGCCGGTGTGGACCACATTGGGCGTGGTGACCGACATGATGAAGACATTGCGGCCGGGCGTCGGCAGCACTTCCAACTGCGCCCGGTCCACCGCCGCCGCCACGGAGGCGGTCGCGGCTTCGATGAGCGGCGTCTCGCCGATGACCGTGATCGTCTCTTCGATGCCGCCGATCGAGAGGGTGGCGTCCACCACCAGGGCGGCGGAAATGCCGACGATCAGCCCCTCGCTCGCGAAGGGGGCGAAGCCGCTGAGTTCGGCGCGCACCGTGTAGGTGGCGGGCTGCAGGTTGGCGAACACATATTCGCCGACCGCGTTGGAGACGGCGGTCCGGGTGACCCCGGTGTCCTCGTTCTCGATGGTCACCGAGACGCCGGGAAGGACGCCGCCGTCGGGGTCCGTGATGAGGCCGCGGATGCTTCCTTGGAAGGTCTGGGCAAAGGCGCCCGCGGCCAATCCAAGGATGCCGAGCGCCGCGACGCTCCGCAAGAAATACGCTCTCATGAATCCTCTCCTGGGTTCGATGTGGGCAAGAGCCTCCCGCCCGAACCTGCTGACGAACGACACGGACAGAAGGCGAGCGAGCGATGGAATAGGCGCCGGATCGGACGATCCGGGCGGAAAGAGGCGGGATGGTAAGGGATTTCCGCCCCCGCGCACAACTGCAAGGCAACCGGCGGGCCGAAACGGCGTCGGCGCCGCCCTCCCGTAACGCCTTTATTTCCTAGTAGTTATATGCGGAAAACGCGAACCGGACCGCCTCCGCGCAGGGGTTCGTATCCGAATCTCCGAAATCGGTTCGGCGGGTTGGATTCGCCCGGCGCGTCCGCGCCGCGCCGGGTCAGGCCGGGCGGCGGAACCGGGAGCGGAGGGCCGCCATCCGGTCGAAGTAGTCGGCGTGGCCGGTCAGGATGCGCTCCTCCGCCTCCCGGTTCGGCTCCAGCGACCACTCCCCCAACTCGCGGGTGCCGCCGAGGAGGATGCCGTCGGCGCGGGGCATCATGTAGAGCCCGGAGTTCAGGGCGATGTAGCGGACTTCCGGCTGGGGCAGGAGGATGGTCAGTTGCCCCTTGAGCGGGGTCAGTTCCTCGTCGCCGACCAGGTCGCGGGCGCCGATCCCGGTGCAGTTGACGACCCGGCGCTCCGGGAGCGAGGCCACTTCGTCCAGCGAGCGGAAGTCCCGGATGCGGACCCGGCCGCCGGCCAGGCGGAAGTCCCGCAGGACCGCGCCCAGATAGACCGGGGGCTCGATCATCATGGTGGTGAACTGCCGGGCGTGGCGGGAGGGGAACGGGTGGGAGCCGGGCGGCAGCGCGCGGGTGTCCGGGAAGAGGTCGGCGAGCGCTTCCGGGCGGGTGGGGCCGCCGAAGGGGACATCGCTCAGCGGGTAGTTCGTGAGCCAGCGGATGCCGTAGCGGGCGCCCACGAAGTCCTGGAAGATGCGGTTCGAGATACGGGCGGCGCGCTCGAAACGCGTCTGGAACTCGTCGGAGTGGACGCGGGGGTCGGAGACGGAGAAGGGCGACCACTGGGCGCAGGCCACATTCGAGGTGGTCCGGGGAGGCAAGTCCTTCGTGTAGATCGTCACCTCCACGCCGCGGCGCTGCAGGAGGCGGGCGGTGGCGAGCCCGACCGCGCCCGACCCGAGGACGGCGGCGCGCGCCGGGGACGGGCCTTCGCCGAGGAGTTCCTCGACGGCGAGCCAAGCGGTGCCCCAGGACATCGTGACGCCGCCGCCGCCGTGGCCGTAGTTGTGGACGAGCCGCCGGCCGCCGCCGAGGTCTTCCGTCTCCACGCGGAAGCCGGAGGGGCGGAAGGGGCGGAGCCCGACCACGGTGCGGATCACCCGGTCGCGGGAGACCTTCACCGGGGGGAGGAAGAAGTCCGGCCGGCGCGGGGGGAGGTCGGGCGCGGCGGCCGGGGCGCGGCCGGCGCAGGCGGCGGCGGTCGCGGTGGCGGCCGCCGGGAAGAGGCGGGCGGCGGCGGCGAGGGCGCGGCGGCGGGTGAGCCCGCCGGCAGGGATGGAGGAGGGGACGGAAGAGGCGGCGGTCTCGGCGCCGGTCGGGCGCGGGGGCTTTCGGGCGGGGGACGCGTCCGCCGCCGAACCGGGTTCGCCCGCCGCCGCGGCCGGGTTCTTCCGCGCCCGAGTCATCGTCCCGATTTCCTCGCCGATTCGCCCGCCGCGCGCTGTCGTAGCCTCTCGTTCCTATACTAAGCGAGCCGGCCGCCGGAGGCCGGGCGGAGGGGCGGCCCGACCGCGCCTCCGTCCCCCGGCGGCGGTATCTCGAAACCGGAAACCGGAACCGGGAGGGAACGGGAATCATGGCGAACCTGGATCGCAGGATCTTCTTGAAGGCGGCGGCCACGATCGGCGGCGGGGGAGCGGCGGTGGGCCTCTCCTTCGCGGACCGGGCGGAGGCGCTCGAGCACGCGATGATCGAGGCGCTCGACGGCGAGACCGCGGCGAAGAGCCCCGAGCGCCCGCCGCTCCGGGGCTCCGAGGGGGAGGAGCCGCTCTCGGTCATGCCGGAGAAGCCGACGCTGCTCGACTTCTTCGAGCACCGGTTCGCCCCGGCGTCGCATGTGCTCCAGAGCGCCACCCGCGCGATGAAGCACGGGATGAGCGAGGAGATCGTCCTCGCCTGCCTCCTCCACGACATCTCGGTGACCAACCTGGTGCGGGCCGACCACGGCTGGTGGTGCGCCCAGATGATCGAGCCGTATGTCCCCGAGCGCGTCGCGTGGGCGATCCGCTACCACCAGGCGCTGCGGTTCTTCCCCGACCCGGCGGTGGACTACGAGTACCCGGAGATGTACGCGCGGATCTTCGGCCCCGACTACGAGCCGGAGCCCTACCTGAAGCGCGCCCACGACTACGCCCGGAACCACAAGTGGTACATGGACGCCCGCTCCATCACCCTCCACGACGACTACAGTTTCGACCCGGACGCGAAGCCGACGATCGAACCGTTCGTGGACATCGTCGGCCGCCACTTCCGCCAGCCGAAGGAAGGCCTCGGGTTCGACAACAGCCCGACCGCCCACATGTGGCGCACGATGATGAACCCCCGCCGCCGCCTTTAGTCGGAAGTTCCAGCCGGGTTCTTGAGAAAAGTCGTTGACATACGGCTTGTTGAGACGGGCATATTCCGCGCTCCCATCCGGAGACTCCCCGACGGGCCGTTGGAGCCCAAGCGGCAGGGCCGCGGCTTCCGGCGCTGGCTCGTGACGCTATGGTGCAGTGATGCGAACCACTCTGAAGATCGACGACGATGTGCTGTCCGTCGCGCGAGCCCTCGCCGCGCGCACCGGGAAGAGTTTGGGCGACGCGGTATCCCAACTGGCTCGCCGCGGCTTCAGTGAGCGGAGCAGGATCGAATCCAAGGACGACCTGCCCCGTGTTCGAGTGAGACCCGACGCCCGCCCGATCACGACGGAGGATGTGCGGAAGGCGTTGAGCGACTTTCCGTGATCTGTCTTCTGGATGTGAATGGGCGGCTGGCTACGCTGGATGCGAGGCTCCCTGCTCTCCAGGCGGCGAACGGTCAGGACTCGATCTTCGGGCTTCCGGTCTGAGTCGGGTCATCGAACGCGCGACCGCGTCGGCGGTCTGAAGGGGAGCGGGGCGGGCGGCGGGCGAAGAGCAGGTAGAGGAGGATGCCGAGGCCGGCGGTGGCGAGGCCGAAGGAGGACTCGACCGGCTGTTCGAGCAGGGTGTAGCCGAGCGCCCAGGCGCTCATGGCGAGGAAGAAGAGCGGCGTCCAAGGGTAGAAGGGCGCGCGGAAGCGGGCGGCGGGGTTGTCGGGGGCGAGGGTCGGTCGGCGGCCGAACAGGCCGCCACGGAGGCGGAAGACGCCGGCGACGGTGAGCGCGGTCATCAGGTTCAGGGAGAAGCCGGCGTAGAGCAATACCTGCTCGAAGGCGCCGGAGTAGAGGAAGACCAGGGTCAGCGCTCCCTGGAAGAGGAGCGCGCGGCGGGGGATGCCGCTCGGGCCGGAGCGGCCCAGCGGGCGCAGGAAACGCTCGTCCTCGCCCATCGCCCGGACGACGCGGGGGCCGAGGAAGACCATGGAACTGACGGTGGAGGCCAGCACCAGCGCGATGAGCCCGGCCATCACCCGGCCGCCGACGGGGCCGAGGATGCGGTCGGCGGCCAGGTAGCCGACCTCGATCCGCCCGGCGAGTTCCTCGAGCGGCACGGCGCGCAGGATGACCAGGTTCACGAGCAGGTAGAGCGCGGTTACCAACAGGGTGCCGGCGACCAGCGCCCGCGCCAGCCGCTCCGGGCGCCGGAGGTCGCCGACGATGTAGGCGGCGGCGTTCCAGCCGGTGTAGGCGTAGGACACGAACACCAGGGACACCGCGAATCCGGGGGAGGCCAGGCGGCCGAGGTCTCCCGGTCGGGGCAGCAGCGGGGCGCCGGCGCCGGCGGCGAAGAAGCCGAGCGCGCAGAAGCCGGCGACGAGCAGGATCTTGGCCGCGGTGAGGAGGTCGTTGAGGCCGGTGCCCCACCGCAGGGGCAGCGAGTGCGCGGCGGTGAACAGCGCGACCACGGCGGCGGCGAAGTGCGTCGGTTCGATGCCGGGCCAGAGCGCCCGCAGGTAGGTGGCCAGGGCGTAGGCGGCGAGGGCGGTCGGCGCGCCGAAACCCACCGTGGCGGAGATGAAGCCGGCGGCGAAGCCGGCGGCCGGGTGGAAGGTGCGGCGGAGGAGGGCGTACTCGCCCCCGGACCTGGGGAAGGCGGCTCCCAACTCGCCGTAGGTGAGCGCCCCGGCGAGCGCCACCGCGCCGCCGACCAGCCACAGCATGAGCACCGGGAAGGCGGAGGGCACCGCCTCGACCTGGAAGCCGAGGGTGGTGAACACCCCGGTCCCGATCATGTTCGCCACCACGAACAGGGCGGCGGTCCTCCCGGCGATGCCCCGCCGGGCGGAAGTGGCGCTCAGGGGTCGTCCGCGCCGTTCGGCGGCTCGGGGCGCGGGCGGGTGGTCGCGGGCTTCAACAGCCGGCGGAGACCGTCCGGGGAGCGCTCGTCGGCGCGAAGCGCCGACCGGGAAGGGGCGCCGGGAGGGGGCAACTCCCTACCCGCGATAGATGGCGGGGGGAATCGCGGAGCGTTTCGCGCCGCCGGCCCCGTGGGAGGAGCGTCCCGCCGCGGCGCCGAACGGGGACTTCCCGCCCTCGCGTCGAGAATCGGAGGGCGGGGCGCTCTTCCCGCGGGCGGTCACCGCGTCGCGATCATGTCGATCTCGACGAGCGCTCCCAGCGGGATGGCGGCGACGGCGACGGTGGTGCGCACCGGGGGGATGGCGCCTTCCGGGAAGTAGGACGCGTACACCTCGTTCATGGCCGCGAAGTCCTCCACATCGGCGAGGAAGACGCCGGTGCGGACCACATCGCCGAAACCGAGCCCGGCCTCTTCGAGGACGGCCCCGAGGTTCTGCATGACCTGGTGGGTCTGTTCGGTGATGCCGCCTTCGACGAGCCCGCCGCCCTCGTGGTCGAGGGCGATCTGCCCGGCGAGGAAGACCAGGCCGCCGGTGTCCACCCCGGCGGAGTAGGGGCCGACCGGGGGGATCCGGCCGCTGAGGCGGGTCTTCTCCATCGCGGCCCGCTCGTGTTCCTCGCCTTCGGCGTGGTCCGCCGGCGGGGCGGAGCAGCCGAAGGCGAGCGCGGCGGCGGCGAGGGCGGCGAGGGGGAACGGGAAGGCGTTGCGGGAGCGGGAACGGGTCATCGGCGTGGGGCGGGCCTCCTGGGCGGCGCCGGATGGTACCGCCGGGCGGGGAGCCGGTTCGGGTTCGGTTCGGTTCGGTTCGGTTCGGCGCCGCGCGGCGGGCGGAGCGAATCGGGCGGGTACGATGCCGGGCCATGTGGAAACGACCGGGGCCGGACGAGTGCGCGGCCTACTACCGCGATGTCATCGAGTTCGTACCGGAAGGCGACTTGCCGGCGGCGGCGCTCGCGGAGATGGAGGCGCTGCGGGAGTTGCTCGCCGGGGTTTCCGACGAGGCGGCTTCGCGCGGCTACGCGCCGGGGAAGTGGTCGGTGAAGGAGGTCGTCGGCCACATCGCCGATGTGGAGCGGATCATGGCCGTTCGAGCGCTCTGTTTCGCCCGCGGGGACGGCGCGCCGATGCCGGGTATGGAGCAGGACGACTACGCGGCCGCCGCCGGGCACGGCGCTCGGCGCCTCGCGTCGCTGGTGGACGAGTTGGACTCGGTCCGCCGCGCCACGGTGTCGTTGATGCGGTCGTTCGACGAGGCCGCCCTCGACCGCCGCGGCCGGGCCAGCGGCTTCGAGTTCACCGTGCGGGCGCTCTGCTTCCACACCGTCGGCCACGCCGTCCACCACCGCCGCATCCTGGAATCCCGCTACCTGTCGTCGTAGTTCCCGCTGTCGGGGACGCCTCGAGGCTCCCCGATTCGGACGCGCGAGCCTGCTACCGCGCCGCCACGATGTTCTTGGCGGTTTCTTCCCGCATGTAATCCATGAGACTCGGGATTCCGGGTTCCCACCGGGTGTCGCCGCCCCCTCGCCAGACGAAACCCGTCTGCCGCAGCGTCGTCTCGGCGCTGTCGATGCGCGCGGGATCGGAGCCGTCCCCGATCCCGGCGGCGATGGCCGCGCGAAGTTGCGCCGAGGAGACCTTCGGAGATTCTGCGAAGGCCTCCGCGACCGAGGCGGCCACCTCGAGCAGTTCAGCCTTCTCCATCTCGCGGTACCGGTCGAGGTAGTACAAGCGCTTCCGCCGCTCGGACTCCGAAGCCGCGAGATCCACGGCCTCGACAGTCACCGCGGGTGCGGCCCCGTCGCGGCGCGCCGCGTCGGCTCGCTTCCACAAGGCGTCACCCCAGAGTTGGAGGAAGAAGGGGTACCCGTGGCATTCGGCCAGAACGCGATCGAGCGCATCGTCCGGAATCGTGATCCCGTCGTCGGCAAGCGGCTCGCGAATCGCTTGCGCGCTGGCTTCGGCGCCCAGGCGCCCGATGGGGTGGATTTCGCTCCGATTCCAGAAGGTGGCGTCGGTTTCCGCGAGCCGGTCGCGAAGATCCGGAGTGCCCGCCAAGACCAACAGGAATCGAAGTCCGCGGGACCGCACCTGCTGGCTCACGGTCAGCAGGGGCCGCCCGACTTCCGGCGGCAGGGTGTGCGCCTCGTCGAACAGCAGGATCGAACCTCGCCGACGAACGCGCCGCTCCAGGGTCTCACGGAGCAACCGCGTCCCCTCACCGGGGGAGCGTTGCGAAGTGACTCCGCGAACGGTGGTCTCGGCCGGCGCGAACGGCCGCCGGAACGGACGCCGCGCGAGCCGCGCCGCCAGCGCCGCGGTATCCGGTATCTCCGACGGATCCAAGAGGAGCGCGTCCACGCCGCGCACCGCTTTCGCCTCGGCGGCCAACCAGGCGAGAAGCGAGGTCTTCCCGTTGCCGCGCGGCCCGTACAGAACGGCGTCGGCCGGCGGCGGGACCCGGGCCGAAAGGCCTTGCACCGTACGGCGAAACATCGCCTGTTCGGTCTCCCGTCCGGCCAGGACCGGCGGCGGAACGCCTGCGCCGGGGCGGAACGGCCCGTTACCCGAACCCCTTGCCATGAATGAAGTCAGTATAGGGAGACCGGCCTGTTTTCCGGGGGCTCGCTACTCCCCGGAGCGGAGGCGGGTGTGGAGGTCGGTGAGGGCTTGGCGGACGGCGGGGGCGAGGGGCGCGCCGGTGGCGAGGGCGGCGCGGTGGCGGGGGGCGAGGCCGAGGGCTTCGGCGCGGGCGGCGAACTCGGCCGCGATGTCGCCGCGCGGGCCCGCGCGCCAGGCGCCGGGGACGAGGCGCAGGTCGTGGAGGGCGGCGGCGCCGGCGGCCTGCACCCGCTCTCGGTAGGCGAGGACTTCGGGGAGTACGAAGTCGTCGAGCGTCCCCGCGACTTCGAACACCGGGCGGAGGAGGCCGGCGGGGGGCGCGGGGAGCACGGGAGCGGGGTAGGCCGCGGCCCGGGCGTCGTGGAACGGCCAGAAGCGCCGGCCTTCGAGGCCGATCCCGGCGGCGGCGGCGTAGGCGCGGAGGTCGGGGCGATCGCGCAGCAGGGCGTCGTTCGCCGGGACGTCGTCGGATCCCGTGTCCGAAGGGAGGGCGTTCCAGTCGATGCCGAGGGCGAGGCGCGCTTCGCGGCGGCGGGCCGCGCCGGCGGGGTCGCCGAGCGTGGCGGCGACCAGGACGATGCCGTCGAAGGTCTCGTCCCCGGCGGCGGCGGCGTAGCGGGCGAGGCCGCCGCCTTCGGCGTAGCCGAGCAGGATCGTGCGGTCCGGCTCCTGCGCCAGGCGGGGGCGCACCTGCTCGAACATGAGGCGGGCGAACGCCTCGGTGAGGCGGTAGGCCTCCGGCCCGGCGCCGAGCCCGGCGCGGTCGAAACTCGCCCAGGCGAATCCCCGTTCCAGCGCCCAGGCGCCGACCAGGCCGTCGAGGGCGGTTTCGCCGGTTCCGAGCGCTTCGCCGTCCGCGCCGCGGCGGATGCCGCCGAGACCGTGGTGCGCGCCGATGACCAAGGCGCCGTTCCAGTCGGGGAAGCGCGCCGGGTGCCGGAGCACGAAGCGGCGGGCCGGTTCCCCCGGGGGAAGCGCGCGGCCGGGGGGCACGGAGGCGACCGTGCCCTGGGTGACCAGGGCGTCGCCGTAGGCGCGGCCGGGGAGCAGGGTCTCCCGGCCGCCGTGGATGTAGAGGTGGAGGCGGGCGTCGCAGCCGGCGGCCAGCGCGGCCAAGACGAGCGCCGGCGGGAGGATCGCCGCGGCGGCTCGGCGGCCGCCGGCGCGGCCGGTTACCCGCGCAGGGTCGGTATCGGGGGGAACGGCGCGGTCGCCGGCGCCGCCGTACATGGAAACTCCCGGAGTCCCTTCGCATGTCCGATTGAAGCCATCCGGCTTCCGCGCGGTGCGAAACCTGATCGGGCGGTGGTCGGGGGATTCGCCCCGCCGCCGGCCCGAATCGGCGCCGCTGCCGCCTCTCTCGGTCGAACTAGGACCCCGGGAGATCGGCCGGGTTTCTCCGGGCTCCGGCGCCGGCCCGAAAACCGGCAGCCGGAGCCCGGAGAAGCGAGTCGTCCGGCGGTGCGTTCATCTCCGACCTCCTTCGTGTCTGCGGGTTTCCGGTTCGGGCGCAGCCCGTTACCGCGTTTTTAGCCCAACCGGACGCCCGTGTCAAATCCACCCGGAAGCGCCCGCCGGCAGCGGGGTCGGGAGGCGGGCCGGGGAGCGCCGGCCGCCCGGCGCGGGGCGCTACTCCAGCGCGCCGTGCTCGACCCGTCCTTCGACCAGCGTGGCGACGATGCGTTCGCGCATGGAGAAGAGGAGTTCCGGGTCTTCCGCCAGTCGGTCGAGGCTCGGCAGGTCGAGCACCACCAGGTCGGCCTTCTTGCCGGGTTCGAGGCTGCCGCGTTCGTCGTCGTCGTGGGTGAGGTAGGCGCCGTTCAGCGTGTAGGAGCGCAGCGCCTCGGCGATGGTGACCGTCTCGTCTTCGCCGAAGACCAGGCCGGACTTCTGGTCCCTGCGGGTGAGCAGGGCGTAGAACCCCATCCACGGGTCGTGGGTGGTCACGCCGTAGTCGGAGCCGGAGGCCATGACGACGCCGCCGCGCATGTAACTGCGGAACGGCTGCAGCCGGGCCATGCGGGCGGGGCCGGAGTTCGTGGCGAACGAGAAGCCCTGTTGCCAGTTGAACACCGGGTTCGTGGCGGCGACGATGCCGTAACGCGCCATGTCGTCGAGGACGCGCGTCTTCGGTTCGATGGGGAAGTACGCGTGGATGACGCTCCAGCGGAGGTCGGGGAGTTCGCCGCCGCTTTCGGCGGCGAGTTCGTCGAGGAGGACCTTGTAGAGATCCACCGTCTGGCGCATCGCCCGGTCGCCGCAACTGTGGGTATGGAGGTCCCAGCCGTGGGAGCGGATCGCCCGGTACTGCGCCTCGCGCAGGTCGTAGTCGCGGACGACCGGGTTGCCGAGGTTCTCCTCGCCTTCGAGTTCCTCCCACATGTGGAACGGCTCGGACATCCAGGCGCTGCGCGTGCCCACGCCGCCGTCGCCGTACACCTTCGCGCCGCGCCAGCGGAGGAAGTCGTCGCCCAGGTTGTTGACGCGGAGCGCGCCGAGGTAGCCGGCGATCTCCTCCGGCGGGTGGGTGTTGAAGGTGCCTTCGTACACCGCGGCGATGCGCACGCGCAGGTGGCCCCGGTTCGCCGCCTCCTGGTAGATCTTCATGTGGTGGCCCATCCGCGAGGAGGGGTCGACGATCGCGGTTATGCCCAGCGAGAGCAACTCCGCCACGCCCAGCCGGACGCTCTCCACTTCGTCCTCGAAGTCGTTCGGCGGCGGCCGTTCGGTGACCAGGCGCGAGGCCCGGCTGCCTAGGAAAACGCCGGTCGGGACTTCGCGGGTCACGGTTTCCCCGTCCACGACAAGTTCGCGGGGCTCGCGGAGGATCTGGTCCTCGAAGGTGAAGTCGGCGGGGTCTTCCAGCCACCAGTCCGGCCAGGTGGAGGAGTCGCCGTCCTCGATCCCCATCCGGCGGAATACTTCCGTGTTCACCGCGACGCCGCGGTACACGCGGTAGAGCGCGACCGGATTGTCCGGCGCGGCTTCGTCGAGTTGCCGGCGGGTGACCATGACCGGATACTTGTGCTGGTCCCACCTTCGGCCGACCACCCATTCCCCCGGGGGAATGCGGGACTCGGCGATCCGGGAGCGGACGCCTTCCGCGATCTCTTCCGCGGACTCGGCGTAACTGAGTTCGACGCCGGTGGTGATGTCGAGGCCGAGCGGCAGGAAGTGGATGTGGGAGTCCTGGAGGCCGGGTATGACCGTGCGGCCGTCCAACTCGACGATGCGGGTCGCCGGGCCGGCGAGGGCGCTGACTTCCGCGGCGGCGCCGACGGCGACGAGGCGGCCGTCCTTCACCGCGAGGGCTTCGACGATGGAGTCCTCGGCGTCCACGGTGCGGATTTCGCCGCCCCGGAGGATCAGGTCGGGCTCCGGTGTCCACTGGGCGGAGGCGATAGCCGCCGAGGCGAGCGAGAGGGCGGCGGCGGCGGCCGCCAGGCGGTTGGATCGGGAGGGGGGTTTCATGGGCGGGTTTGGTGTCCGGTGCGCGGGCTGCGTTTCCGGGTTACCGAGTTTCGGCGGCGGCGTCTTCGGCGCGGTAGCGGACTTGGCCGCCGACGATGGTGAGGGTGACGCGGGCATCCCGCACTTCGTCTTCGGGGACGGCGAGGATGTCCCGGTCGAGCACCACGATGTCCGCGTACTTGCCCGGGGTCAGGCTCCCCTTGACCTCCTCTTCGAAGGCGGCCCAGGCGTTCGCGAGCGTGTAGGAATGGAGCGCTTCCTCGCGGGTCATCGCCTGCTCCGGATGGAACCGGCTGCCGTCGGCGAGTTCGCGGGTGATCGAGGCGTGGTAACTGGCGATCGGGTCCACATCCTCCACCGGGGCGTCGGTGCCGTTCGTCACCACCGCGCCGCTGTCGAGGAGCGCGCGCCAGGGGTAAGCGCCCTCGCGGGCGCGCCGTTCGCCGAGTTTCTCCGGCACCCAGGGGCCGTCCGAGGTGGCGTGGACCGCCTGCATCGAAGCGATCACGCCCAGTTCGCCGAACCGGGGGATGTCGTCCGGGTCGAGGTGCTGCGCGTGTTCGATGCGAAAGCGGAGGCCCCGTCCGTCCACGCCCGCTTCGGCGAAGGCGCGCTCGTAGAGGTCGAGGATCTCCCGGTTGCCCCGGTCGCCGATGGCGTGGGTGTTCACCTGGAAGCCGTGGCGGATGGCGAGGCGGGCGGTCTCTTCGATGTCCGCGAGTTCCTCGATGACGAGGCCCTCGCTCGAGGGCATGTCCTCGTACGGCGCGAGCAGCCAGGCGCCGTGCGCGCCGAGCGCGCCGTCCACCACCCGCTTGATCGAGCGGACGGTGAGGTAACCGTTCGCGTGGTTCTCCAGGAAGTAGTCGGGGAGGCGGGCGTCCATCTCTTCGTTCGATTCCCCGCGCACCATCACATAGAGCCGGAGCGGGAGCCGCCCGGCTTCGGCCATCTCCCGGAAGAAGGCGATGGTCTCGAACGAGGAGCCGGCGTCCTGGAAACTGGTTACGCCCTTCCGCAGCGATTCCTCGGCGGCGAGTTCGAGTTGGAGTTCCCGCTCGGCGCGGATCTCGGCCTCGCTCCGTTCGGCGAGGGCGCGGTCGCGCGCGCGGGCCACCAGGCGCTGGGCGGTTTCGCGCAGCGCGCCGGTGGCCCGGCCGTCGGCGCCGCGGACGATCGTGCCGCCGGGCGGGTCGGGCGTTTCGTCGGTGATCCCGGCGAGTTCCATGGCGAGCGCGTTGGCGAACGCGGCGTGCCCGCTGGCGTGGCGGAGGAAGACCGGGTGCTCCGGGGAGATCTCGGAGAGGCCGAGGTGGTGCGGCAGCCCTTCCACCGCGCCGGGCGGGATTTCGTCCCACTTCTCCTGGTGCCAGCCGCGGCCTTCGATCCACGCGCCGGCCGGGGCTTCGGCGACGGCTTCGGCGACGAGGGCCACGATGCGGTTCCAGTTCTCCGATTCGCCCAACTTCAGGATCATCTGCGCGTCGCCGACGCCCATGAAGTGGCCGTGGCCCTCGATGAACCCGGGGATGGCCAGCCGGCCGTCGAGTTCGATCACTTCGGTGCCCGGGCCGACATACCGCTCGATGTCGCCGGTGGAACCGACAGCGGCGATCCGGTCGCCGCGGACAGCGAGCGCTTCTCCTTCCGGAACCGCGTCGTCAACGGTGACCACCCGGCCCCCGAGGAGCACCAGGTCGGCGGGCCCCCCATCCGGCGGCGGCCCACCCCCGCAGGCGGCGAGCGCGGCGAACGCGAGGAGGGCGGCGGGGAGTCGGGCGGTTCGGGAACGGAGCGGGAGCATGGTCGGGGAGTCGGTGCGCGAGCGCAGAGGAAAGTCGGGCGGGCCGGTTCGAGAGCGGCGGGTCGGAGACCCGCGGGCGGGCGGGAAGCCGGGAAGTATCGCCGGCTTCGCGGCGCGAGCGGTTGACGGGCGCGGAAGGCCGGTCGCCGGCGGGCTCCGCCCGAACGGAGCGGGCTCGGAGGCGCCGCGAGTGGGGGCGGAGAGGGGACGGACGAGGCCGCTCAGGGCGCGCCGGATTCCGTCCCGCCGGAAGCCGCGTCGTTCTCCGCCGCGGCCTGCGCCGCCCGCTGCAGGATCGCCTTGTCCACGAGCCCGCGGACGAGCGGCTCCATCCCCTTGCTGCGGACCCTCGCCGCGAACGCCAGCGGCGTGAGTTCCACGAACAGTTTGCCCATGAGTTCATCCGCGAAACTGCTGGACACGAGGGCGATTCCCTCCCAGTCCAGCAACAGCGGTTTCTCCGGCGCGGCGTCGAGGAGGTTCCGGCACTTCGTCCGCAACTCCCGCCCGGCCCACCGGGTGCCGAATCCGGACGACTCCCGATTGAGCCGCAGGACCACGGCGTCACCGTCGTCGGTTTCATACGAAGTTTCGATGAGATCGGCGCGGCTTCCCGGCACTCCCAAGACTTCTTCGAACGCAGCCCCGGAGTCGAGCCGGAAATCGGCCCGAACGAAGGTGCCGCAGAAACTCAATCGCCGAGAGCGTTTGTACGGTCTCACCTCGTCTTGTGACACCTTGAGTTCGGCCGAGCCCGAAGTGATCTCGAAACTACCGCCGGACGCCTTGGCAATGCTCATCGTGCCCCAGATCCCGTTGCCCTGCCCAACCCGCGGATCGCGGGTCGTGCCGGGCTTCATGGCCTCGTAGAGCGCCTCTTCGTGCGTACGGAGATGCGAATGTCCTTGTCGCAGGGAAGCAAGAACACCCTGACCGGAGTCTGCGACACCGATCTCAACCCGTAGCCCCTCGGAGAAGGTATTCACTTGGACGAGCCCGCCGTCCGGAGATTCCGCGTGGTTCAAGACATTGTCCGTAATCTCGTTCAGCGACCACTCCAATGCATGAAGGGAGACGCGATCCAGCCGGAGATTCTTCATGAGGACATCCAAGGAGGCGTCCACCAAGGCTTTTTGAGTCGTTCCGTCGGTGAAGCGGTGGGCCGGAACATGGCGACCGTACCCGGTGTAAACGAGGTCCGCATGCACCTTTTCGTAGTGGGCGGGGTCGAGATAGTGCGCCCAATTCGTCTTCAGAAAGAGGCGCCGGCAATTCGGCTCCGTCGGCAAGACGACTTCGACGGATACATGCTCGCGCCGCAGCCGCTCCACATCGGCAAGCAGGGGAAGCATCCCCCACAGGTACGCCCGTTCACTGGCGGCGAAATCGAGGACGAAGTCCTTGTAACCGCGCTCGACGCCGTTCGACAAACAGTACAGAAATTCGCGATGGGCTCGAGTGTTCACCCGCCCGAGAAACCGGATTCGATTTTCGCTGCGGATGACGACGTGCTCCTTGCGCGCCGTGGGTTCGGTACTCATGACGGAGGAAGATAGCATCCGCGCTCCATGAGATTCGCAACACTCCTCCTCGCCGGCGCGGAGACGCCGGTCGCCATCTCGTCCGACGGGGAGCGGTTCGTCCGGCTGCCCGGTGACGGCCCGCTCCGGGCGCGGCTCGACGGGGGGCTCCCGGAGTCGGAACCGGACTGGGCCGCCGGGGCGCCGCTGGACGGGGCGCGGTTCGCCCCGCCGATCCCCCGCCCTGGAGCCATCTGGTGCGTCGGGCTGAACTACGAGGACCACCGGATCGAAACCGGCAAGGCCAAGGCCGACTACCCCACCCTGTTCACCCGGTTCCCGGTCTGCCTCGTCGGACACGGGGAGGCGTTGCTGCGACCCCGCGTCTCGGAGAAACTGGACTACGAAGGCGAGTTCGCGGTCGTCATCGGCAAACCCGGCCGCCACATCCCGGAAGACCGGGCGCTCGACCATGTGGCCGGGTATTCCTGCTTCGACGACGCCTCGGTGCGCGACTACCAGGCCCACAGCACCCAGTTCGGCCCCGGGAAGAACTTCTACCGCACCGGCGGTTTCGGCCCCTGGATCGCGAGCGCCGACGAGATCCCCGACCCGCAGGCGCTCTCCATCGAAACCCGGCTGAACGGCGAAGTCGTCCAGCGGAGCCATACCTCCCGGATGAGTTACCCGGTGCGGGAACTCATCGCCTACCTCTCCCGCATCACCCCGCTCCGGCCCGGCGATGTCATCGCCACCGGCACCCCCTCCGGCGTCGGCGCCGCCCGGAAACCGCCCCTCTACCTGAAACCCGGCGACCTCGTGGAAGTCGAAATCGAACGCGTAGGAACGCTCCGCAACCCGGTCGAAGCCGAGTAACCGGCCCCCGCCGGCGGCCGCCCGGGTCCGCGCGCGGCCACACCTACTCGGCCGCGCTACTCCCGTCGCGGGGTGGGCCGATTGGACGACGGTGACGCTTCCACGCCACTGAGCCGCTCGTTCAGCGCCAGCGCCAACTCGCATCCGTGAAGGCGCGTGTTGTCCGTAACCACCCGCTTCGCTCCCGTCTCCCGGACGTACGCCAGCGTTTCCTCGAAATCCGCATGGTTCGAGAGGGCCACGCGAAAGACCCGTTCCGAGTGCTGTAGCACCGGATCGTCAGGCCCGCACATGAAGGCACTGCAGATTACTGAAGTGCCCTCCAGAAGTTCATTCGGAAACCCGTCACCCTTCGAGTACACGCGCACATACGACCTCTCCTTCAGCGCCTCCCTTCCGGCCTCCGACTCGATCGAAACCAAGTCACAAACCGCGTAGCCGTACTTCTGGTAGACCTCGACCTCTCGAATCCGGCGATCCGACGCCAAAATGGGAACCCCCGTCCCCTGACCCAGCAGATGCAGCACTCGCTCGATCGTTCCCCGGTGCGCGCGGATATGGACGGTCCCCACCCGCAGCGCAGCGCAGATGATCTCCCAGAGTCGCGCCTCCACTTCCTCTTGGCCGTAAGACCTCACGCTCCGCGGACTACCGTAAGTACTGTCCACCACCAACTCGTCCACTTCGATGACCTGCTCGATCGGCCATCCGAAGTCGCCGGAGTACCCCAGCCGGCCGCCGCCGGGCAAGGTCACAGCCACTTGACACGCACCGAGCATGTGGTTCGACGGCGCCAGTTCCACCGAGGAGCCATCGAACAACGACTTGCTGCCGCCCGCGTCCAACGCGTGAAAGTTGCTCCGATACGGCAACTCGGCATCCTTCTCGGCGACCAAGAGATCGTAAGTCGCGGGACTCAACAGGAAATCCTGTTCCCCCTTGCTCGTGTTGAAGCCCGCCATGTGGTCGTCATGTATATGTGTCTGGACACGATAGGCCCGCCCCATCACATACCCGTCGCACACTATGTGATCGCCAAGAGCAACAGCGCCGTTGGCGAACACATCAACCTTCGGCTCGCCCACGAGAAACCTCCTCTTCCATCGCATCGAGCAACTTCGACTCAATGTCGTCGACACCGATGTCGCGCATCGACTTCGCGAAGACGTCGCCGCCGACCAGTGTGAAGATCTGCGGGCCCAACCTGCCGGTGACTTCTCGCAGTCCAACTTTGTCGATGCTGTGCCGCAGCAGGGCGTCACGCTGACATTGTTCTCGATCGGCCATGTA
Source organism: Candidatus Marinacidobacterium sp. (assembly GCA_965204755.1). Lineage (GTDB taxonomy): Bacteria > Acidobacteriota > Vicinamibacteria > Marinacidobacterales > Marinacidobacteraceae. Next base: position 2,670,806 of record OZ242011.1, on the reverse strand, counting down.
GTCGCGAATGCGCGCCGAGACACTTCCGAGGAAGACATGACGGCGCACGACCTTCGGACGCATCCGGAGTCCGTCCTCGATCGCCTCCGTCACGGTGCGGTCAGACCGCTGCCTCAGTTGGCCCATCTGCCGAATCTCTCGACTCGTGAGGCCATGTTTCAGTACGGCATCCGCGACTTCCCGCTGGTCACCCTGGCTTCGCAGTTTCGCCAGTTCCACCGCCGCCGAGAAACCGATGCCGCCTCGCGGCGTACCCCAATCCACGAGGTGGAGGACATCTTCAGGCAGTCTCAGAAGACGAGGAAACCGCCCGATATGGCCGACGCCATCGAGGTTGAGAGTCGCCGCGCAATCGGCGAGCGACGCCCCGCGTCTCCGTTCCTGCATCACCCACTCGCCCACTTCGACCGGAGAGTAGTGCCGTCCGCGCTTCTGCCTGCCGTACCCCACAGACATCCGAAGACGCCCGAGATCCCAGGATCGGGGCGCGGTCATCATTCCTCCTCGAAGGCGCCTCGACCTGCGAGTGCTTCCTCGATCAACATCGAGGTCGCCTCGTCCTGGTTGAGTCCCTCTTCCTTCGCCACTCTCTGGATCGCGGCGTGCGTCTGCGCCGAGACGGTGGTAGTGACTTGGAAGATCTGTCCACCGGTCTTGGCATGTTCGATGACATCGTCGACCGACTTCTCCGGATGTGCTCGGCGATCCTGAACCAACTTGCGGCGCTGGACATCGGCCATCGGGTCCATCTCCCGGGCGAGTTTCTCGGCCTCGTCCGGGTTGACTTCACCGCTCGCGTCCATTGCGGCGTCATTTGCCCTGACCGCCACATTGATCGGCACAGCGTTGTCGTCGACCAGTTGCTGAAGACGGCGGTGAAGCCGCGGATACTTCACATTGGCCCGCACTTGGCTCTGGGAGATCCCCGTCTTGTCGGCCACATCCCGAACACTCCCGTAGCGGTTGTACAAGAACAGGATTCCGTCCTTCAAATCCCGTCCAGTCAGTTTCCGGCGAACCAGATTCTCCGTGATCGAGATCGCTTTGGCCTCGGCCTCGCCGACGCGCTCGTCCAAGATCGCGGCGTAGATGGAGTCGCGCTCCAACCGCTGGTGAGCCAGGAAACGGCGCTGACCGGTGAGGATTTCCCACCGCTCTCCGTCCTCGGCTTGGCAGACGACGATCGGCTGCAACAGGCCCTGTACGCGGATGCTCTCCGCCAGTTCGTCGATGCCGGCACCGAGTTCGCTTACCCGAACTTGAGCCTTGCCGATGACCAGGTCGCCCAGCGGGAGCGACCGATACTCTTTGATGCTTGCCATACGCGCCTCCCAGCGCTCTACGCCGTGACTGAGTGCGACTCGTGGTCTGGCCCGGCGGAAGCCAAGTCGAGCATGTATCTCAGGTCTGCTTCCGTGAGCCCGTCGTGTTTCGGTCGTCGGCTGCTCGCGCCTTCGACCACCTCATCGAACAGTGATGTCTTCCGCTCGATGATCGCTGCGATTCGCTCCTCGATGGATTCGACGGTGAGAAACCGGATCACATGGAGCGGATCCGGGCGGTCGTGCCGGTGGGCGCGAAAAATGGCCTGCGACTCCACGGCAGAGTTCCACCACCGATCGAACATCACTACGTGAGTGGCTTCTCCAAGGTTGAGGCCGACACCGCCCGCCTTCAGGGACACGAGCAGGACTCTGGGGGACGGCTTCAGCCGAAAATCGCTCATGGCCTCCTGCCGAGCCTCCATCGTCATCGGCCCGATGACGAGACCATGTGGAACTCTGAGTTTATCAGAAATCCACCGCAGAGTCGAGACGAACTGGGAGAAGACCAAGATGCGCGCCGTCGGGCCGGCCCCATCGATGACCGCCTCCAGCCCCTCCAACTTGGCCGAGCAGCCCGTGCGCTCGTCGAAGTTGCACACCGCCTTCAAACGCGTGATCAGCCCGAGCAGCATCCCCCGGATCTCACTCCGATTCCGCCCCGCTTCCAGCCCCTCGGTCCGATGGACCCACATCCGGTCGTACCGCTCTCGTTGAGGCCGATCCATCTCCACCCGGACATCCTGGATGATGACGGGCGGCAGATCCGCCCGAACCTCCGATTTTCGACGGCGCAGCATCACGGTTTCAAGGGCTCTTCCCAGATCCTCCGGCCGCCCTCCATCGGCCCGTACATTAAGGAACCCGAAGATCGACACCAAGTCTTCCTCCCGATTCTCGAGAGGTGTCGCCGACAGTGCCCAAGCCCGCTCCCGGGGCAAGAGTCGGCAAGCGAGTGAAGTCCGCGACGCCTCGTTCTTGATGCGCTGCGCCTCGTCCAGAATCACCAGGTCGAAAGCGCCCCGCGGTATGCGGTCCAGACCGTCCTCCCGAATCTGCTCGTACGATCCCACGAGAACCGGTACCGGAAGGATGTACCAGGCCGCCCGATCCCGGTCGCTCCCGGTCAGACGCCGCACGGTCACCGATGGTGCCCAGCGACGGATCTCTTCCATCCAGTTCAGAGTCAGGGATGCCGGAGCCACGACCAGGACGCGCCGTACGCTCGATCCGCCGTTCAACAACAGCGCCAGCGCTACGGCGGCCTGCACCGTCTTCCCCAGCCCCATCTCGTCCGCCAAGAGCGCGGCCGGTGATCGACAAAGAAACGCCACTCCCTCCCACTGATACGGCAGAAGTGGCGCCGGCAGTTTCAGGTCCGATTCCACGCGACGCCGCACACTCGCGGCGTCCGTCAGGCCTCGAAGGTCCATACTTCGATCGCCCGCTCAATCAGGTCATCCTCCCGACGCGCGATCACATCCGGGTTCCACTCGTCCTGCTTGGCAACTTCTCTCGTCATCGCTACCGAACTCTGCTCGTAACTGCCTCTCTTGGCATTGAAACTCGCATTGAACCGCTTACCCGGTTTGTTGTCATCGGGGCCCATCAGCGTCAGATTCCCCAAGCGATGAGCATACTCGCTCTCGTCCACTGTCTTGAAGCCCGTCCAGCCGCTCCAATGCTCAGCACCCGTTGGGAGGATATGTTCCAGCGTGCACCGCTCTTCGTTCAACAGGCTCGGGTCACCTGCCACGGTCGCATTGACACCAAGGAGGAACGACCTGATCCTTGCGGATCCGGTCATTCTCTTCACGCGTTTCATGGATTCCCGAAACTGCTGGTCATCCAAGACTCCGTGCACATCGCACTCACGGAGCAGATCGATGATTGCCTCTTCCGACGTCTCACCCGCATCCATCATCTGTCGCGCGAGATCCGCAAACTTCTCCTCATAATGGGAAGGTTCGAACTTCGGAACGACAAAAGCCGTCCGAAGCACGAAAGCCGTAAGCCGCTCGACACTCCGGTTGACCTCATTCGCAATGCGACGCAGCCGGCGACCGTCACTCTCCCTTCGGTACACCATGAGCATGGAGAACAGCAGCGGTTGTACTACGGTGTAGTTACGCAGTTCCCTCAGAAACACTGCCAGCCGCCGGCGGCTTCCCGTTGTCCCCGCGCGACGCTCGAAGCCCTCTACGGCCTCGGGGTCCGGCCCTGGTGTGGTGATCGTTCGGAATAGGCGCAGAGCCGCGCGATCGGACAACTTCTCGATAAGTTGGAACACCAAGGCGGCGTCTGTGCGTCTGGACGTCCGCTGGTTGTTCAGATACGCCCGCATCTCTCTTCGGAAGTCGCGATAGAAGTGCTGGCTACGCATGTGACCGAACAGGCACTGCGTATGACACCTCAGATACTCTTCGGCACTCCTGTTCCTAGACTTTCCTCTTCGGGTGAGGGCATCGCCGATCCTCTCGATGTTTTCGCGCACCACCTCACGCCGATGTTCGTCTGCGTCATCGGAGAAGAACGAGTAGAGGTGATTCCGGATCAGATCCACATCGTCCAGGTTCTTACCTCGGAAGTTGAGTGTTTCATAGACCGCGTTCGGGTCCACGACTTTCGGAACGCGAAGCACTGCCACTTCTGTCTTCTTGACCAAATAGTCGAAGTACCGATAGGCGTCGGAGAGCGACATACTGGTCAAAAACGCATCGATCTCCTTCCATGCAGTGGTGAGTTTCCCATTCGTGCCGATGGGGTTGCCGCGGATGATCTGGTGATATCGAGTGAGATCGTTCCGAGGAGGCGTGATGCGTGCTTGGTAGCCGTCGGCGTCGTCGAGACTACACACTGCGTCGCGTTCGACGACGAACAACTTGCTCAAGGCGATCTTCACTCTTTGCGCGTCGGGGTTCTCGTCGAACGCCAGTCGACAGAGCCGGGCGATGATCAGGGAAACCGTGACCATTCGCTGCTGCCCGTCGTTGATTTCCCAGTGGTCGCCACCCGAGTCGATCAACATGATCGAACCGAGGAAATAGCAGACCCGGCTTTCCCGGCGTGCCTCCTCGATGTCATTGAGGAGGGCCGTCACATGGGGCTTGTCCCAATCATAGTGCCGCTGGTGCCACGGAACGGAGAATGTCCCCATCTCGAAAAGGTCCGAGAACGACATGGCCTCCGCTCGAATGGAAGTCCGAGGGATCAGATTCACAGGATCACGCGGAAATCGCAAAGGCTTCACGGAACGCCGAGCGGCATTCTTCTTGGACTCGATCACGGCGCCAGATGTCGTGGATGAGATCCATCTCGCCGCGCTGGATCAGGTCGACCCCGACCGCCTTCTCGAGTTGCTGCAGCCGTTCCAGGATTTTTTCGCGAACCTCGAGCGTGAAGGGGCCCATGACATAGGAGCCGTCGCTGCGGCGCTTCACGCTTCCGTCGCGGCGCGTCCGGTCCCGGTTTCGGTCGTCTTCCCGAAGTTCGACAAGCCACTCGCGGAATTCGAAGAGCCGCTCCATGGCGGAGGCGTCCCGGTGGCCGGAGTCTATGAGGCCCCGGAGGCTGCGGTCTTTGGTCACGACGGTGCATGTCCAGCAGCCGAAACGGGGCGAAGTCGTCCCGCACGAGGGCGCATCGGCCTTGGTGAGGACGAGCGGGCACTCTCCGCCGCCAGCGTTTCGATAGAGAGTGATCAAGTCCTGATGCGTGCCGCCCCAAGGGGGGTTGCGTTGCATCAGGATCATCCAGACCTCTTCGTCGCTGAGGTCGGCCAGCGGAGCGAACATCCAGCAGCCCTCCACGCTGCTGTGGCGGTTCATGCGCCGGGCGCTCGCGCCGTGCCTCTTCATGTTGCGCCGGCGCGTTTCCGATTCCGCCTTGCGCGTTCCGACGAGCAGGACCGCCTTCTTGTTCGCCCGCACCAACTGTTCGAGAAGTTGACTCGTCGGGCGGATCTTCATCCGGTCGGTGCACCAGCGGAAGTTGCGGGTAGGAGGAATGTAACCGCGGCCGATGACATTGACCCAGAAGGTCTGGTCGATGTGGGGCTTCGTGATGCGCACATTGATCGGAAGGCTCCGCTTCCGGGCCACCCGCCGGATGGTTTCCAGACTTCCCCGCAGGTGACCGATGACGAGCGGCGACTCGACGAGGGTGTCGTTGCCGACGAGCACGATCTGCCGGCGGCGGTCGGACTCCGGCAGCGACTCGACGACCTCCCACACGAGTTGCAGGAGGAGCGTCGAGTCCTTGCCGCCGGAGTACGCCACGACCCACGGATGCCGGTCCCGCCGGAGATATGCCTGCCGGATCGCCTGCATCGTCTCGCCCAAGCGGTCAGCCACTCCGGATACATCCGGTGGCGCCGTGTCGAGGACGGGGAGCGGGAAGGGCATCAGGCGGACACTCCGACAGGCAGGTCAGCCGGATCTTCGGCGAGATAGCGCGGCGCCGCGGGCGCCACCGAGGCGAGGGCGCGCAGACCGGTGACGCACGCGGCCAGTCGCCGGGCCGCGTATTCCACATCGGCTTCCGTGGCGTACCGCCCGAGGCTCACCCGAACCGAACAACGCGCCCGGTCTTCCGGGACACCCAGGGAGGCGAGCACATGCGACGGTTCCACTCGGCGGGAGGTGCAGGCGGACCCGGTGGAGAGCGCCAGGTCCGGAAGCGCCACAAGGAGAGACTCGCTCGCTACGCCTTCGAAGCCGACGCTGACGATCCCCGGGACCCGGTCCGCCCCGTCGCTGTTGCGGAAGAAGCCGTCCACGCCGCCGAGGGAGTCGAGCAGGCGCCGCTCCAGGGCGGCCACCCGCTCCCGGTCTTCGTCCAGCCGGCGCCGGACCAACTCCGCCGCCGCGCCCATCCCGACGATCTGGTGCGTCGGGAGGGTGCCGGCGCGCAGGCCCAACTCCTGTCCCCCGCCGTGGACTTGGGGTTCGATGCGGTCCCGCACGGAGCGGCGGACATAGAGCGCCCCCACGCCCTTCGGGCCGTACATCTTGTGCCCGCTGAGCGAAGCCAAGTCCAGCCGGAGCGAATCAACGGACACGGGAAGCCGCGCCGCGGCCTGCGCCAGGTCAGCGTGGAAGACGATGCCCCGAGCGCGAGTGACCGCGCCGATCGCGCCGAGGTCGGTGATCGTCCCGACTTCGTTGTTGACCGCCATCAGCGAAACGAGGACGGTGTCCCGGCGCAGGGCCGCTTCCACGGCCCGCGCGGTGATGGCGCCGGCGGAGTCCGGGCGCAGGCGGGTGACCTCGAAGCCGCGGCCCTCCAGCCAGCCGCAGCAGTCCAGGGTCGCCTTGTGCTCGGCGGCGGAGGTGACGATGTGGCGTCGCCGCTCGCCGGCTCCGGACGCGGTCGCGGCCAACGCCACGCCCTTGACGGCCAAGTTCGTGGATTCCGTCGCGCCGGAAGTCCAGACGACCTCGGAGGGTTCGGCCCCGATCAGGGAGGCCACCGACTCCCGCGCCGTCTCCACCCGCTCGGACGCCTCCCGCCCGAAGGCGTGCGTCCGGGACGCGGGGTTCCCGAACACGCCCTCCCGCCCGAGGCACTCCGTCATGGCGGCGATCACGCCCGGGTCGGCCGGCGTCGTTGCGGCGTAGTCCAAGTACACGCGCCGGCCGCCGGAGGGCGCGTCTCCGGGGACTGCCATCGGATGGGGCAAGGATAGAACATCGGGGGCCCGGCGCCGGCCTCTCCCGGCCAAGCCCGGCACCGGGCCGCCGGACGCCACCGGCGCGTTCGCCATCGGCGTCGGAGCGCCGGCTCGGCGGGCGGTCATGGGCGGTCTTCCTCCGTCACCGGCGGCGCCGCCTCGACGCAGCGGCATCCGTACGGGGTGACTGGGCGAAAGGTAACGGCGCGCCCGGACAAGAAACTTCACCCCTTCCGCGCGCCGCCTTCCCGGCGCCGCGGCTCGCCCGGCCGAAGGGATCGAAGACCGCCCCCGCCGCCGCGCCCGGCCTCAGTAGCCGCGGCGGGGGTTTACGACATTGCGTTGGGGTTTGCCGGCGAAGTAGCGGGAGAGGTTGTCGAGGGCGATGCGGAAGACCATCGGGACATAGCGCTCGATGTCGTCGGCGCCGACATGGGGGGTGAGGATCAGGTTCGGGGCGTCCCAGAGGTCGCTCTCCGGGGGGAGCGGCTCCGGCCAGACCGTGTCCAGGAACGCGCCGCCGACCTGGCCGCTGCGGAGGGCGGCGACGAGCGCCGGCTGGGAGACGAGCCGGCCCCGGCCCAGGTTCACGACGCCGGCGCCCCGGGGGAGGAGAGCGATCTCGTCCGCTCCCAGGATCTCGGTGGTCTCGCGGGTCAGCGGCGCGGCCAGCACCACATGGTCGGCGCGCGGCAGGGCGCGGGACAACTCCTCCGGGCGGAAGAGTTCGTCCGCGAAGCGGTGGGGGCGGGCGGTGCGGCGGACGCCCAGGACGCGCATCCCCAGGGTGCGGGCCGCCTCGGCGGCGCCGGCGCCGACGGCGCCCAGCCCGATGACCAGCGCGGTCTTGCCTTCGAGCGTGCCGGTCTGGATCTTCGTCCACTCCCGCCGCGCCTGGGAAACGACGAACTGCGGGAGGCGCGTGCGGAGGGCGACGAGCGCCATGAGCACATACTCGAAGCACTTCTTGGTGTGGACGCCGCTCGCGGTGAGCAGTTTCGCCCCCGGGGGCAGCCAGTCGAGCGGGTAGAGGTGGTCCACGCCGGCCCCGATGAGTTGCACCCGGCGGAGACGCGGGGCCAGGTCGGCGAGGCCCGCCCGGGGGAACTTCCAGCCGATCAGCACTTCGGCGTCCCGGACGCCGCGCCGGAAGCCGGCCTCGTCGTCGGAGTAGGTCGGGCGGAGGCGGGCGAAGGTCTCCGGGAACTCCCGACCGGCGGCGCGGAACCGCTCCTCGTCCAGCCGGTAGCCGCTGTCGTCGCCGGGGTCCGTGGCGAGGTGCACGCGCAGGGTCTTCGGCGGGGAGGGGCGGCGGGCGGAGGGGGAAGCGGTCATGCGGACGGGGCGGCGGGGCGAGGTGGGAAGTCGGGCGAGGGGCGGGAGAGGGTAAGGCCGGGGCGCGGGTGGCGGAACTCTCCGCGAACCGGAGAGAATGGGCGCGCCATGCCCGATTCCTCGTCCGATCCCGCCCTCCCCTCCCCTTCCCGACCGGCCGCCGACGGCCCGTCCCGCGCCGACTCCCGCGCCGCGCCTCCGCCCGGCCCGGAGCGCCTCGAATGGAACCGGCGGCGGTTCGTCGCCGGGCTCTCCGGGCTGGGGCTCGGCGGGACGCTGCTCCCCGGCGCGCTCACCGCCTGCGCCGCCGAGGCCGAGCAGGTCTCCGTCGGGATGCTCCGCACCGCGCAGCAACTGGCCGGGCTCGACCTCTCGGACGACGAACTGTCCGTGGTCGCCGAGCGGCTGAACGGCGAGCGGAGCCTGCTGGACTCCTACCGGGGCATCCGCGACCCGGAAGTCCACAACCACCTGCCGCCCTCCTTCGTCTTCCACCCGCTGCCGCCGGGGAAGGCGATGCCGGAAACCGGCGCGGGGGGGATGCGCCCGTCGCGGCCCGAGGCCGCCCGGCCGGCGTCGGACGCGGAACTGGCGTTCCTGCCGGTGACCCGCCTGGCGCGGCTGATCGAGACCCGCGAACTCACTTCGACGGAACTCACCGAGGCGTACCTGGAGCGGCTGCGCCGGTTCGACGGGCGGCTCCACTGCGTGGTGAACCTGACCGAAGACCTGGCGCGGGAGCAGGCGGCGCGGGCCGACGAGGAGATCGCCGCCGGGAACTACCGCGGCCCGCTCCACGGGATCCCCTGGGGCGCGAAGGACCTCCTCTCCGTCCGCGGGACGAAGACCACCTGGGGCGCTTCGCCCTACCGCGACCGGGAGATTCCCGAGGACGCGACGGTTTACTCCAAGTTGACCGAGGCGGGGGCGGTGCTGGTGGCCAAGTTGAGCATGGGGGCGCTGGCGCAGGGGGACCGCTGGTTCGGCGGCCGGACGCGCAACCCGTGGAACACCGAGCAGGGGTCGAGCGGCTCCTCCGCCGGGTCGGGTTCCGCCACCGCCGCCGGACTGGTCGGGTTCGCCATCGGGACGGAGACCCGCGGCTCGATCATCTCGCCCTCCACCCGGAACGGGGTCAGCGGCCTCCGGCCGACCTTCGGCCGGGTCAGCCGGGCCGGGGCGATGGCGCTTTCCTGGACGATGGACAAGATCGGGCCGATGTGCCGGAGCGCCGAGGACTGCGCGCTGGTCTTCGACGCGATCCGGGGGGCGGACGGGCTCGACCGGGCGGTGAACGACCCGCCGTTCGCCTGGGACGCCGGCGCCGACCCGACCCGGCTGCGCGTGGGCTACGACCGGGCGGCGGTCGAGGACGAAGTCGAGGACGACCCGGAGAACCCGGAGCAGACCGCGCTGCGGCGGGCCACGCAGGCGAATACGCGGGCGGCGCTGGAGGCGCTCCGGGGGATCGGGGTGGAGATCGCGCCGTTCGACCTGCCGGACTTCGGCTCCGACGACCTCGGGTTCGTGCTCACCACCGAGTCGGCGGCGGCGCACGACGCGCTGGCCCGGAGCGGGGCGGACCTGGCGATGAAGGAGCCGCCGGAGGAGAGCCGCTGGCCGGACTCGTTCCGGCTCCACCGGTTCGTCCCGGCGGTGGAGTACATCCAGGCGATGCGGGTCCGCACCCGGATCATGCAGGAGTTCGACGAGGCGCTGGGCGACCTCGACCTGTTCGTCGGCTCGCATCTCGGGCTCACGAACCTGACCGGGCACCCGGAGGTCTCCGTGCCGAGCGGGTTCCACGAGGGGTCGCCGACCAGCCTCCGGTTCACCGGGCGGCTCTACGGCGACTCCGAAGTCCTGACGCTGGCCCACGCGTTCCAGGGGGTGACGGACTACCACCGGCGGATGCCGCCGGGATTCGGGGACGCGGATGCCTGACGAGGGGGCGGCGGACCGCTACGCGGAACCCTCGGCCCGCCACGCGCCGCCGGGGGAGCGCCCGTGGATGGACCTGGTCGCGGGCTGCCCGCCGGAGCGGCTGGCGGAGTTGCGGCGGCTGGAGCAGGAGAGCACCTGGCGGTGCGGGCCGGCGGACCGGGTGGGGCTGGCGCGGGACGGGGTCACGCTGCTCTGCGGGCTGATGCGGCAGGGGCCGAGCCGACACGCGCTCCTCGGGCTCGACCTCTTCGGCCAACGCGCCTTCCGCATCGCCCTCCACCACGCCCGGCCGGGCGCCATGAGCCCGATCGAGTGGAAGTACTGGCACCTCCGGCTCCACGGGGAGCGGCCCCGCCGACCGGCGCCGACCATGGTCACGGAGATGAAGGCCGCGGGCGCGCTGCCGCCGGACACCGAGGATCCGGCGCCGACGGTCTGGCCTCCGCTCTACCCCGACCGGAAGCGCGGCTACGCGGAGTGCCTCCCGCGCTCCACCTGAGCCGCCTGCCCGCGCCGCAGCGAGAGGCTTGGCGCCGACTGACCCCGACCCGCGAGGACTTCGTCCTCTACGGCGGTACCGCGGTGGCCCTCCACGCGGCGCACCGGGACTCCGTGGACTTCGACTTCTTCTCGTCGCTGCCGCTGGACGACGCCGGGAAGCGGGCGCTGCGCCGCCGGTTGGATCTCGAACGGGCGCCGGTGACGCAGGACAAGAAGAACACGCTCGGCCTGCGGCTCGACACCGGCGCCGGCCCGGTGCTCCTCTCGTTCTTCGGGGGTCTCCCGCATCCGCGCCTCGGGGCGCCGCTCGCCGCGGCGGACGGGCCGCGGGTGGCTTCGCGTCTCGACCTCGCCGGGTTCAAGGCGGCGATGGCCTACCAACGGCACGAGGAGAACGACGCGGCGGACCTCGCGGCCCTGCTCGCCGCCGGGGAGTCCCTGCCGCGCGCCCTCGCCGCGATGCAGGCGTTCTACCCGGAACCGGAACTCCTGCCGCGGGTCGTCGCGGCGCTCACTTGGTTCGACCAACGAACGCCGTCGCCGCAGGGCGCGCTCACCGACGAGCGGCGGCGCCGGCTGGAGTCCGCGGCCGGCGCGTGGAACGGGGAGTTGCCGGAAGTCGCCGCCGACGCGCCGGGGCTGAGCGACCCCGGCTTCCGGGAAGCCCTCCTCCGGTAGGTCCGGCCCCGCCGCGGAGGGCGGGGCCGGAGGGGGCGGGGCCGGAACCCGCTACGCGACCGAGGTCGGGTTCCCGGCGATCTTCCGGACCCCGGCGAGCAGCCGGTCCACTTCGTGGGGCATGTTGTAGAAGTGCGTGGAGGCGCGCACCGCGTTCAGGTTCCCGGTGCCCATCGTCCGGATGAAGACCCGGTCGCGCTCCAGGAGCGCCTGCTGGATGTTGTCCATCGGCAGGTCGTGGATCGAGAACAGGGTCAGGCCGGCGGCCAGGTCGTCGCGGTTCGCCGTCCAGGTCTTCACGCCGGGGATCTCCGCCAGGCCGTCCCGCAACCGGCGGGAGAGCGACCGGACGCGGGCCTCGATGCGGGCCTTGCCGATCACCTTCTGGAACTCCACCGACTTGACCAGGGCGAAGGCGGAGGGGGTATGGCGCTGGCCGGTGTTCTCGAACTTGCGGGAGTCCTCGTAGAACTGCCGCTCGCCGTCCACCTTGTAGGTGCCCGCGCCGATGAGCGGCCAGACCTCGCCGATGGTGTCCCGGCGGATGTAGGAGAGCCCGGTGCCGGTGCCGGCCAGGAGCCACTTCTGGCCCGCCCCGGCGTAGTGGTGGCAGTCGAGGGCCTTCATGTCGAGGGCGATCATCCCCAGCGGGTGGGCGCCGTCCACGGTGAGGAGCAGGTTCTTCCGGCGGCAGAGGTCGGCGAGTTCCTTCACCGGCATCAGCAGGCCGGTCACATAGGTCATGTGGCTGACCATGATCGCCCGGGTGCGGGGGGTGACCGCCTGCTCGTAGATCGAGACGATCTGGTCCACGCTCTCCGGCGGCGAGGGGATGTCCACCCAGCGGATGGCCGCCCCGTAGCGCTCCTCGGCGTGGATGTAGGGCTCGATCCCGCCGTTGTGCTCGTGGGTGCACATCAGGATCTCGTCGCCGCTCTTCCAGTCGAGGCCCCGGCCGAAGATGTTCATCCCTTCGGTGGTGCTCCGGGTGTAGGTCACTTCGTCGGGCTCGGCGCCGATGAAGGCGGCCAGGGTCTCCCGGTGCTCGTGGAGTTCGGCGCGGCGGTAGCCGTTCGTCGGGTCGGCGGCGATCTCGGCGTAGATCCGGGCCTCCTCGTCGGCGACGATCCGGGGGCTCGGCCCCAGGGTGCCGTTGTTCATGAAGGCCATCCCGTCCACCACATTGAACTGGGAGCGGACCTTCCACCAGTAGTCCTCGCCGGGATCCGCCGGGGGCGTGAGGTCGGCGAGCGGGAGCGGCGGGACCGGCCGCTGCTGCCCGGCGGCGAGCGAGGCGGGGAGGGCGGCGCCGCCGAGCGCGGCGGCCGAGGCGCCGAGGAACCGGCGGCGGGAGAGGGAACTTGCGAACATGGGGGGGCCTCCTCCGGAGGAACGGCCCGGCCACCGGGAGGGGGCGGGCGGCCGGCGAACCTACCGGAAACCGGCTCGATGCTTCAACCGGGAGAACGCCGCGGGGGCCCCGGGAGGCGGCGCCGGCGGGCGGGCGGCGCGGGGCGCCCCCGGGCCGGCGGGACGGCGGCGGCCCTCCCGCCCCCCGCGGAAAGACGCTACCGGAGCGGGGCGCCATCTGCGAAAATACCCGCGCCATGGCACCCCAAACGATCCTGGTCGTGGACGACGAGCCCGATCTCGAAAGCCTCATCCGGCAGCGGTTCCGCCGCCGCATCCGCAAGGGCGAGTTGAACTTCGTCTTCGCGCACGACGGCGTCCAGGCGCTCGAAGCCCTCGAGAAGCACGAGGACATCGAGTTGATCATGACCGACATCAACATGCCCCGGATGGACGGGCTCACCCTGCTCAACGAACTGAAGAACAACCGGCCCCGGGTGCGGGCGGTGGTGGTCTCCGCCTACGGCGACATGCGGAACATCCGCACCGCGATGAACCGGGGGGCGTTCGACTTCGTCACCAAGCCGATCGACTTCTCCGACCTCGAACTCACCATCGAGAAGACCCTGACCCACCTCGAGGTGATGCGGGACGCCCTGAAGCACCGCAACCAGTTGGTGGCGCTCCACCAGGAACTCCGGGTCGCCCGGAACATGCAGATGTCCATCCTGCCGCAGCAGTTCCCGAAGACCGAGCACTGCGAGACCCACGCGGTGATGACCCCGGCGCAGGATGTGGGGGGGGACTTCTACGATGTCTTCCACCTGCCGGACAGCCGGGTCGGGGTGGTGATGGCCGATGTCTCCGGCAAGGGCGTCCCGGCGGCGCTGTTCATGATGGTCAGCCGGACGCTGGTGAAGGGGCACGCGGTGAGCGCGCTCGGCCCGGGGGAAGTCCTGACCCGGATCAACAACCTCCTCGTCGAGGACAACGAGTCCGCGATGTTCGTGACCCTGCTCTACGGGGTGCTCGACGCCGAGGGCAAGTTCACCTACGCGAACGCCGGGCACTGCGCCCCCTACCTGGTGCGCCCCGGCGGCGAGCCCCGGGAGATGCCGCTGACCGCGGGGATCGCCCTCGGCGTCGCGCCGGACTTCGCCTACGGCGAGGACACGGTGGCCCTGCAGTCCGGGGACAGCGTCTTCCTCTACACCGACGGCGTCCCGGAGGCCGAGCGGGACGACAAGGTCCTGTTCGAGAACGAGCGGCTGGAGAAGGCCCTCTCCGAAGTGGCCGACGGGACGCCGGAGGAGATGAACCAGGCGGTCGTGGCGAAGGTCCGCGAGTTCACCGGCGGCGAACACCAGTCCGACGACATCACCTGCCTGACCCTCCGGTACACGGAGTAGTCCGCCGGTGCGTTTCCGAGTCGGGCTCCCGGCCGCGGGCCTCGCGGCGGTTCTCGGCGCGGGCGCTCCCGGCGCCGCCTCCGGGCAGTCCGCGCGGAGGGTTCCCGGGGTCACCGAGGAAGCGATCCTGTTCGGGCAGTCCGCCGCGCTCAGCGGGCCGGCGGCGGCGCTCGGCGTCGGCATGAGGCACGGGCTCAACGCGGCCTTCAACGAAGCGAACCAGGCGGGCGGCGTCCACGGCCGGCGGCTCGAACTCACTTCGCTGGACGACGGCTACGAGCCGGAGCGGGCGATCGAGAACACGCGGGCGCTGCTGCACGAGCACAGCGTGTTCGCGCTGATCGGGGCGGTCGGGACCCCCACTTCCCGGGCGGCGGAGCCGCTCGCCCGGGAGGCCGGGGCGCCGTACATCGGCCCGTTCACCGGGGCGGAGTTCCTGCGCGACCAGGCGCAGTCGCCCACCGTGGTGAATGTGCGGGCCTCCTACTTCCAGGAGACCGACGAGATGGTCCGGCGGCTGGTGGACGACTTCGGCATCTCCCGCATCGGGATCCTGCGCCAGGACGACTCCTACGGGAACGCCGGGCTGGCCGGGGTCGAGCGGGCGCTCGCCCGGCGCGGCATGGAGATGACCGGACACGCCGCCTACCAGCGGAACACCACCGCGGTGAAGTCGGCGCTGCTCGACCTCCGCCGGGCCGGGCCGGAAGCGGTGATCATGATCGGCGCCTACCAGCCGGTCGCCGAGTTCGTCCGCTGGGCGCGCAAGATCCAGTTCGACCCGGTGCTGATGACCATTTCCTTCGTCGGGAGCGAGGCGCTGGTCGGGGAACTCGGCCCGGTCGGCGACGGGTTGTTCATCACCCAAGTCGTCCCCTTCCCCGAGGAGACCTCGATCCCGCTGGTGCAGCGCTACCGCCGGCAACTCTCGCGGGTGGCGCGTCCGGCGCCGCGACCCAGTTTCGTGTCCCTCGAGGGGTATGTGACCGGGCGGCTCACCGTCGAGGTGCTGGAGCGGGCGGGCCCGGAGCCCACCCAGGAGAAATTCCTCGAGGCGCTGGCCGGGATCGGCCGGCTGGATCTCGGGGGGTTCCGGCTCTCGTTCGGCGAACAGGACAACCAGGGCTCCGACGCGGTGTTCCTGACCATGATCGAGCCGGACGGCAGCCTCCAGCCGCTCGCCCGATGACGCCGGCGGAGGGGGCTCGATGACCGCTGACGAGACCCGCCGCGCCGACGACGGGGACCGCCCCGAGGATTCGTCGGAGGATCGGCCGGGCGGCGGCGGCGGCGGGAGCGCGGACGGCCCGGCGCCGGACGGGTCGGCGGAAGAGGGAGAGGGCGGAGCGCCGGCGTCCGCCCAAGGCGCTCCCGCCGGGCCGGACGGGGAGGCGGAGGGGCCGGGCGGCGACGAAGGCGGCGCGCCGCCGGCGTCCGCTGACGGCGCTCCCGCCGGGTCGGACGGGGAGGCGGATGAGGGAGAAGGCTGGGGCGACCGGCCGGCAGATCCGGACGGGAACGGGCCGGAGGGGAACGGGGCCGAGGGGGGCTCGGGGAACGGCGCCGGTTCGATCACCGGCGCGCTCCGCGACGCGCTCTCCGGCGAGCGGAAGTCGGATGACGAAGGCGCCGAGGCCGGCTCGGCGGCGGCGAACGGCGGCGGGTCGTCCGGGGAGGAATCCGGGGAAGAGTCGGGAACCGAGCCGGGAGAGGCCGGCGGCGGCGTTTCGATCACGGACGCGCTGAAGAGCGCGCTCTCCCGCAAGCCGCGGAAGGCGAACGGCGCTTCCGGGGCGGACGGGGCGGACGGGGCGGACCGGGCCGGCGCCGCCGACGGGCCGGCCCCCGCGCCGGCGGACGGGGACGAGACGGGGGACGAGACCGGGGACGAGACCGGGGACGAGACCGGGGACGGCGAAGGCGAACCGGAGGGCGGAGAGGCGCCGGAGCGCCTCGGCTGGTTCCGGCAACGGCTCGACCTCCGGCGCAGCCTGCGGGTGCAGATCGCGGCCAGTCTGGCCACGCCCCTGGGCTTCACGCTGATGGCCAGCATCGTGGCGCTGGCGGCGTTCTTCCGGGTCGGCAACCTGCAGCAGGAGATCAACACTTCCCATGTTCCGGCGCTGACGACCGCGGTGCGCATCGAGCAACTTGCGACCCGGCTCGCCGGCACCGCCCCCCGCATCGTGGCGGCGGCGCAGAGCCGCGCGTTCGCGACCGGCCCGGAAGGAGGGGGGGCCGGGGAGGCCGCGGAGAGCGACTCCGGCGGCGAAAGCGAGTCCATGGCCTCGCTGATGGAAGACGCCGCGCGCCTCATCGAGGTGTCCGCGGGGCTCGGCGACAGCGAACGGACCGCGCCGCTCCAGGCGTTCTCCGCCGACCTGGCGAGCAACCTGCGGGATGTCCAGACCTCGGTGGACGCGAGCACTTCCCTGCAGGAAGCGCTCGACGCCGTGCAGGAGCGGGCGGTGGAGCGGGTGCGGGAACTGAACGAAATCATCGGCCCGCCGATCGACGACCAGTACTTCTTCATGGCGACCGGGCTGCGGGAACTCGACGACCAGCCGGCTTCGATCCTGATCCGGGGCTCGGAGGCCGAAATCTCCCGCTACCGGGCGCTCAGCGTGATCCAGTCCGGCTCCAACCTGGCCGGCAGCCTGATCTCGGAAGTCGCCGTGCAGGACGATCCGGACCTGGTGCGCACGCTGGAGGAGCGGTTCGCCTCCGGGATCTCCGGCGCGCGCCGGGAGATGGCCCGGCTCGGGAACGATGTGCCGCGCGGGCTGGCGCGCGCGATCGACCGGCTCGAAGAGTTGGGCGAAGGCGAAGACGGCGCCTTCGCCATGCGGCAGCGGTACCTGTTCGAGTTGTCGAACCAGCAGGCCTACCTGAACCGGAACCGCGGCATCACCGACTCGCTCGACGACGCGGTGACCGCGTTGATCGAGGGGCTCGAAGTGGACGCCACGCTGGCGACCGAGGAGTCGGACACCGCGCTGACCCTCGGGCGGTCCCTGCTCATCGCGCTCAATGTGCTCGCGCTCACCTGCACCGCGCTGATCCTCTGGTTGTTCGTCGGGCGGTTCCTCATCGTGCGGCTGACCAACCTCTCCGCGGCGATGCGCCGGATGGCCGGCGGCGACCTGAAGACCGAAGTGGAAGTGCGCGGACAGGACGAAGTGGGGGAGATGGCGCAGGCGCTCGAAGTCTTCCGGCAGCACGCGCTCGAAGTGCAGCGGCTGAACCTGGTGGAGCAACTCGCCGCGCGGGTGGAAGCGCAGAACGAGGAACTGGCGGCGACGCTCGACGACCTGCAGAAGGCGCAGGACCAGATGGTCATGCAGGAGAAGTTGGCCTCGCTCGGCCAACTCACCGCCGGCATCGCCCACGAAATCAAGAACCCGCTGAACTTCGTGAACAACTTCGCCGACATCTCCAACAGTCTGGTGAGCGACCTCAAGGAGGAACTGGAGACCGTCGCCGACGCCCTGCCGGAGGACACCAAGGAAGAAGTCGAAGACATCAGCAAGGACCTCACCGAGAACCTGGAGCGGATCGTCCACCACGGCAAGCGCGCCAGCAACATCGTGTACGGGATGCTGGAGCACGCCCGGAAGGAAGGCGGGTCCAGCCGTCCCACCGAGATCAACTCCATGCTGGAGGAATACATCGCCCTCGCCTTCCATTCCATGCGGGCGGTGGACAACACCTTCCAGATGACCATCGAGAAGGACTTCGGGGAGGATGTGGGGTCGGTGGTCGGCGTCCCGCAGGATCTCAGCCGGGTGTTCCTGAACATCGTGACGAACGCCTGCCAGGCGACGCTGGAAAAGCAGACCGCCGACAGCACGGCGGCCGACTACAAGCCCACGCTCTCGGTGACCAGCCGCCGGGAGAACGGCCAGGTGGAAGTGCGCATCCGCGACAACGGCCCGGGAATCCCGGAAGAGCACCTGAAGAAGATCTTCGAGCCCTTCTTCACGACCAAGGACACGGACAAGGGCACCGGTCTCGGGCTGTCGCTCTGCCACGACATCGTCCGCGGCCACGGCGGGACGCTGGCCGTGACCTCCGAAGTCGGCAAGGGCGCCGAGTTCGTGATCACGCTCCCCTCCGAGTCGGCCGCGGCCGGGGACGGAGCGGCCGCCGAAGCCGAAGCCTGAGAGCGCCTTCCCCCCGGGCGGATACCGGGGGAAGGCGGGAGGCGGCGCGCCCGACCGCGAGGGGCCGCCGCGAACCCGGGGGCGCGGGCCGGGGCGGCCCCGGCGAATCAGTAGCCGGGAATCAGAAACGCGCGGAAGTCAGGACGATGTCGGCGCGGCTCCAGGCCTTGAGGAACCGGCGCTGCACGCGTTCGGCGTCGTCGGTCTTTCCCTGGGCGCGCAGGGACTGGAGCAGGCCGAAGAGCGACCAGCCGTTCTCCGGCCACTTCTTCAGGTCTTCGCGGAAGGAGACTTCGGCGTGGTCGGCCTGCCCGGCGTCGAGTTGGACCGCGCCGAGGACCTGCCGCATCGGGATGTACCAGGGCGGCGGCTCGGTGTACGCCAGGTTGTCCTGGATGTGGATCGCCTCTTCCAGCATCGGGATCGCGGCGGCGGGGGATTCGTAGCGGGCGGCGAGGTCCGCTTCCAGCGCCGTTGCGGCGAGCCGCAGCATGTCCTTCGCCGAGACCCGGCCCATGCTCGGCAGGTTTTCGTCGGCGGCGATCTCCGCAACCCGCGCCCGGTGTTCCTCGGCGGCGGCGCGGTCCCCGGTCGCCGAACGCGCGAGCCCGCGCGCATAGTGCCAGACCGCGGTCTCGAACAGGTATTCGGCGCGCGGCTGCGGCTCGTTCAGGAGGTCTTCCCACCTCCCGAACCGCGCCTGCGCGAACAGCGGGATCGAGAGGAACAACTGCGAATACGAGGACTTCTCAATCTGGTTCGGCGGGGTCTGGACGCGCACCTTGTCGCGCAGTTTGTAGGCCTGCTGCAGCGCGACGGCGCTCCGTCCCTCGAACTGCGCCGCCGACCAGGCGAAGTGGACATTGTGCTGGTAGGAGCGCACCGGGTACCGGCCCTCCTGGTCGGGCATTCCCATGTACAACTCGTCCACCGCCGCCGCGTCCAGGTTGAAGTCGGCGGCTTCGTCGTAGTTCCCGGTCTGGATCAGGATGTGCGAACCCATGTGCACCAGGTGCGCGGCGCCGGGCATGGTGCGCGGCAACTCGCGCGCGTAGGGGACGGCCCGGAACGGGTCGTCCGAGGCTTCCACGCCGTGGATGTAGTAGTGGATGGCGCCCGGATGATCGGGGGCCTGTTCGAGCGCGGTCTCGAGTTGTTCCACGAGCCAGTCGGTCCCCGGCGTCAGCGGCTTCCCGGCGTCGTCCCAGTAATTCCAGCGGGTGGTGTTCATGTAACTGGCGGCGGCGAGCACGCGCAGTTCGAGGTCGTCCGGGTAGGCCTCGGAGAGCGCCCGCGCCTTCTCGTGGTACGCCTGATCCAGCGGCTCGCGCTCCGCCGCGGGGTCCTCGGCGTAGCGGGCGGCGAGCGCCTCGATCATCGCCCGCTCCTTCTCCGTGGCGGAGGAGGCGAGTTCCCGCGCCCGCGTGATCGCCTCGTAGGCGGTCTCGAGTTGCTCCTCCGGCGGCGAGCCCTGGTTCAGGTAGGGCCCGTAGGCCAGCGCCCGGCCCCAGTGCGCCATCGCGGCGTCCGGGTCGAGCCGCGCCGCCTCGTCGAAGGAGCGCCGCGCCTCGCCCATCCAGAAGGCGTACGCCAGCCGCAACCCCTGGTCGAAGTACTGCTGCCCGAGTTCGGACAGCCCGCTCGCCGGGTAGTGGACTTCGCCCAGATGCGGGTGGAGCGGCACCGCCAGTTCGGCGGTGTTCTCTTCGGGTTCGGCCGCGAAGGCCGCCGGCGGGAGAGCGCCCCCGGCCAGGAGTCCGGCGGCGAAAGCGAGCGTGGCGCGCTGTCGGTTCGTCATGTTCCTCATCACCTCGGATTCGGTCGGTCCCCCACTCGTCTCTCCCCCGGCCGGGTCGGAATCCCTTCCCCGAAAGCGCCCACCCGGGACGGGAAACCCTACCCTACAGCGGCGACGCCACAAGCCGGAGTTCCTCCGTCTCCCGCGTCGAGTGGACTCTCTCGTCGGGCTGCCGGGCCGGCCCCGACCGGTGGGGCCTCTCCCGCCCCGACCCGCAGCGGCGAACGGGCGGGGCGACTGGAGGAGTCCGCCGTCGTTCCGGGAGGGGGCGCGCCGCGGTTCTCGCTAGAATGTGCCCCGAGGCTGGATTCCGAGGAGTGACCATGAACGATCACGATGGTGCCGACCGCCACGCCGTCGGCGAAGTCCCCGGAGGCGGTGACGACTCGGGAGCGAGTTCCCCTCGTTCGATCGAGGGCGCGCCCGTGACCGTCAGGGTCAACGCCGTAGATATTCCCGTGGAGAACGGGACGCGTGCATCCGTTTCCGAACTCCTGCGCAAGGCCAAGGATCTGCACGCGATCGCCGGGGATCCGACCGACTACATCCTGCAGACTCGCTCGGGCGAAACGCTGAACCGCGGCCAAGAGATCACAGTGACCCCCGGAGAAGACCTCCTCGCTATGCCTGGCGGGCCGACGCCAGTGGCGTAAGGCGCCTCCGATGGGCGAGGCCTCCCGGAACATCCAGGCGCAACTCCGGGAACTCGGCTACGAGGACGCTCGAATTGAAGCCCATGGCGCCCACTACCCCGAAGTCGTCGTCTTTGAGTACGCCGTAACCCGGGGCCGCTTCCGGGGTCAACGGTTCCAACTCGGGATCTCGATGGGCAATGTCCGGGAGGGTTTTCCCGAGTATCCACCCCACTTCCTCCACACCTCCCCCCGAATCGAATCCCCGAGAGACGGCGCCGTACACTCACAGTACGAGTTGACGATCCCGGACGGAACGCGTCGGGGATGGAGCGCCTTCAGCCGCCCGCCGGGCGCCTTCTGGGACGGCCTGCCTACCAAAACCATGCGCGCTTATCTCGAACATGTCCATCGCTTCTGGGCTCATGTCTGATGCGCGATACGGTCTTCCTCGAAGCGGCGGAACGCGACGCCCGCGAGCACCTGCTTCGTCATTTTCGTAGGGGCGAAGAACAGGAAAACCTCTGTTTCGGCTTCTGGCGCCGCTCCACCGGCGCGCGCCGAACGACCGCGATCGTCGCCGGCGTCATCCTGCCCGAGCAAGATGAAGTGCGGCTGCACGAAATGTCAGTTTCCTGCCCGGTTACCTGGGGCGAGCGGTTCGTGTCGCGCAGCGACATAACGCCGGGCTCGCCTTCCTGCACAGCCATCCGTCGCCCGGTTGGCAGGACCTGAGCCCACCCGATGTCGTCGCCGAACGCGATGTTATCTCCAACGCCGCCCGCGCAACCGGCTTCCCGCTTGTCGGCCTGACCGTCGGCAGCGACGGCGTGTGGAGCGCACGTTTTTGGACCCGTCGAACCCGGTCGTTTCGCCGGGAGTGGTGCCGCTCGGTTCGCGTTGTCGGCCGGGATCGGTACCGCGTGTTCTTCAACGACCGATCCGCCCGCCCCGCCCCCCGGCGAAACATCTTGCGCCGAACTTTCGATTCTTGGGGAGAGCGGAACCAGCGCGACATCGCCCGGCTTCGGGTGGGAGTCGTCGGGCTTGGCAGCGTCGGTTCCGTCGTCGCCGAGTCGCTTGCCAGGGTGGGGGTCTCCGACCTCGTGTTCATCGATCCTGACCGGGTCGAAGAGCACAACCTCGACCGCCTGCTGAACACGACCGAGAGCGATCTCGGCCGGCCCAAGGTGGCCGTCGCACGTCGCGCCGCCCGGCGGCACGCGACGGCACGCGCGGTTCGAATCACGGTTCACGCGCTGCCGGTTCAGGACGAGACGGCGTACCTCGAGGCCCTCGATTGCGACTTCCTGTTCAGTTGCGTGGACCGACCGGTAGCGCGTGATGTCCTCAACCACCTCGCGATCGCCCATCTCATCCCGGTCGTCGACGGCGGCGTAGCGGTGGAAGTGGACCCCAAGACCTCCAACCTGCGCTCCGCGCACTGGAAGGCGCATCTCGTTACGCCCCACCATCGGTGCCTGCGGTGCGCCGGTCAGTACGACTCCGGGATGGTAGTTACGGAGTTGAACGGTTCACTGGACGATCCGGCCTACATCGCAAATCTGCCTCCGGAGAGGCGTCCTCACAACGAGAATGTGTTTCCCTTCAGCCTGAGCGTCGCCGGCCTGGAAGTGAACGCCATGCTGCGCTATCTGATCGCGGACGATTGGTGGCCGCGAGTCGCGGAGCAGGACTACCAATTCGTGACCGGTCGCATCTCCCTCTCCGAGAACGAATGCCGCCCCCACTGTTCTTTCCGCGCCCGCGCCGCTCTCGGCGACTCTGCGCTCCCCCTGCCCTACTTGACGGAGTAGCCCCGCCGAGATATCGCAGGAACCACGGGACTCAGTCCGCGCTCGCGGACACGGCACAAGTCCCGAGATCCTTTACTGTCGGTATCGGGCCTCGGAAATATGAACCCTCGTATGTCCGCATCCGTTCTCGGCGAGACACCTCTCGATGTATGCGCGTACCATTCTCGGCTGCCGTACAGAAGGTCCTATGGTGATCGAGGATCCGGATCGAAGGCATTCACGAAGGCGAGGGCCGTTCACGAAGCGGCGCCTCGGCCCACCGTTATCCACCTCGAATTCCACGCTGTCGGGAACGGGAGAAATGGAGATGGCGCGAACCTCGTGTTCCGCCCGATAGTGGCGATCCTTCACCAAGTAAGCGTAGTTCATCAAGAAGTCCGAAATGGCGCACGCCGAATGATTGGGCAGTTCTTTCAACTCGCCGAGCGCCCCTTTGAGGCGCCCATCGAGAATCTTGAGTGCCTCTTCTACGCGAAGGACTCCCGGTGTAGTGTTTCCCGTGGAGTTTCCGCCGCGATTCGATCTCGCCAAGTATCGAACCTGATACATGGGAAACCTATCGACCTGGGTATTGAACCTGATTGCGCACCCTCGACCGTCGTGGCCGTAGAGACGCCACCAAACGAGGTCGTCGTCGATAGATTCGTAGAACGACTTTGGGCCCAAGGCGATGGCGCTGAGCACATAGGCGTCAAGACCCCGTCGGTGCGGAATGGCCGGCAACCACGAATATTGCCGAGAGACTCTGTGAAGGAAACCCTCAATCCCCAAGACCTGCCCCTCAAGCGGATCGTTCGAGGTCTCGATGTTGTACATCCGGAAGCCTCCTGTGTCCAGAATGGCGAGCGTCGCATCGAGAGACGTGTAGTGCACCGCCCAAGGCTCCGTTTCGCGATGATCCTGAAGGCCGTCGCGAAGCAGAGCCCCGAAGAGCGATTCTTTCAGAAGACGGTGGGCCCGATCCGTTCCACCTTCGGTCAACTCCCTTTCCGCGGCGTCAACCAGATCGAGGACTCTGCGCATCGGAGCGACGCCGGGCGCGGCAGTCATCCGACCTGCGTCGCTCGCAGAAGCGGACCGGCGACTCCCGTCGCCGGCGCCCGCCGTCACTTGCGGTTCTGGGCTTCGGCGAGGAGTTGGCGGGCGCCGTCCGCGGTTTCGCCGTCCGGGACGAGTTCGAGGTAGCGGTCGAGGGCGGCGATGGCGCCGGCGAAGTCGTCGGTCCGGTAGAGGAGCGCGCCGATCTTGTAGAAGGCGTCGGCGTTCTGCGGGTCGGCTTCGGCCTGTTGCTGGAAGTGGCGCGCGGCGTAGGCGGGGATGTCGTCCTCGAGCAGTTGGAGGGCTTCCTCGGAGTGTTCGCCCTGCGGGTCGGCCGCCAGGTATTCGACGAGCGTCGCGCCGGCGCCGTCGAGGTCGCCGGACTCGTGCTGGAGGGAGCCCAACTTGAAGAGCGTCGCGCCGTCGCCCGGATTCGCTTCGAGACGCTTGCGGTAGTAGGGAACCGCGGCCTCCGCGCTGGACAGGGCCAGCACTTCGAGCGCGGCGGGGACCTGGGCGCCGGCAGGCTCGAGGTCCAGGTAGCGGGAGAGGGCCTCGGCGGCGCCGGCGGGGTCGGCGGCCTGGTACCTCGCCACGCCCACCTGGAAGTGGGCGACAGCGAGTTGCGGGTCGGCGGTCGCGGCCTTCTCGTAGAACTCGAGGGCGAGGTCGGGGCGCCCGGCGTTCACGGCGAAGGTGGCGTAGTTGTAGAGGTACACCGCGCTCGACTCGACGAGGGACATCGCCCGGTCGTAGGCGGCTAGGCCCTCGCTCCACTGTTCCAGCCGGCCGTGGAGGTCGGCGGCCGCGAGCAGCCCCTGGTTCATCGAGGAGTCGAGGGCGAAGGCCCGCTCGTAGGCCTCGATGGCCTTCGCGTACTGCTCCAGCCGCTCGTAGGTGGCGCCGAGGTTGAAGAAGGCGCCGGCGGAGTTCGGCGCCAACTCGGTGAAGGCGAGGAATCCGGCGGCGGCGGCCTCGAGGTCGCCGGACTCGAACGCCTGCTGGGCCGCCTGGAGGTGGACATCGGCCTCCCGGGCCTGTTTCGGGCTCAGCACGCCCTCGGGGAGCGGGTAGAGGGTCTCCTCGATGAACGACTGGCTGCCGGTCGAGATGTTCACGATCGCCTGCAGGGGCTCCCAGCCCTCGAGTTCCATGGACACCCGGTACATCCCGACCTGGAGGCCGGCGCGGGTGAACCGGCCCTCGTCGTTCGTCTCCACGGTGACCGGGCGGTTGCCGCCGTCGGCGAGGGCGATGGAGACGCGGACACCGGGGATCGGCTGCCCGTCCGGGTCGGTGAGGGCGCCGCGAAGCCCCCCGCGCTGCGCGAGGGCGGGGGCGGCGGCGGCGAGATGGGCGGCCGCCGCGAGCAGGAGCGCGGCGGCGAGTCGAAACGGACGACAGCGGGTCACCATGGCGGGTTCCTTCCGGGAGGCCTTCCCGGCGGCGCGGCGGGGCGCGCCGAGGGGAGCGCGGCGCTTACCGACGCGCTCGCGGGTCTTTCGGCTGCCTCGGAGGCGGTCTGGGGGGCTTTTTCCCCGGCCTCGTCGGCGCTCTCGCTGTAACGCCGCCGGAGTCGATCCGGTTCCGCGGCGACACAGCCGAGCCGGACAGTTTAGCCGCCCGCGGGGAGAGCGCCCCCTCCTTCTCGACCGGGGGGCCGTGAAGTCCCCGCTCGGGTTCCCGACGGGGCGCTCTCCCCGCGGGCGGGCGGAGCGAATCGCTTCGCGATTCACCCCGCTGTTTTTCGCGGGGAGGGGGAAACCCCCTCCCCGCCGCCCCTCCCCCCGGCGCTTCGCGCCGACGGGCGCTCCCGGCCCGACTTCTCCCGCGGGCCGCTGACCCGGCGCGGGTCGAGGGACGCGCGGGACTCGCGCCCGCGGCGCCGGGGGGCGGAGACGGGCGCCCCGGCGTACCCGACGGGCGCTCTCGGCCCGACTTCCTACGCGGGCCGCTGACCCGGCGCAGGTCGGGGGCGGCGCGGGATTCGCGTCCGCGGCGCCGGGAGGCGGAGACGGGCGCCCGGACGTACCCGACGGGCGCTCTCGGCCCGATTTCCTCCGCAGGCCGTCGACCCGGCGCAGGTCGGGGGCGGCGCGGGACTCGCGACCGCGGCGCCGGGGGGCGGAGACGGACGCCCCGGCGTACCCGACGGGCGCTCTCGGCCCGACTTCCTCCGCAGGCCGTCGACCCGGCGCAGGTCGGGGGCGGCGCGGGACTCGCGACCGCGGCGCCGGGGGGCGGAGACGGGCGTCCCGGTGCGTCCGACGGGCGGTCTCGGCCCGACTTTCTCCGCAGGCTATCGACCCGGCGCGGGTCGGGGGCGGCGCGGGGCTTGGCGCCCGCGCCGGGGGTCAGAGGCGGCTTTGGGCTTCGGCCAGGCGCTCGCGGGCGCTCTCGGCGTTTTCGCCGTCCGGGGCGAGTTCGAGGTGGCGTTCGAAGGCCTCGACGGCGGCGGCGAAGTCCTCCGCCCCGTAGAGGGCCGCGCCGAGGCGGAAGAAGGCCTCCGCGTTCTCCGAGTCGGCCTC
This sequence comes from Candidatus Marinacidobacterium sp., assembly GCA_965204755.1. GTDB lineage: Bacteria > Acidobacteriota > Vicinamibacteria > Marinacidobacterales > Marinacidobacteraceae. The sequence continues at coordinate 2,644,620 of OZ242011.1, read as the reverse complement.
GGCCTGCCCCCGCCAGTAGAGGACGGCGGAGGCGGGGATGTCCTCCTCGAGCGTTCTGAGCGCCTCCTCCGCGTGCTCGCCCTCCGGGGCCTCCGCCAGGTAAGCGAGGAGCGTCTCGCCCGCTCCGGCGAGGTCGCCGGACTGGTGCTGGACCCACCCCATCCGGAACCGCGAGGCGCCGTCGCCGGGGTTGGCTTCCAGCCGCTGCCGGTAGTAGGCGACCGCCGCGTCCGGATCGGCGGCGGCGAGCACCTGCAGCGCGGCGTCGGCCTGCGGGCCGGTCAGTTCGAGGTCCAGGTACCGGGAGAGGAAGTCGACGGCGCCGGCGGCGTCGCCGGTCTGGTACTTCATGACCCCCGCCTGGAAGTTGGCGACGGCGAGTTGCGGGTCGGCGTTCGCGGCCTTCTCGTAGAACTCGACCGCCAGGTCGGCGCGTTCGGCGTTCGCGGCGTAGGTGGCGTAGTTGTAGAGCATCATCGCGCTCGACTCGACCAGTTCCATCGCGCGGTCGAAGGTCGCCAGCGCCTCGTTCCACATCTGCTGCCGGCCCTGCAGGCCGGCCACCGCGAGCAGCGCGTGGTTCAGCGCGGGGTCGAGGTCCACCGCCTGCTCGTAGGCCAGGATCGCCGAGGTGTAGTCCTCCAGCCGCTCGTAGGAAGCGCCCAGGTTGAAGTAGGCGCCGGCGGAATTCGGCTGGAACTGGATGAAGGCCTGGAAGCCCGCGACGGCGCCTTCCCAGTTGTCGGACTCGAACGCGGTCTGCGCTTCCTGCAGGTGGATCTCGGCCTGCTGGGCTTCGCTCACGCTCAGCACGCCCTCCGGGAGGGGGCGGAAGGTCTCCTCGATGAACGCCTGGCTGCCGCTCGAGATGTTCACGATCGCCTGGAGCGGCTCCCAGCCGTCCCGCTCCATGGTGACCCGGTACATCCCCACCCGGAGGGCGGCGCGGGTGAACTGGCCGCTGTCGTTGGTCTCCACGGTGAGCGGGCGGCCGCCGCCGTCGGCGAGGACGATGGAGACCTGGACGCCGGGGACCGGGTTCCCGTCCGGGTCGGTGAGCGTGCCGCGCAGCACCCCGCGCTGCGCGGCGGCGGGAACCGCGGCGGCGAGGTGCGCGGCCAGGGCGAACAGCAGTGCGGCCGCGAACCGTCCCCGGCTACGGGCGATCACCATGGCGAGTTCCTTCCGGGACCGTCTTCCCGGCGGCGCGGGCGCGCGCCGTGGCGCCTGCGGCGCGTTCCCGCGCGCACGCGCATACTTTTTGGCTGTTTCGGAGACGCTTTCGACCGTTTTCGGGGGTTTTCCACCGGTTTCGGCGCTCTCGCAGCGGCGCCGGGTTCGATCCGTTTCCGGCGCGACAGCCGAGCCATAGAGTTTAGCCGGGGGCGGGGGCGGATTCGCCCCCGGCGAGGCCCTCGGCAAGACCCTCGGCGAGGTCCTCGGCGAGGGCCCGGCGCTGGTCCTCGTCGAGTTCGCGCTCCAACTCCAGCGCCGGGAAGTCGCTCCCCACGGCGAGCGGGGTCTCGCCGCCGGTGTCGAACTTCAGGTACTGGACGGAGGAGAGGCGGTCGTCGCCGACTTGCCGGGGGTCGAAGACCGCGTAGGCCTTCTTCCCGCCGGGGAGCCGCAGGTAGAGGCGCTCCACCAGGCCGCGCCACTCGACCAGCCGGCGGTCGCGCTCCCCGGGGTCGTCGAACTCGATGAGCAGGGACGCGCCGATCTCGCCCGGCCCGCCGAGCAACTCGTTGTAGGTGTCGATCTCGTGGCGGATCGCGGACTCGCGCACGATCCGCTCGGCGCGCACCATTTCGAGCACTTGGTAGCGCATGGTCTCGTGGTTCTCGAAGAGGAAGGTCAGGTTCGGGCCGAGGTGCGCCCGCCGCCGGGACTTCGCCGCCATCGCCGAGGCGCGGACTTCCCGCCGGACATCCTCGTAGGTCTCGAAGTCGAGGACTTCCTCGCGCCGCACCGGCCGGCGCGGCGGGGGGCGGCGCGCGCTCACCGGGCGGGCGCCAACGGCGGGGCGGGCGCGGCCGGCGAGGCGGGCGCGGCCGGCGGGGGTTCCGGGGCCGGAGGCAGGCGGGTCTCGAAACCGTCCTCCCGGTAGGCGCGCGCCAGCAGCGTCATCGGGTGGAGCGGCTTCTTCCCGGCGTGCTGCTCGAACTGGATCGCGGCGAGCGGGCAGTCGGTCGCCCACACCGGCGCGTCCGCCTCGCGCATGGAGTCGAAGGCCTTCTTCCCGGCGGCGACGGACGGGGCGAACCCCTCGGTCTTCATCGCCCAGGTCCCGTCGTGGCCGGAGCATTCGAGCGTCGCCACCGGGGTGACGCCGGGGATCTTGCGGAACAGGTCGCGCGCCCGGAACCCGACCCCCTGCGCCCGCAGGTGGCAGGGCGCGTGGTAGGCCACCTTCTCGCCCGGCGAGGAGCGGAAGTCGGTGTTGAACCGCTCCTCCCGGCGGAGACTCCAGAGGTACTCGGAGGGGTCGCGCACCGCTTCCGCCAGCCGCCGCGCGGCTTCCCGCTGCCCCGGCGGGACGAGCGTCGGGTACTCCTTGCGCATCAGCATGGAGCAGGTGGGGTTCACCGCGATCACCCGGGAACCGGCCTCGACGAAGGGCGCGAGGAGGGACAGGTTGCGGGCCGCCGAGCGCTGCACGGCGGCGAGGTCGCCGCCTTCCCAGGCCGGCATCCCGCAGCAGGCGAGGCCGGGGACGCAGTCCGTCTCCACCCGGTTCCGGTCGAGCACTTCGAGGGTGTCCCGGCCGATCCCCGGCTCGTTGTTCTGGACATAGCAGGTGGGGAACAGCACCGCTTCCCGCCCCGGCGCCGGCGCCGGCCGGTTCCTTCCCGCCCAGTCGTCGAAGGACTCGCGGGCGAAGGGCGGCAGGAGTTTCTCCCGGTGGATGCCGACGGCCTTTTCGAGGCACCAGCGCGCCGGCCGGGTGTTCGCCGCCTGCGCGGCCACCACCGGCAGGAGGCGCTGCATCCGCCCGGCGCGGTCGGGGTCGGAGAGCATCCGGTCGCGCAGCGCCGCGCGGCCCCGGGGCGGGGCCTCCGCCCGCCGGACGGCGGCGTGGCGGTGGACCAGGTTCGGGAAGTCCAACTGGAACTCGTGCCCCTTCCCCGGGGTGTAGGGGCAGGCGAACTCGCACTGCTTGCACTGGAAGCAGCCGGCCATGACCTCGTCCCGCTCCCCGTCGGAGAGCGCCCGCGCGTCCCCGTCCCGCGCCTCGTCCACGATCCGGAACAGGTCGCGGAAACTGTCGCAGTACTTGAAGCACATCCGGCAGCCGTGGCAGATGTCGAACGCCCGGTCCATCTCCGCGCGCAGGCTGGCCGGGTCGAGGTAGCGCTCCTCCGCCGGGTCGTAGCAGAGGTCCGGCCCGGGAAGGACCGATGGCGGCGCCTTCGAACCCGGAGACTTCGAAGCGGACGCGCCGGGACGCGGCTCAGGCAAGGGGCGCCTCCCCCGGTTCGGGCGGCGGGGCGTCGCCCGTCGCGCTCACTTCGGGCGCCCGCGGAGGAAGTCCGGCGAGCGCCCGTCGGCGCGAAGCGCCGACCGGGGAGGGGTGCGCGGAGGGGGCGTCCCCCCGGAGCGCCCCGCCGGCGAACCGAACGGGGACTCGACGCCTTCCGGTCGAGAAGGCAAGGGCGGGGCGTTCCTTCCGCGGGGCGTCAGCCCAGGTCGTCGAGCAGGGACTGGAACCGGCCGGCGTGGGACTTCTCCGCCTTGGCCAGCGTCTCGAACCAGTCGGCGATCTCGCCGAAGCCCTCCTCGCGGGCGGTCTTGGCCATGCCCGGGTACATGTCGGTGTACTCGTAGGTCTCGCCGTGCACCGCCGAGGCGAGGTTCTGCGAGGTGTCGCCGATCGGCAGGTCGGTGGCCGGGTCGCCCACCGGCTTCAGGTAGTCGAGGTGGCCGTGGGCGTGGCCGGTCTCGCCTTCGGCGGTCTCGCGGAAGTTGCCGGCGACCTCCGGGTAGCCCTCGATGTCCGCCACCTTGGCGAAGTAGAGGTAGCGCCGGTTCGCCTGCGACTCGCCGGCGAAGGCGTCCTTGAGGTTCTGGTGGGTCTTCGATCCTTTGAGGCTGGCCATGGGTCTCGGTTCTCCTCCCGGTACGCGGGATCGTGAGGGGGCCGGAATCGTCGTGAGCGAGCCCGCCGCGCGGCAGCGCCGGGGCCGGCCCCCGAGTCCCGGCGAGCCGGTCAGTTTACCGAACCCGGCGCGTCCGTCGGCGGACGGCCCCATCCGCGATAATCCGCGCCCCCGATGACTCCGCTTCCCGCGTCCCCGACCGCCGAACCGCCCGATCCGGAAGGCCCCGCCGCCGAACCGAAGGCCCCCGGAAAGACCGGGCGGCGCCGGGTGCTCGCCGGGATCGTCGGGGCGGCTTCGGCGCCGCTGCTCGGGGCTTCCGGCGCCGTCGGCGCTCAGCCGCCGGCGCGGCGGCCCCGGGCGCCGGAGGACCCCACCAAGATGCAGGGGCGGTTGACCAGCCCGGTCGGCTCCCGGTCGCCGTTCGAGACGCCGGAGCGGCTCGCGCCCTCCGTCGAACCCTCCGCCTCCTCCCGGACGCCGCTCGAGTACCTCCGGGGAATCGTCACCCCGGCGGACCTCCACTTCGAGCGGCACCACGCCGGGATCCCCAACATCGACCCGGAGCGCTACGAACTGCTGGTGCACGGGATGGTGGAGCGGCCCACCACCTACCGGCTGGCCGACCTGAAGCGGTTCCCGGCGGACTCCCGGCTGCGGTTCCTCGAGTGCTCCGGCAACGGCGGGACCGCCTTCCGGAACGGCGGGCGCCTCCGGGAGATGAGCGCCCAGCAGATGGACGGCCTCACCAGCGCGAGCGAGTGGACCGGCGTGCCGCTGAAACTGGTCTTCCGCGAAGTGGGCGCGGACCCGCGGGCGAGTTGGTTCCTGGCCGAGGCGATGGACGGCGCGGTGATGACCCGGTCGGTGCCGATGGAGAAGGCCTGGGACGACGCCATCCTCGCCTACGCCCAGAACGGCGAGCCGCTCCGCCCGGAGCAGGGCTACCCGGTGCGGCTGTTCCTGCCCGGCTGGGAGGGGAACGCCAGCGTGAAGTGGCTGCGGCGGCTCGAAGTCTCCGACCGCCCGTTCATGACCCGCGAGGAGACCTCGAAGTACACCGACCCGCTGCCCGGCGGGAAGGCGCGGATGTTCAGTTTCACCATGGACGCCAAGTCGCTGCTCACCTACCCGACCTGGCCGGCGCGGCTTCCGGGGCCGGGGCTGTGGGAGGTCCGGGGGCTGGCCTGGACCGGGCGGGGGCGGATCACGCGGGTGGAGGTCTCGACCGACGGCGGGGGGAGTTGGGAGGACGCGGAACTCCAGGAGCCGGTGCTGCCGAAGTGCCATGTCCGCTTCCGGCGCCTGTGGGACTGGGACGGGCGGCCGGCGACGCTGATGAGCCGGGCGACGGACGAGACCGGGTATGTCCAGCCCACCCGCGAGGAACTCCACCGGGCGCGGGGCTCCTACACCCGCTACCACTTCAACCAGATCCGATCCTGGCGCGTGGAGTCCGACGGACGAGTCTTCTTCGCCGGTTGAACGGCGGGTGGAAGAGCCCCTCCGGCCGGGATCCGCAGGGGGTATCGGGGGCGCGGCGATGACCGGGGCGCGGGCCTTCGCCGCCCTGGGGCTGCTCCTCCTCGTCGGCGGGTGTTCGCCGTCCGGGGAACCGGCGGCGCCGGCGGGCGGGGGCGGCGACCGGGGGGAGGGCGCGGCGGCGGGCGGCGAAGGGACGGCGGCAGGCGGCGACGGGGCGGTGCCCGGCGGCGACGGGGCGGCGCCCGGCGGCGAAGGGGCGTCGCCCCGGAGCCGTCCGGCCCTTCCGCGGCCGGAACTCCATCCGGGGATGCCGGGCCTCCTGAACCCGGCGGAGCGGGAGGCGCTCGACGCCGCCCGGCGGGAGGCGTTGGAGTCCCTGGCCGACCTCCCCGACTTCGGTTTCGGGGAACCCGCGAGCGCCGAGCGGATCGCCGCCTGGGACATCGACATCGGCCCGGAGGGCGAAGGGCTGCCGCCCGGTCGGGGGAGCGTCGAGCGCGGGGAGACGCTCTACCGGCTGCAGTGCGTGCAGTGCCACGGGCTCCGGGGGGAGGGCGCGGACTACGAGGCGCTCGCCGGGCGGACGCCGGGGGACGAGTTCCGGTTCTCCGAGACGAACCGCTACCCCATCACCGTGGGGAGTTACTGGCCGTACGCGACGACGCTGTTCGACTACATCCGCCGCGCCATGCCGCAGGCCGCGCCGGGGACGCTGCCGGCGGAGGATGTGTACGCGCTGACGGCCTATGTGCTCCACCTGAACCGGCTGCTGGAACCGGGGGATTCGCTCGACGCCGAGTCCCTGCCCCGGATCGCGATGCCGGCGCGCGACCGGTTCGTGCGCGACGACCGGCGCGGGGGGCCGGAAGTCCGGTGAGCCCCCCCGGGCGCGGGCCGGCGCCCGCAGCGGCCGGCGCGGCCGTCGCCGCCCCGCCGCCCGCGGACTTCATCCGGGCGGAAGTCGCCGCCGACCGCGCCGCCGGCAAGCACGGCGGCCGCGTGGGGACCCGCTTCCCCCCGGAGCCGAACGGCTACCTCCACATCGGCCACGCCAAGTCCATGGTGCTCAACTTCGGCGTCGCCGCCGAGAACGGGGGGACCTGCAACCTCCGCTACGACGACACGAACCCGGCGAAGGAAGAGGCGCTCTTCGTGGACGCCATCGCCCGCGATGTGGAGTGGCTGGGCTACCGCCACGACGGGCCGCCCCGGTTCGCCTCCGACTACTTCGAGCGCCTCTACGACTACGCCGAGACCCTGATCCGCCGGGGCAAGGCGTATGTGGACGACCAGACCGCCGACCAGATCCGGGAGACCCGGGGCACCTTGGAGTCACCGGGCCGGGAGAGCCCCTGGCGCGGCCGCCCGCCGGAAGAGAACCTCGACCGGTTCCGGCGGATGCGCGCCGGGGAGTTCCCGGACGGCGCCTGCGTGCTCCGCGCCCGGATCGACATGGCGGCGCCCAACCTGAACCTGCGCGACCCGACCCTCTACCGCATCCGCCGGCTGCGCCACCACCGCACCGGCGAGGACTGGCTCATCTACCCGATGTACGACTTCGCGCACTCGCTGTCCGACGCGATCGAGGAGATCACCCACTCGCTCTGCACCCTGGAGTTCGAGGACCACCGCCCGCTCTACGACTGGTGCGTGGCGGAGAGCGGGGCGCCCTTCGTCCCCCGGCAGATCGAGTTCGCCCGGCTGAACCTGGGCTACACGGTGCTGAGCAAGCGGCGGCTGGCCGGGCTGGTGGAGGGCGGCGCGGTCGCCGGCTGGGACGACCCCCGGATGCCCACCATCGCCGGCCTGCGCCGGCGCGGCGTCCCCCCGGCGGCGATCCGCAACTTCTGCGACCGGATCGGGGTGGCGAAGCGGGAGAGCGTGGTGGACCTGGCGCTCCTCGAACACGCGGTGCGCGAGGAGTTGAACCGGACCAGCCGCCGCCTGATGGGCGTGCTCGACCCGCTGCCGCTGGTGGTCGAGAACCTGCCCGCAGGAGCGGAGGAGCCGCTCGAGGCCGGGAACAACCCGGAGGACCCCGCGGCCGGGACGCGCCCGGTCCCCTTCTCCGGGAAGTTGTTCATCGAGCGGAGCGACTTCGCCGCCGAGCCGCCGCCGAAGTACTTCCGGCTCGCGCCGGGGCGGGAAGTGCGGCTCCGCTACGCCTACCTGGCGACCTGCACCGGGTTCGAGCGGGACGCCTCCGGGCGGGTCACCGAAGTGCGCTGCCGGCTCGACCCCGCCAGCCGGGGCGGGACCGCGCCGGACGGCCGGCGGGTGCGGGGGACGATCCACTGGGTCTCGGCGGAGCACGCGGTCCCGGTGGAGGCGCGGCTCTACGACCGGCTGTTCCTCGCCGAGGAGCCGGGGCGCGAGCGGGACTACCTGGAGGACCTGAACCCGGACTCGGTCCGGATCGTCCGGGACGCGCGGGTGGAGCCCGCTGTCCGCGACCTCGGGCCGGGGGAACGGATCCAGTTGGAGCGGCTCGGCTACTTCTGCGCCGACGCGGAGGACCACCGGCCGGACGCGCCGGTGCTGAACCGGACGGTCACGCTCCGGGACTCGTGGGCGCGGCTCCGGGCCCGGCAGGCGATGGGGCCGGCGAAGGGGCCGGCGAAGGGGTCGGCGAAGAAGAAGTAGGGCCGCCGGCGCGGGCCGTCCCGCGCCGCCTCGCCCCCCGAGCCGGTGCGTAGCATTCCGGGAAGGAGCCCCCGCCCATGGAGACCATCGTCCTGACCGCGCTGTCCGTATTCCTGCCCGCCGCCCCGGCCGCGCCGGTCGCCCCCGCCGCCGGCGCTCCCGCCGCCGCGGCGGCGCAGACCGCCGACCGGCCGGCGGACGACGCCGGGCTGGGGCGTTCCCCGGTGCTCGCCCGGAACGGGATGGTCTCGACCAGCCAGCCGCTGGCCTCCGCCGCCGGGCTGCGCGTGCTGCTCGACGGCGGCAACGCGGTGGACGCCGCGGTCGCCGCGGCGGCGGTGCTCAATGTGGTCGAGCCGATGATGTGCGGGATCGGCGGCGACCTGTTCGCCCTCTACTACGAAGCGGCGACGGACACGCTCCACGGGCTGAACGCCACCGGACGCGCCGGCTCCCGGGCCTCCGCCGACGACCTCCGGGGGCGCGGGCTGGAGCGGATGCCCGGCAGCGGCCCGCTCGTCGTGACCGTCCCCGGCGCGCTCGACGGCTGGGACGAACTCGCCACCCGGTTCGGCACGCGCCCGCTCGGCGACCTGCTCGCTCCGGCCATCGCCTACGCGGAAGACGGCTTCCCGGTCTCCGAGATCATCGCCGCGCAGTGGAAGTCGGCGGAGGCGAAACTGCGGCGCCACCCGGCGGCGGCGGCCAACTACCTGGTGGACGGCGAGCGCGCCCCCCGGCACGGGGAGGTCTTCCGCTCGCCGGACCTGGCCCGCACCTTCCGGCGCATCGCCGACGAAGGCCCGGAGGTCTTCTACCGGGGCGAGATCGCCGACCGGATCCACGACTTCCTCGAGGCCGAGGGCGGTTTCGTCACCCGCGAGGACCTCGCCGCCCACGACTCGGACTGGGTAGAGCCGATCAGCACGACTTTCCGCGGGGTCGAGGTGTTCCAAGTCCCCCCGAACTCGCAGGGGTTCGTCGCGCTCGAGATGCTGAACCTGCTCGAGGGCTTCGACCTGGCGGCGCTCGGCCACAACTCCGCCGCCTACCTCCACCATCTCGTCGAGGCCAAGAAACTCGCCTTCGCCGACCGGGACGCCTACCTGGCCGACCCGGAGCACATGCGCGCGCCGCTGGAGACCCTGCTGTCGAAGGAGTACGCCGAGGCGCGGCGCGGCGAAATCTCCGGCGACCGGGCGGCGCGGGAAGTCGCCCCCGGACTCACCGACGACGGGGACACCATCTACCTGACGGTGGTCGATAAGGACCGGAACGCGGTCTCGCTGATCTACAGCCTCTTCGGGAGTTTCGGCTCCGGGCTGGTGGTTCCGGGGACCGGGATCGCGCTCCAGAACCGGGGGACCGGGTACTCGCTCGAACCGGGGCACCCGAACGAACTGGCGGCGGGGAAGCGCGCCCTCCACACGAACATGCCGGGCATGGCGTTCCGGGACGGCCGCCCGTGGATCACCTACGGGGTGATGGGCGGGGACATGCAGCCGCAGGGGCATACGCAGGTGCTGCTGAACCGGATCGAGTTCGGGATGCATGTGCAAAAGGCCGGGGAGATGCCGCGCTTCCGCCACGGTTCCGACGGGGTGGGGCTGGAGTCCGGGATCGACTCGGACACCCGGCAGGCGCTGATCCGGATGGGGCACGGGGTGAAGACCCGGTTCGGGGCCTACGGGGGCTACCAGGCGATCGAAATCGATTGGGAGAACGGCGTGCTGCTGGGCGGCTCCGATCCCCGGAAGGACGGCGCGGCCGTCGGCTACTGAGTGCGGCGCGGGCCGGTTGCCGCTTCCGTTCCCGGCGTCTAGTCTTCCCGCGAAGTTGAAACTCGATTTCATGATGCGATCGGCGCGGGGTCTCCGGCGGGCGGGCCGGAGTGCGTTCCTGGCGCTCGCGGTCGCGGCCGCCGCGCCGGCGGCGGCGCAGCCGGAGCGGGAGCCGCCCGCCGAGCGCCCCGACCCGGAAGCCGCCGCGGAGGACCGGCCGGCCGACGGCGCGAACCACGACGCGAACGGGGCCGCGAACGGGGCCGCGGGCGGCGAAGACCCTCGCGCCGACCTGCCGGAGTTCACCGAGACGGTGGTGGTGACCGCCCTGCGGACGGAAGCCCTGCTGCTCACCGTGCCGGCGGCGGTCACCGTCCGCTCCGCCGGGGAGGCCGCGTCGGAAGTCCCCCGCGCCTTCACCGACCTCTTCGAGGGGATCCCCGGCGTCTCCATCCAGGGGAACGCCCGGCGGATCACCGAGTCGCCCGCCATCCGCGGCTTTTCCGACGAGCAGGTGGTCGTCCGCCAGGACGGCGGGCGCCAGAACTTCAACGGCGCCCACGCCGGCCGGTTCTTCGTGGACCCCGACCTCATCGAGCGGCTGGAAGTGCGGCGGGGCGCCAGTTCCTCGTTCTACGGCAGCGGCGCGCTCGGCGGCGTGGTCGCGCTGACCACCCGCAGCGCCCGGGGGCTGCTCGAACCCGGCCAGCGGTTCGGCGGCCGGTACCGGGTCGGGTACCAGTCGAACGGGCGCGACCGGTCGCAGTCCTTCGCGGTCTTCTCCGCGAACGACGACTTCGACGCGCTCGCCAACCTGACGATCGGCGGCGCGCGCGAAGCCATCCGCGACGGGAACGGAACCGCGGTCCCGAACACCGAAGACGAGATCCGCTCCACGCTGGTGAAGACCGGCTGGAACCCGGCGGCGGGCGCGCGCGTCGAACTCTCCTACCAGGGGTTCGCCAGCCGGGGCGCGGAGCCGACGAACGCCAACTCCCTCGAAGGCCCGCTGGTGAACCGGGACACCGGCTTCGGCGGCCTGCGCGCCGCGCTGCGGCTGAGTCCGCCGGACTCCGACCGGCTCGACCTCCGCCTGCTCGCCTACCGGAACACGATCGCCGTGGACGAGCGGATGATCGTCGAGCCGCGCCACGACGCAAGCGCGTTCGAGACCCTCGGGTTCGAGGCGCACAACACCGCCCGGTTCCGGCTCGGCGGCGCGGGCCGGCTGGCGCTCGGCGCCGGGGTGGAGGCCTACCGGGACACCCAGTCGGGCACCCGCGACGGGGCGGCCCGCCTGCAGTTCCCCGACGCCGAAGTCGGCTACGCCGCGGCGTTCGTCCACGCGGAGGCGGACCTCGGCGAGCGGCTGCGGGTGTCCGCCGGGCTGCGCCGGGACTCCTGGAGCGTTTCCTCGGACCGGTTCGAGGCGCGCTCCGAGAGCCAGGTCTCCCCCCAGGCCACCGCCGGCGTGCTGCTCGGCGAAACCGGATTCGTCTGGGTGGGGGCGGCGCGCGGCTTCCGGGCGCCGAGCCTGACCGAGATGTACGCCGACGGCCTCCACTTCCAGTTCCCCATCGGGTCGGTGCAGGTGCTGAACTGGTTCCGCCCCTCGCCCGACCTGCCGGCGGAGCGCGGGACGGCCTGGGAGGCCGGCCTCCGGGGCGGGCGCGGCGCCCTCTCGTTCGACGGCGCCTGCTTCCGCCAGACGGTGGCCAACTACATCACCCAGGAAGTGCTGCTGGTGGACCCGCGGTTCCCGGTGGCGGACGCGGCGGGCGGCGGCGGCGAAGCGCTCACCGGCTCCACCTACAACCGCTCCCTCTCCGCCCGGCTGAACGGGTGCGAGGCGGGCGTCCGGTACGAACGGCCCCGGCTGCGGATGCGCCTGAACGGCTCGCTGCTCGACACGGTGGACGAGGCCGGCGGCCTGACCCTGGGGAACGCCCCGGCGAACTCGCTGTTCTTCCAACTGGGCGTCCGGGCGCCGGCGCTGGGCCTGGAACTCGGCGGCCGGGTCCTGCTCGCCGGCGAACGCCGGGAGGTCCCCGCCGGCATCGAGGAGTCGGACGGCTACCGGGTGGTGGATGTCTTCGCCCGCTACCGCCCGGACGACGGCCCGCTCTCCGGGATGGACTGGACGCTGTCGCTGAACAACGCCACCGACGAGTACTTCGCGGTCTTCCCCGCCGTCGTCCCCCAACCCGGCCGCAGCCTCCGCCTCTCCGCCGCGTACCGCTTCGGCCGGTAACGGCCCCGCGGGGAGAGCGCCCCGCTCACCCGGACTCTCCCGGACGGGCCGCCATCGAACTCATGCCCCGGCTCCCGCTCCGCGTCTCGGCGCCATGACCCGGCCGAAGGCCGACGCGCTTCGCCGGGGGCTCGCGCAAACCGCCGCCGGCGACTTCTCGAAGTCGGCCGTCGCGCTGCTGGCGGAACTCGGCTACCGGAGCGACCGCCGGCCCCCTGCCCTCGAGTCGTCGGCGGACTCCTTCTTCCGAGCGTTTCCCGCCGAGGGCAAACCCGGGAGAGCGGAGGAAGCCGCCTTCCGGGATCGCGTCCGCTCCGTCGAAGTCCTCTTCCAGTTGACCGACGACGAAATTCGCGGGCAGACCGGGTCGCCGTTCGGTGAGGATCGAGCGGCATTCCACCCGGGGCTCGCCCGGAGTTTCCTCTTCGTAGCCGCCGAACTCGAAGGTCGGCGCTACCCACGCGGCGCGTACGCCGAAATCACTCGGAATATCCACCGGCGGTTCTCCATGCCCGTCGCGGTGTTGTTCCGGACGGCGGCGGGGCTCTTGACGCTGGCGTTCGTCCACCGGCGAAAGCACCGGCGGAAGGAGGCGCGCGATGTCCTGGGCCGGGTGTTCCTGATTCGCGAAGTGCATCCGACCGAGCCGCACCGCGCCCACCTGGACATCGTGGCGGCGCTCGCGCTCGGGGACCGCCTCGAATGGATGCGGACGCACCGGGAACCGCTCGACTTCGACGGGTTGCTGAGGGCCTGGCTGAGCGCGCTCGACACCGAGGAACTGAACCGCCGGTTCTACCGGGACCTGTTCCACTGGTTCGAGCGGGCGGTGGCGGAGGCCGCTTTCCCGACGGACGGGCCGCGGGTGCTGCGGCCCGAAGAGCATGTGATCCGGCTGGTGACCCGGCTCATGTTCGTGTGGTTCCTGAAGGAGAAGGGACTGGTCGCGGAGGCGCCGATGCGGGGCATCCTGGGGAACGACGACTTCGAAACGGGCGATTCCTACTACCGCGCCGTGTTGCAGAACCTGTTCTTCGCCACCCTGAACACCGAAGTCACCAAGCGCCGGTTCAGCCGGCGGACGCAGCCCGATCACCGCAACTTCTCCGTGTACCGATACCGCGAGGAGATCGCCGATCCCGACGGCCTGCTGGAGTTGTTCGACCGGACGCCGTTCGTGAACGGGGGACTGTTCGACTGCCTGGACGACTTCGCGAGCCGCACTCGCGGCGGGAGCCGCGTGGACTGTTTCACCGACAATCCCGAACACCGACGCTCCTATTCCATACCCGACCGACTCTTCTTTTCCGGGGATCCGGCGGCGCCCGGGCTGTTCCGCGTGTTCGACCGCTACCGCTTCACCGTGGAGGAAAGCACTCCCGCGGAGCGGGAGGTCGCGCTGGATCCCGAACTGCTCGGCAAGGTCTTCGAGAACCTGCTCGCCGCCTACAACCCCGAGAGCAGCGCCACCGCGAGGAAACAGACCGGCAGTTACTACACGCCGCGGATCGTCGTGGACTACATGGTGGAGGAGGCGCTCGCCGAGGCGCTGGCGAGGAAGGCAGCGCCGGAGGAGGGCGAGCGGGGTTGGTGGATCGACCGGCTCCGCTACCTGCTCGACCACGAAGACGCCTGCGACGACGCCGAGGACCTCTTCGAGCCGGGCGAGCGCGAGGCCTTGATCGCCGCCGTCGCCGACCTCACGGTGCTCGATCCCGCCGTCGGTTCGGGGGCCTTCCCGATGGGCGTCCTGCACAAACTCACGCTGGCGCTCCGCCGGCTCGACCCCGACAACACGCGGTGGGAACGACTGCAGAAGCAGCGCGCCTCCGCCCGCGCCGCCTCGGCCTTCGACGAACCGGGCAAGGCCGCCCGGGACACCGAGTTGATGGAAGTCAGCGCGGTCTTCGAGCAGTACCGTGACTCGGACTACGGACGGAAACTCTTCCTGATCCAGAACACCCTGTTCGGGGTGGACCTCCAGCCCATCGCCTGCCAGATCGCCAAGTTGCGCGTGTTCATCACCCTGGCGATCGAGCAGAACCCGACCGGGGAGCGGAGCGCGAACTACGGGATTCGGCCGCTGCCGAACCTGGAGACGCGGTTCCTCGCCGCCGACTCGCTCAAGACGATCCGGAACGGCGCGCGGATGCTGGGCGAGAACGGGGTGGTCGTCGATCTCGAGTCCAAGTTGGCCCACAACCGGGAGCGGCACTTCCACGCCGTCGCGCGGACGGAGAAGTTGGAGTGCATGCATCGAAACCGCGAGTTGCGGGCCGACCTCGCGGCGGCGCTGAAGGAGGAGGGTTTCGCGGCGGGCGCCGCCGACAGCGTGGCGGCGTGGGACCCGTACGACCAGAACTGCCGGGCGGACTGGTTCGATCCGGCGTACATGTTCCACCGCCGCGAGGGTTTCGATGTCGTCCTGGGGAATCCGCCCTATGTGGAATCCCGGAGTTCGATGGTCGGCAAGGCCGCCAAGAAGGCCTACGGCGACCAGGTGGAGTCGGACTGGGGGAGCCGGATTCCCCGCGGCAGCGACCTGCTGGTCTATTTCTACGCGCGGGCCGCCGGGATGTTGAAGCCGGACGGACTCGGCGCGTTCATCACCCAAAACGCCTGGCTCCACACCGACTACGGGAAGAAGTTCCAGGACTTCACGAAGGATCGCTTCTCGTTCCCGAAGATCGTGGACACCTCGGCGAAGTTCTTTTCGGACGCGGCGGGCCCGAACATCAACGCCGTGGTCACTTTCTTCGACCGTCGGCCGGTCGAGGACATCCGGTTCGAGACCGTCAACGAAGACATGGAAACGGTTTCCGGGCGCCGCGTGCGGAGGGACCACCCGTTCAAGTGGGGTTCCGCGTTCTCGATGCCGGGCTTCTTCGAGGAGGTATGGCGGCGCCTCGCCTCGGGCAGTTCCTCGGAGTTCGGCGCGACCGTGGGACAGGGACTGAATGTGCCGCGCGTCCCGCCGGGAGAGGGGCCGCCGGCGATCCACAAGTTGGCGCAGTTCGTCGTCGTGGACGCCGATTCGGCCGTACCCGGGGACGAAGCGAGCCGGAGGCGGCCGTCGCGGGTCCCGGCGCTCATCCTGCCGCGCGGGGTCGGCGCCCGGCACTGGTGCGCGTTCAACCGGATGCGGGCGTTCTCCCACAGCCAGGTCGAGGTGTATCTCCCGGAGGAGGTATGGGACACGGACCGGCACTACGCGCTCTGGGCGTTCCTCAACTCGTCGGTGGTTTGGCTCTGTCGGGAAATCACCGGACGAAGCAACCTCGGCGGCGGACTCCTGAAGGCGGAGGCCATGGACCTGAAGGCGATACCGCTCGGTCACGCCCTCGACTTCGGGAGCGAAGCGAAGGAGATACTCGACCGGCTCGAGAGCCGCCGGCCGCTGCCGGTCGCCGAAGAAGCGCGCACCGGGGAGCACCTCGCGCTGGACGAATTGGTGGAGAAGCGCTTCGGCATCGGCGAGTTCGGCGAGGAGATCCGCGGCGCCCTCGTGGAACGCCTCGAACGCCGCGTGGGAAAAGCGAAGCGCGGCGCTCGCTGAGGCCCGGGCCGCCGGGAATCCCGGCGATGTCCCTCCTTCGCGCCGGCGCGCGGGTCAGTCGTTGAGCCAGCGTTCGACCGGGGTTTCGAGGAAGGTTTCGAGCGGGATGCCGTCGCCGCCGACGAGGAGGGGGCGGGCGGGGCCGAAGGCGCGGACGAAGGCGTCCATTCCGGGCAGGCGGCGCGGCGCGCGGCCGCTCTTGACTTCGACGGCCGCCAGCGAATCGCCGGAGCGCAGAACGAAGTCCACTTCGCGGTTTCCTTCGCGCCAGTAGAAGACTTCGATTTCGCCCGAGGCGGCTGCGGCCATCAGGTGGGCGCCCACGGCGGATTCGACGATCCGGCCCCAGTGGGCGCGGTCGGCCCGGGCGCGGGGGAGCGGGATCCGCGTTGCGGCCGTCAGCAGCGCGGTGTTCAGCACCTGGAGTTTCGGGCTCGATGCCCGCCGGCGCAGGGCGCTGCCGGTGTACTTCCGGAGTCCGGCCACGATGCCGGCGCCTTCGAGCAGGTCGAGGTAGTGGGCGAGGGTGGTGGTGTTTCCCGCGTCCTGGAGTCGGCCGAGCATCTTGGTGTAAGACACGATCCGCCCGGACGAAACGCAGGCGAGCGCCAGCAGTTGGCGCAGGAGGGCCGGCTTGTCCACCCGGGTGAGCAGCAGGACATCGCGGGAAACGACCGGCTCCATGATGGATTCGCGCAGGTAGGCGGCCCAACGCGCCGGCCGGCGGACGAGCGGCGCGGCGCCGGGATAGCCGCCGTAGTGCAGGTACTCGTCGAGCGAGCACCCGAACGCCTCGCGCATCTCGGCAAAGCCCCAGTGCGGGAGGTGCAGTACCTCGAACCGCCCGGCGAGGCTGTCGCTCGTCCCCCGCCGGACGAGCAGGGGCGCCGAACCGAGCAGGACGACCTTGAGCGGCAGCCCGGCCCGGGTGTCCTCGTCCCACAGGCGCTTCACCGTCTCGGACCACCCTTCCACCTTCTGGACTTCGTCCAGGACCAGCGCGGCGCCCTCGGGGGACGAACCGGCGAGCCGGCGGGCCGCCTCCCACTGTTGGGCGAGCCACCAGCGGTCGCGGAGGGTGGGCTCGTCGGCGGTGGCGTAGCGGCGCGGGAGACCGGAGCGCGCCACGGCCTGGTCGGCGGCGGTGGTCTTTCCGACCTGCCGCGCCCCGGCCACGACCTGGAGGAATCGCCGCGGCTCCCGGAGCCGACGGGCGAGTTCCCGCGCGAGGGGACGGGTGAAGGTGTGCGATTTACTCAATGTATCTCGCAATATTACTCAATGTTCCTCGTAAACGACGCACTCCGAAGGTCGTCGGGAATGCCGGGCCGGGACGCTTCGGCGCGATAGGCTGACGGGCCATCGGGAGGACCGTGGAATGAGCGCACTGGAGGTTCGGGTCGTCGAGATCGACGCGATCGAGGAGCACCCGGACGCGGACGCCTTGGAGATCGCCCGGATCGGCGGGTACCGGAGCATCGCCCGGATCGGCGAGTACCGGGCCGGCGACCGGGTGGCCTACATCCCGGAGGACGCGCTGGTGCCCGAAGGGGTGCTGCGGCGGATCGGCCTCTGGGACGAGGAGAAGGGCAAGGGCCGGTGCGCCGGGAAGCAGGGGAACCGGGTGAAGGCGATCCGGCTGCGCGGCGTCGTGAGCCAGGGGCTGCTCTACCCGGCGGCCGCCCTCCCCTCCCCCGCCGGGGTCGGCGACGAGGTGGCGGAGGCGCTCGGCATCACCAAGTACGAGCCGCCGATCCCGGTGCACATGTCCGGCGAAGTGGCCAATGTGCGGGGCCACACGCTGGACTACGACATCGAGTCGCTCCAGAAGCACCCGGACATCCTCGAAAGCGGCGAGGAAGTCGTCTTCTCGGAGAAGTTGCACGGCACCTGGACCTGCTTCGGGTTCGACCCGGGGCTCGGGAACGAGGAGTTGCTCGAGGGCGGGACGATCATCTCCTCGAAGGGCCTGAGCGCCACCGGGCTCGTCTTCAAGTGGAACGAGCAGAACCGGGACAACCTCTATGTCCGCATCTTCCGGGAGACGCTGCTCGAGACCGGCCTCTGGGCGCGGCTCACGGAGGCGGCGAAGGCGGCCGGCGAGCCGTTCTACCTGCTCGGCGAGACCTTCGGGCGCAAGGTGCAGGACCTGGAGTACGGCCGGACGAAGCCGGCGTTCCGCGCGTTCGACCTCTACCGGGGAGCGCCCCGGCGCGGGCGGTTCGTTTCGCGGTCGGAGTTCTTCGCCGAGTTGGAGGAGTGGGGAGTCGAAACCGTGCCGGTGCTCTACCGGGGGCCGTTCTCGCTGGAAGAGGCGGAAAAGCACCGCGACGGCCGCTCCACCCTCACCGAGAAGCATGTCCGCGAGGGGATCGTGATCACCCCGGCCGAGGAGCGCCCGCACCCCGGGCTGCCGATGGGCCGCGTCCAGTTGAAACTGGTCAGCCCGGACTACCTCCTCCGCCGGGGGAAGACGACGGACTTCAACTGACCCGCCCGGCGCCGCGGACGGGCATCGGCCTGCTCGCGGCGCCGGGAGCGTCCCGGAGAACGCGGGACGCCCGGGGCGCGGGACGGCGCCGGTTCGCGGCCCGGGGCCGCCGTTTCGGCGGTGGTGATTCCAAAAATCCGGGCGTTTTGGAATCAGCGATGCTAAAATGCCCGGCAATATGGCGACGACGCCTCGGTTGTTCGAGCCGCCGCCGGGGAGTTACTTCCTCCTCGGCCCCCGCGGGACGGGGAAGACGACCTGGCTTCGGGCCGCGCTGCCGGACGCGCTGTTCGTGGACCTGCTCGACCCCGAACGGCAGCGGACGCTTTCGGCCCGCCCGGAGGAACTGCGGGATCTCGTCCGGGGCGCGGCGGCGGGCCGGCCGCCCGGCAACCGGGTCGAAGTCGTGGTGGACGAGGTGCAGCGGGCGCCGGAGTTGTTGTCCGTCGTCCACGGCCTGATCGAGTCGGATATTCCCGCGCGGTTCGCGCTGACCGGGTCGAGCGCCCGACAACTCCGGCGCGGCGGCGTCAACCTGCTCGGCGGCCGGGCGGCGGACTGCCGGCTGCACCCGTTCCTGGCCGCCGAACTCGGCGACGACTTCGATCTCGAAGCGGCGCTCGACCGGGGGCTCCTGCCGCTGGTCCGGGGCAGCGCCGACCCGGAAGCGGCGCTCGGCGCGTTCACTTCGTTCTATCTCGAACAGGAAGTCCGCGCCGAGGGTCTCGCCCGCAATCTCGGCGCGTTCTCCCGATTCCTCGAAGCGATGACTTTCTCCCACGGCGCGGAGTTGAATCTCAGCGCCGTCGCCCGGGAAGCGGCGGTGGGCGTCCGCACCGCGACCGGTTACCTGGAGGTATTGGAGGACCTGCTGCTGGCGTTTCGACTGCCGGTATTCCGGAAGCGCGCCAAACGCCGACTCGCGGCGCATCCGAAGTTCTTCTACTTCGACAGCGGCGTCTTTCGCGCCCTGCGCCCGAAGGGACCGCTCGACCGCCCGGAGGAGATCGACGGCGCCGCGCTCGAGGGTTTGGTCGCGCAGCACCTGCGCGCCTACGCCGACTATCGCGGCCGGGGCGACCGCCTCTTCACCTGGCGGACCCGCGCCGGCCTCGAGGTGGACTTCGTCCTGTACGGGCCTGACGAGTTCTCCGCCATCGAAGTGAAGAACGCGTCCCGCATCCGTCCCGAAGACCTCCGCGGCCTCCGCGCCTTCGGCGACGAGTACCCGGAGGCCCGCCGCCTCCTCCTCTACCGCGGCGATGACCGCCGCGTCACCGACGACATCCTCTGCCTGCCGGTAACCGACTTCCTCCGCAACCTCCACCCGTCCCGCACATTCGAAGACGCCGCGCGGGAGACTGCTCTCCCCGGCGCCGGGCGCGGCGGCTGACGAACTCCCCCGCGCCTCGGCCTAACTCCGTCGTCGCCTACCAGGTCTTCCCCGCTCGCTCACGCCTACCGGCTCGGCCACCTCTTCTTCTGGTAGTCCAGCATCTCCGACCCGCCGAGATCCTCCGTCGTGGCATTCAACCGGACGAAGAACTTCTCCTGCTTCGATCCGTCCATCGGTCTCGCAAAGACAGGCTTCCCTCCCCGCTTGACATCGATCCGAGCAACCGTTCGTCCTTCGATATCGGCGTAGGTGACGCCGAAGTCCGTCACCGCCACCGAGCCGACTCGCGTCTTCACCAAGGCCGTCAGCCACTGCTCCCAACCGTCGCGGTTCCTCGGCGTCACGAACGCATAGTCCTCCTCGATGCCCACGATCCCGGTTTCGTCGGTCACCCCGATGAGCAAAGTACCGCCGGAACCGTTCATGAAGGCGCATATGGTCTTGACGACTGCCCACTCCATCCTCTTGTCCTTCACTCCCGTGATCGTGTTCTTGCGCCCGGTGGCCTTGAACTCCACGGTCCCGCTCTCACCGCTCCGGACAAGGCTCTCGATATCGGCGACCTCATTCCCGTCGTCGCCTTCGTAGAATGGGGACTCGTCCTGCTTCTCGCTGCGGTTCACGGGCTTCCCCATGACCTCTTCGATTCCGGCGAGCAGGCGTTCGAAACGATGGTTGAAGAACGAGGCGAAGTCGTCCCGCCGTAGCGCTATCGGATCGATAGCATGGGAACGGAGGATGTCGTCGAGTTCCTGACTCGACATGCCGCCCTTGCTCTCCAAACGCTCCGAGTAGCGACTCGGAGCGTTGCTGCCTATCACTCGATTGGCGTACCTGCCGATGGCCGTCTTGTTGACTGCGGTGTCGGCGAACTTGCGGATCCGCTCGTCGTCCTGTCGTTGACACCAGTCGCTCGGGAATATGTGGTGGATGTCGATGGCATCGTCGTGGAAGACCTTGTGGTCTATGGTCGCGCCACTGAGAACATCGCGACTGCCTCTGCACATCTGCAGAGCGTGGAGTCCCTTGTAGGCGGCGCTGTTCCGAGTAGTCAGACGAAGCAGCCGCTCCGCCTGGAGCTGTGCATCCCGCACCGTACGCGGTTCGTCCCCGGAGTCCTGGATCCATGCAACGCAGTCCTGAAGATCGTTGGCGAACCGGGTCTCTGTCCCGCCACCGTACATCTCCCCAAAAACGCCGCACCAAAACCACCGCTTCAGACTTTGTCGCGCGTCGTATGCCTCACCTCGCTTGCCCAGCACGCCGAGGATTGCCGCCAGCGGGATGACCTGCGTAGCGTAGGGCAGATCGCGGCTCTGGAAAACGCAGAGTTCACGCAGAAAGGACGCCGCTTTCTCGAGCCCTTCGGACGCAGTATCCGCCCACTTCCGGTAGTCGCCCACAGGAAGGCGGAGGATGTCGCGTCGCTTGCACGAGACGGCCGGCGCTCTGTCCTGGTCCGGGTACTCGTTCAAGTGTCGCCGGCGTCGATCGAAAGTGGCGAGAAGCGTGACGAGTTGCAGGAAGGATGTCTCGTCGAATGACTCCAGGACGCGGTGCCGCTCCAAGTCCTGTTTTCGTGCGCGCCATTTGTCGCGCAACGGGTAGTCGTCGGCAGCATAGGTTGCCGTCATCAACTCGAACACGGTGAGCGTGACTCCACCCGTATTGACCTTCTCGAAGACCTGGCATACGGCCTCCTTGCGAGTGGACTTGACGAGGCCGATGATCGGCACCTGATAGTCCTGAAAGGCCTTCAGGATCCCTTGGTGAAACCGCATCCACCTCTCATAGCGTTCTGTGTACCTGGGGCCAGGATGGAGGTACTCCATCTGCCACGCCATCGTCGCACTACCATCGAGCACTATGCCCAAAGGAAACATCTCGGCCTCGATCTCCTTCTTGCGACTACTGAGGTCCAAGACGACCTGCTTGCCGAAATCGGTTCGAACCACACGGTCCGCAGGAACACTCAAGATCGCCTCTTCTGCTCGGTCTTTGTCCTCATCGAGGCAGGCCGCGATGCTCACATAATAGTGTCGCTCGATGGGCTGACCCTTGGTGTTCTTTGTCGGCACGTGCTTCTGAGACCACAGCGCAAGAAACAGCGAAGTCAAGCGCTGTTGGCCGTCGAGAAGCAACAGTCCGGGCTCTTGGCCCTTCGGGACGTCCGCTCCTCTGATCGGGCGCGGCGCAAAACGGACATCGGCATTGCCCGTCTTGAGTGTCATCATGGCCCCGATCGGGTACGAGAGCGAGATGGAGGCGAGGAGACTCCGAATATGGTGATCGTCCCACACCCAGTCCCTCTGGAAGTCCGGCAGTTGCACTTCTCCGCTCGCCGCTTCGCGCAACAGCTGCGCAAGAGGCACGGCGCTGCTGTCGAATTGCTTCTCCACGAACTATCGCTGTCGCCAGCACATCTCCGTCGTCGGTGTGGAAGCGTACCACACCTCACCAGCCTCGGGAACAGTCCCGGCGATCAACAAATGTCGGGCGCTGCATTGCCGCGCCCTCGTCCGGCCGCAACGCCCTTCTTGACTTCGACGGTTTGACTTTGTAAGTAGTTGACAGTTCGGGAGTTGGTTTCATAGGCACACTACAGCCGGGCGAAGTCCGGCGAGGGGTGTCGAGGGTCAGGCGACTTCGCGGAGTCGCCTCGGGGATGGAACCGGCGTGGCCCGCCGGGGCAGTCGCAGGCTCCCGCGGCGAGGATCGCCGCGTCACCGACGACATCCTCTGCCTGCCGGTAACCGACTTCCTCCGCAACCTGCATCCGGCCCGCGAGGTCGAAGACGCCGCGCGGGAGACCGCCCCGATCGGCGGCTGAGATCACCGCGCACTCTACGGGTTGCCGCGAATCGGGGCACCGCTGCGCGTGAGCGGATCACCCACGCCGAAGTGGCCTTCGGTCCAGAGATTGCCGAGATGCGCTCCTCGGCGAACGAACTCCGTAACACCCCGGGAATCGGCCGCTCGACGCGACCGGGTATGGCCTGCTTCGTCGCGCCAGAGAACGCGCACCTCTTCGGGGCGAAGGGCAGCGAGAAAGAACGGGGAATGGGTGGTCGCAAGAAGTTGCGCGCGTTCCGCGGCGGCGCGGAACTCTTCGGCGAGTTCGGGGAGAAGCCGTGGATGCGCGAAGAGTTCGGGTGTCTCCACGGCGAGGAGCGGAGCGGGCGCCGGGTCGTGGAGGAGAACCAGGTACGCCAGCATCCTGAGCGCGCCGTCGGACGCGAAACGCGCCGTGATCGGTTCGTCGAACGGAGCGTCTTCCATCTGCAGGAGGAGTCGGCCGTCGGGACTCGGATCCGCGCGGCAACTCTCGAAGCGAGGGACTCGTCGCCGCAAGCGCTCGACGATGTGACGCAACCGGCGCGGATGCCGCTCGCGCCAGTACTGGACGACATTCGCCAGGTTGTCGCCGCTCGTCGACAGCCGCTCCTGCGGGCCGGCCTCGGGTCGGGCGCGGACGCCCTCCGCCGAGAGACGCGACATATGCCAACCGCGGATGAAGGTCCGCAGCGCGGCGATCCGGGGGTAACGCCGAAACCGGCCGAGCGCGTCGGCGGCGAGCAGGTCGGCTGACCGGAGAGGGGCTTCGGCTCGCTCGTCCCCGGAGCCAGGCGCTTTTCCGCCGACCGCCCGACCGCGGCCGCGGCCGTAGTCGAGGAAACGGAAAGGCGCTCCCTTCGGCTTCGGCCTCCATCGCGCCCACTCGGAGACGACGACCGGGTTTCCGTCCTCTTCGTCGATTTCCAGGTGGTAGGTGATCCGGGGCTGGTTCGCGAGCTCCCGGTAGTCGAATTCCACGGCGACCGGCCCGTCTTCGCCGCGGGTTCGAATCTCCCGGCCGCGGCCCCGCCGATCCCAGGCGCGGCGCAGGCCGGACTCGAAACAGTCCGAGAGGAACGCGAGCGCCTCGAAGACCGTGGACTTGCCGCTGCCGTTCGGTCCGACGAGGACGGTCAGCGGCGTCAGGTCCTCGATCTCGATTCGACGAAGCGCGCGGAAGTTCCGCACCCTCAGCGATTCCAGCCGCGCCGGCGGCGCCGCCGGCGACTCGGAGACGAGGCGCCGGGAGGTCGTCGTCATCGCCATCTTCCCGTCTCGACGCGTGTCGGCGGCGCAGCGTTCGCAAACAGGTGCGGAGCGGCGGTCAGCGGCGGCGGTTCGAGGTCTCGGCGACCTCGGCGACGGCTCGGGCTACGCGCGCTACGGCGTCGCCGACTTCGTCCGGCGTGGTCAGCCGCAACTCGAGGCGGCCGTCGCGGTTCGTGACGCCGAGGGCCCGGCAGCGGTCTTCGATCATTCGGGCTTGCTTCGGTGACGGGCTTCCGCCGTCGGCCTCCATCTCCAGCCAGCCGGAGGCCTCGCCGAAGTCGGTTACCGACCAGGCGCCGTCGCGTTCGACGACGAACACATCCACGATGCCGCCGTCGGGATAGAGCAGGGGCGTTTCCACGCGGAGGTTCCCGCGGGGCGCGGGCGAGCAGGTGAACCGGTCGGGGAGGCTCGCGGCGACTCGCCGCGTCATCTCGTCGGTGTTCACGACGGTCGCTCCGACAGGAATGGCGGCGGGCGCACCGGGCTCGGGAATCAGGGGCGGCGCCAGGTTTGGACGATTCGGGTTCCTTCGCCGCCGGGGGCCCAGATGACGAGGGCTTTCGCGCCGGGGCCGTCCGGGGCGGTGCGGTGGTTGACGGCGGACGGGGGGCGGACGAAGCCGAGGTCGCCGGGGCCGAGGAATTCGGAGACGCCGTCCACGACATGTTCCAACTCGCCGGAGAGGACATAGAAGACTTCGGTGGCGCCGTGGTAGTGGTTGCCGGAGTTCGCGCCGGGGGGGAAGGTGATTTCGCCGACCTGCAACTCGCCGCCGCCGAGGTTGGACTCGGACAGGAGGAGACGGATCTCGGTGCCGCTCTCGCTCAGGAAGGAGCCGAGGTCGGGGGCTTGGACGGCGGGCGCCGGCGAAGCGGACGACGCCGACGAAGGGGAGTAGATCGCGGCGGCGACGGCGGCGGAGAGGCCGAGACCGGCGGCGACGGAGCAGAGGAGGAGTCGCGGGGGAGGGTTCATGGGCGGAACCCTACCGACCGCGGCGGGCGCGAAGGGGACCGTCGCTCGGGCGGGTCGGGTCAGTCGTCCGGGGGTTTGCGGCGGCGGGCGAGGCGTTCGAGTTGGGGTTGGATCGCGGACATCACCGCGGCGAAGACCACGAGCGCCCAGCCGACGGAGAGGACGAGTTGGGCGCCGTGGAGCAGCCGGGCGGGGCCGGTGGCCGGGCTGATCGCGGAATCGGGCTGGGCGACGGCGGAGTAGAACGAGAACAGCACCCAGTCCGCGAGGCCGGCGGCGTCCGCGCCGGTGAACGAGCCGGGGAGGAAGCGCTCGAGGGCGCCGGCGAACCCCGCGAACAGGACGATGATCGCCAGGTAGCCGACCGCGAAGCCGCCGATGGGGACCCACATCACCCGGAGGTAGTCGGCGAGTTCCGAGTACACGAGGAGCCGCGGGCGCAGCCAGACCGCGGCGGTTCGCGCCGCGAGGAACACCGCGGCCGGGACTGCGAGCAGCGACGCCGCCGCCACGCCGAGCGACCGCGGGATCGAGGGGGCGGGGCGGCCGTCCAGGACGGTCACCGTCGCGACGGCGGCGAACATCACCGCGACGGCGAGGAGCAGCCACCAGGGCGGGCGGGTGAAGCGGCGGCCCTCCGGGTCGCGGCCGAAGAAGCCGGCGACCAGCGCGTTCACCGGGGCGCAGGCGAGCGCCGCCGCGAGGCCGGAGACCGGGAGGCGGCCGAAGAGGGCGCCGAATCCGAGGACCAGCGAGATCAGGAGCGACTCGCGGAGGGCTTCGCGGTAGCCGCGGAGGCGGGCGCTGCCGAGGCCGTCCATCAGGCCGAGCGCCAGGGCGAGCAGCGGGGGGACGAGCCAGCCGGGGCTGAGGGCGGCGCGGCCGGCGAGGAGCGTCGCCGCCGCGCCGAGGGCCGAGCCGACCAGGATGCCGACCGACCGGCCCCCGCGCTCGCCGAGGCGGAGGCCGAGGCCGACGCCGACCGCGACGCCGCAGACCGCGCCCATGGTCACTTCCACCGCCTCCCCGGTGGCGGCGAAGCCGAACGGGACGCTCACCGCGAGGGTGGCGGCGGCGATCTGGGCCGAGCGCCACACCGCTCGGCCGGCGGCGGCGAAACGGCCCGGCCCCTCCGGGGACGGCAGGTCAGTCATCGGGCGGAAGCAGGCGGGCGGCGGGCGGTTCGGGAGTCTCCCACACGCGGCGCGGACGCGTCGAAGCGCCGGAGGGCCGGAGTCGTGTAGCCGGCTCCGGGTAAGCGACTTCGGCCCGCGCGCGGCGGGGACGCGCCGGAGCGCCGAGGGCCGGAGTCGTCCGGTTCGGCGTAAGCGACTTCGGCCCACGCGCAGCGCGGACGCGCCGAAGCGCCGGCGGGGGTCAGGGGTTGGTTTCGACGGTGAGGCGGCGGGACAACTCCGGGATGGAGAGGAAACGGCGGAGGCGGTCGCGGACTTCCGGTTGCGCCGCCGGATCCGACTTCAGGAGGAGTTGCCAGCGGTGGAGGCCGCGGCTGCCGCTGCGGGCGGCGGGCGCGGGGCCGATCACCTCCACTTCCCCGCCCTCCGCCGCGCCCTCGGCGAAGGCCGCGCCGAGCGAGCGGGCGGCGCTCTCGGCGCGCCCGGAGGAGCGGTCGGACACCGTGAGCCGGGTCAGGCGGAGGAACGGGGGGTAGCGGAACCGGCGGCGCATCTCGCGCTCGGCGGCGGCGAACGCCGCGTAGTCCTGGCGGCCGGCGGTCTCGACCGCGTAGTGGTCGGGGTTCAGGGTCTGGACCACCACCCGGCCGGGCGAGCGGCCCCGCCCGGCGCGGCCCGCCACCTGGGTGAGCAACTGGAAGGTGCGCTCCGCCGCGCGGTAGTCGGGGACGCCCAGCCCGGCGTCGGCGGCGACCACGCCCACCAGCGTCACCGAAGGGAAGTCGTGGCCCTTGGCGATCATCTGGGTGCCCACCAGGACGCGGATCTCGCCGCGCCGGAACGCCTCCAGGATGCCTTCGTGGCTGCCCCGGCTGCGGGTCGAGTCGCGGTCGAAGCGGCCGACCGGGACGCCCGGCAGCAGCCGCGCCGCCTCCTCCTCCACCCGCTGGGTGCCGAACCCCTCGGCGCGGAGGACTTCGCCGCCGCAGGCGAGGCACTCCGCCGGGGCCGGGAAGCCCACGCCGCAGGAGTGGCAGACCGCCAGGTGGCCGCGCCGGTGGAGGGTGAGGGCCACCCGGCACTTGCGGCATTCCAGAATCTCGCCGCAGCGGAGGCAGACCTGCCGCCCGCCGTAGCCGCGGCGGTTCAGCAGGACGAGCGCCTGCCGCCCCGCCGCCACGGTTTCGCGGAGGGCGTCGGCGAGGACCGGCGCGAAGAGCGGCGGCCCCCCGTCCGTCCCGGCGGCGGCCTCGCGGAGCACCGGGCGCATGTCGGCGAGTTCCACTTCGGGGAGGCGGGCGCCGGCGGCGCGCTCGGGCAGGGCGAGCCGCGTCAGGGCGCCGGCGTCGGCGGCGTGGGCCGCGGTGAGCGACGGGGTGGCGGAGCCGAGCAGCAGGACGGCGCCGCTCGACCGGGCGCGGAGCCAGGCGGCGTGGCGGGCGTGGTAGCGGGGGGTTTCCTCCTGCTGGTAGGCGCCGTCGTGCTCCTCGTCGAGGACGATGAGCCCCAGGTCGCGCACCGGGGCGAGGACCGCCGAACGGGCGCCGAGGACAATCCGGGCCTCGCCGGCGCGGACGCGCCAGAAGGCGGCGCGGCGCTCGGCGGCGGTGAGCCCGCTGTGGAAGACCGCGGCGCCGGGGCCGAACCGTTCGCGGAACAGGCGGCCCAGGCGGGCGGCGAGGGCGATCTCGGGGGCCAGCAGGATCGCGCCGCGCCCGGCGGCGCGGCAGGCGGCGGCGGCGCGGAAATAGACCTCGGTCTTGCCGCTGCCGGTGATGCCGTGGAGCAGGAACGCGGCGAAGCGGCGGGCGGGGAGCGCCGCTTCGAGGCGGGCGGCGGCGGCGGCCTGCGCCGGGTTCAGCGGGGGCGGGAGCCGGGCGGGCGCCGGTTCCTCGGCGCCGGGGGGGAGGGGCGCGAGTTCGCGGGCGGCGGTGACTTCGAGCAGGCCTTCGCGTTCGAGGCGGTCGAACCGGCGGGAGGGGGAGAGTTCGAGTTCGCCCCGGATGCGGGTGAGCGGCACCGGGCCGGAGGACATGGCCAGCAGGGTCAGGATGCGGCGGTCGTCCTCGGAGAGCCTCGGCGGGACTTCGTCCGGTTCGCCGAGGCGCGCGGAGCCGGCGGGGGTGATGCCGGCCGCCCGGAGCAGCCGGCCCCGCCCGCCCTCCGGGGGGAGGAGGGCGCGGAGCACCAGTCCGGGCGGGCTGACCGTTTCGTCGGCGAGGCGGCGGGCGAGGGCGAGCAGGTCTTCCGGCACCGCCGGGACCGGGTCGTCGAAGCGCTCCGAGACCGCCTTGAGCGTCCGGCGGCGGGGGCGCTTCCCGGCGGCGGGGGCCGTCGCCGGCGGCTCTTCGTCGTCGCCTTCTTCGGCGGGGCCGAGGACGACGCCGACGAGTTCCCCGGTTCGCCGCCCGCCCCCGCCGGAGGACGGGTCGGGAGAGCGTCCGGCGCGGCCGAAGGGGACGCGGACGCGGCTCCCGGGCGGGAGGGTCGTCTCACCGGGCCGCAGCAGCGACGGCGGGACGGCGTAGGTGAACGAGGTGAACAGCGGGCGGGGGACCGCCACCCGCACCCGCGCCGCGTACGCCGGACGCTCCGGACGCACCGGGGGGGGCGCGCCGCCCGGCCCCGTCAGTCCGGGTTCAGGATCCGGAGCGCGAGTTTGCAGTCGTCCCACACCTTCCGCTTCAGTTGGAGCAGCGGGTCGCCGGAGGCCCGGATCAGGTAGGCCGGGTGGTAGGTCGCCACCACCGGGATGCCGTCGAAGTCGTGGAGCCGGCCCCGGGCCGCCCCGATGCTGCGGACGCCGGGGAGCAGGGTCTTCGCCGCCACCGCGCCGAGGACGACGAGGACGCGGGGGCGGACCGAGGCGATCTGCCGCTTCAGGAACGGGAGGCAGGCGGCGATCTCCTCCGGCGCCGGGTCCCGGTTGTTCGGCGGGCGGCACTTGACCACATTGGCGATGTACACCTCGGCCCGGGTCTTCCCGAAGGCGCCCTCGACGATGCGGGTGAGGAGTTGGCCGGCCTTGCCGACGAAGGGTTCGCCGCGGCGGTCTTCCTCCTCGCCGGGGCCTTCGCCGACGAACATCAGGTCGGCGTCCGGGTCGCCGACGCCGAAGACGATGTGCGTCCGGCCGCCGGCGAGCGCGCACCGGCGGCAGTCGCCCAGGTCGCCGCGGACCTCCGCGAGGGTCTCGGCGGGCGGGGCGGCCGGCGCCGGGGAGGGCGCGGCCGGCGGGGCGACCGGGAGGCCGAGCGGGACTTCCGTGAACGAGCGGAGGAGCCGGAGGCGGGCGGCGAGTTGCTCGCGCAGGTTCCGCTCCTCCGGGGAGGGCGGGCCGGAGGGCGGAGCGGTCACGACGGGCGGCTCACGAAGGGCCGCTCACGACAGGACGGTCACGACAGGACGGTCACGACGGGCCGCCCGCCGCCGGCGCATCTTCGCCCGCCGCCGGCGCGTCTTCCCCCGCCGCCGGCGCGTCTTGACTCGCCGGCGCCCGGAGCCGGCGGGCGACCGCGGAGAGGACCGCCGCCGCCAGGGCGTCCTTCGACTCCGGCGGGCGGCGGGTCACGCGCTCGCCGCCGTCCGGGCCGCGCTCGACCAGCACCGCTTCCGTGGTGTCCCGGTCGAAGACGCGGCCGCCGCCCACGCGGTTGCCCACGACCAGGTCGCAGCCCTTCGCCCGGAGTTTCCGGACCGCCTCCGCCTCCGGGTCGCCGGTCTCGGCGGCGAAGCCGACGAGCGCGGCCGGGCCGGCCCCGCCCTCCCGCCGGAGGGCGCCGAGTTCCGCGAGGATGTCCGGGTTCGGGACGAGGGCGAGCGAGGCCCCTTCGTCCGCCACCCCCTTCGACTTCCCCTTGGACCGACCCGACTTCGTCTTCTCCGCCGCCGCTTCCGCCGGGCGGTAGTCGGCGACCGCCGCCGCCATCAGGACCGCGTCGCAGCCCGGCGCCTCCCGGAGGACGGCGGAGCGCATCTCGCGGGCGGTCTCCACCGGGAGGACCTCGCAGCCGGGCGGGGGCGGCGCGGTTCCCGGCCCCAGCGCCAGCGTCACCCGCGCTCCCCGGAGACGCGCCGCGCGGGCCAGCGCGAACCCCATCCGCCCGGAGGAGCGGTTGGAGAGGAACCGCACCGGGTCGAGCGGTTCGCGGGTCGGCCCGGCGGCGATGAGGACCCGCCGCCCGGAGAGGTCGCCGGAGAGGTCGGCGGCGAGACCGCCGGCCGGGTCGGGCGCCCCGCCGAGCGCGGCCTCCACCGCCGCGAGGATCTCCTCGTTCCCGGCGAGCCGCCCCGGCCCCAGCCAGCCGCAGGCGAGTTCGCCGCTGCCCGCCGGGACGATCCGGACGCCGCGGGCGCGGAGCGTCTCCAGGTGCTGCGCGGTCGCCGGGTGCTCCAGCATGTTCGTGTTCATCGCCGGGGCGAGCAGCGTGGGCGCCCGGACGGCGAGCGCGAAGGTGGTCAGGAAGTCGTCCGCGAGGCCGAGCGCCAGCCGGGCGATGGTGTGCGCGGTGGCCGGGGCGACCAGGAACAGGTCGGTCTCCTCGGTGAGGGAGATGTGGCGGATGTCCCCCGGCGAGTCGCCGGAGACAGCGGGGTCCCCGGGGTCCCCGGGGTCCCCGTAGCCCGGCTCGTCCGGCGACCCGAACAGCCGCCCCAGCACGGGCGCCCCGGAGACGGTGGCGAGCGCGAGCGGGCTCACGAAGGAGGCCGCCGCGCGGGTGAGCACCACCTGGACGAGGTGGCCGCGCTTGACGAGCGACCGGACGAGTTCCGGCGCCCGGTAGGCCCCGATGCCCCCGGTGACGCCGAGGACGATCTTCTTTCGCCCGTCGGGCTTCCCTCCGTCCCGTTCGGCCATCTTTCCCCGGCCCGCCTTCAGCCCGTCCCGCCTTCGGGCGGGCGCGCCCCGCTCCGCGCCTCCTCGATCACCCGGACGATCTCGCGGACCGTGGCCTCGATGTCGTCGTTCACGACTTGGTGATCGTAGTCGCCGGCCTGCGGCATCTCGCCTTCCGCGGTGCGGAGCCGCCGCCGCACTTCGTCCCCGGATTCCCGGCCCCGGCCGGTGAGCCGGGCCTCGAGGTCGGCGAACTTCGGAGGGGCGATGAAGATCGTGACCGCGCCGTCGATCTCGTCCCGGAGCGACCGCGCCCCCTGGACATCCACCTCGATGAGCAGGTCGCCGCCCGCCGGCGGGGCGAGCGCCGCCCGGCTGGTGCCGTAGCGGTAGTCGTGGACCTTCGCCCACTCGACGAAGGCGTCCTCCCGGAGCAGGGCGTCGAACCGGTCGTCGCTGACGAAGTGGTAGTCGCGCCCGTCTTCCTCCCCTTCCCGCTGCGGGCGGGTGGTGTGCGAGACGGCGAAGGAGAGGCCGGCGACCTCCCGCACCACCTGCCGGAGGACCGTGCTCTTTCCCACGCCCGACGGCCCGGAGACGACGAAGAGCCGGGAGGCGGGCGGGGCCTGCGGCATCACGCCGCGATCGCGCCGGCGACGGCCTGCCGCAGCCGCTCCATCGCCTCGGGGATCCGCTCGGCCGGGACCTGCGAGAACGAGAGCCGCAGCGTCCCCTTCGCGGCGGCGGAGTCCGGGTCGGCGTAGAAGATCCGCCCGGCCACGAAGGCCACCCGCGACTCCTCCACCGCCGTCCGCAGCAGGGCGCCGGTATCCAGGGCGCCCGTGAAGTCCGCCCAGAGGAAGAACCCCCCGCCCGGCCGGACGACCGGCGAGCGGGTGGGGAGCGCGCGGGCGGCGGCGAACAGCGCGTCGCGCTTCGGGCGGTAGAGGCCCCGGGCCAGCCGCACCTGCTCGTCGAGCGCCCCGCTCCGCCCGAACTCCAGCGCGAGGCGCTGCACCAGCGCCCCGGAGCACTGGTCGGTGCCCAGTTTCAGCAGGCCCATGCGCCGGACGAGGGCCGGGTCGGCGGCGGCCCAGCCCAGCCGGATGCCGGGGCCGAAGATCTTGGAGAAGGTGTGGACGAACACCACCCGGTCGGGGGCGAGCGCCTTCAGCGGCGGCGGGGGCGGCTCGTCGTACCACAACTCGGTGTAGGCGTGGTCCTCGATCAGGGTGAGGTCCGCCTGCTCGGCGGCCCGCAGCACTTCGCGGCGGCGGGCGAGCGGCCAGGTGCGCCCGGTGGGGTTCTGGAAGGCCGGGCCGACATAGAACGCCTGCGGCCGCCGCCCGGAGGGGCCGGGCCGGCGGGCGGCCTCGAGCAGGGCCTCCGGGATCGGGCCGTCGTCGTCGGTCGCCACCGGGGTCGGCGCGAGGTCGAGTTCCCGGGCGATGTGGAGGACGGAGAGGTAGGTGGGGTCTTCGACCAGCAGGGCGTCGCCGGGGTCGCAGAGCGCGGTGACGGCGTGGCGGATGCCCTCGACCCCGCCGGAGCAGACCAGGATCTCCTCCGGCGAGACCGACGCGCCCTCCACCCGGCCCATGCGGTCGGCGAGGAACTCCCGGAGCGCGGTGACCCCCAGGTTCGGGGAGTAGTTGAGCGCCTCCGGGGTGTGGCGGTCGAGCACCCGTTCCATCGCCTCCCGCGTCCGTTCCGGGAGGAACACCCGGGCGTCGGGCATCCCCCCGGCCAGCGAGACGATGTCCGGCTGCTCGGCCAGTTTCAGGATGTCCACGACGGCGCCGGCGCCGGCCACCCGCTCGGCGGCGGCGGAGAACCGGGGGCTCACGGCGCGGCCACTTCCAGCGTCAGGGTCGCCCGCTCGCCTTCGACTTCGATCTCCCGGCGGGAGGGGCCCGACCCGTCGGACGCGTCCCCTCCGTCCGCTCCGGGGAGGTCGCCGGGGACGACTTCCACCGAGAGCGTCTCCTCGCGGAAGTGCGCCTCGCGCTCCCGCGCCACTTCGTAGAGGTCCCCGCCGCCGTCGGCGCCGGCGATGCCCAGCCGGATCCGCGCGGTGTAGGGCAGGTCGAGTTCCTTCCGCAGGGTCTGCACCCGGTTCAGCAGTTCCCGGTACTTCCCTTCCCGCCGGAGGTCGTCGGTGAGCGCGGTGTCCAGTTCCACCGCGGCGACCCCGGAGGCCGCCGCCGCCCGGCCGGCGAGGGCCCGGGACTCGACCGCCAGGTCCCCCGCCTCGATCCGCACCGGGGCGGCGCCGTCCTCCCCGGTGTCCAGCAGCAGCGCGCCGTCGGCGTCGAGCCGGCGTTTCACCTCGGCCCCCGGGATCTTCCGGAGCGCGGCGAGCGCCGGCTGCATCCGCTTCCCCAGCCTCGGCCCCAACCGGCGGAAGTCGGGCTTGACGACCCACTCCCGCCCGCCCGCCGTCTCCCCGGAGAAGACCACTTCCCGGACATTCAACTCGTCGGCGAGCAGCGCCCGGTGCCCGGCCAGCCGCTCCCGGAGCGCCCGGTCGCCGAGGGCCACCGTAGCGCGGGCGAGCGGCTGGCGGACGCGGACTTCGGCTTCCTTCCGGGCGCGGAGGCCCAGCGAGGCGATCTCCCGGACCGCCGCCATCTCCTCGTTCAGCCCCTCGTCCAGCGGGAAGACCGGCTCGGGCCAGTCCGTGAGGTGGACGCTCTCCGGCGCCTCCTCCCCGAAGGGGCCGGCCACCAGGTTCCGGTGGATCTCCTCCGCGAGGAAGGGAGTCAGGGGCGCGGCCAGCCGGGAAACCCGGACCAGGCAGTCGTAGAGCGTCGAGAGCGCGTCGAGTTTCTCCGCGTCCAGCCCGGAGGTCCAGAAGCGCCGCCGGCTGCGGCGGAGCCACCAGTTCGAGAGCGACTCGGCGAAGGCCGAGAGGGCGCGGGCGGCGTCGTAGGCCAGGTAGCGGTCGAGCGCCGCCCCGACCGAGGCGGCGGTGTCCTCCAGGTGGGAGAGGATCCAGCGGTCGAGGGGGGCGCGCTCCCCCACCGGGCGGGCGCGGTGCTCGCGCGGGTCGAAGCGGTCGATGGCCGCGTAGATCGCGAAGAACGAGTGGACATTCCGGATCTTCAACGGGAACTCGCGGGCGGCGGCGCGCACATTCGCCGGCGAGTGGCGGCGCGCCGCCCAGGGCGGGCCGGCGGCGAGGAAGAACCAGCGGAAGGAGTCGGCGCCGACCTCGGCGAAGGTCCGCTCCGGCGGGGTGTAGTTGCCGAGCGACTTGGACTCCTTCCGGCCCTTTTCGTCGGTGACATGGCCGAGCACCAGGCAGGAGCGGTAGGGGTGCGGCCGGGGCGGCGTCTCGATGCCCAGCCGGGCGCAGGTGTCGTCGTCGAACAGCAGGGTGGAGATCATGAGGAGCGAGTAGAACCAGCCGCGGGTCTGGTCCACCGCTTCGGTGATGTAGTCGGCGGGGAAGGCGGCGAGGAACCGCTCCCGGTTCCGGTGCGGGAAGCCCCACTGCGCGAAGGGCATCGCGCCGGAGTCGAACCAGCAGTCGATGACCTCGGGGACCCGCCGGTACACCCCCGGCTCGCCGGGGCGGGTCCAGGTGACTTCGTCCACCCAGGGCTTGTGGAGCATCAGGTCGGGGTCGAGGTCGGGGCGCTCCCTGCGGGCCCGCTCGAAGGCGGCGAAGGCGTCGGGGTTCCGCTCCTCGATCTCGGCGGCGGAGGCCGGGCACTCCCGGCGGCCGGTCTCGTCGTTGATCCAGAGGTTGAGCGGCGTGCCCCAGAACCGCTCGCGGGAGAGCGCCCAGTCCACATTGTTCCGGAGGAAGTCGCCGAACCGGCCCTCCCGGATGTGCTCCGGCATCCAGTCCACCGCGCCGCTGTTCGCGAGCGCCCGCTCCTTCCGGGCGGTGGTGCGGAGGAACCAGGCCGGCCGGGCGTACTGGATCAGCGCGTCCTGCTCCGCCCGCCAGCAGAACGGGTACTCGTGGCGGAGGGTCTCCTCTCGGAGGAGGAGCCCGGTCTCCCGCAGGCGGCGGACGATCTCGCGGTCGGCTTCCTTGACCCGTTGGCCCTCGAGCCAGGGGACCTCGGCGGTGAAGCGGCCGTCGGGGCCGACGGCGCAGGGGAGCGGGATGTCCTCGGGGTTTTCGTAGGCGGCGACGGTGGCGCGGTGGAGGTCGTGGTCCACCTCGCCGAAGGCCGGGGCCTCGTGCACCAGCCCGGTGCCCTGGTCGAGTTCCACGAAGTCGGCGGCGAGGACGCGCCAGAACGCCGGGACCGAGCCGCCGCCGGCCAGCCGGCCTTCGAGCCCGTCGTAGCGGTCCCGGTAGTCCGGGAACGGGGGGCGGTAGCGGCGGCCGACGAGTTCGGCGCCGTCGAAGCGGCGGAGCGGCTGCGGGCGGCAGCCCAGTTTCGGGGCGAGGGCCTCGCGGAGGGCCTCGGCGACCACCAGCCGCCGGACGCCGCCGGGGGGCGCGGCGCCGTCCGGGGGCGGTTCGCGCTCGATCTCGGCGTACCGGACGCCGGGGCGGACGGCGGCGTAGAGGTTCGAGGGCAGCGTCCAGGGGGTGGTGGTCCAGACCGCGAGCGCCAGGTCGGGCTCGTCCCGGAGCGGCAGGGCGACGGTGACCGCCGGGTCGTCCACTTCCCGGTAGCCGAGGCCGACTTCGTGGGAGGAGAGCGCGGTGCCGCCCTCGGCCCACCACCAGACCACCTTCTCGCCCCGGTAGAGCAGGCCCTTGCGGTGGAGTTCGGAGAGCGCCCACCAGACGCTCTCCACATAGGGGCGGCGGTAGGTGGCGTAGGCCCGGTCGAGGTCCACCCAGTGGCCGATCCGGTCGGTCATCTCCTCCCAGTCGCGGATGTAGCGGAAGACCGAGGCGCGGCACTTCTCCACGAACCGGCCGACGCCGTAGGCCTCGACTTCCTCGCGCCCGTGGATGCCGAGTTCCTTCTCGACCTCGACCTCGACGGGGAGGCCGTGGGTGTCCCAGCCGGCCAGGCGCTCGGCGAACCGGCCGCGCATGGTCCGGTAGCGCGGGAAGACATCCTTGAAGACGCGGGTGAGGATGTGGCCGTTGTGGGGCCGCCCGTTGGCGGTGGGGGGGCCGTCGTGCCAGACCCAGGGCTTGCCGCCGGCGCGGTTTTCGACGCTCCGGGGGAAGATGCGGCGCTCCTTCCAGAAGCGGCGGACTTCCGCTTCGGCCTCGGGGATCCGGTCGCCGGCGGGGGCGGGCCGGAAGAGGGGCGCGTCGGAGGGGGGAGCGGCGGGCAACGGGGGG
Organism: Candidatus Marinacidobacterium sp.; assembly: GCA_965204755.1. Taxonomy (GTDB): domain Bacteria; phylum Acidobacteriota; class Vicinamibacteria; order Marinacidobacterales; family Marinacidobacteraceae. The sequence continues at coordinate 2,608,596 of OZ242011.1, read as the reverse complement.
TCGGGCGGGGAGGGGCGCCGGGTGGGCCGGGGGGAGCGGCGGCGGGTCGGGGAGTCTCCGCCGCCGCCCGGCGGGCTCAGGCGCGGGCGCGGTGACGCCCGGACGGGGGCGCCGGCGGGAGGGGGGCGGAACCCCGGCCGGAGGGGGTCTGGCGTCCCCAACGGGAGTCGAACCCGTGTTTTCGCCGTGAAAGGGCGACGTCCTGGGCCTCTAGACGATGGGGACCCGGAGGGGTAGGCCGTGCAGGTTTCGAACCTGCGACATCTCGCTTAAAAGGCGAGCGCTCTGCCAACTGAGCTAACGGCCCATGCGGAAAGGCAACCGGTAATTCTAGCCGGGCGGCGCCGCCGCCGGAACCGGCCTTCGCGGCCCGGAGCGCGGCGGGGGCCGGGTGTTAACATCCGTTCCCCCTTCGCACTGCCCCGTCGATGAGTTCCGCCGCGCCCGGTCGCTGTTCCCGCTCCGATCCGCCGCGCCGTGGCTGACCTCGCGGCGATCTTCCCCGGGAGGAAGCGGAGACTGAGAAACCGGCTCCGGGCGGGCCGGGAAACCGAGTCGGGCGCGGAGCGGGGCGAGGCGGCCCCGGACGGCGCGGACCTCGTTCGGGAATCCGGGCGGGAGTCCGGGCGGGAGAACGGGCGCGGGCGGGCGAACGGCCGGGACCGGGAAGACCGGCGGGAGAACGGTCGGACGAACGGGGGCGCCGGCGGGGCGGCGGAGGCGGAGGAGTCGCCCGCGCTCCGCCCGGAGGCGCTGCTCGCCGCCTACCGGACGATGCTGACCTCCCGCGAGTTGGACCGGCGGGAGATCCTGCTGAAGCGGCAGAACAAGTCGTTCTTCCAGATCAGTTCCGCCGGCCACGAGGCGGTGACCGCCGCCGCCGGCTCGCTGCTGCGGCCGGGGACGGACTGGGCCTTCCTCTACTACCGGGACCGGGCGCTCGCCACCCGCGCGGGTCTTACGCCCGCCGAGCAGTTGGCCGCGGCCTGGGGCGCCGCCGCGGACCCCGCCTCCGGCGGGCGGCAGATGCCTTCCCACTTCGTCAAGCGGTCGCTCGGCATCGCCGCCCATTCCAGTTGCGTCGGCACCCAGTTCCTCCACGCGGTCGGCGTCGCCTACGCCGAGCGGTACCTCAGCCGCCACCCGGTGCCCGGCCTCCCGGCGGCGCCGGAGGGCGACGGGATCGCGCTGGTCTGCGGCGGCGACGGCTCGACCAGCGAGGGCGAGTTCTGGGAGGCGCTGAACAGCGCCTGCCTCCGGCGGCTGCCGGTGGTGTTCCTGATCGAGGACAACGGCTACGCGATCTCGGTGCCGGTGGAGCACCAGACCGCCGGCGGGGCGATCGCGCCGCTCGTCCGGGGATTCCCCGACCTGGCGGTGTTCGAGTGCGACGGCTGCGACTACGAGGAGTCCCGGGCGACCCTGGCGCAGGCCTTCGAGCACGCCCGGTCCGGCGCCGGCCCGGCGCTGGTGCAGGCGCGGGTGGTCCGGCTGGACTCGCACTCGCTCTCCGACGAGGACCGCGACTACCGCCCCGCCGGGGAGCGCGAGGCGGAGGCCCGGCGCGACCCCATCCGCCGGCTGCGGGAGCGCCTGACCGCCTCCGGCGCGGCGACCGGGGAGGAACTCGACGCCCTCGCCGAGCACACGAAGGCGGAAGTCGCGGACGCCGCCGAGGAGGCGCTGGCCCTGCCCTGGCCGCCGAAGGAGAGCGTCCACGACCACCTCTACAGCCCGCGGGTGGACCCCTGCTCGGCGGAGTTCGAGAGCGAGCCCCGGTTCGCCCCCGGCGCGAAACCGGGGACGATGGTGGACCTCATCAACGCCACCCTGCGCGCCGAGTTGGAGCGCGACCCGCGGGTGGTCGTGTTCGGGCAGGATGTGGCCGACGCCAGCCGGGAGGAAGCGCTGACCGAAGTGAAGGGCAAGGGCGGCGTCTTCAAGGTGAGCCACGGGCTCCAACGCGAGTTCGGGTCGGAGCGCGTGTTCAACACCCCGCTGGCGGAGGCGACCATCGTCGGCCTCGGGGTGGGCATGGCGCTGCGCGGTTTGCGCCCGGTCGCCGAAGTGCAGTTCCTCGACTACCTGTGGCCGGCGTACATGCAGATCCGCAGCGAACTCGCCAGCCTCCGCTGGCGGTCGGCGGGCGCTTACGAGGCGCCGCTGGTCGTCCGGGTGCCCTCCGGCGGGTATCTCACCGGCGGCGCGGTGTACCACAGCCAGTCGGCGGAAGTGCTGTTCACGCACCTGCCGGGGCTGCGGGTGGTCATGCCGGCGACCGCGCTCGACGCCGCCGGGCTGCTCCGCACCGCGATCCGCTGCGAAGACCCGGTGATCTTCCTCGAGCACAAGCACCTGTACCGGCAGACCTACAACAAGAGCCCGGACCCGGGGCCGGACTTCACCATTCCGTTCGGGAAGGCGAGCCTGGTGCGGCCGGGCGAGGACCTGACCGTGGTGACTTTCGGCGCGCTGGTGCACCGGACGGAACTCGCCGCCAAGAGGGCGGCGGCGGAGGGGGTTTCGGTGGAAATCCTCGACCTGCGGTCGCTCGCGCCGTACGACTGGGAGGCCATACGCCGGAGCGTGCGGAAGACGAACCGGGCGCTGGTGGCTTACGAGGACACCCGGAGTTTCGGTTACGGGGCGGAGATCGCGGCGCGCATCGCGGACGAGTTGTTCGACGAACTCGACGCCCCGGTGCGGCGGGTGGCGGCGAAGGACACCTGGATCGCGTACAACCCGGGTTTGGAGGAGGAGGCGCTCCCGCAGACGGAAGACCTGCTGGAAGCGATCACCGAACTCGCGGGTTACTGAGCGGGGCGGCGGGGTCGGCCGGCGGCGCGAGGCGGCCGCTTCTATACTCGGCGGCGCGATGTACGAAACGGACGGCGTCGGGCCGTTCCGCCCGGGAATCGGCGGGCTGCCTCCCTGCTTGGCGGGGCGGGAAGCGGAGCGAGCGTATTTCCGCGAATGCCTCGAAACGCTCCGGCAGCGCGAGTCGGCCCCTTCCGAAGTCATCGTCTACGGGCCGCGGGGCAACGGCAAGACCGCCCTGCTCCGTTCGGTCGAAGTCGAAGCGGAAGCGGCCTCCGGTCTCGATACCTGCTGGCTGACCGGCGTCGAAGTGACGGAACCGGCCGCGCTGGCGCGGCGGCTCGGACTCGGACCGCCGTCGCCGGAGACGCCGGGCGATCCGCATGGACTGGCGGAAGCGCTGGAAGCCCGGGCGCGGTCGAAGCCGCTGCTCGTCCTGCTCGATGAAGCGCATACCCTGAAACCCGAGGTCGGACAGTGGTTGCTGAACGCGGCGCAGACCGCCGGCAGCCGCGCCCCCTTCCTTCTCGTCCTGGCCGGGACGCCGGACCTCCGGGCGAGACTGTCCGAGACGGGCGCGTCGTTCTGGAGCCGCGGGAAGAAACTGGCGATCGGCCGCCTTACGGAAGACGAGGCCGCCGAAGCCGTCTCGCGTCCCCTGGCGGCGGAGGGAATCGAGTTCGAAGCGGACGCCCTCTCCCGCATCGCGCGGGAGAGCGACGGCTATCCGTTCTTCACCCAGGTCTGGGGCCGCGCGGTGTGGCGAGTGATGGTCGATGGGCCGGACGGCGTCGATACCGTGACGACAACTGTCGTGGAAGCGGCGGCCGCCGAGTTCGAGTCCCGGAAAAACCACTACTACCTCGACCGGTTCATGGAACTCCGCCGCAGAAACCTGCTCGGAGCGGCCCGGCGAGTGGCGGAGGCGTTCTGCGACCGTTCCACCATTCCCTTCACCGAGTTGGACGCGGTGATCACCGACACGGGCGCCGACGAAGTGGATGTGGTCGAAACGGGCGACGCCCTCGAGCACCTGGGTTTCGTGTGGCAGACGAAAGGCGTTCCGGACTGGGAACCGGGCATTCCGAGCCTGATGGACTACATCCTCGAACACGCCCCCGCCCCGCGCGGGGCCTGAATCCGCCGGCGTTCCGCGCGCCGGCCGGCGAGTGTCGCCGCGCCCGGTACGGGAGCGCCGCTCGCCGCGGTTACGGCTCGACCGGGGGCGACCGCATCTCCCGAATTTGCGCGAGCACCTCCTCGGGGGACTGGTCGATCTCCCAAAGGCCTTCCAGTCGGCTCCAGTCGAAGTTCGCCGCCTTCTCCGCCAGTTCCTTCGAGATCACCGGCGATCCCGGTACGACGCCCTCCGGCATCTGGTCGAAGATGGCGTGGCCCTTCTCACGCTTCCCGATCCGGCGCGCCACGAGTACGCGCGGTGTTCCGTCCGGGTGGAAGCGGACCTGCCCGGACACGGCGACCTGACGCCCCCCGAACCGACGCAACTCCTCGACTTCCACCCCCGGACCGAGCCGCCCCGGAAGCGTCCGGCCGTCGCTGAACCGCAACCGGAATCGGACGCCGTCGGGTTCGATCCGGTCGATCCGACCGGAAACCAAGAAGGCTCGGGACGGCGGCAGCCGGACCGGCCGCTCCTCGGCGGAGCGGCCCGCGGAGTCGGCCGGCGGGTTTTTCATGCGGTTCGTTTCGCGGTAACTCGGGCGGTTTCCCCGTCGCGGCGGGTTTTCGGGGGGCGGACATCGAGGACGCGGACTTCGACGCGGTCGCGTTCGTTTCGCGGGAGGGATTCGAGGAGGCGGCGGCGCAGGTCTTCCGGGGTCGTCGGGGGGATTCCTTTCGGGGGTCTGGCGGTGTCGTCGCCGCCGAACCAGAGCACCAGGTAGATGCCGCGGCCGGCGGCTTCCGGCAAGGTGGCGTAGCGGGGAAGCAACTGTTCCGAAATGGCCGTCCAGAGTTCACGGTGGCTCTCGCGTTTGATCTCGATGGGCACCGCATAGCCTTTCGAGCTGACGAGCAGGTCGGAGCGGGTTCCTCCCGCATGGCGCGCCTCCGGCATCACTTTGTACTCGTGACCGAGACGCCGACGAAGCGCCGCGAGCAGGGCATCTCGACAGGACTCTTCGTTCTTGGGTTCGAGCGAGCCGCCGGTCGGCTCGTTCCAGTAGTATCGCCATTCGTTCGCGTCGCCGCCGGCGATGTGGCAGGCGAGGTCGTCGAGATGCTCCGCGACCAGCGCGGAGAAGTCGGCGGCGCTCGCCGGCGGCCCGCCGCGCAGGGCGTGGGTGATCCGCTCCGCATCGGGATGCCGGAAGCCGGCCTCCCGGTCGCGGATTCGCTGGCGGCTTCGCGCTGACTCGATCGGCCGGGCCCAGCGTTCGAGTGACGGTTCTTCCAACAGGGCGTTGAGCACTTCTCCGGGCTTCGGGCCAACGCGGGAAGCCATTTCGTCGAGGACGCCTCGAATCCAGTCGCTGGCCCGGTCCTCCAAGCCCAAGAACCGCGGTTCGGTCGGAGTCTCCGGGCCGAACATCGCGCCGAGCCGGGTCGCGAGGAACCGCAGCGTGTCCGGGTCGGTGTCTTCGTCCGGGAAGTTCGTCGGGTAGTCGGGACAGAAGAACTGGGCCGCCGAGAACACCGCTTCCACATCGTCGAACAGTTGTTCGACCTCTTCCCGGTAAACCTCCGGGGCCGCGACCAGGCCGGCGGCGATCCAGTGCGGGCGCTGCGGGACGGTCATGCTCTTCGCGGCGGCCTTGCGGGCGATGATCGGCAACAGGGCGTCGCGGTCGGCGTAGCGGATCGCCGACCACAGCAGCAGGTCGAGCGCCTCCACCTGTTTCCCCTGGGCGCGCACCGGAAACCCGCTGAGCAGTTCGGGCGCTGCCTGCGCGGCGACTTCGGCGTGGGCCGGATCGAGCAGCAGCGAGTCGAGATAAGGGATGACCGCGCTGCCGGCGGCGATCTCCGACTTCGCGAAGCGGACGAGGAGGCGCGCAATGGGTTCAGGATCTTCGCGGACGAGTCTTCGGAACCAGTCGGGCGCGTCGCCCCGGTAACTCGGGGCGGTGAAGTAGAAGGCGAGTGAGCATTCCCGCTGCCGTTCGTCGAGCGCTCCCGAACCGGCGGCGTCTCCTCGCTCGACGGCTTCGAGACCGGCGAGGAACGGCAGGGTCAGGTAGTGGAGCCGGTCTTCCGAGTGCAGCCGCAGGATCTCCCCGGCGTCCGGGACATCCTTCCGCGACGGGGTGAGGGCGAGCGCGTCCACGGCCACCCGGCGAAGGGCCGGGTCGGAGAGGCGCCAGCCGTCGCCGAGCAGCCGGAAGGCCGGGTCGAGCGAAGACAGGTATTGCCCGGCGAGAAGATGGAGCAGGCCCGGCCGCCCGCGATTTTCGCGGAGCGCCGCAGATTCCGCGCGGACCTCGACTTCGATGGCGGCGTCGTCCCTCCGCCGCTCCTCGACGAAGTCCCGCTGACCCCGGTCTTCGACGAGGTATCCGGGACGAAGCGGCGTCTTGCGGGGCAGATACTCCTCCAAGTCGCGGCGGCCCTCGATCTTCGACCGGAGGTCCTCGAAGGGGATGCCCTCCGTCGAGGATCGCTCGACCGCTTGGGAGACCAGCCACTTCGCCAGCCGCGGGCGGTCGGCCCCGATCTCGCGGACCCAGTCGAGACACCGCTGCCCGAAGTCGTCCGGCGGCGCCACGACTCCCAGCGTCTCGCCGACTTTCAGAAGTCGCCTCGGGAACTCGTCGGTCTCCGGGCAACGCTCCAAAGCCTCGCGCCAGAGATCGCCCAACACTTCGCGATGAGTTCCCAGCCAGTCGGCGATCCGTTGCGCCGCGTCACTTCCGCCGTAGCGCCAGCGATGCGACATCCCCAGGAGCAGCCAGTCGTAGAGACGCGGGACCGGCGTCTCATCCCCGTATTCCTCCAGACAGCGCGCAACGAGTCTGGAGGGAAGGTCTTCGAGGATCCGGTCCGTCAGCGCCGGCCTCAACTCGGGCAACCGCGGCCCAAGCGCCTCCACCACTTCCGGCAGGAACTTCCGGCGGCGGGCGTCGGTCAGGCCGAACAGCCAGAAACCGTCGTAACGCCCGACGAGTTGGACCGGCTGCGGCAGCAGGTAGTCCCAGAGTTCCGTCGGAGGAATGACTTCCGGGAACAGACGGTCGAGCAGTGTTCCCAGCAGTTCCCGTTCTCCGTCGGGGACGGAACCGTCCCGAAGGTCGGCGAGCAGACGCCGAAGGGACGGGTCGCGGCTCGGATCCTCGACACTGTTGGGGAAATACGCGTCGAGTGCGTAGAGTCGGATATCTCTCCAGCGATCGCGTTCGCGGACGATACCGAGGAGCAACTCCGAAAAGTCCGGCATCGGTTCGCCGACGGCCAGGGCGCGAAGGGCGATGCCGGCGGTGACCTGCGCGGCGTCGCCGCGATCCGGGGATTCGAGGACTTCCCGGAGGCTCGCCGCCATCGGAGGAACCGCGAGCGGACGAAGGGCCTCCGCCGGGAAGCGGTGGGGGCCGAACTCGGGGTGTTCGTCCCGCAGCCGCCGGAGCAGCAGACGCTTTTCTTCCGTCGAATAGCCGGCGGTGTCGCCGTAGGCGGCCATCGCCACCGGATCACTCCGAAGGAGTACCGCGCGAGCCTCGGGACAGAACGCGGCGAACCAGCCCGCCAGACCGCGGAGCGGCGTGGGCGCGGCGCCGCCCGCCGCGGCGGTGATCCAGGAGAGCACGCGGCCAACAGGCAGTTTCGGGGCGTCGTTCCCGCCCTCCTCGACCCGGCGAGCAAGATACCGACCGGCGAGGAACTCGGCGACCTGACGGTGCGCCGGAACGAATCGTCCTTCCTCCGGCGCGGCGGCGAACAACCGCGTCCCGAGAACCGCCCGACTCGCCGGTTCCGCCTCGGCGGGCGGCGCCACCCAGTTCGCATCGGCGTCCTGACGGCGGCGGACGCAACCGGCGGCGCCGCCGAGCAGGAGGCGAGCGTTCCACTCGCCGGCGGCATCGAGCAGGCGGTCCACTGTCGGCGGGGATTCCGCGGCCTCCGAGTGCTCGTCGTTCCGCTCTTCCGCCAGTTGGCGGCAGGCCCGTTCGAACGCTTCCCGCCGGCTTACCGGCCATTCGTCCTCGCCCGACGCGAAAGCGCGAACGAGGACTTCGAGCCCCTGCGGATTCCGCAGCATCTCGAAGAGACCGATCTCGCGGGCCTTCCGCCGGAAGCGGCCCGCTTTCTCCGGCGGCAGGTGTTCCCGGAGCAAACGCTCGATGTCCTCGTCGGAAAGCGCGTCCAGCCGAACGACGGTCAGGGCAGTCGAAGAAACGGATTCCAGCCGAGCGCGGTCGATGCGTCCGAACCAGTCCACCGCCCGGCAGGACACCCGGAACGGCGGAAAGCCGAGCCGCGCGAGTCCGGCCACCATCGCGTCCAGCGGCCGGCGGGGGTCGCCCGGCCCGGCCCGCATCTCGTCGAGTCCATCTACGAAGAGCGTCCGCGTCTCCCGGCGCGCATCCTCGGAGAATCGCTCGAATTCGTAGGCCGCCAAGTACACGGCGTCGGGACCGAGAGTCTCGGCCTCCCGCTCGAACTCCGTCGTCTTGCCGGCGCCGGGATCGCCGATGAGGACGAGCGCGGCTTCGCCTCGGAAATCAGCCAGCGGCCGGGAGACCGCCCGCTCGTTCCCGACTTCGGTAACCGTGCGGGGGAGACGAAACTTCATTCCGACGCCACCCAATACCCGGCCGGCACGGAAAGGAAGTCAGAAAGCGGCGTCTCGCCGGGCCCCACGAGAACCGCGCGAGCGCGCGGAAAACGCTTCGAGAAGGCAAGGAGGCCCCGATGCCGGTGTCCGCTCCGCCCGGTCTTGACTTCGACGGCGGCCAGGAAGGGCCCGCGTTCGACGACGAAGTCCACTTCGTCCTCGCCGTCCCGCCAGTAGTAAACGCGCTCGCCGATGTCGCGGGTGTTCAGCAGGTGCGCCCCGACCGCGCTCTCGACGAGCCTGCCCCAGAAAGTCCGATCCGCGAGGGCGTCTTCGAACCGGCGGCCGGTATGGACCGCCATCAGCGAGGTGTCGAGCACCTGGAGTTTGGGACTCGACGGCGCGAGGGACATCGGCCCCTTGTAGCGGGAGACCGCCGCCACGAGTCCTACGCGCTCGAGCAGGTCGAGGTAGCGCGCCAGCGTGGCGGGGTTTCCCCGGTGCCGCAACTCCCCGATCATCTTCTGGTAGGAGACGATCTGCCCGGAGAAACTGCACGCGATCCGGAACACGAGCGTCAGGAGCGCCGGGAGGTCCACCCGGATCCGGCCGAGGAGATCCCGCTCCACCGCCGCGGCCCCGACGGCTCGCGTGATGTAGGCGCGCCAGCGGTCGAAGTCGCCGACGAAACTCGCCGCGCCGGGGTACCCCCCGTAGAACACGAACTGCTCGATTCCCAAACCGAACGCCGCCTCCATCTCGGGAAACGCCCAGGGCGCCGTGGAGATCTCCTCGAATCGCCCCACCAAACTTTCGCCGATGTCCTCCTGCATCGTGAGCGGCGACGACCCGGAGATCACCACGCGAAGCGGCCGCTCCTCCGCCCGGTCCCGGTCCCAAAGCCCCTTGACCACATCCGACCAGCGCGGGACCCGCTGGATCTCGTCGAACGCCAACACGAAACCCTCCGGGAACCGCGCCGCCCGGAGCCGCGCCCACTCCCAGATCCGGATGAGCCAGTCCGCGTCCCGGGCGGGGGAGGGCGCGCGGGACGGGCTCCGGCGGCGCCCGCTCCGGATGTCCTCCCCGGAGCCCGGGTCGGGCTCGTCCACCGCGACCAGCCGGAAGGGGAGGCCGCAGCGGTCGAGCGCCTGCCGGAGGATGACGGTCTTCCCGGTCTGCCGGGGGCCGACGACCGCCTGGATATGGCGCGGCTCCTCCGCCAGCCGCTCGACGAGGACGCCGACCTGGCGGCGCTGGAAGGAGGGCATCCGCCGGAACGATAACGCTTTTCGCGCTCGCTCTGGTTTTCGTAATGCGCCGCTCGCGCCGGTCGGTCCGGGGCCGGGCGACGGGTAAGATTCGGGGTCGTGGCGGCGAAGGCGTCCCCGAGGGTGCGGGGGGGCGAGGGGGTGGGGGCGTTGACGCATCGGGCGAAGCGGAAGAACCTGCCGCCGGCGGGGATCGAGTCGCACGGGAAGGTTCGGGAGGAGGCGCCGCATCGGTACGAGTTCAACCCGCACTTGCCGCCGGCGCTGCGGTCGGCGCCGGACGCGAAGGGGGAGGACTCGCTGCCGCCGCTCCTCCGGGAGGCGCGGGAGCGGGCGCTGACCGGGGAGGAAGCGCGGGAACTCGCCGAGGCGCTGCGGCGGCGCGAGCCGTGGCTGGAGTGGGCCGGGAAGCGGGAGCGGCCGTGGTTCGAGGTGGATCCGGTCGCGCTCCACATGCACGAGCGGGTTTCCGTCCAGGCGATGTTGCGGGCGCTGCGGCGGAAGGAAGCGAGTCGCGGGCTGTTCGGCGACCCGGAGTTGGAGTATGCGAAGGCCGTCCAGTTCTACCGCCACGAGGTGGACTGGACGAACCGGCTGATCCTCGGGGACTCGCTCCAGGTGATGGCGAGTCTGGCGCGGCGGGAGGACCTGGCCGGGCGGGTGCAGACGATCTTCCTCGACCCGCCGTACGGCATCAACTACCGCTCGAACTTCCAGCCGAATCTCACGCATTCGGATGTCAAGGACCGCGAACAGGACTTGACGCGGGAGCCGGAAACCGTGAAGGCGTATCGGGACACCTGGACGCTGGGGGTGCATTCGTACCTGGGATACCTCCGAGACCGGCTGGCGATGGCGCGGGAGTTGTTGGCCGATACGGGGAGCGTCTTCGTGCAGATCAGCGACGAGCATGTCCACCTGGTTCGCAACCTGCTCGATGAAGTGTTCGGGCCGGCGAACTGCATGTCGCTCATCTCCTTCCGGACGAAGATCGCGTTGAACGCGGCCCACCTGCCCAACATCGCCGACTACCTCCTCTGGTACGCGAAGGATCGGGAGCGCGTGAAGTTCCGCCGCCTCTTCCTGCCTCGTCAGGAGGGCGCGGGCACGCAGTTTTCCCAGGCCCTGTTGCCGAACGGGGATGTCGTGAAGGCCGGCGACCTGTCGGAGCGACCGGATCGCGCCGAGTTCTTCAGCATGATCGACTTGATGGCGACCGGTTACACGCCGTCGTGCCACTTCGAGTTCACGCTGGACGGCCGCCCGGCGTTCCCGAACCCCACGACGAGTTGGAAGACCAATCCGCAGGGTATGCGGCGATTGCTCGCCTCGGGTCGGGTTCGCTGGCAGAAGACGGTGCCGCGATATGTGTTTCGGTCCACCGACTACCCGGTGATGGAGATCACGAACCAGTGGAGCGACACGCAGGGGGCGACCGGCAAGATATTCGCCGTCCAGACGGCGACGAAGGTCGTGGAGCGCTGCCTGCTGATGACCACCGATCCGGGCGACCTGGTCCTCGACCCGACCTGCGGCAGCGGGACGACGGCGTTCGTGGCGGAACAGTGGGGGCGGCGCTGGATCGCGATGGATACCAGCCGCGTGGCGCTGACGCTGGCCAAGCACCGCCTGATGACGGCGAAGTTCGAGTACTACCGGCTGCGCGAACCGACCGGCGCGGACCGGCGGCGCAACCCGGACGGGCCCTGGCTCTCGGGCCACGACGAAGAGGGGCGCCCCACCGGGGAACCCCGGACGCTGGCTTGCCGCACCGCGCCCCACATCACGCTCGGCAGCATCGCCCGGAACGACTCCCTCGATCCCGTCTTCGCCAAACACGAACCGATCCTGGCGAAAGCGCTCGCGGGACTGAACGACGCGCTGGAAGAGGTTTCCGAGCCGCTGAAAGCCGCACTCGCGGCGAAACTCATCGCGAAGCACCGGGCGGAAGGGACGCGCGCCGTGACCGACGGCGACCTGCGCCGCTGGCTGCTGCCCGGCGCGTCGCTCGCCGGCGCGCGGCCCGAACCGGCGCGGCGGGGGTCGAAGGCGCTCACCGCGGCGCAGTTGAAGAAGTACCGGGAACGCATCCCTCCGGGGCCGTGGCGGGAGTGGGAGGTCCCCTTCGACGCCGACCCGGACTACCCGGCGGCGCTCCGGGACGCGCTCGCCGCGTACCGGAAGGCCTGGCGGGCGAAGATGGACGAAGTGAACGCCTGCATCGCGGCGAACGCCGAGTCCGAGGAACTGGTGGACCGGCCCGAAGTCGAGAAGGGAGCGGTGCGGGTCGCGGGGCCGTTCAGCGTCGAAGGCGTCATCGCCGTCGAGGACGGGCCGGACACCCCGGTGGATTCGCCGATCGGCGGGGCGCCGGACGAACTCGACGCCTTCCCCGCCAGGGACGAGGAGCGAAGCGACCTCGCGGCGCGGAACGGCGAGGCGCACATCGCCAAGGTCATTCGCCTCCTCCGGGCGAGCGGCGTGGACTTCCCGGGGAACGGGACGATGCGGTTCCGCCGTCTCGAAGCGGCGAGCGGCGCGCTCGTCCACGCCGAAGGGGAATGGGAGGACGGCGGCCGGGAAGACGGCCGGGAAGACGGCCGGGAAGACGGCGGCCGGGAAGACGGCCGGGAAGACGGCCGGGAAGACGGCCGGGAAGACGGCCGGGAAGACCGCCGGGTCGCCGTCAGCGTGGGGCCGGAGTTCGGCAACCTGACTTCGCTGCAGGTCGAACGCGCGATGCGCGACGCGAACTTGGCCGGTTACGACGAGGTGGTGTTCGCCGGTTTCGGTTTCGACGCCGCCGCGCAGGAGGCGATCGAAGGCGGCGAGCACCCGAACCTCACCGCGCACGCCGCGCTCATCAACCCCGATGTGGCGATGGAGGAGTTGCTGAAGACGCAGCCGGGGAGCCAGATCTTCACGGTCTTCGCCGCGCCCCGGGTGGCCGGCCCCCTCCGGGCCGCCGACGGGGAGTACACGGTCGAGATGGAAGGTATGGATGTCTATGACCCGGTGAACCACGAAGTCCACGCGACGAACCGGGACCGGGTCGCCGCCTGGTTCGTGGATACCGACTACGACGGCCGCGCTTTCTGCATCTGCCAGGCCTTCTTCCCCGACCGGTCGAAGTGGCGGCAACTCGCCCGCGCGCTCGGCGGCCTCGGCCTCGTGGAGCGGGGCGCCTTCGAGGCGCTCACCGGTTTCGAGAGCCTGCCGTTCCGCCGCCCGGAGCGCCTGGGCCCGGGCGGGGCCTGGCGCGTCGCCGTGAAGGTGATCGACCCGCGCGGCGTCGAGGGTTTGCGCGTACTGACCCTGGAGGATCCGCCGGCGGAGACCACGGCAAGCGCTTCGGGAGATTCGTCGGACGGGACGGCGGCGGGCCCGGCGTAACCCCGTGCCGACGCCCGAAGACTCCGGGATTCCGGTCGAGCCGGTCGAGCAGCCGATCCTCTGCTCGCCCTACGAGGAACCCGACCGGCACTGGCTCTACAGCCGCAGCACCGGCGTCCCGTCGCAGGTCGCCGGGCGCCGGGAGGCGAGTTACTGGTTCAAGACCGTCCGCTCCGGCAGCGCGCGGCAGTTGCTGCTCCCCGACGAAGACCGGGACGACCTGCCGCTCGTCAACGCGCTGCGCTCCGATGTGCGGCGCTGGCGGGAGTCCGGGTGGCAAAACGCCTCCGAAACCACCAAACGGCTGCTCCGCCACTGGTGGAGGAAGGACCGCCTGCGCCGCCTCTTCTTCTGCCAACTCGAAGCGGTGGAAACCGTCCTCTACCTGCAGGAGATCCTCGCGGCGGGCAAACGGACGCGCTGGAAACGCCGGCTGGCGCCCGCCGAGTACGAAGCGCTCCGGGAAGGCCGCAACCCCCGCCCGGACGACTGGGTGGCGCAGGTCGCCCAGCACCCGAAACTCGCCGACCTCCCGAACCTCCCGGGTTTCGCGCCGATTCCCCGCGTCGCCTGCAAGATGGCGACGGGCAGCGGGAAGACCGTGGTCATGGCGATGCTCGTCGCCTGGGCGTTCTGCAACCGGGGCACGAAACCCGGAGACCCCCGATACCCGCGCCGCGTCTTCGTCGTCTGTCCGAACCTGACCATCCGGGAGCGCCTCTCGGTGCTGCGGCCGGGAGCGCCGGGCAACTACTACGAAGCGTTCGACCTCGTTCCCCCCGGCCTGCGGCCGGAACTGGCGAAGGGCAAGGTGCTCGTCTCGAACTGGCACCTGCTGACGCGGGAATCCCCGGAGATCCGCGTCGGCGGCGCGAAGGTCGGCGACCTCGGGGAGGAAACGCCGGAGGCGTTCGCCCGCGCCCGGCTGGGCGATCTCTGGGACGACGAGCCGCTGATGGTGCTGAACGACGAAGGCCACCACGCCTACCGCCCGGCGCCGGCGAATGTCGAAGGGCTCACCGAGTCGGAGCGGGACGAACGGCGGACCGCGACCGTATGGGTCGAAGGGCTCGACCTGATCCACGCCGCCTGCGGCATCCGGCTCGCCGTGGACCTTTCCGCGACGCCCTTCTACATCTCCGGCAGCGGATACCCGGAGGGTTCGCCGTTCCCCTGGATCGTGAGCGACTTCGGTTTGGTGGACGCCATCGAGTCCGGCATCACGAAGATCCCCCGCCTGCCGGCGCGCGACGACAGCGGACAGCCCGACCCGAAGTACTTCCGCCTCTGGCAGAGAGTCCTCGACTCGCTCGGCCCCGGCGACCGGCTCCCCGGCGGGAAACCCAAACCGGAGGCGGTCTATCGGTCGGCGGAAGACGCGCTGCTCACGCTGGCCGGCCAGTGGAAGGAGCGGTTCGACCAGGTGAACGAGGCCGAACCGGGCCGGGACCGGACGCCGCCGGCGTTGATCGTGGTCTGCGACAACACCGCGATCGCCCGCCATTTCCACGCGCGCATCTCCGGCGAAACGATGGCCGAGGCGGAAGACCCGGCGGACGGCGGCCGCGGCGCGAACGGCAAGCAGTCCGGCAAGCAGTCCGGCAAAACCGGGAAAGCGAAGAAGGTCAAGCGCTACGGCGCCGGGTTGAGCGGCTTCGAACAGTTCTGGAACCGGGAAGGCGCCGAAGTGACGCTGCGCATCGATTCCGGACTGCTCGCCGAAGCCGAGAGCGGCGACGCGAAGTCGAACCGGAAGGAAGCGGCGGAAGACCTGCGCCGCGCGGTGTCCACCGTCGGCAAACCGGGTATGCCGGGAGAGCGCATCCGCTGCGTGGTGAGCGTGAACATGCTCAGCGAGGGCTGGGACGCCAACAATGTGACCCACATCCTCGGACTCCGCGCCTTCCACAGCCAACTGCTGTGCGAACAGGTGGTCGGGCGGGGCCTCCGCCGGATGGACTATGTGCCCGACCCGGACACCGGACTGCTCACGCCGGAGTATGTGGATGTCTTCGGCGTCCCGTTCTCGCTGATCCCGTTCAAGGGGCGGCCCCCGGGGAAGAAGGAGGCGAACGACCGGCCGCAGCATGTGGTCACCGCGCTCCCGGAGCGGCGCCATCTCGAGATCCGCTTCCCGGTCGTCGAGGGGTATGTGACCGTTCCCGCCCGGAACCGCATCCGCTGCGAGGTCGCCTCCGTCGAGAAGACGGTGCTCCGGCGGGAGGAAACGCCGACGACGACGACGGTGGCGGCGCAGGCGGGTTTCAAGACCGGATCGCCGGGCGAGTACGCCGACCTCGTGGCGAAGGAAGTGGACCGCTCGCCGTTCCACGAGGGCGTCCATCCGCAGAGCATCGCGTTCCGGATCGCGGGGGATGTCGTGCGCGAGTTGACCGAGGGGAGCGGGGGCAAACCCGGATCGCTGCGCCGGGAATCCCGGCAGACGCTCTTCCCCCAGGTGCTCGGGATCGTCCGCGCCTACCTCCGGGACCGGGTGACCCTGAACGGGTTCGACCTGCGGGAAGTCGAGATGGAGATCTACCGGCAGCGGATCGTCGGGCTGCTCACCGACGCCATCGCGCCCGCCGACGCCGCCGGCGAACCGGCGGAACTGCCGCGGCTGAACGCGTACCGGCGGAGCGGGGGCACCGGCAGCGTGCGCTTCAAGACGGTGAAGCCGGTGGTGGCGACGACGGCCAGCCATGTGAACTATGTGGCCTGCGACACGGCGCGCTGGGAGCAGGTCGCCGCCGGGAAACTCGAAGAGTTGGCGCGGGACGGCGTCGTGACGAGTTACGCGCGCAACGAGCGGCTGGAGTTCTCGATCCCCTATTCGTTCCACGGCAACGACCGGGGTTACGAACCGGACTTCATCGCCTGCCTGGAGGACGGCGCGCGGCTCATCATCGAGGTCAAGGGGCTCGACCGTCCCGAAACGGCGGCGAAACACGAAGCGGCGAAACGCTGGGTGCGCGCGGTGAACCGCTGGCGGCGCCTCGGTCGATGGGACTTCCTCGTGTGCCGGGATCCCCATGCGTTGGATGCGCAGATCCGGGAACTCGTGGCCGCGCGGAAGAAGCGGGCGCGCGCGGAAGCGGAAGCGATGGTGAAGCGGGCGGTCGCGAGGGCGGAGCGCCTCAAGGCGGCCGGCTGGACGAGGGAGGACTTCGTCCGGGCCCTGCACGACTTGTTCGACGAGCCCTACGAAACCGGCGATCGGCCATGAACCGGTCTCGCCTGCGCTGCGTGCTGGACACGAACGAGATCGTGGGCGCGGGGTCGCGGTGGTTGCGCCGCGGCGTTCCGGAGGACCCGAACTGCCACCTGCGCCTCCTCCTGCTCGCGTCCGGAAAACACCGCGGGCTGTACTGCGACGCCATGTTGACGGAGTACCTGGGGAAGTTGGTGGCGCGGGGAAGCCCGATCGAGCGCGCCGAGGAGTTGGTCGCCTACCTCTCCGCCGCTTTCGAGCGCGTGCGGCTGGTTTCCGCCGAGGCCCCGACCCGGCCGAGTGACCCCGACGACGAGGTGTTCCTGCTCTGCGCGATCGACGGGGACGCCGACTACCTGGTGTCGGAAGACCGGGACCTGCTGTCGCTTCGCGCGGCGTACGCCCGCCCGACCATCGCCCGTTGCGAGGAGGCGCTGCCGGTCCTGGAAGGAAACGCCGGCCGCTGAACGGCGCGGGAGTTCAGTCCAGGTCGACGATGAGGTCTTCGCCCCAGCGCAGTCCGGCGGCCTCGGCCACTCGCGGGAGGATCCTCGCCAGACTCTCGCGGTTGAACTGGCTGCGGACCCACCATCCTCCCGGAAGTCGGGCGGGAGGAATCCGCCACCGGCGTCCGCGCATCACGGCCCCGCGGTCCCGGGCGAGGTAGGGACGCGCGCGGCCGCCGAGTCGCGCCGCCGCCCGCTCGAGGAAACCGGGATCCCGCGCCGCCAGCGCGCGGAGCACGGCGGGCAGGAGTTCCCGCCGGCTCCGGCAACTGTGCTCTTCCTCGAGCACGAGGAAGAAGTACGGCCCGGCAGCCCGAGGCCGCCGAGAGAACGGGGCGGTGAGCATCGGGCCGAAACCGTACCCCGGCGGGCGCCGCCGGGGTCGGATAGTCTCGGCGGCAGGCAGAGCCCCCGCACCGATGGAGTCCGGAACCGTCCCCCGCTCCCCCGGCCCCGACCGCGAACCGGCGGAGTCCCCCGAGCCGGCGGAGTCCGGCGTCGTCCTCCGTTCCCCGGACGAGCCGCCGGGGCTCGACCGGCTGCGGCAGTGGCTCGCCAAGCCCATCGCGGCGGCGCGGTTCGCCTGGCTCTGGGCGCGCTGGATCGGCATCCACCTCGGCCGGGGGCTGCGGGTGGCGGGCCGGTCGGCCTACCGGGGCGCCCGGATCGCGAACGCCGCCGCGAAGGTCGCGCAGGGCGTCGGCAAGATGGGAAACCGCTTCGACCGGGTGGGGCGGAAGTGGAGCGAATCCGGCGGCCGCCTGGGCCGAGTCGGCGGGCAACTGGCCGCCGCCGGCAAGCAGATGCGCGAGGGCGGCGCCCGCTGGGCGGACACCGCGCGGGACGCCGCCGGGGTGGGCGTCGCCCTCGGCGAACTCCACGAAGCCGTCACCGGCGAAGCCCCGGAGGGACCGAAGCCGGTCATCGAGGCGCCGCCGCCCGACCCCCCCGCCCGCGCGCCGGCGCCGAAGGAGGTTGCCCCGCCGGCGCCGGACACCCGCGCGGTCGCCCCGCCCCGGAAGCGGACTCCCGCGAAACCCCCGACCCGACGCGCCGAGCCGCCTTCCGCCGAAGGCGCGGTCGGGACACCGACCCCCGAGCCGCCGCCGGAACCGCCGCCCGCGTCCCCTCCCCCGTCCACCGAGCCGGCCGGCGCGGCGCCCCCGCCTTACGACCGCCCCCGAACCGCCCGCCCCCGAACCGCCCGCCCCCGAACCCGCCGACCGGAGGAGTCGCCGGACGACCGAGCGGAAACCGCCGCGCCGAGCCCGGAACCCCCGCCCCGCGCCCCGCCCGTCGCGACCCCCCCGGACGCCGACGCCGCCACGCCCGAACCCGAGCCGCCCGAGCCAACCGAAACCACCCCCGCCCCCGCCCCCCGCCGCGACTCCCCCGACCGCCCCGAGCCGACCGACCCGGCTCCCGAACCGCCGACCCGACTGCCGGACGACCTTCGCGCCGCCGTCGCCGCCCTCGGCAAACGGCCCCGCAAGACCGCCCTTCGCGCGGTGATCGTGCGACTCTGCGAGGGGCGCTGGACCACCCGCGCCGAACTCGCCTCCCAACTGGGGATGAACGAGCGCAACCTGCGGAAGCGCCACCTCCGGCCCATGGCCGAAGAAGGACTCCTCGAACGCCGCCACCCGGTCGGCGCCCGCGGAGTCGAGCAGGCCTATCGCGCCGCGCCGGAATCTCCCCGGTAGCCGCCCCCGGTCGCGCCCGCTACCGGCCTCCCGGCCACCCGGCGCGAGGGATCGCGAACTCCCTCCGGCCTCCGCTCGAACGGATCGACCCCCTTCGCACCCGCCACCCGGCGGATCGAGCCCCCTACCCGACTCACGGCGCGGATCGACCCCCTTCGCACCCGCAAGACAGCCGGATCGAGCCCCTTCACCGGCCCCATCTCGCGGATCGACCCCCTTCACCTACCACCGGCGGATCGACCCCCAGCCGACTCACGGCGCGGATCGAGCCCCCTCGCACCCGCAAGACGCCCGGATCGAGCCCCTGCACCGGCCCTATCTCGCGGATCGACCCCCTTCACCTACCGACCGGCGGATCGACCCCCTATCCGACTCACGACGCGGATCGACCCCCTTCGCACCCGCAGGACGCCCGGATCGAGCCCCTGCACCGGCCCCATCTCTCGGATCGACCCCTTCACCCACCGACCGGCGGATCGACTCCCTATCCGATTCACGACACGGATCGACCCCCTTCGCACCCGCAGGACCCGCGGATCGAGCCCCTGCACCGGCTCGATATCGCGGATCGACCCCCTTGTCCCACCGACCGGCGGATCGACCCCCTACCCGACTCACGACGCGGATCGACCCCCTTCGCACCCGCCGGACGCCCGGATCGAGCCCCTTCGCCCGCCCGATGTCGCGGATCGAGCCCTTCACCCGCCAACCGACGGATCGACCCCCTACCCGACTCACGGCGCGGATCGACCCCCTTCGCACCCGCCGGACGCCCGGATCGAGCCCCTTCGCCCGCCGACCGGCGGATCGACCCCCTACCCGACTCACGACGCGGATCGACCCCCTTCGTACCCGCAGGACACCCGGATCGAGCCCCTTCGCTGGCTCGATGTCGCGGATCGACCCCTTCACCCGCCAACCGGCGGATCGACCCCCTACTCGACTCACGGCGCGGATCGACCCCTTCACCCGCCAACCGACGGATCGACCCCCTACTCGACTCACGGCGCGGATCGACCCCTTCACCCGCCAACCGACGGATCGACCCCTACCCGACTCACGGCGCGGATCGACCCCCTTCGCACCCGCAGGACGCCCGGATCGAGCCCCTTCACCGGCTCGATATCGCGGATCGACCCCTTCACCCGCCAACCGACGGATCGACCCCCTACCCGACTCACGGCGCGGATCGACCCCCTTCGCACCCGCAGAACGCCCGGATCGAGCCCCTTCACCGGCTCGATATCGCGGATCGAGCCCCTTCACCCACCGACCGGCGGATCGACCCCCTACCCGACTCACGACGCGGATCGACCCCCTTCGCACCCGCAGGACACCCGGATCGAGCCCCTTCACCGGCCCGACATCGCGGATCGAGCCCCTTCACCCACCGACCGGCGGATCGACCCCCTATCCGATTCACGACGCGGATCGAGCCCCTTCGCACCCGCAGGACGCCCGGATCGAGCCCCTTCACCGGCTCGATATCGCGGATCGACCCCCTTCACCCACCGACCGGCGGATCGACCCCCTACCCGACTCACGACACGGATCGACCCCCTTCGCACCCGCAGGACGCCCGGATCGAGCCCCTTCACCGGCTCGATATCGCGGATCGACCCCTTCACCCGCCAACCGACGGATCGACCCCCTACCCGACTCACGACGCGGATCGACCCCCTTCGCACCCGCAGGACACTCGGATCGAGCCCCTTCACCGGCCCGACATCGCGGATCGAGCCCCTTCACCCACCGACCGGCGGATCGACCCCCTATCCGATTCACGACACGGATCGACCCCCTTCGCACCCGCAGGACGCCCGGATCGAGCCCCTTCACCGGCTCGATATCGCGGATCGAGCCCCTTGTCCCACCGGCCGGCGGATCGACCCCCTACCCGACTCACGACGCGGATCGACCCCCTTCGCACCCGCAGAACACCTGGATCGAGCCCCTTCACCGGCTCGACATCGCGGATCGACCCCTTCACCCGCCGACCGGCGGATCGACCCCCTTTCCGACTCACGACGCGGATCGACCCCCTTCGCACCCGCAGGACGCCCGGATCGAGCCCCTTCACCGGCTCGATGCCGCGGATCGACCCCCTCACCCACCGACCGCATCCACTCCCCAAGGTGGGGCGTTTTCGTTGCTTAAAAGTGGGACATTTTCGGCGCCGGTTGACACCGGATGCGGATCGAGTCCCTTCGCGCTCGAAGGCCCCTTCGAGACCGCGCCGGCGCCGGATGCGAACACGACATCCTTGAATATCCGACATCCAAGTACCGAAAATACAAGGACGATGATTCCCCGCCGCACCTTCGCGACCGTCGTCGAAGCCCTCGACCGACAGCCGGCCGTATTCCTCCTCGGCCCCCGGCAAGCGGGAAAGACCACCCTGGCGCTCGCCGTCGCCGAGGCGAAGGGCGGGCTCTACCTCGACCTCGAAGACGCGGCGGACCTGGCGAAACTGCGCGATCCGAACCTCTTCCTCGAGCCCCTCGAAAACCGGCTGGTCGTCCTCGACGAGATCCACCGGACGCCGGAGATCCTGCGGGTCCTGCGCGGCCTGATCGACCGGGGGCGGCGGCGGGGCGCGCGCGCCGGGCGGTTCCTGCTGCTCGGCTCGGCGTCGCTCGACCTGCTGGCCCGCGCCGGGGAGAGCCTCGCCGGGAGGGTCGCCGAAGTGGAACTCGGCCCGCTCGACGCGCTGGAAATCGAGGACGATCCGGCGGCGCGGCGGCGGCTCTGGCTGCGCGGCGGGTTCCCGGAGAGTTACCGCGCCGAGGGCGACGCCCGCAGCCGGAAAGTCCGGAACGACTTCCTGCGGACGATCGTCGCCCGGGACATCGCCTGGTTCGCGCCCCGCGCCGCTCCGGGCGTGGTGGCCCGGCTCTGGACGATGCTCGCCCACTCCCAGGGCGGGCTGCTGAACTCCTCCCGCCTGGCCGCGGCGCTCGGCATCGCGGCGCGGACGACGAACCGCTGCCTGGAGTTGCTCTCCGACCTGATGTTCCTCCGGCGGCTGCCGCCGCTCACCGCGAACATCGGCCGCCGCCTGGTCAAGTCGCCGAAGGTGTACTTGCGCGACAGCGGCCTCGTCCACGCCCTCCTCGGCCCGGAGACATGGGACGAACTCGCCGGGCATCCCGTCGCCGGGGCGAGTTGGGAGGGCTTCGTCATCGAGAACGCCATCGCCGCCGCCCCGGAGCGGACCGAAGCGAGTTTCTTCCGCACCGCGGCCGGCGCGGAGATGGACCTGGCGCTCGACTTCCCCGGCGGCGGGCGCTGGGCGGTCGAGGCGAAGTTGGGTCTCGCCCCGACCGTCTCCCGCGGCTTCCACGAGGCCCGCGCCGCGCTCCGCCCCGAGCGGACCTTCGTCGTCTATCCCGGGGACGACCGCTACCCGCTGCGCGACGGCGTCGAAGTCATCGGCCTCCGCGCCTTCGCCGAGGAACTCGCCGCCCGCTGAGCCCCGGCGCCCGCCCGCTCAGGCGGCGACTTCCGCGGCGGGCAGCGCCCGAAGGGCCACCCCGCCGCCCTCCCCGACAACGACCGACAGCGTCCCCGGCGCCTCCAACTCCCCGGCGAGGATCAGCCGGGCCGCCGGCGTCTCCACCAGCCGCTGGATCGTCCGCCGCACCGGACGCGCCCCGAAGGCCGGCTCGTAACTCGCCGCCGCCAGCGCGCGCCGGGCCTCCGGGGAGACGCCCATCCCGATCCCCTGCTCGGCCAACCGAGTCCGCAGCCGCTCCAACTGCAGCCCCACGATCTCCGCCACCTGCTCCCGCGACAGGCTCTCGAACACCACCGTCTCGTCCACCCGGTTCAGGAACTCCGGACGGAACGCCCGCCGCAACTCCGCGATCACCCGCCGCCGGATCTCCGCGTACCCCGCCCCCCGCTCCGCGAGCGACAGGATCTCCGCGCTCCCCACATTCGAGGTCAGGATCAGCAGCGCGTTGCGGAAGTCCACCACCCGCCCCTGCGAGTCCGTCAGCCGCCCGTCGTCGAGCACCTGCAGCAGGACGGTGTGCACCTCCGGGTGCGCCTTCTCGATCTCGTCGAACAGCACCACCGAGAACGGACGCCGCCGCACCGCCTCCGTCAACTGCCCGCCGTCCTCGAAGCCCACATACCCCGGCGGGGCGCCGACCAGCCGCGACACCGCGAACTTCTCGCCGTACTCGCTCATGTCCAGCCGCACCATCGCCTTCTCGTCGTCGAAGAGTTCGGCGGCGAGGGCGC
Source organism: Candidatus Marinacidobacterium sp. (assembly GCA_965204755.1). Lineage (GTDB taxonomy): Bacteria > Acidobacteriota > Vicinamibacteria > Marinacidobacterales > Marinacidobacteraceae. The sequence goes on along the minus strand of OZ242011.1, from coordinate 2,585,719 downwards.
GCGCCAGTTCCGTCTTCCCCACCCCGGTCGGCCCGGCGAACAGGAAGGTCCCCAGCGGCCGGTCCGGGTCCCCGACCCCGGCCCGGGCGCGGAGCACCGCGTCGGCGACCGCCCGGACGCCTTCCTCCTGTCCGACCACCCGCCGGTGGAGCAACTCCGGCAGCCGGAGCAACTTCGTCCGCTCCGCTTCGAGCAGCCGCTCCACCGGGATCCCGGTCCACCGGGAGACCACCGAGGCCACATCGGAGTCGTCCACTTCCTCGCGGAGCAACTTCGTCTCCCCGTCGGACTTCCCGTTCGCCGCCAGCCGCGCCTCCGCCGCCGCCAGTTCCTCCCGGAGCGCCGGCGCCGTCCCGAACCGCAGTTCGGCGGCGCGCTCCAGGTCCGCCTCGCGCTCGGCGCGCTCGATCTGCCGGTCGGTCTCCTCGATCCGCTCGCGCAGCCCGCGGACGGCGGCCAACCGCTCCTTCTCCTCCCGCCACCGGGCGCGGAGCGTCCGGGCGGCCTCCTCGCGCGCGGCGACGCGGCCCGCCAGTTCCGTGCGCCGCGCCACCGAGGCGGCGTCCTCGTCCTTCCTGAGCGCCTCGCGCTCGATGCGGAGCGACAGCAACTCCCGCTCCACCTCGTCGAGTTCGGTGGGGACGCTGTCCATCTCGGTGCGCAGCCGGGCGGCGGCCTCGTCCACCAGGTCGATGGCCTTGTCCGGCAGGAACCGCCCGGAGATGTAGCGGTCCGAGAGCGCGGCGGCGGCCAGCAGCGCCGCGTCCCGGATGCGGACGCCGTGGTGCACCTCGTAGCGCTCCTTCAGCCCCCGGAGGATGGTCACCGTCGCTTCGCGGCTCGGCTCCTCGATCAGGACGGTCTGGAACCGCCGCTCCAGCGCCGCGTCCTTCTCGATGTGGCGGCGGTACTCGTCGAGCGTGGTCGCGCCGATGCAGTGGAGTTCGCCCCGCGCGAGCGCCGGCTTGAGCAGGTTCGAGGCGTCCATCGGCCCGGCGGTCGCCCCGGCGCCGACCACGGTGTGGAGTTCGTCTATGAACAGGACGATCTTGCCGCCGGAGTCGGTGACGGCGGAGAGCACCGCCTTCAGCCGCTCCTCGAACTCACCCCGGAACTTCGCGCCGGCCACCAGCGCCCCGAGGTCGAGCGCCGCCACCCGGTGCTCGCGGAGCCCTTCGGGCACATCGCCCTTCACGATGCGGACGGCCAGCCCTTCGGCGACCGCGGTCTTGCCGACCCCCGGCTCGCCCAGGAGCACCGGGTTGTTCTTGGCGCGGCGGGAGAGGATCTGGATGACGCGCCGGATCTCGTCGTCGCGCCCGATGACCGGGTCGAGCCGGTCTTCGGCGGCCAGCGCGGTGAGGTCGCGGCAGTAGCGCTCCAGCGGGGCGAGGGCGGCCTCCGGGTCGGGGGTGGTGACGCGGGAGGCGCCGCGGGTCTCCCGGACGGCGGCTTCGAGGGGTTCGCGCTCCACGCCGCCCTCGCGGAGGAGCGGCGCCGCGGCGGAGCGCCGGTCGGTCAGGGCGAGGAGGAGGTGCTCGACGCTCACATACTCGTCGCCGAGCCGGGCCGCTTCCTTCGCCGCCCGGCGGAGGTCGGCGCCGAGTTCCCGCGATGGCGCGGGTTCGTCGGGGCCGCCGCCGCCGCGGACCGGGAGTTCGCCGAGTTTGCGGCGGACGCGGGCGAGCGCCGCCGCCGGTTCGACCGACAGGCGGCGGAGGAGGCGCGGGACGAGTCCCTCGACCGGGCGTTGCCCCGCCGGGGCGGCGGGCGCGGAGGACGCGTCGTCCTCGAGGAGCGCCGCGAGCAGGTGGAGCGGCGCGACCTGCGCGTGCCGCCCCTCCCCGGCGAGTTCGCCGGCGCGCTCGAGCGCCCGCCGGGCCCGTACGGTCAACTGGATGGACATGGTGGCGAAGGCTCCTGTCAAGATTCCTGATGCGGATCATAGCAAATATTAGCCGGAACGCGCAACATAACTGAGTCTCCCGGACTCACATCCCGCTTCCGGCCGGACGCCACTACCATCCGACCGACCGCAAAAGGAGACCCCGATGTCCACCGGAATGCCGATCCTCCCGGTCGAGGCCTACACCTCGCCGGACTGGTTCGACCGGGAGCGGGCCCGGATCTTCTCCCGCACCTGGGCCTGCGCCGGGCTCGCCGAAGACCTGACCGAGCCCGGCCAATACCTCAGCGTCCAGGCCGGCCGGAACAACCTCTTCGTGGTGATGGGCGAGGACCGCCGCCTCCGGGCGTTCCACAACCTCTGCCGCCACCGCGGCACGCAGTTGATCCGCGCTGTCGGGAAGGCCGCCGCGCTGCGCTGCCCCTACCACGACTGGACCTACGACCTCGAAGGCCGCCTCGTCGGCGTCCCCCGCCGGGCCCGCGAATTCCCGGACTTCGACCCCTCCGGCGTCCGCCTGTTCCCCGCCTCGGTCGGCATCTGGCGGGGGATGCTCTGGGTCCACCCGGACGCCGACCCCCCGTCGCTTTCGGACTGGTTCGGCCCGGTCGAGCCGCACCTCGGCCCCCACCGGGTCGAGGAGTTGGTCGAAGACCCCCGCCTCCGCGCCGACTATCTGGTCCGCGCCAACTGGAAGATCGTGGTCGAGAACTACATCGACGCCTACCACCTGAAGCACCTCCACTCCGCCACCCTCGCCATGTACGACCACGACCGCATCGAGTCCGGCTGGCACGGCCCCCACTTCGCCTTCCGGGAACCGCTGGCCGCCTGGTACGAGGCGGTCGTCGACCGGGAGTCCCCGCTGCCGCTGATCGACCATGTGCCGCGGGACCGCCTCGGCGCCTGGGTCCCGATGCTGTTCCCCGGCATCGGGCTCGGCGAGAGCGAGAGTTCGTGGTCCCTGTTCCTGGTCGAGCCGCTCGCGCCCGACCGCACCCGCGTGGTCACCCGCACCAAGGTCGCCGATGTCCCCGGCTGGAAGCGGGCGCTCCGACTGCTCCGCTCCGGCTCACTCTGGCAGCGCCCCCGCGGCAAGGTCGCCGGCGACCCCCGGCGCGACCCGCTCGCCTCCGGCGACTTCATGCAGGAGGACATCCTGGTCTGCGAGCAGCAGCAGAAGTCGCTCGGGTCGCCGCGGCTCGAACACGGCCCCTCCGCCCGGTTCGGCGAGGCCCCGGTGCGCCGCCACCAGGAGATCGTGCTCGAATGGCTCGGCGAGGCGGCCCCGGAACCGCCGACCCGCCCGGAAGTCTCGACGACCGGGACGACCTGACGGTGGAGGCGCCCGGGGAGGCGGGCGCCGAACCGCCGACCCGCCCGGACACCCGCCCCGGAGCGCCGTAGCCGCGCGCCCCGGGGCGGGCGGTCAGAACACCTCGAACTTGCGCGCCGACTCGGCGAAGGCGGCGACCGCCCGGTCCACCTGCGCCTCGGTGTGCGCGGCGGAGAGTTGGACGCGGATCCGCGCCTTCCCCTTCGGCACCACCGGGAAACTGAACCCGATCACATAGATCCCGCGTTCGAGCAGGTCGTCCGCCATGTTCGCGGCCAGCCGGGCGTCGCCCAGCATCACCGGCACGATCGGGTGGTCACCGGGCGTGATCCGGAACCCCGCGGCGGTCATCCCCTCCCGGAACCGGGCGGTGTTCTCCCGCAGGCGCCGCCGGAGTTCGTCGCTGGAAGTGAGCAGCGCCACCGCCTCCACCGCCGCCGAGACGATGGCCGGCGCCAGGGTGTTCGAGAACAGGTAGGGCCGGCTCCGCTGCCGGAGGAGCGCCACGATCTCCCGCCGCGCCGCGGTGAACCCGCCGGCGGCGCCGCCGAGCGCCTTGCCCAGCGTGGAGGTGATGACATCCACCCGCTCGCCGACCCCGAACCGCTCCGGCGTCCCCCGCCCGGCGTCCCCGACGAACCCGGTGGCGTGCGAGTCGTCCACCATCACCAGCGCCCCGAACCGGTCCGCGATCTCGCAGATGCGGTCGAGCGGCGCCAGCGTGCCGTCCATGCTGAACACCCCGTCGGTGGCGATGAGGATCCGCCGCGCGTCCCGGCACTCTTCCAGTTTCGCGGTCAGGTCGTCGAGGTCCCGGTTCCGGTAGCGCAGCCGCCGCGCCCGGCAGAGCCGGACGCCGTCGATGATGCTGGCGTGGTTGAGTTCGTCGCTGACCACGGCGTCCTCCGCCCCGAGCAGCGTCTCGAAGAGCCCGCCGTTCGCGTCGAAGCACGAGGAGTAGAGGATCGCTTCGTCGGCGCCGAGGAAGTCGGCGAGGTCCTTCTCCAGCCGCCGGTGGAGGTCCTGCGTCCCGCAGATGAACCGGACGGAACTGAGCCCGAACCCCCGCTCGTCCAGCCCCCGCCGCGCCGCTTCGAGCAGCCGGGGGTGGTTGCCGAGGCCGAGGTAGTTGTTCGCACAGAAGTTCAGGACTTCGCTCCCGCCGCCGTCCCCGGCGACGGTGATCGCCGCCCCCTGCGGCGAGGCGATCACCCGCTCCAGTTTCTCCAGCCCGGCTTCCCGGATCGCCCCGAGTTCCGCCCCGAGCCCCGCCCGAATCTCGTCGGTCATCACTTCTCCTTCCCTCCGTCCCCGGTTCCGCCGGACTCCCGGCGTTCCCGCCGAGGGCCGCGCGCCCCACCCGCCGGGGGGCGCGAGACTGTATAACCACCGGCCCCGCCGCGATCGGCCGCCGCGCCCCCGCCGCCGCCCCTCCGCTTCGCCATGCCCCGCGCCAACCACCTGCTCGATCTCGTCCGCGCCGGCGCCGGGGGGGATCAGCCGCAGTTCCGGAAGGCCCTCGAGGCCATCATCGTGGACGAGCGCGGCAAGCAGCACCACATCCTGGCCGACCGGCTGGCCGCCCACCTGGCGACGAACCATGCCGGCCCGGAGCGCCGGACGCCCCGCTCCGGGGGCGGCGGCGGACGCTTCTTCCACTCGTCGGTCCCCGAGCGCCGGCTCGCCGACCTCATCCTCCCGGAGTCGGCGGCGCGAACGATCGGCGCACTGCTGGAAGAGCACGGCCGCCGCGACCTGCTGCGCGCCCACGATCTCGAACCGCGCCACCGCCTGCTGCTGACCGGCCCGCCGGGAAACGGCAAGACCTCGCTCGCCGAGGCGCTCGCCACGGAACTCGCCGACCCCCTGTTCACCGTGAGATACGAGTCCGTGATCGGAAGTTTCCTCGGCGAGACCGCCGGGCGTCTCGACCGGATGTTCTCCGAAGTCCGCGCGCGCGAGTGCGTCCTGTTCTTCGACGACTTCGATGTCCTCGGCAGGGACCGCGGCGGCGAACCCGCGACCGGGGAAGACCGGCGCGTCGTCAGTTCGCTGCTCCTGCAGATCGACGCCCTGCCGAGCCATGTGGTCGTCGTAGCCGCCACGAACCGCCCGGAACTTCTCGACCGCGCCGCGCGGCGCCGCTTCGAGGTCCGCCTCGACCTCCCGCCGCCGACCCCGGCGCAGACGGAGGAATGGTTCCGCCGTTTCGCGCAGGGAGTCGGCTCACCGTTGCCCGTTTCGCCGAAGGCCCTGGCCGCCCGCCTCCGGGGCCTCGGTTTCTCGGAACTCGAACGATTCTCGTTGGAGGTGAGACGCCAATTCGTCCTGGACATCCCCGAAGCCGACCTCCGCTCCATCATCACGCGGCAACTCCAAGCGTGGAAGGGCCGCAGTTCGTCCCGAGGAGACCGAGGCGCGGCGCGCCGCGGCCGGCCCTCCCCCGACGAGACCCTCGCCGCGAATCCCGACTAAGCGGCGGCGCCGACGCGGGCTGGCGATGACGACGCCGGGCCTCCGCGACGGCCTCGGAGCGGGACGGAGCCCGGCGTCCGGCTCGGATGCTTCCGCGAACACCGACCCGCCGGGTTCGGTCCCCGGAGACCGGACGCCGAAACGAGGAGTACATGAAGAAGATCAGAGTTGACTGGACCGGTTATCTCGATCCCTTCGGGACTTCACATTCGGCAGGTATGCCACCAACCGTTCCGCCGGACTTGTCCACGATTGCGATCTTCAGGGTCAGCAGCAGGGATGAACTGGGGGCGGCGATCGCGACGATCCCGGACGAGTTTCTCGCCTTGGCGCTGGAGCACGGTGTTCGGATTCATGCCAGCGCGCATGAACTCGACGAACATGGCAGTTGGGACTTCCGTGCGAGTAGCCCGAAGATCCAGAGTCTCGAATGCCACGGTGAGGGACTCTCGGAAATGCAGAATCTGACAGAAGGCCCGAAATCGGACGGGCATGTCTTTTGGCAGTGGAAGATCACTGCCAAGAAGAAGCATCCGGCGCACGCCTATGTCAGCGTCCGCGCCTGCGACGACGAGAGATTTGGCCGCTACGGCCTCTTCGTTACCCACCGGTTGCCTGCGTGGTACGAGAGCACGAGCGCGAGAAGGCTGATCGTCGCTTCCATGATCGCTCTCGGGCTCTCCGCTCTTGCCGCCGTCGCTTCGGCGATCGCCGCTTGGTATCGCTGAGTCATCCGGCCCGATCGGAGAAAAGAAGGACCGGGAGGCCGCTCCTCGGCCTTCTCCACGCGGAGACCTGACGGACGAAGCCGTGCCCGAACCCGACAGCGCGGCGCGGGAGGCTCTGCGCGACTCGATCCGCGCGGAGGGGTTCCGGCTGGGGTTCTCGGCGGTGGGGTTCGCGCCGCCGGAGGCGCGGGAGGCGGGGCGGCGGTTCGCGGAGTGGTTGCGGGAAGGGCGGCACGGCGAGATGGAGTGGATGGCGCGGGCGCCGGAGCGGCGGTCGGACGCTTCGCTCGCGCGGCGGGGCGCGGCGGAGGGGCGGCGCGTCGAACGCGCGGTCGTCGTCTGCGCCCTGAACTACTACGCCGGGGAACCCGCGGCCGCGCCGACCGGAGGCGGGGTGGTTTCGCAATACGCCCGGGGCGAGGACTACCACCGGGTGGTGGACGACAAACTGCGCCGACTCGCGGACTTCGCCGAACGGGAAGCGGTCGCCGCCGGCCTGCTCGAACCGCGCGCGGCGAATGGACGCCGCCGGCTGCCCACGCTGGTGGATCACGGGCCGCTGTTGGAAAAGGCGTTCGCCGAGCGGGCCGGGATCGGTTGGATCGGCAAGCACTCGAATGTCATCGCCGAGCGCGGCAGTTCGTGGTTCTTCCTCGGCGAAGTGCTGCTGCCGCTGGCGATACCCCCCGACGACGCCGCCGCCGACCGCTGCGGGAGTTGCGTTCGTTGCCTCGACGCCTGTCCGACCGACGCGATCGTCGCGCCGTATGTGGTGGACAGCCGGCGCTGTATTTCCTACCTGACCATCGAACTCCGGGGGGCGATCCCGACCGAGTTCCGCCGCGCCGTCGGGAACCGCATCTTCGGTTGCGACGACTGCCAGGATGTCTGCCCGTGGAACCGTTTCGCTTCGGTAACCGAGGAGCCGCGCCTCGCCGCGACCGGGGACGGGCTCCATACGGAGACGCTGGCGCGGTTGCTCCGCCTCACGCGGGACGAGTTCCGCGAACGCACGCGGCGAAGCGCGATCCGCCGCGCCGGTTACGCGGGCTTCCTGCGGAATGTCGCCGTCGCGCTGGGAAACGGCCGCGACCCCGCCGCGTTCGCCCCGCTGTCCGAAGCGCTCGACCACGCGGAGCCGCTCGTCCGCGGCCACGCCGCCTGGGCGCTCGCCGAAGCAGCCCCTGCCGACGCCGCGCCGCCCCTCGCCGACCGCCTGGCCCGCGAGACCGACCCGGAGGTCCGCCGCGAACTCCGCGCGGCGCTCACCGCAACTCGCGGCGCGGGCCGATAAAGCCTTCCCCGGTCCGGTCAGCCGAGCGCCGCGAGCACCGCGTCCCCGACGGCCCCGGTGCCCGCGGTCCCGCCGAGGTCCGGCGTCCGCGCGTCCCCGGCCAGCGCCGCACGCACCGCGGCCTCGACCGCCCGCGCCTCCTCGGTGAGCCCGAACGACAGGTCCAACATCATCGCCACGGAGCCGATGGCGCCCAGCGGGTTCGCCTTGCCCTGCCCGGCGATGTCCGGGGCGGAGCCGTGCACCGGCTCGTACAGGCCGGTCTCGCCGCCGACGCTCGCCGACGCCAGTACGCCCAGCGAACCCGCGAGCACCGAGGCCTCGTCGCTCAGGATGTCCCCGAACAGGTTGCCCGCGAGGACTACATCGAACTGGCGCGGGTCGCGGACGACTTCCATCGCCGCGCGATCCACATACATGTGGTCGATCTCGACCGACGGGAAGTCCGCGGCCACGGCCGCCACCGTCTCCCGCCAGAGGCGCGAGGACTCGAGCACATTCGCCTTGTCCACCGAACACACCCGGCCGCGCCGGCGCGACGCCGCCTCGAACGCGACGCGCGCGATCCGCTCCACCTCGAACGCCCGGTAGCGGAGCGTGTTGAACCCGGCGCGCTCCGCGCCGGCGCCCTCGATCCCGCGCGGTTCGCCGTAGTAGAGCCCGCCGGTGAGTTCGCGGACGATGAGCAGGTCGGCGCCGGCGATGGCCTCCGGGCGGAACGGCGACGACGGCGGGACGCGGTCCGCCCGCACCGGGCGCAGGTTGGCGAACGCCCCGATCCGCCGCCGGAGTTCGAGCAGCGCCCGCTCCGGCCGCTCCGCCGCCGGGAGGACATCGTGGCGGGGGTCGCCGACCGCCCCGAGCAGGATCGCCTTCGCCCCGTCGCAGGCGGCGCGGGTGTCGTCGGGGAACCCGGTGCGGGCGTCCTCCGGCGACCGGTCCCACGCGGCGCCGGCGAAGTCGCGGCGCTCGACCGCCAGGCGGTGGCCGAACCGCGCGGCCACCCGCTCGAGCACCCGCTCGGCCTGCTCGATGACTTCGGGGCCGATCCCGTCGCCGGGGAGGCAGACGACCGGGATGTCCATCGGGGGCGGGCGGATGGTATCCGCCGCGCCGGCGGGGGCGGACGCGGGGGCGTGCCGGATTCCGCCGCGCCCCGCCTACACTCCGCGCCCGTGGCGGACGACCGGGGGAAGCATCCGTTCCGCGGGCTGCGCCGCTACCTGTTCGCCGGGTTCGCGGTCTGGCTGCCCATCGCCGCGGTGGTCCTCGTCGGGCGGATCCTCTACTCGCTGATCCGCTCGTGGTTCTTCCCGTCGCTCGACTGGGAGCCGCGCCTGCTGGTGCTGGCCGGTGTCCTGCTGGTGCTCGTCGCCACCGGCTGGGTGGCCACCCGCCTCCGCGTGGTCTCCGTCCTCCTCCGCCGGATGGTGGACGCCCCGCTGGAGCGCATCCCCGGCGTGCGCTGGGTCTATACCGGGGTCAAGCGGCTGGTCGAGGCGATGTTCCACGGGCGCGAGGCGTTCGGCAAGGTGGTGCTCATCGAATACCCGCGCCGGGGGGCGTACAGCCTGGCTTTCCAGATGGCCGGGAGCCTCGGCGAAGTCCAGGAGCGGGTGCGCGCCCGCCGCCGCGCCTCCGGCGAACTCTCCGGCGCCGACGACCCCGGCGACGAACTCATGGCGGTATTCGTCCCGACGACGCCCAATCCCACTTCGGGTTTCGTGCTCACCGTGCCGCGGAAGGAAGTCACCGAACTGGACATGACCCGGGAACAGGCGCTGCAGATGATCATCTCGCTGGGCGTCGTGGTTCCTGAGCACGACAACAACCGGGACTGACGCCCGCCGGGATTCGCACCCGGCCCCGGCCCGCTCATCGCGGTTCCAACACCAAGTCCACCTCGCCGCCCTTCCGGTGGCGAGACCCGCCGCGGCCGTACGCCGTTTCCAGCCACTCCGGCGCCTCCCCGGTCTCGACTTCCCGAAGCCGCCGGCCGGGGAAACTCGCGCGAAGGACTTCCCGGGTCGCGCCGCGCGTGCTCTCGTCGGCGCCCGTCCGGACATAGACGACGCCGTCCTCCCGCAGCAGGCTCGCGCACTGCCCGAACACTTCGGCGATCAACTCGACGAACCGGCGCTTCCCGGAGAACTTTCCCCCGTAGCGCCGACCTTCCTCGGCTTTCGGCAGCCACGGGCCGCCCAGCAGCCACAGCCGGAGCCATTGGTCCAAGTAGTAGTTGGTGACATCGTGGTACGGCGGCGAAGTAAGCAGGAGTTTCACCCGCCCCTTCAACGACCGGTGGAGAGACCCGCCCTTCTTCAGCGCGGCCCGGCTGTCACCGAGCCGCACGCGGTCTCCGTAGGCCCGAGGTCTTCCGCGGGCGTAACGCCACCGGATCCGCTTCAGCAGGAACTCGCGCACATCGACCTCCGGCGCCGGCATCGCCCGGGCCTTCCACCACCTCACGCAGTAGTCCGGCGACATCGCGGTCGTCTGCCGCATCTGGTTCGACAGGGACTCCCCCCGCCGCCCGTGCAGCGAAACCAGCGCGAGGGCCATCAACACCCGGTCCACCGCGTCGTCCTTCCATTCGAGCGAGTCCCGCGCCGCCAGCAGGAACTCCATCGAGCGACGCCCGAAACACCACCGATAGAACTCCGGGCCCTCACCGATCCGCGAGCGGTAACCGGACGCGTTCTCGCACAGGTCGAAGAGCCGCCGCTCCACTGCCTGCTGACTCACTCCGGCCAGTTTGGCGTTCGAATAGACATACCCCACCGGACTGACCTCCACCCCGCGCGCTTTCCTCCCCTGGATGACGGCGCTGTAAACCGCCGTCCCGCGCCCGGCGAACGGATCGAGGACGACCTCCCCCCGTTCCGTGAACTTCCTGACCACTTCATCGGAGAACACGCTCGGAAACATCGCGTAGTACGGCCCGATCCCCGCCCACCGACTCGCCGCCGTCGCGTACCGCCCCTCCCCGCTCGCCGACGGCCGGCCTTCGGCTTCTCTCATCGTGGGTGGAACATCGCTCCCCGCATCCCCGCGCCCTTACCCGGGAGTATCGCGGCGCGCCGCGTTACTTCGAGCGAGCGGCGCAAACTGCCCGCGAACTTCGGCGAGTCTCGTTGACCTAACGAGCCTCCGGCTGGCGCCCGTCGCCGCGCGCCGGGGATTCCAGGGACTTCCAGAACAACCGGATTCGCGGATCGACCTCCGCAGCGCCGTCGAGGCCGGCCATGATCTGCTCCGGCCGGAAGCGGCGGCGGAGGAAGTCCATCGGTCCCGAGCGCGTTTCCCGGCTCTCCGGAACGGCGATCTCGTGGCGCAGCAGTCGCCGCTTCACCTCGACCCATTCGGGGCTGCCGAAGACCTCCCGCAACCCGTCGTCCTGCAGACACACCGGGTTCGCGCGTCCGAAAGCCCGGGCCAATCGCTCCATCAGGAGCACGACGCCCGGATCCACTCGCGGCGCTGACCCGTCCGCCTGGTAAGCGACCGCGGCGCCGCAACGCCGCAAGGTTTCGCGGACGACCTCCGGGGCATAGGCGCTCCGGTCGGTTCCGGGAAGGCGAATCCCGTGTACATCGCCGGTCGAAAGGCCGCGAAGGTCGAGCCGCGCGCGCTCCGGATCCAGCCGCGGCGCCACGAGGACGCACCGTTTCGCCTCGCATTCCACGAAACGCGTCTCGGCCAGGTCGGTGCGGCGCATCGTCACCTCCTCGAAGGCGCACCGGAAGAAAGTCACGCCGCGGAGGTCCCCTCCGGGAAACACCATGCCGCGGATGACGAGATGCGCCACCGCCGGCCCGTGGTCCCGGGTGTCCTCGACCCAGACCCCCTCGCGGAACATCGCCATGGCCAGCAGTCCGGCATTCTCCCGAACCTGCGGCCCCCGCCGCCACTCGCCCGAACCGGCCCGGCGCAGGCGGTCGAGCAGCCGCTGCGCGCCGGTCGGACCGTCCTCGCGCCCCGCGTCCCGCAGCCCCTTCGCCACCCGGAAGGCCACTTCGCCCGGCAAGGCCCCCCGACCGAGGATCGCCTGCACATCCTGCCCGGGTGATGCGAACAGCGAGACGACGGCATCGGAAAGGAAGTGGAAGAAGAACAGTTCATGCTCGAAGGCGATCCGGTGGCGTCCTCCGTGGCCCTTGCCGCGCGTCAGGAGCGCGAGCGACGGCAACCGTTCGACCAGGGCTCTTCGGTCTTCGTCGGAGAGGTCTTCGGTCTCCGCCAGGTCGTCGACGACTCCTCGCAGCGAGGAGCCGTCGAGTTCGCGCGTCTCCAGCAGCCACATCTGCAGGGCCAACTTCTGCATCAGGAGGCGGAACCGGCGGCGGGTGAGCATCGGAGCGATATGCCGGTCCGGGAGTTTCTCCAACCGATCCCGCTCCAGGTACTCCTCGACGATTTCCCGGAGCAGGTCGCCTCCCCTTCGGAAGTCCGTCGAGCGCGACGCCAGTTCCGCCGCTCTCGCGAAGAAGAACGGCCTTCGTCCGAACTCTGCGCCTTTCCCGGAGAACAGCCGGGTCAGGCGCCCGGACACCGCATCCCTCTCGTCACCGGTCAGGGCCTTCGCGGCCGCCCACCGTTCGACGAACCCGGTCTGCTGCTTTTCGGCCCAGCCGCGCAGCCGGACCGGGACCTGCCGCCACCGGGCGCGCTCGTTGCGCCACATCTCCGCCGCCCTCGAGACGAACTCCTCCTCGTAGTAGGTCGAACGGGCCGCCGCCAGTACGCACCCTTCGCCCTCCATCGCATCGAGAAAAGTGGAGACCGAAGCGAAGGCGTCGTCGTAACCGCTGACGCCCAACAATTCATCGAGGCCGTCCATGACCGGGACGACCAACCCTTCGCGGGCGAGAGTGGCCACCGAGTGACCGGTGAGGGGCGCCCGCAGTTCCCGGAGTTCCAGCGCCAGCGCTTCGTTGAACCGGGCGAGCGATCTGCCCTGCGCATTCACATACAGCAGAAGTCGTTTCGTCTCGCCTCGCAGGTAACGGTCCGCCTGGCGGGCAACGAGTTCGCGCAGGACGGTGGTCTTGCCGGCGCCGGCGCCGCCGGTCAGGATGACGAGTCGCGTAGCCGCCGCCGTCGGCGTCTCGATCATCCGGGAAAGGAGTTCGACCGCGGGTTCGGGAGCATTCGAACCATCGAGCGCCGCCTCCGTTTCGACGAAGCGCTCCGGTCGGGAGGCCACGGCGATCCTTCGGGCCACCTGTTCGAGGTCGCCCACCTGGGGCCCGGCGAGGAACGAGCCGTAGGACGAGGACTTGCCGTCGAAGAGGACGCTGATGCTCCCGTTTCCGGAGAACGAGAAGATCGCCTCGCGCTCCTCCCCGAACATCGTCCAGCGGGCGCGCAGGTCGCTCCCCGCATCGCCGAGTTCCACGAGTTCCCCGGCGTCGCCGAACGAGCGAAGGTCGCTCGGGATACGCGACCGCCAGTACTCGCGGCGCCCGTTCCGATCCATCATCGCGCGCTACCGGAGCCTTTCGATCCGTACGCCGAGTTCCCGCAGGCGGGCGTCGTTCAGGCCGGAACCCGGGACGCGCCTCCGGAGCCAGACCGGGCGGTTCGGGGAGACGGCCCGGGCGGTCAGCATCGCGGGTACGAGGTCTTCGTCATCGGTCACCACGCAGACGCGCTCGACGCCCGACCACGCCGCGAAGACCGCGTCCCCGCCCGGCATACCGTCCACCATCTTCTGCCGGGGCGGACGGACGCCCAGCCGCACCGTCCCCTGCAGGAGGGCTTCGGGGAAAGGCAGCATCGTGGTCGCCATCTTCGGCCGGACCCGAACTCCGGCGACCTCATCGGGAAGCGCGGCGAGGACCGCAGCGGCCTCCGCCGCCGCCGGGCCGGGCAGGCCCTCTTCGTCGGTCCAGCCGCCGTAGTACCGCACCTCCAAGGGGTCCACTTCCCCGAAGAGGCGACGGAATCCGCCCACGATCGCTTCCAGGAGTCGCTCGGCCGAGGCGTCCCGGTCCGGCGGCTGAGCCCGGGGACTGCTCAGGTTCGCGTAGTCCACGAGCGCCAAGCCCGGCATCCGGTTTCCTCCCGCCGGCCCCTGCCGGCAGTCGCGGCTCACATCCACCCGGAGCGCCCACCGCAAGGACGCTCGAGGAGCCGGGAATCCTAACTCGGCGGCCCGAACCGCGTCGCGAGGCCCGCGGACTTCGCCGGCGGCTCCAGCGAGCGCCAGAACTTGCGGACTCGTGGATCGGCGGCGCCGCCGCCGAGAAGCCCGGCCATGATCTGGTCGGGCCGGAAGCGGCGGCGAAGGAACTCCTTCCTCTCGCCCCCGATCTCGCGCCGGTCCCGCTTGACGATCCCGTACTCCAGCAGCCGCGCCTTGAGTCCTTCCCACTCGGGATGCGAAACGAGTTTCCCGAGCGCCTCGTCCTGCAGGCACACCGGATTGGCCCGCCGATAGGCTCGCAACAAGCGTTCGAGCAACTCCACGACCTCCGGATCGACCGTCGGCGCGTCTTCCGGAGACTCCCGGGGAACGGGCAGACCGCACGCGGCCAGCGTCGCTCGTATCTCGCAGGGGTCATGGATCCCTTCGTCGTCACCCACCCGGCGCAGCCCCAGGAAACGACTTTCGTCCAAGCCGTGGAACTCGAGACGGGTCGTCTTCGGGTCGATGCGTGATTCCCGGAAGAACACCGCGTTCTTCGCCTCGCAACCCAGGAAACGCGTCCCGGTGAGATCCGCGCGCCGGAACTCGACATCTTCGAACGAACAGTTCCGGAAGACCGCGCCGCCGAGCGCGCCCCCCGGAAAGGTCAAGTTGCGAACGGCGATGTTCGAGACCTGCGGCGAGCGTTCTCCGGACGCGGCGTCCGGGGCGCCCGCTCGAAGGAGCGCCATCGCCAGCCGCCCGGCGTTTTCTCGAATCTGCACGGATCGCAGCGACGGAGTGGCGTCGGCGCGACCGAGCCGCTCCAACAGGGACTGCCGGCCCTCGCGGGAAGCGCCGCTGCCTCCGAGGGCGCGCGCCACTCGTTCGGCGACGACCTCGGGCAGCGCCGACCGACCCAGGATGATGCTGAGGTCCGCGTCCGGTGACCCGAAGTGCGAAACGATCGTTTCCGCGAGGAAATAGAAGAAGAACGCCTCGTGCTCGAAGGCGAACCGGGCGTGCGGGCCGGGGTGATCGCGGCACGCCAGGAACGCGAGCGAAGGCATCTTCTCCAGGAAGACCGCCTCCGCCGTCTCCGAAAGGCGCTCCGCCTCGGCGACATACCGGACGACTTCCCGAACCGACCGGCCGTCGAGTTCCCTGGTCTGCAGGTTCCACATCTCCAGGGCGAGTTCGCGCACCAGGAGATCGAACTGTTCCGGCGTCAGGACCGGCGAGGAATGGCGGTCGAGAAGTCTCTCGGTCAATTCACGGTCGAGGCGCGCCCGGACGAGTTCCCCCAGGAGGTCGTCCCCGGCGCGGAAGTCCGGCTCTTCCGGGAGCAGGGAGACGACCCTCGCGAAGAAGAACGGCCGCGTCCGCAGCGCCTCGCTCGGTCCGGCGAAGACCCCGGCCGTTCGTTCGCCGATTTCGCGGGCCCGCTCCGCCGAAAGCCCCTTCTCGGCGGCCCGCTTCTCCAGGAAGCGCCGACGACGGTCTTCCGACCACCCTTCGACCCGGACCGGAACCTGGACCCACCGCGCCCGCTCGCGACCGACGACGGCGCCGGCGCGCGCCACGAACTCCTCCTCGTAGTAGGTCGAACGAACCGAGCCCAGGACGCATCCCGCTCCTTCGAGGTCATCGAGGAAGTCGAAGAGCGAACTGAACGCGTCCTCGTACCCGCTGACGCCCAGGAGTTCGTCGAAGCCGTCGATCACGGGCACGAGGATTCCCCGCCGCGCCAGCGTGTTGACCGAGTGGTAGGTCAGCGGCGACTCCAGATCCCGGAGTCGTGTCGCCAGCGCCTCGTGCAGGCGGCCGAGGGCGCGCCCCTGGGCGTTGACATACAGGAGCATTCGCTTGACCCGCCCCCCCCAGGAAGAGCCCCGCGTAATGCTCCGTGAGTCGGCGCAACACGGTGGTCTTGCCCGCGCCGGAATCCCCGGTGAGCACCAGGACCCGGGTGGCGGTCCCGTGGGGTTTCTCGATGAGGCCGCGGAGCAACTCCACCGCCCGTCCGCGATGACCGGCGCCGCCGTCCTCGTGGCGCCGCGCCTCGGTGGAAACGAAGCGCGGCGCCGGCCCGTCCCGGAGAATCCTGTTCGCCAGGCGCCGAAGATCGGCCACCTGGTCGCTCGCGAGGAACTCCTCGTAGGTGAGTCGATCCCCGTTCCACCGGACCCGAAGATCCCCGTGGGGCAGGAGGTGGAAGTCCGCTTCCCGAACCGACCCCCGCACCTGCCACGCCCCATGCAGACCGTGCTCCGTGTCCTCCAGTTCGACGAGGGATCCGGGGTCGCTGAAGGAGAAGAGATCCCTCCCGAGACGACCCTTCCACCGGGTACGGAACTCGAGCGCGTCACGCATGGTCAGCCCCGCCGGTGCAGATGATCCGGACGCCCCGCTCGGCGAGCAGGCCGTCGTTCGGCGCGGTCCCGGTCGCGCGGCGCCTCATCCACGCCGGCCCCGGCGCCGAGGAGCCGACCCGGGCCGCCAGGAGCGCCGGCGCCAAGTCCTCGTCATCGGTGAAGACGCCGACCCGCTCCATGCCCAGCGAGGCCGCGAACATCGCGTCGCACCCGAGCATCCCGTCCACCATCTTCTGCCGCGGCCGCTTGGGTCGCAGGCGCACCGTGCCCCGCAGCACGAGTTCGGGATCCCGAAAAATCGTCGTGGCGATCACGGGTCGGACATCCACTCCCCGAACGATACCCCGGAGCAGGGGAAGTTCGGCGTCGAGCCCCAACGCCGCCCGGCTGCGGCCGCCCGCCTCGTCGATCCAGCCTCCGTAGAGTCGAATGTCCAACTCCCGCACTTCGCGAAACGCCCGGCGGAAGGTCACGACGACCGCGTCCACGACCTGCCGGACGCCCGGTCGAGGGGTGTCCCGGCCCGGCCTGGGAGGCGGACTCAGGTTGTCGTAGTCCACGAGCGCCAAGCCCGGCATCCGGTTTCCTCCCGCCGGCTCGCGCCGGCAGTCGCGGCTCACATCCACCCGGAGCGCCCACCGCAAGGGCGCTCGAGGAGCCGGGAATCCTAACCCGGCGGCCCGAATCGCGCCGCCCTGCCCGCCGCCCTCCCTCCCGGGGAAGCGGAACCCCTCCCGGCCCGCTTCGCGTCGACCGGCGCCCGCCGAAACCCCGCTACACCACCCCTTGGTCGCGCATGGCGTCGGCGACCTTCAGGAAGCCGGCGATGTTGGCCCCGTGGACATAGTTGCCCGGGGCGTCGAAGCGCTCCGCGGCCTCCACGCAGGCCAGGTGGATCTCCACCATGATGTCCCGGAGCCGGTGGTCCACCGTGTCCCGCGTCCACTGGGTCATGGACGCGTTCTGCGACATCTCCAGCCCGGAGACCGCCACGCCGCCGGCGTTCGCCGCCTTCCCCGGGCCGAACAGGATTCCCGCTTCCGTGAACCGCTCCACCGCGGCCGGCGCCGACGGCATGTTCGCCCCTTCGCTGACGACGAAACACCCGTTCGCCAGCAGCGTCCCGGCGTCCCGGTCGCAGATCTCGTTCTGCGTCGCCGACGGGAACGCGCACTCCGCGGGAACCGCCCAGAGCGGGTTTTCCGACTTCGACGCGTCCGCCGGAGTGAACGAAGCCGAGGGATACCGCTCCGCATACTCGCGGATGCGCCCGCGCCGCTCGTTCTTCAACTCGCACACGAACGCCAACTTCTCCGCGTCGATCCCGTCCGGGTCGTGGACGAAACCGCCGGAGTCGGAGAGGGTCACCGGTTTGGCCTCCAACTCGATCAACTTCTCCACCGAGAACTGCGCCACATTGCCGCTGCCGGAAACCAGGCAGGTCTTCCCGGCCAAACTGTCGTCCCGGGTGGCCAGCATCTCCGCGGCGAAGTACACCGAGCCGTAGCCGGTGGCCTCCGGGCGGATGCGGGAGCCGCCCCAGGACAGCCCCTTCCCGGTGAGCACCCCGGTGAACTCGTTGGCGATGCGTTTGTACTGGCCGAACAGGAAACCGATCTCCCGCCCGCCGACGCCGATGTCCCCGGCGGGCACATCGGTCTGCGGCCCCAGGTGGCGGGACAACTCGGTCATGAACGACTGGCAGAACCGCATGACTTCGCCGTCGCTCTTGCCCTTCGGGTCGAAGTCCGACCCGCCCTTGCCGCCGCCGAGCGGCAGGGTGGTGAGCGAGTTCTTGAACACCTGCTCGAACGCCAGGAACTTGAGGATCCCCAGGTTGACGGACGGGTGGAACCGGAGCCCGCCCTTGTAAGGGCCGAGCGCGCTGTTCATCTCCACCCGGAACCCCCGGTTCACTTCGACCCCGCCTTCGTCGTTCACCCACGGCACGCGGAACACGAGCGCGCGCTCCGGTTCGACGATGCGCTCCAGGATGCGGGCGGCCCGGTACTCCGGATGCCGGTCGAGCACCACGGCGACGGATTCGGCGACTTCGCGCACCGCCTGGTGGAACTCCGGCTCCGCCGGATTCCGGGCGACGACCTCGGCCATCAGGGATTCGGTGTAACTCATCGTTGTCGCAGGGCCCTCCCGAGCGGCGCGGATTCTAGGCGGGGGCGCCCCCCGAGCGGCGCGGGATTCCGGGCGGGAGGGCCCCCCGCCCCCGCGACTCTCCCCGACCCCGCCGCCCGGCCCCCGCCCGGGAAACTGGCACACTCCCGGAAGCGATGCCCCCGACCGGCGCCCTCTCCCCCACCTTCGCCGACCTCCTCGGCTTCCGCGTCCAGGAAGTCGTCCTCGTCCTCAGCCACTACGACTCGTTCATCCTCGCCGAGGACGGCCAGCTGAACGACCGGTTCTTCTCCCGCTACCAGGACCTGAACCTCACCCTCCCCCCGACGGTCACCCAGGTCCCCTCCGGCGAGGACGCGCTCGCCCTCCTGAAGGAGCAGCGCGGGCGCTACCAGTTGGTGATCGCCTCCCCGCACCTCGGCGACATGGACATCGCCGCCTTCGCCGCCAAACTGCGCGAACAGGGCCGCGACACCCCGGTCGCGCTCTTCGGCTACGACTCCCGCACCGTCCGCAACTACCTGGAGCGGCGCCGGACGGACGACCTGGAGAAGCCGTTCGTCTGGCAGGGCGATGTGGGCCTCTTCCTCGCCATCGTGAAACAGGCCGAAGACCGCCGGAACGCTCCCCACGACACCGGCAAGCGCGGCGTCCCGGCGATCCTCCTCATCGAGGACAGCATCCGCCACTACTCCTCGTTCCTCCCGGTGGTGTACCAGGCCGTCTTCGAGCAGACCCGCGCCCTGATCCCGGAGGGCCTCAGCCTCACCGAGAAGTACTACCGGATCCGCACCCGCCCGAAGATCTTCCTCTGCGACCACTACGAGGAGGCTTGGGACTACTTCACCGCCTACCCCGACCAGATCCTGGGCGTGATCTCGGACATCGAGTACCCCCACCGGGGCCGCCCCGACCCCCAGGCCGGCGAGCGCTTCGTGGCCGCCATGCGCCGGCGGCGCCCGGACATCCCGGCGATCCTCCACTCCCGCGTCCCGGAGAACGAGGCCCTCGCCCGCCGGGTGGGCGCCGACTTCCTGCTCAAGGGCAGCCCCGACCTCCTCCGCCGCATCCGCCGCCTGATGCGCGACCGGTTCCACTTCGGCGACTTCGTCTTCCGGATGCCCGACGGCGGGGAAGTCGCCCGCGCCGCCGACCTCGACTCCTTCCGCCAGACCGTGGAGGCGGTGCCGAAGGAGTGCGTGCTCCACCACGCGGCGAAGAACGAGATCTCGCACTGGCTGATGGCCCGGGGCGAACTCGAACTCGCCCGCCGCCTCCGGGGCGTGCGGGTCAGCGACTACGGCCCGGACGACCACATCGGGCGCGATGTGGCGGAGCGGCTGCGCCGGCGCCTGCGCGAGCGCGGCCGGGCGGTGGTGGCGGACTTCCCCCGCGAAGGGTTCGAGCCGACCTCCTCCTTCCTCCGCATCGGCAGCGGCTCCGTCGGCGGCAAGGGACGGGGGCTGGCCTTCACCAACTCGCTGCTCGACCGCTCCGGCATCGCCGACCGCTACCCCGGCGCGCTGATCGAGGTGCCGGCGGCGGTGGTGCTGGCCACCGGCGTCTTCGACCGGTTCATGGAGGAGAACGACCTCTACCCCTTCGCCCTCGACACCCGGGACGAGGGGGAACTCCGCCGCCGGTTCGACGCCGGCCGCCTGCCGGAGGACGCCTCCGCCGACCTCGCCCGCTTCGTCGGCGCGGTGCGCTACCCGCTGGCGGTGCGCTCGTCGAGCCTGCTGGAGGACTCCCCCTACCAGCCGTTCAGCGGGGTGTACGAGACCCTGCTGCTGCCGAACCGCGCGCCCTCGCCGAAGGCCCGGCAGCGGGTGCTGGAGCGGGCGGTCAAGCAGGTGTTCGCCTCGCTGTTCCTGCCGTCGGTGCACGCCTTCCTCGACTCGAGCCCCTACCGGCTGGAGGAGGAGAAGATGGCGGTCATCCTGCAGCGGGTGGTGGGCGCCGCGCACGGCCGCCGGTTCTACCCGGACCTGGCCGGGACCGCCCGCTCGCGCAACTTCTACTCGACGCCGCCGCTCCGCCCGGAGGACGGGGTGGCCGCCGCCGCGCTGGGCCTCGGCGAGCAGGTCACCGCCGGCGGCGCCGCGGTCCGCTTCTCGCCGAGCCACCCCCGCCACCTGGTCGGCTTCTCCACGGTGGACGACATCCGGGAGAACTCCCAGCGCGACTTCCTCGCGCTCGACCTCGAGGCCCGGCCGCCGCGCGGCGCGGTGCTGCGCACCCCGTTCCGCCGGGGGACGCTGGCGGACGCCGAAGCCGACGGCGTCCTCCGGCGGCTCGGCTCCACCTGGTCGTTCGAGGAGAACACGATCCGGAGCGGCCTGGCCCGCCCCGGCCCCCGGCTGGTGACCCTGGCGCCGCTGCTGGAGGCCCCGGACTTCTTCCCGCTGGCGGCGATCCTCCGCGACCTCCTCCGGCTCGGCGAGGAGGCCTGCCGGGGCCCGGTGGAACTGGAGTTCGCGGCGAACCTCTCCCCGCCGCCGGGCCGCCCGCCGGAGTTCGGCTTCGTCCAACTCCGCCGCCTGCAGCAGGCGGAGGGCGACCTGCTGGTGGAGGAGGAGGAGATCGGGGACCCGGCGGCGGTGCTCTGCCGGAGCGAGCGGGTGCTGGGGCAGGGCCGGATCGAGGGCCTGCGGACGCTCCTGGTGGTGGACCGGGACCGGTTCGACCGCGCCCGCAGCCTCGAAACCGCGAAGCAGATCGCCCGGCAGAACGCCGCGCTGGCGCGGGAGGGCCGCCCCTACGCGCTCATCGGCGTCGGCCGCTGGGGCTCCCGCGACCGGCACCTGGGCATCCCGGTGACCTGGGACCAGGTGGCCGGCGCGCGGGTGATCGTGGAGGCCGGGCTGCGGGACCTGGTGGTGACCCCGTCGCAGGGCACCCACTTCTTCGAGAACCTGGTCTCGAACGGCATCGGCTACTTCACGGTGAACCCGGAGCGCGGCGAAGGGGAACTCGACTGGGACTGGCTGGCCGCCCGGCCGGCGGCCTTCGAGCGCGGCGCCGTCCGCCGGATCGAACTCGACGCGCCCCTCCGGGTGCGGATGCGCGGCGGCAGCCGGGAGGGGTGGATCCTGAAGCCGGAGGCCGCCGGGGGCGCGGGCTGAGCCGGCGGCGGGGCGCCCGGGGGGTCAGCGGAAGACCAGGTAGATCGAGGCGATGGCGAGCAGCGCCGCGCTCCCCTTCCAGGCCACTCCGGGCAGCGGCGTGAGGTCCAACGCCCGTTCCTTCAGCCGGTCCGACTCCGGCGCGCGGTCCCGCCGGGTGTCCGCCGCCGGCCACTTCCAGCCGGCGAAGGCCAGCCCGCCGGCGACGAGGAGGAAGGTGATCCCGATGTGGTGGACGAAGGCGGTCTCCGGCCAGCCGAGCCGCAGCAGCCCGTAGAGCGGGATCCCGGCCAGCAGCCCGGCGCGGGCCGCCCACGCCGGGACCCTCCGGGTGAAGACCCCGGTGAAGAACACCGCGGCGATCCCCGGGGTCACGAACCCCCAGGCGAGTTGGATGTAGCGGAAGACGCCGGGGAAGCCGCCGATGAACGGCGCCCAGAGGCAGGCGCCGACCGCGAACGCCGCCGAGGCGATCTTGGCGGCCCGCACCGGGTCGGACTGGGGGTCGGACTGGGGGTCGGACTGGGGGTCGGACTGGGGGTCGGACGGGGCGCCGCCCCGGGCCCGCCGCCCCCACCGCTCCGCCAGCCGCGGATGGATGTCCAGCGCGTACATCGTCGAGGCCGAGTTCAGCATCGAGTTGAACGAACTCATCACCGCGCCGGCCAGCGCCGCCAGCAGCGCGCCCCGGAGCGCCGGCGGCAGCAGTTCCCGGACGAGCACCGGGTAGGCCTGGTCCGGGTGGGAAATCCGGTCCCCGTAGAGTTGGACCGCGAGGATCCCGGGCAGGCAGACCAGGAACGGCACCAGGATCTTCAGCCAGGCCGCGGCGAGGATGCCGCGCTGCCCCTCGGCGAGGCTGCGGGCGGCCAGCGTCCGCTGGGTGATGAACTGGTTCACGCCCCAGTAGAAGAACTGCGTCACCCAGAGCCCGCCCACGAACACCGCCGTCCAGGGGAGTTCCGGGTGGTCGGCGGGCAGCGCCGCCCGCAGCCGCTCCCGGTTCTCGGCGAAGAAGACCAGCGCCCCGGCCAGCGCCCCCTCCCCGGCGCCGACCGCCTCGAACCCCAGCCAGAGCACCAGGAAACCGCCGCCGAGCAGCGCGACCCCCTGGATGAAGTCCGACCACACCACCGCCTTCAACCCGCCGTAGATGGTGTAGGCGCTCGCCGCCGCCGCGATGCCCCAGACGCCGAAGAGGGTGGCGGCGGTCTCGGCGGTCTCCCCGTCGAGGCCCAGCCGGCCGCCGATCTGCTCCGGCAACGCGAAGATCGCGTTCAGCGCGACCGCGCCGGAGTAGAGCACCGTCGCCATCGCCACGAACACGGTGGCGGAGGTCAGGAGCGCCGCGAGGATCGTCCGCGTACCCCGGTCGAAGCGCCGCTCGAGGAACTCCGGCATGGTGTAGATGCCGCTGCGGAGGTAGCGCGGCAGGAGGACCCAGCCGATGACGATGAGGGCCGCCGCGGCGGTCCACTCGTAACTGGCGATGGCGAGCCCGATGTCGGTGGCGGCGGAGCCGGACATCCCGACGAAGTGCTCGGTGGAGATGTTGGTCGCCACCAGCGACATCCCGATGGCCCATCCGCCGAGGCTGCGGCCGGCGAGGAAGTACCCCTTCGCGGTCCCGCTCCGCCGGGCCGCCCGCAGCGACACCCACATCACCGCGCCGAGGAACAGCGCGAAGACGACCAGGTCGGTCAGCGAGAGCGGCATGGAACGGCGGATGGAGCGGCGGAGGGAGCAGCGGCGCGGCGGCGGGGAGCGGCGGTGCGGCGGCGGGGAGCGGCGGCGCGGCGGCGGGGAAGGTTACGGGGAGTAGTCGGCTTTCGGCTCCGCGACGCGGGCGGCGGGCTCTTCGTCCGGGAGTTCGTAGGGGCTGCGGAACCCCGCGCGCCGCTTCCGCTCGCGGTCGAACTCGTTGCGGAGGTCTTTCGCCACTTCCAGGGCTTCGGCGGGCGCCCGCGCCGGGAGGCCGGCCAACTGGCGGAGGGCGACGAGGAGCGGCGCGACGGCGTCCATCTTCCGCCGGTGCTCCCTCCGCGTCTCCTCGCGGAAGTCCTCGGGGTCCTCCTCGAGGATCCCGACGAGGACGCCGGGCCCGGCCCCTGCGGCGCCGAACCGGATGCAGTCCCCGACCAGCCGCGCGATGGCCTTCGGCAACTCCGCCTCCGGCAAATCGGGGTTGAACTCCCCGTAGAGGCGCCGAACCACCGCTTCCGCCTCCGGGCGGCGGGCCATCTGGAACAGCGCGTCCGCCCGTACCGCGTCGGCCAACCGGGCGTCGCCCCACCCCCGGTCGTCCCATTCGTCGGGCGCCATGGCGTCCACCCGTTCGAGCGCCGCGAGCGCCTCGGCCGGCCGACCTCCGAAGGCCAGCAGGTCGCTCTTCAACAGCAGCGCGTCCCGGACCCGGATCGGCGACCGCGCGTCCGCATCGCCGCGCAGCCGCTCGACGACCCGGTCGCAGAGCGCGGCGGCCTCCGCCAGCGAGCGGTTGTCCGCGCCTTCGCGGTTCCGCAGCGCCGCGGCCTTCAGGAAACTCGCCTCGGTGAACTGCCGCCGCCAGGTCGGCAGGTCTTCGCGCCCGGTCCTCTCGAGCACCCGATCCGCGTCCCGGGCGGCTTCGTCCAACCGCCCGAGCCGGGACAACAGGAGACCGCGATCCAGGCGCGCCTGCAGCACTGTCGAAACGAACGGCCCTTCGATCCGCCCGCCGAACCGCCGCTCCACTTCCTCGAAACACTCGAGCGCCTCGTCGTTCCGCCCCAGCCGCGAAAGCGCTTCCCCCCGCATTTCGATCGCCCCGGCCACGCATACGAGCACCCGGTCGTCCCCGCTCGCCCCGAACCGTTCCAGGCACTCCCGGCAAGCCTTCTCGGCAGCCGCCGGGTCATCCCGCTGGAAGAAGACATGCCCCTTCGCCACATAGGCCGGGGCCAACAAGTCGTCAGGAACGCCCGTCTTCTCTTCCAGGGAGAACACCTGTTTCGTTACCGCCTCGATCCGTTCCGGCTGGTCGTCCGTCACCGCCTGCCGCAGTTCGTCGAACAGGACTTTGCTCGCGACCTCGGCGAACATCGGTTCCTGCATCGCCCAACCGAGCCACTTCGCGGCCGCCGGCTCGCGCGATGCGTCGCCCAACATCGTCCGCGCGAAGCCCGCGAGTTCCTCCTCCGCGTAAAACGAGGCCATGAAGCGGATGAGTTGGCGCACGACCGCCGCCTCGTCGCGCTCCCGGCGAAGTTTGTAGTAGATGCAGAACAGCCGTTCGGCGGGCGCGTACCTGCGTTTCTTGCCGTCTTTCTCCGCGAGCAGCAACCCCCTGTCGGTCAATCGTCCGAGCAACGCCGAGACCGCGCGGATGTCCATCCGCGCCCGGTCCGCGATCTCCTGACTGCTCGACGCCTGCCAGAGGTCGATCGCTGCGACATACACCCGACGCTCCGTCCGGGCGAGTCCTTCGAGATGGCTGCGGAAGTACTCGGTGTGGTCGTCCACGAGCGCCACCAACTGCTCCATGAGTGCCCGAAGCGACCGCCGCGCGCCGAACCGCGCCACGATGGCGAGAAGACGGGGATTACCCCGGGTGAGGACTTCAAGCGGCCGGATATTCCGTCCAGTCGCGGAGTCCGGAGCAAGCGTGCGCCACAACTCCGCACAGTCCTCCGTGCCGAGCGGTTCCAAGTGCAGGACACGGAACATTCCGTAGAACGGCGCCCGGTATTCGTCTTGTCCGAAGGAGCGGTTGGTCGCGGTCCCCAAGAAGATGATCTTCGGTTCCGTTTGCAGGGCCTCCCGCAGTTTCCATCCGAAGTCATCGCCGGAAGGTCCGCCGCGAGCCAGGGTCTGGAAGTTCTCGACCATGAGAACGAGTTGCCGCCCGAGGCGGTCCGCGGCTTCCAGCACGGTGGCCCGGGCTTGAAGGGCCATCTCCTCGCCGCGCCAGCGCGCCGCCAGCACGCTATGGACTTCACGCAGTTCACGGGAAATGTCGGGGGCGACTTCCGCGGATTGGCGCGCCAAGTGGAAGAGCGCCTCGCACCAGAAGTCACCGATGTCCAGTATCTCGTGGTTCTCCTCCGTGAACCGGACCGGCAACAACCCGGTCGCAAGTTCCGGCGTCCGGCGGATCTCCGCCGCCACGCGCGCCAGCAGCATCGTCTTGCCTAGGCCTCGCCGGCCGACGACGACGGCGTGCTGGCAGGAGGGAGAGCCGATGTTGCTGCGAAGCGTCTCCATGATGAGTCGCAACTCCACGCGACGAACGACGAACTGCTCGACGATATGTTCGTCACTCTGGAGCGTCCCCGGGTTGAATTTCCGAACGACACGACCCATTGGTTCGCTCATCGGGTCGAACCTCGCGAAGCGTCGCGGTCTCGCTGGCCAGCCGGTCTCGTGGAGAACCAGTCCTGCAGCAGCCGAGAAGTGAAACGAAGGCAGTACTCCTCATCCTGACTCAAATAGCCGTCGTGCATCAACATGTCCAGAACGCTGCGGACGCGCTCCGTCACGTCCACTTCGCGCCCGTCCCGGCCGGCGACCAAAGCCATGAGCCTCGATCTCCCCAAGACGCCTTTGTTCGCGGTCTCGACCAAGATCTCCATCGCGATGGCAAAGTCCTCGGCGTCCAACGATCGTTCCAGACGGTGCTGGTAGTGGGCCAAGTCGTTCTGACCGCCCGGCAGCAGGAGTTGCGGATAGACGGCCGCGTTGTCCTCGCAAGTGATCCGAGAGTCTTCCTGTCCGAGCACGTACTGCCGGAGCGCAGCGAAGAAGCACTGGATCTGATGGGGATTCCCTTCACCGAGTCTGTCATACGCGTCGGACGCCGCGCCCTGCGCCCAAGTAATCCCGTGAGCCGCGGCCAAGGCGTCAAGACACTCGATGCTCTCCTCTCGACTCCAAGGTTGCAAGCGATAGGGCGACAGGTAGTTGATGCGGTCGGTGAGGCGAAGCCGCTCCACGAACGGATACAGCCCCATGCTGCCGCTGATCAACAGGACCGGCGAGTTGCGCTCAATCATCTGGAGTGTCCCCCGAAGCCAACTGAGGAACAACTCCACGGAACCCCTGCCCCCTTCACTCTCCAGCAAGCGCTTCAAGAAGAGAGGCAACTCGTCCAACACCAAAAAGACCCGGCGGCCCGACTCGACGCACTGCCGGAACAGCCGGTCCCCGCGCTGGCGCCATGTCCCGCGCTCCATTTCGCGGTGCAACTCGACTGCGGTTCCGGCGGCGCCCACCTTTTTGACTCTTCCCGCCTGTGCGCCGACCCATCGCCCGATTCCAAACAGACGGCGTTTCCAGAGCGGACGCGCCTCCCACATCCGAGCGGCAAACTCCAGAACGAACTCCTCCGGAGTGCCGACGTGCTCCACATCGAGGTACAGGAAAGTCCAGCCCTCCTCGGCGAGGCGCCGACCGAGTTCTTGAGCGACGCTCGTCTTCCCAATGCGTCGCGGGCCGCTGAGCAGCACATGGTTCTGCTCTCGAACCTTCATCCCCAAGATCCTGAGGTTCGTCTCGCGCCCAAAAAAGTCGTCGCCGGTTACCCAACTGCCCGTTCTGGATTCCATGGGGACCTCCCGTTCAACGGATTTGTTGTCAGCATATTAGTTGTCAACACCTCCGTTGTCAACCCGATGGTTGTCAACTAACTTGTTGTCAACAAAACCGTTGTCAACACCTCCGTTGAATGCCCCAGCCCCTACCCCGTTCAGCCCAGCGCCCCCCCGATCAGCCGCGAGCCGCCCACGAAGGTGCCGACGGCGCTCCCGATGGTGGGCAGGAGGAACGCCAGCGCGATCCGCAGCGCCCGGTTGGTGAACCACTTGCGCGGCGCCAGCGCCTCCTCCCGCAGCGCGCGCAACTCGAACACCCGCGGCGGGCGCACCCAGGCCTGGACGAACCCGGTCACATACCCCGCCCCCAGCACCGGCGTGAGGCTGGTGAACGGCGCGGAGACCAGCGCCGCCAGCACCGTCAGCGGGTGGGCCAGCGCCGCCGCCGCCCCGAGCCCCGCCGGGATCGAGTTCACCGCCACCCAGAACAGCGCCCCCTCCGACGCCGCCGCCGCCCCCCGGGTCACCCAGGTCCAGCCGAGCGCGGAGAGGATCACCAGCGGGATCGCCACCCCGATCCACCGCGCCAGCCGCCCGCGCGGCGGGACTTCCGCCAACTCCGCCCGGTCCACCGGCTCGTCCCCCAGCAGCCGCCGCTCCACCCCGTCGAGGTGCCCGGCCCCGACCACCGCCACCAGCCGCCCGCCCCCGGTCTCCCGCACCGCGTCCGCGATCCAGGCGTCCCGCTCGTCCATCACCACCGACTTCAGCGTCGGGAACGCCTCCCCCAGTTCCGCGACCAGCCGCGACACTACATCGGCGGAGACCAGCCGCTTCAGGTCCTCCTCGGTCTCCAGCGCGGCCTCCGCCCCCCCGCCGCTCTCCAGCCCCCCGGCCAGCAGCCGCATCTTCTGGAAGAACCCGGCGCGCCGCCAGACCCGGAGCAGGGTCACCCGCACCTCCCGATCCACCAGGTGCACCGGGATCCCCGCTTCCCGGGCGGCGAGCGCCGCCTCCCGCAGTTCCGCCCCCGGCTCCACCCCGAACCGCAGCCCCATCCGCGCCTGCCAGGCCCCGAGCGCGACCCCGGCGATCAGCGGAAGCAGTTTCCGCTCCCGCACCGCCTGCTTCAGGTCGAGCCGCTCGATCCGCGCCGGGTCCATGAGCGCCTCGAACCGCCCCCGGTCGAGTTCCACGCACACCCCGTCGGGCTTTTCCCGCTCGATGGTCTCCCGCACCAGCCGCACCGAGTCCGGCGAGATGTGCGCCGTCCCCACCAGCACCACCTCCCGCCCCTCCGGCCAGTCCTCGCGCCGCACCCGCCGCACCGGAGGCGCCGCCGCCTCGCCGCTCACCGCCCGCCCCCCGGCCCCGAACCCGCCCCCGAACCCGGATACCGACGCGCCGCGACCAGGTTCGCCAGCAGCCGGAACGCGCCCGGCACCGCCTCCGGCAGTTGCCGGTGGAGGGCGTAGGCGAAGTAGGTGTACCGCCCGCTCCCCGTCTCCGCCGTCAGCGCCCCGCCCCGCTGCGGCGGCTGGCCGGAGTCGTTCGCCTCGAACAGCGGCGTGTAGGCGGCGTCCCACTCGCTCCAGAACTTGGAGCCGCGCTGTTCCACCCACCCCGCGAAGTCCTCCTCCCCGATCCGGTTCGGCCAAGCCAGCAGCGGATGGTCGGGCGCGAGGATCGTGATCGCGCCGTCCTCCTCGGAGACTTCCTCCGACCGGCGCGGCAGCGTCCCCGGATAGGGCGCGTGCTCCGCCGGAACCAACTCCTCGGTGTTGTAGAGGACGACCAGGTGCCCCCCGCCGCGGGCGTAGTCGAGCAGCCGCCGGTTCGCGGCGTGGAGCGCCGGCCGGAAGGCGTAGGCGCGGGTCCCGAGGAGCACGGCGTCGAACCCGTCGAGCGGCGCGCTCGCCAGGTCCTCGTCGTCGAGCGGGACGACTTCCGCGCCGAGCGCCCGCACCGCCTCGGCCACCCGGTCCCCGGCGCCGCTCACGAAGCCGACCCGCAACCCCTCCGGCAGCGGGGCGAGGTCGGCGACCGCCACCCGCAGCGCCGCCGGGCGGATGTCGTAGCCGAGCGGAAGGTCGCGGTGCGCGATCCGCGCATAGCCGAGCGCCGGGGTGGGCGAAGCGCCGCCGGACACCCCGACCGGAGCGACGGTCGCCCGGATCACCGGCGACGCCCCGCCCGCGGCCAGCCCGGCGGCGGATACGGTGAACTCCACTCGCGCCGTCTCCCCGGAGCGGTCGAACCGGACGACCTGCGACTCGGGTTCCGCCCGGAACCCCTCCGGCGCCGCGAGCGCCACCCGGTACTCCCCGGCGGCGCGCCCCGTAGCGGTAAGCGCCGCGGCGAACTCCGCTTCGCCCCTCCCCGCCGGCAGCGCCGCGAAGTCCGGCTCGAACCGGACGGACACCGGCGGCAGCACCTCGAGCGTCCGCCGCTCGTACCCGTAGGGCAGGTTCGACTCGAACCGCTCCACCGCCGCCACCAGCGGCGCCTCCACCTCCCCGCCCCCGGCCCGGGGAATCGCCAGCCGCGCCGTCGCCGTGAACGCCGCCGGCGGCGCCCCCCGGCTCCAGTCCCCGACCGTCCGGTAGCGGTTCTCGCCGATGGAGTCGCGCCGGACCGGATACGCGAACGGCGCGGCGTCCGCCGCCACCGCGACCCGAAAGCCCGCGCAAGCCGACGCGCCATCCCCGCCGGCGTCCCCCGGAGCGATCTCGACCACCTCCCCCGGCCCTTCGACCAGCACCGCCTCCACCCGCGCCGGAGCGAGCGCCGAGGCGCAGACCGCCACCTCGACCTCCTGCCCCGGAACCACCGGCCCCAGGGCGACCGGCGCCCCGAACGCCCCCACCGGTTCGTCACCCGCCCCTTCGTCACCCGCCCCGACCGGCCGCGCCGTCGCCGAGATCCGCGCCCCGGCCGCCGCCCGGACCGCCGCCTCCAACTGCCGCTCCTTCACCGTCAACTCGCGCCGCACATCGAAGAACCCCGACGGCGACCGCTCCCCCAGCAGCGCCCGCGCCCCGGCGAGCGCCGCGCCCAGCGCCGGCAGGCTCGCCTCCGGCGCCGTCCAGTCGAAGTCCCGCGCAATCCCGGCGAACGCCTCGTCCAACTCCCGAAGCGCCTCCCCCAGCCGCGCCGGAACCACCGCCCCGAACCGCGCGGAGAGCGAGGCGTTCTCCGGCGAGAGAAGCCCGAGCAGGTCCGCCGAAACCCCCTCCACCCCGCCCGCGCCGCCCGCCAGTCCGCCCGCGCCGCCCGCCAGTCCGCCGGCGCCGCCCGCCAGTCCGCCGGCCCCGTCGTCCACCCGCCGCAGCCGCGCCACCCGCCGCCGGCCCCCCGGCCCGGCCTCCCGAACCACGCCCCGCGTCTGCGACCGCTGGACCGAAAGCCCGACCGCGCCCAGTTCCGCGAACGACCGCGAGAGCCAAGGCCGCGACCCCGAGAGATCCAGCGCCACTTCGCCCCCGCCCGATTCGCCCCCGCCCCGAACGGAGACGAACAGCGCCCCCGGCAAGTACCCGCGCCGCCCCTCCCGCGGCGGGAACGCCGCGAGATCGCCCGCAGCCTCGAACGCCCGCGCCGCCACCCGCCCGGCGAACCGGTGCTGCCCGTGCCCGTCGGCGGGCGTCCCGTCGAACCGCGCGTGGACCACCAGCGGCCGCTCCCGCCGAATCACCTCCACCACATCCGCGACCGCCGCCTCCTCGTCCCAGGAGCGCTGCGCCTCTTCGAGACTCTTCGAATACCCGTAGTCCGCGAGCGGCGTGAAGTAGATCCGGTCCAGCCCGTACCACCGCCCGGCGACCTCGAGTTCCCCCGCCCGGATCACCCCCAGCGCATCGAACAGTTCCGGCCCGATCGCGTTCGCCCCGGCCTCCCCCCGAGTCAGGCTCAGCAGCGAAGTCCGCGCCCCGTGCCCCCGGCCCAGCAGCGCCAGCAGCCCCCCGTCCTCGTCATCCGGATGCGCCGTGATCTGCAGCACCGACCCGGTGGTCTGCAACTTCTGCACCCAATGCCAGGTCTCCGCCGCCCGCCCCGCCTCCGGCCCCCCCGCCTGCCCGCCCACCGCGCCCCCCGCCCCCAACCCGACCGACGCAAGCGTCGCGAGAACAACGAAACGAAAACGGCCCGGCACGGCCCGGAAGTGTACGAATCCCCGCGCCGACGGAGACGCCCGCCCCCGGACGCCCGTCCACGCCGCGCCGCCCGTGCCCCCTGCGGCACGCGCACGCCGCGCCGAGGCGGTATTCGGCCGAAGCCCCGTCTGCCGACGCCCGGGGACCGCTCCACGCCCCGGGGTCTCCGCCGGAGCGGCGCTCCGTGGGCGGGCGTAAACTCACACCGGGCCGCGATGCGCAGGATCGCCGGTCCGCGCTCCGCTCGTGAACCCCGACTCGTCTCCGTTCCGCCCGGGTCGCTTCCCCCTGACCGAGGCGATCGTCGGCAGGGAGAACGCCATCGAGCGGATTCGCGGCTTGGCGCGCGCGAGCGCCAAGGGACAGGTAGTGGCCGGGTTCGTGACCGGCGAGCGAGGGATGGGCAAGAGCACCGTGGCCCGGATCGCCCGGCAGGCCGTCGAAAGCCTGGACGAAGTCGCCGGATGCTATGTGCCGCTCGGAGGCGCCGCCGACCTCAATCGCATGGTCGCCCGCACTTGGGAACACCTCGTGGAACAGAACGCTACGCGGCCCTGGTTCCAGAAAATCGCGGAAATCTTCGGGGAACGCGTGCAGTCCGCCGGGATGTTCGGCGTCCAACTCGCCCTTCGGCCGGCGGAAATGGCGGACCTTCGCGACCGCTTCGTCCCAGGAGTCCACAAGATCGTCCAGGGCCTCCAGCCCGAACGGAAGTCCCTCGTGCTGATCCTCGACGACATCAACGGCTTGGCCGAATCGTGGGAATTCGCCAATTGGCTGAAGAGTTCGCTGGAGGAACTCGCCATCGCCTACGACGACTCCCGCCTGTGCCTCCTGCTCGTGGGCATCGAAGAGCGCCGCCAACGCATGATCCGGGAACAGCCCTCGCTCGCCCGTGTCTTCGACCTGATCGAAATCGCACCGTGGTCTCCGGCGGAAACGCTTGAGTTCTTCCGGAAGTCGTTCGCCGCCGGAGACGCACAGGTCGAGGACCGGGGCCTGAAACCCCTCGTGGATTTCTCCGGCGGGCTGCCGGTGCTCGCCCACGAGATCGGCGATGCCGTGTGGCGATCGGCGGCAGGCCCGACGATCACCGCTCGGGACATTTCTCTCGGGATCACTCTGGCGGCCGATGTCGTCGGCTCGAAACTCCTCGAACCCCAAGTCTTCCAAGCGATCCGCAGCGAGAGGTACCGATCCATCCTGCGGAAGATTTCCGACGAACCCCGGTTCGAGTTTCGTCGGGCGGAACTGATCCCGAGGTTGACGACCCACGAACGGCGAGTGCTCGACAACTTCCTCCGCCGCATGCGAAAACTCGAGGCCCTCGTAGCCGATCCGGAGGCCCGCGGCCGCTACCGCTTCCCCAACCTCCTCTACGCCCTCTACTTCGCCATCGAGGCCTACCGAGCAAACGGCGGAACCCGCCCCCCGAAGTCCTGACCGCCGCCCCGCCGCCGGTCAGGCCATTTCGCGCTCCAACCGACCGAAGCCGAGGAGACGCTCCATCTCCTCCAGGAAGAACCTCCGAAACTCGCGGGGCTCGCCCTCCAGGTTGCCGTTTCGATCCACGCCGATCCCGTGGATCGTCGAACCCCGGCCATCCTGCGCCTTCTCGAAATAGAGGATCTGCAAGTCCTCGGGCTCCAGGTCACCCTCCATCACGCAGATGCGGAACCGGTCCACGAAGTGGTCGCTGTGCGTCTCGATCAGGAAACGCTGGCGACTCGAGGCCATGACCGTAGCGAGAGCCGCCTGCGCACCCGGATGGATGCGGGCCTCCGGCTGTTGCAGCAGGAAGGCCGTGTCATCGCCATGTCCGCAGATGGCGAAGAGCAGAGCCAAGACCGAATGGACCCCGTATCCCGCGTCCATGAGGTTCCGCCATCCGTCCGGCGTCCGGACGCGGATTTCCCTCGCGCCGTCGGGGCCCGGCGGGGAACTCCCGACCTGCGAGAACAGGCCGACCTCCCTGCCGATGGCTGCCACGCGCTCGGCGAGGACTCCATCGTCCACGGCGTACGGAAGCGTCGTGTAGCGCCGGCGCCGTTCGGCGGGACCGGGTTGGAGCGGGACGACGCGCGCTGACTCCCTCGGGAACGGCAGGCCCGCGAGATAGTTGGCCAACGCGGCGAACGCGTTTTGTCGATCGGCGGAAATACCCGGTATCCGTTTCCGCAACTCCGTGAGTTCGCCGCGGAACGGCAACTGCCCGTGGCGGACCTGGAGAGACAGCCAGGTGGTCATCTGCCGCCAGTCCACATCCGCGGCATCGAGTTCGAACCGAAAGCCGGGCCCCTCCAGCCTCCACGCTTCCCGGCTTTCGCAAATCCTCTCGATGCGAAACGGGTGGGGCGCATTCGCCGGCCGGATCGAGATCGAGCGTTCCTCCGGATACTCCCGGCCCCCGTCACCGAACGCGATACGCACGCTCTCATGGCAGCGACCGCCGAAAGCCCCCGCCACGGCGAACTCCCCGGCCCCGTCGCGGGCGATGTCGGGAAACCTCCCCATCCGAAACGGATCGGCGTCGAAGTAGTTGCGGTCTCGCAGGTCATCGAAACCGGTCAACTCGGCGAAGGCTCGGTAACAACCGAGGAAGGTGGACTTGCCCGTACCGTTGTCCCCGATCAGAACCGTTATCCGTCCGATCGGTCCGGTCCGGGCGCCGCTGAAGCAACGCACCTCGTCCAAGGTCAGGCTGGTCGGATGGTTCACCGAAGACCCCTCAGAACTGGCCGCGCGGGGAGAGTTCGTTGAAGACGAGTTCCAAGTCAGGCGCCGCCGTCGCTCCACCCGGCGAGGTAACCGGCGTCCCGGTCGAACTGGTCGAAGAATCCCGGCGGCCAATGATCTATCCGCCCGTCGCGGTCGAGAGCCGGACTCGCGACCTGCGGACGATCCTCCGACCGGGGCCGGAAGAAGTGCGCGGCGACATCCTCCGCGTCGAGCCTTCCATCCTTGACCGCTCGCCGGACGCCGTTGAGCACATGGTCGCTGTGGGTCTCGAGAAGAACCTGCCGTCCGGCGGCCGCCACCTCCGCGAGAAACCGCCCCATCCGCGCCTGTCCCGCAGGATGCAGGTGCAGTTCCGGATTCTCGATCAGGAGAAGGTCTCCGTCTGCCGCTGCCAGCGCCGCCACGACGATCGGGAAACACCGCGTGAGGCCGAAGCCCGTGTGCGCGGGTCGGTGGAAGTCCGTGTCCTCCGATGTCCGCAGCCCCACCGAAACCGCGCTCGTTCCGGGAACTTCCTCCAGAGCCAACCGAAAACCCGGAAACAGTGTCCGCATTCGCTCTTCCACTTGCGGAAACAGCGCCTCCGGGCCCTCCGGTAGCGCCAGCGCCCCCGCCACTCGCTCCTCCCGCTTCCGGTGCAGCACGCCGGGCGCGTACTCCCCCTGCGCTCCTACGAGACCCGACGAGTGCGGATCGGCGAGGGCATAGGTCCCCTGCGGCGCAGCCCGCGCCGCCGTGAGATAGGTCAGGCCTCTTAGGCGCCCGGCCAAGCGCCCCAGGGCGGACTCGTCCTCCGGAAGCAGGTATCGAAGTTCCGGAACTGGCTCGACCGGCTCACCGCGGATGCTCAGGGATTCGACGGCCATGGACCTCTCGTGGCGATCCCCGGCGAATGTCCACTCGACTCGTTCGTCTCCGTCCGTCAGTCCCAGGGTGAATCGGTCGCGCCCCGACGCATCGTTCACGATGTCGGGCGCCCGCCCGAGGCGAACTCCGGCGCCGTTGAGCGCCAGTCGCGAAGCCCTCTCGTTTTCCCGAATGGTCTGGTGCAGCAGAACGAGGCTCTGCAGAACCGACGACTTGCCCGACGCGTTGGCGCCCGTGAGCAGCGTCAGTGGGGCAAGCGGAAGCAGCAAGTGCTCGAAGCACTTGAAGAGCCGCAACTCAACCTGACTGAGCACCGAATACCTCCCCGAAGAGGCTGCCCGCCATCTCGAAGCGCCGCCGCACCTTCTTCGCGCCGTTCGCGCGCCGAACGGCGCGGCCCTACTCCCCGCCTGCCGCCTGCGCGGCTTCCCAGGCGCGGACTTGGCGGCGGGCTTGGTCGAATAGGCGTTCGTAGTTGCCGTGGAGGATCAGGGCGCTGGCCTCCGGGGTGAGGCGGGAGAGGAGGGGGGCGAAGGAGCGGAGGGTGCTTCGGTAGCCCTCGGCGTCCGCCGGGATGACCGCGTCGGAGCCGAAGACGAAACGGGTCGGCCAGGTGTTCAGCAGGCGCGCCCAGGCGGCGAGGGATGCCTCGTCCGCGACGAGTTGGTCGATCACCAGGTCCCACGACAGGTCGAAGTACAGGTGCGGCAGCGACTCGTCGGTGAGGAGTGATTCGATCTCGTCGGCGTAGCCCGGCGTCGGTTCGACGAAGCGGCCGATGCCGGCGTGCGCCCAGAGCACCGGCCCGCCCGGATGCCGGCGCAGCAGCGCGGCGAAGTCGTCCAGGTAGGTCGGGCGTTCGCCGGAGCGGGGCAGGATCACATCCACATCGTTGTGGAGCGAGACCACCAGTCCGACTTCCGCGGCGAAGTCGAGGATGCGCCCCACCGCCTCGTTCCGCAGACTCGCCGAATGCCCCGCCGTCTTCGCGGTAACCACTTCCTTGTGGATCGAGAACTCGCCGATCCCGGAGAACACGCCCGGATAGAGCAGCAGCGCCCGGCGGATGTGGTCCACGGCATACATGTCCGTCGGGTTGAAGCCCACGATCATCGGGTCGAACCGCTCGCGGTCCGCCGGGGGGAGCGCCCGGTACGCCTCGGCGGTCATCGCGTCCACGAAGGAGTAGTAGTAGAGCGCCGCGTCGGAGCGGAGGTAGTAGTCCGGCGCGCGGTCGCCGGAGACGAAGGAGTCCCACTTCTGCTGCAGCGGGATCCCCATGAGCGCCGCCCGGCCCACCTGGTCGCCCATGAGTTCGAGCAGGCGGGGCAACGCGATCTCGGTCTGGATGTAGTTCGTCGTATGGAAGTGCGCGTCGTGGTGGAAGACCTCGTCGAGCGGCGCCTCCTCCGCCGCCTGCGAAACGACCGGAGAAGCCCCTTCGGAAGACGACGCTTCGGAAGACGACGCTTCGGAAGTCGACGCTTCGGGAGGCGACGCTCCCGACGACTGCGCGAACGCGAACCCGAGCGCGGGGAACGCCAATACGCCCGCGAACAGGGCGGCCGCGACCCGGCCTCCGGGCCATACCCCGGTTCCGCGCGAAGACATCACGCGTCCGTCGGCTCGTCCGGGCCCTCGAGTTCGGGCACCACGAGTTCGCTGCGGCGGCGGATCAGGTCCATGAAGTCGTGGAGCAAGGAAACCATCTCCTCGTGCGAGAGCCCGTGCGAGCGGGCGAGTTCGTCCAGGTCGTCGCTGTCGAGTTCCGCCCGGTGCGCGGACACCGCCCCCGGGCCGTACTTCCGGCTGAGCGCCTCCACCAGCGGCTTCGCCTCCTCCGGGGACACCGCGCCGACGATCGCCCGGGCCCGTCCGCTCCCGGGCAACCGGAACCCGAACTCCCCTTCCGAGTCGTCCCCCGGCCCGCCCGACTCCGCCCCGCCCGCATCCGACCGGCCCGACTCCGGCCCGCCCGACCCCGACCCGGACAACAGCCCGGACAGCGGCCCGGCGATCCCGCCGCCCGAACCCAATCCCGCGAGCCCCGCCAGCAACGGCAACTTGGCGAGGAATCCCCCTTCCTCCGCCTCCGGGCCGACGCCGCGCCGGTTCAGCCGCAGTTGCGCCACATCCCACCGCGCGTAGTGCCCCATGCAGTCGAACACATTCTTCGCCACCGTCCGGTCGGCGAGGTCGAGGTCGGCGATCACCAACTCTTCCTTCCCGAACACCGGCTCGGCGGCGTAGGTCCCGAACGGCGTGGCGATGGAACTCCCGCCCATCGCCCACTTCCAGTTCGCGCTCTCCCGGTACGGAAAGTCCGACGGCACTTCCGACTCGTCGAAGAACATGGACGCCGAAACCACGAAGGTCTGCGTCTCGAACGCATACTCACGCACCGCCGCGTCCTGGTCGGACCGGTGGAGCGGATGCCGCGTCCCGCTCATGTCCCGCACCGTGGCGCCTTCGCCGGCATACGCCCAATACCCCGGCCAGCAGGCGGCGTGTACTTCCTCGCCGAGCGTCGCCATCGCCGCCTTGAGCAGCGT
Organism: Candidatus Marinacidobacterium sp.; assembly: GCA_965204755.1. Lineage (GTDB taxonomy): Bacteria > Acidobacteriota > Vicinamibacteria > Marinacidobacterales > Marinacidobacteraceae. The sequence goes on along the minus strand of OZ242011.1, from coordinate 2,548,338 downwards.
CATGTGGTTCTCGAAACAGATCAGCCCGCCGAGCGTCCCGAACGGCGTCTCGAACACCCGCAGGTCGCTGCCGTCCCCCCGGCCCCAGAAGATGCGCTCCTGGTGGGTCGGCATCAACTTGCGGTGCCGCCCCAGGATCTCGCCGTCCGGGCCGAAGAAGATCATGGTGTTGTAGAGCGTCCGCGAGCCGGGCCGGTCGTCCTGCTCGTTCACCCCGATGACCGCGGTGAGCCCCGCCGAGCGCGCCGCCTTCCCCAGGACTTCGGTCTCCGGCCCGGGAATCCGCACCGCCTGGTCGTAGAACGCGGCCACCGTCTCCTTCCACGCCCGGGCCGACTCCGGGTCGGCGTACCCGAAGTTGTTCCGCCAGTACGGATACATCGCGATCCCGGTCTCCGGGGTAACGACCAGGTCCACGCCCCGCCGACCGGCCTCGACCAGCGACTCGGCGTACTTCTCGGCGCTCCGCTTCTTGTCCAGGAACACCGGGCTGACCTGCGCGGCGCAGGCCCGCAGCCCAGGTTTCCCGGACGACTTCCCGGACGATGCGCCGAACGACGACCCGCCCGACAACCGGCCGGACGACCCGCCCGACGACGATCCGCCGTTTCCGTTCGCGGTCATACCGCCCCTCCTCCGGCGGACGAAGCCGCCTTCCGCGCGGCGCGCGGAGCGCCGGGTTCGGTTTCCTGCCAGTGGCTCGGACAGGTGCAGACCAGGTTCCGGTCCCCGGCGGCATTGTCCACCCGGGAAACCGGCGGCCAGTACTTGTGCTCCACCGTCCACGGCGCCGGAAACGCCGCCTCCCGCCGCGAGTACGCGCGGTTCCACCCGTCGTCCATCACCTCGAACGCGGTATGCGGCGCCCGCTTCAGCGGGTTGTCCTCCCGGTCCGCCCGCCCTTCCTCGATCTCCCGGATCTCCGCGCGGATGCGGACCAGCGCCTCGCAGAACCGGTCGAGTTCCTCCCGCGATTCGCTCTCCGTCGGCTCGATCATCAGCGTGCCGGGCACCGGGAACGACATCGTCGGCGCGTGGAACCCGTAGTCCATCAGCCGCTTGGCGATGTCCTCCACGCTGACCCCGGCGGAGGCGCCGAACGGCCGGCAGTCGAGGATGAACTCGTGCGCCACCCGGCCCCGCTCCCCCCGGTAGAGCAGCGGATAGTGCGGCGCCAGCCGGTGCGCCATGTAGTTCGCGGAGAGGATCGCCACTTCGCTGGCTTCCCGCAGCCCGTCCGGCCCCATCAGCCGGATGTACGCCCAGGAGATCGGCAGGATCGCCGGGCTCCCGTACGGCGCGGCGGACACCGCCCCCACCCGCCGCGAATCCGGCCCCTCGGCCGGCAGCGCCGGATGCCCCGGCAGGAACGGCGCCAACTCGGCGGTGCACGCCACCGGCCCCATACCCGGCCCGCCGCCGCCGTGCGGGATGCAGAAGGTCTTGTGCAGGTTGATGTGGCAGACATCGGCGCCGAACCCGGCCGGCGCGGCCAGCCCCACCTGCGCGTTCAGGTTCGCCCCGTCCAGGTACACCCGCGCCCCGGCCTCCCGCGCCAGCCGGCACACCTCGGAGACGCTCTCCTCGAACACCCCGTGCGTCGAGGGGTAGGTGATCATCAGCGCCCCGGCCCGCCCCGGGTGCGCCGCCAACTTCTCTTCCAGGTCGTCGAGCGCGATGTCCCCTTCGGGCGTCGTCCCCACCGGCTGCACCCGGTAGCCGGCGAGCGCCGCGCTGGCCGGGTTCGTCCCGTGCGCCGAAGCGGGGATGAAACACACATCGCGCTCCCGGTCGCCCCGGCTCTCGTGGAACGCCCGGATCATCAGCAGCCCGGCGAACTCCCCCTGCGACCCGGCGTTCGGCTGGAGGCTGACCGCGGCGAACCCGGTGATCTCCGCCAGCCAGGCCTCCAGGTCGCGGTAGATGCGGTCGTAGCCGGCGGTCTGTTCCGCCGGCGCGAACGGGTGGATGTCCGCGAACCCGGGCCAGGTGACCGGGATCATCTCGGCGGCCGCGTTCAACTTCATCGTGCACGAGCCCAGCGGGATCATCGAGGTGGTCAGCGACAGGTCGCGCGTCTGCAGCCGGTGGAGCCAGCGCAGCATCTCGTGCTCCGAGCGGTGGCGGTGGAAAACCTCGTGGTCGAGGAAGACGCTCCCCCGCCGGAACGGACTCGGCAACTCCGCCTCCGTCGCCGCCAACAGTTCCTCTACGGAGCCCGCCGCCGAATCCCCGCCATCCCCGTCCCCGCTCCCGTCGCCCGCCCCGGCGGCGAACGCCGAGAGAACCGCCGCGACCTCTTCCGGCCCGCTCGTCTCGTCGAGCGACACGGCCACTTCCCCCTCCGTCGGGCGGCCCAGGTTCAGCCCCCGAGCGTCGGCGGCGGCGACGATCCGCCCCGCCGCCTCCGCCCCGACCGGGATCGCGAGCGTGTCGAACACCGCCTCCCCACCGTCCTCCCCCCCGTGCTCCCCGCCATCCTCCCCGGCGAACCCCAGCCGCCGCAGCCCCTCCCGGAGCGCCAGCGTGAGCCGCCGCGTCCGGCGGGCGATCCGCGCCAGCCCCTCCGGCCCGTGCCACGCCGCGTAGGCGGTGGCCACCAGCGCCGGCAGCACCTGCGCGGTGCAGATGTTGCTCGTCGCCCGGTCGCGGCGGATGTGCTGCTCCCGCGTCTGCATCGCCAGCCGGTAGCCGGGCCGCCCTTCGGTGTCCCGCGAGATGCCCACCACCCGGCCGGGCATCCGCCGGGCGTGCTCCTGCCGGGTGGCGAGGAACGCCGCGTGCGGCCCCCCGGCGCCCATCGGCATCCCGAACCGCTGCGCCGACCCCACCGCGATGTCCGCCCCGAACTCCCCCGGCGGCGTGAGCAGCGCGAGCGCCAGCAGGTCCGTCGCGCAGACCAGCAGCGCCCCGGCCTCGTGCAGCGCGTCCGCCAAGCCCCGGAAGTCCCGGATCCGCCCCCGCGTGTCCGGGTACTGGACGAGCGCCCCGCAGACTTCCTCCGTGATCGGCGCCCCGTCCGCGGGGCCGGAAAACGCCCGCTCGACCAGCCGGATCCCGGCGGCCTCCGCCCGCGTCCGCAGCACCGCCAGCGTCTGCGGGTGCGCCCCGGAGTCGGCGAGGAACACCGGCCGCCGCCCCCGCGCCGCGGCGCGGCACATCGCCATCGCCTCGGCGGCGGCGGTCGCCTCGTCCAGCAGCGACGCCCCGGCGATGGGCAGCCCGGTCAGGTCCGCGGTGAGCGTCTGGAAGTTCACCAGCATCTCCAGCCGCCCCTGCGAGATCTCGGACTGGTAGGGCGTGTACTGGGTGTACCAGCCCGGGTTCTCCAAGAGGTTCCGCAGGATCACCGGCGGCGTGACCGTCCCGTAGTAGCCGCGCCCGATGAGGTTCGTCCTGGGCCGGTTCCGCCCGGCGATCCGCCGGAGTTCGGCCAGCAGCGCCGCCTCGGAGAGCGCCGGCGGGACGGCGAGCGGTCGATCCCGCCGGATGCCCTCCGGCACGGTCTCCGCCACCAGTTCCTCCCGCGAGGCGAGCCCCAGTTCGTGGAGCATCCCCGCCTGCTGGGTCGGGCTCGGCCCGATGTGCCGCCGGACGAACGGCGCCGCCCCGTCGGGAAACCCCGGAGGAGCCTCCGCCGCCGCGGCCCCGCCCCCGGCGCCGGAGGCCGGCGCGAGCGTCAGCCGCTCCGCCGGCGCGAGCGTCGAGTCGGCGGGCATCGGTCGAAGAGGCGGTCGGTGAGGCGGGCGAAAGGGCCGGAGGAACGAACGGGCCGGATCAACCCGCCTCGGAAGCGACGAACTCGTCGTACGCGGCGGCGGTGAGCAGCCCCTCGGCGGCGGACTCCGGGTCGGCCAGCCGCAGCCGGACCAGCCACCCGTCCCCGTAGGGCGACTCGTTCACCCGCTCCGGAGCGTTTTCGAGTTCCTCGTTCCGGGCGAGCACTTCGCCGCCCGCCGGGCAGAAGAGTTCGGACACCGCCTTCACCGACTCCACGCTGCCCATCGCCTCGCCGGCCTCGAAGGAGGCGCCGTCCTCCGGCAACTCCACATAGACGATGTCCCCGAGTTCGTTCTGGGCGTGCTCGGTGATCCCCACCGTCGCCTCCCCGTCCGCCTCGAGGCGCAGCCATTCGTGTTCCCGGCTGTAGAGCAGGTCTTCGGGGCTCATGGTTCGATGCTCTCCTTCGAGGGTCGGTCTCCGGCGCCCGGCGCCCGGTGAACCGTATCCCGCTTCACCGCCGGGCCGTCACCCGCAGGCCCGCCACCGCCGGGCCCGTCACCGCCGATCCCTCACCGCCGGGCCCGTCACCGACGGTCCGGGCGGACATAGAACGGCGTCGCCACCACCTCCGCCCGGAGGAACCGCCCCCGGACGCCCACTTCGAACTCCCGCCCGACCTCCGCCGCCGCCGTCGGCAGGTAGGCGAGGCCGATGCTCTTCCCCAGCGTCGGCGCGAACCCGCCGCTGGTTACCTCGCCGAACGGCGCCCCCCCGACCCGCAGCGGATACCCGTGCCGGGGGATCCCCCGCTCCCGCAACTCGAAGCCCACCAGTTTCCGGGAGACGCCCTTCTCCCGCTGCTCGGCGAGCGCCGCCCGCCCGACGAACTCCCCCTTCTTCCACTTCACGATCCAGCCCAGGTCCGCCTCCAGCACCGTCCATTCCTCGCCGATGTCCTGCCCGTGGAGCGCCATCTTCGCCTCCAGCCGCAGCGTGTCCCGCGCCCCGAGCCCGGCGGGGACCAGCCCCTCCCCCTCCCCGGCCTCGAGCAGCCGCCGCGCGGCGGCCTCCGCCCCCTCCGCCGGGAGGAGGATCTCGAACCCGTCCTCCCCGGTGTACCCCATCCGCGCCACCGTCGCCGGGGTATCCAGCACCCGCCCTTCGGCGAACCGGTAGTAGCGGATCGAGGAGAGGTCGAGGTCGGTCAGCGGGTCGAGGATCCGCTCCGCCCCGGGCCCCTGCAGCGCCAGCAGCGCGAAGTCGTCGCTCCGGTCGGCCATCGCCCCGGCGGCCGCCGCCCCGCCCCGCTCCCGGATCCACTCCCGGTCCCGCCCGGTGTTCGCCGCGTTGGTGATCGCGAGGAACGAGGACTCGCCCCGCCGGTACACCACCAGGTCGTCCACGAAGCCCCCGGAGGGCGTGGTCAGCGCCGAGTAGTGGGCGCGGCCGGGCCGCAGCCGGGAGACATCGTTGGGCGTCAGCCGCTGCAGCAGCGCCTCCGCCTCCGGCCCCTCGAAAGCGAGTTGCCCCATGTGGCTGACATCGAACAGCCCGGCCCGCTCCCGCACCGCCCGGTGCTCGGCGACCACCCCGGCGAACTGCACCGGCATCTCCCACCCGGCGAAGGGGACGAGCCGGCCCCCGAGGTCCCGGTGGAGCGCGTGGAGCGGCGTCCGCCGGAGCGGGGCGGCGGCCGGCGGGGGGGAGGTCAACGGGAACTACCCGTCGGGCGCTTCCCGGCGGCGCGGGCGGGCGGACCGGCGGAGGCCGTCAGCGGGCAGCGCGAAACCGGAGCGCCGGCGGCGGGAAGAACCGCGCCGACCGGCGCCCCGGGGAGGGGACCCGACAGTGGCGAGCGGCGAGGGCCCTCCGGGCCGAAGCGCGGTCGGCGGCGCAAGGGATCGCCGCCTGACCGCCGTCCAGCCGGGAGGGCCCCGCCGGGGGGAGGGGGTTCCTACTCGGTCGGGGTGGAGGCGGCGATGCTGGTAACCGCGATGGTGTTCGTGTCGGCGTTCAGCGTGCCGGTTACCACGACTTCCATGCCCAGGTGCTCCAGCGCCTTCTCCGAGGTGATGTCCAGCAGGTGGAGGCCGTCCGGGGTCGAGAGCGCCACCGCGCCCTTCTTCAGGCAGCCGGTCGCGCAACCCTTGTGGTCGGCGGTCGAGGACTTGGCGTAGTCCTTGGCGCAGGCCTCGTCGGCCACCCAGCCGGTGAAGGTCATGTCCTCGGCAGCGACAGGGGAAGCGAAGCCGGCGGAAACGAAGCCGGCCACGAGCAACAGGGCAGCGAGGAGAGCAAAGGTCTTCTTCATGATCGAAGGGCCTCTCGGGGGAAGAAGGGCGCGCCGGAACCCCGGCCGCGCCCGGCCAAAGGGAGGAGGATTCTAGCAGCAGCCCCTCCCCCGCCCTCCCGCGGGAACCTGCCCGCGCGCCGTCCCGCCGTCCGCGGCGCTCGGGCCGGACGCGGGGACGAATCCGGCCCGGAAACCGACCCGCCGCCGCCCGGTCGGCGAGCAGCGCCCCGACGCGACCGGCCGCCGTACGAGCGAAACGACCGACGCGCCCCGCCCGAAGGCGGGACGCGCCGGCCGCGCGAAGTCGGAGCGGGGCCCGACTCTAGTTGGGAACGCGGTGCCCGCTGCCCGAACTGACGCCCCAAGTGCTCTTGCCGGCGCCTCTTACGAGACCTCGATCGCCAGCGTCATCGGCCTGCACACACAGGTAGTAGTACCTCTGCTGCGCGTCGTCCGGAACAGGCAGCCAAACATCGAATCGAGTCCCCTCCGTGGACTGGGGCTTAATGATGAGATCGCCAACTCGGAAGCGCTCGAGATTGCTGGGTATTCCGCCGGTCGACTGGTGGCCCTCGCAGGCCTGCAGCACATCATCGGCGTCCGCCGCGGTTTGCGGGCTGTCGCCGATCGTCCGGAGCGAGAGGAAGTTGTAGTCCTCTTCGATCGCGCTAACCGTGGTGCCCGCCTTGGGCCCGTCCGTCGAAGTCGTGATCGGCCATAGCAGCCGGAAGTTGGTTCCCGAGGAATCGGAATCTCCGTTGGCGTCCACATTGTCCGTTATGCGGGCGCTCCCTACGGACGGTTTCAGCGGACGCGTATAGCGACTGTCGCCGAAATTGTACGCCCACTCGGAGCGTCCATCGTCGTTGATCGCCCGGTAGCACATCCGGTATTCGGCATAGGGCGCCAAGTCGATCTCGCTCTCGAACAACCTGGGCGCGTCCGAGCCTCCGGGGGTAACCGTGTCGCTCACCGTCATGGCATCGCACCGTCGCTGTTCAGTACCCGTTGCGGGAGCGCGCCAGTCGTCGGTCGTCTTTTCCTTTTCATCTACATGGAAGCGGAACTCGTAGTCGAACTCCGGCTGGTTGGAGTAACTCACCTTCCAACGCAGGCTGGAAGTAACGCCGCCGACTTCGGGGACGCCTTGGTAGTCGTCTTCGAAGAGCGCATGGCGGGTATCGGCGACATTCTCGATTCCGAGGTCGGCCGCGTCCGGCTGGTCAGGCCGGTCGGGCATCGTGACGGCCCAACTGTGGGACCACTCCCCGCGAGTGATCTCGCCTTCGTTGTCGGTGGTCCTCGTGCGCACGCAGAGGACGCGAGTAACGCTCCGGAAAGGGTCCGGCGCCCTCCACTCCAAGGAGTTCGCCAACTGGATTCCCTCCACGCCTCCTCGGGTGTTGCAGGGCGCGTCCCGGTTCTGGACACCTGTGAGCATCTTGGTCTCGAAGTCGGCGTCACCGGCTTGGTCCCATCTCCAGGTGATCGTGGTGTTGGAGCGCCAGGAGATGTTCAGCGCGCCGGCGCCGCCGCCGACGCTCTGGCGGCCGGTCGTGCGGGCGGTCACCGAGGCGGACCACTCGCTCGCGCTCTGGAGCGCCTCGTCCTCCGGCGGCACGGCGCGCACCCGGAAGGAGTACTCGGTGCCGGCTGCGAGTCCGGTGGCCACGCAGTCGCTGTCGGTGGGCTCGTCGTCATCGGTGTCCCGGCAGGTCGCGGCGCCCCAACTGCCGCCCGCCGCCCGCTGCTGCACCTCGTAATACTCGGCGTCGTCCACGACATTCCAGTCCAAGGAGACCGAGGTCCGCTGGGGATTCGAGGTCGCGAGCCCGGTCGGGGTCGCGATCGGCACGACCGGCGGCGGCTCGGTCCGGCCGTCGACGGAGTCGCTCCAGTCGCTCCGCTGCGTGCCCCGGGCCGACCGGACCCGCAGGTACACCCGTCGGTTCCCGCTCAGGTTCGACACCCGTTGCGTCCTCGCGGTCAGGCCGAGGAAGGTGTCGCTCGGCGGGCTGAAGTCGTCGTCATCGAGGCTGATCTGGGCGTCGTAGGTGGTGGCCCCCTCCACGGCGTTCCAGGCCCACACCAGATAGTCCGCTCCCCGACCCGACACTTCCAAGCCGGTCGGCGCTGTCAGCGGCAACTGCGCGCTCTCGCCGCGCGCGGGAACGGCCCAAGGCCCTTCCACCCGGTTGGCGCCGGTCCCGGCGACCGCCCGAACCCGGACATAGGCCACCTGCTCCGGCTGCACCGCGAAAGTGGCCTGCGGCGTGGTCGTAGCGGGCTCGGTCCTGATCGTGTCCTGCGAGGTGAAGTTGGCGTTGTTCAGGCGGAATTGGACCTCGTATGCGCTCGCGCCCGTCACCGCGTTCCAACTCCAGGTGATCGAGCGCGGCTCCTCCTCGGTGGCCCGCAGGTTGGCCGGCTGGGTCAACACGATCGGCGCCGCCATGCTCGTCCCGGAGACGGCGGCGGACCAGTCGCTCTCGCCGTCCGCGTTCTTCGCCCGCACCCGCGCGTAGGCGGTCGTCTCCGCGGCCACCGTGAACCGGCGGCGGGTGGTCCCGGCCTCCACCTGCGTCAACTGGACATTGGTGGAGAAGTCACCCGCGGTCAGGGACATCTGGATGTCGTAGCCGGTGGCGCCCTCCACGGCGGTCCAACTCCACTCGATGAAGTCCGGCCCGGTCGAGGCCACCTGGAGCCCGGTCGGGACCGCCGGCGGCGTCGGCGCCGGCGGGGCCGGCGGCGGCGTGGGCGTCGGCGCGGGCGTCGTCGGCGAGTCGTCGCCGCAGCCCGAGACGAACAGGCCGAATGCGGCCAGCAGCATGAGCGCCAGCGGCGCGGCCCGGAACAGGGCGCGGGCCACGGAGGAACGGCTGCTCGGCTTCGTCATGTCGAAAACCCCCAATCGAGTGGGTGAAGACCGGGCGCGACACCCGGCTGGTAACCGTGCTCCAAGTACAAGAGCGGTTACATGCTACCACAAATTACCCCCCTCACCGCAACCGACCCTTAACAAATCACTTTAGGGGTGGCTGGGCGAGCCCACCACCATCGGCCGCCCCTCGCCGCCGCCGCCCGAACCCGCGCCCGACCCCCGCCGACCCTGCGGCCCGCGCCGGGAATAGTACCGCGCCCCCGCCCCCGCCGCGCCGACCCCGCGCCGCGCCGACAGCCCCCGGCGCCGCGCCGCCCCGGTCCGCCTCGCCTCCCCACCCGTCGATGGGACGCGAAAAGTGGACACTCTCGGGTTCCGGGGCGGAGGGAAGGGCCGGGACGGGGCCCAGGCCGGCCCTGGCCGGTCGCGGCGTCCCGCAACCGCGGCAGCCCTCCGGGACGGGACGGCCGAGGCGGGGCCGGGGCGCGCCCGACCCCGCCGGGGCCGGATCTTCTTCCCCGACCGCCCCTCCGACCGCCGGGCCGTCCGCCTCCCCGACCCCGGGGAGCAGCCGGAAACCACGGCCCCCCGGCCGGGCCGCCGAGCGGACGGTCCCCGAGCCGGCGCGCCGACCGGCGCCGAGTTGTCTGCCGCGCCGAAGGCGGGGAAGAACCCCCGCCCGCCGGCGCCGACGGCGGGTGTGCGCCGCCTCCTTCCGCTTCCCGCTCAGGACTGCCGATCCACCGGCCGCTCCCGGAACGACGCCGCCTGCGCCAGTTCCTGAGCATGGCAGTCGCAGATGGAGTCCCGTTCCTCCAGGCCTTCGGGCCATTCCGGCAGCACGATATCGGCGTGGTAGGGATTGTCCGGCTGCGGCGTCATCTCGACCCGACGGCCTCCGGCTCCGGCTCGGGCTTGGGAGACCACTGCCCATCCGTAGAATCGACGAGGCGGCCGCCTCTCTGCCCCGCGGCGATCTCCGATCCCTGTCAGGATTTTCGTCGCGGCCGGCTCCAGCCGATCCACCGACCACCTGGGCGACCGTTGGATCACGGAACACTTCCATACGGAACTCGCCGCGCCGGCCTTGGCTTCTATCGCGGCGTGAGAAGACCCCGCGGCCCAACGGCGACCGGTCGTCCACTGTGGCGGGGCCCCGGTCAAGCAGGAGGAAGAAGCCGGGAGCGGTGGAAGGAAGAGGGCCAGACGACCGGCAACAGGGACGAAAGGTCCGGAAACCGCCCGCGCCATCGGCGCCCTTCGATGAGTTCGTGGTAGGTGATGGACCCGTCGCCTTCGATTACGAAGGTGAGTCGGGTTCTCGCCCCCGTTCCGGGGAATTCGATGGACACGCCCCGGCCGGTCACCTCGCCCACGACCGGCGCTCTCAGTCCGCGAGCGGCGAACAGGGAGAGAAACTGTTTCGCCGTTCCCAGCGATGGTTTCGATGGTACGGGCCCGTCCAGTTCGACTCCGCGAGCGATCTCGTCCAGGTCGGAGAACGACTCGTCCCAAGCGGCGCGGGATTCTTCCCGGGCGACGACTGGCCCGGCCGAGCCTCCCTGAACCGGCGCGTCGGGCCGGAGACCGATCACTGCTCTGCCGATCAGGTCCGGCGACTCGTACTGCGGACTCACGACGCAAAGCGATTCGATCGGATGGGGATTCCATCGAAGGGAGTTGGTCAGGCGGCTGACATTCCCTCGGGACGGCAACGCCACGGGTGGCGGCGCCATGTTCAGGGAGATCCGGATGTCAGACATCGTCGTCGGAGGGGTCGGGGGCATCCGTCTCGTCGGGCAACGCGTAGCGAGCGCGCTGTTCCGCGGGAAGAGTACGGAGGGCGTCACGGATCCGGGTCATGATCCGATAGGCGGCGTGTGGTTCGAGGAGCGCCTCGAACTCTTCGGTCACACGATCTTGGCCCCGAAGTTGGTAGAGGTCCACGGCCGCACCGGGCCCCGGTTTATGGGATCGGTGAAGTCCGGTCCATTCATGGTCGCGGCGCAGCAGAGTCAAACTGAGCGTCGCTCCCAGCCCGTCGGAACGAACTTGGACTGCGCCATTGTCGATGAACGCAGACTGACAGCGCTTCCCTCGCCGGATGGGGACTTCGAGTGCGGCGGCGGTTCGCCGGGTGGCTGACGACCTCACTCCTCTCCTGTGTGGCTCAGCGCCTCGACAGCGCCTCTCAGCGTATCGCGCCGGACCCCGCGTCAACCGGCCTCGAAAACGACCCGCCCTGGGGAGTGGCGGCGGTCGGTCGGCCGGGCGAGGTCTGCGAACGGGCTCCCGGCCGAGGCCGACGCCCGCGGGCGCGGGAGGCGCATGGCGGAGGGGGAGGAGGGCTCCGGCCGTCGAACGGGAGCGCGCCGCGTTGAAGGGGCCGCGCCGTCCCGGTGGATGAGGGACGGGAGCGGACGGGCGAGCGGTCGGCGCGACTCGAGGGATCGGGCGTGCGACCGAGACGCCGCTCGATGCGGAGGCGCCCGCCCTGCGAGTCTCCGCGTACAAGGGAAAAGCCCCGGGGCCCTGAGGCCCCGGGACTCGGGTGGGAGGGCTCTGTGGGCGGTCAGCCCGCCTCAGGCCATCCCGGAAGGTCGGTCTTCGATCAACTGGCCTCGCACTTGACGAAGTTACCGATATTCGTCATGCCGAAGGTTCCCGCGGTAGCGCCGCTGGCGTCGCCGGTGCGATCCTCGTCACCGTCGGCGTCCCAGGTGCAGGTGAACGCGACATCGATCTCTTCGGTGCAGTCGTTCGTGTCGGGATACAGGGTGAAGGTGATGGTCCCCTCGAACTCCTGCTCGGAATCGCACCGCGTGCCGTCGTCGTCGGAGCACGCATAGGCATCCGGGTTCGTGGACGGGTAGTTGTCAGCCTTGCCCCTCTCCTCGTTCGTGCTGCGTGCGAGGTGCTGGAAGTCCACCTTGCCGAAGTCGCCGTACATCGGGTCGCCGTCGTCGTCCAGCAGATCCACCGTGAACACCGCCCGCGGGGCGACGATGGTGCCGCTGTGGGAGCGGATGGACCGGTCGTCATCCCCGGAGGTCGGATAGGCGCCGACATAGGCGCCCCGCAGACTGCCGTCGCCGGTGAGCACGCGGTACATGTCGGCGTCCGGAGCCGTGCCGTCGCGCGACCTGGGGGTATCACCGGCATCCACTGCCGTGGAGTCCACGAGCCAGAGGCTCGTCCACCTGCTGTCCTTGGCCTTGTGGACTTCCGTCTCGTCTCCCGCGGCGGTGGTGGCGAAGTCTTCATTCCAAGTAGGCGACTTCGCAACGACATTGATCCGGACGAACTTCTTGCCGGCACCCACCTCGGTCGCGGCAGTCCGACTGTCGACAGGGAAAGTCGGGGCATCCACCGTCCGAGTGCCGTCGGCGGCGTAGGCGCTGGTCACCACATACTCGAAGGTGAACGATCCATTGCTCTTGGCGAGCCCGTTGCCCCACCAGCCACGCACCTGTTCCTGGTAACTCTCGCAGAGGGAACCCAACTGGTCGTCCACTTCTTCGGCTGCGGAAATGGTGTGCGGTTCGCAGTCGTAGCCGTCGAAGGGATCCGTTCCCTTCTCCCAGGCGACCGCGCTCCCGGCCCAGGTCACGCTGGCGTTGGGAGACACATGGATCTTGTATCCGGGAAGGTAGTTCCGACGAATCGTCGTGGCGGCGCCAGGGGTGTCGCGACCGCCGGTGATGATCCGGAAACACTCCTGCGGGCGCTGCAGGGTGCGGCGCTCACCGGCGGTTCCGCCGATGTTGTTGTAGCCATACGAGGAAGTAGTGTTGGACGTGGCGATATTTGTCCCGAGACAGTCACCGCCGTCCATACCGTTCCAGACCGGCCCGGCCTCTGTCGAGGTCAACTCGGTCCCCTGGCTCGCTCCACCGAAGTAGTTGACCGCCTTTTTCTTGTCCCCGGTTCCTCGGGCCATGACGAGCGCCGTCGGCCTGGAAGTCTTGCTGATGTCCGCCCCCTTGACCTTCAGGTTCCCTCCGGTGGGACCGGGGACACCTTCGAACTCGTGAACGACGGTCGCGGTGGCCGACGAGGTGTACACCCAGCCCGCATCTATGCCGACATTCCGATCGTACAAGGCGCCTGCGGCGTCTGCCGTATCGTCGGCGTTGCGTCCGTTGTAGCCGAGGCCGATGTCCAGTTTCAGATCCAATTCGAACTCGTTGCAGGCGGCGGAGTCCGAGATGGAAATCTCCGGAGCGGACGGGGCCTCATCCATCGCCTCGGAGCAACGGAAGGGGCCGCAGGTGATGTACATCGCGTCTCCCATCGCGGCCGGTTCCTGCCCGGCGGCGGCGGCGACGCGCTGGAACATGAAGGTCACGCCCTCGTTAGCAACCACCGACTGCAGGGCGCTCCAGTTCACATTGGCGAACGGCGTGTTCTCGCCGTCGCTCAAGGCGACCGCGCCGGCGTCTTCGAGGAACACCGGCGACACTTGGGCAGTGTGCGAGGACACGACCATCATCTTGGTGTTCACGGAGGCTCGGGCCTTCTCCGGATCCGTCCCGTCATCCGGGCAGAAGGCCTGGCCGCTGCAATCCTTGTCCGCTCCCGCTTCGGGCGGAGTCATGCTGACCACGAACGGCAGGGGCGCCACATCGCTCGTCCCCGCCACCGCATCGCTCCAGTCGCCGACGACCGGGGAGGTAGGCGTCCCGGCCGCGGCGCGAACGCTGATGTACATCGTGGTCTCCGCCGCGGCGGTGACCCGGTAACTGGTGGCGGTGGTGATCTCGGCGGTCGCCATGTCCAGTCCGTCCGCGCTGGCGGCGACCCGAACCTGGTAGGCGGCGGCGTCCGCAACCGCATCCCAAGTCCACTCGATGTGGTCCGGGCCGGTGCTGGAAACCTCCGGCATCGGCGTGCCGAGGGTGAGCGAAGCGGCCATGCTCATCCCCATCACCGCGCCGCTCCAGTCACTCTCGCGACCGTCCATGTTGGCCCGCACCCGCGCGTACGCCGTCGTGGACGGCGAGACCGTGAACCGGTGCATCGTCGCGGTGACGGTGGCCATCATGGACGAACTGAAGTCGCCCTCGGTCATGCTCATCTGGATGTCGTAGCCGGAGGCGCCTTCGACCGCTTCCCAACTGAACTCGATGAAGTCCTCGCCGGTGGCGGAGACCGTGAGACCGCCGGGAACGCTGACCGGATCCGGCTGGGCCGGCGGCGCCGGAGGAGCCGGCGCCGGCGCCGGAGTCGTAGTGGTGGAGTCGTCGTCACCGCACCCGGACAGCACGAGGCCGGCGCCCAGCATCAGGGCGAGAAGGACAGTCAGCCCGCGCAGCGGACTCGACTTCCTTGTGATCTGCATCATGTCGCCTACCTCCTGTAGGACGGTGAAGAACGGAGCCCCGGCCGTCTTCGGCGGGCGCCGTCTGCGGGATTTTCTACCGGTTTCCGGCAAGTGTCAACCCGGCGCAGCCCTGCGCGGGGCCGGCGGGGGCGGAGTATAGGCAGAACCGGAGACACCGGGCAAGCCTTCCCGCCCGCGCAACCCGCGCAGCGCGCACAAGGCTGCGAAGTGAATCACACGCGGGAATCCGAAGTCAACCGAGACGCCGTCAGCGGTCGGCCGCCCGGAAGGTGGGGGCCGGGGCCGGCCGACGAACCGATGGCAGCCGGGCAACCGGGTTCCTGTCGGCGGGGAAGGCCGCCGGGGGCGGCGCCGAGCGGCCGGAGGCCGAAGCCGCGCGCCGGACGGGGGCCGTTGGGCTCAGGAGGCGAGGGCCGCGGCGGAGGGCCCTCCCCCGGAGCGGGGATCGGCCAGCGCGGCGAACCGGATCAGGCAAGCCGCAGCGGGGCCCCTCCCCGGAGCGGGGATCGGCTCCCTCTCGGCCTCCCGAGCAGAGCGCGGAACCGAAGACCCCGGTCCCTATCTTCGCCCCGCCGGGTAACGCGGCGGGCAGAGAATCCGGAAACCGCGGTTGCGGGGCCGGCCCTCCGGGGTGCCGGGCTGGTGGCCACCGGACGAGAACCTCCGGGCGTGCGGGGACGAGAAGCGGGAGAGACGCGCCTCGGCGCCGGCCTCCCGGCCAGGCCGCTACGGACGGGCGACCGGGCCGAGCGAAGCCCGCGCCGGTCGGACCACCTCGGCAGACGGTCACTCCATCCCCGGGGCGGAGCGGAGCCCGCCGCGGGCTCGACCTCGGCATTCCCGCTTCGTCCGCTCGGGCTCCTCCCACCGCACCTTCCGAGGCCGTCCCGGGCTCGGCGCTACCGCGCGTCGGCGGACCGGCCGAAAGGGCATCGGGCGCCGCGCGGCGCCGACGGGGAGGGAACGGAGGGGTCCGCTTCGGCGCCCTCTCGGACCTGCCCGGCCCGCTGAACCGACGGCCGGGACCGGGGCGCGCGCGTCGGTCGGTCATGGCTCGAGGCCGGCGGCCGGCCGAGGTCGGAAGCGACTCCGTACGGCGCTCTGCGTTGACGGGCGCTCTCCCGGGACTTCTCCACGGGCTGTCGAGGATCGAATCCACCGTTGCCGCCGGACGCGCGAGGTCGGTGGGCTCGCGACCGCCGGGCGGCGCCGGTGAGGAATTTCGCGGGGGAGGCTGCCGGCGCGAGCCGGGACGCCACGCGGTCGCCCGCCCTCCGGCGCCTGAAACCTCTGAGGTGGCCGAGCCAGCCCGGCGTACGCGCAAAAAGCCCCGGGACCCCTCGGTCCCGGGGCTGCGCCGCCGACGCCCGCCGGCGCCGACTAACCCGCGTTACGGGAGGAAAGGCAAGGCGCCGACCTCAACTCGCCTCGCAGGACAGGAAGTAGCGAACTTCGTCCGGATGGTCGAGTTCCGCGACTTCCCGCATGTAGCGCCGTCGGTCACCATCGGCGTCCCAGTTGCAAGTGAGGGCGACCTCGCGAGTGACCGGACAGGTCTGCGAGTCCTTGTTCATTACGAAGGTGACCTCGCCCTCCAACTCGACATCCTCCGCGTCGCAGAGGCTGCCGCCCGCGCCCCCCGAACCGGCGACGCCGCCATCGCTGCCGGAGCACTCGCGGTAGGCCGCCCGGTGCGAGTTGTCGGCCTCGCCGTCCCCGTTGAGGTCCACTTTGCCGAAGTCGCCGTGGATCGGGTTGCCGTCCGCGTTCAGGACAGCCAAGGTGACGAGCCCGCGCTGCGCGACCGGACCCTCGGTCAGGAGGTGGTCCCCGTGCCGACCGATGTCGTACCGGGCAGTCGCCCGGTTGCCGCTCGAGCGGTCGAAGAACCCGAAGGGCTCCACGGTCAGCCACTGCTGGTAGGCGTGAAGTTTCCCCGGGTAATAGATGTCACGATCCTGTTGGGTGTCATCGATGCCGGCAGGGCGCGCAAAACTGGCGGGATCCCCCGCCTTCCGCTGGGGCGGCCGACCCGGCTCCGAGAGCCACAGGCTGAGGAAGCGGCTGCCGGCGGGGCGGTACAGGTACTGGGAATCGGTGGGCGGCGACGGGCGCTCGTTCGCAGCGACCGGCGGCAGGTTCCGCGCCACCTGGAGCGCCACCAAGTTCCTGTATGCGCCGTAATCCTCCAGCAGGATCGCTCGCACGCGGAACTCGGAACTTCCCTCGCCCCAATCCGCGGCGCGGCCGAGATCGGCGATGCGGCCCCGGCCCCAATAGCGGTCCACTTCCTCTTCGAACAACTCGCAGATATCCACCTGGTCGGAAGCCTCGACGGTCACGCCGGCGCAGTCGAAGTCCTCGAACGGATCCTGACCGCTGGGCCATTTCACGCGGCTGCCGGCCCAGGTTACGCTGGCCTCCGGCTGGATCTCGAGCGAATACCCAGCGAGGTAGTTCCCGCGGGTGGCGCCCTCGCAGCCGCTGCCGGAGGCGCTGTCACAAACCGAAGTGTCGTCGGCGATGACCCGCATGCAGGACTCGGGACGGCGCAGGGCGGAACTGGTTCGCGGGTCGCCGAAAGTCGCGTAACTGCCCCAGTCCGTCACATAGGCATCCGCCCTCCAGCCGACGGCGTCGTGCTCGCCCAGAGCCGCGGCGGTGGCGAAGAAGCAGTCGTCCTCGCCGTTACGGACCGGACCGCCGGTGGTCACCGTGAGATTCTCGACGCCGAAGTTTCCGGCGCCGACGCTGTCCCAGTCCTCATCCAGACTGCCGCCGAAGGCGGGGCCGCTCGTCGCGGTCCGCTGCACCGGCAGCGCCCGGCGCGCCGAGGTGCGGCTCACGGTTCCGCCGTCCACCTTCAGGTTCCCGGCGCCGGCGAACACATGGGTCACTTTCGCCGAACCGGTCGTCGTGTAATTCCAGCCCAGATCCACACCCATCGGCAGGTTCAGGGCGGTGTTCCGCACCGCTCCCACATCCGCCTGGAAGTCCGCCTCGAACCCGCTGCATGCGGCCGAGTCCTCGATGGAGATCTGCGGCGCCGGCGGCGTCTCTTCGGCCGCGTCCGAACACCGGAACGGCCCGCAGGTGATGAACATCGTTTCACCGGTAGGCGTCGGCTCCTGTCCGGCGCCCGTGGTCACCCGGTCGAAACGAAAGGTCACGCCGTCCCTGGCGATGTCGGCCTGGAGCGCCGACCAGACCAAGTAGGTGAACGGGGTGCTGTTGCCGGCGGCGATCCCCGCCCCCGGCGTTCCGGTCAGGAACATCGGCGTGATGCGCGCCGGCCGGGAAGAGGTCACCACCATCCGGGTGTTCACCGCCGCCTGGGCGGTCTTCGGGTCGGAACCCTCGTCCGGGCAGAAGGCCTGGCCGCTGCAGTCCGAGTCCGAGGCGGCGGCCGGCGGATTCATCCGAACCGTGAAGACGCCCGGCGCAGCCAGACTCTGCCCGGCGACGGCGTCGCTCCAGTCGCTCACGACAGGAGAGGAGGTCGTGCCGGCGGCGGCCCGCACCCGGATGTACATGGTCTGCAGCGGGTCGGCGGTGACCCGGTGCGTGGTTCGGGCGACCCGCGTCATCTCGGCGGAGGAAAGGCCGGCCTCGGTCGCGGCGACCTGGACCTCGTAGGCGAGCGCGTTCTCGACCGCGTCCCAACTCCACTCGATGTGGTCCGGCCCGGTCCCGGAGACTTCGGGCATGGGCGCGGCGAGCATCAGCGGCGCGGCCATCGTCGTGCCGGACACGGTGTCGCTCCAGTCGCTCCGGACGCCGGACGCCATCGCCCGGACCCGGGCGTGGGCGGTCGTGGACGCATCCACGGCGAACCGGTGCATCGTCCCGGAGACGGTGGCGGTGGTTACGGAGCCGAAATCGCCGGCCGTCAGGCTCAACTGGATCTCGTAGTTGCTCGCGCCTTCCACGGCGTTCCAACTGAACTCGATGAAGTCCGAGCCGGTGGCCGAGACGCGCAACCCGCCCGGCGCGTCGAGCGTCGGGTCCGGGGCCGGCGCGGGCGCCGGCGCGGGCGCCGGGGCCGGCGTGGTGCTGGAAGTGTCGTCGCTGCAGCCCGACAACACGACCGCACCCAACAGCAGGGCGAGAAAGACAGCCGACCCGCGAAAGGGGGCCGACCACCTCTGGAGATGCATCATTTCACCAATCTCCCGTTCGGTGGAGAGCGAGAAACGGCGCCGGCGCCGGTTTACGGCGGGCGCCCGCGGAGTTCGAGGGGCGCCGAGGGCGCGTCGAATCTGCGACATGGATTCGGTCGGAGTATAAGGGAATCGGGCGAAAGTCCCCAAACGCCCGCATCCGCCCGGCGCCTCGGCGCCTGCAACCGGATGGGGGGGGGGGGGGGGGGGGGGGGGGGCGAACGGCGCCGCCGAGGCCATGCGTTCGATTATTGCACTTCGAGGCCCCCTCCGGGACTTCCCGGCGGGCGGCGGGCCGGCGGGCCGGTCGCGCGCCCTGCGGCGTCCTGGGGCTGCCGGGCCGGCCGGGCCTGCCGGGCCGCGCCCGGAGTCCCGCCGCCGGGAGGGGCCGCCCGGTGCCGGGGGAACCGGCGGAGGAGCGGGAGGCCGGCGCGGGCGCGGCGCGGGGTTCGAGGAGGGCGAGTCGCGCCGGGGTTCGACGGGCTGGCGTTCGACGGGAAGGCGGGGCGGAGGTCACAAGTTCGGCAGGTACTCGCGGAGTTCCCAGTCCGAGGTGTGCGCCCGGTAGCGCGCCCACTCGTCCCGCTTCACCGCGCAGTGCATCCGGACGAAGTCCTCGCCGAGCGCGGCGGACAGTTCCCGGTCGGCTTCGAGGTCCCGCAGCGCCGCGCCCAGGTCTTCCGCCGCCGGCTCGGCCCGGGAAAGAGTGGCCAGACAGTCGGCCGTTTCCTCGGAGGGCGGCGCCTCGCCGCGCTCGATCCCCAGCCGGGCGGCGGCCAGGACCGCGGCGACCGCGATGTGGGGGCCGCAGGCGCCGTCGGCGAGCCGGTGTTCCAGCCGGGCCCCGGCGCCGCGCTCCGGGGGGATGCGGACGGCGCAGCCCCGGTGGTCGTGGCCCCAGTTCGCGTAGTAGCCGCTCATCTGGGCCGGGCGGAGCCGGCGGTAGGCGTTCACCGTGGGCGCGAGGACGGCGGCCAGCGCCCGGTGGTGGCGGAGGAGCCCGGCGACGGCGAGCCAGGCCGTCTCCGACAGCCCGCCCGGCCCCTGCGGGTCGTCGAACCGGTTCCGGCGCGCCGGGAGCGGCCCGGGCCCGGCGCCGGAGGCCTCCGGGGCTTCCAGACTGAGGTTCACATGGAGGCCGGAACCGCCCCGGTCGGTGAAGGGCTTGCCCAGGAAGGTCAGGTGGAAGCCGGCGGAGGCGGCCACTTCCCGCGCCAGCAGGCGGAGGAGGAAGGCCTCGTCGGCGGCGGCGAGCGCGTCCTTCTTCCGGAGCGTCAATTCGAACTGGCCGTTGTCGTACTCGCCGTGGAACGACTCGACGACGATCCCGGCGGCGTCCGCGGCCTCCAGCACCCGGTCGAGCACCCCGGCGGGGTCGGCCAGCGGGCCGGCGCCGTACACCTGGTGGCCGGGAGTGGAGAGCGGGAGGTAGGCGGGGCCCGGCGGGGCCGCCGGTTCGTCCGGGGCGGGGACCGGGCGGAGGAGGAACGCCTCGAGTTCGATCCCGACCACCGGGCGCAGGTCGTCGGCGGTGAAGCGGGCGACGGCGTTCTTGAGGACCTGGCGCGGCGAGCGGGCGAGCGGCGCGCCGCCGGATTCGAGGTCGGCGACGACGACTCCGGTGTCTCGCGCCGGGGGCCAGCCGGGGCGGACAGCGGCCGGGTCGAAGACGGCGCGCATGTCCGGCAGCCCTTCGAGGACTCCGGAGCCTTCGTAGGGGGTCATCTCCCGGTGGAGGCCGAGCGAGAACAGGGCGAGGGCGTGCCCGGTGGCCGGTTCGGCGCTGTCGAGGACGCCGGCGTCGAGGATCTTCCCGCGGGCGAGACCGAGGTGGTCGGGCCAGAGCGCCCGCACCCGCCGGTAGCGGCCGGACGCGGCGCGGTCGCGGGTCATCGGGAGTTGGTGGGCTGGCGGGCGGGGCGCCGCAGGAGGCGCCGGGCGGCCGGGCGGGCCGCCCGGGGCGCGGTTCCGGCGGGGCGGCGCGCGGAAATGATGTCAGGAGCGCCGGCGGTGGCGGGGAGCCCCGCCGAACGCGGGAAGCGCCGGCCGGAAGCGCGGAGCGCCGCCGCATGTGCGGAGCCCCGCCGGCGGCGGAGAGCGCCGCCGAAAGCGGGAAGCGCCGCCGGCGGGGCGGCGGGCGGCGGGCGGCGGGCGGCGGCATCCGCCGGGGCCGTCCGGGCCCGGCCGGGCCCCTCACCTGCCCCGGTGGGAGAATCCGCGGCGGCGATGCGACCGGAGGAAGCGGCGGCGAAGGATCGGGCCGTCGGCGCCCTGCTCGGGCTGGCGGTCGGGGACGCGCTGGGAACGACCCTCGAATTCGCGGCGCGGGACAGCGTTCCGCGGGTCACCGACCTCGTCGGCGGTGGGCCGTTCGGGCTGGCGGCGGGAGAGTGGACCGACGATACGAGCATGGCGCTCTGCCTCGCGGACTCCCTGGTCGAGGGCGGCGCGGAGCGGGGCCTCGACCCCGGGGACCTGATGAGGAGATTCGTCCGCTGGTGGAAGGACGGCGAGAACTCGGCCACCGGACACTGCTTCGACATCGGGGGGACGACGGCGGCGGCGCTCGCCCGGTTCGAGCGGACCGGGGCGCCGCTGGCCGGGAGCGCGGATCCGCGCTCGGCGGGGAACGGGTCGCTGATGCGGCTCTCCCCGGTGGCAGTCCGCTGGTGGAGCGACCTCCCGGCGGCGCAGGCCGCCGCCCGGCTCCAGAGCCGGACCACGCACGGCGCGGAGGAGGCGGTGGAAGCGTGCGCGTACTTCGTCGAATTGCTGGTGGAGGCGATCGCCGGCGCCCCGGCGGACACCGTGCTGCGCCCCCGGGAGGGCCGGGCCGGGGGCGGGGTGGCCGAAATCGCCGCCGGCTCGTTCCGGGAGAAGACGCGGGACGGGATCTCCTCCAGCGGCTATGTGATCCACACGCTGGAGGCGGCGCTGTGGGCGGTCTCCCGGGCCGGCTCGTTCCGGGAGGCGGTGGTCGAGGCGGTCAACCTCGGCGGCGACGCCGACACGGTGGGCGCGGTGACCGGCCAGTTGGCCGGGGCGCTGTGGGGGCGAAGCGGCATCCCCGGGGCCTGGCTGGCGAAGTTGGCTTGGCGGGAGCGCTTCGAGGATCGGGCGGAGCGCCTCTTCGACTTGGGGATGGCGGCGGGAGTGTCCGCCGCGGCGCGGCCCGATCCCGGCGAGGCCGGCCGCCGGGCGGCGCGGTAGAGTCGGCGGCGCCCCCGATCGTCCCCCCGGGACGGCGGGGAACGCCGGCCCCCCGAGGGCCCCTCATTCGGCCCGACCCAAGGAGTTCCGCCATGGCGCTGCGCATCGGAGATGTCGCCCCCGACTTCACCCAGGACACCACCGACGGGGAGATCCGCTTCCACGAGTGGCTCGGCGACTCCTGGGCGATCCTCTTCTCCCACCCCAAGGACTTCACCCCGGTCTGCACCACCGAACTCGGGACCGCCGCCCGGCTGAAGCCGGAGTTCGAGCGGCGCGGCGTCCGGCTCATCGGGCTGAGCGTGGACTCGGTGGAGGACCACCGCGCCTGGTCGAAGGACATCGAGGAGACGCAGGGCGCCGCCCCCGACTTCCCGATGATCGGCGACGAGGACCTGCGGGTCTCCAAGTTGTACGACATGATCCATCCGAACGCGCTCGGGCGCGCCGGGGAGCGGACGGCGGCGGACAACCTGACCGTGCGCTGCGTCTTCATCATCGGGCCGGACAAGCGGATCCGGCTGATCCTCACCTACCCGATGGCCACCGGCCGCAACTTCGACGAGTTGCTTCGCGTGGTGGACTCGCTCCAACTCACCGCGAAGCACCAGGTCGCCACCCCGGCGGACTGGAAGGCCGGCGAGGACTGCATCATCGTCCCCGCCGTCTCGGACGAAGCGGCCCGCGAGCGCTTCCCCGAGGGCTGGAAGACCGTCAAGCCCTACCTCCGGGTCGTGAAACAGCCGGACTGACGCCCGCCCACTGACGCCCGCCACTGACGCCGCCCGCCCGGCGCGGGGCCGGGCGATCCCGCGCCGACCGGGTCAGTCCTCGAAGGGGAAGCCGAGGCGGACGGCCATGCAACTGTTGGAGACCTGGAAGATCTTCGCCAACTTCTCGACGGTCTCCGCGCCGCAGGCCACCTCGTGCAGGATCATGTTCCAGGGCATGAGGAGCCAGGCCGCGAAGTCGTTCGCCTCGCCTTCGTACCGGCCGCCGAGTTTGCTCCGGTAGAGCGAGTCGTCGACGAGGCTGTCGCCCATTTCCTTCTGGTGCATGAGGAAGTGGGCGATCTGGTGGGCGACGGTGAACCGCCGGCGCTCCGGCGAGTGGTCCCGGTTGACGATGAGGGCGTACCCGCTCTTCCCGCCCTTCTTCCGGTCCTTGGCGATGCGGCCGGACGCGCCGTTGTCCCAGATCCCCCGGTACGACTTCAGCCCGAGTTCCTTCGCGATCTCGTCCACCGCGACCGGCAGCGTCCGCTGGTACTCGTGGATGATCTCCATGTGGGTCTTGGGCATGGTCATGGGTGTTCCCCCGTCACTCTACTCATGGTCGGCATCCCGCCGCCGGCAGCGGAGGCGCGGCCGCGGCCGGCGGGCGGCGGGCGGCGGCGCGAAGGGCGGGTCCCCCGAAGGCCGGAAGACCGGCAAGCCCTGCCTCCGGGTCGCGAAGCGGCCGGACCGACGCCGGCCCGGCGCGAGGCCGGGCGATCTTGCACCGGCCCGGTCAGTCCTCGAACGGGAAGCCGAGGCGAACGGCCATGCAACTGTTGGAGACTTGGAAGATCTTCGCCAACTTCTCGACGGTCTCCGCGCCGCAGGCCACTTCGTGCAGGATCATGTTCCAGGGCATGAGGAGCCAGGCCGCGAAGTCGTTGGCCGCCACTTCGTACGGGCCGCCCAGTTTGCTCCGGTAGAGCGAGTCGTCGACAAGGCTGTCGCCCATTTCCTTCTTGTGCATGAGGAAGTGGGCGATCTGGTGGGCGACGGTGAACCGCCGGCGCTCCGGCGAGTGGTCCCGGTTGACGATGAGGGCGTAACCGCTCTTCCCGCCCTTCTTCCGGTCCTTGGCGATGCGGCCGGACGCGCCGTTGTCCCAGATCCCCCAGTACGACTTCAGCCCGAGTTCCTTCGCGATCTCGTCCACCGCGACCGGCACCTTCCGCTGGTACTCGCGGATGATCTCCATGTGGATCTTGGGCAGGGCCATGGGCGTTACTCCGTTCCTTTCTCGTCGTTGGTCTCCCCCTCGCCGAGGCCGCGGCGAAGGCTCCTGCGGTGTTCCACCATTTGCGCCGAGGCCACGCGGCGGGCCTCGGCGCGGGCCATTGTGGCGGCGACTTCCCGGATGGACTGGTAGCCGGCCAACCCGAAGACCGCCGCGCCGACGGCGACCAGGATCAGGAGGATTTCGACGAACCAGAGGTGGAGCGAGACTTGGCTGTAGAGCCGCTCGGCGAGCAGGGGCGCCGGTAGCCCCATGGGCAGGGCGAGGACGCCGAGCAGCAGCGCGGCCACCCCGCAGAGTCCGCCGACAGCGGCCACGACGATCAGGAACCGGGGCATGCCGGCCTCCGGTGGTTGGCGGACGGGAAGGCCGGCGGGCCGGGCCGGCGGCCGCCTCCGCGAGTCGCCGCGGAGGTTCCGGCGGCCGAAGCCGCGGTCGAAAAGGGGGGCCTCAGAGCCCCGAATCGCGCTTCCCGCGCGGGGAAGCGCCGGTGAGGTCGCCAGCGCAATGGCCTCGACTCCTTGAGTAGAAAAAGACAGGTTCAAGGTTCGAGGTTCACCCACGGTTGCCCGTGAGTGTAGCCGGCGCCGCCCGGTCGCGCGGCGCCGGCGGGGGCGCCCCGCGGGCGGCGGCGCGGAGGGCGTGGAGGTGTTCGTACATGTACCAGACGCCGACGCTGCGGTAGGGGCGCCAGCGGGCGCTGATTTCCTCGTAGGTCTCGGCGGGGGCGTCTTCCGGGAGGCGGTAGAGGTCGCGCATGGCGGCGAGGACGGCGGCGTCGCCCGGAGCGAACACATCGGGGCGGTTCAGGGTGAAGATGAGGTGCATGTCGGCGGTCCACCGGCCGATCCCGCGGACGGCGGTGAGTTCCCGGCGCACTTCGTCGTCGGGGAGGCCGGGGAGCGCCGCCAAGTCGAGGACGCCGTCGCGGACCCGGCGGGCCAGGTCGCGGAGGTAGGCGATCTTCTGGCGGGAGAGGCCCACCCGCCGGAGCGTCGTCTCGCGGCGGCGCAGGAGGTCCTCCGGCGTCGGCGGGCGGCCGCCGGTGAGGCTCCAGAGGCGGGTGTGGATCGTGGTGGCGGCGGCGGCGGAGATCTGCTGGGCGACGATGGCGCCGGCCAGCCCGCCGAAGGAGTTCTCGCGGGGCGCGAGCGTGCAGGGGCCGACGCGCCGGATCAGGGCGCGGAGCGCCGGGTCGCGCCGCGAGAGGGCGGCGGTCGCCCGCTTCCAGTCCGGCGCCCCGGGGTCCGGGGCGGCCGGTTCCGGACCGTCGCCGGGCTCGGAATCCCGGCGGGTCGCGGCGCGGGCGGTCTTCGGGGCCGCCCAAGGGCCGCGGCCGCGCCTGGTTCGGCGGTCCCGCCGGACGGCGGGGTCGGACGCGGCCCCGGCCGAGGCGTCGGCCGGGGTCCCGGCCGGGGTTCCGGCAGGCGGGGCGGGAGCGGGGCGGCGCGCCATGCGGCGAGGCAGTGTACGAAGCCGGCGGAGGGGAGGCGCGGCGCGGCTACCGTTCCGGCGGCAACGAGACAGTTCGGGGAGACGGTTCGGGAACGGGCCGCGCCCGGCGGGAGCGCGCCAACGGGGTTTGACCGCCCCGCCGGGGCGCAGGTAAAATAGGACTCTTCGGGTCGCAATTCACCGGGCGATCGAGCCCGGCGTCGTTCCTTCCCAGTTCCCCGACGGCCCCGCCGGGGCCGAACCCCCGGAGAGCCGGGGGCCGGGCGCTCCGTTTCGACGCGGCTCCGCGCCGGGTCGCTCCCCTCCTCCCGCCCCGGGGTCGCCGCCTCTCGCCCGCCCTCCTTCCCGACCTTCTCCCCGCGCTTCTCCCCGTTCCCGCCCCACGCCACTCCGCCCACTTTCATGATCCGTCTCTCCCGGAGCACCGACTACGCCCTGATGGCTCTTTCGGACCTGGCGGCGCTCCCGGCTGACGAGACGCTCAGCGCGCGGCGGGTCGCCGCCGGCCGGGGTCTCCCGGCGGACCTGATCGCCAAGATCCTGCAGGGGCTGCGGCGAGCGGGACTGGTCAGCACGCGCCAGGGAGTCCTGGGGGGGTATCGGCTGGCCCGGCCCCCGGGCGAAGTCCCGCTCATCGAGGTCATCGAGGCCGTGGAGGGGCCGCTGGCGCTCGTGGAATGCGGCCTCGACGAGCACAACTGCTCGCTCACCCCGACCTGCTGCGTGCGCGGGCCGCTCCAACGGGTCCACGACCTGGTGGCCAGGACGCTCTCCCGCCTGACGCTCTCGCACCTGCTGCCCGGCGCGGACTTTCCCGAGGAGTTCCCCGACGACTCCCCTGCCCCGCCGGAGGCCGCCGCGCCGGCGCCGCCCCCCGCCCGCGCGGCCTTCCCGCGCCTGCCGAGCGCCTCCCCGTCGCCCCCCGCCGCCGGAGCGGCGGGCTGAGTCCCCTCCCGTAGATCCCATGCCGAACGCCGCCGCCGTCGAACCCCGGAAACAACTCGGCGCCGACGAGGTCAAGAACCTCGTCGAGCGCGAGTACGCCTACGGGTTCGTCACCGACATCGAAACCGAGACGATCCCCCCGGGACTCTCCGAAGAAGTCGTCCGCCTCATCTCCTCGAAGAAAGAGGAGCCGGAGTGGCTGCTCGACTGGCGGCTCGCCGCCTACCGCATCTGGCTGGAGATGGAAGAGCCGAACTGGGCCAAGGTCTCCTATCCGCCGATCCGCTACGACGAGATCCGCTACTACGCGGCGCCGAAGAGCGCGGTGGCCGACGGCCCGAAGAGCCTCGACGACATCGACCCGGAACTCCGCGCCACCTACGAGAAACTGGGCATTCCGCTGGCCGAGCAGCAGCGGCTGGCCGGAGTCGCGGTGGACGCGGTGTTCGACAGCGTGTCGGTGGCGACCACCTTCAAGGCCAAACTGGCCGACCTGGGGATCGTCTTCTGCAGTTTCTCGGAAGCGGTCCGGGAGCACCCGGACCTGGTGCGCCGATACCTGGGAACGGTCGTGCCGCACTCGGACAACTTCTTCGCCTGCCTGAACTCCGCGGTGTTCTCCGACGGGTCCTTCGTCTATATCCCGCCGGGCGTCCGCTGCCCGATGGAACTCTCGACCTACTTCCGGATCAACGCGTCCGAGACCGGCCAGTTCGAACGCACGCTCATCGTGGCCGACCGGGGCAGCGAAGTGAGTTACCTCGAAGGCTGCACCGCGCCGATGCGGGACGAGAACCAACTGCACGCCGCGGTGGTGGAACTGGTCGCGCTCGAGGACGCCCGCATCAAGTACTCGACGGTGCAGAACTGGTATCCGGGAGACAAGGACGGCGTCGGGGGCATCTACAACTTCGTCACCAAGCGGGGAAAGTGCGCCGGCGCCCGGTCGCGCATCTCCTGGACGCAGGTGGAGACCGGCTCGGCGATCACCTGGAAGTACCCGAGTTGCCTGCTGGTCGGGGACGACTCGGTGGGCGAGTTCTACTCGGTGGCCATCACCGCGAACCGCCAGCAGGCGGACACCGGCACCAAGATGATCCACATCGGGAAGAACACCCGGAGCACCATCATCTCGAAGGGCATCTCCGCCGGCCGGGGCCAGAACACCTACCGGGGCCAGGTCAAGGTGCTTCCCGGAGCGGACCGGGCGCGCAACTTCTCGCAGTGCGACTCGCTGCTCATCGGCCCGGACTGCGGCGCCCACACGGTCCCTTATATAGATGTGGCCAACCCGGACGCCCAACTCGAACACGAGGCCAGCACCTCCCGCATCGGCGAGGACCAGTTGTTCTACTGCCGCCAGCGCGGGCTCGACCCGGAAGAGGCGGTCTCGCTCATCGTCAACGGGTTCGCGCGGGAAGTTCTGTCCGAGTTGCCGATGGAGTTCGCGGTGGAAGCGCAGAAACTGCTGGGCGTGAGCCTCGAAGGAGCCGTGGGGTGAGTCCGCCGCTGCTCGAGATCCGCGGGCTCGAAGTCGCCGCCTCCGGCAAACCGATCCTGCGCGGGCTCGATCTGGAGATCCCGCCGGGGGAGACGCACGCGGTCATGGGCCCGAACGGCTCCGGCAAGAGCACGCTGGCGCATGTGATCGCCGGACGCGAGGGCTACGAGATCACCGCCGGGACGATCCGCTACCGGGGCGAGGACCTGACGGAGGCAGAGCCGGAGGAGCGCGCCCGCCGGGGCGTGTTCCTCGCGTTCCAGTATCCGGTGGAGATCCCCGGGGTCAACAACACCTACTTCCTCAAGGCGGCGCTCAACGAAGTGCGCAGGCACCGGGGCCTGCCGGAACTCGACGCAGTGGACTTCCTCTCGTTGATGCGGGAGCGGGTGAAGGCGCTGGACTTCGACGCCGACCTGGTGAAGCGGCCGGTGAACGAGGGCTTCTCCGGCGGCGAGAAGAAGCGGAACGAAATCCTCCAGTTGTCGGTGCTGGAGCCGACGCTCGCGGTGCTGGACGAGACCGACTCCGGGCTGGACATCGACGCGCTCCGCATCGTCGCCGACGGCGTGAACCGGATGCGGTCGCCGGAGCGCTCGTTCCTCGTGATCACCCACTACCAGCGGCTGCTGAACCACATCGTCCCCGACCGGGTGCATGTGCTGCAGGGCGGCCGGATCGTGGATTCGGGCGGCGGCGAACTCGCGCTGCGGCTCGAACGCGAGGGGTACGGGAAGCCGCTCGAGCCGGCCGCGGTCTGAGCGGACACCCCGGCCGCGCGATGCCTTCGGAGTCGGGGCCCGGCCGGGGCGCCGAGCCGCACTACCTCGACTGCGCCGGGCGGATGGAGGCAGGGGCGGAGGGGACGCGGCGCCGGCGGTTGGTCGGGGAGTTCTTCGCGCGCGGCGGGTTCCCCACCGCCGGGGACGAGGACTGGAGACACTCCGGTCTCGACCTGACCAAGGCGCTCTACCGTCCGTTCGAAGGGGCCCCGCCGGCGAACGGGACGCCGCCGGACTGGACGGAGGGGTTCGCGGACGCCGTCCGGCTGCGGAACGGGCTGGTGGAGTCGGTTTCCGCTCCAGTCGGTGGCGGGGTGAACATCGAGGCCTTCGGCCGGGGCGGCGCGGCCCTCTCCCCCGGCGCCGCTAGGTTCGGGGAGGACGGGGCGGGCGCCGAGTCCGGCGGGAACGGGCCCGAAGCGGACGCGGAGGGCGCACTCGCCCACCCGCTGGAAACGCTGAACGCGGCGCTCTCCGACTGCGGCGCGCGCCTCGAAGTCCCCGCGGACGCCGACTGCCCGCCGGTGCTGCTCCATTCGAGCCGCAGCGGGGAACCGGGCGCGGAACGGATGCTCCACCCCCGATTCATCGTCGAACTGGGGGCGGGCAGCCGGGCGGTGGTGATCGAGGCGCACGAGGGCGGCGAGCGCGGCGAGGGCGGCGAGGGCGGCGCGGACTCCGGGTGGACGAATCCGAGCGCGTTCTGCCGGATCGGCGAGAACGCGGAACTCCACTACCTCCGGCTGGACCGGGAACCGGAACGGGTCGCCCACACCGGGCGGGTCACCTTCGAACTGGGGCGGGACGCGCGCCTCCGGTGCGCGGTGTTCTCGCTCGGGGCCGGCCGTTCCCGCATCGAAGCGCGGGCGCTCCTCCGGTCGGAAGGCGCGGACGCCGAGTTGAACGGGCTGTTCCTCGGCGCCGGGGCCGCCGCGGCCGACCACCACACGCTGGTGGTCCACGCCGCGCCGCGCGGCTCGAGTCGGCAACTGTTCAAGAGCGTGCTGGCCGAGGGGGCGCGGGCGGTGTTCGACGGGAAGGTGGTGGTGACTCCCGGGGCGGTGGGGACCGACGCCGCGCAGGCGAACCGGACGCTGCTGCTCTCCCGCCGCGCGGAGACGCACACCCGCCCCCGGCTGGAGATCAACGCCGACGATGTGAAGTGCGCTCACGGCGCGGCGATCGGCCGGCTCGACGAAGACGCCCTCTTCTACCTCCGCTCGCGCGGCCTCGGGGCGATGGACTCGCGGGAGATCCTCATCCGGGCGTTCGCCGGCGAAGTCATCGAACGGGCCGGCGCGGCGCCGGTGCGCGCCCTCGCGGAGGCCGAACTCGCGGCGATGCGGCCCCGGTGGAGCGAGGCCCCGGCATGAGCGGCGCGGCCCCGGCGTACGACCTGGAGCGGGTCCGCGGCGACTTCCCGATCCTGAGCCAGCAGGCGCGGGGGAAGGAGATCGCCTACCTGGACAACGCGGCGAGCGCCCAGAAGCCGCGGGCGGTGCTCGACGCCGTGAACCGGATGTACGAGACCGGCTACGCGAACATCCACCGTGGCGTCCATGTCCTGTCGGAACGGGCCACCCGGCAGTACGAGCAGGCGCGGACGCGGATGGCGGCCTTCCTCTCCGCGGAGTCCCCGGAGGAGATCGTCTTCGTGCGCGGGGCCACCGAGGGGTTGAACCTCGCGGCCTCCTGCCTCGGGCGCCACGCGCTCCGCGAGGGCGACGAAGTGCTGATCACCGAGATGGAGCACCACTCCAACATCGTGCCCTGGCAGATGGTCGCCGAGCCGATCGGCGCCCGGGTCTCGGCGGTTTCGGTCACCGACGCCGGCGAACTCGACCTCGACGACTTCCGCCGCCGGCTGACGCCCCGCGTGAAGATCGTTTCGCTGGTGCATGTCTCGAACGCGCTGGGGACGGTGAACCCGGTGCGGGAGATGGCGGCGACGGCGCGGGAGAACGGCGCGTTCGTCGTCGTGGACGGGGCGCAGGCGGCCCCGCACCTGCGCGTCGCGGCGCCGGACCTGGGCTGCGACCTCTACGCGGTGTCCGGGCACAAGATGTACGGCCCCTCCGGGATCGGCGTCCTCTGGGGCCGGAAGGACCTGCTCGAGCGACTCCCGCCGTACCAGGGCGGCGGCGAGATGATCCGCAGCGTGCGGATCGAAGGGACCACCTACGCGGATCCCCCGGCCAAGTTCGAGGCCGGCACGCCGAACATCTCCGGCCCGGTGGGGCTGGCGGCGGCCGCCGACTACCTCGACGCCCTCGGCGTGGAGGCGGTCGCCGCCCACGAAGAGCGGCTGCGCGAGCGGACCGAGCGGCTGCTCGCGGAGATTCCGGGCGTCCGGGTCGTCGGGACCGCGCCGGGGAAAGCGGCGGTCGTTTCCTTCACCGTCGAGGGGATCCACCCGCACGACCTGGGGACGGTGCTCGACCGGGAGGGCGTCTGCGTCCGCACCGGGCACCACTGCGCGCAGCCGCTGATGGAGCGGTTCGGGGTTCCGGCGACGGTGCGCGCCTCGTTCGGGCTCTACAACACCGAAGAGGAAGCGGAACGGCTGGCCGACGGGCTCCGAACCGCCATCGGGATCTTCCGCCCGTGAGCCCGCCGGCGCCCGTGAGTCCGCCCCCGCCCGTGAGTCCGCCGGCGTCCCGTTCGTGAGTCCGCCGGGGCCCCGCCCGTGAACGCCGTCGCCGCCGAGTTGCGCGACCTCTACCGGGAGGTCATCCTCGACCACAGCCGGAAGCCGCGGAACTACGGCGCCCTCGAAGGGGCGAACCGGACCGCCGACGGGTTCAACCCGCTGTGCGGCGACCGGCTCCGGCTGTTCCTGCGCGTGGAGGACGGCGTGGTGGAGCAGGCCGCGTTCACCGGCGAGGGCTGCGCGATCTCCACCGCCTCCGCCTCGCTCCTGACCGAGGCGCTGCCCGGCCGGGAGGAAGCGAAGGCGCTGGAACTCGTCGAGGCGTTCCGCCGGCTCGCCTCCGGCGAGGGGGAAGCCGGCGGGGACGAAACGGGTGCGGACGAACCGGGTGGCGCGCTCGGAAAGTTGAGCGTGTTCAGCGGCGTGCGCGACTATCCGGCGCGGGTGAAGTGCGCGACGCTGGCCTGGCACACGCTCCGGGCGGCGCTCGAAGAGAGCGGCGCGGTGGCCACCACGGAATGACCGGCGTCGGCGTTGTCGGCGCGGCCGACCGGTCGGCGGCACGGCGGGCCGATCTCGCGTCGGCGCCGTTCCGGCCCCTCGACCGCCGCTCCTGATTCCGACCGACGAAAGGAAAGAGACCCCATGACAGACCCCATGACCGAAGCGACGCCGACGGCGGCCGCCGCCGCCGAAGAGACCGCCCCGGAGAGCGGCGAAGCCCCGCTGCGTGACCGCGTCATCGCCGTCCTGCAGACCTGCTACGACCCGGAGATCCCGGTGGACATCTACGAACTCGGCCTGGTGTACCGGGTCGAAGCCGACGACGAGGGCAAGGTGGCGGTCGAGATGACCCTCACCTCGCCGGCCTGTCCCGTGGCCGGAACGCTTCCGCCGGAAGTGGAGCAGAAGGTCGGCCGGGTGGAGGGCGTCTCCTCGGTGCGCGTGGACCTGGTCTGGGAGCCGCCGTGGAACCCGGACAAGATGAGCGACGCCGCCAAGTTGAAACTGGGCCTCCTGTAGGCCGGGCGCCGCGGCGCCGCCGCTGACCGCGGGCCGCCCGGCGCCGGCCGGAGGACGGACCGCGCACACGGTCGAGGCGGCGCGCCTCCGCCGAGCGCGACCGCATCGTCGGGTTTGGCAACCGTGAAATATCTACATCGTTATGTATGATTTACACGGATGATTTCTCGTCGGCTCGCCTCCGCGGTCGAGGCGGCTCTCTCGCGGCAGCCGGCCGTAGGACTGGTCGGCCTCCGCCAGACCGGCAAGACCACGCTCGCCCTGGCGATCTCGGCGGCGCGCGACTCCGTCTATCTCGACCTGGAAAACGCCCGCGACCGGGCGCAGGTCGCCGAGCCCCAGGAGTTCCTCGACTTCCACCGGGATCGGCTGGTCGTGCTCGACGAGGTGCGCCAGGCGCCGGAGATCTTCGGTGAACTCCGCGGCGCCATAGACCGGGGGCGGCGGAGCGGGCGGCGAACCGGACGCTACCTGCTGCTCGGGTCCGCCTCGGCCTCGCTGCTCCGCCAGACCCGGAGTCTGGCCGGCCGCCTCGCCCCGCTGGAACTGGGGCCGTTCGATGTGCTCGAAGCGGCCCGGGACGGGGAAGCCGAGCGAGTCCTCTGGCTGCGCGGGGGCCTGCCGGAGAGTTTCCTCGCGAAGGACGACCCCACAAGCCTCGAGTGGCGGGAGGACTTTCTCACCTCGATCCTCGCGCGCGACCTGCCGCAGTTCGGCGTCTTCGTCGCCCACGAGAAGATGCGCCGGCTCTGGACGATGCTGGCGCACCGGCAGGGCGGGCTCTGGAGCGGCGCCGCGATCGCGGCGGGCCTCGGCATGGACACCCGCACCGTGAACCGCTACCTCGGCCTCCTCGTGGACCTGCTCTTCGTGCGGCGGCTGCCGCCCTGCGCCGCCAACCTCGGGAAGCGGTTGGTCAAGAGTCCGAAGGTCTATATCCGCGACAGCGGCCTGGCGCACGCGCTCCTGGGGATCGGCGAGTACCCGGCGCTGCTCGGGCACCCGGTCGTGGGCGGCAGTTGGGAAGGTTTCGTGATCGAGAACCTGATCGCGGCCGCGCCGAGGGGAACCGCGGCATCGTTCTACCGGACCTCGCACGGCGCCGAATGCGACCTGGTGCTGGAACTGCCGGGGCGGCCGCGGCCCTGGGCGATCGAGGTGAAGCGCGGAGCGGCGCCGCGGCTGTCGCGCGGGTTCCGCTCCGCCGCCGCCGACCTCTCCCCGGAACGGGCGTTCCTCGTGTATCCGGGCGACGCCCGGTTTCCCCTCTCGCCGGGCGTCGAGGCCATCGGCCTCCGCGAACTCGCCGCCGCGGTCTCCCGCTCCGACTCTCCGGCGCCGGCCACGCCGGGCGCCCGGGCGCGGGCGGGCGGTGCCCCGCGGGCGCCGGGAAGCCGACGCGAGGACGAGGAGCGCCGCGCGATCCCCGGGCGCTCGCCGCGCGGCGGGTGATATCATTTTCACTTCGTATTGATATCGCTATGGGAATGTCGGAGACCGCGCCGGAAGCGCCGGCCGCCAAGTCGGGACGATTCCTGCTGCGCGCCCCGCCGGGGCTGCACCGGCGACTCGATGCCGAAGCCCGGGAGGCGGGGCTGTCCTTCAACGAGTACTGCGCGCGGCGCTTGGCGCTCGGGGCCGCCGGCCGGGCCTTCGCCGAAGCGCCGGCCGACCTCCCGGCCCGGGGAGAAGAGGTCCTGGCCGAGGCGCTGGTGGGCGTCGTGCTGTTCGGGTCCCGGGTCCGGGGCGACGCGCGCGCCGACTCCGACCTCGATGTGCTGTTCGCGGTCGAAGACGCGACGCCGATCACGCGCGGCCTGCGCCGGCGCTGGGACGCCGCGGTCGGGCGGGCCGCCCGGGGCCCGGAAGTGGATCCGCACTTCGTCCACCTCCCCGCCGAGGACTCGCCGAGCGTCCTCTGGGGGGAGGCGGCGTTGGAGGGCGTCGTCGTCTTCGAGCGCAACGGGCGGGTGTCCGAGGCGCTGACCGCCGTGCGGCGGGCGGCGGCGGAGGGGCGGTGGAGGCGGCGGACCGCGCACGGACAGCCGTACTGGGTCGCCGGCTGAGGTGCGCAACCGGGCGCTCGCCGCCGACCACCGGCGCCGGGCGCTCGCGCGCCTCGCGGCGTTGGACGCGCTCCACGAAGCCGGGAGTTGGGCCGATGTCGTCCGGGAGTCGCAGGAGGTCGTCGAACTCGCGCTGAAGGGGCTCCTCTACGCGGCTGGAATCGCGCCGCCGCGGGTCCACGATGTATCCCCGGTGCTCGCCGAACACCGGGAACGACTCCCGCCGGGTCTCGACAGCGAAACCCTGGCCCGACTCATGGAGGCGTCCCGCGAACTCCGCAAGGACCGGGAACTCGCCTTCTACGGCGGCGACGACCTCACGCCCTCGGACTACTACGCGAAACCGGACGCCGACCGCGCCCGGGAATCCGCGCGCCTCGCGGCGCATACGGCGGGCCGCCTGGTCCCCGACGAGGACTGAACCGGTCGAGGTTCCCGAGCGGCGGGACGGCGGGCGCCGGCGATGGATGCATCGCCGGCGGCGGCCTTCGCCTGCTGCTCACGACGCGCGGCGGCGGCGGTCAGGTGAGGTCATCGGTCGGGTCCGGCGCTCCGGGCGCGGCGGATGATCCGTTGCGGCCGGTTGCGACGAAGGCGATGACCAAGCCGACAACAGTGGATCCACCGACGATGGAGGCGACCACCTCCCGCCCGTGGTAGGCCGCGAAACCGACGACGGCGAAGGCGACCAAGGAGGCGAAGAACCCGAAGAACTGGCCGCGGCGCAGGTAGCGATCGGCGTGTTCGAGACCGAACCGGCGAGCGGAGTGGGCGTCCGACTGCGCCCGTTCCGCCATGGCGAGAATGCGCTCGCCGGCGCCGGGGACGACCTCCTCGTAACCGCGGCGTACTTGCGACGGAGGCAGAGGCGCCTGAACCCGAATCAGTGTCCGCGTTGGGTCAGGGAGGCGGCCGAGCGCTCCCCGGCGGCGGCCGCAGCGGGCGGACGCGCGGCGTCAGACGGATTCTCGGCGATCTGCCGGCGGGGCTTCGACCCCCTCGTCCTCATCTGTCGGCGGCGCCATTTCCCACTGCCCGAAAGCCTCCCGGAGGCAATCCTCGATCTCCGCCCGGTAAGCCCCGAACGCCTCCGCCGGGGTCTCTTCCGGAACCAGTTCCGTGAGACGACCCGGCGGCGGCCAGATCTCCATCAGGCTGCCCATTCCGCGCAGGAAGAGATGCCAAGTCGGTATGGGGCCCCGGCGAATATCGAACATCCCAGCCAAGTCTATGGCGTGGCTCCCGGCAGCGCCATGCCGATGCCGCGAGCCACGGACGCGCGGGCCGCGCGTTCGAGGAGGTCGTCGAAGAGGCGTTGGTCGGGGCCTTCGGGGAGGCGTTCCGGGTGCCACTGGACGGCGAGCGCCGACCACGAAGCGCCGTTTCGGGAGTCGTCGTACTCCAGGGCCTCCACGGTGCCGTCCGGGGCTTCGGCGGCGGGGCGCAGTCCGTCGCCGAGCTGCGCCACCGCCTGGTGGTGGATGCTGTTCACCGAGAGTTCGGAGGCGTCTAGCAAGCGGTGCAGGCGGGTGCCGGGGTAGATCGCGACCGGGTGGCGGAAACCCACCGCCTCGGCGGGGACCTCGGAGATCGGCGGGTGGGTCTCGGTGCCGCAGATGTCCTGCCGGAGCGTGCCCCCCAAGGCCACATTCAGGACCTGCATTCCTCGGCAGATGCCGAAGAAGGGTTTCCCGGCGTCCCGGGCGGCGGCGACCAGGGCGATGTCCCAGGCGTCCTCGGCCGGGTCCACATCGAGGCTGACGCCTTCGTCCCGGGCCGCGTAAGCGGCAGGGGCGATGTCGCCGCCTCCGGTCAGGATCAGGCCGTCGAGCATGGCCATCGCTTCGGCGGCGGCGGCCAGCGGCGCCGGGGGCAGGATCACCGGGAGGCCGCCGGCGCGCCGGACGGCGTCCACATACTCCTCGGCGAGGGTGAAGAGTTGCTCCGGGTCGCCGACCTGGGTCTTCACCGGGCGCTTCCAGGAGGTGAGGCCGATCCGGGGGCGGGCGGCGTTCGCGCTCATCGGGCGGAGTCCTTCCGCGGGGGCCGCGCGCCGCGGAATTCCCAGTCGCCGCCGAAGGCGGTGGAACGCACTTCCTCGGAGTCGGTGGGCTGGGCGCCGTAGCCGGACGGGAGGGGCGGCCCGGTCTCGACGACCGGGTTGCGGAGGCGACCGAGGCCCTCCACCTCCACGACCACTTCGTCGCCGGGCTCGACCGGGCGGGAGCCGGCGGGGGTTCCCGTGAACACCAAGTCGCCGGGGAGCAGGGTGTGGGTGCGGGAGAGATCGGCCACCAGGTAGTGGGGGTCCCAGCGCATCTCGTCCGTGGAGCCGGATTGGCGGACTTCGCCGTTCACCGAAGTACGGATCGTCCGGCCGCGGAAATCCCAGGGGGCGCCGGCGGCGTCGAGAACGGGACAGAGGGTGTCGGCGCCTTTCACGCGGAGCATCGAGCCGGCGTCGGTGTCCCGGAAGTCGTGGAGGCCGAAGTCGTTGCCGACCGTGTAACCGTGGATGAAGCGCCCGGCGTCCTCCGGCTCGATGTTCCGGCAGCGCCAGCCCGGGGGCGGCGCCCCGTCCGGCGGCCCGATCACGGCCACGATCTCCCCCTCGAAATTGAGGTAGCGGCAACCCGGGGGGCGCACCACCGGCTCACCGTCGCCGAGGAGCGCGCTGGGCGGCTTCATGAAGTAGGTCGGCGCGGCCGGCAGCCGGGCGCCGAACTCTTCGACGCGGCTGCGGTAGTTGAGGTGGACGCACAGGATCTTGCTCGGCGGCCGCACGGCGAGCACGCGAGATTAGCAGCCCGCGCGTACCATCCACTGCCGGCGAACGATGGGCGCGATGGACCGGGAGGCGGCGGCGTACGGCGCCATCGTCTCCCACGACACCTACACGCAGGGCGTGCCGTGGGCGCTCTTCGCCCGGATGCGGGCGGAAGGGAGCCCGGCGTGGGTCGAGGAGGCGGACGGGGAGGGATTCTGGGCGCTGACCCGCCACGCGCAGGTGTTCCGCGCCGGGACGACGCCGCGGGATTTCTCCTGCGCCTCCGGGATCCGCCTGGAGCAGTTGGACGAGGAAGAACTCGAGGCGCGCCGGACGATGATGGAGTACGACGGGGCGGAGCACGCGCGGCTCCGGCGGCTGGTGGGGGCGGGCTTTTCGCGCCGGGCCATCGCCGAACGAGAGGAAGCGGTGCGCGCGCTGGCGGAGGGAGTCGTCCGCCAGGCGGTGGAGCAGGGCGAAGTGGACTTCGTGGAAGAGGTGGCGCGCGAGTTGCCGATCCGGATGCTCTGCCGGATCCTCGGCGTTCCCGAAGAAGACGCCGGCCGACTCGTGGAGTGGGGCGACGCGCTCATTTCCAACGCCGACCCGGAGTACTCGCTCGCCGTGGTGGACCGGGAGGACACCGAGGCGTTCCGGCTGCTGCCGTTTCGCAGTCCGGCGGCGCGGTCGGTGTTCGAGTACGCGAAGCGGGCGCGGGCGGAGCGGCTTCGCCGCCCCACCGACGATGTGCTCTCCGGGATGCTCTCGGCCGAGACCGGCGACCGGCCGCTCTCCGAGTTGGAGTTCCAGAACTTCTTCCTCCTGCTGATCGTGGCCGGGAACGAAACGACGCGCCACACGCTGTCGGTGGGTCTCGAGGCGCTGCTGGAACATCCGGCCGCGCTCCGGGAACTCGAAGCAGGCCGGGAGGATCGGGCATTCGTCGAATCGGCAGTCGAGGAGATCCTGCGCTGGACCTCGGTGACCATGCATTTCCGGCGGACGGTCACCCGCGAGTTGGACTTCGAAGGAGCGAGGATGCGGCCGGGCGATCGGGCGGTGCTCTGGTACATCGCCGCCAACCGCGATCCCGAGGTCTTCCCCGAGCCGGACCGCCTCGACCTGCGGCGCGAACCGAACCCGCACCTCGCCTTCGGCGCCGGACGCCACTTCTGCCTCGGCGCCTGGCTCGCCCGGCTGGAAGTCCGGGTCACCCTCGAGGAGTTGCTGCGGCAGGTGCGCGCGGTGGAGCCGCTCGGGCCGCCGGCGCGCCTCCGCTCCAACTTCATCCGCGGCATCAAGCACTACCCGGTCCGCCTGCTCCCGCGCTGAGGGCGGCCGAGGGCCGCACTCCGCGGAGGCAGCGTTACCCGCCGACGCTCACGCCGAGCGTCGGTTCCCGGATCGATGGCGCTCGTCCGGCTCGACCGTGAGATTCGGACCGGCGATGTAGTAGGCGCCGCCGCGCGTTCCCTCCATCACGGCGAACCCCTCCCGGCAGAGCGTTCGCATCATCAGCAAGGCGCTGTTGCGTGAGCCGGCAATCAGGCGTCTCACTTGGGCGTTCGTCAACCGGTCACCCCGGGCCAGCACCGACAGGACACGCCGCCGCTCGTCCTCTTCGGCTGCCGGCCGCTCGAAGAGAGTCCGCGCGAAGACGCTGCGGAGCGTCTCGGCGAGTCGATACTTCGTCCCGCGGCCCCTTCCGCGCGCTACGAGATGACCGTCCCGGCGAAGAGAGGCGAGTCGGCGCGCCGCCTCGGTGTCGTCGGTCTGAAGGATTTTTGCCCCCGACCAGCGATCGATCTCCTCGGTTTCCCTCAGGGCATCGAACACGAGCAGGTCATCGAGGCCGAAGCGGCTGCCGCGCCGATCTTCCGAGTCGAGGAACCGAACGATTTCGGGATCGGTCCGCGTCGGCAGAGTCAGTCGCACGAAATCCGAGGCGCCGCCGTAGTAAGGGCGGGGTTTTCCGGCTCGGAGCAACTCGGTGTAGATGCGGTCCACGCCCTGCCCGACGCGGTCCACGAGTCCGATATCCCGAAAGACATTCGCCAACAGGCTGTTCCGGCGAACGGGTGGATGGCGGATCACATTCTCCGCGGTGACCCCTCCCGGAAAACCGCCCGGACTCGTGACCTCCAGCCGATCCGGATACAGCGAAACGAGAACGGACTGCCGGGGGAAATAGTCGCGGTGCGTGACCGCGTTGAGGATGGCTTCCCGCGCGACCCAAGGGCCGACATCCCGAATCTCCAGGTCCCGAAGCCCGCTCACCGAAACCGTGGTCAGTCCGGTGTGGTTCCGGATGAGTTCCGCCACCTCGTCGAGGGTCTGCAGGAGCGGCGCGCGGAGGTCTCGTCGGGCCTCGTAGCGCGTGTCGTCGGCCCGCCGAACGAAGATGAAATCGTGGGTCGGCGCGAACCGGGCGAGGGCCGTCGGCTTCCCGAACAGCAGGATGGCGGCGAGTGTCAGGTCGCTTCCGTCGGCCAAGCCCAGCGCCTCGAGCAAGCGCCGATCGGACAGGCGGACGAGGCCAGAGTCGCTCTCGTTCGCTGAGATCTCCTCCCGTAGGCGGTTGAGTTGGGCGAGATCAAGATCCGCGAATTCAGCGTCCTTCACCAACTGCGCCGTCGAGTCGAGACCGGCGCGGGTGGACGCGAGAAGCGCCAGGTGCGAACCCGTGAGTGGTTTGGACTCCTTGCCGACCCGAATCCTCGCTACGCCGTCCGTCGTGGTGTGGGGCGGGATGCCGCGAGGCACTCGCAATGCGAGCAAGCGCCCTTCCGGCACCTCCAGCGACTCCAGGTCCACGAGGATGTGAGGGTCGGTGCCGTCGTAGATGTCGCGGCGAAGGAGATCGCCGTCGAGATCGCCGACGCCGTGGATCGCCTCGGCTCGCGTGCTCTTGCGGTCGGCCACTCCGAGGACGATCGTTCCGCCGCTGGCGTTCGCCATCGCGACCACGGACTCGCGAAGGGCCCGGACCCGCCGCTTCCGGTCGTCGGGGGCGGGCGCCCACGACTTGAATTCCAAGTGATCGAACTCAAGCGCGTCGGCCGGACTTCCGTCCAGGCGAGCGATGATCGGAGTGAGTTCCAGTTCCCGCGCCATGGGCTAATAATAACGCAAAGTGAATGCGTAGATTATTTCACCCATTGCATCCCGGTAGCAAAAAAGGGCTCGGACAGCGGAGAGTCATCGATCTTCGGCCCGGCAGCAGAAGAGATGAACCGCTCCGGATCCGTCCGCGCTCCGCGGGGCCGGCGCGGCCGGAGGTCAGCGGGCGGCGGCGCAGCGGTGGAGGTAGAGGGATTGTTCGTCGGCGAACGGGCCGGCCGGGAACTCGTGGCCCTCGGAGCAGGCGGCGAGGGCGGCGGCGGCATCGCTGTCGCGGCCGAGGGCGCGGAGGGCTTCGGCGCGGAACCACCGGGCGCGGGCCTCGGCGGGGCGGTGGGGGCGGCCCACGCCGAGGCTCTCCGGATAGGTGAGCGCCCGGTCGAAGTGGGTGAGGGCGGCGGCGGGGTCGGACTCTGCGAGGGCGCGGCGGCCGAGTTCGATGTGGGCCTCGGAGAACAGGCGCCAGATCGTGGCGTCGCCTTCGCGGAAGTTCACTTCGGCGGCGTCGAGCATCGCGACCGTCTCGTCGAACCGGCCGGTGGCGTTCAGGGCGCGGGCCAGTTCGATGGTCACATCGTGCCGGCGGCGAACGCCGGAGCGGAACGGGGCCAAGGCCTCCGCGGCGGCGGCCGGGCGGCCGGACGCCAGCAGGAGGCGGGCGAGGTCGCGGGCGA
The DNA here is from genome assembly GCA_965204755.1 of Candidatus Marinacidobacterium sp. Taxonomy (GTDB): domain Bacteria; phylum Acidobacteriota; class Vicinamibacteria; order Marinacidobacterales; family Marinacidobacteraceae. Next base: position 2,507,731 of record OZ242011.1, on the reverse strand, counting down.
GAGTCTGGTCGTCCGGTCGGGCGGCCCGGGCCAGGCGGAAGCGGCGCTCGGCGGCCGCCGGGCGGTCCTCGATCTTCCAGTGGAACATCGCCAGCGAGCGGTGGGCGGTGGAGAGGCCGGGATCGAGGTGTGCGGCGGCCTCCCAGGCGACCGCGGCTTCCTCGTAACGGCCGAGGGCGCCGAGCAGGTGGCCGAGAAGGAGGCGGGGGGCGGCGGCGGCCGGGCGGCGGTCCGCCGCGGCGCGAAGGACGGGCAGCGACTCCGGTCGCGACGGGAACACATGCTCGAGCGGCGCGTCGAGAGCCTGGTCGAGGAAGCGGTCGCGGTCGTCGGGGGTGTCCGCCCAGGCGGCGGCGTGGAACCAGAGGGTCGGACTCGGAGCGAACCCCTCGGCGCGGAGCGACTCCAGCAGGTCGAGCGCGGAGTCGGCGAGATCCAGCGAGGCGAGACCGGTCAGGAGTTCGGTGACCGCGTAGTCGGGCTCGCCCGCCAGCGCCGAAAGCGAGCGGGCGGCGGCGGCGCGGCGCTCGGCGTCGTCGGCGGTGAGCAGGCGGAGGGCCCAAGGGGCCAGGCGGATCGTTCCGGCGGCGATCCGCTCGTCGGCCCAGGCGGCGGCCGCCTCCCGGTCGCCGGCGGCGAAGAGGGCGAAGTGGCGGAGTTCGGCGCTTCGGGGGCGGTCGCCGGCCGTTTCCGCCCGGGCGAAGGCCGCCGCGGCGCGGCGCGGCTCGCCGAGACGCATCCGGGCGCGGCCGGCCAGCCGCCAGGCGACCGCCTCCACCCCGGCGAGGCGGGTGGCGAGCATCGCCGAGTCCAGCGCGCCGGGGAAGTCGTCGAGTTGGAAGCGGGCCACGCCGTGGAGGAACCGGGCGCGGCCGTGTTCCGGGTCCGCCTCGGCGACCGCCGCCAAGCGATCCGCGGCCTCCTCGAAACGCGCCGCCTTCAGGTCGAGGACCGCCGAGGCCACTGCGGCGTCCGCGTGGTCGGGCGCGAAGGCGAGGGCGCGTTCGTAGAAGTCGCGGGCCGCGGCGCGGTCGAGCGCCTTGTCGGCGCGTTCCCCGGCGGCGAAGGCGGCTTCCGCGGTCGCCGGCTCGACCGGCTCCGGCAGCGGCGGCGGCTCCTCGACCGGAACCCGGAGCGGCGAGCGGTACGCGAGGACGGTCTCGCCGCGCCAGGAGACCTCGACTTCCACCGGTTCGCCGGGCCGGGCGGAGAAGCCCGACCCTCCCTCGGCAGTCGAAAACGCGAAGACGGATTCCGGAGTCAGGTCCGCCCGGCGCGTTTCCGCCGCGTCCCCGCTCCCCAAGGTGATCGCGGCGCCGGGGAGCGCCCGGGACGCGAGGAAGAGGAACCGGTTGCCGCCGGCGCCGGACACCCGCTCCACCACCAGGTCCTGCGTCGCGTACTCGAAGCCCTCGCCGAGTCCGAAGACCGGGGTCCACTGCTCCTCCCAGGAGACGGTCTGGCCCGGATGGAGCCAGGCGTAGTCCGACTGGGTGGGCAGCGGCCCGCTCTGGACTTCGATGTAGGGGCCGTCCTCGTCGGTGAGCGCCCGCTGGTTCACCGCGCCGTCGTCCCCCTGCCCCCAGGTCCACCCCTTCTTCCCCGGGAGTTCCCGGTGGTCGGCGGTCTGGACGATGCCGCGGTCGGTTCCGGAGTCGTAGGCCCCGAAGAAGTCCGCCACCGAGCGGTAGGCGAAGATGGAAGTGGGTTCCGGGTAGTTCGGCAGCCGGGTGAGATCCACGCCGTCGTTCTCCGGCCAGCGGTAGAAGGTCGTGCCGAAGTGGTCGCTGGCCAGGGACATCGGGTAGATGAACCGGGTGCCGGGCCGCTGGGGGAAGGCGGTGTTGTTCCAGAAGTAGTAGGGATGCGGAAGCGGCGTCGGGTTGAACAGCCGGATGGCCTCGTCCAGCCGGGCCACGCCCGGACGGAGCGTAAGGCGCACCTCCCAGCCGGTGCGGAAGGTCTGCTCCACCTCGCCGATGACCAAGGTGGCGGAGCCGTCCGCGTTCTCGACGCCGGTCACATTCACCGGCGAGTAACTGGTGACGGTGTGTCCCTGCGGCCCGCGGTTCCACTCGATCCCGCCGGAGACCCAGGCGCCCCGGAGCGCGATGAGGCCGGGGCGGATGACCCGGTTGTCGTAGAACATCTGTTCGTTCCGCCGCTTGTCGAGCACCCACTGGATGCGCCCGCCGATCTCGGGGAGGCAGGCGACCTCCAAGTACTCGTTCTCTAGGAAGAAGGCGCGCCAGACCCGGGGACGGCGCTCCGAACCCAGGTTGTCCTGCATCGTGTAGGGATAGACGATCGAGCCGTCGGTCTCCCGAAACTGCGGATTCGGGTCGTCGGGAAGGAGGTCGTAGGTCGGGAGCGTCAGTTCCCCTTCCCGGACCCGCACCCGCTCCGGCTCGTCCTGCGCCGCGGCCGGCGCGGCGAGGGCCGCAAGGACAAGTGCGGCGGCCGCAGGGGAAGCGAAGGGGAAGCGAAGAAGGGTCGGCGGCATACGGAAGGGTTTCCCGGTGAAGGGGGAAGGCGGGGACAGCGGAGCGCGGCGGCCGGGGAGGGCCGGACCGCGCCCGCGGTTTCGGGGAAAAGGGAGGCTATATCCGCTCGCGCCGCGACCCGAAGGACCAAGCGGCGCCCGAGGCCGGCCGAACCGCGTCCCGGTCAGTCGGGCCGGGCGGAAGGCGGGGGCGCGGCGAAGCGCATCGGGCGGAAGGCCTCCGGGACATGGAAACTCGGGCTTCCGGTGTCGGCCCAGGCGGCGAAGATCGCTCCCTCCGCCGGGGCCTCCGGGCCGCCGGGGCGCTTGATCCGGAAGACATTGAAGGGGAGCGCGGTCCCCGGCGGGGGCGGGCCCGAACGGCCGAGGCCGGCCCAAGGGAGGAACAGGGTCCCGGTCCAGCCGGCGGCGGTGCGGACGGCGGCGGTCTCCAGGCCGGCGACATCGAATCCGCGGTCCATGACGCCCGAAGGAACCGGGATGGGGTCCGCCGCGGCCGATCCCGGGGCGGCGCGGCGGAGGTCGCAGACCACATTCGCCGGGCTGAGTTCCACTTCGAGGTAGCGGCCGTCGTCCTCGGAGTCGAGGAAGATCTCCACCGCCTCCTCCTCCCAGATCGGGGCGTCGCGGCGGGTCATCGTGTGCCAGGGGGCGTCGTCGGCGGCGTCGAACCTCAGGTGGAGGCCGGCGCCGCTCCAGAGCGCCCGGAACCGGGTCTCGTAGGGCGGCGGCCCCCAAGCGACGGCGTCGGCGGAGTCCCACTCCGGAGCGCCGGCGGCGAGAAGCGCCGCCGGGGACGCCGTCGAGTGGCGGACGGTGTAGCCGTCCGGCTGCGCGGCGGGAGCGAGGAAGACCGGGGCGGCCAGGAGGGAGAGCGGCGTGAGGAGGATCATCGGCAATTCCCGGGAGGGACGCGCTCGAAGGTCTCCGCCGGCAGGAGTCAGCGGACCTCGAAGTCGAGTTCCGAGGCGGCGGCGCGCGGGCCGTCCGCTTCCGCAACCCGAACGACCAGCGTGTAGCGGGCGGCGACCCAGCCGGCGGTGTCCACCTCCAACCGGAGCGGGACGCCTTCGAGCCGGGCCGGGTCGAGGGTGACGAGCCCCGGGCGATCCGCCTCGACCACCATCTCGCCCCGTTCGCCGCGGACCCGGTAGGACAGCCGAACCCGCTCCGGCGGGTCGCGGCGGCCGGGGAAGGCGAAGAACCCGAATCGAGCCGGCTCGCCGGCGGCGAACGCGGCGACCGGGCGCACCGGGGGGCCGGCGCCGGCGGCGTCGGACTCCGCCGCGAAGGGAAAGACGCTCGACAGGGAGAAGGCGCCGCCGTAGTCCGCCGGGACGACGAGTTCGGTCGAGACCGGGCGGAGAAGACCGTCCGCCGGCCCGCCGTCGCCGGGGGCCGCCGAGACCTCGAAGCGATGCTCGCCGGCCGGAAGCGGCGCGGCGCCGGAGACCCAGAAGCGGCGCCGGTCCACCGGGCCGTCGGACGCGGCGAGAACCCCGCCCCCGGAATCCAGCACCCGGAGGGACGCCTCGCCGGGTTCGGCCAGCCGGGACTCCGGAAGGGCCGCGTGGAGGGCCGCGAACGCCCCGCCGGGGACGGCGTAGAGCAGGTAGGCGTAGGTATGGAGACTCTCCGGCAGGGCGTATCCGTGGTCGCCGCGGGAGACAGCCTTCGCGGGGGAGGCGCCGCGCCGCTCCCGGGCGAAGTAGCCGGGGCGCGAGACCACCCGCGCGCCCCGGCGGCCGGGGACCCGCACCTCCAGGCGGCGGTAGGAGTCGTCGAGTTCGGCGCGCTCGGGGGAGTAGGTGAGCAGGTAGTAGAGCGAGTTCTGGCGGGCGATGCGGGCGAGCGGGACGGCGAAGTTCGTGGAGTTCGGGTAGTACTCGCCGCCGGTGGAGACGGCGAGCGAGGCGGCGTCGCCGCCCATCGGGTCGCCGCCGGGGAAGTTCGCGTCCGCGGTGGACACGAAGGAGGGATCGGCGAAGGAATCACTCGGGCCGTCCGGATGGGCCTTGAGGATGAAGTCTTCGTTGCCGAAGACCCCTTCGAGGTCCACCGCGTAGAGCGTGGCGTTCGCGTGGTTCAACTGGCGGATCGCGGCGAACAGCGCGTTCCCCTCCCCGAAGCGGCGGCGGCCGAACGGGCCGCGCGCGCCCGGGCCGGCGAAGGCTTCGAGGCCCACCGAGAAGAGGACCACGATCTTGCGGCCGTCCAGGGGCTCGAGGGCGTCGCCGAGGGCGGCGATCAGGCGGAACGAGTCGCGGGCGTCGCGGCCGCCGCCGACCGCGGTGGAGATGCCGCCGGGGACGATCCGGCGCGCGGCCGCGAGCGCCTCCTCCTTGCCGGTTCCCAACTCCCGGAGCACCCGGAGCGAGGCGCCGAGGTCGAGGATCATGGTCTCGTCGTCCGGCCGCGCGTCGTTCTCCAGGAACTCCAGCAGGCCGCGCTTGGCCCGGCGGAGTCTCACCGGGTCCGCCTGGCGCCGGTTGAAGACGATCACGAAGCGGCGGGGAGTCGGGCCTCGATCCGCAGCGGACCGATCCGTCGCCGCGCTCGGAAGCGGGCCCGAACCGGGCGCGAACGGGGGGCCGGCGCCGACGACTTCGACGGAGGCGATCCGCTGCTCCGCGCCGTCCTCGAACAGGCGGAAATCGGCCGCGCGGAGCCCCGGGATCGGATCGCCCGCCGCATCGAGGACCAGCGCGTCCACCAACACCCGCGTGGCGTCGGCGCGGAAGCGGAACCCCTGCCCCGCCGCGGGCGCCGCAACCGCGAGGAACGACAGCGCGGCGAAGAGGGCGGCCGACCCGCGCCGGCGGCGGCCCGCGGTGGAAGCCCGCATCTCGACGCTGCCCGGTGACCGGACCCGCTGCCCCCGGAGGGTCAGCGGATCTGGAATTCGAGTTCCGAGGCGGCGGTGCGTTCCCCGCCGGCTTCCGTTACCCGGACGAGCAGGGTGTATCGCGCGCCGCCGAGCCCGGAGGTGTCCACTCCCAGGAGGAGCGGGATGCCGTCCGCCCGCGCGGGGTCGAGCGGGAACAGGTCGGGGCGCTCCGCCTCGACGACGACTTCGCCGCGTTCGTTCCGCACTTCGTAGGAGACGCGGACGCCGGCCGCCGGGTCCTCGCGGCCGGGAAACACGAAGAGGCCCACGCGAGCCGCCTCGCCGGCGGCGAAGGAGGCGATCGGGCGTACCGGCGGGCCGGGGCCCTGCCCCTCGGACTCGGCGACGAACGGGAAGACGCTGGACACCGAAAACGAGGCGCCGTAGTCCGCCGGAACGGTGAGCATGATCGAGGCCGAACGGAGGCTGCCGCCCGGTGCGCCTCCGCCGTCGCCGACCAGGATCTCCAGGCGGTGTTCACCGGCGGGCAGCGGCGCCGCGCCGGAGACCCAGAACCGCTCCCGGTCCACCCGGCCCCCGGCCTCGGCGAGGACCGCGCCCCCGGCGTCGAGCACCCGCAGACCCAACTCCGCGTCTTCCCCGATGCCGGTTTCCGGCAGGGCGGCGTGGAGCGCCGCGAAAGCGCCGCCCGGAACGGCGTTCAGCAGGTAGGCGTAAGTGTGGAGGTTCTCCGGCAGGGCGTAGCCGTGCTCGCCTCGGGCGACGGTCTCCGGTGCCGGCGCCGCGCCCCTCCGCTCCCGCGCGAAGTAGCCGGGGCGGGCGACCACCCGGTAGTCGGGGCGGCCTTCCACGCGCACTTCGATCTCGCGGTAGGAGCCGTCGAGTTCGGTGTTCCGCGGCGAGAAACTCAGCAGGTAGTACAACTCGTTCTGGCGGCCGATGCGGCCGAGCGGAACGGCGAAGTTCGTGGTGTTTGCGTAGTACTCCCCGCCGGTGGCGATGGCGAGCGAGGCGGCGCCGCCTTCGGCGGGGATGTTCGCCGCCATCTCCATCCGGGCGAGGGGGTCGTCCGGCTCGATGGGGAGTTCGTTCCCTAACACATCGAACTCGTTCAGGCTGGCGGTCAGGATCCGGTTCTCGTTGCCGTACACGCCTTCGAGATCCACGGTGTAGAGGGTGGCGTTCGCGTGGTTCAACTGGCGGATGGCGGCGAACAGGGAGTTCGACTCGTCGAGTTGGTTACGCCCGGGGAACTCCTCGACCGCCTCTCCGGCGGAGGTATCGATGCGGGCGCGGGGATCGGCGAAGGTGTCGAGGCCGATGGAGAAGAGCACCACGATCTTGCGGCCGTCCACCGGTTCGAGCGCCTCGGAGAGCGCGTAGAGCATTTCGAACGACTCGCGGGCGTCCATCTCCGGCCCGACGGGGCTCTCGTAAGTGCCGGGAACGATGCGCCGGACCGAGGCCAGCGTCTCCTGTTTCCCGGAGGAGAACTCCTGGAGGACGCGGACGGTGTTCGCGAACTCGATGAGCATCGTCTCGTCGCCGTCCACCATGTGGTTCGTTACGAACTCCTCGAGGCCGCGCTTCGCCCGGCGCAGGTTCACCGGGTCGGCTCGCCGGCGGTTGAAGACGATCACGAAACGGCGGGGGGTCTCGCTCGCCGCCGCCGCGAGGTCGGCTTCCGCCGCGGCCACCGGCGCCGGGGCGCCCGGAGTTCCTTCCGGGGCCGCTTCGTCGGAAACCGTGTAGCGCTCCCAGTCCACGACTTCGACGCTCGCCACCTGCTGGGACTCGCCGTCTTCGAGCAGAACGAAGTCGGACACGCCGAGCCCGGGAACGGGGTTTCCGTCACCGTCGAGCACGAGCACATCCACCAGCACGCGCGTGGCCTCCGCGCGGAAGCGGAACCCTTGGGCCGCCGCTTCCGTCGCGGGCGCGAGGAACGCCGCGGTCAGCGCCGCGAGGGCGGCCGGGGCCGCCCGGAGCGGGAGGCGGCGGCGCGGCGGAAGCGAAGCCGGTGACCGGCGGCGCCGGGAGGGAAAGGGAGCGAACGGGGAAGACGGTGCGGTTTTCGACATGGCGCCTCCGAACGATGCAAGCCGCGTTCCCGGCGGGAGCGGAGAGCGGCGGCGTCCGACGACACCCGGCGCCGGTTCCGGGATCAAAGTCGGAACAGGTAGTTCAACTTCACCGAGAGGCTGCGGTTCTTGGCGAAGAAGACCTCGGCCCACTCGTCCAACTCGGTATAGACCACGAAGACATCCGCGCCCGGCTTGGGGATCCAGTGGAACCTCACATTGGATGCCAGGTCGCCCGTCGCCTGGTTGTACTGGAACAAACCCAGGAGCACCAGGTCGTTGCGGAAGGCGAGCCGCATCCGGGTGGAGACCAGGTGGGTGTCGAAGTCGCCGAGCGGCAGCCGCACGCGGTTGTAGGAATAGTTGCCGTCCAGGCCGAAGTTGCGGTTCACCCGGTAGTTGCCGCCGAACGACCAGATGTCGCGCTCGCCTCCCCAGAAACCGCCGGCCTCGTAACTGGCGCGCATCGAGGCGTAGCGGCGGTAGTAGGTGTTGAAGGAGAACTGGTATCGGCGGAAGAGGTAGTCGCCGGCGGGTACGAGCACCTCGTTCAGCGTGTAGTCGTAGGCGGTCCTCTCGTGCATGTCGCTGACCTCCACCGAGAATTCGTCGCCGCTCTCCAGCGTGGCGCGGCCCTGGAGGTTCACCCGGCGGGTTTCCGGCTCGTTCTGCAAGTCCGTGATCCGCTGCATGTTGGCCTCGAGGTGCACTTGCCGGAGCCAGGCGGCGCCCGGCCGGGGCGAGATCCGGGCGCGCGTGTATATCTTCCGCATCGCGTCCCGGCGGATGAAGCCGATTCCGGGATCGAACCCGTCGCCGATCTCGATGAACTTGGCGGTGGCGCCCAGCAGGTCCGAGTCGTAGGAGAGGCGGCCGCTGACCAGACCCCGGTTTTCCGCCGGGGCCGTCTCCAGGCCGTCTGCGCTGTCGAAGACGCGCGCCCAGACGCCCTCGAAGGTCCAGACATCGCGGAAGAACAGACTGGTGTCCACTCCGACCACCCGGTTGAAGGCGCCGCCGCCCGAGCGGTCGGTGAAGACCGCGCCCACCGTCGAGCGAGAAAAGAGGTCGCGCCGCATCCGGGCGACGGTGAACCGCTCCGCCGGGAGGTCGCCGGTGGCGGCGGTCGCCATCCCCATGAGGCCCAGGGTGTAGGCGCCCTGCCGGCCGGAGAGGCGGCCGCCGCCGAGGATGGGGACCGCCTCGCCGTCGTCGGAGAGGCCGATGCGGCGGGTGAAGACGATGTCCGCGTCGCGGCGTTCCCCGAACTGGAAGTTGCGCTGGCCTTCCAGGAAGATCTGGCGTTTCTCGGGAAAGCGGAGGGAGAAGCGGCTGAAGTTGATCTGGAGGTCGTCCACCTCTTCCTGCGCGAAGTCGGTGTTCCAGGTGAAGTCGGCGGTGAGGCCGGGAGTGATCCCCCACTTCAGGTCGAGGCCGCCGTCGGTGCGGCGGGCTTCCCCCTCCCACTCGGCGCCGCCGGTCAACGAGCCCAGGCCGTACGGGCGGATCTCCACATTGCGTCCCGGACGGATGCCCTCGAGACCGGTGAGTCTCCCGAGTTCGGACGGGCGGTACCAAGTGGAGTCGTTCCCGACGAAGGGCCAGTACACCTCTTCCGTCTTCATCGGGATGTTCCGCTTGAAGCCCACGCCGAAGACCGCCGGTTCGCCGGGCGCCGGCGGACGGAAGCGGAGCGACTTCAGCGGAATGCGGACTTCGGCGGTCCAACCGCCGGGCAGGTGTTGGCCGCGGGACTCCCAGATCGTGTCCCAGTCCAGGTTGCGGGTGCGCGGGCCCTGCCCGTTCTGGCTCATGTCGAAGAGGATGCCGTTCGCGTTCGTCGCGAGGAAGACGGCGCTTCGCCGGTCGTTGTAGGCGTCGAGCATGATCGCCACCGCGTCGTCGCTGGCGATGTTCTCGTCGCGGAACATCGTTCGCGGGCGATGTTCCCCGGCGTCGTCCAGGGTGCAGTAGAAACCGAAGTAGAGGTTCTCGTCGTCGTAGAGGACCCGGACGATCGTGGACTCGGTGGAGGGGAGCCCCTCGCGGGTCTCGCGTTCGTAGAAGTCGCCCACCGGCTCGGCGCGCTCCCAGGCGGCCTCGTCGAGCCAGCCGTCCACCGAGATCGGCTCCCCGGCCGGCTCGGCGCGGATTTCCCAGGAGCGGGCCTCGAGCGCCGCCACCCGGGCCTCCCGGGGCATCCCGCGCAGTTGGGCGGAGGAGGGCGAGACCGCCTTCGGCGGCGGCAGGGCCAGGACCGCGGCGGCGGCGCCGGCGGCCGAGCCGCCGCGGGCCGCGCCGTTACCGGTCTGCCGGGGCCCGGACGCCTCCTCGTTCGGGGGCGCGTCCGCTCCGGCCTGCTCCGGGGAGCGGGCGGTCTGCGGCGGACCGGCCGGCCGGGAGAGGCCCGGTTCCCCCCGGAGCGCGGCCGGCAGGAACAGGGCGGAGACCGCCAGGAAGGAGAGGAGCCGCCGGAAGCCGGGTCTCATGATCGGGCGCCGGGAGCGGCCGCCGCCGGGGCGCCGCCGGACGGGAAGGTCTCCTCCGGCTCGTCCGGGAGGGGAAGGGTCTCCGCGGGAGGGGCGCCGCCTCGCCGGAAGCCGGCGGCGATCTCGCCGAGCCAGGGCTGGATGGCCCGGTACAACCGGTTGAGGCAGTGGAAGCGGTAGAGGTAGGCGCGCCCGTCCACGAAGTTGTAGATCACCCACTCGAGGTAGTCGGCGAGTTGGGTCTCCACCGAGTAGAGCACGGCGATGCCGCGGCCCTCGTCCAGGACATCGTGCCGGAGCATCCGGTAATTGTCGCCGAGCGCGGCCACCGACTCGGAGTAGAAGGTCTCGAGCGTCGCCCCCGGTTCGGCGGCGCGCACCGTCACTTCGAGCGTGGCGTGCACCGTCGCCCCGGCCGCCTCCACGGCGAGCGGCGGGCTGCGGAAGCCGACGAACAGCGTGGAATCCGCTTCCCGGAGCACATGGGACCGGGTCCAACTGCGGGGGTGGCGGACCTCCAGGTCGAACACCGGATCGGAATAGGTCTCGAAATGGCCGGCGGATTCGAGGGCGAAGCCGGCGTACATCCGGTCGAGGGTCGGCCCGTAGGCGAGGACGCTTCGGGACTCGCCGGTGGTGAAGACCCCGTAGAGGAGGCCGCCGGACTCGAGGAGCAGCAGCCGGCCGGCCTGCGGCCGGCGCTCGAACTCGAAGGTCCAGACCCGGCCCTCCTCTTCGCCGAAGCGGAAGGGCCGCTCGGAGAGCACCGTCTGGCCCCCGATGTAGAACCGGTCGGCCACTTCCCGGAGCGAGGAGCCCTCGGGCGCCGGGCCGGCCATGACCTGCACCTGGATGCCGTCCCGGTCCGGCACATCCACCGAAGGGCCGGTGAAGGTGGTCATGCGGAAGCCGCCCTGCTGGTCCGAGGCGGATGTCCAGCCCTGGGGGAGCGGCAGCGAGACCGCGATGTCCGGGACATAGACCGTGATCAGCGGGGCCTGGCCGGCGGCCCGGCAGCCCGGCGAAACCGCAGCGCAGAGGACCGCGAGGGCGCCGGCGGCGGGCAGCGCGGGCCGGAAGGAGCGCCGCGGCGCCGCGCGGCTACTCCAGCCGGTAGTTCGGGGCTTCCTTGGTGACGACCACATCGTGGGCGTGGCCCTCCCGCTGGCCGGCGCCGGTCACCCGTACGAATTCGGCCCGCTGCTGGAGTTCGGGGACGCTGCGGCATCCGGCGTAGCCCATCCCGGAGCGGAGCCCCCCGATGAGTTGCTGCACCACGCCGGCGAGCGGCCCCTTGGTGGGGACGCGCCCCTCGATCCCCTCCGGGACCAGGCCGGAGCGCTCGCGGCCGGCCTGCTGGTAGCGGTCGGCGGTGTGGCCGCTCATCGCTCCGAGCGAGCCCATCCCGCGGTAACTCTTGAAGGCGCGCCCTTGGTAGAGGATGGTCTCGCCCGGGCTCTCGTCGGCGCCGGCGAGGAGGTTGCCGATCATCACGCTGTCCGCGCCGGCGGCGACGGCCTTCACGATGTCGCCGCTGAACCGGATGCCGCCGTCGGCGATCAGGGGCGCGTCCGCGCCGGCGGTGGTCTCGCGGGCATTCCGGATGGCCGTGAATTGCGGCATCCCGGTGCCGGCGACCACGCGGGTGGTGCAGATCGAGCCGGGGCCCATCCCCACTTTCACGCCGTCGGCGCCGGCCTCGATCAGGTCCCGGGCGGCGGCGGCGGTGGCGATGTTCCCGGCCACCACATCCACCGAGGAGCGACCCCGCCGCTCGAGCATCTCCTTGAGCCGGCGGACGGTGTCGAGGACGCTCTCGGTGTGGCCGTGGGCGGTGTCCACGACGATCGCGTCCACTTCGCGCTCGGCGAGCGCCTCGGCGCGGGCGAGCGCCGCGTCCCCGACCCCGACCGCCGCCGCGCAGCGCAGCCGGCCGCGCTCGTCGCGGGTGGCGTCCGGGTACTCCTTGGCCTTCTGGATGTCCTTGAAGGTGAGCAGCCCGGCCGGGGCGCCGCGCTCGTCCACCACGGGCAACTTCTCCACCCGGTGGCGGTGGAGGATCGCCTTGGCCTCGTCGAGGACCCGCTCGTCGTCGAGCGCCTCGGAGAGGGTGACGGTGTGGGGGTCGCGCGTCATCAGGTCGCTGACCTCGAGGTCGCCGTCCGAGTCGAAACGGAGGTCCCGGTGCGTGAGGATGCCCACCAGGCGGCCGCCGTCGTCGGTGACCAGCAGGCCGGAGATGCCGTGGCGCTCCATCAGGCGGACGGCCTCGGCGACCGGGGCGTCCGAGCGGACGCCGACCGGCTCCACCACCATCCCTCCCTGGGCGCGCTTCACCTTCGCGACTTCCGCCGCCTGGCTCTCCACCGGGAGGTTGCGGTGGATCACCCCGATGCCGCCCAACTGGGCGATGGCGATGGCGAGACGGGCTTCGGTCACGGTGTCCATCGCGGCGCTCACCACCGGCGACGCCAGTTCGATCCGCCGGCTGAACCGGCTCCGCACCGCGCACTCCGCGGGCAGCACCGCCGAGTAGCGCGGCTTCAGCAGGACATCGTCGAAGGTCAGCGCGGCCTCGAGCGCTTCCCCGCTCATCGCCGGTCCTCGGGCGCCGGGCCGGCCGCGTTTCGCGAGGTCACGCCGCGTGGCATTTCTTGTATTTCTTGCCGCTGCCGCACGGACACGGATCGTTGCGCCCGACCTTGGCCCGGCCGCTGCGGACCGGGACGACCCGGGGGCCGGCGCGGCGAGGAGGCGGCGGGGCCGGCGCGGAGAGTCCGCCTCCGCCGGGCGCGGCCACCGGGAGGCCTCCCGCGGAAGGGCCCCCGGCGGCCAGCCCCGCAGGCGATCTTCCGGCGAGGGGCGCCGCGGCGGCGAGACCGGCGGAGGCGGCCGGCGAAGGCCGGGCGGCGCGGGAGCGGGCCGGTTGCGCCGCCGGAGCGGCGCGGACCGCCTTGAGGACGAACAGGAGCCGGACGATTTCGCGTTCGAGCCGGTCCCACAGATCCTCGAAGAGGGCGAAGGACTCCTTCTTGTACTCGATCAACGGGTCGCGCTGCCCGTAACCGCGAAGACCGATGCCCTGCTTCAGGTGGTCCATCGCGTAGAGATGGTCCTTCCACTGGGCGTCGAGCAGGTGGAGCATGATGTAGCGCTCCTGGACCCGCATCAGGTCGGGGCCGATCTCCTGCTCCTTGTCGGCGTAGCGGGCCGGCACCGCGCGGGCGAGCAACTCCTTCGCCTCGTCGCGGCCGAGTTGGGCGAAGGCGATGCCGGCTTCCGGCTCGGGTATGAAGCCGTACTGGCCGCGAATCGCTTCCGCGAACGCCGAAAGATCCCAGTCGTCGGGGTCGCCGTCGGTCGGCAGGTGGGTGTCGAGCAGGTCCTCGGCGGCGCGGGCGGCGAGGTCGAGCACATAGTCGCGCTGGTCCTGTCCTTCGAGGATGCGTCGGCGGAGTCCGTAGATGGCCACCCGCTGCCGGTTCATCACATCGTCGTACTCGAGCAGGTGTTTGCGGTAGGAGAAGTTCTGCGCTTCCACCTGTTTCTGCGCGCGCTCGATGGCCCGGGTGACCATGCCGGCTTCGATGGGAACGCCTTCTTCCATGCCGAGGCGCTGCATCAGGCCGCTCATCCGGTCGCTGCCGAAGATGCGCATCAGGTCGTCTTCCAGCGAGAGGAAGAACCGCGAACTCCCCGGGTCGCCCTGACGGCCGGCGCGTCCGCGGAGTTGGTTGTCGATGCGGCGCGCCTCGTGACGCTCGGTCCCCACGATGTGGAGCCCGCCGAGCCCGACGACTTCGTCGTGCCCCGCCTTCGTTTCCGCGCGGGCGGATTCCACCGCCGCTTCCCAGTCCCCGCCGGAGGCCTCGGTCCAGTCCACCCCCTGCTTCTTGAGCCGGGCCTTGGCGATCTCGTCGGGGTTGCCGCCGAGGAGGATGTCCGTGCCGCGGCCGGCCATGTTCGTGGCGATGGTGACCGCGCCGTTCCTTCCGGCCTGGGCCACGATCTCGGCTTCCCGCTGGTGGTACTTGGCGTTCAGCACGACATGGGTGATGCCGCGGCGTTTCAGCAGGCGGGCGAGGCGTTCGCTCTTCTCGATGGAGGTGGTGCCCACCAGCACCGGTCGGCCCCGTTCTTTTTCTTCGGCGATCTCTTCGACGATGGCGGAGAGTTTTTCGCGCTCCGTCCGATACACCACATCCGGGTATTCCTCGCGGACGAGCGTCCGATTCGTGGGAATCGGGACGACTTCCAACTCGTAGATCTTCTCGAACTCGGCGGCTTCGGTCTCGGCGGTTCCGGTCATGCCCGCCAGTTTGGAATACATGCGGAAGTAGTTCTGGAAGGTGATCGTGGCGAGCGTCTGGTTCTCGCGTTCGATCTTGACGCCCTCCTTCGCCTCTACCGCCTGGTGGAGGCCGTCGGACCAGCGCCGGCCGGGCATGAGCCGGCCGGTGAACTCGTCCACGATGACGACCTTGCCCTCCTTGACCGTGTAGTCCTTCTCCCGCTTGTAGAGGGCGTGGGCTCGCAAGGCCTGCAGCAGGTGGTGCAGGAGGGTCATCTGCTGCGGGTCGTAGAGGTTCTCGACGCGCAGCAGGTCTTCGGCGCGGGGGACTCCCTCTTCGGTCAGGGTCACCGAACGCGACTTCTCGTCCACCGTGTAGTCCACTTCCCGGCGGAGACGGGGAATGATCCGGTCCACCGTGTAGTAGAGGTCCGTGGACTCCTCGGCCGGGCCGCTGATGATGAGCGGGGTCCGCGCCTCGTCGACCAGGATGGAGTCCACTTCGTCCACGATGGCGTAGTGGAAGAGCCGCTCCACCTCCTTGCCGTCGCGGTCGCGTTCCGTCTTCGGGAAGATGCGGTGGACGAAGTTCTCGGCGCGGAACTTCATGTTGTCCCGCAGGTAGTCGAAGCCGAACTCGTTGTTCGTCCCGTAGGTGATGTCGGCGGCGTAAGCGGCGCGGCGGGCCTCGTCGCCCTGGTCGTGCTGGATGACGCCCACTTCGAGGCCGAGGAACCGGTACACCCGGCCCATCCAGTCCGAATCGCGGCGGGCCAGGTAGTCGTTCACCGTCACCACATGGACGCCCCGGCCGGTCAGCGCGTTGAGGTAGGCGGGGAGGGTCGCGACGAGGGTCTTGCCCTCGCCGGTCTTCATCTCGGCGATCTTCCCCTGGTGGAGGATGGCGCCGCCGAGCAACTGCACATCGAAGTGCCGCATCCCCAGCGTGCGGCGGCCGGCCTCCCGGCAGACCGCGAACGCCTCCGGCATCACCCCGTCGAGCGGTTCGCCGTTCTCCACCCGGCGGCGGAAGTCCGGGGTCTTCGCGCGGAGGGCGTCGTCGTCGAGCGCGCGCAACTCGGTCTCGGCGGCGCCGACCCGGGAGACGAGGGTCCGGAGCCGCTTCAACTGCCGGTCGGACTTCTTGCCGACGACCTTGGTGAGCAGGTTCTGGAACATCAGGTCAGCGGCGGCTCGGGGCGGACCGAAGCGCGGGAGACGCGGCGCCCCTCCGGGCCCCGCGCGCGGGAGGAAGGGCTCCGGGGGGTCGGCAGCGCGGCGCTACCGCGTGTAGTCCACGATGTGGTCGAGAGGGTCCTGGGCGCGTCCGTTCAGCCACACCTCGTAGTGGAGGTGGGGGGCCCGGCTGCGGCCGGTGTTCCCCACGCGGCCGACCATCTGGCCGCGGCGCAGCCGCTGCCCGCGGCGAACCTCGATCTGCGAGAGGTGGGCGTAGCGCGTCACCGCGCCGAACCCGTGGGAGACGACCACATTCTTGCCGAAGGTCGGGGAAGTGGCGGCCTCGAGCACCACCCCGTCGGCGGTGGTGCGCACCGGCGCGCCCGGGCTGGCGACGATGTCCACCCCCTGGTGCCACTCGATCTCGCCGGTGAACGGGTCGCTCCGCCGGCCGTAGCCGGAGGCGATGTAGCCGCGCAGCGGCCAGACCGACGGCGTGGAGGCGAGCAGCCGGGTCTTCTCCCGCATGCTCCGCTCGAGCGCCAAGCCCTGCTGGTCGAGCCGGGCGATGCGGCTCGAGAGGTCCTCGATGCGGTCGCTCACATAGTCGTAGCCGGTCGAAGCGTCCACCGCCCCGCCGATCCCCGCCGCCCGGTCGGGCAGCGGATCCGCCCCGGCGAGCACCGCCAACTTCCGCATCTGCACCTCGAGCGCCTCGATGCGGCCGGCCATCCGCTCGGTGTCCCGGGCGTAGCCGAGCCCCTGCTCCCGGAGCAGGTCGCGCTCCTCGATGAGCGCCTCGGATCCGGCATGGGGGGCGACGAGGAGATAGGCGTAGTGCGCGCCGACCAGCAGCGCCGCGCCGAGCGCCGCGGCGGCGATCCGCCTGCTGCGCCGGAACCTCTCGGCCCCGAGCCGGTATTCTGTCGGTGTCCGGCCGCCGGCGCCGAAAACGACGACGCGGATGGAATCCCGCTCGTCGGTCGGCCCCAGGAATCGCCGGAGCAGCGGCTGCGAGAACCGGCGGAACAGGGCCCCGCCGAGGCGCCGCAGCCGGCTCGAATCGAGACTTGGCATAAAGCGAATTCCAGATTCTACCACGACTTAGCGGAAGGGGCCGGGCCGCCGGGCGCGGAGGCGGCGCGGCGGGGGTCATCGCTCCACCCGCCGGAAGGCCAGGGCCTCCTCCAGGTGGAGGGGTTCGATGTCCGCCGAACCGGCCAGGTCAGCGATCGTCCGGGCCACCCGGAAGGCCCGGGTGACGGCGCGGGCGGACATGCCCAGACCGTCCATCGCCCAGGTGACCAGCGAGCGGAACGGCCCCTCGGCGCGGCAGGCCCGGCGCAGTTCCGCGACGGTCGGCGGGCGCCGGGGAAGGGCGCGGCGGAACCGTTGCCATCGCGCCGACCGGGCCCGGGCGACCCGCTCCCGGACCGCGGCGGTGGACTCCGCCGGACCCCGGCCGAGCACTTCCTTCGACCGCACCGGGCGCACCGTGAGGTGGATGTCCATCCGGTCGAGGAGCGGCCCGGAGATCCGGGAGCGGTAGCGGGCGATCGCGGACGGGGTGCAGGAGCAGGGGCGGCCCTCGTCGCCGTCGAAGCCGCAGGGACAGGGGTTCATCGCCGCGACCAGCATGAACCGGGCGGGGAAGCGGACCGATTGGCGGGCGCGGCCGATGTGGATCTCGCCGCTCTCGAGCGGCTGCCGCAGGCACTCGAGCACGGAGCGCCGGAATTCGGGGAGTTCGTCGAGGAAGAGGACCCCCCGGTGGGCGAGCGTGATTTCCCCCGGCCCCGGCCCCGGCCCGCCCCCGGCCATGCCGGCGTAGGAGATCGTGTGGTGGGGGGCGCGAAACGGCGGCCGACCGGAGAGGATCGTCGGCTGTTGGCCGACGGCGGAGCGGATTCGAGCCACTTCCAGCGCCTCTTCGGCGGAGAGCGGTGGGAGGAGGTCGGGCAGGGCGCTCACCAGCAGGGTCTTGCCGCTGCCCGGCGGGCCGGTGAAGAGCAGGTTGTGGCCGCCGGCGGCGGCGATCTCGAGGGCGCGGCGGGCCTTGCCCTGGCCCCGGACCTCGGCGAGATCCACCGCCGGGGCCGCCGGGGAGGGGGCGGCCGAGGAGGCCCGGTGGGCCGGAGGCAACTCGGCGGCGGCGAGCAGGGAGGCGGCCGCGCCGAGGCTCGGCGCCGCGTGGACCGCGAGGCCCGGGGCGAGCGCCGCCTCGTCGGCGTTCTCCGGCGGGACGACTGCGGTGTTCAGCCCGTCGGCCGCCGCGGCCCAGGCGATCGGGAGGGCGCCGCGTACCGGGCGAAGCGAACCGTCGAGGGCGAGTTCCCCCAGCAGGAGCGTCTCCGGGAGGCGGCGGCGGGGGAGTTGGCCGGCGGCGGCCATGATGCCGACGGCGACCGCCAGGTCGAAGCCGGAGCCCTCCTTGCGGACGGAGGCCGGGGCGAGGTTCACGATCAGGTGCGCCGGCGGGGGTTCGCAGCCGCCGTTGCGGAGGGCCGCGTGGACCCGCTGTTGGGCCTCGCGGACCACCGCGTCGGGAAGGCCGACGGTGCGGACGCTCGACCGCCCGTCGGCGGAGAGTTGCATGTCCACTTCCACCCGGACGGTGAGGCCGTCCACTCCGACCACGGTGCCGGTGCGGGTGGCGGCGAGCCGCCGCGCGGAGGCGGGCCTTCCGGGCGGGGCCGGCGCTCCGGCGGCCTCGGCGGCCGGGGGCCGGCGGACAACGGCCGGGGGCCGGCGGACAACGGCCGGGGGCCGGCGGACAACGGCCGGCGGCCGGCGGACAGCGGCCGGCGGAGCGGCGGCCGGGGGGGCGCCCGGCCGGGCCGGTGGGGCGGAAGTCGGGGGCCGGGACGGGGGCGAGGCAGGGGGTGCGGGCGGTGCGGGGGAACTCATTGGGGGGCCTTCCGTGTTGGGACTCGGGAGTCCGGGGAGGAGCGCGAACGAAAAGTTGGACGGATGGCCGACGATTTCTGCTCACGAAACGGGCCGAAACGGGCGAATTTCGGAAAAGTCGCCTCGGCGCGCGGGCCGGAGGCCGCCCTCGAGCGGTCCGGCTGGCGGAACGGGCCGCGAATGCGGGCGGAAGCCGGACTTCGGGCGCGCGCCGGCGAGAGGCCAACCGAAGGCGCAGCGCGCGGAGCCCCCGATCGGGAGGGCCGACCTCCCGGCTACGATTCCGCCCCGCCGCCACGCGACGGTGGCCGGCGCAACCGGGTTTCGCCGGTCTCGACCCCCTTGTCGATCTTTCCCCGCTTGCCCTGTCCTCCCGACGGGACGGCCGCCGCAGACGAACGGCCCGTCAACCGCGTCGCGCGCCCCGGAACCCCATGGATGCCCTGACCCTGCTCACCGCGCTCGGCGCCGGGGTGATCTCGTTCATCTCGCCCTGCGTGCTGCCGCTCGTTCCCGGCTATGTGTCGTTCGTCTCCGGGATTTCGCTGAGCGAACTCGCCGAGCAGAGCGGCGAGGAGTACCGGGAACGCCGGCGGCGGGTGGTGCGCAACACGCTGGTGTTCGTGCTCGGGTTCTCCATCGTGTTCGTGGCGATGGGGGCGTCCGCGACCTACGCCGGGCAGTGGCTCGCCGGGAACCGGCTCTGGCTCTCCCGGATCGCCGGATCGGTGATCGTGCTGTTCGGACTCCATGTGATGGGCGTCCTGCGGATCGGCTTCCTGAACCTGGAAAAGCGCCTCCACACCGACCGGGAACCGGTGGGCCTCATCGGCTCCTTCGGGATCGGCCTGGCGTTCGCCTTCGGCTGGTCCCCCTGCATCGGCCCGATTCTGGCCACGGTGCTGGTGCTGGCCGCCCAGCGGGAGACCGTCGGACAGGGCATCGTGCTGCTCAGCGTGTATTCCCTGGGGCTGGGAGCGCCGTTCCTGCTCACCGGGCTGGCGGTGAACCGGTTCCTCTCGATCTCCCGGAAGATCAAGTCCCGGATGCGGGCGATCGAGATCGGCAGCGGAGCGTTGCTCATCGTGATCGGCGTCCTGGTGTTCACCGACAGCCTGCAGGCCCTCTCCCGCTACCTGACCTTCCTGCCGGTGCTGGGATAGCGCCGCCCTCCCCCATTGGAAACCCACCGACCGCCGGGGCGCGCCGCCCGACCGGCGAGAACGCCCATGCCCGCGCGAATCCCCCGACTCCTCCTCTGCTTCTCCCTCTGCTCGGGCGCGGCCGCTCTCGCCCAGGAGGAGTGGCTCGTCCCGGACGAGGCCCGGGCCGTCGAGAACCCGGTGCCCCTCAGCGACGCGGTCCTCGAAGCCGGGAAGACCGCCTACCAGGCCCGGTGCGCCACCTGCCACGGCGACGCCGCCAAGGGCGACGGGAAGGCGACCCGGTTCATCAAGCCGCCGCCGGCGGACATTTCGACCGAGGAAGCCCGGGACCGGATGACCGACGGCGAACTCTTCTACAAGATCACCGAGGGCCGGAAACCGATGCCGGGGATGGCCCGGACGCTGAGCGAAGAGGAGCGGTGGCAGGTGGTGCACTACCTGCGCACCCTCCAACCGCCCCGCAACTGAACCGACTTCGCCGGTGGAGACCCCCGGGAGACCTCTCGTGCGCTACTTCGTCCTCCGCTCTTCCCCCGCCACGCTCGGGCTCACCCTCCTCGGATTCGCGCTCGCCGGTTCCGCGTGCGCGCCGCCCGCGGACGACTCCGGCGGGGGCGGCGCGGCGGGGGGCGGCATCGCCGCCGAAGCGCCGGCGCTGACCCTGCCCCGGGCCGACGACGGCGAGCCGCTCGACCTGCGCGAAGCCGGGGCCGGCCGCGTGGTGCTCGTGGACCTGTGGGCCACCTGGTGCGTCCCCTGCGTCGCCGAGTTGCCGCACCTGCAAAGCCTCTCGGAAGCCTTCCCGGGCGAGGACTTCCTGATGCTGGGGATCGTCCTCGAGTCCGGAAGCGCGGAGGATGTCGCGGAATTCGTGGCCGAGCGGGGGCTCACCTACCCGAATGTCATGGGGTCGGACGAAGCGCGCGACGCCTTCGGCCCGTTCCTCGGCTACCCCACCAAGTACCTGGTGGATCGGGACGGGAAGATCCTGAAGCGCTACTTCGGCCCGGTCGGCGAAGTCCTCGACGAGGAGATCGGCGCGCTGATCGAGACCGGCGCGCTCGACTGAGCGCCGCCCCGGCGGGCGCGAAACCCGCCGGGGGCTCGGCCGTTCTCAGACCTCGGCGTTGTCGAGGTCGAGTTGGCCCTCTTCGGAGGCGGCGACGACCGAGGCGACGGTGAGGTCGCCGGTCACATTGGTCGCGGTCCGCAGCATGTCGAGCAAGCGGTCCACGCCCAGGATGAGCGCCACGCCCTCCGCGGGAACGCCGATCGCCTGCAGGATGATGACCAGCATGATGATGCCGGCGCCGGGCACCGCGGCGGTGCCGATGGAGGCCAGGACGGCGGTCAGCACGATGGCGAGTTGGCCCTCGAGCCCCACCGGGATGCCGAGCGCCTGGGCGATGAACAGCGCCGCCGCCGCCTGGTAGAGGGCGGTGCCGTCCATGTTCACGGTCGCGCCGAGCGGCAGGACGAACGAGGAGACCTCTTCGGAGACGCCCATCTGCCGGGCCCGGCGCATGGTCACCGGCAGGGTGGCGCCGCTGGAACTGGTGGAGAAGGCGACGAGTTGCACCGGGGCGGCGGCGGTCAGCACCCGCCGCCAGCCGAGGGGCGTGAAGAACTTCAGGATCAGCGGGTACACCACGAACATCTGGGTCGCGAGCCCCACGACCACCACCAGGCAGTAGAAGCCGAGCGCGCCGAGCAGCGCGACCACCTCCCCGGGGTCGTCCCCGGCCATCCCGGAGATGGCGCGGGCGATCAGGGCGAACACCCCGAGCGGCGCGATCCGCATGACGATCCCCACGAACTCGACCACCACCGCTTCCAGCCCCTTGAAAAAGCCCAGCAGCGGGCCCGCGGTCTCCTTGGGGATGCGGATCAGCGCGATCCCGAACAGCAGCGACAGGAACACGATCTGGAGCATGTTCCGGTTGCTCGACGCCGAAGACACGACATTCGGCGGAACGATGTCCTCCAGGATGGCGAGCGGGCCGCGCTCTTCCATCATGGCGTTCGCCGCTCCCTCCCGCCCGGCGGCCGCGTCGCGGTACTGCTCGCCGAGTTCGGCGCGAAGGGACGGCGGAACCCGGTCGCCGGGGCGCACCAGGTTCGCGTAGGTGAGCCCGATGGTCACCGACATGGCGGTGGTGGCCACATAGATCGCCAGCGTCTTCCCGCCGATGCGGCTGACCTTCCGCATGTCGCTCAGCGAGGCCACCCCGACGATCAGCGAGGCGAGGACCAGCGGCACCGCGATCAACTGCAGGCCGTTCACGAAGACCGTGCCGAACGGGGCGATGTAGTTCTCGGTGAACTGCGTCCAGCCGAGGCCGGCGGAGAGGACGCCGTAGAGGATGCCGAGGACGAGACCGAGGACGATCTGCGCCCACATCTTTCGATACCAGGGTTGCGGGGTCATCGGGCGTCACCTCCGGAGGTGGCGGCGGGAAAGGCGGGACGCGGGACCGCCCGGCCGGGCGCGGATCCCGACCGGGCGGAGGCGGGGGCGGGAGGAGTCGCGGTCAGGATCAGAACGATCGCAGGGACAGGCGTCCGAGCATGCCGAGGCGGGCCAGGCGGATGGGAGGTCGGTCGGCGGGAGCGTTCTTGCCTCCCACCTGGATCACCGCCTTGCCGGAGAGGATGAGCAGCAGGTCCTCGCCGAGGATCTGCCGGCGGAAGCCGGCGAGCGCCCGGACGCCCTTCGCCTCCTTCGGCCACGCCGCGGCGATGGCGCGGAGTTCCTCCTGGGTGGCGAGCAGGTCCGGCGCGACGCCGTGTTCGGTGGCGCGCAATTTCAACCAGGTCTCCAGCAGCAGGGCGAGCGATTCCGGCGCCGGGCGCCGCCCGACCGGGCCGGAGCCGGTGAAGGGGATCGGCTTCCGGGCGCCCTCGCGGAGCGCCCGGAGAATGGCGGCGGAGTTCTTCTGGAGCACCGGGCGGGCTTGGGAAGCGGTCTTCGGGTCGGCCTTGGGCGGACGCCGGCCTTCCGCCCACACATAGGGGGCGAGCAGTTGCTCCGCGTTCCGGGGGCCCCGGCGGGCCAGGTCGCGAACCACGCCGTCCTTGAGGATCTTCCCCCGGGGCCGGTTCGCCTGCCGCGCCTGCCGCTCGCGCCAGGCGGTGAGCGCCCGCAGCGCGCCGCGCTGCTCCGCGGTGAAGCCGGGGCCGTCGAGTTCCCGGTAGTACTGCTCCGGGGCGGGCGGGCCGTACGACTCGTTCGCCGAGAGGCGGCGCATCTCCTCCTCGAGCCACTCCAGGCGGCCGAGCGAACGGGCGCGCTCGCGGAGTTTCGCTTCGAGCGGCAGGAGGTAGCGGACATCCGAGATCGCGTATTCGACCTGCCGGGGGGTCAGCGGGCGGGCCAGCCAGTTCGACATCTGCTCCTGCTTCGACAGGTCGCGGCCCACGAAGCCGGCGACGAGGGTGCGCAGCGCGATCTGGAGTTTGCGCTGGTGGCCGATGACCGCAGCCGCCACTTGGGTGTCGAAGATGTTCCGGGGGACCACCCCGCCGAGTTCGTGGAAGATGTCGAAGTCGTGCTTGCCCGAGTGGACGACCTTCCGGACCGCCGGGTCGGCGATGAGATCGAAGAGCGGCTTCAGGTCGGGGACCGCCAGCGGATCCACCACCGCTTCCCGGTCGGCGGTCGCCACCTGGACGAGGCCGAGTTCCGGGATCAGGCGGTTTTCGGGGATGAACTCGGTGTCGAGGGCGAAGGCGCCGGCGCGCCGAATCCCGTCGGCCAGCGCTTCGAGCGCCGAAGCGCTCTCGACGATCTCGACTTCGCCGACGCGGGCGTCGGCGGAGCGGTCGGGCCGGCCCGCCCCCTCCGCCGACGGGGACGCCCGCTCCCGGCCCGAGCGGCGGCGGGGCGCCGGTTGCCGGCCGCCGCCCTTCGCGCGGTCGCCGCCGCCTCGGCCGCGAGCGGACGGGGCCGTTTCGCCGTCGGTGTCGCTTTCGTCGGAGGTCGCGCCGCCGCCGGCCCGGCGGCGCGGCTCCCCGCCCCGAGCCTTCGTTCGTCGGCGCCCCCCCCGCCCTTCCGACCGCCGTTCCGCGTCGCCGGCCTCGCCGGACGGGGCGGCTTCCCCCGACTCGGCGCGATCGTCGCCGGACCCGGCGGAACGCTCGGCGAGGGGGGCGGCCGGCCGGTCTTCGCCGGAGCGACCCTCCGCAGCCGGGGCCCTCGACTTCCGCCGCCGCCGCCCGTCGGCGCTCTTCTGCGGACCGTTCCGCGGGCCGTTCCCCGGGCGCTTGTTCGGCGGACGGCCTTCGGCGCCGGGCGGCGGGCCGGTTCTCCCGGCCCCGTCCCCGCCCCGCGCCTCAGCGCGCGAAGGCGCCTGCGGTGTGTCTCCCAAGCGAGTTCCGGGGGGTGTTCGTGGCGGTTCTCCGCTCCGCGTGGTTCCGCCGACCGGCGCGCGACCGGAAACCGGGGATCACCGGCGGTCCTGGGGCCGCCGTTCGCACTTTCGGGAGCGCGGCGCGGGAGCGCGGCGCGCCGGGAGGGAGATCGCGGCGGAGTGTACCGCCGGGCGGCGCTGTGGTTTCATACGCGCCGCCGCCCGCGCCCGGAGAAAGCCGGCGAACACCGGAGCGACGCCGAGGCCCCGGTGAAGACGCGGCGCCAAGACCCTCATGGAAGATCCCGGCCTGCTCAGCATCGTCCCCCCGGTGCTGGCGATCCTGGTCGCGCTCGCCACGCGGCAGGCGGTGCTCGCGCTGCTCGCCGGGGTGGTGCTCGGCGAACTCGTCCTCGCCGGCGGCCGGCCCTTTTCCGCGCTCGCCGCCTCGGTCACGCGGATCACCGGCGCGTTCTCCGGAAACGCGGAGATCCTGCTGTTCAGCACGCTGGTGGGCGCCGTGCTGGCGCTCGCCGGGCGGACCGGAGGGGTCCGCGGCTTCGTGAACTGGGTGACCGGGAAGGGACTGGTGCGGAGCGCCCGGGGGGCCCAGGCGCTGGCGTTGATCCTGGGGCTCGGGATCTTCGTGGAGTCTTCGATCACCTGCCTGGTGAGCGGCGCGGCGGCGCGTCCGCTGTTCGACCGGTTCCGGCTGTCGCGCGAGAAACTGGCGTACCTGACCGACTCGACTTCGGCGCCGGTCTGCATCCTGATCCCGATGAACGGCTGGGGGGCGCTGGTGATCGGCGTGCTCGGCACGCTCGGCGTGGAGGGCGCGGTGGGGACGCTGGTGGGGAGCATCCCCTTCAACTTCTACGCGCTGGCCGCGCTCGGCCTGGCGTTCTGGTTCGGGCTCTCCGGACGCGACTTCGGTCCGATGGCGCGGGCGCAACGGCGGGCGCGGGAGACCGGACAGGTGCTCCGCGAGGGCGCCCGCCCGCTGGTCGCGGACGAAGTCCTCGCCACCGAGCCGGCGGCGGGGACCGCCCACCGGGCGCGAAACTTGGCGATCCCGCTGGCGGTGATGCTCGCCATGATCTTCGTCGGCCTGTTCGTGACCGGCGACGGGGACCTGCTCGCCGGAAGCGGCGGCGTCTCGGTGCTCTGGGCGGTGCTCGCCGCCACCGCGTGCGCCGTGGCGCTCGGGCTGGCGCAGCGCGCCGTCGGCCTCTCCGAGAGCGTGGACCTGGTGCTGCGCGGCGCTGCCGGGATGGTGCCGGTGGTCACCGTGCTGCTGCTCGCCTTCGCCATCTCCGGGGTGGCGCGGGACCTCGGGACCGGAGTGTTCCTCGCCGGGCTGGCGGAGGGGGCGCTCCCGGCCTGGGCCGCGCCGGCGGTGTTCTTCGGCGCGGCGGCGGCGATGGCCTTCTCCACCGGCACTTCGTGGGGCACTTTCGCCATCATGCTGCCGCTGGCGATGCCGTCGGTGGCGGTGCTGGGGCTGGACGCGCCGCTGGTGGTCGGCGCGGTCCTCTCCGGCGGCATCT
Source organism: Candidatus Marinacidobacterium sp. (assembly GCA_965204755.1). Lineage (GTDB taxonomy): Bacteria > Acidobacteriota > Vicinamibacteria > Marinacidobacterales > Marinacidobacteraceae. The sequence goes on along the minus strand of OZ242011.1, from coordinate 2,482,371 downwards.
TCGGCGACCACTGCTCGCCGATCTCGGACACCACGATCATCGCTTCCATGGCCTCCGGTTCGGACCTGGTGGATCATGTGAACACGCAGTTGCCGTACGCGCTGCTGGGCGGCGGGGCGGCAGTCGCGGCGTTCCTCGCGGCGGGACTCCTGTAAGCGGACGCGCCGAAGCCGAATCCCGTCGGCGGCGGCCCTCCGGCCCCCGATAGACTCCCGCGCCGCCATGCCGGAAAGCGCCGTCCTCCAAGGCCCGCCGAGGCCGGCGCCGCCGGAGGCGAAGGCGCCGGAACTCGTCCCGCTCGACCCGGACCATCCCGGGTTCCGCGACGCGGACTACCGGGCGCGCCGAAACACGATCGCCCGGCTGGCGTTCGACTACTCGCCGGGCGACCCCGTTCCCGAAGTCGCCTACACCGAGGAAGAGCAGGCGGTCTGGCGGGAGGTGAACGCCCTGCTCGACCCGCGTCACCGGGAGCGGGCCTGCGCCGAATACCGGGAATGCGCCGAGGCGGTGGCGCTCGAACGCAACCGCATTCCCCAGTTGGAGGAAGTCAACCGGAGCATCCGCCCGGCGACCGGCTTCCGGATGCTGCCGGTGGCCGGCCTGGTCACCCCGCGCGCGTTCCTCGCTTGCCTCGCCGACCGGGTGTTCCTCTCCACCCAGTACATCCGGCACCACAGTCGGCCGCTCTACACGCCGGAACCGGATGTGATCCACGAACTGGTCGGACACGCCGCGTCGTTCGCCCACCCGGGCTACGCGGACCTCAGCGCCCACTTCGGCCGCGCCGCGAAGGCGGCGAGCGACGAGGAAGTCGAACGGATCGCCCGGACCTACTGGTTCACCCTGGAGTTCGGCGCCGCGCTCGAAGACGGCGAGGTCAAGGCCTACGGGGCGGGCATCCTCTCCTCGGTCGGCGAGATCGACCGCTTCGCGACTGCTGAACTCCGGCCATACACCGCCGAGGCGACCGCGGCGACGGAGTACGACCCGACGATGTACCAGCCTTACTACTTCCTGGCGGCGAGTTTCGACGAGATGGTGGAGCGCACCACCCGGTTCCTCCGCCGTTTTTCGGACTGACCGGCGCGCCGGCGACAGGCGCGATCGGCGACCGGGAGATCTCAGGGCGCCGCCGCGAACTCGGCGAAGCCGGTGCTCCCCACCAAGAGGTGCAACCGGCGCAGGGTGAAGACCTTGCCCTCGGTGGCGAGGAGGGGCTTCCTCAGGTCCTTCCGCCGGGTCCGAGACCCCCGCCCTCCGATCACGGCCACGACCTGGAAGCGCCCGGGCCCGCCCGGTGCGGCTTGAGCGCGAGCGAGGCTTGCCAAGTGCTGCACCCGAGTCACCTTGTCGCGCGCCGTTCCGTCGTCTTCCGCGATTTTGGCTTCGATCGCGACGCGCGGTTCGAACTCGCTCGGCGCGACGAAGTCCGGCGCCTGGTCGAAACCGGGAATCCGCCCTGCCCGAGCCGTCTTGCGAAAACTGACGCCGGCGTTCGCGAGAACCCTCTCGACGGCAGTTTCCAGGACATCGCCGACGAGTTCGGAAACGGAATCTCGATGACTGGCGAAGGGACGCCCTAGGAATCGTTCATACAACAAGACCGCGTACGGATACCCGAGTTGCGCCAACCGCTGGATTCCGGCAACACCGCTCCCGGTGTCCGCCTTCTCCAGCCGGTGAACCAGGACATCGCTCGCCGGGGGAGCGCCGGCAGTCACCAGATCGCACGCCGTTTCGGCGAATATTCGTAAGCGCGCGCCGGCAGTTTCGCTTCGGCCGAGTACTGGCTGAAAAGGCATGAGGCGAATCCGCCGATCCGGACTGCGTGCGAACTGTTGAGTGACACAAGGGGCGCCCGCGCGCCGCGCCGTGGCCTCGGCCCATTCCGACGGGCTGAACCCGAGAATCGCGCGAAGCACGACGAACGCCGTCGGCGGCGCTCCGGTGGAACAGGGACGGAAGGCAGGGCTCTGCGGAGAGTTCCTCGAAGGCGGCAGCCGAGGTCCGCGCCACGCTCTCAGGGTCTCCGAAGACTCGCGCTTCGGTCTCGACGCGAGCCAATTTGCCGCCGCAATCGAGCCGGGTATCCCAATCGTGGATCAGGCGAGGAGCGACGGCAGCGGTCAGGTGGCCGAAGGTGAGGCAGCGAATGTCGCCCGTCGTCGGGCGGAGCCCGGCGGCGGCCAGGGCCCCGAGACCGGCCGCGACCGCCTTCTCGACTTCGGCGGCGCTCTTCGACGCCTTCGCGGCGCCGGTGACACTCGGCTCGCGACAGACGAATACGGTGTCCGGAATGGATGAGCGGGTTCCCCGGATGTGGATGGAACCGCTCATCTCCGCCGGACACGGGAACGCCGCCGTGCAGGTCAACCCGGCGTCCAGGATCGCTACGCCGATGGCGGCGTACACCTCGAGTCGGTTGTGGTGGAAGGTGAAGGCGAGCGGAGCGCCGATGCGCGCGGAAGGGGCTGCCGGGTCTTCGCGCGAACCACTTGTGGACGGCGATCACCGGGCGGTAGTTCTGCTGCACCTGTTTTTCCCGCAGGGCCATCGCGGCGACGAACGGGATGTCGAAGCGGCTTTCGATGCTCATCGAACCGGTGGAGAGGATCGGGCCGATGCGAGGATCAGAGGGCCCGGAGGACCAGCGCGGTCGTGTCGTCGTCGGGGGCGCCTCCGCGGAAGCGGCGGGCGGCGCGGAGGACCTGGTCGGTGATCTCGGCGGCTTGGGCGCCGCGGTCGCGTTCGCTTACCAGCAGGTCCGCGAGACGCTCTCGGCCGAAGAGGTCGCCGGAGCGGTCGGCGGACTCGGTGACGCCGTCCGTGTAGAGGCAGAGCAGGTCTCCCGCCTCGAACTGGAGGTGCTGTTCGAAGTAGCGCGGCGCGGGGAAGAGGCCCACGGGGAGGCTGCCGGCGTGGATCATCTCGATCTCGCCGTTCGCGCGGGCGAGGATCGGCGGGGCGTGGCCGGCGTTGATGTACACGATGCGGCGCAGGGGGACATCGAGGACGCCGTAGAAGAGCGTGGCGTAACGGCTTTCGCCCACCGACTCGTAGATCAGCCGGTTCGTGCGGGCCAGGATGGCGCGGAGCGCGAGGCTGGAATGCGCCAGCGAGAAGATCGAGGCGCGGAGCGCGGCGACCAGGAGCGCCGCCGGGATTCCCTTCCCGGCCACATCGCCCATGGCGATGCCCCAGCGGTCTTCCCCCAGCGGCACGAAGTCGTAGTAGTCGCCGCCGACCTGGGAGCACGGCTCATAGACCGCGGCGATGTCGAAGCCGTCGAGCCGGGGGGTGTGGTGCGGGAGCAAGCCCTCGAGCACCTTGCCGGCGACTTCGAGTTCGGAGACGAGTCGGTGTCCCTCGACGGCCTTCTCGTAGAACAGGACGCGTTCGAGGGCGGTCGCCGCGCCGGCGGCGTAGGTGCGCAGCGCGCGGCGGCTCCCGGAGTCGAACGCATGCGGTTCCGGCGCCTCGACCACGAGGGCGCCGAGTCGGCGGCCGCCCGCGCCGAGCACCGGCGCGGCGACCGCGGAGGCCGTGCCGGCGCCGAGGTCGGCGCCCGGAACCGGTGGCGGCAGCGAGGCCAGCAGTTCCGCGCGGCCCGAGTCGAGGACTCGGCGGGTCAGGCCGACGGACGGATGGGCGGCGCCGTCCGCCGGAGGAGGCAGCGGCTCGCCCGGCGCGCAGTCGGGCGCCGACTCGGCATCCCGGCCCCGCGCGCGCCGGCAGACGACGCTCGCGCCGTCGAGCGCCAGGACGGTGAGGGATACGCGGTCGGCGCCGGGGAACAGGGGTCGAATCCCGGCGAGAACGGTGTCCGCGGTGCGGCCGATCTCGAGGCTGCGCCCCATCTCCTGGAAGACTTCGAGGATCGGCTGGGCGGCGGAGGCCGCGGGCGGGGCGAGGAGGGGCAACGGCGTCCGGGATCATCGCGCCGGGAGACCCGCCGCACAACGGGCGGCGGGGCGCCCGGCCGGCCGCAGGGGACCTCCGGGAACCGACGACCGGGTCGGCGCCGGGCCGGGGGGTGTCAGCCGCCCGGAGGCCGGCTCAGGGGCGGTGGGCGAAGCAGTAGAACAGGCCGTCCCCGCCGGTGCCCCGGAGGTCCTCCTGGCCGCAGCCGCGGGAGTTGTGGGCCGAATTCCAGGACGGGCCGTTGTCGCCGCCGCCGATCCGGTCGTGGTGCCCCACCCGGGCGCTGCCGTCCGGGGCGTTGCTGCTCCAGTCGGAGCAGGTGATCGCGTCGCCGCCGTCCATGAACACGCTTCCGTCTTCGGAAGCGCCGGTCAGGATGTCGTGCCGGTTCACTTCGTCGCCGCGGCCGCTGATCACCTCGCCCTTCTCGGAGATCGAGTTCTCCTTGCTGAGCGCGTCGCTGCCGTCGTGGAGGGAGGCGACATCGGCCGCGACCATCACGCCGTTCGCGTTGTGCCAGGGGCCGGCGCCGATGCGGTCGCGGGGATCCATGCCGGAGGCGCCGAGATAGGCGCGCCAGACCAGGCCGGAGGCCGCGCCGGCCTCGGCGGCGAGCGCGGCGCAGTGGGCGTCCGCGCCTTCGAGCCCGCCCAGGTTCGCGCCGTCACCGGGGCCGCGGCTGGTCAGGAAAAAGGTCATCTCCGGCTGGGCGGCCGCGGTCTCCGGGGGCGTGGAGGCGAGCGGCGCCGAGACGGCGGCGAGCAGGCCGAGGACGGCGAGGGCCGGGAGGAGGGACTTCGGGTGATTCATCGGAGGGACTCCTTGTTTCGGAAGAACGGGGCGATGGTTCGTTCGGGGAACGGAGCAACCGGCCGGCGAGGCCGGGAGGGCGGGCTCAACGAGCGCGGAGGAGGCGGGGCAGGCCGACGAACAGCAGCGGCAGGACGAAGACCAGCCAGAAGCCGTAGGTGAGGATCCGGTAGCCGATGCCGATCAGCGGCCCCAAGCCCGCCTGCGCGAGGAGGACCGCAAGCAGGAGCGCCGCGGTCGAGACGGCCGGGCGCCAGCCGGCGGGGAGCGCGCGGCGGCGCTCTTCGAGGGCGCGGGCGACGCGCTCGTTCACGGCGTGGATCAGGCTGGTGGCGGTCTCGATCAGGGTGGCGAACAGGACGATCTGGAACGCGAAGGCGAGCAGCGGGGAGCCGATCCGTTCGAGCAGATAGACCGACGGCACCGCTTCGGTCAGGACTTCCGCCGAGAAACCGGAGATCGCCACGAAGAACAGCACGGCCGGGAAGATACCGATGAAGCCGGCGAAGGCGCCGGCGACCAGCGCGTCGCGCCGGCTCTCCAGGTGCCGGGCGCAGAAGAGGACCGCCGGGAGGGTGCCGATGTTGTAAGCCATGTACTCCGCGCCGCCCAGGGCCCAGTCGGAGGTGGCGGTTCCGGCGCGGACCGCCTCCGAGATCTCCGGGCCGAAGGCGCGGAAGGCGGCGACCAGCAGGGCCAGGTACACCGCGTAGAGCGCGAGTGACCAGAACGAGAGGAACCGCTCCACCGTGGAGGTGCCCCGGTAAACCAACCAGCCGACGGCGCCCAGGATGGCGAGCACGCCGACGGCGTAGGGAAGGCCGAGCGAGCGGGAGACGATCTCGCCGCCGGCCGCCGCCACCACCGAGACGACCACCAGCATCGCCGCCACATAGACGACCTCGTAGAGCCAGTCGGCGCGCCCCAGCAGTTGGCGGGAGAAACTGCGGTAGTCGAAGGCCTTCGCCCGCCGAGCGGTCTCGAAGGCGATCGCGGAGAGGAGCGACCAGAGCGGCATGGTCACCAGGGTCATGCCCATCAGCCCCCCGAGGACTCCTTTGGTGGTGAAGAACTCGACCAGTTCCCGCCCGGTGCCGTACCCGCCGGCGATGATCATGGACTGGAAGCAGAACCCGGGGAGGAGGAACCGGGAGAACCAACGGGAGCGGAGCGGGTTCTTCACGGCGCGGGAACGGGACGGGAGCGATGGGGACGGCTTGCGGTTCGCGGCCGGCGCCGCGGCCGGCGAGGACGGAGATAGAGGATACGGCCCCGGCCGGCGGCCGCCCCGCGAGGCGATCTCGCCGGGGGCGGCTGACGGGAACGGGATAATCCGGGCCGAGATGCTCGCGGAAGCCGGTTCGCGCCGGAAGACCTGGGCCGTCGCGGCGGGACTCTTCGCCTCGGGGCTCGGAGCGACCCTCGGCGCCGCCGCTCCGGCGTTCCGGGAGCCCGCGCCCGCCGCCCGCCAGGAGCCGTCGGAGACCGGCGAGGCGAGCGCCGAATCGCTGGTGGAGCGGTGGTTCCTGCTGGCCTCCGACCTCGACGGGACGCCGGAGAGCCGGGAGGAGTTCCTCGCCCTCTACGAGGAAGACGCCCTCCACATCCAGGGGCCGGCGGGCGGCCACCAGCGCGGCACCGCCACCTACTGGGGGCGGGAGAAGATCGCCTCGATGCTCGAGCGGCTGCTGGCGGAGTGGAAGGACTTCGCGCTGCGGCCGGTGGTCGCGACGGCGCGGGAGACTTCGGAGGCGGTCTGGCCGAGCCGTCCGGGTCCTTGGGGCGGCCCGCTGGTCGCCGCCGAGTTCACGGTGGCCGGCACCCGGACGGACGACGGGAAGCGCTGGACCGTGCCGGGAGCGGTGTTCTTCCGGCTCCGCGAGGGGCGCATCCTGCGAACCCGGCTCTATCTCGGACTGGGCGAGGCCGCCGAGGTCGAAATCCAGCGCTGACGGCCCCCGGGGATCGGCGGCCGCCGCGCCGGGCGGTTGACCGGGAGGCGGGCGGGCGGGTAGCGTCCAATCCCCTGTCCGGCGGCCGAGCCGGGCGGGAAGGAGCCCCCCATGCCCCACCCGGAAACCGGAACCGGATTCAGCCGCCGCGGCTTCCTGGCCGCTTCCTCCGCCGCAGCCGCCGGACTGGCGGTTCCCCGCGGCGCCGCCGCCGCCGAACCGAACCCGTCGGTCGCCGGGGCGCTGGCCGACCTGGCGCCGAGCGGCGCGCCGGACGAGGCGTACTGGTGGAAGGTGCGCGGGCAGTTCAACCTGCTCGACGGCATGACCTTCATGAACAACGGGACGCTCGGCCCCTCGCCCCGCGTCGTGCTGGACACCCTGGAGCGCGTCGCCCGCGAGGTCTCCGAGGATCCGCGCAACGGCTACCGGTTCCGGGATCGGGAAGGGGTGCGCGATCGGCTCGCCGAGTTCCTGTCCGCCGATCCCGGCGAGATCACGCTCACCCGGAACACGACCGAGGGGATGCGGGTCTTCGCCCACGGCCTCGACTGGCGCGAGGGCGACGAGGTGCTCATGAACCCCCACGAGCACCCCTGGCCGATCCAGATCTACCGGGCGCTGGAAAAGCGCCGCGGCATCGTGATCCGCTGGGTCGAGATGCCCTGGCCGCCGGAGAGCCCCGAGCAGATCCTCGACCTCTACCGGGCGGCCATGACCGAGCGGACGCGGGCGCTGGTGGTCAGCCACGCCCTCTACCCGACGGGGCTCATGATGCCGGCGACTGAACTCTGTTCCCTCGCCCGGGAGCGCGGGATCCTCAGTTCCGTGGACGGCGCCCATCCGGTGGGGATGGTGCCGGTGGACCTCCGCGAGATGGGGTGCGACCACTACGCCGGCGCGGGGCAGAAGTGGCTGCTCGCCGGCACGGGCACCGGGATGGCCTATGTCCGCTCCGACCTCCAGGACCGGATCTGGCCGGACTGCTGGGTTCCCGAGGAGGACGAAGGCGACTACCAGAAGGGCGCCCGGATCTACGACTTCGGCGGCCAGCGGAACGCGCCGTCAGCGCTGGCGATGGGCGCCGCGGTGGAGTTGCAGCAGACGGTCGGCCAAGGGAACATCGAGACGCGGATCCGGGAGTTGAACGATCCGCTGCGCGAGGCGCTCGCCGAGACCTCCGGGGTGACCCTCTACACGCCGACCGATCCGCGGATGTCCGCCGGGCTCACGACCTTCAGCATCGGGGAAGTCCCGGTGAAGAACATCGTGGACGGGGTGATGGAGCGCGCCGGAATCTTCATCCGCACCGTGGAGAAGCCGGACCTGGCGGCGGTTCGCTCGTCGGTCCACTTCTACAACCTGCCCGCGGAGGTGGATCGGCTGATCGAAGCCGTCCGCCACATCGCCGCCCACCAGGCCGACTACCTGTAGAAGACGCGGCCGGGGCGCCCTCCCGGCGTGGTTTCGGGGGCGGGCGCGCCGCGGAGCGAGCGCCCGTCCGCCGGGGCGCGCCCGGCAGCCGGAGGGCTACGCGGAGGAGGACTCGTCGGCCAGTTGGCCGATGAGCCGGAAGGTGGCCCGCGCCGCCGAGAGGGCCGGCGCCGGGGAATCGAGCGTCGCGCCGACCCGGCTGATCGCCTCGCGAAAGCCCATCCACCGCTCGCGCTGCTCCTCGCCGTACGGGTCGAAGTAGGTCAGGTACTCCGCCCACTCGGGGCGGCGGCCGGCCAAGGCGCGGCGGATGAACCGGTTGCCGTTCATCGAGCCCTCGATCACATAGAACGCGCCGAGGGCGCCCTCCGGCATCGGCCCTTCGTCGAGAGCGCGGAAGAACTCGTCGAGCGCGGCGCTCGGCGCCGGGGGCCGAACGCCGTTCGACGACCGGCCGAGGCCTTCGAGGTCGGCGGCCAAGCGCGCCTCGTGCCCGGAGAGCGCGGCGCGGAAGGCGCCCAGTCCTCTCCTTCGCCGGCGAGGCGCGGCGCCAACTCCCGGAGGAGCCGGAGCACCCGGCCCTGGAAGGCGACGAAACTCTCGCGGGACACGGTTCCGTTCACGAGCGACTGCTGGAGCGGGTGCCCCTCGGCCGCTCGATGGTCTTCCGCGGTGGCTTCCTTGAGCAGGTCCGCGAGGCCGGGCTCGGCCGCGGCGCCGCTTTCCGCTGCCGGAGGAGGCGCGGCGCCCGGGGACGGAGACCGCGCCGCCGAGGTCAGGTCGCTCACGAGAGGCGGAAAGCCGACCAGGCCGCGGCGGCGGCGATGGCCAGCCAGACGAGGCCCTTGATCAGGAAGAAGGCGAACGCGCCGCCGGCGACGGCGCGCCCGGCGCGTCCCTTGAGGAACGAGGGGAGTTTCATGGGGGTGGAATTCGTACGCCCGCCGCGGCGCGCTGTCAATTCCGCGCCGCGCGGACTCAGGGGTCGGCGCCGGCGCAGCCGGCCTCGCCCGGGAACAGCGCGCGGGGGACGAGTTGGTAGCGCGTCCCTTCGTGCTCCCACCGATAGCCGTGGTTCGCCGTGTTGAAGAGCGCGTAGAGGCGGGAGGCCTCCTCGCCCTCCAGCACCCGGCAGTCGGCGCGGGCCGCCGCCGGCGGCGCGGCGAGCGGCCACGGCGCCACGGTCGCCAGGTCGGGGTCGGGGAAGGGGCCGGACCGGAGCGCCCACACCTGCAGTCGGTCGCCGCGCCAGGACTCGCTTTCGGCTTCCCCGGCCACCCGCCCCAAGGTGTCCGAGAGCGCTTTCAGCGGCGCCACCCGCGGGTCGGAGAACGGCCCGGCGGACAGGGCGTAAACGCCCAGGCGGTGTTCGCCGGCGCGGTCGGTGAGGATGAAGGTGGTGACGGGCGCGTCGGCGATGATGGAGGCGTATTCCAGGATCTGCTCGTCGTCGGTCTCGGCGAGGGCGGTGGCGGTGACCGCGCGGACGACTTCATCGAGCGCCGTCTCCGGGAGCCGGGAATGCCGGAGGTTCGGGAGCAGCGGGCCGGGGTAGATCTCCGGCGTGGGGCCTTCGTGGAACAGGTCGCCGGCGACGGTCAGCCGGTAGAGCGGCGCCCGGCCGATCGAGTACTCGATGGGGACGAACCCCGCCGACAACTCGACTTGGAGGAACACCGTGTCCGCGCCGTCCGGCAACCGGATCGGCCGAGGCGGGGTCGGAGGCGGGGTCGGCGGGTTGGGGGGCGGGGCGACCGTGGGCGGGGAGACGCCCCCGGAATCCCGCCCGCAGCCGCCGGCGACGAGACCGAGGAGGAGCCCCGCGGCGAGGGGCGCGAGGGAGCGGGCGCGACGCCCCGGCGCGTCATCGGCGCGGGCAGGACCGCCTTGGAGACGAGGCGGGTTCATCGCCGAAACACAGTCGCTCGACCGGCGCCTCCCGACTGTCGCGGAGCCCGCGGAGGCCGCCGATGCCCGCCGGAGTTCGACCGCCCGCCCGGGCGAGACGACCGGGTCACGCGAGCGCTTCGTCGAACCGCTCCTCGTTGAACACGAGCCGGAACTTGGCGGTCTCCGCGCCCCGTTCGAGTTCCACGGCCCCGCACTCGTAAGTGTCCTCGCGGTCCAACCACTCCTCGAGCGTGGCGAACACGCTGCGCTTGTACTCGGTGTCCTCGTTGCCTTCGAGATGCGTCCCTTTCGTCTCGAAGACGAACAGGCGCCGACTGCCGTCCGGCTCGTCCGACATGGCGACGAAGTCCGGCCAGATCCGGTCCCGGTTCCAGCCGCGAAGGTAGTACTCGTGCTGTTGCCGGACGGCCACGCGGTGCCACCACGAGATCGCCGCCCGCTGGTCCAGGTAGAAGGCGAACTTCTTTTCCAGACCGTTGAAATCGCGCTCGATGGGGGCCTCGAACAGGCTCTTCTGCGCCGGTGCGCCCGGTCGGCGTTCGAGCGTGCGGTCGTCCGGCAGCAGGTCGCGCTCGAAGCCCTCCACGACCCGGAAGTTCGGCTCGCTGGCCAGGAGATCGAATCGGATCTCACCGTCTTTCAACTTGCGCCGGAATACCTGTTCCGCGAAACATCCGATCTGCTCCTCCAGTCCCCGACGCAGCGCGAACAACTGCGCCCGGCGCTGGGCGTAGAACTCGTCGTCCCCGAGGTCGTGGGCGGCGAGCCGCGCGCGAAGCCGTTCGATGACCTCGCCGGCGAGTCGCGCCGACTGCCACGGGTTCGGGATGAGATCCGCGAGTTGCCGCGCGAACCACTCGACGGTGATCGTGGTGTCCACTTCGAGTTTCGCCCGCCGCGCCGGCTCCGACTCCTCGTCGCCGAGACCGACGACGACGGTCTCGGCGACCGCTCCGTCCCGGGTGGTCGGAAGTTCCGAAGCGACCGTGGCTTCGAGATCGCCCCACGGGATCTCCGGCAGGATGTGTCGCTGATAGTCGAGATCCGACCAATCACCCTCTCCCCGGCGATGGAGCACCAGGGGCAGGAAGATCTGCCGGTTCCGGAATTTTGCTTGGCGGCGCACCGTCACGCGTTCCGGAAGGGCCGCGCCGACCGCGGTCACATCGCCGCCGAGGCCGGTGAGCCCTTCGTGCTCCAGTCCGGCCTTGACCTGGCGTATCGCGGTGTCCACGGCGGTCTGCCAACTATGCACATAGCACCGGTCGAGCGCGGCCCGGCCCGTTCGCCGGGCGTACGGCTGGCGCATCACCCGGCCGACGAGTTGGGTCAGCGCCCGCTCGCTCCGGGTGTTGTCCAGCATCACCAGGAGATAGGCGAAGGGGCAGTCCCACCCCTCCATCAACGCCGCCTTGGTGATGATCCAGCGCACCGGCGAGTACTTCGAGAGGAGGTCCTCGCGGGCGATTTCGTCCTGCGCCGCCGACTTCACGCGCACGGCCTCCTCGGGTACGGCCAGGTAGCGAGTCAGCCGCTCCCGCACATCCTCGGCGTGGACCCGCACGCCGTCACGCTGGTCCTTCCCGGTTCGCTCCACCCGCACGACGGCGATGGGCCGGATATACCGTCCCTCGGCGCCTTCGAGCGCGCCGGCCTCTTCCGTCAACTCCTCGAGGCGGGCGTGCGCCAGCGCCAGCGTCTCGCGCCAGCCCGTGTCACTCACGGCGGTGACTTCCACGGGCAACTTGATCATCTGTTCCTTCTTGAGATCCACGCCCGAGATGTCCACCAGGAGATTGCTGACGGCCGCGTTCGGCGTGGCCGACAGTTCGATCACCAGGCGGGGGTCGAGGCGGTTGACCGATCGGACGAATTCCCGCGCGCCCTTGCCTCCGTAAGCCTTGTGCGCCTCGTCGAGGACGACCACCGGCCGGCTCATCTTGAACACATTGAAGAGGCTGTGTTTGACCGAATGATCGTCATGGAGGTCGAGATCCGGGAATCGGTCGCGCAGGGCATCGTTCGCCGGTTCGTCGCCGGCGTCGGGGAAGAGCGTGGGATAGCGGCCGGAGTCGCGGAACATTCGCAGGAACTCCCGGCCCTTCTGCCGGTTGGCCGCCGGCAGCATCAGGAGCATCAGGCAGAAGTGGTGTTCGAGGTCGTTCGCGGTGAACCGGTCGTCTTTCTCGAGCACCTTCACGCGACCGCCGGTTTCCCGCTCCAAGAGTTGCCGGTACGGATGCTCCTTGTTCCAGAAGGCAGCCTTCGTCTGCGCGTAGATGGCCCGGCTGGGCACGATCCACAGGACGAGGCCGGTCTGCTCCCGCAGCCGCCCCAGCGCCGCCGCGCCGAGGAGCGTCTTGCCGCCGCCGGTCGGGATCTTGAAGCAGATGTGGGGAATCGGACGCCCGGCCTCGTCCGCCCGATCCACATGCGGCCTCCGCGCCCCGCCTTCCTCCGTTTCGCAGAACCGCTTCCACGCCCGGCGCGGGAAATTCCGGTCACCCTCCGACACGGACATCCCCGCCTCCTCCAACACCGCCACGCGCTTCCCGGTTTCTTCCCGCGCTTCCTCCAGCCCTTCCCGCCACCGGACGAACGCGGCCAGCGCCCCACGCTGGTACTTCTTCAGTTCCATCACCGGATGTACCCGTGAGCGGCGGATTCCCGCGGCAACTGATGGAAGGTGACGCCGAACTCGAAGGGGAGATCGTCCCTGACCGGGACTCTCGCGGCGACGAACACGACCGCCCTCTGCGTCCGTCCGGGTCGTTCGTCCCGGATCCTCAGCGGTCGCCTTCGGGGGGTTCGGCGGGGCGGTAGAGGTGGAGGGCGTCCACGCGGCGGGCGATCTCGCGTTCCATGGCGAGCAACTCGGCCGCCGGGGGGCCGCCGGCCTCCGCGCCGGCGGGCGGGGCGAGGTCGGCGATTCCGATGGGCGACGGGGCGAGGTCGGCGTCGGTGACGCCTTCCGCGAGGCGGGCCTGGAGCGCGCGGGCGGAGGGCTCGTCCTCGGTGGCGGCGGCGCCGAAGCGGGCGCCGGCGGCGTCCATCAGGAGGTCGGTGAACGAAAAGCCGCTCCCGCCGGGGGCGGCGTCGAGGCGCTCCTTGAGCAGCCCGGCGCCGGCGGTGAGGCCGCCTTCGCCGACCTGGGTCAGTCCGGCGCTCAGCAGGAAATGGCGGGCCCAGTCGTTCCGCCCGTGGAGGGTGAGGCCGAGCGACTCGCCGAGGCGGCGGGCGGGCTCCACCGCCGCCGGCATTCCGGCGAGACTCAGCAGCGAAGGATGTCCCCCGGCGGCGCCGAGGGCGAGCAGGACGGCGCGGTTCTGCTCCAACGCCCCCTCCTCCGCGGAACGCCCCCGGGCCAACGCGAACGCCCGTCCGACGGCCGCGGCCAGCCGGCTTCGCCGGGCGCGGATGGCGTCCGCTTCGCCGGAGAGCGAGTCGAGATAGAACGAGACCGACGGCGCGAGCGCGCCGAGCGCCTCCGCGGCCTCCTCCCCGGCCAGCCGGACCAGCACCCGCGAGCCGTCCATCCAGACCGACTCCACCGGCGCCAGGCCGGAGCCGCCCATCGCCAGCGGGTCGCCGGTCAACCAACGGGACAGGAGGTCGGAGGCCAGTTGGACCCCGCTCTGCGGCAGCCCGACTCCGCCGACCGACAGCGTGCGGAGTCCGGCGTGGAACTGGGTGGCGCCGATCCAGGGAGACGCGGTCGCGGTGAAGTTGAAGAACCGCTCCCCGAGGAGCGGCGCTTCCCAGGGAAGCGAGACCGCGAGTTCCAACTCCTCGTCTTCCAGCAACAGGGCGCTCTGGAAGAGCGAGGAGATCCCGGCGGCGCCGGCGCCCGGATGGAGCCGGGCGGAGAGGGCGCCGTCCGCAGGCGGGCGGGACGGTTCCGCGACCGCCACCCGGTCGGTGAGCAGCAGGAGCGCCACCGCGGCGATCGCCACCAGGACGACCCCGACCCCCAGCAGCACCGGGATCAGCATCAGCGCGGAACCGACGCCGCGCGCCAGCACCAGGCCGATGAGCGCCCCGATGACCATCCCCGCCAGCGGCGCGAGCAGGGGCAGCAGGGGCGGCGCGGTCGGGTTCTCCAGGACGCTCCAGGGGGCCTCCGCCGGGGCCTGGGCGATGAGCGCCACGACCACCGCGCCGAGGGCCGCCGACGGCAGGAAGCCGAAGACCAAGTGGTAGAAGAGCGAGCGGGGCCGGGGAAGCGCCAGGGCGGAGAGCGCCCCCACCGGGACGAACCACAGCGCCTGCCACGAGAGCCCCTCGATCAGGGCGCGGGCGGAGGCGCCGGGCAGGCCGAGGTCCACCTCGGAGACCGCCGCGTAGTAGGCCCACGCCGCGAGCCCGGCGAAGGCCGCCAGGTTGCGGAACCCGAAGCGGGGGGGCGGAGGCGAGGTCAACTCGACGCGGGCGGCCGCGGATGGGTCGCGGCGGGGCGGACGAACCGCCGGGCGGGACGGGGACGGGCGGCGGCGCGGAGAGGCGGGGAGGGCATCCGGTCAGGCCGTTATCGCGGCTCCGGCGGCGCGGACGGGCCGGCCGACCCCGGAGGAGCGGACGGGCGTTCCTCGGGACGAGCCGCGGCGGCGCGCGCCTCGGCCAGGGAACGCCAGAACGGAGGAAGAAGTTCTTCGGTGAGACGGCGGTACTCCGACTCCGCCGCCTCGAAGCGCTCGGTGAGGATCCGGTGCACCTCGCGCTGCGCGTCGGTCGGGCGGAAGTCGGCGCCGTCCCAACCGGCGTCGTTCGCCAAAGCGCCGAGGCGGCCGTAGAGGCGCATCGGCGCCCGGAAGGCGTCCTCCCGCGCGCCGGTCAACCCCACATCGAAGAACCGCCCCTCGATGGCGAGGGCGGTCCCGGCGATCTCGCCGGCGCTCTCCAGCACCGCCTCGAATCGGGAATCCCCGGCGTAACGCTTCTCGAGCGCTTCGATCTCGAACCGGAGCCATTCCAGTTCGTCCACGATCTCCGCCAGCCGGTCCAGTTGCCGGTGGATGGCGAGCAGGAACCGGTACTGCTCCCGGATGTCCTCGGGCGTACCGGCGGACGCCGGATCCTTCCGCGCCTCGACCGGGGCTTCGGCCGTTTCGCCGGCGGCGGCCACCCGCGCCCGGTAGGCGCCCGGGGGAACGAGCGCGCCCCGGTAGCCGGGAAAGATGTCCAGGTCCCAGGTGCGGATGGACCTCTCGCCGTCCTCCCCGAGCCGCACCCAGTCCCGGTCGGGAGGGCGGGTGCGCAGCGTGGCGCGCTTCGGCGCCTCGCGGCGGAGATCCCAGTGGACGCGGTGGAGCCCGGCGCCCCCGGGGCCGGTGAGCGTCCGCAAGACCTCCCCCTCCTCGTCCAGGATTTCGATCTTCGCCGGGTCGTCCGACGCCGCTTCCGCCGCGATGCGGTAGGAGATCGCCGCGCCGTAGGGCGGATTCTGCCCGGTCACCAGGCTCCCCGGCTCGGTCTTCGGGCCCTGCCGGGGCAGGAAGCGCCAAGCCGGCGGCGGCTCGAACACCCGCAACGGGTCGTCGGTCGGCGCCGCCATCTCCCGCAGCGGGCCGATGCCGTCCAGGATGTAGAAGCCGCGCCCGTAGGTCGCCGCCACGAGGTCGTCGAACCTCGCCTGGACCGCCAGGCCGTAGATCGGCGCGGGCGGCATGTTCCGGCGCAGGGAGAACCACGAGCCGCCGTCGTCGAGGCTGGCCCAGACCTGGTTCTCGGTTCCGGCGAAGAGCATCCCGGCGCGCTTCGGGTCTTCGCGAATCACATGGACGAACGAAAAGGGCGACTCGGGGATGCCGGCGCCGACGGGTTCCCAAGTCTCCCCGAGGTCGCGGGTGCGGAACAGGTGGGGGCGGAAGTCGCCGTGCTGGTGACGGCTGACCGCCAGGTAGGCGGTCTCCGGATCGTGATGGCTCGGTTCGATGGACTTGATCCAACTCTCCACATCGAGGCCGCCCTCGTCCAGCGGGACCGCGGCGCTCCGGTCGAGCCAGGTCTCCCCGCCGTCGGTGGTGAGGTGGAGTTTGCCGTCCACGCTTCCGGCCCAGAGTTGGCCCGGCGCGAGCGGCGACTCGGCGAGCGCGAAGAGCACCGCCCCGTCGAAGGTGTAGAGATTGTCCACGGTGACCCCGCCGGAGTCCTGCTGCCGGGACTTGTCGTTCGTGGTGAGGTCGGGGCTGATCCGCCGCCAGGACTGGCCCCGGTCGCGGCTCTCGTGGACCTGCTGGCTGCCCACCCAGACGGTTCCCGGTTCGTGCTTCGACAGGACCATCGGGAAGTTCCAGTGCCAGCGGACTTCGAGGTCCGCGGGCGCCCAGCCGTAGCCGGCCTCCGGCCAGACCCGGACATCGCGGGTGTGGCCGGTGTCGTCGTCGTACACCTCGAGGCCGCCGTCGTAGCAGCCGGACCACACGAACCGGTCGTTCCCGGGTTCCGGCGTCGCCCACCCGCTCTCGCAGCCGCCGACCCCCTGCCAGGCGGCCAGCGGGATGCCGCCGCCCGTCGTGCGGCTGGGCCCCCGGTAGGAGTAGCCGTCCTGGCGGTTGCCGTACACCCGGTAGGGGATCCGGTCGTCCACGGTGAGTTGGTACATCTGCGCGACCGGCGGAACGACGCGGCGCCAGGAGGCGCCCCGGTCGAGGGAGATGCTGCCGCCGCCGTCGTGGGCCACCAGGACGCGGCCGGGGAGGAGCGGATCCACCCAGACATCGTGGTTGTCGCCGCCGGCCCGGTAGGAGGTCTCCACCAGCGTGGCGCCGCCGTCCACCGAGGTGGAGAAGAGCACCGAGGCGAAGTAGAGGCGGTCGGCGTCCCCGGAGTCCACCGCGAAGCGGACATAGTAGGGAGCGCGCTCCGCCAGGTCGTGGTCGGTGCGGACGAGCCGCCAGGACTCGCCGGCGTCGTCGGAGCGGTAGAAGCCGGGGCTCTCGTCCTCGACCAGGGCGTACCAACGGTCGGGCTCGCTCGGGGCGATGGCCACCGCGACCTTCCCGATCGGGTGGTCTTCCCCGCCGGGGAGGGACTTTCCGGCGCCGGAGAGGAGTTCCCAGGTGTCTCCGCCGTCGGCGGAGCGGTAGATCCCGCTGCCCGGGCCGCCGCTCCGGAGGCCGTCGGTGTCGATCCGGAGTTGCCACATCCCGGCGAGCATCCGGTCCGGGTTCCGCAGGTCGAGCGCCAGGTCGGAGCAGCCGGTGTGTTCGTCGGCGTGGAGGACCAGTTCCCAGTTCGCGCCGCCGTCCGTGGTCCGGTACACCCCGCGCTCCGGCTGCGGTGAGTAGGAGTGGCCGAGGGCGCAGGCGTACACCCGGTCGGGGTCCCGGGGGTGGACCAGGATGCGGGCGATCCGGCCGGTGGCTTCGAGGCCCCGGTGGTGGAAGGAGCGGCCGCCGTCGGTGGAGCGGTAGATCCCGTTCCCCATGGCGAGCGCCGGGCGGATGATGAAGGTCTCGCCGGTTCCGGCCCAGACCTGCGCCGGGTCGGACGGCGCGACCGCGAGGGCGCTGATGGAGGCCGCGTCCCGGTCGTCGAAGACCGGCGCCCAGGTGACGCCGCCGTCGTCGGTGCGCCAGACGCCGCCGGAAGCCGCGCCGAAGAAGGTGATGTCCGGGTTTCCGGGGACGCCGACCGCGGCGCTGAGCCGGTTCCCGTCGGGGCCGATGAAACGCCACTCGAGGGCGTGGAGGTCGTCAGGGTCGGGGGGCGGTGTCTGTCCGCGGGCCGCCGGGGCGAGGGCGAGGGCCGCCGCGGCCGGGAGGAGCAGGAGGGCGAGGGGCCGCATGGGAAACCGGAGATTAGACCGCGACTACGACAGCGGCTCCTCCCGCCTCTCCACGGTCGCCTGAACTTTGTCCCGAATCCGGGGATCGAGCGCATCCAAACTCAACGCGCCGTCAGAAACGGCATCTGCGAGCCGTTCCTTCACGCGGAGCGCCGGCAAACGGCGACAGCGCTTCGCCGCAATGGAGCGGGCGACCGCCAACGCCACGACCCCCAAGCCCTCATGATCGAGGCCGGCGATGTCCAGATGGCGCGTTCTCCATTCCGCGACCGGTGTCTCGCCCGGTGTCGAGAGCCGTCGATAACGGGAGAATCGGCGCTCCTCATCCTCGATCCACACGACATCGATCCGGTCGAGTCGGTCTGCCGCCGCGGCGATCGCGAGCGCCACGCTCTCGATCTGGTCATCCCGATCGCAGGTCCAGAAGGACAGGCAATTCCCTGAGGTGCGGAGGTCGGCAGTGATCGCATCCGCAGAAATGCGGCCGGCTGCCGCTTCGGTGTAGGTCTTCGGCCACTTCGCCAAGCGGATCCGGCGTACAAGGAACACGAATCACTTGTCCAGGTAGTGAAGGACTTCGCGGAGGTAGTCTCGGAGCCACTCCTCGCTCTCCCGGTGCGACTTCAACACGGGAACCAACGCGGCGTCCTCCCAGCCTTCCACCGCCTGCAGAGCAGCGTCCCGGATCTCGATGTCCGGGGACCCCAAGGCGTCCCGAACCAGCGCCAGTCTCCAGTCCGCCGTACCCGGAGCAGTTATGCGTCCCAGACAGCGCAGGGTTTCTGCGGCAAAGGACGGTCTGGATGCCCCGGTGCAGTAAGTCCGGACGGCGTCGAACAAGGAATCACCCGGCGGCGCCGTCAGCGACTCGACGAGAATCGTCTCCGCGCGATGGGACACGCCGTCTTCGAGCGGCTCTTCGGTGAAAGCAATGTGAAGACGGGTCTTGAGGCGACTCCAGGAGATTTCCCGCTCCTCGGAGTCGGCGGACTCTACCGAGACTGTGATCAGCCGGCCGACCGACCAATCTACGATCGGCCGCACGGAATCGTGCGAGATCGGCAGACGGCCGGAGTTCAACCGATGTTGCCGAGCCCACGACTCCACGAACGCGGGCCAGAACCGAGTCCGCTCCTCTCCCCGGGTCGCCGCGCCGTGGCCCGGCCACTCAAGTTCCGGAGCGCTCGCGGAGTCCGTCTCCACCGCCGCGGCCGCGAACTCAGACGGCATCGAACAAGTCCCTCGCGGAATCTGTGATCAGCGCCTCGAAGACTCGGCGCTCCCGGTCCCGGAGCCAGTCCGTCTTGGCGACCGCGGCGCCCTCCGCCAAGGCCTCCGACGGCTTCCATAGGACTTCGATGTCGAGATAGAGGTCCTTCGGATCCGGCACGCCGCCCGGTGTCCCGTACCGCAGATTCAAGTGGATGCCGTCGTCGTAGGCGTACTCCCGCTCCACGAAATATCGCTGCGGCGTTGCGGGAAGGTCCGGAAGACTCTCGAAAGCGCAGCGAACGAACTTCGTCGTCTCGCTCAAGCCTGCGGGCGGCGTGAGTCGATTGATGTACCGCAACGCAATCCGGACGACACCCTTCGGTCGGGCCACCCGCCAGTACGCGGCGACGGCGCGTTCGATTCGCGGTCGAAACTCCTCCCATCCGCCGGAGTCGCGGTCCCGTTGGTAGGGCTTCAGCGTGTGGACGCTGAGGACATCCTCCCCCACGCTGACCACGCGCCGCCCGTCCGCCGTCGCGAGTTGCACTCGGGTAATGCTTCGGCTGACCGTGGAGCCCCCGGACGAAGCGTCCGGGCCTTCCGCTGTCAGTTCGGTCGTGGTCTGTTCGCGGGGCTGGCCGGAATACTCCTCGGCGAGTCGAGTGTGGAGTTTTCCCGGTATCGTGGGATTCCACGCGGGCCCGGGTTGGAAGCGGAACTCGCAGACGGCCTCTTCGATCGGAGGCGCGCGATAGCGGTGACGGTCGGACATCGAGCCCTTCCCGGTCATCGTTCGGTTTCGGAGTCTGTCCCGGGGAAGCCCGGCGCCTCGGCCACGACGACGAACGCCCGGACCGATGTGGCGAAGCCGGCGCTCGGCGGCAGCGGCACGGCGCTAAGGATATCGCCGCGTTCTGCCGGGCGGCAGCGACCGGGAGGCAAGCCGGGAAAGGAGCGCGTTCGGGCGCCGGCGAGTCCATGGGAACGCCGTGCCGGAGGCCCGGTATCCGGGCCGGTCCGGAGCGCACCAGCGGCGTGCCCGTAGAATCGGGTGCGCGCCGCCCTCGGCGAGCCGAGCCCGCATCGGGACGGAACGGCCTTCGGCGCCGGCGTGAGGGACATCATGAGGAACCGAGACCACAAGAACTTCGGCCGGTCGAACCGGGTGCGGCACAGCCTCCTGTTCGCGGCGGCCTCGGCGCTCGCGGCGGCGGGCGGGGCGCAGGAGCGGTTCGACCTGCTCGTCTCCGGGGGGTTCGTGTTCGACGGGTCGGGGAACCCGGCGATTCGGGCGGACCTGGGGATCCGGGACGGGGAAGTGGCGGCAGCCGGGCGGCTCGCCGGGCGGGACGGGGTCTCGGCGGATCGGGTGATCGAGGCCGACGGGATGTTCGTCGCGCCGGGCTGGGTGGACCTCCACTCGCACGCCGACCGGGCCCTGGTCGGCGACGATCTCGAGTTGCGGCGGGCGCCGAACCTGGTCGCCCAGGGAATCACCACGGTGGTCATGGGCGCGGACGGACGGAACGCGCGCTGGCCGATCGCGGAGGAGATCGCCGCCTACGAGAGGCTGGGCGTCGGCCTCAATGTCGTTCCGGTCGTCGGGCATTCCACCGTGCGGCTCCAGGTGATGGGCGGCGACCACGAGCGGGCGGCTACCGGGGAAGAGGTCGCCCGGATGGCCGAACTGGTGCGAACGGGTATGGAGGAAGGCGCCTGGGGGCTCGGCGCCGGCCCGGAGTACCGCCCGGCGCGGTTCTCCGAGACGGAAGAGATCATCGCCCTCGCGCAGGTGGTCGCGGACTACGACGGCTTCTACTACTCGCACCAACGCAGCCAGTCGCCGATGCCGCGCTGGCAGGTGCCGAGCATCGTGGACGGCGCGACGCTGACCGGCACGGACGGGATGGCGGAGACGATCCGCATCGGCCGCGAAACCGGCATTCGCGTCGTGGGCACGCACATCAAGGCGAAGGGCCCGTCGAGTTGGGGGCACTCGGCGAAGGATGTGCGCGCCATCGTGGAGGCGCGGCGGCAGGGCGTCCAGGTGTTCCTCGACCAATACCCCTACGAGACCTTCGGCGGCGGGCCGGTGGGCGTCATCCCGATCTGGGCGTTCGCGCCCCCGGGCAGCGACCGCTCCGGCGGCCTCGACGACCCCGACTGGCGCCGGCCGGGCCTGCTCTCCCTCGAGAACCTGGAAGCGAACCTGGCGGACGACGCCATCCGCGCCGACTTGACGAAAGACATCGAACAGCAACTCGATCTCTTCGGCGGCGCGGACCGGCTCATCGTCGTCCTGTTCCCGGAGGACCCGGCGTTGGTGGGCGCCACGCTCGCCGAAGTCGCCGCCGGCCGCGGCTCGACGGCCGCCGAAGCGCTGATCGAGTTCGCGCGGGCCGGTAACGAGGAGTTGCTCCACGGCGTGGCGTTCCGTCCGGTGGCCGGCCACCGGTTCGATGTGGAGACCTACATGGAACAGGACTTCACCGCCGCTTCCACCGACGCGGGAATCGCGCTGGAAGCGACGCCCGGACGCCATCCGCGGTTCTGGGGCTCCTATCCGCGGCGGATCGCGCACTATGTCCGGGAGCGGGGGGTGGTTTCGCTGCCCTTCATGGTGCGGTCTTCGACCAGCCTTCCGGCGGCGATCATCGGTATGACCGACCGCGGGTGTCTGCGCGTCGGGTGTAAAGCGGACATCGTGATCTTCGACTACGAGGGCGTGGTGGACCACGCCACGATCCTCGATCCGGACGGCGCCCCGGAGGGAATCCCCTGGGTGCTCGTGAACGGGGAACCGGCGGTCGCAAACGGGCGTCTCACCGGAGCGCTCGCCGGAGAAGTGATCCGCCGGGAGTAACCGCGCCGACGGCGGCCGCGCGCTCCGGGGCGGGCCGCCGCCGGGGAAACCCGGGGTCGGGAGAAGCCGAGAGAAAAGAAGGACGGGCTACAGCACCCTCCACCACGGCGCCGCGAGCACCCGACCGGTCAACCACTCGATCTCGGAGCCGGTGTGGAGGAGCAGTCCCGCGCGCGCCGCGTCGCCGTACGCCTCCTGGAACGCGAGCAGCCCCTTCGCGTCCCCGAGGCGCGGACGCGCCGCCGCCTTCACTTCGACCGGAAGCAGTCGGCGTTCGTTCTCGATCACGAAGTCCACTTCCTCGCCGATCGTCGTACGCCAGTAGAAGACATCAGCCTTGGCGCTGCGCGTATCGCGCCAAACCAGCAGGTCGTTCAGGACGACATTCTCCAGGTGCGCGCCCCCCGGCTCCATTCCGCTCGCGAGATGGAGCGCCACGCCGGTATCGCCCCAATAGAGTTTCGGCGTCCGGATGAGCCGTTTCCCTCGATTCACGGCGTACGCCGGCAGCCGGACCAGTTGGTAGGAGGCTTCCAGGAGATTCAGGTACCGCCGTACGGTCGGCTGCGGCAACGAGCAATCCCGCCCCAGGTTCGTCTGGTTCACGGCTTGGCCGAGCCGCTCGGCGGCGAGTTTCATGAGCAGCCGGAAGTCCGGTAACGACGAAACGGCCGCCAAGTCGGACAGGTCGCGTTCGAGATAAGTGCGGACATAGCCGTCGAACCAGACGGCCCGTTCGTCCGCGTCGGCGAGGTGGACCGCCGGAGTCGGAAGCCCGCCCCGGCGGGCCAGGTGACGCCAGTCCTCCCGCTCCGCCGGACGCGCCGCCAGCAGGGCCGGCCAATCCCGGTCATCGGCCCGAACCAACTCCTCCCACGCGGCGCCGGACTCTTCGCCCCGCTGCTCGCGCCGGGTCATCGGCCAGAGGTTCAGGTAGCCGGCCCGGCCGGCGAGCGACTCCGTGACGCGCCGCATCAGCAGCAGGTTTGCGGAACCGGTGAGCAGGTATCGCCCTCCCTCGTGGTCTCCGCGCGCCCGCCGTTCGTCTATCTCGATCTTGAGCGCCGGAAGGAGCGCCGGTTCGCGCTGCGCTTCGTCGAGCGTGATCGGCCCCGGGCCCGCCAGCAGCGCCCGGGGGTCGCGCCGGGCGGTTCTCGCGACCGCGAAGTCGTCCAGCGTCTCGAACCGGCGCGGCCCCGGCGCCAGTTCCCGCGCCAGCGTGCTCTTCCCGGTCTGCCGGGCGCCGGTGAGCACGACCGCGGGCATCACCCGGAGGTTGCGGGCGAGCCGGGGCAATATCTGCCGCGGCAGAACATGGGAAGTCATGTCATGAATGATAATCATTCATGCGAGAGAGAATCCGCTATCGCCCGAAAAACTCCACGCCTGGCGCCGACGCGGAGGGCCGAAGCCCCCCGGAGGCGCGGCCGCGGCAGCCTCCGCCACCGCGACCCGGCCGGGGAGCCGGGTCGAGGCGGCGGGGCCCCGGGCGGGGTCAGCCGCCCGGGCGCGGTGGGCTCAGAAGGAGAGACGCAGCGCCAGTTCGATCTGGCGGGACGGCGCGTTGATGTTCGCCGCCAGCGAGCGCTCCTCGACCCCGAAGTTGGCCGAACTCAGGTTCCCGATCGGGACATCGAAGTTGGCGCGGTCGAAGGCGTTCAGCACCTGGAACACGGCCTCGATTCCGTAGTCGTTGCCGAAGTAGAAGGTCTTGGCCGCGCGGAAGTCCACATTCAGAAAGTCGGCGCAGGAAAAGTCGTTCGCAGCCGGCTGGCCGATTTCAGCCCGGTAGGTGTTCGCCAGTCCGAGGTCCAAGTTCCGGCAGCCGTAGGTGTTGGACGCAGTAAAGCCGGCGGGCAGGTCCTGGTTGAAGTCGTCGCCGTTGAGGTTGCGGCCGGAATGCACCAGCACCGGGAGCGCCGAGCGGTAATCCATGATCGTCGAGAGACGGATGTCGAACGGAAGCGTCACGATGGCGCTGGTTACCAGCCGGTGGCGGCGGTCGGTGTCCCCCGGATGGGTGACCCGCGTGTAGCCGGGGAATTGCGATTCCCAGCCCGCCGGTTCCGTGTTCCGGGTCCAGAGTTCCGTCGTCTCGGTCTCGGCCAGCGTGTAACTCACCAGGAATTGCCAACTGTTCGCGTACCGCTTCTCGAACTTGGCGTAGAACGCCTGGTAGTCGTGGTCGAGCAGGGAGTAGGAGGCGGCCACGCGGCGGAACTGCGGGTAGGGGCGAACGCCGTCCACGGCGTAGTTGATGTTGATGTTCCGCTGGGCGTCGGCGCGGGTCGCGACCCGGGTCAGGTCGAACGAGAGCGCCATGTCGTCCCGGAGTTGATGGGCGACGCCGAGGTTGAAGTGGTGGGCGTACGGGTTCTCGTAGTCGTTGGCCAGCACCGTGATGTTCGGCGCGGCCGAGGAGAGGAATTCCTCCCGCGACCGGCCGCCCAGCGGATCCGGATACGGCGGGTTGTTGATGACGATCGTCTGCTGCTGGTGCCACCACCGCTCGCCGAAGTTCGTGAGCGTGCGGATGTTCTCGAAGAACTTCCCGTAGCCGCCCTTCACCGTGGTGCGGCCGGTGTTGTCCGACGACAGGTCGAAGACGAAGCCGATCCTGGGTCCCCAGTTGTCGCCGTCGCCCCGGTTCTCCGCTCCCTCGTGGAAGGGAATGGGCAGCGGGAACGAGATGTCGCGGATGTCCTCGTTGAAGGTGCCGACCTGGAGGTCGTAGCGGAGACCGAGGTTCAGCGTCAGCCGGTCCGCGGTGACATCGTCCTGGACATACGCGGAGACATGGTGCACCGGCACCCGGTCGTAGCGGGGCTGCGACTGGACATACTGCGAGGGGTAGGTCTCCGGGTCGTCCTCGTCGAACGGATCGTTGGTCTCGAAGGTGAACCGGCCGGCGTAGTTGCCGAGGCTGTCCGCCTTGAAATCGATCCAGTTGTAGTCCACGCCGATCTTCAACTGGTGGTCGCCGCCGAAGCCGGGGCGGAAGAGCGTGAAGTCGTCCTTGAACTGCCAGCGCGTCTCCGGCCCCATCTGGTCGTTGCAGGAACCGGTGCGGAGGTCCGGACGGCGGATGTTGACCGAGCAATTCGCCAGCCGCTCCGGGTTGAAGTCGCCGGCGTCGAACGAGCCGTGCGTGAAGGCCGGGCTCACTTCGTACTTGGAGAAGGCGCGCTGGAAGCGGAACTCGTTCAGCCCGTTCTCGCCGAGCACCGAGGTGACGCCGAACACTTCGGCGTTCCTCGGAACCGCGAAGTCGAAGCCCTCGGCGGTGATCCCGCGGGCGTTCAGGTTAGGCCGGTACTCGTTCTCCCAGGCCACGCGCAGCCAGATCGAGTGGTCGTCGGTCAGTTGGTGGTTGATCCGGCCGAGCCACATGTAGCGCCACTCGTCCTTGGGGAAAGTGCCGTCGTAGTCGGGAAAGACCCCGCCGGTGTCCACCGTGTAGAACAGGGACTCGTCGGTGCGCTCGTAGGCGAAGAAGAAGTGCGTCCGGTCCTCGACGATCGGGCCGCCCAGCGAGCCGCCCCACTGGTACCGGCGGTAGTCGGGCTTTTCGCGCCCGGCCTCCCGGTCCTGGTAGGTGAGCGCGGTGAGCGACTTGTCGCGGAAGAAGACGAAGGCGCTCCCGGAGAAGTCGTTCGTCCCCGACTTGGTCACCACGGTCATCAGTCCGCCGGTGGCGAGGCCGTATTCCGCCTTGAAGTTGCTCGTCGTGATCTTGAACTCGCCGATCGCGTCCATGGGGAAGTTCTGGCGCGCTTCGCCCATCTCCGCCCAGGTGTTGTTCACGCCGTCCACGATGAAGGCGTTCGCGTAGTACCGGCCGCCGGCGCCCATGTTCACATTGCCGCGGTAGTAGAAGCCGCGGATCGCGTCCTGGCTGGTTCCCGGAGTGAGCAGGGCCAGGTCCACCCAGCGGCGCGACGCCACCGGCAGGTCCTGGATCTGGAGGTCGGAGACCGCGGTCGAGACATCGGATCGGCGGGTGTCGAGCAGGGGGGCGGCGCCGGTCACCGTGACCGTCTCCTCGACCTGGGCGATCGCCAGGTCCATGTTCATGACGATGGTCTGTTGGATGGTCAGGATTACGCCGGTGGTCGCGACCGTCGAGAAACCGGTGAGTTCGGCGGAAACGGTGTACGGCCCGGGCAGGAGCGCGGGAAGGCGGTAGTCGCCTTCCGCGTCCGTGACCGCCGAGCGCGCCACGCCGGTGTCTTCGTTGACCGCGGTGACGGTCACACCGGGGAGCACCGCGCCGGTGGCGTCGGCGACCCGTCCCTCGATCTGCCCGTACTGGGCGAACGCCGGAGCGGCGAGGAAGAAGAAAAGGGCGGCCGTCAGCGTGGCCGCCTTCGAACAAGTCCCGACTCCCGAGCACCTCCCGGGGCGTCCGAGCATCGACATCGTCCTGGTGTCAGCCATCTGAGGGCCTCCTTGGGTCAAACGGATGAGGGAGAAGAGGAACGGCCGCCGCCGGAAACCGTGCGAGAACGGCCTCCGGCGCGGCGTTTCGACTCTTCGAGGGAAAGGGGTTCGGCGCGCGCGGGGTTCAGGAACCGGCGGACACCGGCGCCATGAGCGTGGTCTCGCCCCAGGCGAAGTGGAGCATCTGCGAGCCGCCGTGCTCTTCGATGCTGATCGTGAACTGCTCCACCGACTCGCCGGTCGAAACCGAGAGGGGCGTCTCGGCCACATCCTTGGCCGACTCGTGCTCCGTGCCCCACTGGCCGGTCTCCGAGTTCACCAGCAGCACCCAGCCGTCGGCCGTCTTCCGGGCGAACAGGCTGTAGGAACCGGCGGCCAGCGAAGCGCCGCCGATCTCCAGGGCCGCGCTGGTGGTCAGCGTGGTGGACTGGTCGGCGCCCAGCCGCCAGACCATGCCGTCCTCGATCCGCGAAAGCATGTCGCGGCCCCCGAGGCTGGGGCGGCCGTATTCGACGGTCACGGAGGCCCCGCCGACGGTCCCTTCGGCGGTTCCCCGCGGACTCTGGGCGAACGCCGGCGCGGCGGCGAGGCCGAAGGAAACGGCGAGGGCGGCGGCGAGCGCCGGGAGGCGGAGCGGACGGGGGTTCGAGATCGTCATGGGAAGGACCTCCGGGGTCTCGATGGGGTCGGTGTCGTGGCCTCCCCGGCCCCTCGGAGGGGCCGGGCGCGAGGCCGAACCCGCCATTGTAGAGGGGACGGCGCCGGCCTCCGGCCTTCGGGGAAGGCGGGGCCGGCGGCCCCGGTCAGCGGGCCGCCGCGGCGGCGGTTCCGGCCGGCGCCTCCGCCTCGGCGCCGGCGCGCGGCCGGCGGCGGATGCCGATGACCCGCCCCTTCTCCGCCGGCGGCGCGAGATCGGGCGAAAGGCCGCGCTGCCGCTCGGCGACCGCTTCGAGGAGCGCGGTGAAGGCCGCCGGCATCGGCGCCGAGCGGCGGGTGCGCATGTCCACATAGCAGCCGATGTGCTCGCAGGTGGCCGCCAGGGTCGGGGCGCCGCCGCCGGACTCCGGGTCGGCGTAGAGCCGGAGGAAGGCGTGGACCAGTTTCTGGCTGTAGTCCAGCAGTTGGTAGGTGACGAAGAAACCCCGTCCCGGATGGAGTTCGCCCTGGTAGGTCACATGGTCCTCCAGGGCGAAGGTGGAGCCCTCGTCGTTGTCGTTGTCCCAAAGGCCGATGCGGGTGAGGAAGGCTTGGGTCGCCCGGTCGAAGGCCAGCCGGTAGTACACGACATTCATGTGGCCGTTCCGGTCGGTCCAATCCGGAGCGACCACGCCCCGGTGGATCGGGAAACCCCGGTCGGGATCGAGGACGAAGTCTTCGGGCAGGCGAAACGGCAAGTCGGCGACGGGGGGGCGAAGCGGCCGGGGGAGAATAGCCGGGGGGCCATGGCGGACCGAGCGCCGAAGGACGCCCCGAAGGAGACTCCGATGAGCGGGATTCGGCGACCCGGCGCAACGGCGGCGGAAGGTGGGCCGGCAAGTGGGGCGACGCCCGGCGGCGGCGCCTCGGCGGCGCCTTTCGGCGGAGGGAGGCGGAGGCTCGCGCCGCTGCTGCCGGCGCTCGCCCTGGCGGCGGTCTCTTCCGGTTGCGGCGGCGAGCGCTGGCCGGCGCCGCCGCCGACGCGGGTGGAAGTCGTCGTGGACACGCTCCACGGCGTGGAAGTCCCCGATCCCTACCGGTGGCTGGAGGAACAGGACAGCGCGGAGACCCGCGCCTGGATCGCGGCGCAGAACGCCTACGCCCGGGAGGTGGTCGCCGACGCGGCGCTCACGGCGAGGCTGCAGGCCCGGCTCTCCGAGTTGATGGACACCGCGTCGGTGGGGGCGCCGCGGCGCGCCGGCGACCGGGAGGTCTTCACCCTGCGCCGCCCGGGCGAGCCCCAGGCGCGGATCGTCTCCCGTCCCGCTCCGGCGGAGGGCGCGGAACCCGCCGGCGCGCCCCGGCCGGCGGCGGACGGCGACTACGAGACTTTGGTGGATCCGGCCGCCCTCGGTTACGACGACGCCGCCAGCGTGGACATCGTGGATGTGTCGCCTGACGGATCGCTCCTCCTGTTCCGGGTCCGGGACGGCGGGCTCGACGAGATCAGCGTCCACCTGTTCGACCTGGGCGCCGGCGAAGCGCGGCCCGACTCGCTGCCGGAGGCGCTCTACGGAACGATCGCCTTCGACGGCGAAGGCGAGGGCTTCTACGCCGTCCATCGGTCGCGGGAGATCGGGCCGCGAGTGCGCCACCACCGGATCGGGGGCGCCGCCGGCGAAGCGGCGGAACTCTTCGGCGAGGGCTACGGCCCGGAAACCTTCCTGCGGGTGGAAGAGATCCGCGGCGGGGAGTGGTTGCTCGTCGGCGCGCAGCACGGCTGGGCGCGGAACGAAGTCTTCCTGCTGGAGCGGGCGAGCGGCGCCGTCCACCCGGTGTTCGCCGGCGAAGACGCCCATATGGCGGCGCGATACGCGGACGGACGGCTGCTGCTCCACACGGACTGGGACGCCCCGAACTACCGGGTGCTCTCCGCGCCGGTGGAGGGCGTCGCCCCGGAGCGATGGGCCGACCGCTCGCTCTGGACGGAATGGATCCCCGAAGGCGAGCAGCGGCTGACCCGCTATACGACGATCGGCGGACGGACCTACGCGCACTACCTCGCCGACGCGGCGTCGAGGATCGTCGCGTACGAAGCGGACGAGGACGGGGAGGACGGAGCGCCGCTGCGCGCGGTCGGCGAAGTGCCGCTCCCGCCGCTCCATACCGCCTCGATCGAAAGCGCCGGCGACAGCGAGGACACCGCGGTGCTCACGCTCCGTTCGTTCACCTCGCCGGAGGCGCGCTACCGCCTCGACCTCGAGACCCGCGAACGCGAACTCATCGAACCCCCGCGTCCGGACTACGACGGCGGGAACCTCGTCGTCGAGCAGGTGTTCTACACCTCGACCGACGGCGCCCGGGCGCCGATGACGCTCCTCCGGCGGCGCGATGTCGAGCCGGACGGCGAAACGCCGACGCTGCTCCACGGCTACGGCGGTTTCGATGTGAGCCTCACGCCGACCTTCCGGGCCCAGGCCGCGGTCTGGGCGGAGGCCGGCGGCGTCTATGCCGTGGCGACGCTCCGGGGCGGCGGCGAGTACGGGGAGGAGTGGCACCGCGCCGGAATGCTCGGGAACAAGCAGCAGGTCTTCGACGACTTCCTCTCCGCCGCCGAATGGCTCGTCGACAACGGCGTCACGAATCCGGCCCGACTGGCGATCACCGGAGCGAGCAACGGCGGGCTCCTGGTGGCGAGCGCGTTCACGCAGCGGCCGGATCTCTTCCGCGCGGTGTTCTGCGGTTTCCCGGACCTGGACATGGTGCGCTTCTTCACCTTCCGCGAGACGAACAACCTGCCGGCGCTCCTCGAATACGGGAACGCGGAGAAGGCGGAGGAGTTCGAGTTCCTGCGCCGGTATTCGCCCTACCAGGCGGTGCGCGACGGGGTGGACTACCCGGCGGTGATGTTGACCCAGGGCGACCTGGATACGCGGGTGCCGCCGCTCCAGGCGCGCAAGATGACCGCGCGGCTGCAGGCGGCGAGTTCTTCCGGGCTGCCGGTCATCCTCCGGTACGACGAACGCGCCGGCCACGCCGGCGGACGCCCGCGGGCCAAAGTGGTCGCCGATGTGGCGATGGAGACCGCGTTCCTGATGACGCAGGTCGGACTGGAGTTCCCGTCGCCGGAGTAACCGGAGACGACCGGGCGGCGGTTCCCGCCTTCGCCAATGACACCACCTCGCGTATCGACACCACTTCCGCGGAATTGACTCCACCTCCGCCGCAATTGGCACCACCTCGGCGGTAATTGACTCCACCTCGCCGTTATCGTCACGACTCTCGCGGAAATCGACACGACCTCGCCAACGATCGCCCGAAGCGACGACGCCCTGCGGGGCGCATCTCGCGCAGCGACACGACTCCGCCGAACGACATGACTCGGTGCACCGAACCCTTCGCCGTAGTGACACCACCTCGTGCAACGACACGACCCCGCGCGAAGACCACCGGCATATCGAGTGCCCCTTGCGCACCGAGACGGTAGGGCGTAGTTGACACCACCTCGCGTATCGACGCCACCCTCCGCGTAGTGGCGCCAGTCCGCGTCCGGTGACCGGTTCGGGCGATTCGGGGAGGCCGACCCATCACCGCCGCGGCGGCGTCGGTCCGTCGTTCGACCCGGACCATCCGTCCGCCGGGCGGTCGAACCACACATGCGCCTGGCCGGTTCCCACCGCGCTCTCGTAGCGGGAGAACATCCGTCCGGGCGCCCGGCAGTCCGCGCCGCCGACCGCGCCGAGGGCCATCAGGTAGTGGCCGAAACGACCCTCCGGCGCGAACCGGGCGTACTCGTCCATCGTCTCCACGACCCGGCGATGGCGCCCCTCCCGCATCCATCGAAGGCGGAGTTCGTCGGCCGCCCGCGCCTCCGGCGTCCGCACATGGACCGGATCCGAGGGCTCGTGGTCGGCGATGACCGAAAGCGGCCAGAACCGGTGGCTCAGCCCGCCGGAAGCCAGCAGCGCCACGCGGCGCCCGGCGGCGCTCACCGCCTCGCCGATGGCCCGGCCCATCGCGAGGAAGTCGGCGGTCTCCCCGGTCTGGGCGCAACTCACCGACACCACCCGCTCCCCCCGGTGGAGGTGGTGGAGCAGGTTGACCGTCGGGTAGTGGATCGGCAGGTGCGGATCGCGGCTCGCATGCGCCCGCTGGCCGAACCGCTCCGCGGCGGCCGCCGCCCCGTCAGCGAGCGCCGGGTCGCCGGGAAAGTCGTAGGGAATCCCGGCCAGGCCGCGCGGCAGTTCGTCGGAGGTGTACGCCCCCCGCCGCCGGTCGTGCGCGCTGAGCAGGTGCTCGAAGGTGCTCGCCCAGTGCGTATCGAAGACGACGAAGGTCTCCGCCGCGAGCGGATCCAGGACCTCGGAGCGCAACCGCCGGAGACCGGGAACGAGACTGATCTCCTCGCCTTCGTTCAGCGCCCGGCGCTCCCGCTCGGGCAGCATGATCGTGGGCACATGGGAAAGAAGCCCGAAACCGACGACCGCCATGCCGTGGGCCTCCCCGGGCTCAGCCGCCCGCCGCGGCGAGACTCCGCCCGCCGCGAAAGGTGAAACCCGCCCGCCGCCAGAACCCGCCCAGCACCTCTCGCGGGGCGAGCCGTTCGAGTTCCTCGGTCGGTGAGGGAAACACCCGAAGCGCGGCGTCACCGGTGTAAGCCGTCCCGAACTCGACATCTTCGGAAGCGACCGCCACCGGTTCGGCGAACGCGTCGCTTCCGTCGGCCTCCACCCGCGGCATCAGCCGGTGGTGCAGCATGGGATGCGCGTTCACGAAACCCGCGGACTCCGCTTCGCCGGTGATGGTGAACTCCGCCTCCAGCAACCGCCGCGAACCGGCGGCGACCGTAGCTCCGAACCGCCCGCCGGGACCGAGCCTCGGCCCGGCGCGCCCGACGAGCGCCGGCCGGGTCATCCGGATCTCGCCGAGTTTCTTCGGATACCCCTGGAAGTGGCCGCGAGCGAGCGACGCGTCGCTGTCCACCCAGATGAAGACGCACCGGGACCAGTCGCGGCCGCGGAAGCGGCAGCGGACGACGAGCAGGCATTCCCGGTACTGGGCGCGCACCGGATCGAGCAGTTCCTCGCCGCTCTCCGAACAACACTGCCACTCGGCCCAGATCGCCGCCACCGCGTCCGGCCGATCGGTCACCGCGGCGAGCGGCGGCGGCAGCAGCGCCGCCACCGCGCCCGGCGCGGCCAGGTACTCGATGGTCAACATCTCCCCCGAGTAGAACCACGGCGGCGCCGAAACCAGCGAGGCCCGGCCGGCCGGCGTCCGCGGAAACCAGAACCCGCCGCCGGACGGGGAGATCGGGGGGTCGCTCGATCCAGCCACGCCGCCCGTTGTACCACGAGGCCCGACTCCGCGCGAACGCCCCGCGTACCCTTCGCCGGTGATGCGGACGCGGCTTCGTTCCCTCGACTACTTTCGCGGGGTCACCATCGTCTCGATGATCGTGGTGAACAACCCGGGGAGTTGGAGCCATGTCTATCCGGCGCTGCTCCACGCGCCGTGGCACGGGTGGACGCCCACCGACCTGATCTTCCCGTTCTTCCTGTTCATCGTCGGCGCGGCGATTCCCTTCTCGCTGGGGGCGCGGGTCGAAGCCGGGACGCCGCGCGCGCGGCTGCTCGGGCGGGTGGCGCGGCGGAGCGGGATCCTGGTCGCGCTCGGCCTGCTGCTCGCCGCCTATCCGTTCTTCGATCTCGCCGACCTGCGGCTCCCCGGCGTACTGCAGCGGATCGGCGCGGCGTACCTGGTCACCGGAGCGGCGTTCCTCTACCTCTCGCGGCGCGGACTGCTCTGGCTCACCGGAGCGTGTCTCGCCGGCTTCCATGCGGCGCTGGCGTTCGTTCCGCCTCCGGGCGGACGGGCCGGCGACCTCGAGCCGGGGACGAACCTCGCGGCATACCTCGACCGCGTCCTGCTCCCCGGCAGCCTCTACCAGGGCAGTTGGGATCCGGAGGGCGTCCTCTCCACCGTTCCGGCGATCGCCAGCGCGCTCATCGGCGTGTTCGCCGGCGCGTACCTGCGAAGCGGGCGTTCGCCGGCGGAAAAGACCTCCGGGTTGCTCGGCGCCGGATTCGTCCTCCTGAGCGCCGGGTGGATCTGGAGTTTCTGGCTGCCGATCAACAAGAACCTGTGGACGAGTTCCTACGCGGTGTTCACGGGAGGCATCGCGCTCTCCTGCCTCGCCCTCTCGGCGAACCTGCTCGACTACGGCGGGGAGCCGCCGCGATGGGGCCGACCCTTCATCCGCTGGGCCGAGGCGGCGGGGAAAAACTCCATCCTGATCTTCGTGGGTTCGGGCCTGCTGGCGAAGACCCTGCTGCTGTTCCCGGCGCCCGGCGCGGGCTCGGCGCATACCCGGATCTGGGAGTCGGTCTTCGCTTCGTGGCTCGGCCCGCTCCACGGTTCCCTGGGCTTCGCGCTCACCCACACGGCGCTCTGGATCGGGGTCGCGGTCTTCCTCGACCGCCGCCGGATCTACTTCAAGGTCTGAGGCGCGGCCTCTACCATTCGGGCCGCGCCTCGACCGGCGCGGGGGATCCGGAGGGAACGCACCATGGAACGCATCGAAACCATCTTCGGCGACATGTTCGACCACTGGGGCATACGCCTGCCCGCCGGCGCCGTCCGGCAGCGGGAGCGCGGGCAGATCCTCGACCAAGGTTGGGCGATCTGGTTCCTCTTCGACCGGGACGAGGACGGGGAGTTCCTGGATTACTACGCCATGCACCGCATGACGAACGACCGTCATGTCCGCATCCACGAGGACGGCCGGGTCACCGGCCTGGACGCGCTGCCCGCCATGGGCCCCTCGTGGAACCCCGACGACGGCCCGGAAGCGAAGGAACGCGCCGAGCAGGCCTACTGGGCCGAATGCGAACGCGTCAGCGAGATGCTCGAGGAGAAGGGCTTCGGACTCACCGGCAACGAAGACCCGATCAACCTGGCCAACCGCGCCCTCTCCCGCTCGCGGGAGGACCACCGCCGACTTACTGAAACGAACGACTGACTCGATACGCGATGACGCCCGAAGAGTTCCTTCGCCGTCTCGACGGGCTGAGGGTCCATCGGAAGGGAGGCAAACGAGCGCCGCACAAGCCGCTGCTTCTGCTGCTCGCGCTCGGTCGCGTGGCGAGGGGCGAGGCGTCGCGCCTCCACGACTTCGGCCGCGAAATCGAGAGACCACTGAGCGGACTGCTCGAACGGTTCGGCCCGCCGAGGAAACGGCACCATCCCGAACATCCGTTCCGACGGCTGCTTACGGACGGACTCTGGGAGATTCCGGGTTTCGAGACCCTGCCCGAAAAGGCCAAGACCAGTTGGGACGACCTCCGAGCGAAGTATCTTCGGGAACACGCCGTGGCGGGCGGGTTCCCGGAGTCGCTGCAGAGCCTGTTGCTCGCCGATCGCGAACTCGTCGAGCGCGCCGCGAACCGGTTGCTCACCGACCATTTCCCGGAGTCCCTGCACCAAGCGATACGGAACGAGGTCGGCCTCGACGAGGTCATGAGCCATGAAGACACGATCTTCGACGCCGCGCGCCGAAGGCCGCGCGACCCGCGCTTCCGGGAGTTGGTGCTCACGGCCTACGAGCGCCGCTGCGCGGTGTGCGACTACGACATCCGTCTCTCCGACGATCTCTTCGGGCTCGATGCGGCCCACATCCGCTGGCATTCCCACGGAGGCCCCGACACGATCCCGAACGGGCTCGCGCTCTGCGCCTTCCACCACCGCGCCCTCGACCGGGGCGCCATCGGCCTCGAACGCGAAGCCGGCGC
Organism: Candidatus Marinacidobacterium sp.; assembly: GCA_965204755.1. Taxonomy (GTDB): domain Bacteria; phylum Acidobacteriota; class Vicinamibacteria; order Marinacidobacterales; family Marinacidobacteraceae. The sequence goes on along the minus strand of OZ242011.1, from coordinate 2,447,613 downwards.
CGGCTTCGTCCTTCTCGTGTCCCGGAATCTGAGCGGTCAAGGCGAGGTCTTCCGCCAACTCGTGGACGCCCGCGGTCGCCCGCTCCGACCGCCGCAGGAGGGGAAGTTCCTCCCGAGCGCCGAGTTCGTGGCATGGCATCGGAAGCAGGTCTTCCGGGGCGAGCCCCGAGGCCGCTGACCGGAACCACGACCCGGGCTGCGAGACGCCGACGGACGCGCCGAACGAAGGGATGACACTTTCCGTCCACCCATCGGACGAAGATGACCGTCGCCACAACGGACACGGACACTTCTTGCCGACTCCCTCCTCGCTGTCGCCGCGCGCCGGACCTCTCTTCGCCGACCGACGGCTCCTCTCCGAGCCACAGCGCGACCTCGGGCCTCGATCCCGCTCGGCAGCCGGCCGCTGCCGAGACCGTCGGCACGCTCCCTCCGCGCCGCCCCTCGCAGCGGAACGACGCCCGACCCCGCCCTCCGCCGCCCGAAATGGAATAATCCCGCCCGGTTCCCGGAGCGCCGCCCGCCCGTCTCCGGAACCCCCTTCGCCGAAGCCCTCCGTGCCTCCCACCGGGTCGCTCGCCGGAACCGCCGCCCGCGCTCCCGGCGGCCCCGTCCCCGGCGCGGCGGCCGACCCCGCCTACCGGTTCACCGGGCATCAGACCTTCCCGTTCCGGCACGGCTGGTTCGCCAAGGCCGCCGCCGCGATCCACGAAGACCCCGCCCTCTTCGCCCGCCCGGACGCGCTCGCCCGGCTCGGCGTCGGGAAGAACATGGTCGCCTCCATCCGGCACTGGTGCGCCGCCGCCGGACTGATCCGATTCGCCGCCGGGGCTCGCGGCCGAACGCCGCGCGACCGGGGCCGCGAGGCCCGCCTGACCGACCTCGGAACGCTCCTCCTCGGCGCCGGCCCCGACCTCCGAACCAACCTACCCCCCCCCCCCCCCCCCCCAGAAATCACCGGGACTCCACTCTCACCAGTCGCTGAACGGCGCTGAGAGCGCCGCTGACGCCCTTTCGGGCGCAGACCCGTTCCTGGAAGACCCCGGGACCCTCTGGCTGCTCCACTGGCGTCTCACGGCGCCGACGGCGCCGGCGTCCACCTGGCGCCTGGCGTTCACCCGGTTCCCGGAGTCCTCGTTCACCCGCGAGGGGCTGGCGCAGTGGCTCCTCCTCCAGGCCCGGAACGCCGCGCCGCCGGGCCGCGCGGTCTCGCTGTCCTCGATCCGCCGGGATGTGGATGTCTTCCTGCGCACCTACCTGCCGCCGAAGAACGACCGCCGCCGGCCGGTGGAAGAGTCCTTCGACTGCCCGCTGGCCGAACTCGGCCTGATCCGCCCGCTCGCGGGCCGCCGCTACGCGATCCCGCGCGGCCCCCGGCCCAGCCTGCCCGACGCCGTACTCGCCTTCGCCGTCCTCGAGTTCTGGGACGCGAGGGCCGCCGGACAGCAGACGCTGACCCTCGAACGGCTCCTCTTCCACCCCGGCAGCCCCGGCGCGGCCTTCCGGCTCGACGACCGCAGTCTGGTCGCCGCTCTCGAGCGCCTCCCGAAGGACACCGGCCTCCGCTACGACGAGACCGCCGGACTCCGCGGACTCCACCGCCGCGGCGCCCCGCGCCCGCTCTCCCTCCTCGAACGGTGGTATCGAAACTGAGCCGCCCGGCCGCCGCGGCGAAACCGCGCCCGGCCCGGCAGACGACTTCCCGGCCGGCGCCGCGCCCGCTCCGGGCCCTGGTGCGGCCGCCCCTCCGCTTCCACCGCTCGGCGCACCTCCCCCGCGACTGGGAGAACCGGGACGCCCCCGGCGGCTATGTGGTCACCGGCGCCATCCGGGAGACCGCCCGCCAAATCCTCGAAGACCTGACGACTCCCGGAGGAGCCCGCGCTTGGACGCTCACCGGCCCCTACGGCTCGGGCAAGTCCTCGTTCCTCCTCTTCCTCGCCGACCTGCTGGCCCGGAGGGCCCCGGAGCACCCGGAAGCGGAGCGGCTGCGCGGCGACCTCTTCCCGAAGCGCGCCGCGCCGCTCACCCCCCTGCTGCTCCAGGCGGAGGCCGCCCCGCTGATCCCGGCCGTCGCCGGCTCGCTCGCCGCCGCCGGCCTCCCGACGATCCGCCGCCGGGCGCTGGCCCTCGCGCGGAGCGCCGCGCCGTCCGGCGCCAAGTGCGCCGCGCTGCTCTCCGAAGCCGCGGCCCAAAGCCCGGGCGGGCTGCTGCTCGTCCTCGACGAACTCGGCAAGTACCTCGAATTCGCCGCCGGCGAGGACACCGAGGACATCTTCTTCCTCCAGCAACTCGCGGAAGCCGCGGCGCGGAGCGAACGGCCGCTGCTGCTCATCGGCGCGCTCCACTCGGGCTTCTCCGACTACCTCCCCGGCGCCGGCGCCTCCGCCCGCCGCCGCGCCGAGTGGCAGAAGGTCCAAGGCCGGTTCCAGGACCTCCCCTTCGCCCTCCCCGACGACCAGGTCCTCGACCTGATCGCCGCCGCGCTGGGCCGGGCGCCGGAGAAGGACGCCGCGGAGGACCCCTACGCGGCGCGCGCCGCCGCCCTCGCCGGGACGCTCCACCGCCGGAGCCGCCGCCCGCCCGCCGCGCCGGCCCGCGTGGCCGCCTGCGCCCCGCTCCACGCGACGACGGCCCTGCTGCTCTGGCCGCTGTTCCGCAGCAAGGCGGCGCAGAACGAGCGCTCGCTGTTCGCCTTCCTGACCAGCCACGAGCCCTATGGCTTCCGCCGGTTCCTCGACGAGGAGACCGTCGCCCCGGGGACCCCGCCACCGTTCTTCCGCCTGCCCCGGCTCTACGACTACGCGGTGGAGGCGCTGGGTTCCGCCGCGTTCAGCGGCCCGGACGCGCGCCGCTTCCGCCTCATCGCCGGGGCGCTCGACCGCGTGCCGGCGGACGCGCCGCCGCTCGCCGCCGACCTGGTCAAGGCCATCGGCCTGCTCACGCTCTACGGGGACCCCGTCGGGCTGCGCCCGGACCGGGAGACCCTGGAGACCGCGCTGGACGACCGCCCGCCGAAGGCGGTTCGCGCGGCGCTCGCCGGTCTCACCCGGGAGTCCATCGCGCTCTGGCGGCGGCACCGTTCGGCCTACGGGCTCTGGGAGGGCTCCGACCTCGACCTCGACGACTCGCTGGCGCAGGCGCTCGCCGAGCGGGAGCCCGCGCCGCTCCACGAGCGGCTCCGCCGCGTCAGCGAACCCCGGCCCCCGGTGGCCCGCGAGCACAGCGTCCGCACCGGGACGCTCCGCTGGTTCGAGCCGCGCCTCACCGCGCCGGACGCCCTCGACGAAGCGCTCGCCGAACCCGCCGCCGCCGACGGGATCCTGCTCTTCGTCCTCGGGGACCTTCCGCCGGCCCGGGCGCGGGCGGCCGGCGGCCGCGGCGCGGGGGACGGAGACAGCGAGCGAGCGAGTCTCTTCGGCGAGCGGCCGCCGGGCCGGCCGGTGGTCGTGGCGGTCTCGCGGAAGCCGGAGGCGCTCGGCGCGGCCCTCGACGAAGTGGAGGCCTGGCGGCAGGTGCGGGAGCGGGTCCCCGAACTCGCCGGCGACGAAGCCGCCCGCCGGGAAGCCGCCGAACGCGAGGACGCGGCGCGGCGGCGGTTCGAGGAGGCCGCCGGCCCGGCGCTCGGCCTCTCCGGCCATGTCCTCGACCCGTCACATTGGCGCTGGTTCTTCGCCGGCGACGAGGCGACCGAGTTGACCGGGCCGCGGGCGCTCCAGGCGCGCCTCACCCGCCTCTGCGACGAGGAGTACGCCGAGGCGCCGCCGCTGCGCAACGAGTTGCTGAACCGCAGCGCGCTGTCGGCGGCGGCGGCCGCCGGGCGGCGGAACCTGATCGAGCGCATCGTCGCCGGGAGCGCCGAAGAGCGGTTGGGAATCCGGGGTTTCCCGCCGGAGTTCAGCATGTACTGCTCGCTGGTCGAGGCGGGCGGCTTCCACCGGAGGCGCCGCGACGGGTCGTTCCGGTTGGATTCGCCGACCGCGCCGGCCTGGAAGCCGGTGTGGAAGGCGATCTCGGAGTTCGTCCGGCAAGCGGCCGAGGCGCCGAGGCCGCTCACCGACCTCATCGCCCGGTTGGAAGCGCCCCCGTTCGGGCTGCGCTCCGGGCCGTTCCCGGTGCTGCTCGCGCTCTACCTCCGGGTGTTCGGCGACCGCGTCGCGCTCTACGAGGACGGGCTGTTCGTCCCGGACACCGGCATCGAGACGCTGGAGCGCCTCATCCGCCGCCCGGAGACCTTCGCGCTCCGGTCACTGCGGTTCCGCCCGGCCGAGCGGCGGGTGTTGCGGGCTGTCGGCCGCGCCTTCGGCGTCCCGGACTCCGCGCGGGACGACCAGCGGCTGCTCGCGGTCACGCGCCGGCTCGTGGGCGGCGCCGTTCGCCTGCCCGCGTACGCCCGGCAGACGCGACGGATCGGCGACGACTCCCGCCGCGTCCGCGACGAGTTGCTGTCCGCCCGGGATCCGCGCGACCTGGTCCTCCGCGACCTCCCGAAGGCGCTGGGCCTGGCCTCGCCGACGCGAGGGCGGACGGACGGCGCCGAGTACGCGGCCCGGTTGGGGATGGCGGTCGAGGAGATCGGCGCGGCCTACCCGTCGCTGCTCCGGCGGCTCGAACGCGAACTCGGCCGGGCGGTCGCGGCGGAATCCGGGGCCGGGGGAGCGCCGGCGGAACGGGCGGAGACGGACGCCGACCTCCCGCGCCGACTGCGCGAGGAGGCGATGCGGCTGCGGGAGCACGCCACCGAGTTGACCCTGAGGCAATTCCTCGAAGCGGCGCTCCGGACCGACGACGACCGGACGGACTGGCGGGAGACGCTCGCGCTCCCGCTGGGCGACGGGCTCCCGGCGGACCGCTGGAACGACGACCGGGCGGAGCGGGCGGAAGCGCGCATCCGGCTGCTGGCCCACGAGATGGCTCGGCTGGGCCGCTTGGTGGATTCCCGCGCCGCGGAGGGCGTTTCGTCGAGGGCCGCGGCGGCGGAGGGGAACGGCGCCCCCGCCAACGGTGCGGCGAACGGCAACGGCGCCCCCGCCAACGGCGCAGCGAACGGCAACGGGGCGGCCGAGCGCCTGTTCGAAGACTGGCGCGGCGCGATGGCGCGCTACACGCCGCAGGAACACCAAGCCGCGCTCACGCTGTTGACCCGGCTCATCGAACCTGCCGTCGGACCGCCCCGCCCGAGGCCTGACGCATGAGCGCCGGTACGAAAGAGGACGCCGCGCGCTCGGGCCGCGCTGGGGCTCCCGCCGACGGTTCGGAAGCCGTGCGCCACATCGTGACGCTCTCCGGCGGCAAGGACTCGACCGCGCTGGCGCTCTACCTCCGCGAGAAGCACCCCGAAACCGACTACGAGTACCTCTTCTGCGATACCCACAAGGAACTCCCCGAAACCTACGAGTACCTGGCCCGCATCGAAGCGCGGCTCGGCCGCCCCATCGTCCGCCTCGCTTCGGAACACGGCGACCGCGGCTTCGACCACTTCCTCAAACTCTACGGCGGCTTCCTGCCCTCGCCCAGCGCCAGGTGGTGCACCCGGCTGCTCAAGATCGAGCCCTTCGAGAAGTATGTCGGCGACGACCCCACGCTCCTCTATGTCGGCATCCGCGCCGACGAGAACCGCGGCGGCTACATCTCCACGAAACCCAACATCACCGCGGTCTTCCCGTTCAAGGAGGACGGACTCGCCAAGGGCGATGTCCTGCGCCTGCTGGAAACCAGCGGCGTCGGCGTGCCGAAGTACTACGAATGGCGTTCCCGCTCCGGCTGCTACTTCTGCTTCTTCCAGCAGCGCGGCGAGTGGGTGCGGCTGCGCCGGGAACACCCCGACCTCTACGAGAAGGCCAAGGCCTACGAGAAGGAGGAAGAGGGATACACCTGGGTGAGTCACGAGAGCCTCACGCAGATCGAAGACCCGGCCCGCACGCAGCAGATCCTCGACCGGGAAGCGAAGGATCGGGAGCGCCGCGCGGCGAGACGCCGCCCGAAGACCCTCGGCCAGGCCTTCGGTTACGAGGCGCTCGGCGACGACGAGGACGACCTGTGCCTGATGTGTCACAAGTGAGCGCCCCCGCGCCGGCCCTTCCCTCGGGGATGGCCGCGCCGGCCGCTCCGGTCGTATCGCCGTCGGCCGGGCCGCCGGCGCGCGCCGTGACCGCCGTACCGACCCGCACCTACCTCGACCACCAGGCGTCCACGCCGATGGACCCGGCGGCCCTCGCGCTGATGCAGCGAGTCGCCGAGGAGACCTACGCGAACCCTTCGAGCGCCCACCGCGCCGGAAAGCGCGCCGCCGAGATCGTCGAAAACGCCCGCGAACGACTGGCGGAAGCGGTCGGCGCGCTTCCGGAAGAGATCGTCTTCACCGGCGGCGCGACGGAGAGCAACAACCTGGCGCTCCTCGGCGCCGCCCGCGCCGCGCGCGAACGAGGCGACGCCCGCCGCCGCATCGTCACCCTGCCCATCGAACACCCGTCGGTCCTCGCCCCGGCGCGATACCTGGCGGCGGACGGCTTCGAGTTGCTGACCGCCCCCGTCGGCCGGGACGGCCGCGTGGACCTCGACTCCCTGGCAGCCCTGCTCGCCCCGCCCGAAGACGAACCGGCGCTCCTCCTCAGCATCCAGACCGCGAACAACGAGATCGGCACGATCCAACCGGTCGCCGAGGCGGCCGCGCTCGCGCGGGAACACGGCGTCCCGGTCCATTCCGACGCCGCGCAGGCCCTCGGGAAGATCCCCTTCGATGTCGAATCCCTCGACCTCGACTTCGCTTCGCTGAGCGGCCACAAGTGCTACGGCCCCAAGGGCGTCGGCGCCCTCTTCGTCCGAGGCGGCCCCCGCCGGGCCCCCGTCGCCCCGATCCAGTTCGGCGGCGGCCACGAACGCGGCCTCCGCCCGGGCACCTCCAACACCCCGGCCATCGCCGCCTTCGCCGAAGCCGCCACGAACGCCGTCGCCCGCCTCCCGCAAGTGGCCCCCCGCCTCGCCGCCCTCCGCGACCGCCTCGAACGCGAAATCACCGCGCGCGTCCCCGAAGCCCGCATCAACGGCGCCCTCGCCCACCGCCTCCCGCACACGACATCGATCACCTTCCCCGGCGCGGACGCCGACGCCCTCATCGCCAACCTCCCCGCCTTCGACCTCTCCGCCGCCTCCGCCTGCCACTCCGGCGCCCCGGAACCCTCCCAGGTCCTCCGCGCCCTCGGCCTCACCCCGACCGACGCCTACTCCACCCTCCGCCTCGCCCTCGGCCCGATGACCGAGGAGTCCGCGCCGGTCCATCTGGCCACGCGACTCGAATCCGCACGGCGGCGCGCCGCGAACCGATCTTCGTCGTGACCGACCTCAGCGTTTTCCGCGACCTCCGGAGCGCCGACGGCCGCCTCGCGTTCTACACGAGCGAGACCTCCCACAAGATCCCGGAAGAACCTGGCTGCTACGCCTGGTTCGTCCCGCTCTGGATCTACGACCGGGATCTCCCCAAGTTGATGCAGATCGTTCGCGATCTGCGCAGTTACGACGACCCGACGGAGCGGCGGGTTCCGGCGAAGTTCACCTGGCAGTCCGTCGATCTCCTCGTCAGTCGGACCGAACGCGTCCACACGAGTAGCGACGCGGAGGAGACTTGGAAGCGCCTCGTGTCGGTGTCGAAGACGAGAACCGCACTGCAGCGCCTGCTTCTCGAAGCCAGTTTGCTCATGCCCCCGCTGTATGTGGGCCGAACGAACTGCCTGAAGCGCCGATACTCGGAGCATGTCAGGAACTCCAACGGCAACTTCCACCGCCGCTTCACCCGTCACACGGAGGAACTCGGAATCTCCCTTCCCGTGTCCGACCTCCTCTTCGCCTGTCTCCGGACCGAGAAGTCCGTCCGCCAAGACCTCGGTCGCATCGACGACGAAGCACTGACCGGCCTCATCGAGCACATCCTCATGAACGCCTGCCGGCCACCCTTCAGCATCCACTGACACCAACCGCTCATGCCTCCCCCTCCCGTCAAGGACCATCTCTTCAACCAACGACTCGCCGGCGCGTACGGCGAATTCGGCGCCGGCTCCGGCGTGAGCGCCCTCTACCTCCAGACCGCTCTCGATCCCGCCCAACTCGATCACATCTCGCTCGTCAGTGACATCGAGGGATCGGAACAGTGGCCGGTCCGGGACCTCTTCCAGCGGGATGTGGACCTCGAACGAGTCACGCACAACCTCATTCCGTACTTGGAATCCGAAGACAAGGTCCGCTTCTTCAATCCGCTCACCCTGACGCTCCTTCCCGTTTCCACGGGCGCCGGCTCCATCGTCGCCGCGATGCCTCGGCTGACCAAACGGAAACAGCGGATCTCCGGAGAAGGCGAGGCCCCGTGGCACTGCCTGACCCACGGTGACCACTACCGAGTCCGCTGGATGGAGGGCCATTTCGAGTACGGAGTCCTGGAGTGGAGCGACGCCCGTACCCGGCTGGTCGCGGTCGACGGCCAACACCGACTGTCGGCCCTCAAGAGGATGTGGAGGTCTGGGTACAGGCAATTGCGCCAGTGGCGTATTCCGGCGGTCATCGTCACCTTCCGCTCTCAAGGCAGCGCGAAGAACCTTCCTCGGCTCGTCGATGTCGTGCGGAAGATCTTCGTGTACATCAACACCACGGCGCAGGTCGTCAGCGTCGCCCGCCAGATCCTCCTCTCCGACGAGAGTCCATCTGCGATCTGCACGCAGGAGATCTTGGAACGGTCGCACCAGAACGACCTCCGCCCGCTGGCGGGGCGAGACCCCGACCGCGTACCCCTGCTGTTCTACGACTGGACCGGGAAGGAGCGCTTGGGGCGACGCGTTGCCGCTCCGGCCGCCGTCAAGAGTGTCGAGGAACTTCGCGACTGGCTGCGCTACTACATCCTCGGATGCGAGTTCAAGAACGACGGCGAAGTCGACGAGTTCTCCCAGCAGGCGCGAACGGCCCTCGGAATCGTGCCCCCGGATCCACTCCACCGCGCCTTCACGAGCGTCCGGAACACGGGCGTCCAGAAGCTGAATCACGCGGACAGTGAACGGCTGCGGGAGCGTTTTCGAAAGCGGATCCTTCCGGCTATCGAGCACATCCTGCAGACCTTCCGTCCCTTCGCCTCCTATGTGAAGGGACTCCGCGAACTCGAGCGGGACTACCGCGACGACGCGAAGTCCGACCTGGCGAGCCATGCCTTCGAAGAACTGCGATTCGGCAGCAACCGAGCGGATGATCCCATCAAGGAGGCCGTAGGGAAGGAACTCCACACCATCCGGGGCCGAATCGAGGAACTCAAGAAGGAACATCTCACCGGACCGATCGGCCTCGATATCGGCATGAGAGGCGTCATGGCCGCCTTCGGCGCGCTCCGGGAACGGTTCGACAACCCCGACTGGTCGAAGTACGGGAAGCGGTTCGCCATCGGCCTGAATGGACTGTTCGACGCGGGTTGGCTCAAACAGGGACGACGCGAACTGCTGCACATCGCGGAAGATCACAACGACACCATCGTCAACTACCGTTTCTCGCAGGTCCCGGACGCTCTGGGCGCCTACCTGGAGTTGCTGGTCGCAGCCTACGGCGGCCCGTGGCCGAAGACTTGGACGACGGACTGGGAGGGCTGGCGGGAGACGCTGCTGGAGACTCTGGAGAACACCGTCCTTCGGGGGTACAAGAAGCAGATTCGCCCGGGACTCAAGGAAGAGTTCCCCGAGGGCGGAAAGCCCCTGACCGATGCCGTCAACAGGAAGGCCCGCAAGGAGGCCGCCCGCGACATCCGGCGGCTGCGTCAAGCGCTCGATCGAATCAAGAAAGAACACCGCGGCTGCTGAGCCGCAGCCAGGAGGACACACCGATGCAGGTCTATCCCGCCATGCGCGCCCGGATGGGCGACTGGACTTACTACATCGCCCGCATGACCATGCGGGAGGTCGCTCGCGAAGTGGACCTCGCGAGCGAGTTGTGGACCGACGAGACGCTGAGCGACGCGATCCAGCGCGCGGTGAAGGAGTCGCGGGTCAAGAACGAACTCGTCAAGTTCCTTTCCCGCCGGCCCGACCGCTTCTACTCCTCGCTGGTCGTCGCCGCGATCGGGGGGAACCCGACCTGGACGCCGGTGGAGTCCCGGTTCGCCGAGACCTTCGGCGAACTGACCTTCCAGAAGGATCCCCGCTACTACGCTCTCGACGGCCAGCACCGGCTGACTTCCATCCAGGAACTCCTCGAAGATCCGGCCGGCGCCCCGCCCGACTTCGCCAACGAGCAGATCTCGGTGATCGTCGTGCCTCGGCCCGACCCGTCCGAGGAACGGGACAAGTCGCTCTGGATTCAACGGTATCGGCGGCTGTTCTCCAGCCTGAACCGCTACGCGAAGCCGACGGACCCCGACACGAACATCATCATGGACGAAGACGATGTGTTCGCGATCGCGACCCGTGCGCTGATCTCCGACCACGAGTTCTTCCGCGTGCCCCTGCCGCACAAGGAGTCCTTTCGCGTGCTGACGAGCGGAAAGAACCTGCGCTCGGGCCAGCAGTACTTCACGAGTCTCCAGACGCTCTACTACATGAACCGCGTCCTGCTCATGGGCGTCACGCGGCGGCAGAAACTCGGGAGGCCGAGGGATCTGAAGGTCTTCTTGCAATTCCGACCGGAAGACACCGAGATCGCCGCCTACAACGACCAGATCTCCCGGATCTGGTCGGCGCTCATCGAGGCCCTTCCGGTGCTTCGCAGCGAACCGGAACTGATGCGCGCCCACGAGATTCCGAAGGCGGAGCCCGAGAAGTACGCGGACCACCTCGCGTTCTGGCCGGTGGGGCAGGAAGTGTTGGCGCGAGTGGCGCGATCGCTCCTGGATCGGTGTGACCTGGACCCGGTCGGCGACGACCAGGCGATGGTGCAGGCGCTCCGTCCCTTGGCCTCCATGCCCTGGGACCTCCACGGCCCGCCGTGGCGGAACTATTTCCTCGTCGAGGACCCGAAGACCGGGAAACTGCGAATGCGCAGCGAGGATCGCACGAAGGCCGTGGACGGGGCCGAGGAATTGTTCCGCTGGATGTCGGGCCTCGATCCGTTGACCGAGCAAGAAGAGAAGGATCTCCGCGATCGCTGGTCGAGTTTCCTCTATCCGCCGGCCACGAACGACGAGATCAAGCGCATGTGGGAGCGGGTCACTGCCGCCCGCTCCGCGGCCGTCGGCGCCGGATCGTAGGGATCACCGATGCCGGCGCGGAGCGCCGACCGGCCTCGATCCCAACCGGTGGATGCGGTTTCCGGCGGGGTCGTCTTCCGGTTCCTGTCCTCCGCGCCACCGATCCACGACGCCTCCACGGTCGCCGAGCGGTTGAGGGTGGCGTCCGAGTGGGCTCTTTCGCTCGACGCGCAACAACGCCGGCTCGTCGAGAACGGCGAACAGGTGCGCGTCGTCGTCTCCGCCGACCGGGCGATCCGTTCCGGACGCGCGATGCGGCCGAAGTTGGCGGAATACCGCCGACTCCGGCTCGGAGTAGGGGAGTTGGTACTGCCGGTGCTCTGCGATCCCCCGGAGATGGAGAGTCTCTATCCCTTTCAGCGCGACGGGGTGGAATGGCTCGTCGAGCGAACCGGCGCCATCCTCGCCGATGACATGGGGCTGGGGAAGACCGTCCAAGTCATCACCGCTCTCCGTCTGCTGTTCAATGGGGGGACGATCCGCACGGTCGTCGTCGTCTGCCCGAAGGGCCTCATCCCGACCTGGGAGAACGAATTCGAAAAGTGGGCGCCGGAACTCGGCGTCGCCGTCCTGAACCCGCCCCGATCCATTCGGGAGGATGCGTGGCGGGCGGTCGCCGGACGGCGGCATGTGCTCTTGACCAACTACGAACACCTGCGGACGACGCCGGAAGCGCTGGTCGGCAACCCACCGGAAGTGATCGTCGCCGACGAAGCGCACCGACTGCGCAAGCAGGGCGTGAAGGTCACCGGCGGCCTGGCGCGGTTGCGGCCCAAGCGGTTCTGGGCGATCAGCGGCACGCCGCTGGAGCGGGCTCCGGACGACTTGGCGACGCTGCTCGCACTCGTCCAGCCAACCCGGTTCTCGCCATCGGACGCGCGACTCCCGGCCTCGCTCCGCAGCCGGGCGCGGGAGTTCATGTTGCGACGGCGGAAACGGGAAGTCCTGGATCAACTCCCCCCTCGTCGCGAGACGACGGAACACCTGGAACTCTCCGCCGGACAGGAACGCGCCTACCGGAGCGCGCTGCGGGAGCACCGCTCGCCCGGTGAAGAACTGGCGCTGCTCACGCGGCTCCTCACGGTCTGCGATCTCGATCCGGACACCAACGAGAGCAGCAAGGGAGATCGAATCCTGGGGCGGCTCGCCGGCATCCGCGACGAAGGAGAGAAAGCCGTCGTCTTTTCCCACCGGCTGAAACCTCTCCACGAACTCCGCCGGCGGATGACGGAACGCTGGGGCGAGAGCGCCGGTTTGTTGTTCGTCGGTGAAATGGACGCCGACGAACGCGAGCGCGCCCTCCAACGGTTTCGCGCGGACGAACGGACGACCGCGCTGCTCGCCTCGACACGCATCGGCGGCGAAGGCTTGACGCTCACCGAGGCGAACCATGTATTCCTGTTCAACCAGTGGTGGAACCCGTCCACGAACAACCAGGCGCGCGACCGGGTCCACCGGATCGGCCAAACTCGGTCGGTGCGCGAATACCGCTTCGTCTGCCGGGATACAGTCGAGGAGGGCTTGGAACGCATCCTGGAAGGAAAGCGGGAACTCTTCGACGACATGGTGGACCGGCTCGCGGACGACCGGGAGCAGGCGCTCACGCGGCGCCTCCTCGACGAACTGGGTGTGGAGCGCCTACGAGAACACCGCTTGGGTGGTGGCTGACGACCACCTCCGTGAGCGGCGGATCCCCTCTACCTCAGACGGTACCCATCGCGGCGAGGCAGGCGCCGCAGTTCGAGAGCGTGAAGAACAGCACGAAGGAGATACCCGTCCCGATCCACGAGAATCGGTTGCGCTTGGACTTGGCCGCATCGCCGTAGGCGTCGGCGAAGAGCAGGCGGTCGTCCCCGGACATCGAGACCAGGAGCGTCGCCGGCGGCTCCGGCTTTCTCATGGCATGGGAGATGAGCGGCATGATCAGACCGAGGAAGACGCCGCCGACCATCCACGCCGCCGCGGAGAAGTCCTCGCCGGCCTTCTTGCCGGCTACGACGGCTCGGGCATGGGTTTCGTTCATTTGGCGTCCCCCTTGAGACGGCGCCCGACACGAGACTGCGCCGGCGGCAAGTCTTTCCTGCGGGAAAGCGAACCGGCTCTCATCGGCCGGCCAGGTGGCGGTCCAGGAAGTCGGCGCTCTCGCGGAAGACGCGGAGCCAACTCTCCTGGCGCAGGAAGCCGTGCACCTCGTCCGGGAGGATGAGCAACTCGTGTTCGACGCCCAAGTCGCGCAGGCGTTCCACCAACTCGACGGTCTCGTCGAAGGGGACATTGCGGTCGTCGTCGCCGTGGACGAGGAGGACGGGCGACTTCCACCCGTCCACCGTGGACAGCGGTGAGGACTCGAAGGCGAGGCGCCGCTGTTCCGGATGGTGGCGGGGTTCGTAACTCGGGATGAAGCCCTGGATCGTGCGGTTCCAGTCGTGGACGCCGTGGATGTCCACGCCGGCGGCGAACAGGTCGGACGCCCGCGAAAGGCCGAGCGCGGTGAGGTAACCGCCGTAGGAGCCGCCCCACAGCCCGACGCGGTCTTGGTCCACGCCGGGAAGGTCGGCGAGGAAGCGTCCGGCGCCGAGCACATCGCCGAATTCGGAAGCGCCGCTCGCTCCGTAGTTCAGCGCTTCGCGGAATCCCATCCCGTAGCCGGTGCCGCTGCGGTAGTTCACCGACAGGACGGTGTAGCCGCGGCTCGCCAGGTATTGGTGGAAGGCGTAGCAGTTGGCGTAGTAGGCCATGTAGTGCCAGCCGAGCAGCATCTGCCGGCGGGAGCCTCCGTGGAGGAACAGGACGCCCGGGCCGGGTTCGGCGTCTTCGGGGCGGGGCGGTTCGAACAATTGGCCGGGTATGGACATCCCGTCCGCGGCGGGGAAGACGACCGGGCGCGGCTCCACCATCGCCGCCAGCGGAAAGTCGTCGGGGAAAGCGTCCGGGGCGAGCAGCCGCGCTTCCCCGCCGTCCGGTTGGAGCATGGGCTGCAGCGGACGGCGCGCCCCGCCGCCGAGGTACGCCACGCCCCCGTCCACGGCTGCCGGGAGGGTTTCGATCCCGGCGCCGGCGGTCAGCGCCTCCGGCGGACCGCCCGGCGCGACCCGCCAGAGGTGGCGGCGGTGGAGGTCGTCCTGGTTCGTCGCGACCAGCAGGCCGCCCCGGCCGTCGGAAACCGCGTACTCCACTTCGAACTCGCCGGGCGTGAGCAGTTCCGGCTCGCCGCCTCCCGCCGCGGATACCGCGTGGATTCGGCGGTAGCCGCCGCGTTCCCACGGGAAGAGCAGACGGCCGTCGTCGGTCCAGTGGAGTTGATCGGCCGAAGCCGTGCCGGAGAAGACGCTCCCCGCGCCGGGGTCGGCGCGGAAGACCTCGCGCGCGGCGCCCGGCTCCCCGTCGTCGGTCAACTCGACGACCCGGATGCTCCACGGCGGGCCTTCGCGCTGCGGCACGAACAGGTACGGCTCGAGGACCGGCGGACGGCGGACGAAGGCGAGCGCGCCGCCGTCGGGCGCGAAGGCCGGGAAACCGTCGCGGTCCACCGAGGGATCGAGATAACGCAGCGTCTCCGCGGCGAAGTCGTAGAGCCCGACGAAGGAGTGCGCGCCCCGGTTCGAGACGAGGGCGAGATGTCCGCCGTCGGGAGACAGGCGCAGGTTGCCGAAGGAGCCGCGCCCGTGGATCAACCGGCTCGGCTCGGCGCCGTCCTCGAGGCCCACGCGAAAGACCTGGCCGCGGCGCAGGAACAGCACGGAGGCCCCGTCCGCGGTGAAGAGCGGCGAGGACGCCGGCTCGGTGAGCCGGCGCGGGGCGGCGCCTTCCTCGATGACCCACAGCGCCTGTTCCACGCCGGCGGGGTCGCTGGTGGGGTTGGGGAGTTCGCCGGCGCGGTTCGGGCCGTCGCCGCGGATGAAGGCGATCTTGGAGCCGTCGCGGCTCAGCGTCAGGCCGTGGATCGTCGCGCCGTCGTCGCCGGCGAAGTCGGTGAGGCGGCGGCCGGCGAAGTCCGGCGCCTCGGCGGCCCAGACATTCCGGGCGCCGGCCTCGTCGAACACCCAGGCGGCGCGCTCCCCGCCGCGCGAAGCGGTGAGTCCGGTCGGGAACGGCGCCGAGAGGACCTGCTGGAGGGTGAACGCGGTCTGGGCGGCAGCCGGCGGGACGACGACGGCGAGGGCCGCGAGGAGGGCGGCGCCGAAAAGGCCGGGTCGAAGGGCGAAGCGGTGGATCATGCGGGCCTCCGGAGAAGGGGCATCCTATGCGCCGGGGGTGACGACCGCTGTCATGGGGTATGGCCGGTCGGCCCGGAACCTTGCGCACGGGATGGCCTGGACTCCGGGCGCCCCGTGAGTCGGACCGAGGGTTCCTCCGGGGGCGGATAGCACTTCCCGTTCGCGGTCACACCGCCATTTCCATGGCGCAGGCGGTCGCGGCCCTTGAGTATCTGCTGTCCCAGCACGGCCACATAGTGGGTGTTCAGCATGGCGAGGTCGGCCAGATACTTGACGAACGGACGGAGGTCGCCGTCGTCAGCGATCTCGAGCATTTCGATGTAGTGGCCTCGACCGGTCGCGGTGATCAACGGGATTAACTCCTCGTTCCGGGCGAAGACATACGCCACGAGCAGTCGGGACATCCGGCCGTTGCCGTCTTGGAACGGGTGGATGCGGACGAACTCGTGGTGGATCCACGCCGCCTCGACTTCGGTCGGCAATTCCCGATCGGCGTGCGAACGATGGAACGCGAGGAACGCGTCCATCTCCGAGTCCACCTGCTCCGGGGAACAGTACTCGTGGACATGGCCGTCCCGGCGGCGCGGGTTGTTCGGCCGGATCTTGTAGTCCCCCTTCCGCAGCGGGATCTCGACGCGCTCGCCCGTCAAGCCGTGAATGCCCACCGCCGTCTCCTGACGCCGCGTCAAGATCGCGTGAAGCCCCTTGATCGTCGTATGGCTCAGTGGCGCCCCGCGCTTCGCCATGCCGCACACGATCTCGAGGGTCTCCTGCTGGTCCTCGAGAAGCCCGCGAAGCGTGTCGTCGTCGAGTTCTCCGGCGACGTTGTTCGCGCCCCGCACACTCTCGAAGCCCTCCGTAACCAATCGCTCCGTCACACCCCGGCGCAGCAGATAGAGACCTTCGATCTGACCGGTCTCGATGGCGAGGGCCCGAGCGCGCTCCTTCCGCCGAATGTCCAGGAGGTATCGGTTCGTCTTCCGGTCTTCCATTTCGCGGCGGACAGCACCCCATTCCTCGAGGGCCTCTCGATACCCACGCGAGCCCCATCCCTCGGCATCGGCCGGCAAATCGGCGACCGGGCGCCAGCGGGCTCCGTAGGGCTTCGGGCCCGGAGGTTCAGCCATCGAACCAATATAGCCGCCCGTCGCCGAACCCGCCAACGGGCGGGCAGCACTCGATCCGCTGCGTGCGGCCTCCCCGGGGCCGCGCCCGTGTCGAGCGATCGCCGGGGAGGACCGGTCGAATCAGACCGGAAGTCCTTCCAGGGGCGGGTAGTACTTCCCGTTGACCGTGATCCCGCCGTTGCCATGCCGCAGGTGGTTATGTCCCTCGAGGATCTGTCGGCCTACGAGAGCGGCGTCCCGAGTGCTCTCTTGGGAACGCAAAGCCAAGTACTCGATGAACGGCTGCAGGTTCCCGTCGTCCGCCGCTTCCAGCGTGCGGATGTAGATCGGCTTTCCCTCCGACGGAACCACCGGTGGGAACTCGCCGTTCCGCACGAAGACATAGGCCACCAAGAGCCGGGAAATGCGCCCGTTGCCGTCCTGAAACGGGTGGATGCGGACGAAGGCGTGATGCATCCACGCCGCCTCCACTTCCGTCGGCAGATCGCTCTTCGCGTGAGAACGGTGGAACTCGAGGAACGCATCCATCTCGGAGTCCACTTGCTCCGGCGGGCAATACTCATGGACGAAGCCGTCGTGGCGGCGCGGGTTGTTCGGCCGGATCTTGTAGTCGCCCTTCCTCAGCGGAATCTGGATCCGTTCGCCGGTGAGACCGTGAATGCCCGCCGCCGTCTCCTGATGCCGCGTCAGGATCGCGTGAAGCCCCTTGATCGTCGTGTGGCTCAGCGGGGTTCCGCCTTTGGCCATGTCGAAGACGATCTCGAGCGTCTCTTCCTGGTCTTCGAGGAGCCCGCGAAGCGTGTCGTCGTCGAGTTCTCCCGTGACGCTGTGGGCGCCCCGCACTCCTTCGAAACCCTCGGCGATGAGATGTTCCGCCACGCCGCGGCGGAGGAGGTAGAGATCCTCGATCTGTCCCGTCTCGATGGCGAAGGCGCGCTTCCGCTCCCGGAGCCAGATGTCCATGAGTTCACGGCCGACCTTCCGATCTTCCAAGTTCCGCCGGACTTCGCGCCATTCCTCGACCACCTCCCGATAAGTGGATACACCCCAAGTCTCGGCGGCAGTCGGCAGGTCGGCGACTCGGCGCCAGCGAGCGCCGTAGGGTTTCGGGCCCGGAGGTTCGGCCATCGCAACCAATATAGCGGCCGACGGCCCGGCCCGCCGATGCGCGGCGCGGCGACTCGATGGAGGAGGCCGGGAACCTGCCGCGCCCGCCGAAGGCCGCCGGAGACCGGCGGTTCCGCCGCCGCCCCGGACGCCCGAGTCCCGCGCGCGGCGTCAACCGAGCGCTTCCCGGACCTCCCGCTGCGCCTCGCGTTCGCGAACCGCCTCGCGACGGTCGCGCACGCTGCGGCCCTTCGCCAGCGCCACCTGCACCTTGATCCACCCGTTCCGCACATAGATGCGGAGCGGGACCAAGGTCAGCCCCGCGGTCGCCAGTTGCCCGGCGATGCGCTTCATCTCGGCCGCGTGGAGGAGCAGTTTGCGGTTCCGGTCCGGGTCGTCCCGGTTCGCCGCCGCGTGGGCGTAGGGGGCGATGTGGCAATTCACCAGGAACAGTTCCCCGTTCCGCTCCCGTCCGTAGGAGTCCTTCAGGTTGGCGCCGCCCATCCGGCAGGACTTCACTTCGGCGCCGGTGAGCGCGATCCCCGCTTCGAACCGCTCCAGCACGGTGAACAGCCGCCGGGCGCGGCGGTTCTCCGCGAGGACCTGCCCCGGCGCGGCGGAGGCCCCGCGCGCCCCGGCGCCCCGGCTGCGGCGTTTGCGGCGGGTCGTCTTCTTGCGGCTCACGGCGGCGGTTCGGCGTCCGCGCGAGTGTAACCGGCGCGTACCATCCCTTCCCGGTTCCGATGCCCGAGTACCTCTGCCAGATCGGCGACCCCGGCGGGGAGTTGGCGCGGCTGCGCGTGGCCGCGCGCAGCGCCGACGAAGCCCGCGCCCGGCTGGCCGAGCGGGGCCATCGCGTCCTGTCCGTCGTCCGCCTCGGCCGGTTCGAGAGACTCTTCCGGCGAACGCGCGACCGGGCCGCCGCGCGCCCGGCCGAAGCGGCGGGAAGCGCTCCGGGATTCCGCTTCCGCCGGCGCCGGGTCAAGCCCCGGGAGGTCCTGCTGTTCAACCAGGAACTCGCGGCGCTGCTCCGCGCCGGCCTCCCGCTCGCCGAGTCGCTCGCCATCATGGTGGAGCGGATGGACCACCCCACGCTCCGCGCCGCCGTTTCCGCGATGCTCGCCGAGGTGCGCGCCGGAGCGCCGCTGAGCGAGGCCGCCGCCCGCCACCGCTTCTTCCCCGGCGTCTATTCCGCCTGCCTCCGCGCCGGCGAGTCGAGCGGCGACCTCGCCGGGATGATCGAGCGGTTCACGGCGGCGATGAGGGTGGCGGTCAAGGCGCGGTCGAACCTGGCGGCGGCGCTGGTGTATCCGGCGTTCCTGCTCGCGGCCCTGCTCGGCACCGCCGGCTTCCTGCTGCTGGGCGTCGTGCCGAGTTTCATCCCCTTCTTCGCCGGCTTCGACCAGCAGTTGCCGCCGCTGACCCGGGCGCTCCTCGGCGCCGCCGAGTTCCTGCGCGACCGCCTGGCCTGGGTGGCCGGCGCAGTCGCGGCCGCGGCGCTCGCGGCCTACTTCTTCTCGCGCACCGACGGCGCCGCGCGGCTCCGCGACCGGTTCGCGCTCTCGCTCCCGGCCGTGGGGGAAGTCCTCCGGCTCTACTCGGTCTCCCAGTTCTGCCGTGCGCTCGGCACGCTCCTCGCCGGGGGAATGCCGCTCGCCGGCGCGCTGCCGGTCGCCGCGGGAGCGGTCTCGAACCGCCACTTCCGCGCCGCGATGGCGCCGACCGCGGACGAGATCCGGCAGGGCCGGTCGCTGGCCGACACGCTCGACGGCTCCGGTGAAGTCCCCGGTTTCGCGCTGCAGATGGTGCGGGTCGGCGAGAGCACCGGGGACCTCGCGCGGATGGTGCTCTCGGTCAGCGACTTCAACGACGAGGTGGTGGAGAACCGGGTCGCCGTGCTGCTCAGCCTGCTCACGCCCGTAGTGCTCGTGATCCTTGGCGGATTCGTGGCGCTGGTGCTGCTAGCGATCTACCTGCCGCTGTTCGGTTTGGCCTCCGTGCCCCAGTTCTGAGTCGTGCCGCCGCGCTTCCGTCCGTCCCCGAACCGACCGGCGCCGGGCCGGTCGGCGGGGTTCACGCTGGTCGAACTCGTCGTCGCCGCCGGGATCCTCGCCGTGCTGGCGCTCGCCATCGTGCCGGTGGCGAAAGTGACTTCGGTGCGCGTGAAGGAAGTGGAACTCCGGCGCACGCTGCGGTCGGTGCGCTCCGCGATAGACGGGTACCACCGAGCGGCGGAAGCCGGCGAGATCTCTGCCGACTTCCTCGAGCCGGAGCACCGGAACTACCCGCCCGACCTGGACACGCTGGTGGAGGGCGCGCCCGGGCCGGACGACGAGTACGGACGGCCGACGGTGCTGCGTTTCCTTCGCCGCGTGCCGGTGGACCCGATCACCGGGAGAGCGGACTGGCTGTTGCGGTCGCACCAGGACGACCCGGGCCGACTCTCCTGGGGCGGCGAGAATGTGTACGACCTCCGCTCCGCTTCTCCGGGAATCGCGCTCGACGGAACGAGATACCGCTCATGGTGACAACGCCGCTCCCCGCCCGGAAACCCGCCGGAAGGTCCGGCCGGCCGTCCGCGGCGAAACCCGCCGCCGGGTTCAGTTTCCTCGAGATGGTGCTGGTGCTGCTGGTGCTCGGCGTCCTGTTCGGGATCGCCCTTCCCCGCTACCAGGCGCAGATCGTGAAGGCGAAGGAAGCCGTGCTTCAGCACAACTTGGCGGTGCTGCGCGAGCGGCTGGACCAATACCGGGCGGACCGGGACCAGTACCCGGACAGTCTCGCGGAACTCGTGGTCACCGGGTACTTGCGGGAAGTGCCCGAAGACCCGATGACGGATTCGATCCTCTGGGAAGAAGTCCGCGACGACTACGACCCGCTGTTCCCGAGCGCGGTCTCCGGCGTCTCCGATGTCCGGAGCAGATCCACCGAAGTCGGCACCGACGGCCGCCCCTACCGAGAATGGTGAGCCGCGCCGCGAGCGCGCAGAACGCCGGCGGCGGCGCGGCCGGTTTCGTCCTCTTCGGCGTGCTGGTCGGCGTGAACTTGGTCGGCATCGGCCTGTTGGTCGCGAACACGCTGTGGAGCCGGGTCCTGCAGCGCGAACGCGAAGCGGAGTTGCTGTTCCGGGGCGAAGCCGTGGTGCGGGCCATCGAAAGGTTTTCCGAAACCCGCCCCGGAACGCTCCCCGAGAGTCTGGAGCAACTCGTGGAAGAGAAGTACCTGCGCCGCGCCTGGCTCGACCCGTTCACCGGCCGCCCCTTCCGCCTCCTGCGCCGGGAGGGCGGCGCCTCCGCCGGCGGCACGGGGCCGGGCGCGCGCCCCCTGCCGCCCCCCAACCCGGCGGAAGGAGACCCGACCCTCCTCATGGAACGCCCCGGCCTCACCGAAGCCCTGCCGACCGAGGCCCGCGAAGAAGGCCCGTCCGAGGCCGCCGCCACCCCCTCCGGCATCATCGGCGTCGCCAGCGAGAGCGGCCTCCTCAGTTTCCGCGTCTACCAGGGCGCCCGCCGCTACTCCGACTGGCGCTTCGAAGCCACCTCCACCGGCGGCACCCGCCCGCGCTGACTCTGCGGGGCGGGCCGGCGGACCGCCCCCGCAGCCCCGAGAAGCGAACCGCTCGTTCGCCGGCCTCCGAGTTGTCGGGGAGGTCAGTTGCTGTTGAGGCCGAACTTCCCCCGCGTCAACAGGACATCCTTCCAGAATCCCTCGCGGCCGATCACCACCGCATCCGGCGTCCCGAACGGGAAGAACTCCAGCAGCGTGTAGCGGAAGTGCGCCCGGGGATAGGTCAGGTCTCGCCCAACCAACTCGCGGAGTTGTTTGTTCCCGCCGTGACCGGACTGCGCGTACGCGGCCCAACGCCCCCAGATCCCGTCGTTGCCGTAAGCGGATCCGACATAACGCTTACCTGTCGCCGTGTCAGTGACGAGATACACGCCGTTCACATGAGATAGCGCAGATCTCCAATCGGGCCGTTGGCGGGCCACCAGATTCTCAAGTTCCGGAAAAGTGAGATCGATGCTCTCGTACCCCGGAAAAACTCTCCCGGAGAAGGGCTCCCGGAGAACCTCGGCAACTTCGAGAGATTCGTAGTGGTTCTCGAACTTGACTCGCCTGAGCCGCTCCCGGTAGTCGGACTTGAGTTTCAGTCGGCCGATGAGGGGTGCGCCGCGCGAAGTCAACTCCACTTCGTAGCGATCCGCGTGGCGAGCAACGACCCGGAAGATACCGCCAAAGAGCCAGATGTCCCTTTCCCGATAGAAATCCATGACTGAGAAGATGTAGGGTCGGTTGAACTCGTTACGGTGCGGGCGATAGGCCTGCCATCCGTGCCAATCCTCCGGGTTTCGGACCCAGACATCCAGAGGCTGGTGTTTGCCGTTGTACACGGCGAAGTGGAGTTTGTACTCGCGCAGGTCAGCCATGGGCCAGATGTCCTTGAGCAGGATGGGCCTGCGGCGCTCGTCGGGATCAGACACTTTCCGTTTCTTCCGTGGCGTATTCGGCCATGGCGGCGCGGAGGTCGTCCCCTACCGCGCGCCAGTCAGCCCGCAGCGCCTCGGCGTCCCGTGGGAACCCGGTCTGGCGCGGGAGCGGAGTCAGGAATGTGCCGGTCATGTCGAAAGCACTCACGAGACCTTCCGAGAACGGCGACAAGTCGGATCGTCGCGCACTCGACGAAGAAGGGCGCTCCGCACCCGGCGCCGGGTTGTTCGTCGCCATCTCCGGGTACCGGCAGTAGATGGCCGCGAGCAGTCGTCCGAAACGAAGGGAGAGCGCCCACCTCGCCAGTTCGCGCAGGTACTGGCGGACTTCGTTCGGAAGCCGGCTCAGGTCTCGCCTTCCCTTGTTCAGTCCCGTTTTCGTCAACGCGTAGGTTCTCCGGTCGGGGCCGTCCGCGATGCAGACTTGTCCGCTCCGGTTCAAGGTGTCCAACTCGTCATGGACCGCCCGGTCGAACGGGCCGTAGTCGTTCGGACGGAAGTCGAAGTGGGGACCCCCGAACGGCTCGGGGATCTCCCGGTCGATCAGGAACAGCAGGGTCCGGATTCGGGCCGGTTCGAAGAGCGTCCCGGCGCCGCCGGCCGCCATCGCCGAGAGGACCACCTCGGATCGGGCTATGGAGCGGCGCCGGTCGGGCAGCGCGTCGGACATCTCGACCTGCAGATTACCGCTCGCCCTCGCCCTCATCGGCAACGCCGTCGCGCAGCAGCGGGTGTCCGCTGCCGGGGTCGCCGCGCCCCCGGCGGAAGTCGTCAGTCCCCCGGCCCCACGAACCGCGCCAGGAACTGCGCCGGGTGCTCCGCATCCCGGCCTACGGCGTCGCGGATCTGGTGGCGGCAGGAGGTGCCGGCGGCGACCAGGGCGTCCCGGGGGGCCAACTCGCGGACGGCGGGGAAGAGGCGGCGTTCGCCGATGTCCAAGGAGAGGTCGTAGTGGGCCTCGGTGTAGCCGAAACTGCCGGCCATGCCGCAGCAGCCGGAATCGAGGACGGTGACTTCGGCGCCGGTGGCTTCGAGGGCGGCGCTCAGGGGGCCGGCGCCGCAGAACGCCTTCTGGTGGCAGTGGCCGTGCGCCACGGCGCGGGTCTCGGCCGCCCGGCCGGCGGCCAACTGCCGCACCTGGGCCGCGTCGCGGGAGACGAACTCGTCGAAGAGCAGCGTCTGCCCGGCGAGCGCCGCCGCGGTGCGCTGCTGTTCTTCGGGGACGAGTTCCGGCGTCTCGTCGCGGAAAGTGAAGATGCAGGACGGTTCCAGCCCGACCACCGGCGTCCCGGAATCCACGAACTCGGAGAGCGCGGTAACGCTCGCCGCGGCCAGCCGCCGGGCGCGGTCGAGCATCCCCCGGGAGATCGCCGGGCGGCCGCAACAGACCGCCGGCGCCAGCCGAACCCGGTAGCCGAGCGCTTGGAGCACCCGGCAGGCGGCCACGCCCACCTCCGGTTCGAAGTAGTTGGTGAAGGTGTCCGGGTAGAGCGCCACGGCGCCACGCGGGGAAGAGGGCTGTCCGGCGGCGGCGTTCGCCGCGAACCACCGGGTGAACGGCTCGCGGGCGAGCGCCGGCAGGCTGCGGCGGGGATCGAGTCCCAGCGTCCGGCGCAGCGCGCCGCCGACCAGCCGCGCCGCGGCGCCCCCGGGCCCGTTCCGCCCGGAGTCTCCCGGGCCCGACCCGGAAGCGGCCCCGAGGCCGGCGCGGGAGGCGAGCCAACCGGCCACCGGCCCCAACCGGGACGCGAACCGGGCCAGCGCGTCCGGCGCGCCGAAGACCCGGTCGGCCAGCGGACGGCGGCGGTTCCGGTAGTAGTGGAACAGGAAGTCCGACTTCAGCCGGGCGAGGTCCACGCCGGACGGGCACTCCGCCTTGCAGGCCTTGCACGAAAGGCACAGGTCGAGCGCCCCCAGGACGCGCTCCTCGGACTCCGCGCCGGGGGCGAGCCGGCCGTCGAGCAGCGCCCGCATCAGGTTCGCCCGGCCGCGGGTCGAGTGTTCCTCCTCGCGGGTCGCCATGAACGACGGGCACATCGTCCCGCTGAGTTCCTTCCGGCAGACGCCGGCGCCGTTGCACAGTTCCACCGCGCCGGTGAACCCTTGCTGGCGGCGGTAGGGGAACACCACCGGCAACTCCACCGGCTTCATCCACTCGCCGTAGCGGAGGTTGTCGGTCATCGCCGGGGCGTCCACCACCTTCCCCGGGTTCATGATCCCCTGCGGGTCGAAGGCGGCCTTCAGCCGGCGGAACGCCTCGTACACGCGGGGGCCGAACACCTTCTCGTTGAAGTGGCTGCGCGCCAGCCCGTCCCCGTGCTCGCCGCTCATGGAACCGCCGAAGTCGAGGACGAGGTCGCAGACCTCCCTCGCCAACTCCTCCATCTTGCGGACTTCCCGCGGATCCTTGAGGTTGATGAGCGGGCGGATGTGGAGGCAGCCGGCGCCGGCGTGGGCGTAGAAACTGCCCTTCGTGGCCCGCCCGGCGAGGATCTCCTCGAACCGGGCGATGAACTCCGGGAGGCGCGCCGGTTCCACCGCGGTGTCCTCGACGAAGGCGATGGGCTTCTCGTCGCCGGGGAGGCTGAGCAGCAGCGGGAGCGCCGCCTTCCGCACTTTCCACACATTGGCCTGCGCCGCCGGGTCGAGGAGCCGCAGCATCGGCTGGCCGCGCCGCCCGAGCCGCCGCTCCAGCCGCGCCATCCGGGAAGCGACTTCGCCGCGGCTCGGCCCGGAGAACTCCACCAGGATGAGCGCCTCCGGCTCGCCGCTCACGAACCCCAGCCGCCGGGAGTACTCGAGCGACTCCCGCGCCATGCGCAGGACGGTCCCGTCCACCAATTCCACCGCGCTCGGCCGGAGTTCGAGCGCTTCGACCCCCGCTTCCAGCGCCGGCAGGAGGCCGTCGAAGTGGAGGACGGCCAACCCCACCGCCGGCGGCAGCCGGTGGAGGCGGACCGTCGCCTCGACCACGACGCCGAGCGTCCCCTCCGAGCCGACCACCAGGTGCGCCAGGTTGACGCCCGCGGGGTCGAGCAGGACATCCAGGTTGTAGCCGGAGACGCGGCGCGGGATGCGGGGGAACCTCTCCCGGATGTCCTCCCGGTACTCGTCGCGGATGGAAGCGACCGCGGCGCAGACGCGCGACACCGGGTCCCCGGCGGCGCCGTTCCCGCGGGCGAAGGCGGCGGCTCGCCGGCGGATCTCCTCCCAGCGCATCCAGCCGAGGCGCTCGCAGGAGCCGTCCGGGAAGACCACCGAGGCCTCGAGCAGGTTCTCGACGGTCTTCCCGTACACCAGCGACCGGGCGCCGGCGGAGTTGTTGCCGATCATCCCGCCCAGGTTCGCCCGGTTGGAGGTGGAGGTCTCCGGGCCGAACCGGAGTCCCAGCGGCGCGAGAGCGGCGCCCAGGGCGTCCTGCACCACGCCGGGCTGGACCCGCGCCCGGAGTTCTTCGCGGTTCACTTCCAGGACCCGCCGGAAGTCGGTGGAGAGGTCGAGGACCACCGCTTCGCCCACCGCCTGCCCGGCGAGCGAAGTGCCGCCGCCGCGGGGGAGCACCGGCGCGCCGGCCTCGGCCGCGGTCCGCACCGCCTCCGCCACATCGCCTCGGTGGCGGGGGACCACCACCCCCAGCGGCTCGATCTGGTAGATGCTCGCGTCCGTCGAGTAGAGGAGCCGCGAGGCCCGGTCGAAGCGGACCCGGCCCTCGATCCGGGAGGCGAGCGCGCGCGCCAGTTCGCCCCCGCGCGCGGCCATGCGCCGCCGAGAATACCAAGCGGGAGCGGTCGTTCCCGCGCCCCCGGCGGCACCGCTTCGGCGCGGCGGGCAGCCCGACCGGGAGCCGCCCCGCCGGTGTTCCGGCGGCCGGCCGGGGAGGGCGATCGCCCGGCTGTTGCTATTAATTGCCGGAGGGTTGGATTCTGGAGGACATTGGAGAGACCGTTTCATGGCTCGTTTCGATTCATTCAAGGCATTGCACGATTCCATCGCCGCCACCCGGGAGGCGCGCGAGGAGGGCGTTCTCCGGTTCGCCGCCCAGATCGAGGCGGACGACGACCGGATAGCGGCGCATACCTGCCGAACGACCATCCACGAGTGGATCGCTTCGCGGGTGCCGGGCAAATTGCCCGAGGAGGCCACCGATCACGGCACCTTCGATATCCGGCACGGCGCGATCCGGTGCCAGGCGGTGCGGGTGCTGCGGGAGGACAACGATTTCTGGGCGGTCCGGCTGAGGACGCCGGACCCGAGCGCGCCCGCCGAGGCGTGGGTCACCGAGACCGGGGTCGGCTGGATGCCGGGGAGCCCGCCGGTGTTCCACCTGCGCCTGCTGCGGTCGTCGAACGGGGCGGGGCTCCGGCCGCTCACCCCGAAGGTTCCCGATGTGGCCACGCGGCTCGCTTCCGTGCTCGAACTCCGGCAGTTCGGCGAGCCGGTGACCGGAACCGCGTGGACCGTGGGCTCCAACGCGGACGCCGACTGGCTCTGCGCCCGGCTCACGGACTCCGCGCGGGGGCTGCCCATCGTCGCGCTCTCCGTGCCGGACGACGCCGACGACCCGCACGGCCCCCTCATCGAGCCGGACGCGCTCGCCCGCGCCTGCATCGGCCTCGCCACGGTGGTGGTGATCCCGGCCGAATTCGCCTGGCGGCTCACGGACCGCTTCGGGCGGCGGCACTCGGTGTACCAAGGGGCGGTGCGCATCTACAACCCCGGGTTCCACCCGAACTCGAGCGAGTGGGACCACCGGCTGTTCCTCGGGCTCAGCCTCTCGAACCCGAGCGGGATCGAACTCACCACGAACCAGATCCTGGAGACGGTGGCGCAGATGAGTTTGGAACGGCAGGCGGAGATGCCGTTCGAGGAAGTGCAGCGGCTCGCGAACGAGTACCGGACCGCCCGGGCGGCGGTCGAGGCGGAGGCGCCCGCGCCCGCCGCCGATCCCGCTCCGGCGGCGCCGCCTCCCGCCGCTCCGCCGGCTGCGGCGGCGCCCCCGATGGCGCAGCAGCCGCCGGTGGCCCAGGCGCAGCCGGTTGTCCCCCCGCAGCCGGTGGCCCAGGCGCAGCCGGTTGTCCCCCCGCAGCCGGTGGCCCAGGCGCAGCCGGTCGTCCCGCCGCAGCCGGTGGCCCAGGCGCAGCCGGTCGTCCCGCCGCAGCCGGTTGCCCCCCGGCAGCCGGTGGCACCCCCGCAGGCGGTGGCCCCCCCGCAACCCGAAGCGACCGCGCCCGCCGGCGCCCCGCCCCCGATCGCGGCGGCGGCCCGCCCACCCGAGGAGCAGCCCGCGGAGGCCGCTCCCCCGCTGCCGCTCGGGCCGGTCGAGACCCCCTCGACCGCGCGGCTCGAACCCGCAGCCGGACGCCCGGGCGGAGTCCCGGCGGAGGCGGAGGAGACTCCGGAGGAACAACCCTTCTGGGCGCGGTCCGTGAGAAGCGCGCCCGCGCGGCGCCCGACTTCCGAGGCCCGTCCGCCGACGATCCCTTCCCCGGAGCCGCCCGAACGCTCCCGCATCTACCGGGAACCGCGGCCTTACCCGCGGGCCGGCGCCACCCGACCGGCGGAAGGGCCGCCGCGTCCGACCCGCCCGCCGCACCGCAGTCGGCGCCCCGAGTTCGAGGCGGCCGATCCCTACCCTCCCGCCGCCCGATCGAGCGCCGACCCGCCGGTCGGCTACCCGCCGGCCGCCTATCCGGACGGCGCCCCCGCTCCGGCCCCCGCGCCGCCGCCGGCCGCGATTCCGGCGACCCCGGGGCCACCGGCCGCGCCACCCCCAACACCGGCGCTCCGACCGGCTCCGGCCCCCGCCCCGGCGCCGACGGCGGCTCCACCGACGGCCGCGCCGCCGCCGACTTCGGCCGAGCCGGCGCCGGAAGGGATCCCGGCCACTCCCGCGCTGCCGCCGCCGGCGGGGTTCTTCGCGCGGCTCCGCTACCTCTTCTTCGGTGGGCCGAAGAAGGCGCCCGCGGCGCTGCCGGAACCGCGCCCCGCCCTCCCGGAGCCCGAACCGCCGCCCGCGCCGGAGCCGGCGCCGCCGGACCCGGCGGAACTCGCGCGGCTGGAGAAGGACAAGCGCGCGCTCGGAGTCCGGGCGGCCGATCTGGAGCGGCTGCTCGACCGCGCCGAGCAGGAGAAGACGAAGTACTCCGACGAACTCGACGACGCGCGGGAGCGCGCCGACGACGCGGAGCGGCGGTTCGACCTCTCCATCTCACAGCAGCAGGCGCTCGCCGACCGGCTGCGCGACCTCGGGGAAGACCCGGAACCCGAAGCCCCGCTCCCCACCGAGTGGGCGCAGTTCAACGACTGGTGCGAGACGCAACTGGCCGGGCGAGTGCTGCTCACTCCCCGCGCCCACCGGGAGGTCAAGCGGGCGCAGTTCGCGGATGTGCCGCTCGCCGCTCGGTGTCTGCTCTGGCTGGCGAACGACTTCCGCGACCGCCGGATGGGGCGCCGGCCCGAGGATCGGCGGGAGACCGTCGAGAACGGGGTCCACAACGCCCGCTGCGGCGGCGACGCCTTCTCGGTGAAATGGCGGGGCAAGAACCGCCGGGTGGACTGGCACCTGAAGAGCGGCGGCTCCACCCACGACCCGAAGCGGTGCCTGCGGATCTACTACTTCTGGGACAGCGCCCGGAACCAGGCGATCGTGGCCTCCATGCCGGCCCACATCCGCACGAACGCCACCTGACCCGCGGGGCGTCGAGCGCTCCTCAGCGCCGGGCGCGAGGCGCCCCGGGACCCGTCGCGCCCGGTCCGCCCGGCGGCGCTCCCGCGCTCTCCGCCCCGCCTCGGCGGACGGGCGCCGACCCGCAGCAGGCCGGCGCCCCTGCCTGCTCGCCGGTTCGAAGTCCCGATCGAACTTCCGTTCCCTCGTCCCCCGACCCGCGACTTCAGCGCGCGCAGGCGGGCGCGGACGCCGCGCCGGCGGCGAGGCGGGAACCGAGGGCCTCCATCTCTTCCTCGCCGCACTCGGCCTGCATCCGTTCGAAGAGGATCCGCTCCTCGTCGTGGATGTGGTCGCGCAGCAACTCGCCGAAGGCGGCCAGGCGTTTTTCGATCCCCGACCGCAGGTCGGCGCGCAGGTCTTCGATCATCCCGGTCATCATCCGGTGCTGGGCGACCAGGGCCTCGACGCGGGCCGGCCCGTCGGCCAGCCGCTCGGCGGCGAGAGGGAAGACCTGCGCTTCTTCGGCTTCGAAGTGCGGCCGCAACGCGGACTCGTAGAACGCGATCAGGCGGCTCGCCTGCTCCTCGGGGGCGCGCGGCCAATCGTCCCGCGGAGTGGACGGCCCTCCCAGGATCAGCCGCCGGGCCATCACCAGCCCGTGGTGGTGGTCCCGGGAGAGGGGGACCAGACTCGGATGGCGCTTCATCGGGGGCCGGGCGCCGCCGGAAGCGGCGTCGGCGCCCGAGCCCATCAGCGAATCGGTCTTCAGGCGCTCCCGGCGGGAGCGTGGTTCTTCGCGAGTACGCCGGTGACCGCCGCCGCCGTCACGAGCAGCAGCGGGATGATGGCCGGCCCCACGCCGAAGTTCACCGCGAGCAGCGGCACGCGCAGCAGGATGACCGCGGCGTTCGCCACGGTGGCGAGCAGGAGCAGGACGAACGCCGCGCGCGCCTGGCGGCGCTTCCGGTACGGCCCGAGCGCGACGCCCAGGAGGAGGATTCCGTAGGAAACGCCGAACGCCGCGGCGGTGCCCCGGCGGGCGGAGAGGGCGGTGGCGATCTCCGCATCCCCGTCGGCGACCTCGCCGGGTGTGTACTTCCCGGCGATCAGGTCGCCGCTCGGGTCGAGATAGGCGGCGAAAACCGAGCCGAGCGAAGCCGCGAGCGTCACCGCGCCGAGCAGCGCGAAGACCGCCCAACTGAGCGTGTGCGCGAGTTTCATCGGATTACGCCCGTCGCCGCCGGTGGCCCGCCGTCAGTCCTGCGGCTCGCCGAGATCGATCGGCTCGGCGTCCACCAGTTTCACCGCCCACAGCCCGGAGTTGTGGTCGGCCACGAAGATGTGCCCCTTGTAGGGCTGCGGCCCCCAGGCCATCGGCGCGTTCGGGATGAAACTCTCCGGGTCCTGCGGGAGGAACATGGCGATCTCGCGCCCCTGCCGGTAGAGGTCGCCGCGCAACTCGCCGGAGATGTCCACCACGCGGAGGCCGGCGTTGTAGTAAGCGATGTAGAGGATGTCGTCCTCCACCCAGAGGTTGTGCGTCCCCGCTTCCGGCACCTGGTAGCGCGCCACTTCCTTCGGGTTGTCCCAGTCGTCCCACTCGAAGATGTGGATCCAGCCGGCGGCCCGGCCCGGCGTGTCGTCTCCCTCCATCGTCTGGTAGGGGAACGCCTCGTCGCCGCCGATCATCAGGAACTTCCCGGTGGACTGGCTGCGGTAGGGATAGGCCGCGTGGTTCCAGCCGCTCGGGTACGGCGTGCTGCCGAGCAGCACCGGGTTGTTCGGCGCGCCGCCCATGCCGCCGCCGCCGACATCCACGGCCACCACGCCGTCGGTCCAGTTCGAGGAGTAGGCGATGCCGTCCTCGACCCACACATCGTGGATGGAGTGCCCGGGGGTATCCAACTCGAAACGCCCGACGCGGTAGGGATTCGTCGGGTCCTCGGCGTTGATGATGTCGTAGCGCCGGCCGGCGGAGAGCGCGTAGATGTGGTCCTCGGCGATGAACACATTGTGGACGCCGCCGGTGAGTTGATCGTCGTACCGGGCGATGACCTGCACCCCGGTCTGCGGATCGCTCACATCGAGGATGACCAAGCCGTTCTTCCGGTTCGAAGCGCCTTCGCGGCTGATGACGCAGAACTTGCCGTCTTCGGAGATCTTGACATCGTTCACCGTGCGGGCATCCACGCGCACCGTGTCGATGAGGCTCATCGCCGCCGGATCGGTCACATCCCAGAAGTAGGCGTGTCCGTCGGCGCCCCAGGTGCCGGTGACCGCGTAGTCGCGCCCGTCCGCGCCTTCCCAGATCCAGAGGTCGGAGGTATGCCGGTCGCGCACCGGCGCCTGCCCGACGACTTCCACTCCCTTCCGGACATTCCGGGAGACGACGCCGAGCGTGGCGGTGGCCGAGCGGGTGAAGCCGTCGGCGACGACGGTATGCGTGCCGGAGCGCTCGGCGACGAACGCGCCGTCCGCCCCGACCTGGCCGATCGCCCCGGGAGCGACGATGCCGTCGGCCGGAACGCCGAAGGTGGCGAACTGGATCGGGTACTCCGGAACCGGGTTGCCGCTCGCGTCCTTCGCCTCCGCGGTGAAGAAGACGACATCACCGGTGCGCGCGGGCCCGCTCTCGCTCGCGGAGAGGGTGATCTCCGCGACGGGGTTCGCGGTTACCGTGATCTCCACCTCGCTGGAGGCGTCTTCCGCCATGACCGTCAGCGTGGTGGCGCCTTCGCCGGTCAGCGTGAGGACGCCGAGGGCGTTCACTTCCGCAACCGATCCGTCCACGGCGGAGAAGGAAACTTCCACATCGTTGCGCTTCGCCCCGGAGATGTCTTCGACCTCGGTCGCCAGCGCGATCTCGGTGCCGGCGTAGAGGTGGCCGGGAAGGTTCGTCACCGAAACGGAAGCGACCGGCGGATTCGGGATCGTCACCGGGATCTCGACGACTACCGCCGGCTCGGCGCGGCGGTCCGTGTCTTCCGGATCCCGCGGCACCATGGCGATCAGCGTGTGTTCTCCCGGCCGGTACGCCTCGACGATTCCGGCCGGGTTCACCCCGACGGAACGGCGGCGGCGCGAGTAGAAGACCACCGTGCGGTCCATCGCCTCCCCGTTCTCGTCGAGCACTTCCGCCGCGAGCGTCAGCGTGTCCCCGACTTCGAGTTCGACTTCGGAGGGGGTGACCACCAGTTCGGTCGGCTGCGGGCCGGCCGGTTCTCCCTCTTCCTCTTCCTGCGCGGCGGCGAGTCCGGGCGCGAGGAGCAGGAGGACGGCCAGCGGCAGGAGGCGCCGCGCCGGGCGGCGGCAGGTGTTTCGCCTGGGGTTTCGCTTGGGGTTTCGCGTCGGGAGCATGGGTTCCTCCTCGGGCGGGGTGCGCCCGGAAGCGGGCGAAGTCGCCTCGCGGGATGGGGGATTCGCGCTGCGGGTCACGGCTCGGCCTTCCAGAAGGCGATGCCGCCGGCCTGTTTGCCCACGGCGATGTCGGCGACCCGCGTCGCGGCGCCGATGTCATAGACCTCGAGCGTTCCCGGCTCGCCGCCTACGCCTTCCAGGGTCACGAAGGCGTAGCGGTCGTCGTCGGAAACGACCACGCCGTGCGGCACGCGCCGGGTGGTCTCGGGAGCGGCGATCACTTCGCCGGAGTCGAGGTCCCAGAAGACGACCTTCGAGCCGGACTTGTTGGTGGCGACCAGCACCCCCCCGTCGGAAGTCGCTTCCAGGTTGTAGGGGTTTTCGCCCGGGCCGGCGTCGAAACGGCGGGAGATGTTCCAGTCGTCGAGATCCACTTCGTAGATCGCGCTGTCGCCGTTCCCGGCCACATAGACCTTGCCGGCGGGCGTCGGGCTCGTCGCCCAGGTGGGTTTCACGACCGGCATCCTCATGCCGCCCATGTCTCCGCCGTCGTCCATGGCCGAATGGGCCATGCCGGTGTGACCGGCGTGCGGATCCGTTCCGAGCGGGAGCCGGCGGGCGATCTCGAACCGCGCGGTATCCACTTCGACGAGTTCGTCGTCCATCATGTTCACCGAGTAGATCCGGCTGCCGCTGCGGTCGGCGCGCGCGCCGTGCGGCATGACCCCGGTGGCGATGGTCGCCACTTCGATCATGGTGCCGGTCTCCACCACCGAGATCGTGCTCGGCTCCATGTCGCCGTGGAGGTTGAAGTTCACCACATAGAGGAGCCCGGTGCTCGGCGAAATGTCCATCGTCGCCGGGAACATCCCGAGCGTGGCGTCCCCGAGCCATTCGTTCGTTCCGGTCTCGTACTTGTGGAGCGAGCCGAACGGCATTCCGTGCGCGATGGAGAGATACCAGTGGCGGCCGTCCGGGGAGATGCGGATCCCGTGCGGCCCTTCCGTCTCCGTCGGGAAACTGCCGACGGTGATCTCGTCGACTTCGTCGAGGCCGCCGGGGCCGTAGCGAAGCAGGTGCACCGTGTCGTCGGACTCGGCGCAGACATAGACGAAGTAGTTCCGCTTCGGCGGCGCCGGGTCTTCCGAGAAGGCCGGCGCCGCGGGCGCGAAGGCGAACGCAGCCGACAGCGCCGGCGTGAGCAGGCGGGCGAAGAAGCGGGCGGGGAAGCCCGCGGGAAACAGCGTCAATTCGGTTCTCCCATGTTGCGCGGCGTCTCCGGGTCCACCAGTTTCACGGCCCAGAGCCCGGAGTTCCAGTCGGAGAAGAAGATGTGCCCCTTGAACGGCTGCGGCCCCCAGACGAAGGGGGCGTTCTTCTTGTAGCCCTGCGGATCGGCCGGTTCGAAGAACGCGATCTCCCGCCCCTGCCGGTAGAGGTCGCCCCGCAGGTCGCCGGAAACATCCACCACGCGCAGGCCGCCGTTGTAGTAGCCCACATAGAGGATGTCGTCCTCCACCCAGAGGTTGTGGCTGCCCGCCTCGGGCACCTGGTACCGCGCCACTTCCCGGGCGTCTCCCGACTCGTCCCATTCCCCGATGTGGACCCAGCCGGCGGCCCGGTCCGGCAGGTCGCCTTCCGGCTCGAAGGAATACGGGAAGTTCTCGTCGCCGGCGAAGACCAGCATCTTGCCGGTGGACTGGCTGCGGTAGGGGAATCCGGCGTGGTTCCAGCCGTTGGGATACCGGAAACTGCCCATCATCACCGGGTTGTTCGGCGCGCCGCCCTTGCCGCCCCCGCCGATGTCCACCGCCACCACGCCGTCGGCCCAGTTCGACGAGTAGGCGATGCCGTCCTCGACCCAGACATCGTGGATCCCGTGGCCGGGCGTGTCGAGTTCGAAGCGGCCCACCCGGTAGGGATTCGCCGGGTCTTCGGCGTTCAGGATGTCGTACCTGCGGCCGGCGGAGAGCGCGAGGATGTGTTCCTCCGCCACGAAGACATTGTGGACGCCGCCGCTGAGTTGGTCGTCGTATCTCGCGAGGATGCGGACGCCGTCGGTCGGGTTCGCCACATCGAGGATGACCAGCCCGTTCTTGCGGTTCGAAGCGCCCTCCCGGCTGATGACCGCGAACTTCCCGTCGGCGGACACCTTCACATCGTTCACCGTGCGCGCGTCCACCCGCACGGTGTCCACCAAGTGGATGCTCGCCGGATCGGTCACATCCCAGAAGTAGGCGTGTCCGTCCGCGCCCCAGGTGCCGGTGATCGCGTAGTCGCGCCCGTCGAGCCCCTCCCAGACCCACAGGTCGGAGGTATGGCGGTCGCGCACCGGCCCCCGGCCCACGATCTCCCAGTCCTTCCGCACATTGCGGGGGACCGCGCGGATCGCGCGCCGGGCGGTCAGGCCGCCGCCGGAGACCACGACGGTGTGGAGGCCGGGGCGCTCGGCGACGAAGGCCCCGTCCGGCTCCACGAAGGCGGCCGCGCCCGGCGCCACCAGGTTGTCCGGCGTCCGGGTGAAGGCGGCGAACGCGAGCGGGAAGTCCGGGACTTCGCTGCCGCCCTCGTCGAGCGCGCGGGCCTCGAACCACACCACATCGCCGGTGCGCGCTTCTTCCGTGTCCGCGGTGAGTTCGAGCCGCGCCGCCGGGTTCGCCCGGACGGTGAGTTCCACTTCCCCGGCGACCGACTCGGCGCTCGCCGAGAGCGTCGTCCGGCCTTCGCGATGCAGCATCAGGACGCCGTGTTCACTCACGCCGGCGACCCCGGAGTCCGACGACGCCCACTCGAAGTCCGGTTTCCGCTCGGCGCCGGAGGCGTCCACGGCGAGCGCGCCGACCGGCAGCGAAGTCCCGGCGTAGAGGTTCGCCGGCAGCGGGGCGATGGTGATCCGCTCGAGGGGCGGGAACGCCACCGTAACCGGGATCTCGACCATCAGGGCCATGTCCGCGCGCCGGTTCATGACCCCCGGCTCGCGGGGCGTCATGGCCACCAGCGTGTGCTCGCCGGGGCGGTGCGCCTCGACCATCCCCGCCGGGTTCACGCCGACGAACCGGCGGGCGCGGGAGAAGAAGATCACGCCGCGGTCCATCTCGTTCCCGTCGGCGTCCTTCACGGTCGCCGAGAGTTGGGCGGTGTCGCCCACTTCGAGCGTGAGTTCGGGCGGATCCACCACCAGTTCCGCCGGCTCCTGGGCGAACGCCGCCCCGGCGAGGAGCGACGCGGCGAGAGCCGGCGCGCTGACCGGGACCGCGAGGCCGCGGGGGCGGCGGAGCGGCGAACCGGCGGCGGGCCGCGAACGCCGGCCCGCCGAAAGGAACGGAGGAGCAAAGTGCAGCATGATCGGGAGAACCCTCCTGATGAGCCCCGCGCAGCGGGGAACCGGTAATTCTATTCCGCCGGCCGGTCAGGCTCCCGCGGCGGGCCGGGGCGGGCGTCCGGCGCCGGGGCGGTCCCGGCGGCCGCGCCCCCGGCGGGCCTCGGGCCGAGGCCGGGGCGGCTACCAGATGTCGCCGAGCGTGAAGCCCTCCGGGAAGGGGTCGGAGGGGTCGAGCGAGTAGGAGGCCGCGCCGGTGATCCAGGCCTGGCCGCTGATCTGCGGGACCACGGCCGGGACCCCGCCCACTTCGGTCTCGCGGAGCAGCCGCCCCAGGAACTCGGTCCCCACCGGGCCGCGGTTGCGGAAGTCCTCGCCGATCCCCAGTTCGCCCTTCGCGTGGAGCGCCGCCATCCGGGCGCAGGTGCCCGTCCCGCAGGGAGAGCGGTCGAGCGCGCCGGTCCAGGTCTCCGGCCGCTCCCAGTCCAGGTCGCCGGTCGCCACGGAAACGGCGTTCGATGCCGTGCGCGTTTCGGGGTCCCAGGGCCCGGCGAGTTGGCCGATGCTGGCGCGGGAGATCTCCGGGTTCTCCGGGTGGACCGCTTCGAGTTGCTCCCGCGCCGCCTGCTTCACCATCGACCCGAACCGCGCGAGTTCCTTCCCGTGCTCCGGGGCGATGGCCAGCCCGAACCGGGAGGCGTCCGCGATGGCGTAGAACATCCCGCCCCAGGCCAAGTCCACCCGCACTTCCCCGACCGTGGGGATTTCCACCGCGGCATCGAGATGCACCGCGAACGCCGGCACATTCTCGAAGGTCACCCGGGTCACTTTCCCGCCCTCGACCCGCGCCTCGACTTCGACGAGCCCGGCGGGGGTTTCCAGGGTCAACTCCGTCACCGGCTCTTTCGGCGGCAGCATCCCGGTCTCGAGCAGCGCGGTGACGACGCACATGGTGTTCGTCCCCGACATCGGCGGGTATTCCGTCTGCTCCATGATGACGAACCCGGCGTCCGCGTCCGGATGCGTCGGCGGGAGCACCAGGTTGCAGTTCGCCGCCGGATACCCGCGCGGCTCCCGCAGCATCCACTTGCGCAGCGAGTCCCCGTGCCGCTCGAGGTGCTGCATCTTCCGGAACATCGTGTCCCCGGGCACATCGAGCACCCCGCCCACGATCACCCGCCCGGGCTCCCCCGCCGCATGCAGGTCCACCGCCTGGACCACGCGTTTCGCCTTCATGGGCCGTCTCCGTTCCCGCTGCCCCGGGAGGCCAGCGCGTGCGCGATCACGCGCTGGAGACAGTCCGGCCGGTCCAGGAAGTACACGCCGTCCCGTTCCCACTCGGCGCGGGAGCGCCCCTCCTCGCCGATCTCTTCCGGCGGCGTCACCGAAAGCACATAGGAATGGAGGAAGAGATCCGGGTCGGACTCGCGCGCCTTCGCCTCGACCTCGCGGATTTGTGCGTGGAGACCGACCTTGCTCCGTTCCCGGCGACCGAATCTCGTGAGGCCCTTCGGGTCGAGGAACACGACATGCTGGTCCGCTTCGCCCTTCAGCCAGACGATGAAGTCCGGGTAGTAGTGGAAGTCATCGAAGAAGGAGACGCCCCTGCCTCCGGTCAGGTTCCGGATCAGGAAGAGTTCCCGGCCTTCGAGAACCGACGACCGCCGTAGCCCAACCAAGCCCACGAGCCGGTCGACGACTTTCGCCTCGTTCTTGTCCAGGGCGGCCGGCTGCACCGTTACGCGGCATTTCTCGTCGGTCCGGAGAAGCGGCCGGTAAGCGTGTTCCTCGTACCACAGCGTCCAGAGACCGGGGACATCATTCGCCGCCACATCCTTCGCCAGAGCGCGAACCTGCTCCACCAATTCGGTCTCCCCGGCGCGCGCGGAGAGCCGGTATTCGCGAATGTGGTTCGGGTCGTTCGCGGTCAGTCTCACGACTTCGAGCCGCTCGTGATCCCAAGCCCGCCGCTTCAGCCTCCAGAAGACCTCCGCGTACTCGGCCAGCAGCGCCACCGCGATGTCCTCCAACTGCCGGATTCGAGCGAAACCCTTCTTGCGGAGTGCCGCCGGGGGAATCCGGAGGTCGTACCAGTCCTCGTCCTCGAGCAGGGCGTCCACCGTCCCGCGGTCGATGACCAGGTTGTGCCAGCCGCGGCGCCGCTTGCGGTCGAGCAGGGTCGCATACACCCGGTCGCGGCGGAAGAAGCCGGCGAAATCCGGCAGGAAGACGCGATTCTTCTCCGTCGGCGGGGACTTCAGCGCCTTCCGGCCCGCATCGGTCGAAGCCTCGGTCGAAGCGCCGGCCGACTCCGTCGCCTGGAGACGCGAATACAGATCCAAGTCCACCTTCGGCCGCAGCGGTTCCCGCGGGCCGGGCAGACGGGGGCGCTCGCGTGACTGCTCGTAGTCGAGATCCCTTTTCCGACGGATCAACTTGAGATCCGTCTTCTTGGCGAAGTTCCAGGTTACGGGAAGCGCCACGGGTTCGAAGGCGATCCCCTCCTCCCGGAGGATCTGTTCGAATGCCTCCATGTAGTTCGCCCGCAGACCGAAGATGTGGAGCGTTTCCAGTTCCGCGAGACCCGCGGCGTCGCTCGGCGGCGGACCGCCGCTTTCCCGATGCCGCTTCAAGGTCAGGTTCCAACCCTTCAGGCGCACTCCCCGACCGAACATCTGGATGATTTCGGGGCCTTCCCCGACGCCGACATGCATGAGCCCCATCGTGCTCACCCGCCAACTGTTCCAGCCGGCGATGAAGCGCCGCGCGCCCACGACGACGGTCACCGGGGAATCGGGCCGATCCACCTCGTGGAAGAGCCGGTCCGAGAAGCCCGGATTCCGTTCCAGGTCGAAGTCCGGATTCTCCCGCCCGGAAAGCAACTTGTAGAGGCCCGCCGAATCCCCCACATTCACCACGCCGAACGGGTCGGCGTCGCCGACCCGGAGGTGCAATTCCCCGTCGCCGGTCGCCAGGTACACCACGCGGAGCCGCCCGGCGGCGTGGAAGAGGGTTTCGCAGATGTCCCGATAGAGTTGAGCCGGGCCTTGCCCGGAGAGATGCCGGAACCGGCCGGCGAAGTAGTCGCCGCCGCCCACCGGGTGCGCCAGCCCGGAGCGGCCCTCGAGAAGGCGGCCGAGCATCGGCGTCACGACTTCGTCCCGCGCGAGGAAGAAGCCGAGGAAGTCCAGGATGCGAAGGACATCGGATTTCGCCTCCTCGTCCACGCGGCTCGATCCCCGGACGGTCTTGCCCAGGAACACCCACAGGGGTCTCGACAGGTGGAACGGGCGCCGCTCCCCGGTCAACTTCCCGTACAGACTGCACTGCTGGTAGAAAGTCAGGAGGCAGCCGAGCAGGTACATGTCGCTGTTGGCGTCCTCCATCCCTTGCGGCAGGTTGGAGATGGTGTAGTCCTTGCCGTACCCGTCGGCGTGGAAGTCGTGGTACCCGTAGTCGAACAGCAGACACTTGGCGTAGGCCCGGCGAAGATCGTCGTCACGCCGGGTCACCTGGTCGAAAGTGGCCGAGTACTCGATCGTGAACCCGCCTCGAGCGAGTTCTGCCCGCCGCTGCCGCCAGGTCTTTCCGGACGCGCCGAGGTGTCCTTCGTCCACGAGGACCAGGTTGTCGTCCCCGAAGTCGCTCACCGCGACCCGCTTTACGCCCTTCTTCTCCGCCAGTTTGTTGATGTCCAGGATCTCGACCGGGCGGAAGAGGTCCTTCGGGGCGTCGGGCGAGAAAATACGGGCGTGGAGGCCGCTCACCCGCAATTCGCGCTCGTGCTGCTCGGACATGCGCTCGTTCGGCGTGAGCAGCACGATGTTGTTCAGCCGCCCGCCGGTCCGGCGGAGGCAGCGCCGGTACTGGAGGATGTTCGCGTGCATGAGCAGGGTCTTGCCCGATCCGGTGGCGCTCTGGATCGCCAGGAGGCGCAGGTCCGCGTCCCGATAGGTCGGCTCGTTCCACGAACCGGGGGCGAACCGATTCAGGTCCCGCAGGAGGGCTTCCCGGTCTCCGAAGTACCGATCGAAGTAACGCTCCGCGAACAACAGCGCCAAGTACTGGTGGGGTTTCCAGGTGCGCCCGCGCGCCGCGGTCATGCGCAGTCGCTCGCTGAGCGTCGTGATGTTCGCGTGGTATTCGAGCAGATCGTCCTCCGACACCCTCCGGGCCGCCGCGCCCCAAGCGCCGCCTCTCCACAGAGCCTCCGGGACGGCATCGCCGGGCTCGCCGCCGAGTTCGCCTTCCACGCCCCGCAGCACCCGGAGGATCCGTCCGATCTTCTCGAACCCGAACTCCAGACACAGGAAGGGCAGGAGCGCGAGGATCTTCCGCAGTCTCACCGGCGGTGGGCGCCGCGCTCGTCTCATGGCTCCTCGGCGAACATCGAGTCTCGGAACTCGGCGTCCAGCGTCTCGGCGACCCAGGATTCGCCCTTCCTCCGAAGCGCGTTGAGCGTCTGGTCGCCGTTGGTGTAGATGACTTCCGCCTCTCCCAATACGGCGTCCCGATTCCGCTCGAACCAGGCGTCGAGCCCCGCTTGGTCCATCTCCCCCAAGTCACGCCAGAGGATCAGCGCGCGCCTTCCGTCGGCCGTGACTCCGGACTGCGTCAGCACGCCTTCGATCCGGCGCCGGGACGCCAGCCGGAGCCCGAGCAGGAACTCGAAGGTCGTCGGCAGGTCCACCGGGACCCGGCATCGCGCTCCGTCCCGAACGACGGACAGCGTGTAGCCGAACGGGTCGCGGAATTCCTTTCCCAGGAGACACGCGCTGCCGGCGGTCTCCCGGCCCAGGGCGTAGCGAAGGCGGTAGTCCTCCCGCAAGTCCGCCTCCCGCCGCAGCATCTTCGCCTGTTCGCTCGACGGTTCCGTACGCTCGAGCCCTTCCATCGTGTCCTCGTAGGACTCGATCCGAAGATATCTGAAGAATTGCGACACTCCCTGGCGCGACACGGGCGCGCCCGCCTGCCAGTCGGCCGAGTACACGACCTTCTTCATCCGCGCCAGGACCACATCGTCGAAGTGCTCGCCGATGTCCACGAGAAGGTATCGCCTCGCGCCGCCGTCACTCCGGTTCAGATCCACGACGGCGTGCCCGGTCGTTCCCGATCCCGCAAAGAAATCCAGCACGAGCGCCCCGTCTCGGCCGCCACCGGAGGCGCGAATGCTGTCCTCTACGAGAGGCACCGACTTGGCGAAGTCGAAGGGAGCGTCACCGAACAGACCCTTCAGCACCTTGGCGCCGTGGTTCGAGGACGCGTACTTGCTGTCTCCCCACCAAGTCTTGGGCACGGATGACTCGTCCATCCGCTGCTTGAAGTGGAGGGAAATCTTCTCCCCGCCCGACGCGCCGTTGTCGCGCTGAACGCGGTACTCTCCGATCTCTCGGGAGACGCGCTCCCGTCCGCGCTCCCAGTTCTTCTCGATGATCTCTCCCCCTTGCATCTTGTTCGGCCAGACGGCGACTTCGCCCTCTCGGACTTCGTCCAGTACTCGGTACGCCGTCGCCTCGTCGTCCCATTCCATTCTCGGCACGCGAAGACGGTCGTCCTCACCGACGAAGATCGGGTAATGGAGTTTGGGCCGATCGACTCTCCGGTCGTTCGTTCCCGTCCGCAGGAGATTCCGCCAAGCGTATCGCCCCTGCGCATCTTCCAGCGGATACCGCTTCTTCTCCTTGTCGGTCTTGACCAGGGGGCCCGGTTCGCTTCCTTCTCGACCGTAGAAGAGCGCGTACTCGTGGGTCGGTGACATCTTGCCATCCGAGGTTCGTCCGATCGGTGTCGAACGTACTGGCGCTACCCCGATCTCTTTTGCGAACAGGTCCTGGAGCAGGGCCCGGAGTCTCCATGCCTCCTCGTCATCGATGGCGCAGCAGAGGATGCCTCTCTTCGACAGGAGCGGTTTCGCCAAACGGACACGATTCTCCATCAGCGACAGCCAGGAGGAGTCCTTGTAGTCGTTCTTGTAGAGGATCGGAGAGGAGTTGGTGTTGTAGGGCGGATCGATATAGACACAGTCCACCTGGCCACCGTACCGCGCCTGAAGTAGGTTGAGCGCCTGAAAGTTCTCCCCGTGAACCAGCAGGCCGTCCTGCCGGTCGAACAGCGGCCCGGCGTCCGAAAGCGCCGCCAGCAGCCGATCGGTGAAGTCCCGGTCGAAGTGCCGGGTGTCGAGCACCAAGAACGGGTTGTGGCGCAGGAAGTCCACGGACAACGGCGCGGCGTAGCCCGCGGCGCCGTTCCCCAGGTTCGCGCGGATCTGGTCGATGGCGAACAACCGCACCCACTCCTCGCGCTGCGCCTCGTTCGCGGCGATCTCCGGATAGAACGACTCCGGCACTCGATCCAGCGTCACGCACCAGTGGCTCTCCAGGACGAACTTCTTCTTGAGCCACAGGCGCTTCTGGAAGTCTTCGAGTTGCGCGAGGAAGTCGATGATCTTGCCCCCGACCAGCCGGGCGGCGCGCACGCGCGCCAGCGACCGCTGCAGCCGCCTCGCGTCTCCCCGCGCCAGGTCCTCCAGGTTCAGGACCTCGGTGTTCAGATAGAGATCCAGTTCGCGCCGCAGGAAGCCGCCGAGGTCCTTGTGGATGAAGTAGTCGAAGGTGTTCTTGGCGGTGTACCGCTCCAGGTGCCGGTCGAGAGCGGTCCGGTCG
The DNA here is from genome assembly GCA_965204755.1 of Candidatus Marinacidobacterium sp. GTDB lineage: Bacteria > Acidobacteriota > Vicinamibacteria > Marinacidobacterales > Marinacidobacteraceae. Next base: position 2,405,464 of record OZ242011.1, on the reverse strand, counting down.
CCGTTCGCCTCCGTCGGCGCGGGCGCCGCGAGGAGGACGCTCCACTCCTCCGGCGCCGCCTTCAGGATCCGCTTCGCCGAGGCTTCGTTGATCCGGGACTGCTGGTGGTTCCCGTTCCCCGGCCAGCGCCGGCTCTCGGCTGCGGTCAGCGGGCGGTGTTCGAAGCGCGCCGTGAGGCCGGCCTCGTCGGCCTCGACGGCATTGGCTCCTTCGCGGAGCACGAACCGCCGCTGTTTCGGCTTGGAAGGCTGGATCGCGTCCCTTTCGTTGTCCGCCGCGGCGATCTCGAAACGCACCGGTCGGGCGGTCTCGCCGCTTCCGAGACGAAACTCATAGGTGGCGTAGTTCTCGGTGGTCTTGATGTAGTACTGGTCGGAGTTCGCCCAGTAGAGTTTCACCTCCTCGCCGTCGTAGGGGATGAGGTAAGCGGTGTCGCCGGCGCTGGAATAGCGCCGCTTCGAGACGAAGTCGCCCTCGCTGTAGTAGCGGTCGAAGAAGGCGGCGAGGTGGTGGAAGACATCCGCCTCGGCGAGGACATCCCTCTTGATGTCCCCGATCTGCTCCCGCTTGTCGGCGAGCGCGGGCGCCGGACGCCGATCGGGGTCCATACCCCGCTTCAACTGCGCCTCGGCGTCCTCTTCGATCTTCTGCTCGAGGCTGACCAGTTCCCGGTGGCCGGCGAGCCGCAACGCCTCCTTCACCTGGGGCAACAGGTCCTCCGCCAGGAACGCCTCCACCTCCTCCGACTTCAACTTCATGATCCGGTAGAGGCCGAAGTCCAGGTCCCCCCGGTCCAACTGGAACATCCGGCGCAGCAGGGCCCGCAGGAGGTCGAACTTCTCCCGGACGACGGCGGCCGCGCCGGCGCTGACGGGCCCCTGCTCCGATCGGGCGAAATCGTTCATGTCCGAAGGATCGTAACCAAGAGCCGCGCCAGAAATCGTCAGGGGGTTCCGGGCCGGGCGGGGCCGCGCCTCCCCGCGCCGATCTCCGTCGCGCCGACGCCTTCGATGACCGCGACCGCGCCGGGAGCGAGGGGGCCGAGCGCGTCCTCCCGGCCCGACGGCCAGCGGACGGAGGCGGCGTCCGGGAGCGGGCTGTCGGCGGCGCCGAGGCCGATCCACGCGACCCGGGACGAAGTGGAGAGGTAACTGTCGCCGGCGGTCGCGACGAAGACCTGCTCCGCCTCCCCCCGGCGGACCCGGACGACCGCGCCGACCGCGTCCCGGTTGGACTCGCGGCCCACGAGCAGCAGGCGGGCGCTCCCGCCACCGGGAGTCTCGTTCCGGAACAGCGCCGCGGGTTCGCCGGAGCGGGACGCCGCCAGGTCCACCCGCCCGTCGCCGTCGAAGTCGCCGGCGGCGAGGCCCCGGCCGACCGCGGGCGCCGCCGCCGTCCACGCCGGCTCGAAGCGGCCGCCGCCCCGGTTCGCGAAGCAGCCGTCCGGCTGCCGGTAGGACGCGTCGGCGAACAGGAGTTCCGCGTTGTCGAGCACATGCCCGTTGGTCACGCAGAGGTCGGGGTCGCCGTCGTTGTCCAGGTCGGCGAACACGGCGCCGAAACCGAGGAGCGGGATGGAAGGGCGTCCCGCTCCCGAGGGGAAGGACATATCGCGGAACACGCCCCGCCGGCGCATCGCGTAGAGCGTGTTCGCTTCGCCGGAGAAGTTGGTGACGAACAGGTCCGGGTCGCCGTCCGGTTCGAGGTCGGCGAGGGCGATACCCATCCCGGCGAGCGCGTTGCCGTCGCCGTCGTAGGCGACTCCGGCGGGCAGCCCGACTTCGCGGAAGCGCCAGCCGCCCAGGTTCTCGAAGAGGAAGTTCGGAACCGTGTCGTTCGCCACATAGAGATCGGGCAGCGGGTCGCCGATGAGGTCGGCGGCGACGACGCCCAGTCCCTTGCCCGTCGGCAGCGCGATACCGGCGGATTCGGGGACCGGGACGAACGAGCCGCCGCGGTTCTCGTAGAGCAGGTCGGGGACGCCGGAGAAGGCGTCCGGGAGGCAGTAGGAGCGAATGCGCTCGCCGCGGATCCGGCGGGCGCACTCCGGGTTGTTCTCCACGCTCCAGTCGAGGTAGCGGGTGACGAAGAGGTCGAGGTCGCCGTCGTGGTCGGCGTCGAAGAACGCCGCGCTCGCGCTCCAGCCGCCGGGGAGCCCGCGCACGGCGGGAGCGGCGAGCGGGCCGTCGGGATGGAGACGGAACGAACCGTCTCCCCGGTTCTCGTAGAGGAGGTCCGGCCCGGCGCGGGTGACCAACAGGTCGGGGTCGCCGTCATCGTCGTAGTCGGCGGCGGCGGCGCCCATGCCGAATCCGGGCGGAACGCCGGGCGGCGGGCGGCCGAATCCCGCCGCGGCGCTCACCTCGGTGAACCCGCCGCTGCCGTCGTTCCGGAAGAGCGCCCCCGGCGGAGCGGACGGCGCCCCGCTCCCCGGAACTTCGCCGCCCCGGACGAAGAACAGGTCCGGCGCGCCGTCGCCGTCGTAGTCGAGCACCGCCACACCGGAGCCCATCGTCTCCACCGGGTGGCGTTCCCCGCGAGCGCCGCGCAGGTGGCGGAACCGGATTCCGGCCTCCGCCGCCGACTCCTCGAGTCGGAAGTCCTGCTCGGCCGCGGACGAAACGCCGGCGGGCGGCAGGCCCGCCGCGAGCAGCAGCCCGAGCGCCGGTGCGCCCCCGGCCTGCTTCAACGACATCGGGAGCCCGGCCGCCCCGGCCCTCGGCGGCCGCGCGCCCCAACCGCCCGGTTGCGGCATCACGGCGCTCGGTGACCGCCCCGTCGGCAGCGCGGGCCGTCAGCGCCGGCGCGCGGCGAGAAGGCGGGCGGTCTCCGCTTCGGGAAGCGCCTCCGCGCCGCCCAGCGCGCGAGCTGCGAGCACGATCTCCGCGCAGCGCTCCAGGGTCTCCATCCGCTCGAACGCCTCCGTCGGCGTCCGGCCCACGGTGAGCGCGCCGTGGTTGCGGAGCAGCACCGCATCCGCGGCCGCCGCCTGCTCGGCCACCGCTGCGGCGAGCGCGGGCGACCCCGGCGGGTGGTAGTCGGCCATGCCGATCCGGCCGAGGACGACCACCGTCTCCGCCAGCGCCGGCGGGTCGAGCGCCACCCCGGCGGCGGCGAACCCGGTCGCGGTCTTCGGATGGGCGTGCACCACCGAGCGGATGTCCGGACGACGGTCGTAGACGGCCAGGTGCACCAGGATCTCGCTGGACACGCCGCTGTCGCCGGCCGTCTTCCGCCCGTGGCGGTCGCAGCGCACCAAGCCCTCCGGCGCCGCGTCGCCCTTCCGCGTCCCGGCGGCCGTCCCGAGCACTTCCGCCCCGCCGGGCAACAGCGCGCTGGCGTTGCCTTCGCGGGCGACGATGAACCCGCGCTCGGCCAGCCGCCGCGTCACTTCGCACAGTTCCGCGGCGAGCGCGGCCGCGGCCCGATCGCTCTCCACCGAACCGATCAGGAGCCCGCCGCGGCGCGGCAGGCCTCCGAACAGAAAGTCCGCCCCCCGTCGGTCACCGCCCGCTGCTCCGGCACATGGAGGTCGCACTGCTCGCAGCGGACGACCGCCCCCCGAAACTCCGTTCCCGACGGCGCCGAACCCGGGGAGGCCCCCGCCGCGCCGCCGGCGACCCGCTCCGCCCGGCGGCCGGCCAAGAGGAGGCGCGCCGCCCCCCAGAGGAGCCGCGCGAAGAACAGCCCCAGCAGGAGCAGGAGAAACCGAACCAACTTCCGCCCCTCTCGCCGCCGAATGTCCGCTTCCGAGCCTACTCGGGGTGCGCCGAACGGAGCGCCCGGACCGCCTCGCGCAACTCCCCCGCCTCCGGCGCGTCCGGGTGGGCGGCGAGGAACCGCTCCCAGAGTTCGATCCCGCCGGTCATGTCCTGGAGCGCATAGAGCCGCAACCGCCCGAGCGCCAGCAGCGCCCCGCCGTGCGCCGGATCTTCGGCGAGGACGGCCTCGTACTCCGCGGCCGCCCCTCGGACATCGCCCATCCCGAGGAGCGCCAGCCCGAGCGAAGCGCGGCTCTCGAGGTCCGCAGGCGCGAGATTCCGAGCCTGTTGGAACCAATAGGCCGCTTCGCCGAAGTTCCGGGCCTCCAGGTAGAGGCCGCCGACAGCGGCGCGGGCGGCGGGATCCTCCGGCCGGGTCTCGACCTCGGCGAGCAGCGCTTCGAGGCGCCCCTCGTCCACCGGCGCGGGCGGCTCGGCGACCGGCGGAGGCGGCGTCGCCGCCGCGGCGGGAGCGCCGGAGACCATCGGCGCGCCCGGAGTCACGCCGACCCCCGGCGCCGACCGCCCGGCGAGCCAGCCGACCAGGCCCCCGAACGCCAGCCCGGCCCCGAAGAACAGGAGGCGCTGCGCCAGCGGAGTCATGCCGGCCGCCGGTTGGAAGCGCGGCGCACCGCGCCCGACTCCACCAGCGAGCGCCCCCCGACATAGAGGTAGCCCACCGCGAAGAGGAGCAGGAACGGCGCGGAGGCCGCGACCCCGGACGCCGCGGCCCACGCCGCCGCCAGCGCCAAGGCGAGACCGACCGCGAGTTCCAGCGCCATCACCGCGCCTTCCGGCGTCCGGTAGCCGCTTCGCCGCCACCCCCGGTCGGTCCGCGACCGCGCCCCGCCGGCCACGCCGAACTTGGGCGTGCGGACGAAGGGCGTCCGCCGTCCGAACGCCCCTTCGAGCACCGCCGCGCCGTTGGAGAAGGAGAGGCCGATCCCCACCGCCAGCGCCGTGGGGATGTGCCGCACCCGCCACCAGAACCCGCCGCGCTCGGCCGGCGGCTCCCACCGGAACAGGCGGCGCTGGGTGGCGGCGTAGAACGAGATCACGGACACGGTGGCGGCGACGAACACCGGGATGTCGAGGAGCGCGGTCTCCCGCAGCCCGGTGGCCGCGCGGGCCGCGAGCGCCGGGATCAGGAGCAGGCTCAGCAGCGCCATCAGCGGATAGGCGAGGTTGCCGCTCAGGTGGAACAACGCTTCGGCGCGCACGCGCAAGGGTAGCGGGGAGGCGAGCACCTGCGGCAGCAGTTTCCGCGCGGTCTCGAAGGAGCCCTTCGCCCAGCGCCGCTGCTGCGCCTTGAACGCGGTCATGGACACCGGGAGTTCCGCCGGGGCGCCCACTTCGGGCAGGAACAGGAACTTCCAGCCCCGGAGTTGGGCCCGGTAGGAGAGGTCGAGGTCCTCGGTGAGCGTGTCCCCGGCCCAGCCGCCGGCGTCGAGGATGGCTTCCCGCCGCCAGACCCCGGCGGTGCCGTTGAAGTTGAAGAAGCACCCGGCGGCGTGGCGGCCGCCGTGTTCGCCGACGAAGTGCCCGTCGAGCAGGATCGCCTGCACCTCGGTCAGGACCGAGTAGGAGCGGTTCAGGTGCTCCCATCTCGCCTGGGCCATGCCGTGGCGGGGGTGGGCGAGGAGGGCCGGGATCGTCCGGCGGAGGAAGTCGGGCCGGGGCACGAAGTCCGCGTCGAAGATGGCGACGAAACGGGCATTGGCGGCGGCGGGCGAGGCGTCGAGCCCGGCGGCCAGCGCCCCCGCCTTGAACCCGTCGCGCCGGTCGCGGTGGACCCGCTCGATGGCGACCCCGGCGGCGGCCGCTTCGCGGAGGGCCGCTTCGGCGATTTCTCCGGTGTCGTCGGTGGAGTCGTCGAGGACCTGGATGGAGAGCCGGTCCCGCGGGTAGTCCAGCGCCGCCGCCGCCCGGACCAGCCGCGCCACCACATGCCGCTCGTTGAAGACGGGGAGTTGGACGAGGACGGTCGGGGGATCCGCCTCGAACTCCGGGAGGCCGCGTTCGCCGGCCTGGCGCACGGCCTCGGCCGCCGCCTGCGCCCGCCGGCGGAGGGCGAACAGCAGCCGGAACCGGTGCGAGCCGTACCCGGCGAGCAGCAGGAGGACGACGAAGTAGGCGGTGAGCACACCGTCGGTGAGGGTCATGGAAGGGGGATGTCGGCCCGCATCCTCGCTCGCGCCATAGGGCGGCGGGACCTTGCGCCTCCTACGGGTCGCGGTCTCCGTCGCCGGCCGGCCGCTCCGATCCACCGAGAGAGTCGCTCGTCGCCCGGGGTTCGCCCTCCCGCTCACGCTCGATCCGGCGCAACTCGTAGTTGACATGGGCCACGGCGTCGGTGGCGGCGGTTCCCTCCGTCATGAGCAGTTGGTACTCCGGATCGTCGTCCAAGGAGTCGTAGACATGCTGAGCCGCGTCGGCAGCGCCGTCCTGCAGTGCTCTCGACGCCCAGTGAAGCGCGAGATAGGCCGCGTAGAGCAGGTCAACGGTCACCCGCTCCCAGTGCGCCTGGCACAGGCGGCGCCCGCACCATTCCCGAACCGGGGACTCATAGCAACGCCACCCGTAGGGAGGGCCGGTCGGCCGTTCCCCCTCGGCCCTCGGGGCGAACCGGCCGATCCCGTCGCACTTTCCATTACCGAACTCCCACATTGGCGGGCCTCCTCGCGATGCGGTCCATTCTCACAGGACCCGCCGAAAAACGCTAGCCAGCCTTTCGCCGGCTCCCCAATGCGACGCCGCCCTCCAGGGGTGTAGCCAGGGGCTCGCTCTGACCCATATTGCGGGCGCGCCCGACGGCTTCGGCGGACAGCGCGGCAGCACCCGCTCCTCCGCTTGGATGACTTCTGCTCCTTCGGCGCGTCGCGGGTGTATGGTCCCAACCCCCTCGCAGCCTCCCGAAGTGCCCCCCCCCCCCCCCCCCCCCCCCCCAGCAGATCGCGTGCCGGAACGCGCCGGTGGAATGGCCGCGCGACCGCCGTCTCCCACGATGACCTGAGGGACGCCCTCGCAGCCACCCGCTGGTGGCTGATCGAGGGTAAATGTGAGGAGGTGCTTCCGCACCTCCCGGACGGGTCGGTCCAGTTGATCGTCACCTCGCCGCCCTACGCGGACGCGCGGAGGCGGCAGTACGGCGGACTGCACCCGGACGACTATGTGGAGTGGTTCGTACCGGTGGCGCGCCATCTGCGGCGCGTCCTGAGGAACGACGGCACCTTCATCCTCAACATCAAGGAGCGTGTCGTCGCTCGTCAGCGGCACACCTATGTTCTCCGGCTCATCCTCGCCCTGCAGGAGGACGGCTGGTGCTGGACGGAGGAATTCATCTGGCACAAGAAGAACTCCACTCCGGGCCACTGGCCGAACCGCTTCCGCGATAGTTGGGAACGCCTCCTCCAATTCAACTGCCGCCCCACGTTTTCGATGTATCAGGAGGCCGTGCAGCAACCGATAGGTGAATGGGCGTCGAGTCGCCTCGAGAAACTCGGAACGAACGATCGGACCCGCCGCACCTCCAACACGGGGAGCGGAACCGGCGTCCGTGTCCAGAACTGGCAGGGCAAGCGCCAAGTCAATCCGACGAATGTCCTCCACTTGGCCTCGGAGTGCTCCAACACCGGACATCCCGCCGCATTTCCACTCGCCCTTCCGACTTGGTTCATCCACCTCTTCTCGCTCCCCGGCGACATCGTGCTCGATCCCTTCGCCGGATCCGGCACGACGCTCGCCGCGGCCTTGTCCGCTGGCCGCCTGTCGGTCGGCATCGAGCAGCACTCCGACTACTGCGCCTTCGCCGGTCGGCGGCTAGCCGACATTCGGCGCCCGGCAGCGCTCTTCTCAGAACCCCTCCGATCAGACAACACATCGTAAGGAACACACATGACTGGCTTCGGTACCTATGCCCACACGACGCCCGTGGACGGCTTGTTGACCACGAACGCGCACTTCGAGACTCCGCCGCACCAGCGGGAGTACGTCTGGACGCCTGGGCATTGGGAAGGCATCTGGGAGGATGTCGTCAAAGCCTGCGAGCGCGATCATCGGGACCTCCACTTCATCGGCGTCATCACGCTGATCAAGAGCCTGCGCCCCGGACTGCCCACCTATCTGATCGTGGACGGCCAGCAGCGCTTGACAACCCTGTCGCTCCTGCTCTGCGCCGTACGGGACACGATCGCCAAGGAGGACGAGGAGGCCTGCCGAGAGTTCCACCCCAATGTGTGGAACACCGAGTTCAATGTGCCTCGACTTGTGCCGCGGTACACCGATGCGCACATCTACCGGGACATCGCCCGCAGAGAGCGCGTGCGCGGAACCACGAGCAACATGCTCCGCGCCTACCGCTACTTCTTGCGACAGTTGAAGGGACTCGACACTCTCTCGCCGACCGAAATCGGCCGCGCGGTTCTCCGTAGGCTGCAGGTCGTCTGGGTCGTCCTCGACACTCCGGACGCCATCACTCAGGCCTTCGAAGATCTGAACGCCAAGCGCGTCCAGTTGAGTCAGTCCGATCTGATCCGAAGCCATGTCTTTGCGAAGGAGCGCCCGGAATCGCAAGACCAGTTCCATCAAGACCATTGGCAGATCATCGAGAGCGGCTTCGAGAAGAAGGGATCGAATACTCTCGACATGCCACTGTTCGATTCCTTCTTCCAGCATCTTCTGACCTGCGACGAACAGAAAAACATCCCGAAGACCAAGGTCTATCGCCGATTCAAGAAGGCCATGGACGAGCGCTCCGGCACCGAAGTTACCGATCTCCTCCGACCCCGCAAGGAGCGGTATCTCTTGGTCCGCGGGCGTCGAACGACCGCGGACCCATCGCTTCGCGATGTGCTGGATCGCGTCCGGCGACCGGGCGTTTCTGCCGTCTTCCCCGTCGCCCTGGCGGTCTTGGACGCCTACGCGGAGGGAACCGGCCTCATCTCTGAGAGCGACCGTGACCGAGCCCTGGACATGCTGGCCAGTTACTTGGTTCGAGGGCACCTCTGTAACCACGACTCCAGGCGCCAATGGCGCACTCTCCCGGGACTCTGCGATCTCGGCTTCAAGGTAGATGCGCAGGTCGTCGGCTGGCTGCGAGGCCGTTTGGCCACCGAAGACTGGCCCGAGGATGACGAGTTTCGTGACCGCTTCGTCGAGCACTCGTTCGCCAAGGCGAGTTTCATGGACGCCGTTGTGCGCGGCTTGGAGCGTGCACGCCAAACAGCCGCCGGCTACACCGTCCAAGACGGACCCCCGGGAATCCATGTCGAGCATGTGATGCCAAAGTCCATCTCCGATGCGAAGAACCCCAGGTGCTTCGCTTGGCAGAAGGTGCTCGGAGACAACTGGGAGGCTCTCCACCGTCAGTGGGTGAACACTCCCGGCAACCTCGCGCTCCTCGCCGGCAAAGTGAACGCTGCCCTCGGCAACGCCCCGTACGAGGAAAAGAAGAAACTCCTCACGAAGGCAAAGATCTGCCTCAACGAGGACTTCAACCGCTACGCCACCTGGGGCCCGAAGGAGATCGCGGATCGCGGAACAAGACTCGCGGACGAGGCCCTCGGAATCTGGAAGGGCCCGGACCACGCCGACTGGCGCTGAGGCTCTCCTAGATGCAACTCCGCCCAGAAGACTGAGCCGCGCGCCGGTCTCTCAACTCCTCGCACTCTGCTCCCCTCCGCGTTCGCCCCTCAGGTCCTTATATTTCTTGAGGAAATCGGAATGCAATTCCTTCACCATGTCCAGAAGTTCCCCGTACTTCCGCACATAGATACGCGCTGATCGAAGATTCTTCACCTTCTGCCGCGCATTCCACGTGTCCGCTACACCTCCACAGAGGAGATAGCCAACGACATCTTCGTAGCGACTGTCCGGGTCGGTCGTCTCTTCCGTTCGGCTACGCGCGAAGTTCACGTACTCCTCAATCTGTTCCAACTCCTTGTTCGACACCTTGGAGGCGGGACGCTTGATTTCAACGACGACCAAGTTCGTACCCTCATGAACACAGAGGAAGTCAATCCGTCTATTCCTGTCAATTTCGGCATTGTCAGGAAACTTGTCACGAAGAAGTTTCGTGTACGACACTTCGTCGGCCACCAAGGTCCATTTGGGATCGATGACCCAAGGGAACCTCTTCAGGAACTTGTGTAGTCTCGGCGTTTCAAGGGCGTTCTCCTCGATCATACGATCCAGAAGGCCGATCGTGCTGATTCGACCTTCCGTCACGCGCGCCATTTCCAGTGCCTCCACAACTTCCCACTCCCGAAACAGTTCGACCAACCTCCCGATGTCCGACAAGTCGGAATCAACCAAGTCATGGGCGATCGCCAAGAATGAGTCGAACTCCACGAAGTCCACCGCCATCTTGATGACGGGTTCCACCTCCTTGACTTCCGCTGTCGGATTCCTTCGGATCGCTTCGCGTACGAGTTTATCCGCCAACTTGAAACCCCTCCGGTTGGTCATGTCGGTGGCGCGATTCTTGAACTGCCGGTAGTGCTCGTTGTCTTCAAGCCGTTGCTCTTGGTCTCGGCTGCGCCGATCGGACCACTCGCGGGCGATCTTCTTCATTTCCTTCTGACCCCACTCCATCAGTCTCTGGTTGGGCTCGGCGTCCCACACCAGCGTGTTCCTGCTCGTGCCAATCGTGTCATCGTCGCCGTCGACGAACTCCGCGTGAAGTTCGCCGACGAGATAGGACAGTGCGAACTGTTGGCCTACTTCCGCCTTGAACCAGAACGGCTCTTGAACGAGTTTACCCCTCGCCATGACGGAGACTCCACGGTCAACACTGTCGCCAGAACGAGTCGTACCCTTCAAGGCGCCAATCCACCCCGATACCGTCCACCCTGTCTCTGGTTCGATCTCCTCGTTGTCATACGACCACAGGAACTGCTTTCCCGCCATGTCGACATCCAGGAGTCGCTTCAGGTCACGTTCCTCCACAGTGATCGCTTGCTCATTTACTACGACTTCGAAGTCGTTCTTGGCCGCGACGACCGAAAAGCGCCTGGCGATGCCGCGACGCAACGCATCCACTGCGATGCCGCGCTTTCGGAACTTCGTCAGTTTCCGGAGTGCGATCCGGGTGCCGGTCCGTACCTGGTCAGTCGGGGGCAAAGGCTCGAAACTGGCCCGCCGGTCGTTGACGGCTTCAAGCATCTTGTCGTAGTCCATTACGAACCGGCTGTGATCGCCGTCTCGGATGCTCTCGATCTCGATTTCGCGCGCTATTCCGAACGCAGAGAACTTGCCGATGCCCTTTCTGCCCATGATTTTCCGGCAGAACGGAGATGGCGATGCTTCGCAACTCTCGGCCTCACGTCGATCTCGTCCGACGATGAGGTATTTGTCGCGTATGTCACTGTCCGACATCCCCAAACCGTCGTCCGAGAGGACGATCTCCGTGTCGTCGTCGCCGATGGCGGTCTCCGGAATCGTGATCTCGACCCTCTTGGCGTTCGCGTCCCAAGCGTTGGCGATCAGTTCGCCGATAACGGGTGGGAGCGTGGAATACATCTGGAGACCCAGATGCTTGATCGTCGAGATGTCGAATTCCATCTCGAAGGGCTTCCTGCTGCTCATGGCGCTCGGGTCACGGGTCAGTGGCGACATCCGTCCAAGAACTGTAGAGATACCGCACCCAAGGCTGCGGCGAGTCTGACCGGCACAGCGTTTCCGATCTGTCGCGACCTCTCGTGAAACGACTCGCCGTAGAACTCGTAGTCGTCACGGAAAGTCTGAAGCGCGGCCGCTTCGCGATGAGAGATTCCCCGGTGCTGCTCCGGGTGGATGAAGCGGCCACAATAGACATCGGTGCATCGACAGGTCAATGTCGGGGCCGGCGCCTGCCACGCCATCCGGCCGAAAACATCCTTGTGGGCGGCTGGTCGACGCCGGTGGCATTTGAGCAGAATCGAGGTGTCTGTCACATCGCGACGGCTTCCCCCATCGAGTGGAACGGCCTCCACGATCCGCTTGTGGTGCGGAGGCAATCGTCTCGCGTGGTGGTTGGGGACCACCGTAGATCGTTCGCCGTCAGCGATCCGCGGGTAACGCCCGATATGGCGGGCGACGGTCTCCGGACAGGTTCTTGTCGTCGGCGCGGGCAAATCCGGGCGACCGTGTCGCGATGCCACCAAGATGAAACGCTTGCGGGTCTGCGGTACGCGGTAGTCCTTCGCATCCAGCAGATCGGAGGACTCCCGGAAGCCGTATTTCGACAGGACACTCATGAATTGAGCGTAGATTTCGCGCCCGACAGCGCTGTGAAGCCCCGGGACATTCTCCACGATGACGAAGTCGGGAGGGCTGTTCGCTACGACCCGGGCGAACTCCAGCAAGAGTGATTTCCTGCCATCGGGGCGTTTGGATATGTTCAGGGATGAGAACGGCTGGCACGGCGTGCAGGCGGCGTAGAGTGTCGCGTCACCACGCTCGATGGCCAAGTCCGCTCGGAGGGCGGCGATGTCGACCTCTGCGATGTCCTCACAGACGAAACGGCTCGGTCGGTTATTGCGCTCATAGGTCAAGCGGAGGCGTGGGTCGTTGTCGACTCCCGCCACCACGGAGACTTTCGCGTCGAGAAGCCCCCGCGTCAGGCCTCCCGCTCCGCAGAAGAAATCGATGGCCTTGATCATCGCGGCTTCCTCACCTGAATCGGCGCGTGGCTGGCCTCGTGCGCAGTGCCCGAGGGGTGCGGCGCGGAGCGGGGCGAACCCGGCTCGGAACACGACCACCAAGCACCCACGGGACGCACACCAGACACCCACATCTAGGGTCTGATTCTAACCAACCAAGGCGGGCGCCGCTACCGAATTCGAGCCGGAGCCTCGGCGGGGCTCTGTTACGATCCCGCGCTTCATGTCCGAATTCGCGGTCGGGAGCGCTCCCGGGCCCACGGAGGCCGAGGCCGGGGGGCCGCAGGTCCCGAAGGGGCTGTTCATCCGGTGCGACGGGTGCTCGGCCATCGTTTACGGGCGGGCGATCCGGGAGAATCTGGAGGTCTGCCCCCGGTGCGACTTCCACCTGGCCGTCAGCGCCCGGGACCGGGTGGAGATGCTGGCCGACGACGGGGAATACCGCGTCCTCTCCGGCGGGATCCGGTCGAACGACCCGCTGGAATTCCACGACCGGCTGCCCTACGGCGACCGGCTGCGGAAGGGCTACGCCGTCACCGGGCTGGAGGATGCGGTGCTGGTCGTCCGCACCCGGATCGAGCGCACCCCGGTCGTCCTCGCGGTCATGGAGTACGCCTTCATCGGCGGCAGCATGGGCGTGGTGGTCGGCGAGCAGATCACCCGCGCGGTCGAGGCGGCCGGCGCCGAGCGGATCCCGCTCATCGTGATCTCCTGCTCCGGCGGCGCCCGGATGCAGGAGGGCGCGCTCTCGCTGATGCAGATGGCCAAGATCTCGGCGGCGCTGGCCCTGCTCGACGACGAGGGCCTGCCCTACATCTCGGTGCTCACGCACCCGACCACCGGGGGCGTCACCGCCAGTTACGCGATGCTCGGCGACCTGAATTTCGCCGAGCCGGGCGCGCTCATCGGCTTCGCCGGCCCCCGGGTGATCCAGCAGACGATCCGCGGCGAGTTGCCCGAAGGGTTCCAGCGCTCCGAGTTCCTTCTGGAGCACGGGATGCTCGACCGGGTGGTCCACCGCCGGGATCTCAAGCGGGAACTCGGAACCGCGCTGCGCTTCTTCCACGACCCGGAGGCGGCGCCCGGGCCCGAGGAAGCGGCGGAGAGCGCGGAAACGGCGCCGGAGCCGGCGTTCGTCCGGGCCGCGCGCTAGCGCCCCGGCTCGCCGCGCGGTTCCCGCTCCGGTCGGTTCCGCTCGGCTGGAAGCACCCGAACGCGATCCGGCCAGCGCGCTCCCGGCTCCATGCGTTACCGGGAAGCGCTGGATTTCCTGAGGGGCCGCGAGCAGTTTCGGGTCAAGGTCGGGCTGCGGAACATCCGCCACTTGGCGGAGCGCCTGGGGAATCCCCAGCGGCGGATCCCGGCGGTGGTGGTCGCGGGGACGAACGGCAAGGGCTCCACGGTCGCGATCCTGGACTCCGTGCTCCGGGCGCACGGCCTGCGGGTGGGGCGGTTCACTTCGCCGCACCTTGTCTCGGTGGAGGAGCGGATCGTCCTCGACGGTGAGCCCCTGCCGCCGGACGACTTCGCGGGGTTCGTCGGCGAAGTGGCCGCCGCTTCGGCCGGCTTCGCCCGGGAATACCAGCCCTCCTTCTTCGAGACGATCACCGCCGCCGCCTTCCTCGCCTTCGAGAGCCGCCCGGTGGACGCCGCGGTGTTCGAGGTGGGGATGGGCGGACGGTGGGACGCCTCCACCATCGCGGAGGGGCCGGTGGGGCTGGTGAGCCGGATCGCGCTCGACCACGAACGGTTCCTGGGAGACACCGTCTCCGCCATCGCCGCCGAGAAGGGCGCCATCGCCCGTTCCCGGCGGGAACTCATCGTCGCCCGCCAGCAGCCGGAGGCGCGGAAATCACTCGAGGCGCGCGCCGCCGAGGCCGGTGCCGTCTTCCGCAGCGCCGAGGACGAGACCGAGGTTCGGCTCGACTCCTTCCGCGCCGGGTCGCGCGGCTCGCTGTCCGTCGGCGCCCGCGTCTATGAAGGGCTGACGCTGCCGCTCCCCGGCCCCCACCAGCACGACAACCTGGCGCTGGCGCTGCTCGGCGCGGAGCGGTTCCTGGCGCTCTCCGCACTCGGCGCGCTCGATCCGGCCCGCGTTCGGGAGGGCGTGGCCGCCGCGCGCTGGCCGGGGCGACTGGAGTGGCTGCCCCCGAGGAACGGGGGGCCGCCCCTGCTGCTCGACGCGGCGCACAACCCGAGCGGCGCGGCCCGGCTGGCGGAGTTCCTCGACTCGCTCCGCCCGGCGCGGCGGCGGGCGCTGGTGTTCGGCGCGATGCGCGACAAGCGCGTGGACGAGATGCTCTCCTCGCTCCGGCCGCATTGCGACCGCATCGTCCTCACCGCGGCGGAGAGCCGGCGGGCGCTGTCCGCCGAGGAACTCGCCGCGGCCGCGGCGCCGGCGCTCGACGGCGCCGCCGTGGAGACCGCGCCGGGCGCGGAGGCGGCGGTCGAAGGGGCGGAGCGGTGGGCGGGCCCCGGGGGAGAGGTCGTCGTCGCCGGATCCATCTTCCTGCTCGGGGAAGTGCTCCGCAGCCGGCAACGCCTGGCCCCGGTGGACACGAACGGCGCAGACGCCGAGTGGCCGATCCCTGCCGACCGGACCGCGCCCGTCCACGGAGAGCCGGCTCGGATCGGCGGCGAACATCGCGAACCGGCGCGCCGAAGCCCCGCCGCGTAGCCGACCGCCGGGGGCCGGCCCGCCACCGGCGTCGGCGAAGAACCGGCGCCTCCGGCCCGGCGGGAATCGCCGGGATCGGTGGATAGACTCCGCGCCCCGCCGCCCGCCGGAGTCCCGACCCATGCGCTATTCCACCCATTTCGGCGGCACCCTGCGCGAAGCCCCGGCCGGTGCCCAGGCGGCCAGTCACGCGCTGCTGACCCGCGCCGGGTTCATCCGCCAACTCGGACAGGGGCTCTATTCCTACTTGCCGCTCGCGCACCGCTCGATCACCAAGATCGAAAACATCCTGCGCGAGGAGATGAACCGGATCGGCGGTCAGGAGATGACCATGCCGGTGGTGCACCCGGCCGAGATCTGGAAGCGGTCCGGCCGGTACGACGCGGTCGGCCCGGAGATGGCCCGGTTCCGGGATCGGAAGGCGAGCGACCTGGTGCTCGCCATGACGCACGAAGAGGTCGTCGGCGACCTCTGCCGGACGGAGATCCGTTCCTGGCGGCAACTGCCGCAACTCGTCTATCACATCCAGACCAAGTTCCGGGACGACGCCCGCCCGCGCGCCGGGCTGATCCGCGTCCGCGAGTTCACGATGAAGGACTCGTACACGCTCGACCGGGACGCCGAGGGTTTGGAGCGCCAGTACCGGGCGCACTACGAGGCCTACTTCCGCATCTTCGGGCGCTGCGGCGTCCCCACCGTGGCAGTCGGTTCCGATGTGGGAATGATGGGCGGCAGCCGGGCGCACGAGTTCATGTACCTGACGCCGGTGGGCGAAGACACCCTGGTGCTCTGCGACTGCTGCGGTTACGCGGCGAACCGCCAGGTGGCGGAGTTCGCCCGGCCGCCGGCGGAGTCGGAAGAACCGCTCCCGATGGAGCGGGTCGAAACGCCCGGCGCTTCCACGATCGCGGCGCTCGCGAAGTTGCTGGAAGTCCCGGAGAGCCGGACCGCGAAGGCGGTCTTCTTCACCGCCGGACTCGACGGCGGGAAACGCGAAGAGTTGGTGGTCGCCGTCGTGCGCGGCGACCTGGAAGTGAACGAGACCAAGGTGGCGAACACGGTCGGCGCGGCTTGGCTGCGACCCGCCGAAGACGAAGCGATCCGGGCGGCCGGCGCGGTTCCGGGGTATGCCTCGCCGGTGGGGATGACCGCCGGGATCGTGGTCTGCGACGAGTCGGCGGTGTCCTCCCCGAACCTGGTCAGCGGCGCGAACGAAGCCGGCTTCCACCTCCGCGGGGTCAACGCCGGACGCGACTACCGGCCGCAGCACACCGGCGACATCGCCGCGGCCGGGGACGGGGATGCCTGCGCCCGGTGCGGCGAGCCGCTCCGGACTTCGCGCGGCGTGGAAGTCGGGAACATCTTCCAGTTGGGCACGCGTTACGGCGACGCCGCCGGCGCCCGCTACATCGCCGAGGACGGGGAGCAGCGGCCGATCTGGATGGGGTCCTACGGGATCGGCTCCGGTCGGCTGCTGGCCTGCGTCGCCGAAGAGCACCACGACGAGCGCGGCCTGGTCTGGCCGATGAGCGTCGCTCCCTTCGAGGTGCACCTGATCGCGCTGGGCGGGAAGTCGGCGGCGGACGACGACGCCGCGCGCGAAGCGGACCGGATCTACGAGCGGCTTCGGGCGGACGGTCTGGAGGTGCTCTACGACGACCGCGGCGACCGCGCCGGCGTCAAGTTCTCGGACGCCGACCTGATCGGCATTCCGCTGCGGGTCGTGGTGTCCCGTCGGGCGCTGGAACGGGGCGGCGTGGAAGTTCGCATCCGCGGGGAAGACGCCGACGAGATCGTTCCCGCAGAGCGTTTGTCGGAGTCGCTCGGGGAGCGCCGTTCGCGACTGCTCGCCGGGATCGAGGCGGAGGTGCGGGTCCCGGAGTTCCGCTGACCCCGACCCGGGCCTGAGCGCGCGGCGCCCCGATGTTCCAGACCGTTCCGGTTCCGGCCTTCGTGCTGGCGCTGCTCGTCTTGGGCTGCGCCTACGGACTGGTCCTCCGGCCGCTGCTGAGGCGGAGGCTGGAACGGCAGAACCCCCACGGGTTCCACCGGGCGCGGTCGGCGATCCAACCCTCGGCGTTCCAGTTGATCTCGCCGGTCGCCGCGGCGGACCTGCTCATGGTGGAGCCCGAAGTGCAGGCGGCGGTCGTCCGAAGGGCGAAGGAGACCGGCATCGAGCAGTGCGAGGTGCTCCACGAAGCCCGCGGTTACGCCCGCGAAATCGTCCCCTCGCTGAGTTCCGGTTTCGTCTTCCGTTTCCTCCACGGCCCGGTGCGGCGCGCGCTGAGCCGCGTGTTCTCGGTGCGGGTCCGTTACGCCGACGAAGCGGCGCTCTCCCGGGCGGCGAAGGACTCGACCCCGGTGTTCGTGCTCAACCACCGGAGCAACTTGGATTACCTGATCGCCGCCACTTCGCTCGCCGACCGCGCGGTCCTCTCGTTCGCGGTCGGGGAATGGGCGCGCTACTGGCCGCTCGAGCCGATGCTGCGCGGCCTCGGCGGGTTCTTCGTGCGGCGCGGCTCGGGAAACCCGCTCTACCGCGCGGTGCTGGCCGCCCATGTCAAACACGCCGCCCGCGGCGGCGTCCCGCAGGCGTTCTTCATCGAAGGCCGGTTCAGCGAAGACGGCGCGCTGCGCCGGCCGCGCCTCGGCTTGCTCGACTACACGGTGCGCGCCTTCGATCCCGACGCCGAACGCGATGTGGCGCTCGTCCCGGTGGCCGTCAACTACGACCGCGTCATGGAGGACAAGAACCTCCACCTGCTGAAAGTGAAAGGGCGGTCTCCCACCCGCATCCGCACCTGGCGGGCGAGCCTCGGCTTCTTCCTCCAGCAGTCGTGGCTCTACCTGCGCCGCCGCTGGCGCCCGTTCGGGCGGGCGACGATCAGCGTGGGCGCCCCGGTTTCGCTGCGCGATTGGCTCGCCGCCGCCGCCCTCGATCCGCGGACGGCGAGTCGCGAGGCGCGTTTCACCGCGGTCGAAGAGTTGGCGGGCGCGCTCATGGAACGAATCGCCGCGATCATGCCGATCCTCCCGGTGCCGCTCATGGCCGCGGTCATCCGCGAACACGATCCCGACGGGATCACGCCCCCCGAAGCCGAAGCCCGCGCCTTCCGGATCCTGGAGTCCGTGGCGCGGCGCCCCGGCGAACCGGACATCGCCCGCCCGGACTGGAAGACCGCCGTGGAGCAGGGCCTGGCGTTACTCGTCCAACGGAAGATGGTCGCCAGCGAAGACGGCCGCCTCCGCGTCCTCGCCCCCCGCCGCGACTTCGTGGACTACTACGCCAACACCATCCGCCACTTGGTGGAGGACCGGGCTCAGCGCGTTCCCGCCGCCTCGGCCGGCTGAGCCACGGGCCAAAGCGAAGCACCAGCGGCAGAGTCTGGGCCGAGAAGGCACCTCTCCTCACTCGTCTGGGGACTCGTCTTTCAGACTGTCGCTCGTTTGAACGGCGCGGCGCTTGAAACCGGGCGGCGGCGATTTGTATCCTCCCGCCTCGGTCGTCTCTCCCGTCTCCCACTCCGCTGCGGTCCGACAAACTGCCTTCCTGACACCGCGCAACTGTTCCATCAGGAGCTCCGTCACCGGAAGCGACACATCGGCCAGCACACTCATCTTTCGACCCCTTAGTTGCGCCAACTCGCGACCGAGCCGACGCCGTGGAGTCCACGCCACTGAGCCACCGTAGTCCCCGCTGTTGACAGCCACCAGATTGGCGTAATTCTCGTACGCGCGAGCCCAAGTCAGTACTTCGTAGAGGTTCACATCCCGATTGTACGCAACGACGAACAGATGGAGGATCTCACCTCGCAACGTCCGCCATGGCGACGCGTCGATGAGGTCGGAACAGATGGCGACGGCGAAATCGCCCCACTGAGAATGCACGAAACGATACCAACGTCGACCGGGCAACATCTTCCAAGCGCCTCCGTACTCCGCCTGCAACGCCTGAGCCCGACCGTCTTCCATGTGTGAGGGGAGGGGTTTTCGTACGCGGTACCAACGGATACTCGTCGGCCCGCGATCGTGGTAGCCGACCGGCACGGCAAGTTCCGCCTCATTCACGATCCAGTGTCTCTGACTCCGTACGCTTCCACTCGCCGGATACACCGGTGCCAAGGTACGCCAGTAGAGCCCGGTCAATGCGGCCATCCCGGTCTCCATGACACAGCTGCGCAGAGACCGAACTTCCTCGTTCGGTACCGTGAGTTCCGGCAATACAACCAAGTCCGGCGATGAAGATGCTCCTCCGTAACTTGGCGCCAAGAAGGCCCTAAAGACTTGCTCCATGGTCGCGTTCCGGGTCGCCGTCGTTACGCTAAGCGAGTTGCGTGCCTGCTTCTCAACCTTAGCGATGACTTGCCCGAGTCTCACTCGCACCTTGTCAGAGTCGGGCGATGTGGCGATTCTCAACTCGTCTGGTAGCGTCTGGTCCGGCCACGACCCCGTCCGTATCGCCCTTGAGATCTCAACTCCCGCGCCCGAATCAACATGCAGGTCTACGCGTTCCACGGCGAAGGCATCCGACGACAGAGTAGCAACGCCATCGGGTATCGAGTTCCGCAGGGCGCCCTTGACATCGAGTGATCCTCCTTCCTTGTCCACCGGTTCCGCTGCCGGTTTCTCTGACCACCGAATCGCACTCTCTATCGCGTTCCATGCGCAGTTACTCAGATGAATGCGCGACCGCCATGCCCAGCGTTCCCTGAAAGGAAGACTTCCGGTGCCACTCTCTTGGATCACGTCCAGAATTCCTTCGCTACCATCCAGGGCCGTCAGAAGAAGGAGAACGTCACAGTACGTGTCGTACCCAATCGAGTCAATTTCGGTCGGAGCGTCATGAAGGAAGGGGCGAAAAAAGGCGGCGTGCGGGGGCACGTCCCATGTACGAGTCTTGCCCACACCGACTCTGCTGTCGCGATTCGTTGAGGGGGAAGCGACTGATGGCGGTGCCTCCGACACTGAACGAAACTGCAGTTGTCGTCCAGCCGCGAGGATCGCACTGCCCTTGTGGAAGAACCACGATAGCGGCCCGTGGACCGGTCGCCATTCTGGAGTCGGATTCGGCGCATTGAGGAAAAGACCAACGGCGATCTGATAGGGAAGACCGACAGCGGGCATGTCCCACGGACAGAGCGGCCAAGACGACAAGTCCCTCGAATCTCCTGGCCTGCCCCACAAGAGCCGATGTAGCGACTCGACAGCCTGAGTCGACTTGCTCTCACCTCCAAGTAGGGTCCGACGCACCGCACCATAGGCATCAAGTCGAAACGGCGCGTCGCCGATCTTCTGGATCAACTCCGACGGAGTGTCAACCTCCAATTCCATCTGCGCAGCACTGATGGCATCGGAGCAGCCCAGTACTTGGCTCATCCGGACAATCCTGTCTCGATCACGACTCCAGTCGTGGATTCGTGGCACACCCTTCCGATAGAGAACTCTCCCCGTCTTGCGATCCGTGCCCGCAAGACCAAGATGAGCGAGAGCGCCAGCAGAGAGGCCCGCGACCTGACCACCTCGGACGCTCAATCGATTCGCACGCCGGAGGATTCTCTCCGTTAGAGTCCCGAGTCCTGGATGGGCTGACGGAACGCGCAAGATCTCTCCCGGCGGCTGGCACCTGAGCCATGCCACCGCCGCTCGGGATCGAGGCACCGTCGATAGAACAGCCGCCACGAACTGATCCATCTCCCATCGGTGCGCCAATCGATCACTCGCCTCTGCGTCCGCTCCGTACAGCACGCGGGCCCATCTGTCTGTCGTACCCAGAAGGTCAAGTGTTTCCCGATGGCGACCCTCCGGGATGGCCCTGAAACACCACGAATCCGGCGATGGCCCCGACTCGTGGGCCGCCTCAGCCTCTCCGCCGCCGGTCCGTCGCAAATGCTCCCAGAGTTCGATGAGAACGGTCCGCAATCCTTGCCAGAAGGCTGCGCGATGGAATGAGAGATAGAGATCCGCCCAACCCTCACCTCGATCGTGGGAGTCATGGAGATCCTCAGGCCACCGCTTGGCCCACGACAGATGGTCGTCTGCAGAGGGCGGTCGCGCAATGCGCCGCAGCTGAGATTCGAGCCAAACGCCCCCGTTGCGGTCATCTTCCTTGGCATTTTCCGTTCGTTCAGCGCCGACATAGGACAGTCGCGCGGCGGCTCGAACTACGGCTGTCCAGAGCGCGAACTTCCACGGCGTGCGATCCAGCACGTGCGCCAGCGAGTCTCGAATGTGGCGGATCTCTGCGACGGCGGTGCCGCCTTCGTCCGACAGCCATGCCGCCACCAACCGATTTGCTGCGAACACTCTTCGAGTATCGGCACGCACCTGCTCGTCCGCGATGTCGAAGCGCGCCAACTCGTGGAGCCGACCAAGCCGCTCCCGCGCCCCCTCCCCGAAGCGCTCACGAAGGCCTCCCCATCCGATCTCGCTCATTCTCTCAACGAGCGCCGTGACGAATGGCCCTGCGGATTCCGGTCCGACACTCGCGCGGAAAAGCGCATTCCGCAGTTGACGGTCGACGCTGTCCTCGTTTGTGCGCCACCACCGATCCACTGGAGTCGTCTTCGTCATTGAATCATCAGGTTTCAACGCCTCACAGTCGTCGCACTTGGACCAACCTTCGCTCCGACACACTCTTTCGACGAGGCGCTTCACGGCATCGGGCCGGATCTTCTCCAAGTTGAGATAGAGATTCGTCCCCAATGTTGACCGCGAACGCAAGAGTGCGCTTTCGGAATCGCCACGCCCGTCCGGCCGATCAGGAAGCCACGACGCTTCTTTGGGATGAGCCGTGTCCCGTGCTACAACCTCCATCAATGTCAAGAGACCGTCAAGCGATCGTGAGAAGACGTACGTGTCGTCGGCGAATCGCAGAACCGCACCACGGTAGGCACCCGTCGTCGTCTTCAAATAGCGGTAGATGCTCTTGTCCGTAGGGGCAAGTGCCACATTCAGAAGAACACCAGAAATCGCCAGACCCGTAGGAATACCTATATCCTCATCAAGCGACGGCAGCCTTGCTCGGATGTGGGAGGGTTTCCACGAAGCGTTGAGGATGTCCCCGTGCCGCACGCGCACTTTCTGAAGTGCGACGATGAGTCGCCGGGCGATCGATCGAGGAGACTCTTCATCCCGAAGAGCGGCAAGTGTGACATCCGGATATCCCCTGAAGATGTTTTCGTCGAGAGGATCCGCGGCCAGCGCCTGAAGAAGACAGTTGCGGAGGTAATCTAGATTGACGGACGGGTACGCCATCTCGATATCGAGGGCCGCCCAGTACGCACGGTGTTTGCCCTCCAACCCCCCCGCCCACCACTCTCGGCGGGTCCATTCGGGAAGGAAGTCCTCATTGTAGTCATCCGGATGGTGAACGCGTCCGCCGTAGTCGTTCTCTTCGACCGGTGCGCCAGTCATGCGAGAAACCGTCCAGTGCGCGACTCGTCGGTACAAGCCGTGATCACGGGCGTACGGCAAGTAACTACGAGAGGTAAGCAGCGGGTACCCGAGGGGTGTCCATCTGGAGCGAGACGATTGGGACCGGTCCCAAATGATCGACCGATACCACCGATTTCCGAAGACGAACGGATTGAGCCGGCTATCGATCAGTGGGCCGAGCAACACCATATGCGCCATGAACGCGACTTGATCTCTCACCGTTGGCCAGACGAAATGGCGGAGACGCTTGCCCTTCTTCGGGTACGGCAGTTGCTGCCATGCGGATGGCGCCCAAATTCCGTTGCGCAGGGCCTCGCCAAGTGACCGAAGTTCCGCCTCCGGATGGAGCCGCCAGCGGGAAAGTTCCGGCTCCGGTGCGATGTTGCCGGCGCGGTACCACCTGTCGATTCTCATCCAGGCGGCTCGAAGGACGAGAGGATGAGAAAGAGCGACGGCAGCGAGTGTCGAGGCCGAAGGGGATGCCATGCTGGTGTCGCGGGTCAGTCGGCGCGGGCCGGGGAAGAACGGAGAGTAGCCGCTGCGTCCGGCCACAACCAGGCGGAGAGGGGGGCGGCGGCGGTCGCGCCGAAGATCTGCATCAGGACGAACGGCGGGGCGTCGGCGGGGCGGATGCCGCAGAAAGTGTCCGTGAAACTGCGGGCGAGGGTGACCGCCGGGTTGGCGAAGGAAGTGGAAGCGGTGAACCAGCAGGCGGCGAAGATGTAGAGGCCGACCGCCGGGGCGAGGGCTTGGGGACGGAAGCGGGCGGCGCCGAAGATGGTGGCGAGGAGGCCGACGGTGGCAACGAACTCGGAAAACCACTGGCCCGGGCCGGTGCGGACGGTGGTGGCTGCCTGCAGCAGCGGCAGGTCGAACATGGCGTGGGTGGCCAGCATCCCGGCGACGGCGCCGGCGGCTTGGACCGCCACATAGGCGGCGGCGTCCGCCGGGGCGATGCGGCGGCGGAGCAGCAGGGCCAGCGTGACCGCCGGGTTGATGTGGCAGCCGGATACCGGGAGGAACAGCCAGATCAGGACGACCAAGGCGGCGCCGATGGCGGCGGTGCAGCCGATGAGCGCCACGCCGTCGTTGCCGCCGGAGAGCGTCTCGGCCATGATGCCGGAGCCGATGATCGCGGCGAGGAGGCCGGCGGTTCCGAGGAACTCCGCCGCCAGCCGGCGGGCGCGGGATTCGCTCACGAGGCGCGCGGCCGAGGCGTTCGCCCGGGTGTGTCGAGAGGGTCGGGAGACGGCCGGGACGCCGCTCAGGCGCCGCCGGCGGACCGGGATGTGGCGCTCGAGATGAGGGACCTGGTCAACCTTCCGCAGCGCGGGGCCTTCCCCGGCGCTCGACGGAAGGCGGCGCGGCCGGCGCCGACCGGCCGGCGGCTGACCACGCCGGGGGCCGCCCCGGACGATGGGCCGCCGCCCCGGTCACCCGGCCGGCCGATCCGGGACGCGCCGCGCTCCTCGTCCGGCTCCCGGGCGCCCTCCTCCGCGGGCGCTGCTTCCGACTCCTCGGAAGCCTCCACATTGGACTCGCAGGTCCAATAGTCGCGGACATACTCGACCAGGCACCAGGCGCGGCAGACCGCCCGCGCCACGCGGTTTTCGTAGTAGGACTCGCACTCGGTCGCGCAGCCCTCCCACTGCAGGTAGAGCAGTTCGCAGCCGGTCTGGGCGGCAGCCGGTTCGGGGAGCGCGAAGAGGGCGCCGGCGAAGACGGCGGCGGCGGTCAGCCTCCTGGCTGCGGGCACTCTGCGAGGGGGCGCTCGTTCAGCGGAGGCGGGAGAAGTCGAGGCGTCCGTCCGCGAGCGGCGGGCACCAGAAGAAGGCGCCGGTGGACGGGCGGGTGAAGCGGAACAGGTGGTCCACGATCCCGTCCTCCGCGCCGGTCATGCGGTCGAGATGGTAGGAGAACGGCGCGAGGCTGCTCCCGAAGGCGACGAAGACCAGTCCGGCGCGCTCGCCGTCGGCCCACGGCATGGAGCGGCGGAGCAGGAACGCCGGCGGGTCGGGCGCCTCCTGTTCCGTCCGCTTCACATGGGCCGCGTCCGGGCCGTCGCGCAGTTCCTCGTTGTCGCTCCTCCGACGGCCGATGATCCGATCCTGCACCTCGGGAGGGAACGCGGAGAACCGGTCGAGGTCGTGGACCCACTGCTGCGCGGCGACGAAGGAGGAGCCGTCGAGACCCGGCCCGGCGCCGGACACCACCGCCGCCGCCTTCGCCGCGTCACCGACCGGGTTCTCCGTGCCGTCCTCGTAGCCGGTGAGGTCGAGGCCTGTCCCGTAGCGGAAAGCGGAGACAGCCGACTCCAACCGGAATGCCTCTCCCAGCAATCCGGTCGTTTCTCCGGTCCGGTGGACGAGCGGCCCCGGCTCGTCCGCCCGGAGCCACACCCAGAGCGCCGCCGGAGTCGAGGGGACGGAGAACCCCGGGCCGTCCACTGCGGGCAGGGTCCGGAGCCCCGGGATCTCGGCGCCGCATTCCCGAACGAGCGAGAGGCCGATCCCCACGACAGCGCCGAGGTCGGCGGCCGCGTCGCCGAGCCGCGCGAGCGGCTCCCGCGGCATCGGCCCGGAGGGACGCCGCCGGAAGGTCAGGAAGCGGGCGTGCGCCGGGATCTCGGCGAGGATCCCGGGCTGCGGCTGGGCGTCGTCGGCCATTACGGGGGGCGGCGGAAGCCTAGTGCGGCGGCGGCAGCGGGATGCGCCCTGCGGGCCGCGCGCCGCGCGCCCGGCCGTTCGTGGGCGCCGCGCATCGCGCACGCGGCGAGAACTGCTGCCACTCCTTCGGCGGACCCGCCCGCGGGAGTCCATGCGCCCGAGAGGACCGGCGCGCCCCGCAACGATCGGCCTCCGCCCGCAGCAAAGCCCCTCCGCAGTGGCCTCGATGGTCGTGCTATTCTTCCCACCAAGACGACCCCCGGGCGCCCAACTGGCTTCCCGCTCCAATCCCCAACAAGGGGGCGAGTGGCGCCCGGCCATGAGAACGCCAGGGGCGCCTCCCGGCGCCCCTGCTAATTCACCTTGCGCCTCTCGGCCACCGGTGTCTCTTCGCCTCACGGCACATCCTCACTCCCTCTCTACGAACCCCTCTTCCGGTAGTTCTCTCCGGATCCTCATCGCCATCCTCAGGAGGTCTCGCGTTGAGCAACTTCCTTCCCGGGAACGGATCTCCGTCGCCGAGCGGGGGCCTTCGCGTCAAGGTCTTCCTGGACTTCTGGAACTTCACGCTCTCGATGAAGGGCGTGGACCGCGGATTCGAGACGGACTACCGGCAACTCGGCGCGGTTCTCGCCCGCGCCGCCCTTGCGACCGTCCACGCCGGCGCACGTCTCGACTACGAGGGCATGACCGTTTACGGTTCGTACCAAGACGGAGAGAACGACGCGGCGCTCCGCCGCTGGTTCGAGACGATCAGCGGATTCCCCGGCGTTTCCGTGCGAACGCTGCCCAGGAGGGCCGGTCCGATCAGCGTCACCTGCTCGCGTTGCCGGCGCAAGGTCGAAGCGTGCCCCCACTGCGGGCACCGACTCGCCGGGTTCAAGGAGAAGGGCGTGGATGTTCGCATCGCGACCGACCTGATCGGCCTCGCTTGGTCCGGCCAGTACGACATCGCGGTGCTCGTTTCCTCGGACGGGGACTTCGTGCCGATGGCCGAGGCGCTCAACGCACAGAACCGCAAGATCGTGCACGCTGCCTTTCCCCCGAAGGCCGCCGGCCTCTCCCGGAGTTGCTGGGCCAGTTTCTCGGTTCCCGGTCTCCGTGAGAAGTTCCGGCGAACAGTTCACGCCGGGGAGCGCGACGGATGAACCACGAACGATCTCGAGTTCTCGCCTCGTCGGCTCCGCGGGGCCTTCTCGGCCTCTGTCTGGCGGCTGCGCTCGCACCGGGGGCGGCGGCGGGGCAGGACGGGCCGATCTTCACCGCAGACTTTCCGGCGGCGGAGTTCCACGAGCGGCGAGAGCGGGTGATGGAGGCGATCGGGCCGGACGGAGTCGCCGTGCTGCAGGGCGCGGCGTCGCCGCTCGGGTATGTGCGGTTTCGGCAGACGAACTCGTTCTACTACCTGACCGGGGTGGAGACGCCGCACGCCTACCTGCTGCTGGAGGCCGCGACTCTCCGGTCCACGCTCTACCTGCCGCATCGGAACCCGCGGCGCGAGGCTTCGGAAGGGCGGCTGCTCACCGCGGACGACGCGGCCCTCGCCCGGGAACTCACCGGGGTGGACGCCGCGCGGGGAACGGACGCGTTGGGCGGCGACCTGGCGCGGCTCGCCGGGAGCAACCGGCCCCCGGTCGTCCATACGCCGTTCGCGCCGGCCGAACTCGCGGCGATGAGCCGGGACTTGGCCACCCGCGGCAACTCGGACATCGCCAACGATCCTTGGGACGGACGGGTTTCGCGCGAAGCGAACTTCGTGGCCCGGTTGCGCGACCGATTCCCGCGTCTGGCGATCGAAGATCTCTCCCCGGTGCTGGACCGCCTCCGGTTGATCAAGAGCGAACGCGAGATCGCGCTCATCCGCCGGGCCACCGGACTGTCCGGGCTCGCGCTGATGGAAGCGATGCGGTCCACGCGGCCCGGCCTCTACGAACGCGAACTCGACGCCGTGGGCAAGTTCCTGTTCTTCCGCGACGGCGCGCAGTCCGACGGCTACTACTCGCTGGTCGCCGCCGGGACGAACGCCTGGTATCCGCACTACCACCGGGGAGCCAGCCGGCTGGAGGACGGCGACCTGGTCCTCATGGACTACGCGCCGGACCTCGGCTACTACACCAGCGATGTCACCCGGATGTGGCCGGTGAACGGGACCTGGAACGAATGGCAGCGCGACCTCTACGGCTTCTACCTCGCCTGCTACCGCGCCATCCTGGACGCGATCCGCCCCGGAGACACTGCCCGCGTGATGGGGGAAGCGGCGCGCCGGATGGAACGGATCGCCGCGGAGTGGCCGTTCACCAAGCCGCATTACCGAACCGCCGCGGAGGCCTTCGTCGGCGCCTACGCGCGGCGCGCCGCCGGCCGGCCGAACTCGATGGGGCACGGCGTGGGTATGGCGGTCCACGATGTGGGGGATGCGGACGGAACGCTCGCTCCCGGAATGGTGTTCACCATCGAGCCGCAGTTCCGGGTGCCGGAGGAGCGCATCTACATCCGCCTGGAAGATGTGATCCTGATCACCGAGGACGGCGCGGAGAACCTCTCGGACTTCGTCCCTCTGGAGCCGGACGACATCGAAGCGCTCATGAGCGAAGAGGGGATCCTCGACCGCTACCCGAGCCCGGAATCGGAACGACAGCCCCCGCCCGCCCCTTCCCGAGGGGACGCGGCGAGGCCCCCGGTGGCGGATCGGCGATAGGCTGCCCGGTTCCGGCAGAGACCCGGCGCCCGCCGGGAACGAAAACGCCGCGCGGAGGTTCGTTGCCGGCGTCCGCGAGGAACGAGGGGAACGCCTCGAGAGCGCCGCACCGGGGAGAGCAGTCCAGTGATCCAGGAAATCGTCGAAGCGCTGCGCACCGTCGCCAAGCGGCCGGGGTTCGCCCTTCTCGTCTGCCTGCCGCTCGGGTTCGGAATCGGCGCGGTAACCACCGCCTTCTCCGGCGTGTACGGGGTCCTGCTGAAGCCCCCGCCCTACGCCGAGCCGGATCGGCTCGCCCAGGTCTGGGAGCGCCGCCCCCGCCTCCCGATGCCGGACGAGGTGGCCGCGCTCTCGACCGACCACTTCCGCCAGTGGCGCGACGCGAACACCGTATTCGAGGGCATGGCGATGTACGGCGACCGGGCGGCCTCCTACGCCGGGCTCGCGAACGCACCGGGAGAGCCCCGGCAGGTGTTCGCCGAGCAGGTCTCGCCCAACCTGTTCGAGGTTCTCGGAACCCGACCGGCGCTCGGCCGCGGGTTCCGCCCGGAGGAAGAGATTCCCGGGCGGGACGGCGTCGTCGTCCTGAGCCACGCCTTCTGGAACCGCGAGTTCGGCGGCGACCCCGGCGTGGTCGGGCGTTCGCTGCTGCTCGACGAGCGCCCCTATGAGGTGATCGGGGTCATGCCCGACGGTTTCGGCTTCCCCAACCCCCGAATCGACCTCTACCTCCCTTACCCCCGAGCCGCCGACGAATCCCTCCAGCCCGGCCAGGTGCGGCTCGAGTTGGCGCAGGTCGTCGCCCGACTTCGCCCGGAGGCCTCCTATGAACAGGCCGAAGCGGAAGCCACCGCGCTCCTCGAACGGCTGAGCGCGCAGAGCGAGATCGAACGAATGCTGAACGAAGGTGTCAGCGTGCACCTCGCTTCGTTCGTCGAGCGTTCGACGCGGCGCATCCGGGAACCGCTCCTCGCACTTCTCGGCGTCGCGGTCCTGGTGCTGCTGATCGCCTGCGGCAATGTGGCGAACCTGCTGCTCACCCGCGCCGCCGGGCGCGAGCGCGAACTCGCGGTGCGAAGCGCGCTCGGCGCGGGTCGGGGGCGTCTCTTCCGACGGCTGTTCGCGGAGAGCGTGGTTCTCGCGCTCGCCGCCGGCGCGGTCGGCGCGCTGCTCTCCGTCCAGGGCGCCGGACTGCTGCGCTCGCTGACCGCGCTCGACCTGCCGCAACTCGCCGAGGCCCGCGTCGAGTGGCCGGTGCTGGTCTTCTGTTTCGGGGCCGCGGCCCTCGCTTCCGTGGTCTTCGGAGCAGTCCCGTCGCTCGGGGCGGCCTCCCGCACTCCGGCGAGCGCCCTCGGCGCTTCGGAACGCGGCGACGCCACCGCCCTCGGCGGCGGCTCGCGCAGCGCCGGACACCGGGGACTCTTCGCTTCGGTGCAGGTCGCCCTCTGCTTGCCGCTCCTCGTCGGCGCCGGGCTCTTCGTCCGCAGTTTCCTGGCGCAGGTCGCCGCGCCCCCGGGTTACCAGCCGGAGAACACCGTCGTCTTCGATGTCCGCCTGCCGGAGGCGCGCTACCCGGAGACCGCCTCTCAGATCGCGGCGCTGGAACGGATCCGGGAATCGGTCGCGGCCGTGCCCGGAGTCCTCGAAGTCGGGATCGTGGACACGCTCCCGCTGACCGGCGAACGGGCGGTCATCGGGTTCCGGCGGATCGGCGACGAACCGTCCACCGACCCGAACGAAGTGCCCCGGGCGCTGCTGAGACGAGTCTCGCCCGGTTACTTCCGGGCGATGGGCATCCCGCTGCAGGCCGGCCGGGCGTACGAGGAGACCGACCGGACGAGCGCCGACCCGATCGCGATCGTGAACGCCAGTTTGGTGAGCCGCTACCTCGAGGACGAGCCGGTCGGACTGGAACTCGCGGGCCTGGGACGAATCGTCGGGGTCGTGGGCGATGTCCACGAAGAGGGCGTGGACACGCCGACGGAGCCGATCCTCTACCTGTTGATCCGGGAGTCGGGGATTCCGGCGCCGCGGCCGGGCGGCGGCGGGGCGTTCCCCAACCTGAGCGTGGTGGCCCGGCACGCCCCCGGCGCTGCGGTGGCGGAAGCGGCGGCGGCGCGCGTCCGGGAGGTGGACCCCGAACTCCGGGCGCTCGACCTGACGACCCTGGAGGCCCGCGTCGGCGAGTCGGTGGCCCAGCCCCGGCTCTACGCGCTGCTGCTCGGCGGCTTCTCCGGCGCCGCGGCCCTGCTGGCCGCGTTCGGCGTGTTCGGCGTCGTCGGCTGGCGGGCGAACGCCGCGGTTCCGGCGCACGGGGTGCGGATGGCCTTCGGCGCCCGGCCGGCGGACATCCGGTCGCTGGTGTTGCGGGACGGAGCGCGGATCGCGCTCTTCGGGCTCCTGCCGGGGTTGTTCCTGTCCTGGCTGCTCACCCGCGTGGCGGGAAGCGACCTCAGCCCGTTCCTCTTCGCCGTCGAGCCGTTCGACCCTGCGGTGTTCGCGCTCGCGCCGATCGGCCTGCTCGCGGCGGTGTTCGCGGCGAGTTTGCAGCCCGCGGCGCAGGCTTCGCGCCTGGACATCCGCGAGGCGCTCCGCACCTGATCCGACACCCGCGACGCGGGTGAGCCGGCCGCCGCTCTCCCGGACCGGAGCGGGGCCGAACGGGCTTCACCGGCGGACTTCACGGCGCCAGCACCGCGGCGGCCGGGGCGCGGAGCGCCGGTCGACGCCCCGACCGTCCGGCGTCCTCTCGATACGGCTACCCTTCGGCGAAGGGTTTCCCGCGGGCGACTGCGGAAGGCGCCATCGCCTTTCGATTTCTCCCGCGGCGCTTCGCGACCCGCCACCCGCCCCGTATCGCCGATGGGACGGCCGCGTCTCCGGCGGCCTCCGCGCCACCGGCGATCCCCCGTCCCGGAAACCGGATTCGTTCCATGCCGCTGCTCCTGTTGATCGCCCTCCTGCTGCTCGCTTCGTGCGGCGGGAGCGGAACCTCCACCACACCGGCCCCGGCGGCGCCGGCGGCGCCTCCGCCGCCTCCGCCCCCGGCCCGGGTGTTCGGGTGCGTCACCGACATCACCCCGACCCGGAACCCGAACGGGGTCCGGTTCCTCAGGACCTACCTGACCCTCGCGGTGGAAGCGAGGACGCTTCCGGCGTCCCTGTTCACCACGGAAAGCCTCGACGGAGGAACGCCCACCTGGAACTCGGTCGTGTGGAAGCCCGACCAGGCGGCGACCCGGTTCGGCGCGGTCCGGGACGGAGAACGAATCCGCCGCGGCTCGGAACTCGAACCGGTATTGCGAAATCCGGGGGACCTCCAGGTGGCGCTCCGTCCGGCGGGCGCGACCGTTTACCCCTTCCGGATGTCCGTCGGCGCGGAGGGGGAGCCGTACCTCCTCCCGGATGCGGCCCGTTCCCTCCTGGCGTCGCGAGGGGACGGATCGTGGAGCATCGCGCTGACCGACGACGGGGCAGTCGGGAGCGCGGTGTTCGACGACCCGGTGTGCGCCCCGCCCGAGTGAACCCCCGTCGCGCTGAACCCCGGTCGCGCTGAACCCCTGTCGCGCCGCCGGGGTAGCCGCGCGGCCGTCGGATCCAGGGGCTGACCGCGCCGGTCGCCGGACTTCACGGGCGGCCTCTTCGCGCCGGCGCCGGAACCGCTGCGGGGCGGCCGGGTTCCCGGGGCGCCTGCGACCGACCCCCCGCGTACCGCCCGAGAACGGCCGTCCACAAGGCGCTCCTCGCCTGATTCGGGCGCGTTCCGGCGGAATGCGATAACCGCCCGGCCGTTCCCGCCGCCGCGGCGGGCAAGCGCGCCGGCGGCCTCTATCCTTCCGGTCGTGGGGACTTCGCGCCGCGGCCGGTGGCTCGCCGGCCTGGCTGCCGCGGCGGCGCTGGCGCTCTTCCGCTTCTTCGGCGGCGGCCCGGAGGAGGCGCCGCGCCTGGAGGCCGATTCCGCCGCCGCCGGGGAGAGCGCGGGCGGCGAGGCGGACGAGACCCCGGGCGCCGGTCTCGCCCCCTGTCCAGCCGGTGACGGGCCCGAAGGGGCGCTTTGCCGCGTGGTGGAAGTCCCGGAGGACCCGGACGACCCCGAGGGCCGGACGATCCCGCTCCGGGTGATGGTGCTTCCCGCGGATGAGGAAGGCGCGGCGGACGACCCGGTCTTCATCCTCGCCGGCGGCCCCGGGCAGGCGGCGACCGACCTGGCGATGCCGGTGGGCGCCCGGCTCCCGGAGGTGGTCCGGACCCGCGACATCGTGCTGGTGGACCAGCGCGGCACGGGCGCCTCCAACCAGTTGACCTGCAGCCTGTTCGAAGAGGAACCCTCGATCTCCTCGGAGACCGGGCTGCCGGAAATCCCGGAAGCGGACTGGCGGGAGTGCTTGGCCGAACTCGACGCCGCGCCCGAGCACTACACCACCCCGGTGGCCATGGACGACCTGGAGACCGTGCGCCGAGCCCTCGGCTACGGCCGGATCAACCTCTGGGGCGGCTCCTACGGCACCCGCGCCGCGCTGGTGTACCTGCGGCGCCACCCGGAAAGCGTGCGCGCGGTGGTCCTCGACGGCGTCGCCCCGGTGGACATGCGCATCCCGCTCTCCTTCGCCGCGGACGGACAGCGGGCGCTGAACCTGCTCCTCGCCGGCTGCGCCGAGGACGCCGACTGCGCAGCGCGATTCCCCCGGCTGCCGGAGATGGTGGACGAGTTGCTCGCCAGCCTCGACCGCGATCCGCCGCGCCGGTTCCGGGTCCGCCACGCCCGCACCGGCGAGTGGGAGGAGCGGCCGCTCCGCCGGGAGGAAGTGGCCGGCATCCTCCGGGCGCTGCTCTACAACCCCTCCACCGCGTCGCTCACCCCGTTGATCGTGGAGAGCGCGCTCGACGGGGACTTCGGCCCGCTGCTGGTCTTCGCCGACCCGGCGAGCGGCCCGCGGATCGCGCCCGGCATGTTCCTCTCCGTGCTCTGCGCCGAGGACCTCCCCTTCGTCGGCGAGGACGAAGCCGAAGCCGCCGCGGAGGAAACCGTCTTCGGCGCCTTCATGGTGGAAGGAATGCGCGAGGCCTGCCGCGTCTGGCCGCGGGGCGAACTGCCGCCCGGCTACCGGGAGCCGGTGGTCTCCGACGCGCCGGTGCTCATCCTGTCCGGCGAACTCGACCCGGTGACGCCCCCCCGCTGGGGAGAACACGCCGCGAAGACGCTGAGCCGCTCGCGCCACCTGGTGGTACCCGGTGCGGCCCACGGGACCCTCGGCTCGGGATGCGCGCCCCGGCTGGTCGCCGAGTTCTTCGACACCGCCGACCCGGACGCGCTGGACGCGTCGTGTCTCGCGGACCTCGACCGGCCGGCGTTCTGGAGGTCCGCCACCGGGCCCGACCTGCCGCCGACCGGCGAAGAGGGCGGGCGGGACCGCGAAGAGGACGGGGGCGCCGAGTGATCGAAGTCACCGGCCTCCGCAAGACCTTCGGGCAGGTGGTCGCCGTGGACGAAGTGAGTTTCACCGCCGAGGACGGGCAGATCACCGGCCTGCTCGGGCCCAACGGCGCCGGCAAGTCCACCGCGCTCCGGATGATGTACGGGCTCATGGCCCCGGAAGCGGGGCGGGTGCGGGTGGACGGTCACGATGTCCGCGAGGAGACCGTGGCGGCGCAGGCGCGGATCGGCGCGCTGCCGGACACCCACGCGCTCTATCCCCGGCTCACCGGGCGCGAGAACATCCGCTACTTCGCCCGGCTGCGGGCGGTGCCCGAGGCGGAGGCGGACGCGCGGCTGGACGAGTTCATCCGGCTTCTCGACATGGAGGAGTTCGTGGAGCGGCGGGCGAAGGGGTATTCCCACGGCGAGCGCTCGCGCGTGCTGCTCGCCCGGGCGCTGGTCCACCGTCCGCAGAATGTGCTGCTCGACGAGCCGACCAACGGGCTGGATGTGATGAGCACGCGGCGGATGCGGGAGATGATCCGGGAACTCCGCGACCGCGGATGCGCGGTGCTGTTCTCCAGCCACGCGATGAACGAGGTCTCGCTGCTCTGCGACCGGATCGTGATCATCGCCGCCGGGCGGGTGGCCGCCGACGGAACCCCGGACCGCATCCGCGAAGCCGCCGGAACCGGGAGCCTCGAAGACGCCTTCGTCGCGCTCACCGGCCCGGACTCGGAAGCCGCGGCCGGCGGAAGCGGCGCGGCGGCGCCGGCGGCCTGAACGGGGACCGCTTCGCATGGGCGCCGCCGGAGTCGTCTTCCGCAAGGAACTGCTCGAGGGCGCGCGCGACCGCCGGGCGCTGGTGGCGGTGTTCATCTCGATCAGCATCTTCCCGATCCTGGTGCTGTTCATGGGCCGGTTCGCCGAGGGCGTTCGCGACGAAGTCCGGCAGATGGAGATCCCGGTGGTCGGCGGGGAGCACGCCCCCGACCTGACCGACTGGCTGTCCCGTCAGCCGGGCGTGGAAGTCGTCGCCGGCCCGGAAGAACCGGAGGCCGCGGTGCGTGACCGCGAAGCGGACCTGGTGCTCCGCATCCCGGAGGACTACCGCAGCGAGTTCCGGGAAGCGCGGCCGGCGGGAGTGGAGGTCGTCGCCGACAGCACCCGCGCGGCCGCCTCGGCGAAGGCGCGGCGCGCCTCCGCGCTGCTCGAGCAGTACGGACAGGAAGTGGCGTCGCTGCGCCTGGTCGCCCGGGGGATCAGCCCGCTGGTGGTGCGGCCGGTCGAAGTGAGCCGGCGCGAGGTGTTCAGCGAGCGGCGGCGGCGGGTGTTCTCCGTACTCGGGTTCATTCCCATGTTCCTGCTGATGAACGCCTTCTTCGGGGGAATGCAGATCTCCGCCGACGCGGTGGCCGGAGAACGCGAGCGCGGCTCCATCGAAGCGCTCCTGCTGAACGCGGTGCCGGCGGCGCGGCTGGTGGTGGGGAAGTGGGCCGCCGCCGCGGTGTTCGCCTGTTTCCTGACCGCGCTGGGATTGGTCACGATCGTCGCCGTCCTCCGGTTCATGCCCGGCGCGATGAACATCACGCCGACGGCCGGCGACTGGGCGCTGGTGGCGGCCACCGCGCTGCCGCTCGCGCTCTTCTGCTCGGCGCTGCAGGTCGTGGTGGCGACCTACGCGAAGTCCTACAAGGAAGCCCAGACCTACTTCGGGTATCTCTCGTTCGCCCCGATGGTTCCCTTCTTCGCGGTGACCTTCAACTGGGTGGAGTCGGGGACCTGGACTTCGTTCCTGCCCATCCTGGGCCAGCACCTGATGATCCTGGACATCGTCGCCGGCGAACCCGCGGCCATCTGGCAGATCGCCCTCGCCGGGGCGATCGCGCTGCTCGGCGCCTACGGGCTGCTGCGCTTCGGCTCCCGGCTCTTCGTCCGGGAAAGCGTCGTCTTCGTCCGGTAGCCCGCGATTCGCCGGCGCCGCCGGGCGCTACGGCGGTCCGGCTTCGTCGGCGCGGCGCGCGGCGGCCGCGTGGATCGGGCGTCCTTCCCGGCGGTACTTGCGCTCGAAATTCGTGCCGGCGAACTCACCGGGCTCGGCGGAGGTCGGCGGTTCGTACGGGCAACGAACGAGAGCGGTGCGTCGCGCCACGGCGGACTCGATCTCCGCGAAGTACGACTCGGCGTCGGTGACCACCCGGATCGCCGCGCCGGGGGCCAGCGCGGGCTCCGCGGCCTCGTAGAAGGCGTCCTGCGCCAGCAGGCGCCGGTGCGCGTGGCGGCGCTTCGGCCACGGGTCCGGGAAGAACGCCCAGACCGCGGCGACCGAGCCCGCCGGCAGCGCCCGGAAGACTTCGAGGGCGTCGGCGCGGAGTATCCGGGCGTTCGTTCGCTCGCGCCGCCGCAGCCGGTCGGCGGCGAAGCGCCAATACCGCCGCGCCCGCTCGACCCCCAGGAACCGGGTCTCCGGGCGCGCCTCTCCTTCGGCGATCAGGAAGGAACCCCGGCCGGAGCCGATCTCGACTTCCAGTCGGCGGGCGGGTTCCCCCGCCTCGCCGAACAACCGTCCCGGATCGAGCGGCTGCTCCAGGTCGTCCAGTTCGAGACCGAACCCGTCCGGACGGGCATCGGGCCGGCGCCGCAGGTGCCCCCGCGCCATGGCGGCGGACTACGGCGAGCGGTCGGAGAGGCGTTGGGCGAAGAGCCACTCGTAGAGGCCCTCCTCCCGGTACGCCGGGGTCCACGAGTCGTGGCCGACTCCCGGGTACTCCGTGTAGCGGGGCGAGCCGCCGGCCGCCCGCAGCGCCTTCGCCATCCGGCGCGATTCCGTGACCGGAATGCGGCGGTCCCGTTCGCCGTGGAAGATCCAGACCGGGATTCCGGCGATGGCGCCGGCGGTCTCGCCGAACGGGTCTTCCGGCCGCACCGCGCCGGGATGCCAGTCCGGCGTCGGCAGCCGCGAATTCCTCGGCGTGACCCCGCCGCAGACCGGGATGAGCGCGGCGAACCGGTCCGGGTAGCGGTAGGCGAAGGCCCAGGTTCCGTAGCCGCCGAGAGAGAGCCCGGTCAGGTAGATGCGGTCGGGGTCGCCGCCGAACTCGGCGACCGCGCTGTCGAGCGCGGCGAGGGCCAGCGCCTCAATCCGCGGATTGCCCCACCAGGCGCTGCGCGGCGACTGCGGCATCACCACCACCGCCGGGAAGTCGGGGCGTTCGCGGAGCACCGCCGGCAACCCGATCTCGGTCTGCCGCTCGCCGTCGCTCCCGCGCTGGCCGGCGCCGTGGAGGAACAGGATGACCGCCGGGTTCGGGTCCTCGCCGGCGGCCACGGCCCCGGGAACGAACACTTGCCAGCGGTAGGAGCGGCCTTGGATCTCAGTGGTCCGGAACTCGAACCGCCCGTCTTCGGCGGCGACTTCGGGCGCCCGGCCGTTCTCCGGGCTCTCGGCGCCGGTTTCGGCTTCGCCGCGCCGCGCCGCCTCGGGAATCACCCTCTCGACGGGCGCGACCGGCGGCGAAGCCGGGAGGGAGTCGGCGGCCGCCGCGAGGCGGGCGCCCCGAAGGTCGGCGGCAGTCAAGACGAGCAGAAAAAGGGCGAGGCGCAGGGGCCGGGGATGCTAGCCGTCGAAGGTGTCCGCGCCGTTAGCATCCTCCCCCCACCGCCCCCGAAACCCGAAACCTCCGCCGGAGAAGGAGAGCATCCGCATGACCATCGCCGAAGGCATCGCTACCGAAGTCGAAATCGAGGCCAAGACCACCGCCCGCTTCCTGGAGCGGTTCGACGACTCCCGCGCAGACTTCCGGCCCCACGAGAAGTCGATGACCGCCGCGAAACTCGCGAGCCACATCGTCGAGACGCCGATCTGGGCGCTCAGCATCCTCCGCGCCGACTCGTTCGACTTCGCGACCTCCGACTACAAGTCGCCCGACTGGCGGACGGCAGCCGAGTTGACGGAGAACCACGAGCGGGTCATCGCCGACTTCCTGAAGGAACTGCGGGCGACTCCCGACGGGGCCTTCGTCGCCGACTGGCGGCTGCTCATGGGCGAGAAGGTGATCTTCGAGGGGCCGCGGGTCGCCGCGCTCCGCGGTTTCATCATCAGCCACC
Source organism: Candidatus Marinacidobacterium sp. (assembly GCA_965204755.1). Taxonomy (GTDB): domain Bacteria; phylum Acidobacteriota; class Vicinamibacteria; order Marinacidobacterales; family Marinacidobacteraceae. The sequence continues at coordinate 2,368,066 of OZ242011.1, read as the reverse complement.
TGATCCACCACCGGGGCCAGTTGAGCGTGTACTACCGGCTCCTGGGCATCCCGGTGCCCGGCGCCTACGGGCCGTCCGCCGACGACGCCGACCCGACAGCGGCCGGCGGCGGCGAACCGAACGCTTAGTCGCGGCGCGCTCGCGGGGCGCGCTCCGGCTCGCCCGGTCGGCGCGCTCGAGGAGCGGAGGTAGAGCCGTGGCGACCGGCCGCCGCCGGGCGCTGGTGTTGGGTGCGGGGGCGGTCGGGCTCTCCTGCGCCTACTTCCTCCGGCGCGCCGGTTGGGAGGTCGAGGTCCTCGACTCCGGCGCTCCGGGTCACGGCGCCACCTGCGGCACTGCCGGGCTGCTCTGCGCCGCCCACTCCCACCCGCTGCCGGCGCCCGGCGTTCTCGGCAAGGCGCTGCGGTGGTCGCTCAGGGGCGACAGCCCGTTCCGCATCCGCTGGCGCGCCGACCCGGCGCTCCTCGGCTGGCTGCTCGGTTTCGCCCGCGCCTGCACCCGCGCCCGCTCCGAGGCGGGGTTCACGGCGCTCGCCGCGCTGTCGGGCCTGAGCCTGACCCTGTTCGAGGAGTTGCTGGAACAGGGCGAAGTGGACTTCTACTACGAGCGGCGGGGCGGGTGGCTCCTGTACCTGACCGAGGCGGGGTTCGCGCAGGGCCGGCGCGAGGCGGAACAACTGCGCGGCGCCGGTTTCCCGGTGGAAGTGCTGGACGGCGACGCCGCCCGCGAGCGCGAGCCGGCGTTCAGCGGCGCGGTGCTCGGGGCGCTGTTCCTCGCGGGGGACGCCCACGGCCTGAGCCTCGGCTTCGCCGAATCCATGGTGGCGACGCTGCGGCGGATGGGCGTGCGCATCGAGACGGGGGCGCGGGTCGCCGGCCTCCTCCGGCGGCGCGGCGCCGTCGTCGGGGCGCTGACCCGCCGAGTGGCCGTGAGCGCGCCCCCCACGCCGGAAACCGCCGGCGTCGCCGACGGACCGGACGAGACCGAGGGCGAAGCGGAAGAACGGCCCGCCGACGAAACGGTGCTGGCGCTCGGCGCCTGGAGCCCGCGAGTCGGCCGTACGGTCGGCCTGCGGCTGCCGGTCATCCCGGCGAAGGGCTACTCCGCGACGATCCGACGCTTCCCCGGAACTCCCTCCCTCGCCGCAACGGTCGCGGAGCGGAAGGCCATCGTCACGCCGCTGCAGCATCAGGTGCGGTTCGCCGGAACCCTCGAACTGGCCGGTTTCGAGCGCCGCCTCGACCTCCGCCGGTACCGGGCCGTCATCGAAGGCGCCCGCGCGGCGCTCCGGGCCGAGGCGCCGTTGGAGGACGAAGTCCCCTGGTTCGGCTTCCGCCCGCTGACCCCGGACAGCCTCCCCTTCATCGGCCGGCCTCCGGGGCTGTCCGGCCTGCTCGTCGCCACCGGCCACGGAATGCTCGGCTTCACCCAGTCCCTGGGAACGGGCCGCCTGGTCGCCGAATTGGCCGAAGGTTCCGAACCCGGCATCCCACTCACCCCCTACGCCATCGGGCGCTGACTCGCCCGTTCGTTGCGCCGCCAAACGCACACCCCGCCCCACCTCTCTCCGCTCTCCCGGCCGGGGCGGCCGGGGCACTCGATGAGTGCCGGGGGCCGCCCCAATGCCACTATCCCGCTACCATCAGCGCCGCTGCCGACCTCCATGCCGACTCTCCTCTGCTCGCCGAGTCGTGTAAGTCCCGGCGTCGGGCTTACCGAACGGACGCATCGCCACCGTCGAGTTATGCGGAAGCGCCGGCTGAGTATCGGCAGGCGTCGCCGAGCCGGACGATGATCGACTACGGCAAGTTCCAACTGTCGTTGCGGCGACTGGAGGAGCAGTACGAGAACTGGGACAACTCGGGGGCCGAACGCACGCGACTCGATCAGGAGGCGATCAGGGAGTCGGTCATTCAGCGCTTCGAGACCTGCTACGACTGTCTTTGGAAAGTGCTGAAGCGGCACCTGGTCCACGAACTCGGTATCTCCGATGCGCCGAGCAGTCCCAAACCGATCCTCCGCATCGCCGCGGAGAACGACCTGCTGGACGCTCCCGTGCCGCAGTGGTTCCGCTATGCGGATGCCCGCGTGGCCACCGCGCACGACTACGACGGCGCGAAGGCCGAAGCGTGCGTCGAACTCGTTCCGGAGTTCCTCGGCGACGCCGTGCGTCTCTACGAGACCCTGACCGGCGAGTCCTGGGAATGAGTCTCGGTGGCGAGTCGGACCTCGCGCTGACGGCGGCCGAACGGCAAGCCGTCCTTGATATCCTCCGGCGACATCTCCCGAACACCACGGCTTGGGTGTATGGGTCCCGCGTGGGAGGGACCGCTCGGCCCAGTTCCGACCTCGACTTGGTCGTCTTCGCTGCGCCGGACGAGATGCGGCAGGTCGGGGATCTTCGCGACGCCTTCGAGGAGAGCAGCCTGCCGTTTCGCGTGGACTTGTTCGCTTGGGACGCCATTCCCCGGAGTTTTCGAGAGAACATCCGGCGCCGGCATGTAGTCTTGGTCGACGGCCACGACCTTCCGCTCGATACCAGGCAGCGCACCGACTCGGTCGGGATCTCGGAAGGCGCTCCGAAGCAACCTGATCCGACCGCGTCCGGCTAGATCAGAGATTCTCGTCGCTTCTCCACTATAGTGCCAGACACACTCCGCGAGATCTCACCGAAGGAGGAGTTCCGAACCTGATGGCATCCCGTGTCGTCGACGCCGCGCTCGATTCCGCCGCCCACCTTCCGACGCCCGTTGAGGACCGCCCCTGCTGGTTCGTCGGCGCGACATACGGCAGGCACGACCAGACGGAACGCTTCCTCCGTGACGGTATCTGGGAGCACGGCTTCGGTGAGGATCGCAAAGATGTTCGGCGGCAGGTCAACGCAATGCAGCCGGGGGATCGCATCGCCATCAAGGCTTCCTTCACCAAGAAGCACGACCTTCCGTTCAACGCACGGGGGCGCACCATGTCGGTAATGCGGATCAAAGCTGTCGGAAGGATTGCGGGCCAACCGGAGAACGGGCAGCGAGTCGCAGTGGCTTGGGACTCGTTTGGCGAACCACGAGACTGGTACTTCTACACGAGCATGAACACCATCTGGCAGGTCGCGCCTGGAAAGGGGGCGGTGCCGTGGGCAGCGAAACAACTCATCGCGTTCGCCTTTGAGGGTGAGAAACAAGACTACGACCGGTTCATCAGGGGGTGGTTTGATCCTGATCAAGGGACGGATGACGAGCCACCCAGCACTTTGTACGCCCTCGCGAAGGACCTCTACCTTGAGGACGACAACTTCCTTCGGGAGATCGAGACGCTCATCGGAGAAAAGAAGCAGGTCATCTTCTTCGGCCCACCAGGCACGGGCAAGACCCACATCGCCCGCGCCTTGGCGCGTCAGTTGAGTGGAGCGAAAGCTCGCGTCACGCTGGTGCAGTTCCATCCGTCGTTCACCTATGAGGACTTCGTGCAGGGATTCCGACCCCGGCTATCTGAGGGGACGGCGGGGTTCGACCTGCGAAACGGTCCACTGGTCGAGGCCGCCGATCGGGCGCGTGGCGAGCCGGACGCCAAGCACTTCCTTATCATCGACGAGATCAACCGGGGCAACCTCTCCAAGGTGTTCGGGGAGTTGTACTTCCTCCTCGAGTACCGCGAGGAGGCGATTTGCCTGCAGTACGGCGGCGAGTCATTCTCCCTGCCGGAGAATCTCCACATCATCGGGACGATGAACACGGCCGACCGCTCCATCGCTCTCGTGGACCTCGCGCTGCGACGGCGGTTCTACTTCGTGGGATTCGATCCGCACGAGGACCCAGTCCGGGGAGTGTTGCGCCGCTTCGTCCGGGACGAGGCGCCGAGAATGACTTGGATCGCAGACTTCGTGAAAGGTGCGAACAGTCTCCTGAAGGTTCGGAGCGCCGGGGACGCCGCCATCGGGCCGAGTTATTTCATGAAGAAGGGCCTCGACGACGCCATGGCAGAGCGGGTTTGGCGGCACGCGGTGCGGCCCTATGTCGGGGAGAGGCTGTTCGGCGAGCCGGACGCACTGCGCGAGTTCGACGAACTTTGGAATCGCCGGGTTGTATCGCCAGGCGACGCCGGGGACGGATCGTCTCGGGAGAACAGGGATCTCTCCCAGCGCGGGGACGGCGACGAAGGCTGACGAAGGACTTTCTGAGGGGTGTGAACTGATGTCGCAGTTGGACATCCAAGAGTATGCGACGAGCGACCCCATCTCGCTCACCGTGGCCGTACGCGACGCACTGAAGAGCGCGGTCCGCGATCTTACGATCGCGCCGATTCCCGGCAAGTTGGAACAGTACTGCCTCACGCCCGCCGCGACCGTGGGCGCACTCGAAGTTGGCGATCTTTCGGTGCGCATCGAGCCCAAGATCGGGATTCCGCAACTGCTGTCCCTCGCCTGCTACGCCATCGGTCGGGTGCGTTTCCGGGAAGACGACTTCGACTTTCCCGAGGAAGAGGCGCTGCCCGATGCGGTGGCGCTCGCACTCTCGGCGGCGGCGCGGCAAGCCTTCTCCGGCGGTCTGTTCCACGGATATCTCGGCCGGGAGGACGCGCTCACCACGGTGCGCGGGCGCGTCCGCTTCGACGAGCAGATTCGCCGCCGCTACGGGTTCCCCCTGCCCGCGGAAGTGCGCTACGACGAGTTCACCGCAGACATTCTTCCCAACCGCTTGGTCGCCGCGGCTGTCCGCCGGCTGGGAGGATTGCGACTCCGGTCCACTGCGGCGCGACGCCGACTCTCCCATGTCCGGACGCAACTTGAAGGTGTGTCGCTCCGCGAATATCCGCGAAACGCGGTACCGCGCGTCGCATTCGACCGGCTGAATGCGCACTACCGAGGGGTAGTCGCCCTCGCACGACTCGTCTTGCGCCAGGCCTCCTACGAAGCCGAGCGAGGCGAGGTCCGAGTGTCCGGATTCCTGATGGACATGAACGCCGTCTTTCAGGAGTTCCTCACCGTGGCGCTCCGCGAAAGACTGAAACTGCCCGCACGAGCGTTCTGCGAACGGCGAATCGAGTCACTCGATGAGAGAGGGCGCGTGCGTCTGCGACCCGACCTCGTATGGACCGAGGAGGGACGAACCGTCTTCGTCGGCGACGCGAAATACAAGCGCGCCGACTTCGGAATTCGGAACGCCGACATCTACCAACTCCTTGCCTATTCGACCGCCGCCGGCCTTCCCGGAGGCCTGCTCATCTATGCGAAGGGCGAAGCGGAGGGACGCGCCTACACCGTGCGCCACGCCGGCAAGTGTCTCCGCATCTTGGCGCTTGATCTTTCGGGCTCGCTCGACGAAGTACTCCACCGGGTGGAGGAAATCGCCGAGGCGGTCCGGGCGCTGCGCCTCGGAGCGGCGGCCGAACGCGCCGCCTGAAGGATGGGCGCTTACCGGAGGCGATCGGAGTAGTTGACGCCCGTGTAGACGCGGGTTACGGCGCCGGTTTCGTCCACGGCGAAGCGGACCAACTCGCCGTGGGGGCCGTAGCCGTCGCTCTCCAGGCGGAAGACATGTTCTTCGTCGGTGGGGCGGAGGACACCCTTCGATCTTTCCGGGTTCTCGGAGAGCGGTGAGAACAGCACCAACTCGTCGGCGAGACGCGCCACCGTAGTGTCGCCCCAGCGGCTGCGGTAGGCGCCGAGGTAGATCTCCCACACCGGCTCGAAGACGGCTGTCTCCTTCTCCTCCGATTCCTTCGCGGCTTCGACGAGGGGCGGGGCCACCCACTCGAATGCCTTCTCGACGAAGCGGCCGGGGTTGCCGTCGCCGCCGTTCGTGAAGACGACCACGCCGACCTTCTCCTTCGGGCTCAGGAGGGTCTGCGTGCGGTAGCCGGGATAGGAACCCCCGTGGCCGATCAGGTCGCGGTCTTCGGTGTGGCGCACGGAGAAACCGAGGCCCCACCCGCTCTTCCAGTCGGGCTGCAGCCAGTGGACGCGCTGCATCTCCAGCAGCGTGTTCGCGGCCAGCACCTCCTCGCTCTCGCGGTCGCGGACGCGCATCTGCCACTGGAGGAAACGCAGCAGGTCGGGGACGGTCGAGGAGACTCCGGTCGCCGGGTCGAAGGCGCGGGCGTCCACGAAGGGATACGCCTCCCGGTTCCCGTCGGGCATCCGCCGCCCGTAGCCGGTGGCCAGCCGGGCGCGCTGCGACTCGGGAACCGGGCCGACGCTGGTCGAGTCCATTCCCAGCGGTTGCAGGATCCCGGCGGTGACCAACTCGCCGAACGACTCGCCGCCGGCCGCCTCGGCCACCATGCCCGCGAGCGTGAAGCCGAGGTTCGAGTACTTCCACTTGGTCTCGGTGGCGTAAGTGGTTTCCTGTTCGGAAACCGTCGCCTGCACCGCTTCGGCGTCGGGGAATACGAACTCGGTCCACGCCGGGTGCACCGACTCGCGCGGCAGGCCTCCGGTGTGGGTGAGCAGGTGCCGCACGGTGAGCGCCCGCGCCTCCGGGTGGCGGTTTTCCAAGTCGAACCAGGGCAGGTGCTTCCGGACCTCGTCGTCGAGCCGCAGCGTGCCCGCGTCCCGTTCGCGCAACACGGCGATCGCGGTGAACAGTTTGGAATGCGACGCGATCCGGAAGATCGAGTCCACGGTCATGGGGGTTTCGGGGTCGAGCGAGGCGTGTCCGTAAGCCTTCGTCCAGACGACCTCCTGGTCGTGGGTGATCCCGATGACCAAGCCCGGCAACCCTTCGTACTCGATGCGGGCGCGAATCCACTCGTCGAGCAGCGTGAGGCCCGCCCGCACCTCGGGGTCGGCGGCGCGGGACTCGCTCCCGCCGAAGGCCGGCGCCGCCGAGGACGACGAAGCGCCGGCGGCGATCGCGAGAACGAAGAACGAAAGGACGACGCGTTGTCGGGAAACCATGGGAGTGCTACTCCTGCCGCGAGGCGGGACGGGTCTTCTTCGAGAAGGCCTCGAACGAGTGGGTCGGCGCGGCGGCCGAAGCGCTCGGCGCTCGATGCGGGGCCGGAGCCGCAGTCCGCGGCGCCCCGAGAAGGGCGGGAACATCGCCCCCGGCTCAGTCCCGGCGGAAGACCACGCGGCCGTCCACGACGACCGCCAAGGCGCGGGCGTAAGTGCCGATCGGGTGTTCGCTCCAGACCACCAGGTCCCCGTCGAGGCCGGGCTCTAGCGAGCCCACCCGGTCGGCGACGCCGAGGATCTCCGCGGCGCCGCCGGTCACCGCGGTGAGCGCGGCGTCGCGCGGGAGGCCGTGCGCCCAGGCGATGGCCGCTTCCATCGCCACCGAACGCCCCCGGCTGCCGAAGGTGGAGAGCGCGATGCGGACGCCGGCGCGGTGGAGGGCGGCGGCGGTCGCCGGGGAGTGGCTCGCGAGTTCCATCGGGCCGCCGTCGCCGATGGCGAGGATCGCCGGGCCGACCACCACCGGGATGTCCGCTTCGGCGAGCCGGGAGGCGACCGCAGCCGCCCCCGCCGCCTGGTCGAGCACGAGGCGCAGGTCGAATTCGCCCGCCACCCGCAGCGCGGTCTCGATGTCGTCCGGCTTGTTGACGAGCGCGCGGAGCGGCGTTTCCCCGGCCAGCAGACGGCCCAGCGCCCGCCCGGCCTCGCCGCCGAGGGTGTCTTCCTGCGCCTCGACGAGCGTCCGGCGGAGGGCGTAGATCATCCCCTGCCGGGTCGTCGGGCCGGTCGGACGGTCGCGGCCCGGCGGCGTGTCGCCGACGGCGGATTCCCCGAACGAGGCCGAGACCGCCGCATCCTCCCGGAGGAGCGCGGTCTCCCGCGGGCCGGCCAATTTGGCCACCGCGCCCAGCCCGCCGATGAGCCGCCGGGGGTCGGGCGCCAGGTACACGGTGGTCACCCCTTCGCGCAGCCAGAGCGGCGCGAGACCTTCCGCGAAGCGGTCGGCGGCGCGCGCCGCCGGGGTGATGCCGGGCCCGGTTTCGCCGGCGATCGCGACCAGGGCTCCGCCCGCCGGCTCGGTTCCGAGCAGGGTCTGGGCGTCCAGGAACCCCGGGGTCACCACCATCCCCTCGGCGGAGAGGGTCTCGACGCCCTCCGGGACTTCGACGCCGGCGCCGACGGCAGCGATCTTGCCGTCCTCGATGAGCACCGAAGCGCCGGACAGGACCTCGCCCCGACCGGTATGCACTTCGCCGCCGACGATGGCGACCGACTGGCCGACGGAAACGGCCGGCAGGAACAGCGCCGGGAGCAGCAGCGCCGCGAGGACGCGCCCGGCCGCCCGCGCCGCCGGGACGCCGACCGCCCGCCGGTGTTCGGGCATCACCAGCCCTCCGGGACGCGCCCGCCGAAGACATCGAACCCGGTCTCGCGGTCGAAGACCTCCACGCCGTCCACGAACACGCGCATCACCAAACTATCGAAAGCCAGCGGGTCCTCGCCGCCCAGGACCACCAGGTCGGCGTCCTTCCCCGGCTCCAGACTGCCGATCCGGTCGTCCACGCCGAAGATCCGCGCCCCGTTGATCGTGAGGGCCTTCAACGCTTCGTCGGGCGGCATACCCCGCCGGACGAACATCGCGCCGGTATGGCGGAGGAAGTACTGGTGGCCGTCGGGATGGTCCTGGTGGAACGCCACGAGGCCTCCCGACTCGGCGAGGCGGATGGGGCCGAGCAGGTCCTCGCTCTCCGGGCTGTCGAACGGCAGGATGGGGCCGAAACTCACCGGCACGCCGAGTTCGGCCATCGCTTCGGCGTGCACATCCGTGCGGTCCCCGTGGTGGATGTAGAGGTCGAGGTCGAAGCGGCGCTTCAGTTCGATCGCGTAGCCCATCTGTTCCGCCGTGTGGGAGTGGACGCCCACCGGCCATTCGCGCGTAAGGAGTTTGCCGAACGCTTCCTTCGTGAGGTCGCGGGGCGGGCGCGGGTGGTTGTCGGGATCGGCTTCGTGCGCGGCGATGGCCGCGAGGTACTCCCGGGACTCTTCGAGTTCCCCGTTCAACAACTCGAAGACGCCGGCTTCGTCCTGCGGAAAGTTCGGATAGGGGGTGGTGGCGCGGATGGCGAACTTCATGCCGCCGTGCGCGAAGAACATGTCTTCCACGGTGCCGCCGCGCATCTTGACCAGCACCGCCTGCCCGCTGTTCGGGCTGCGGCTGCCGGTGGTGATGTTCTGGGTGGTGATGCCCCCGGCGACCGCGAGGGAGAAAGCCGGATCGGAGGAGTCGAGCCCGTCCATCGCCCGGACATGGGCGTTGATCGGTGAAGAGAGTTCGTTGTTGTTCGACCCGGTCGCCGGGAGGTTCAGCATCTTGAAACCCATGTGGGAATGGGTCTCGATGATGCCGGGAATGACGCTGCCGCCGGAAGCGTCCACGATCCGCGCCCCGGAGGGGAGGTCGAGGTCGGCGCCGACGGCTTCGATCCGGCCGTCCCGGATGAGCACCGCGCCGCCCTCGATGGGGGGCGAAGTGACCGGATACACGATGCCGCCGACGATGGCGACGACTCCCGGCTCGGGCGCCGACGGGGCGCAGGCGGCGGCGAGCGCGGCGGTCGCGAGCCCCGCGCCCGTTAGCCCACGGACAACCCGACGGCTGAACTCTCGCATCTTGATCAAGCGCGAGAGTTGGTAGCTACGAGGCGAGCGACCACGGAGACCGCGTCCGAAAGGCTGCCACCCCAGTCGCGCAACCAAGCCGGAGGCGCCTCCGGGTTGACATGAAGCCATGCAGTGTCACGGCCGGCACTCCCGGCATGTTGGGAGGGGATGCCACCCTTCTGTCGTTGGTCGTGAATGACAGACTTGGGAATGGCCCAGCAGTGAGCGGATGCCGGACTAATTCCGAGACAGATGGCCAAGTCGTAGTTCTGGTCTCGAAACTGCTGAAACCGGTAGAGGCCACTCTGCCACAGGGTACTCATTTTGATCTCAGTGCGTACGCCGTTGATCAGTCGATCGCACTCACTATCCGGAGGTGACTCCACACGGAATCCCTTGTCTGCCATGTAGGCGGAAACTAGGCGCTCTGCGACAGCACCCTTCTGCCGAGATGCCAGTGTTCGGATCCCAGCGAAGGGACTGTCGTCCCACGCCGAGTTCCCGGACTCGTAAGTGGCTTGAACCTCATCCAACAGACGAGCGAGGAGACTGACCTCCGGATCAACGACCTTCATGTCACGCCCCTGGCGCAAACAGACTTCTCCGACCACCTTCCGGCATCGGTATCGGTGCTCTGGAGTCGCTCAGGACGGGGCGAGTGAACGCCAACCGTCTCGCCATCACGGCGATCGCCTCGGGATTGTGGTCCACTAGGACGACATTCCGTCCCGATCGGAACGCAGCCTCGCCCGTCGTCCCGCTGCCCGCAAAGTAGTCCAGCACTCTATCCCCGGGGTTGGAGTGAACCTGAATGATCCGGTTCAGGATGGCGAGCGGCTTCTGTGTGGGGTAACCAGTCTTCTCCTTCCCGGTGGGGCTCACGATGGTGTTCCACCAAGTGTCGGTCGGGGTCTTGCCGCGCGCCGCTTTCTCCGCCCCGACGAGCGCCGGCGCCAGGTACGGGATGCGGTCGCTGTCTTCGTGGCGGAAGGTGTACCGCTTCGGGTCCTTGGCGTACCAGAGAATGTTGTCGTGCTTGGGTGACCAACGCTTCTTGGATCGGGCACCGTAGTCGTAGGCCCAGATGATTTCGTTGAGGAAGGAATCCCGCCCGAAGATCCCGTCCATCACGACCTTCAAGTAGTGGACTTCGCGGTAGTCTAGGTGCAGGAAGAACGAACCCGTTGGGGAGAGCAAGCGGTAACCCTCGACCAAACGCGGCTCCAGAAACGCTTGGTAATCGGCGAAAGTGTCGTCGAAAGCGGAGCGACCGATGACGGCCGTGCGGTACCGGCGCCCGCCGAAACCGATGCGGTCGCCGCTCGCGTCCGCCACGGTTCGCAGACGAGTCCTCGCCTGCTCCCGACCGGTGTTGAAGGGCGGGTCGATGTAGATGAGATCGAAGGACTCATTGGGGAAATCCCCAACGACGGCCAAATTGTCCCCGGCGTGGATCTCAACCCGGGTCGGAGGCAGCCCCACAGCGTGTACCCAGCCCCGGAAAGTAGCACAAGTGCCGGGCGCGAACAGGGACCAGGCTCGTGGTCGCCAACGGGCTGTGGGTGGGGGCTCAAACGGGGTGTGCGGACGCGCCCGGCACAGGAGAAATACCGAGGCGCTTCGGCAGGTTCGTTTCGGCCCACCCAGGTCGCCGCACGCCACCTGGCCACGGCCGAAGGGGAGCCGCAGGCCCGGCGAGTCTATCTGCCCTCGGAAGAAGGCGCCCCGCCCTCCCCGCGCGCCTTCCCCCGCTCCTCCGACGCTGCTGCCCGCTGCCGAGCGGCGGCGAGCGCAAGGAGGGGTCGCGGGGCCGAGACCGGTACATTCCGGGGCGCGATGGCGGCGGCGGCGGTCAACCGGAACGGGGAGATGGGCGCGGGCGGCGGGATCAGCCCGCTCGACCGGGGTTTCCTCTACGGGGAGGCGGTGTACGAGAACTTCCGGACCTACGGCGGGACGCCGTTGCTGCTCGACCGCCACCTGGAGCGCCTGCGGCGGTCGGCGGCGTTCCTGGAGATCCCGGTTCCGGCGACCGACGAGGAGATCGCCGACCGGATCGCCCGCACCTGCCGGGCGGCCCCCGGCCCGGGGGAGCGCTCCGTCCGCGTAGTCCTGAGCGCCGGAACCGAAGCGGAGGGCCCGGTGCTGCTGGTGCTGGCGCGCCCGCTCCCGCCGCTGCCGGTGGATCCGGAACGCGAGGGAGTGGGAGTGCTCCTCAGCGGGTTCACGCGGGCCTCCGCCCCCGGCGGGATGCCCGCCGGGGTCAAGACCACGGCGCTGGCGCTCGCCCGGCGGGCGGTGCGGGAGGCGGAGCGGGTCGGCGCCCACGAGGCGATCCTGCGCGGCGCCGACGGCGGCCTCGCGGAAGGGGCCACTTCCAACCTCTTCGTGGTGGAAGACGGCGCGGTGCGCACGCCGCCGGGGGACGGCGGCATCCTGCCGGGGATCACCCGGGAACTGGTGATCGAAACGCTGGCCGCCCTCGAGATCGAGTTCGCCGAGCGCCCGCTGGCGCCGGCGCGGTTGGCGCGCGCCGACGAGGCGTTCCTGACCAGTTCGTCCCGGGAAGTGTTGCCGGTCGCGTGGACGGTTACGCCGGACGGTTGCCGCGGCCCGATCGGGGCCGGCCGTCCCGGGCCGGTGACGCTCCGCATCCTCGCCGGCTACCGCCGCGCGGTGGCCCGGATCATCGGGCGGAGCGCGGGATAGGGCGCCGTCGGCCCCGCCGCCGGCGCGCCCGCCCGGTGGTACATTCGCGGGTTGCATGGCCGCGGCTCCGCTCCTCGGCGGGGCGCCGACCCGCATCCGACGGTGGCGCGCCGCCGGCCGCGCGGCGCTTCGGCCCATGCTGCGGGGCGCCGGGCGCTTCGGCGGGGCGGAAGTCGTGTTCCTGCTCGCCGTTTCGAGCGCGCCGACCGCCGCCGGATCACCCCGGCAAGTCGAGCCGGCGGCGCAACCCCCGGCGCCGGTGGACTTCGAGACCGCCCGGTTCGACCGCCGGCTGCCGGCGGTCAGGGCCGCCGGGCCGATCGTGGTGGACGGCGTCCTCGGCGAGGAGGAATGGGCCGGCGCTCCGGTAGCGTCCGGGTTCACCCAGGGCAACCCGGACGAGGGAATGCCGGCGACGCTGGAAACCGAAGTGCGGGTGCTCTACGACGACGAGTCGCTCTACATCGGCGCCTTCGCCTTCGACGACTCGCCGGACCGGATCATCGTGAACGACCTTTCGCGGGACTTTTCCACCCGGGCCGGCGATGTCTTCGGCGTCGTGCTCGACACCTTCCACGACCGCCGCAACGGGTACATGTTCGAGACGAACCCGGGCGGCGCGAAGTTCGACGGACAGATCTTCAACGAAGGCCGGGAGTTCAACCGCGACTGGGACGGCGTCTGGCAGGTCCGCACCCGCCGCGCGGAGGACGGCTGGGCGATCGAGATGGAGATCCCCTTCCGCACGCTCCGCTTCCGCGAGAGTTCGGAGCAGACTTGGGGAATCAACTTCCTGCGCCGGGTCCGCCGACTGAACCAGGACGCCTTCTGGGCGCCGATTCCCCGATTCTTCAACTTCGCCCGCATCTCCTATTCCGGAACGCTCGAAGGCCTGACCGGCCTGGCGTCCGGCGGCCGGTTCAAGGTCACGCCCTATCTCGGAGCGGACGCTTCGCAGACCCGGGAGAGCGACGACATCGCCACCGGGGGCGACCTCGGGGTGGACGCCAAGGTCCTGCTGGGCACCGGGCTGAACCTCGACCTGACGGTGAACACCGATTTCTCCCAGGTGGAAGCGGACATCCAGCAGGTCAACCTGACGCGGTACAGCCTGTTCTTTCCGGAGAAGCGCGACTTCTTCATCGAGAATTCGGGCATCTTCCGGTTCGGGGTTCCCGCCGACTCCCGGATCACCCGGTTCCGCGCCGACTTCGGGCAGGCGTTCAACCCGTCGCTGCTGCGCAGCAGCCAGAGCCGGGGGGACGACCTCTACCTGTTCTTCAGCCGCCGGATCGGGCTCTCCTCGACCGGCTCGCCCATCCCGGTGCTCGGCGGCGGCCGGCTCACCGGACGCGCCGGCGCCTACGAGATCGGCGCCATGAGCATCCAGACCGGGACGAACGAGGACGCGCCCCACGCCGAGAACTTCTCCGCGGCGCGGGTGCGGCGGAACCTCGGCGAGAACTCCGATGTCGGCGCCATCTTCCTGAATCGGGAAGCCGGAGGCGGAAGCGACCACTACCACCGCTCCGTGGGACTCGACGCGAACATCCGGGTGACGCCGGAACTGGAAGTGAACTCCTATTGGGCGCGCACCATGAGTCCGGGGCGTTCCGGAGACCGGGACGCCGGACGGGTCGCCGCCGCTTACGACGGCCGGCAGTGGCAGGTACGGGGCGCCTGGTCGCGCCTCGGCGAGGACTTCGACCCGGAGATGGGTTTCGCCCCCCGGGTCGGCATCACCCGGTGGCTCGGGTACCTGGGCTACTACTTCCGCCCGGAGCGGTGGAGCGACTTCCTGCGCGAGTTCAACCCGCACTTCGAGTACAACGAGTTCACCGACCCGGACGGCGAGTTGGTGAGCCGCTACCTGAACATGCACTTCGCGTTTCGCCACCAGAACGGCGCCCTGCTGGAGTTCGGCTACGACAACAGCGTCGAGAACACTCCGGAGGCGTTCGAAATCCACCCGACGACGATGGTGTCCGCCGGCGAACACCGTTACGACGAGTGGTTCGTGATGCTGTTCTCCGACCCGAGTCGTCCGCTCTCGTTGAACGGCAGGTACGACCGCGGCGAGTTCTACTCGGGCGCCAGGAGGGCGCTCAACCTCAGCACGGTCGTTCGCGCGGGGAGCCGGCTCACGGCGTATGCGGGCTGGACCCGGAACGACATCGCACTCCCGGAGGGGGAGTTCACCACCGAACTGCTCACCGCCCGGGTGACCTACACCTTCACGACGAACATGTTCCTGAACGCGCTGATCCAGTACAACAGCGTGAACGAGGACTGGAGTTCGAACATCCGGTTCAACCTCATCCACCGGCCGCTGTCCGACTTCTTCATCGTGCTGAACGACCGCCGCGACCCGATGGGGAACCGGCTCGACCGGGCGCTGACCGCCAAGTACACGATCCTGCTGGACTTCTGAGTCCGTCGGAAGGGCCGAACAGACGCCCTCGCGGAGACGGATCGCCGCAGTACGGGAGAATCCCCCGGAGGATCCGAACGACGGAGATGGACACCGACCCCGGCGCCCCGCCGGCGCCGCCCCCGCCGCCGACCGACGGAGGCGGCGCCGAGCCGCCCCGGGAAGCGGCCGAAAGCGCTCCGCCGGCGGCCGTCGGCGCGCGCGAGATCGCGGCGCCGCTCCACCGGGCGCGGGGATGGATGCGGTTCGTCGGCCTCGCGGAGATCGTCTCCGGTCTCGGGCTCGCGCTCACCCTGCTCGGTCTGCTCGCCGCCTGGATTCCGATCTGGGCCGGCGTGGTCCTGCTCAAGGCCGCGGGAAACGCCCGGCGCGCCCACGACGATTCGGACCCGGAAGCGCTCGCCGCCGGCCTGCGGCAACTCCGCGTGTTCTTCGTGCTCAGCGGCGTCCAGGCGCTGCTGGTCGTCGCCACGGTGGTGACCTCCGTGCTGGTCGGCGGCGCGGCGATCTCCGGTTTCCTGGGGGCGCTCGCCCCGTGACCCGACTCCCGCCGCAGCAGGCGAGCGCTCCCGACCGCGGCGGCGGCAGCGGAACCCGCGCCGCCGGCCGCCCCCCGATCCAACGCAACCCCTCGCACCTTTCCAGGAGGTAGGGACCACCATGCAGACCATTCTCAGCCAGCACAAGGACACCGCCTACGCGCTCCTGCGGATCGTGTCCGGCTTCCTCTTCTTCTGCCACGGCGCGCAGAAGGTGTTCGGCGTCATGGGGGGAACGCAGCGCGAGTTGTTCTCCTTCATCTGGTTCGCCGGCTTCATCGAGGTCGTCGGCGGCCTCCTGATCATCCTCGGCTTCATGACCGGCATCGCCGCCTTCCTCTGCAGCGGCCAGATGGCGGTCGCCCACTTCATGGTGCACCAGTTCAACGGCGACGGGTTCTGGCCGATCATGAACCGGGGCGAGTTGGCGGTGCTCTACTGCTTCCTCTTCTTCTTCATCGCCATGGCCGGCTCCGGCAAGTGGGCCATCGACCGCCGGTAGCGCCGACCTCGTAACCGTCCGTTCGCCGGCGCGGCGAACCTCCGCGAGCCGACTTCGGCCGGTCGGACTCGCGCGGGCCGCCGGCCGGCTCGCGGCGCGGCCCGGGCCGCCGAGCCGTCGGCGCCACCCCGTCCGAACGCTCCCGGCCCCCGGTCGAGACGACTCCACCGGAGACCGCCGGGGCGCGCCGGGCTCGACGACCGGCGGGATCAGCGCGTCGGCGATCGGCCGGACAGTTTGTTCGATGATCTGCCGTACGAAGGTCCGACAGCCAGCCGGAACTTCGACACTCGGCCGCCTCCGGCCTCGACAGATGACCGAATCCCTCGGGTCGCTTCGCGCGCAGACTCTTCGCTCCGACGAGGCCGGAGTCCCGCCGCACCCTGGCGAGCGATTCTCCGGCGAATGGCCGCCAATCATTTCGACATATAGCCGTATCCATTCTCGACAATTAGCCGGATTTCATTAGAATCGAGTCGACAATGGCTCCCTCCGCCCTCTACCTGCGTTTCGCCGAGGCGCGCCTGGTCGAAGCGCTGGGACATTCTCCGGCCGTCCTCCTGCACGGCCCCCGACAGTGCGGAAAGACGACGCTGGCGCGCATGGCGGGGGAGCGGCTCGGCTACCGCTACCTGACCTTCGACGACGACCGGCTGCGAAGGGCAGCCGCCGAAGACACCGTCGGCTTCACGGAGTCGCTGCCCGAACGCGTGATCCTGGACGAGGCGCAGCGCGTGCCGGGACTCTTCGGGTCGTTGAGACGCGAGATCGACCGGCGCCGAACGGCCGGTCGATTCCTGTTGACGGGTTCTCCGCGGGCTCTGCGCGTTCCCCGTCTGGAAGATTCGCTCGCCGGACGACTGCGGGTCGCGCGACTCCACCCCCTCTCGCGCGCCGAGATCGAACGCTCGACCCCCGGTTTCCTCGACGCGCTGTTCGGCGACGGCTTTCCCCCCTTCGAAGATGTTCCCCGGCTCGGGCCCCGTCTCGCCGACCTGGTGACTGCCGGCGGATATCCGACGGCGAACGACCTGCCGTCCGGCAGTTTGCGTCGCGACTGGTACGCCGACACGGCCGAAACCGTTCTCTCCCAAGCCATCAGCGATCTGGCCCGGCCCGCCGCGCGCGAGGCTCTCCCGAACCTGCTGACCGAAGCGGCGGCCCGCACCGCCCAACTCACCAACATCAGCGCCCTGGCGACCCGCTTCTCGGTAAGCCGCCAGACCATCGAGGCGTACACGCAACTGCTGGAACGCATGTTCCTCGTCGAGCGGCTTCCTCCCTGGTCGTCGAACCGGCTCGCCCGCCTGGTCAAGACACCGAAACTCCACTTGGGCGATACCGGCCTCGCCGCGGCCCTCCTGGGAGTCGAGGCCGCGGACCTGCTTCGAGAACGGACGCTGCTCGGCGCCCTCACGGAGACCTTCGTCTATCAGGAACTGCGCCGCCAGGCCTCCGGCTCGCCGGCGCCCACCCGCTTCTTCCACTGCCGCGACCGGGACGGCGTGGAGACCGACCTGCTGGTCGTTCGGGGCCGCCGCGTCGCCGGCATCGAGGTCAAGGCCGGCGCCACGATCCACTCCTC
This sequence comes from Candidatus Marinacidobacterium sp., assembly GCA_965204755.1. Classification (GTDB taxonomy): domain Bacteria; phylum Acidobacteriota; class Vicinamibacteria; order Marinacidobacterales; family Marinacidobacteraceae. The sequence goes on along the minus strand of OZ242011.1, from coordinate 2,350,747 downwards.
GGACTTTCGGGGGTTGAAGCAACTCCGGCGGGCTCTCGGCGACGACTTCGTCCGCGGCGTCCTCCTCTACGACGGCGAACGCGCCCTGCCCTTCGGCGACCGCCTCTCCGCCGTCCCCCTCACCACCCTCTGGCGAACCCCGGCCGAAGCGGACGCTCCCGCGATCGCGGAGAGCGAAGTCTTCGCCCTTCGGGAAGAAACGCGGGACGGCACACCGGGAACCAACGCCGAGAGTCCGGCGACTCAGGGTAACGGACGGACGATCGAGTAGGCGGTGTGGCTTCGACGGGGCGTTCCGATTACGGCGCGCCGTCGGGGAGTCCGACGCCGACCTCGTTGATGTCGGCGCTCCGTGAATTGGAGCAGGTCGCCGATGAGGCGCGGGATGACGAGGCTCCGGTTCCGTCCCCGCTCGCCCATCGGAATGCCCGGAGTCTGATCGAGAAGATGTACGGGATGTGCCGGACTCGGTTCACGGTCTATCCGCTCTACAACGGCGAGATCGTGATCGAGGCGATCTCCTCGGGCCGAGACTCCGTTCTCGTCGTGTGCCGATCGGCCGGAGAGATCGGTTGCTTCGTGAACATGGATGGATGCGGCCGGCAGGAGCGGTATGCCGATGTCTCCGCCCTGCCGAACCGATTCCTGCGCGAGGCGTTGCGCGAACTGGCGCGCCGGGCGCGTTGGAAGGAGCGACCCACGGAGATCGGGGGTTCCGGCGCCGGTGTCGGGCGCGTTTCCAGAGAGCCCGCGACCGCGGTGGGGTCAGTGGAGGGTTTCTCGGTTGCCGGGGCGGTGGCGGCGGTCGTAGCGGTCGAAGCGGGCGCGGTTTCGGCGGCGGGTCCAGCGGGATGTGGCGTCGCGCCAGGTCGAGGACAGGTAGCGGCCGAGGCGGAACTTCGGGGGGAGGCGGCCGTCGCGGTTCAGGAGGTAGTAGCCGGCTGCCAGGCCGCCGAGGTGGGCGATGTGGGAGACGCCGTCCTGGGTGGCGGAGAGCGAACTGGCGACGGAGATGAATCCCAGCACCAGGACCAGGTGGCTCGCCTTGATCGGGAACAGGAAGTAGAGGTAGATGCGGGTTTCGGGGAACAGCAGGCCGAACGCCAGCAGGACGCCGTACACCGCGCCGGAGGCGCCGATGTGGTTCGCGTCGAAGAAGGACGAGACCGGGATCAGGGTGAAGAGGCCGGCGCCGACGCCGCAGAGGAGGTAGTAGCGCAGGAAGCGGCGCGATCCCCAGGCGCGCTCGAGTTGCGAGCCGAACATGGCGAGCACGAACATGTTCAGCAGGAGGTGGAAGAGCCCGCCGTGGAGGAACATGTAGGTGAACAGGCGCCAGACCTGTAAGGACAGCACCGCCGGCGGGTAGAGGCCGAAGACCGCCACGAAGGGCGGAACCACAAGTTGCGCGAGGAAGACGACGCCGTTCGCGATCACCAGCCGCCGGACGGCGGGCGTGAGGGTTCCGATCATCGCGGCCGCCTCCTCGGCAGCGCGGCGAAGCAGCGAACGCCGGTCACGAGGCGCGGCGCCGGGCTTCCGGCAGGGCCAGGACTTCGCGCAGGTAGCGGCCGGTCCACGAACGCTCGCTGCCGGCGACCTCCTCCGGAGTCCCGGCGGCCACGAGTTCCCCGCCCCGGGCGCCGCCCTCCGGGCCCAGGTCCACCAGGTAGTCCGCGGTCTTGATCACATCGAGGTTGTGTTCGATGACCACCACCGTGTTCCCGGCCTCCACCAGCCGGTCGAGGACGCGCAGCAGGCGCGCGATGTCCTCGAAGTGGAGCCCGGTGGTCGGCTCGTCGAGGATGTAGAGCGTTCCGCCGGTGGCGCGCTTCGCCAGTTCGCGGGAGAGTTTCACGCGCTGGGCTTCGCCCCCGGAGAGCGTCGGCGACGGCTGGCCGAGGCGGATGTACCCGAGCCCCACATCCTCCAGCGTGCGCAGGATGTGCGAGATCGCCGGCTGCGAGCGGAACACGCCGACCGCTTCGCTCACCGTCAGGTCGAGCACTTCGGCGATGGTGAGGTTCTGGTACCTCACGGTGAGCGTGCCGTCGTTGAACCGTTTGCCGCCGCAGACCTGGCAGGGCACGAACACATCGGCGAGGAAGTGCATCTCCACCCGGATCACGCCGGCGCCCTGGCAGTGCTCGCACCGGCCGCCGGTCACATTGAAGGAGAACCTCCCCGGCTTGTAGCCCTGCGCCCGCGCCTCGGGAAGCGCGGCGAACAGTGAGCGGATCCCGTCGAACACCTTGGTGTAGGTCGCCGGGTTCGAGCGCGGCGTCCGGCCGATCGGCGACTGGTCGATGTCCACGATGCGGTCCACCCGCTTCACGCCCTCGATCCGGGTATGGGCGCCCACCGCTCGCTCGGAACGGTGGAGCGTCCGCGCCAGCGCCGGATAGAGCACTTCGTACACCAGGGTGCTCTTTCCGGCGCCGGACACGCCGGTCACGCCGACGAAGGTTCCGAGCGGGATCTTCACATCCACGCTCTTCAGGTTGTTCTCGCGCGCCCCGTAGATGGTGACTTCCGACCGCGCCCGGCGCCGGCGGCGCGGCACCGCGATCTCCTTCGCGCCGGAGAGGTATTGCCCGGTGAGCGACCTGGAGTCCCGGCGGATCTCCTCCGGGGAGCCTTCGGCGACGACTTCGCCCCCGTACACCCCGGCGCCGGGGCCGAAGTCGAGCACATGGTCGGAGGATTCGATGGTCTCGCGGTCGTGTTCGACCACGACCACCGTGTTCCCGATGTCGCGCAGCCGCTGCAGCGCCTGCAGCAGCCGGCCGTTGTCCCGGGCGTGGAGTCCGATGGAGGGCTCGTCCAGGATATAGACGACTCCGGTCAACTCGGAACCGATCTGGCTCGCGAGCCGGATACGCTGCGACTCGCCGCCGGAAAGACTCGGCGCCAGCCGGTCGAGCGACAGGTAGTCGAGCCCCACATCGGCGAGGAACCGGAGCCGCGCCCCGATCTCCTTCAGCAACTCGGCGCCGATCACCGCGCGTTCGCCCTCGAGCGACAGGCCCTTCATGAACGAGAGCGCATCGCCGATGGACATGCGCGACAACTCGGCGAGGTTCCGCTCGGCGATCCGCACCGAGAGCGCCTCCGGCCGCAGCCGGGTTCCGTCGCAGGCGCGGCAGGCGCGGCTCGACACGAATCGGGAATACCAGCGCCGCGCCCGCTCGGAAGTGGTTTCGCGCATCCGGCGGGTGAGTTGGCGCATCACGCCCTCCCACCGTTCCTCGCTGCGGTAGTGCTGCCAACGCACGCGGAACCGTTCGTCGCCGCAGCCGTACAGGATCAACTTCCGCTTCGCCGCAGCGAGACGCCCCCAAGGCCGGTTCAGGTCCACGCCGTACCGCTTCGCCACGGCCCGAACGACGGAGGCCTCCCAGCCGTCCCGGTCGCGGAACCGGCCCCACGGCGCCACCGCGCCGCCGTTGATGCCGAGGTCGTGGTTCGGGACGACCAGGGCCTCGTCCACTTCCGACCGGACGCCGAGGCCGTTGCAGTCCTGGCACATTCCCTGGGGGCTGTTGAACGAGAACAGTTGCGGCGCCAGTTCCGGGAAGCCGATGCCGCAGTGGGGGCAACCGTGTTTCTCCGAGTAGATGCGGTCGGCGTCTTCGGTTTCCACCCGCGCGAGCAGGACGCCGTTTCCCTCGCGGAGCGCGGTCTCGACCGAATCCGTCACCCGGGAGCGCCAGTCGTCGTCCGGATCGCTCTTCTGCCGTAACCGGTCCACCACGACCTCGATCGAGTGTTTCCGCCGTTTGTCGAGGGCCGGCACTTCTTCGACGAGCCGGATCTCGCCGTCTATGCGCGCCCGGGAGAAGCCGCTGCGCAGTATGGATTCGAGCGCGCCGCGCGCTTCGCCCTTCCGGTTCACCCAGACGGGAGCGAGCAGGAGGAAACGGGCGCCCTCGGGGAGTTCCGCGAGTTCCTCCACGATCTCGGCGGCGCTGCGCGGCGTCACCGGGCGGCCGCAATCCACGCAGTGCGCTTCGCCGATGCGCGCGAACAGGACGCGCAGGTAGTCCGAGATCTCGGTAATCGTGCCGACGGTGGATCTCGGGTTGTGGCTCGCGGACTTCTGGTCCACGGAAATCGTCGGCGACAGGCCGGTGATCGTGTCGTAGAGGGGCTTGTCCATCTGCCCCAGGAATTGGCGGGCGTAACTCGACAACGACTCCACATAGCGGCGCTGTCCTTCCGCGTACAGGGTGTCGAGCGCCAGCGACGACTTTCCCGAACCCGAAACGCCGCTGAGGACGACGAGTTTCTTCTTCGGGATGCGAACGGTGATGTTCTTGAGATTGTGCTGCCGAGCGCCCCGCACCACCAGGATGTCGGGTTCCATTCGAGCGGCGGGGAGTCTAATCGGCGGCCGCCGCCGGCCCTCCGGCCGGGGAGGACCGGGCGGGCGCGGCCGCCGCCGGGGCGGGAAGCCCGCGGCGTCCGCCCCCTTCCCCCGGCCGGTTGCCGTCCCGGCGCGGGGGGGCCCGGCCTCCGGGGAGGCGAAGCGCCGCGCCCGCCCCGTAGAATTCGCGTCCCAGAAAGGCGCCACCGCACCCATGACCCACCGTCCCGACCTCGGCTACGACCGGCCGCTCTTCGTCCAGCCCTTCGACCATCGGGGCAGTTTCACCAAGTCGTTCTTCGGCTTCTCCGGGGCGCCGACCATCGCGCCGGAGAAGGACGGCCACGGCCCGGTGGCGACGGCCAAGAGCCTCATCTACCGCGGGCTCCTCCGCGCCATCGAAGGCGGCGTGCCCCGCGAGCAGGTGGGGATCCTGGTGGACGCCCAGTTCGGGAGCCAGATCCTGGCCGACGCCGCCGCCCGGGAGATCCCGCGGGCGATCTGCATCGAGAAGAGCGGCCGGTCCACCTTCGACTTCGAGTACGGCCCCCGCTGGGTGGCCCACCTCCGCTTCCACGACCCGGAGATCGTCAAGGTGCTCGTCCGGCTCCACCCCGACGACGCCCCGGCGGCGACGGCGGAGCAGTTGACCCGGCTGAAGTTGGTCTCCGACTACCTCCACGGCGCCGAGCGGCGGTTGTTCATGTTCGAGTTGCTCGTCCCGGCGACCACCGACAGAGACCGCGAGGCGGGCGACCGCTACGACCGCGACCTGCGCCCCGGCCACATGGTGCGGGCGATCCGCATGATCCAGGACTTCGGCATCGAACCGGATATCTGGAAGATCGAGGGCGTGGACGACCGGGATGACGCCGTCCGGGTGGCCGAAGCCGCCCGCTCCGGCGGCGGCCGGGAGCGCGTCGGCCTGATCGTCCTCGGGCGGGGCTCCGACGCCGCCCAGGTCCACGAGTGGCTGCGGGTCGCCGCGCCGGTCCCCGGGTTCATCGGCTTCGCCGTGGGCCGCACCAACTTCCGCGAGCCCCTCCGCGACTTCCTCGCCGGAACGCTGGACGAGTCGGACGCGGTGGCCCGGATCGCCGCCAACTACCGCGCCTGCGTGGACACCTGGTCGTCGGCCCGCAACGGGGGCTGATGGGCGGAAGCGACGGCGACGACGCCGGCTACCTGCGGTGGGTGCGCGGGGCCGGCGGGAACCAAGTGCGGAGAGTCTTCCGCAACTCACGGAACGCCGGGTCCCGGCATCCGTCCAGGGGCGCGTTCGCGGCCAACTGTCCGAACGGGCGAGGGGAAACTCTGCGCGGCCGGGCGGAGCGCGGGGAATGCCCGACGACGGCGCCGAAGGCGTGTTTCGGGTGAAGCGGCTTTCGGCCGTCGGCTGGAAGGAGACCGCGCTTCGTCACGAACCTGCGAAGGGCCCCTTCGCTCCAACCGAGAACTTGCGCCAAGTTCTCCACGCTCCCCCAGACCAGGACCTCCAATTCCGGCGCGATCACGATCGCCCGCGCCCGATCATTCCAGCCGTTGGCCGCAAGGTCCCTCGTAACCTGTTCCTGGATCTCTCGACGCGTTTTGGTGCTGCCGCAACCTTTCCGGTCGAAAAGGACCAGCGCGTGGCGAAAATCTCCGAGGTAAGAACGAAGAAACTCTGGCGACCCCTTCCGGCAACCCGGATCGTGCCCGACATGACTTTCGATGGCGAAGGTGATCTGACGGATTCCCAGACGCTCCGGAGTCGATAGAAGCGATTCCATGACTCGGTGAGTGTCGGAGTCGGCAACCAGAACCATCAGATCTCGCGGCGTCTCCGCCGCAGTCATCCGAATACACCGGTGGACAACAGAAGCGCAGTGTCCGCGCTGTCGAGCCAGTTCCTCAGTCTCGGGTGCCGATCTCCGCGGACGATGTCCGTCGCTCCGTCCTCGTCCTTGGCGAAACAGAGGATCTCGTCGGCCTCGGCGCGCTGCACCAGAGTCGGAGAGTGGGTCACCACGAAGACCTGTGAGTCGTACATGGATCGCAACGAGTCGTACACCGCGTCCATCGCCAGGGGGTGGATTCCGTTTTCCGGCTCCTCCACGACGCAGCGTCCGGGCTGGTTGGGCAGATACGCCAACAGCGTGAGTGTGAGAAACCGTAGAGTGCCGTCGGAAACTGTCCAAGACGGCGCCGGCAGACCGCCTCCGTAGTTCACCACGAGGTAGGCATGGCGGTCGTCCGGGCGCTCGACCGCGTCCACGGACACCAACTCTGGAATGACCGTACGAACATGCTCGATCCACTCGCGATAGGACTCAGGATCTTCGGTCTTCAGGCGTTGCACCATCCACGGCAGGTTGGAGCCGTCGGAGTTCAGGTGTTCGAAACTCCCTTGCCGCGGGCTGGCGTGGCGCAGAACCCCGTTGTTCAATGCGACGAAGGCGACATTCCAGAGGTCCCGCTCCAACCAGAGAGCGTTCGCCACGCGATCGGGGCTGATGAGGAGATGGCCCAATGCCGATCGGTCCCGCCAGTTCGAGTCGTGGCCGGCGGCGCCGGGTCGGCTCGGCAGAGTCGAGCGGTCGCCTCCCAAGGGCAGATCGCTCGGTCCGGAGTTCCCCGGCGCCTGCCCGAACGGCGTGAAGATCGTTGCGGGCGGTGTCCGCGGATTCGGAAACCGCTCCACATGGCGATCCTCCGGCGCCGTCGAAATCAGCGGAAACCACTGCTCGCGGTCTATTCCTACCCCGGCGGCCGGATCCTCCCGAACGGCCACTTCATACCGAACACGGTCGTAGTCCGAACCATCGGGAAGCCCTGACCGTACTTCGTCCGGCAGTTGGACTTCGACCGCGATCTCGAACGCCAAGTCGTCGTCGGGACGATTCCACACCAAGTCCCGGAAATTGCTCGTGCGTCTCTTGACGGCTTCACGGGGGCCCAAGTTGACCAATTCCCCGAGGAACACGACGGCATCGAGGAGCGTGCTCTTCCCGCCGGCGTTGGGACCCACGAGCACTTGGAAGTCGTCCAGTTCGACCTCCACATGGCGGAGGCGCCGGTAGCGGAGCGCCTCGATCCGACGGATCACGAGTGGGAGTGTAGGCACTCGCGCGCGGCCGAGGGAGACAGCCCCGAAGTTCCGAATCCCGCTGGCCGGCGGGGCCGGAACGGACGGACTCCTCACTCCGGGGGGCCGCGCCCGAAGGACTCGGGAGGCGGTCGAGCGCCATCGGGGGCGCCGGCGGTGGCTGACGCTCGGGCGCCCTCCGTTCCTCTCGCCCGGAGTCGCCGAGGTTCGGGTGACGGGAAGCGTCCGGCGCGCGGCTCGCCGGGTCCGGATACCGCGTCGGCGCTCGAAAATCGCCGTCCACGAGTTCGCTTCTCGGCCTGTCGGGAGCCGGGCCGCGCTCCATCGGGGCTCCCTCAAGCCACAATGCCACGCATGACGATTACCGACCGGACCGCCGCCACCGTCGTTCGCGCCCGGATCGACCGGGACACTCTGGAAGAGGCTGCGGCCGTGCTGGACGCCATGGGGCTCACGGTGTCCGAAGCGGTTCGGCTGTTTTTGGCGCGCGTCGCCGCCGAGAAGCGGTTGCCCTTCGCTCCCGTCGCGCCGAACGCGGAGACGATCGAGGCGATCGAGGAGGCGCGGCGGGGCGAACTGACCTATGTGGCGTCCGTCGAGGAGTTGCGGGACCGCCTGCATCGCGGCGGCGCCGACCGCCGGGCCTGAACGGGGAGAGCGCCGACCGCCGTCGGCGCCGTAGGGACGAAGCGCCGGTTCGGGCGCCGAGCGGCCGGATCGTGGGCGCCCGCGACCCCGATGGCGCGCATCGCCGCCGAGAAGCGATTGCCCTTCGCCCTTCCCCTTGGCGCCGAATGTAGAGACGATCTCCCCGATCGGGGAGACGCGCCGCGGCGAATTGACCTATCTCGACTTCGACGGTTTAGCCCGGTCTGAGACCGGGAAGTCCTTGGTGCCCTTGGGGCGGCAGCTTGGATCCGGTTTGTAGTGTGCCGTGGTATTTGGTGATGAGTAACTTACTGCTATCATTCCCGCGTGTTCGTCCGCAAGTTCCGCCGGAAGAACCGGCCCGGCGTCGGCGTCCAGATCGTCCGGTCCTTCCGCGACGCCCGCGGCCGGCCCCGGCAGGAACTGATGGTCTCCATCGGCTCCGCCCCGGAAGGCCCGGCCCTCGACGCCCTGGTCGAAGTGGCCGAGAGGAAGGTGGCCGAACTCCGGCTGGCCCGTCGGCCCACCCTGTTCCCCACCGACCTGCTGCTGCGCCAGGCGCTGGAGGCCCGCCAGGACCGGCGGACGCGCCGGGCGCGGTTGTCGGAGGTGAGCCAACTGCAGGAGGAGGCCCGCCTGACCCTGGGGGTGCACGAGGTGTTCGGCGCGCTCTGGAGCGAGGCCGGACTGGACGGGGTGTGGGGTGCGGGGCACCCGGTGTCCGGTCGGGTGTTCCGGCATGCGGTGATGCTGCGGCTGGCGGAGCCGGGCCGGAGCAAGCGGGGCCACGCGCAGGACCCGCAGCGGAACTACGGGCTGGAGATCCCGGTGGAGAAGTTCTACCGGATGATGGACCGGCTGGACGGGGAGCGGATCGCGCGGCTCACCGCCCGGGTGGGGACGCAGGTTCGGCGGCTGCTGGGGGGCGAGGTGGAGGTGGTGTTCATGGATGTGACCACCCTTTCGTTCGCCTCGGAGCAGGAGGACGGGTTGCGGGCGAAGGGGTACAGCAAGGACCAGAAGCCGCACCGGGTGCAGGTGGTGCTGGCGCTGTTGCAGACGCGGGAGGGTTTGCCGCTGGGGTATCGGGTGTTCCCGGGGAACACGGCGGAGGTGAAGACGCTGCTTCCGTTGGTGGGGGAGTTGCGGGAGCGGTACCGGATCGGCCGGGTGGTGGTGGTGGCGGACGCGGCGATGCTGGGGACGAAGAACCTGGAGGCGTTGACGGCGGCCGGTTTCGAGTGGGTGGTGGCGGCGAAGCTCCGCCAGTTGCGGGGGAAGGACCTGGCGGCGCTGGCGGAGCCGGAGTCTTGGGCGGCTTCGGGGGAGGCGGGGCAGCGGCTGCGGGAGCACCGGGCGGAGGAGGGGGCGCTGCGGGGGCTTCGGCTGGTGGTGCGTTACTGCCCGAAGAAGGCGGAGCGGGACGCGGGGCTCCGGGCGAAGGCGGTGAAGCAGGCGAAGAAGCGGGAGGCGTCGGGGGTGAAGGGGAAGGGGCGGGCCGCGCGCTACCTGCGGGTGCGGCGGGACGCGGTGCGGTTCGACCCGGATCTGGTGGAACGGGACGCGCGGTTCGACGGGCTCCACGGGGTGTTCACCAGCCTGGCGGACCCGCCGGCGGAGATCCGGGCGCACTACGGGGGGTTGTGGCGGATCGAGCAGGGGTTCCGGGTGCTGAAGGGCACGCTGGAAGTGCGCCCGGTGTTCCACTGGACGGAGCGGCGGGTGCGGGCGCACCTGGCGATCTGCTACGCCGCCTTCGCGCTGCTCCGGTTGCTGCGCTGGCGTTACGCCCGGGCCTACCCGGAGGCGCCGCTGAGCGAGGAGCGGCTACTGCGGGAACTGCTCCGGGTGGAGGTCTCCCACGGCTGCGACCGGGGCACGAACGAGTGGTTCTTCCTGCCCTCGAAGGCCACCCCGGAGGCGGAGCGGATCTACCGGCTGGTGGGCCTGCGACTGCCCCGGCGGGCCACGCCGGTTCCACCCCCGAGGCGACTCCGCGAAGTCGCCTGACCTCCGACACCCCACCGCCGGACTCCCCCCGGTTGTAGTGTGCCTACGAAACCAAATCCCCAACTGTCAACCACTTACAAAGCCAAACCGTCGAAGTCAAGAACGGGGAGAGCGCCGACCGCCGTCGGCGCCGTAGGGACGAAGCGCCGGTTCGGGCGCCGAGCGGCCGGATCGTGGGCGCCCGCGACCCCGATGGCGCGCATCGCCGCCGAGAAGCGATTGCCCTTCGCCCTTCCCCTTGGCGCCGAATGTAGAGACGATCTCCCCGATCGGGGAGACGCGCCGCGGCGAATTGACCTATGTGGCGTCCATGGAGGAACGGCGCGACCAGATGAACCGCGACATCCCAGGCGATGTGACCTGAAGGCCAAGTCCCCTTCCGACAGTCGCCGGATTCCGCGGAGGTCTTCTACCGCCCACCTGCCCGTCGCAACGCCGGCCGCCCGGTTCGGCCGTGTAGGGCGCGTCCGCTCAGGATCAGCGAACGAGTCAGCCGGCGGACCCGGAACCCGTCCGCGCGGCCCACGCCTCGCGCAGGCGATGCAGCAATTTTCGCTGGAGCACTCCCTGTGTCCCTTGGTTCTCCGCCTCCTCCAGCAGACCGAGATACAGCGTGCGCACGGCGTCCGCGCCGAGCGGGTCTGCGGTCCCCGCAGCCTCGGTACCTCCACGCGACAGCAAGTCTCCAATAGCCGCCGACCGTGCCTCGTCCAAGTAGAACCTGGCCAACTTCACCGCTTCCTCGGGATCCTGGATCGGCGACAGAGTCACCTTGTTCTCCAGTCTGCCGGCCAGGGCTGGAAGCATGGAGAAATACCGGCGCCGCGCCTCGGCCGTCATCGCCAGCATCAAGAACAGGCAGCGAGGCAGCGCGTCGATGAGCGCCCGTACGGCGAGCAGGAAGCGCAGCACCGGGGTCGTGCTGAAGGACTGATCCCGCTTCTCCAATTCATCCATGAGCAGGAAGACGCCGCGAAGCAAGTCCAACCGTTCACTCACATAGACGATGTCCCGGAGGGCTTGAACACGAGACTCCTTGGTGTCGAGATGAAAACTGACGCCGAGCGCATCTCGATGCCGACGCAACACGCGCATACCGGTGAACCATTCGACCGCCAAGCGACTCCGGTCCTCCAAGTCGCCGTTGACGGCGCCATCCTGCAAACTGTTGAGCACGAGTCGCACTTCGTGACCTCGTGCGATCTCCTTTACCGAGTTCCTCCTCACCGTGTCGGCTGCGTTCAATTCCTTGCCGATCTTCGCGAAGTGGTCATGGTCCAGGCCGAGAAAGGTCTGTCGAATTACCGAGTCGAGAGTTGGTTCCGGATCCGGGTAGTACCGGATGATGTAGTACCCCTCGTCATCCCGGTGGTAGTCCCGGAACTGATCTTCGTAGTACTTCAGGAGGTTGGTCTTCCCGGTCCCCTGGGTACCCTCGACAAGCAGTACCTGCGACTGTCGCTCACCTTCGGAAAAACTCCGAAAGGTGTCCGCAACCCGCTCATCCGCTGCGTCTTCGAGACGCGGATGTCCGGTCGTTTGGTTGGCAGAAGGAAATGGGTTCTCCAAGACTCCCCATCGCCGGAACCTGGCACGGCGCACCGACTCCGGGTCAGCCCCGCCCATGCGCTCGCGCAGGCTCATGCGGTCGTCCTCACCAGGCGAATGCTAGCCGAGGAATGTCCCGGATGCAGAAAATCGCCGTGGTACAGATTGACCTCTCGCAGAGTCGGATGCCCCTCGCGATTCTCCAGGACATGGACTTTCCGGTCAGGAAACCGTGTCTCCGGGGTCGATCCCTCGAAGTAGCGACGGAGTAGCCCACCCTGCTTCGCCTCTGCAAGCCGTTGTCTCGCGCGCACCGGGTGGATGCGGAACTCGCGCACCAGGTGTTCCAACCAAGAACCGGTGAGGACGAGGGCCTCCCCACGACGTACGGAGTCATAGGCAGCGATCGCGATCTCCGCAAACACTTCAGGAACCGGATTCTCCGGCGTAGCGAGAATCACCGCGCTCTCCAGGCGAATGCCGGCGCAGCACATTTCTGCAAACGCACTGTACGCCGGAAACGCTCGGATCCCGGACTCCGTTCTCTCCAGGCCGCGCCGCTCGTCCAGCGTCTGCAGGAATTCGCCGAACGACGGAACCATCGCCAGGCAACTTCGAATACCGTCGAAGTCCGAGTCTCGAAGCGCCGTGGTCAACGACATCAGTGCATCAGTAGCCTGAACCCTCGCCCCGGACCGAGAAACGAGATCACCGGCCAACAGGAAGCGATAGTACTCGGCGTATGTCCGCTCCGAGGTTGCGCCCACCGTCTCCATGGCCTCGGCATCCGAGAGCGGCGCCGCGGCCACCCTGGCGAGAAGTCCAAGCATGGCTGATGGCCGGAACTTGAAGGAGCCGGTATGCAATCGCCTCCGAGACTTCCGACTCCGCTCCTCCGGCCGTCGCGTAAGTGGATCTGGTCGCGCTCGTCGCGGCGGTCTTGCGGTCGTCCCGGGGCTCCAACGCACCCACAGCAGGTCCTCTCGGGCGTGATACGGCTGCCACGGGAACCGTTCGCCCATGGACCGGACCTCGAACGCCGCACCAGTCGCCGAACTCACGAGTCTCGCGGCACCGAAGACTACCGAGCACTCCCAGAGAACCGTCGCGAACGACACGGGATAGGTTCGGGCGCCGCTCGTCGACCAAGCCGACTTCGGAGGGGCGCCCGACCGTGGTCAGGCGTCCAAGATTGACTTCAGGGTCGGGTAGCGGCGGACTTCCTCCGTCGGGGCGCCGGGTGGGGCGTCCGGGCCGGTGGGGAAGAGGAGGCCGCCGGGGGACCAGAGTTCGACGCTGCCGGGGTGCTCGTCGTAGTAGGCCGGGTCGGTGGTGACGCGGACTTCCCCTGCCCGGCCCGGGGCGAGGAGGGCGTATTCGCGGTCTCCCAGGCGGCGGACCCCCCAGCCCGGCGGCAGGAGATCCGGCCAGCGGAGGATGCGGTCGAGGTCGTCCAGGGTCACCGGGGACGGGGGGCGCTCCGGCAGGCGGAGTTCGTCCTCGCCGGCGGCGTCGAGGTCGGGGCGGCCGGAGGCGGACACGGCGCCGCCGCCCGGCGCGCGCTTCGACTCGTCGGCGGCCTGTTCCAGTTCCGCCGCCACCTGCGCGGCGCGGGCGCTGCTCGCGCCACCGCCGCCGGGGGCGAAGGCGGCGTCGCGGATCCGGCCCGGCAACCGGGCCAGGATCGGCTGCAGGCTGCCCACGAAGTGCTCGAACAGGCCGATGCGTTGGCGCAGGACGCGGTACACCACCGTCTCCACCGTGTCCTCGTAGTGGAGGTTCTCGATGCGGATCACTTCCTTCTCCTGGCCCACCCGATCCAGCCGCCCGATCCGCTGTTCCACGCGCATCGGGTTCCAGGGCAGGTCGTAGTTCACCACCGCCCCGCAGAACTGGAAGTTCAGCCCTTCGGCGGCGGCGTCGGTGCAGAGCAGGACTTCCGCCTGCCCCTTGCGGAACCGCTCCTTCACCTCGCTGCGGGAAACCGCGCGCCACCCGCCGCCCGCTTCGGGGACTTCGCCGCCGCGCCCGGAGAAGCACATCAGCCGGAGGCCGCCGCCCTCGCCGGCCAACTCCTCGCGCAGGAAGTCCATCGTGTCCGTGAACTGCGTGAACACCATGACCTGCGCATACCCGTCGGACCGCAACCCCTCGAGCGCGCGCAGCAACTCCGCGAACTTCGCGTCGCGCGGCAGCGAGCGAACCCGCAACAGCAACTCCTCGATGGCGGTGACTTCCTCGCGGTCGAGCGCCCGTTTCGCCAGCCGCGCCGCCTCGTCCGCGTCGGCCGCCTCCGGGTCGAGATCGTCGTCGGGGAGGTCTTCTTCTATCCACGACTCGCCCCCCGGCGCCGCTTCGCCGCGAAGGGCCGCCGCGCGCCGCTCCAGGGTGGCGCGGAGCGCGCGGAAACTGCTGGCCAGCCGGCGGCGGTAGATCGTCATCACGAAGCCGACGGCGGCGCGATCGGCCTTCCTCGCGCGGTCGTAGGTCTCGGAGATGTAGCGCTCCACCGCGCGGTACGCCTCGTCCTGCTCCGGCGGCAGGGTCACGAACCGGTCGTCCACCCGGCGGCGGGCGATGCGGATGTCCGCGCCGGCCGCCGCGTAGCGGCGCAGCAGTTCCCGCGTGTTGCGGGAGATGAGCCGGCGCGCGGGCGAGCCGTCGATCATCACGCGGACCGCGGCGCGCCGCTCGTCGAGCGACAGGTCGCCGAGCGGGCCGGAGGCTTCGGCGTCGCGCAGGCGGTCGAGCACTTTCTTCGCCCGGATGACGCCGAGGCCGGTGCGGCGCTGGACTTCCTTCCGGTCGGCCCGGCCCCATTCCCCTTCGGCGGAGCGGAAGAGGCGCGCCATCCGCGCCAGCGTCTCCCGGTCCGGGTTCGGCTGCGCGGCGTCCTCGAAGAAGCGGACGAAGGCGTCCGCGCTCCATTCGTCGGGCAGGCCGAGCAGCGACAGCAGGTCCCACAGTTCCACCGCGTCCACCTGCATCGGCGTCGCGGTCAACAGGAGCAGGCCGTCCGCGCGGTCGCGGAGTTCGTCCATCAACCCCAGCAGGCGGTTCGGGTATCGCGCCTTCTTCGACCCGGCGCTGCGCCGGCGGGCGTGGTGCGCTTCGTCGAGCACGATCAGGTCGTAACGCGGCGCCGCCCGGAGCACCGCGGCGCGCTCCTCCCGCCAGAAGAGTTGGCTGGACGCGATCACCGCCGGTTCGTCCACCCAACCTTCGGCCCCGACTTCCCGGCGCCCGTCCTCGTCCGGCAGCGCCGGCGAGGCCTCTCGCACGAGGTATCTGCCGTCGTACACCGGCCAGTTCAGGTTGAACTTCTCGCGGAGTTCGACCCGCCACTGGCCGAGCACGGCTTTCGGCGCGAGGATCAGGATGCGTTTCGCGCGCCCGCCGAGCCAGGCCTGGCGCAGCAGCATCCCGGCCTGGATCGTCTTGCCGAGCCCCACTTCGTCGGCGATGAGCAGCCGGGGCGGCCACCGTCCCCAGAGCCGGTCGAAGGCCCGCGCCTGGTGCGGCCACGGGGTTACGGCGGCGGTGGCTTCGCCGAGCGCCTCCGTCCGTTCGCGTCCGGGGAGGTCGCGGAGGAAACCCCAGACGAGGGCGCGGCGGGCTTCGGGGGAGAGCGCGGGTTTCGCCGGGGCGGGTTTCGGCGGCGGCGCGGGCGGGGCCGGCGCCGGTTCGGGCGCCGACTCCTCGAGGCGCTTCGGCGGACGGCCCTCGTCCGGCAGATACCGGAACAGGTCGTTGCGCACGGCCTGCGGCACGCCCATGACCAGCGCCCGCTTCGTCCGGCCCTCCCACAAGGTCGTGAAATTCCGGTCGAGGACATCGACCTGCGCCGCCTCGCGCCAACTGCGGAACACCATGAAGCCTTCCCAGTTGTCCCGCCAGCCGGCGCGGGTCTCGTTCAGGCTGCCGCTCCAAGCCAGTCTGTTCCCGTCCTCGTCTTCGACCAGCCCGGTCTTCTCGTGGAAGATCGAATCGTCGGGGCTCGGTCGGCCCGCGGCGTCGCAGGGGACCGCCACCTTCACCTCCAGGTGGCGGTTGGCGACCATCCAGGCGAGCAACTCCAGGGCGTCGGTGGATTCGGCGTCGGCCGGATCGAGCGGCGAGGCGGCGAGCCGGAGCGCCGCCCGCTTCTGCGGATCCTCCCCGCGGCGGATCGCGGCGATTTCCTTCTCGTCCAGGGTGCAGCCCACGACCAGCCGCATCGTCCCGCCGTTCCGCAGGAGCCCTTCGATCCCCCGGGCGGCGAGGGTCAACGCCTGCGCGTTGAAGTAGCCGGTGGTGCGGTCGTAGCGGATCGCGTCCCGGAGCAGCGGGACATAGAACTTCTCGATGAGGTCCCCGTCTTCCCGCGTGTAGCGGGTGTACCAGGAGCGTTCGGCGAGCACGGTTCAGGTTCGGGCGGGTCGGCGGTCGGCGTCCCGGACGATCACGAGGGCGGGGATTCTCTCCGGCGCAGTGGACAGGCGCTGTCGCCCTTTGCGCCCGGGCGCCGCGCGATCACGCCGACGGCGATTGCCAGAGTTTCAGTTGGCGGGGTTCTTCGAACTTGGCGCCGTAGAGCAGTTTGCCGAGTTCGAACAGCGCCTCGAAGTCGTTGCTCGCCGACTCGATCTCGCCCTTGAGCGCCGCGCCGGTCTTGGACGGGGGGAGCGGCAGCACTTCCAGCGCGGCGTCGAGCGCCGCCCGGAATGCGCTCTCGTCCGCCGCCGGGACCTGCTCCAACTGCTCCTTGGCCGCCGAGAGCGTGTGGCTTCGCGCCAGGTTCGCCGCGTGGTGGAGGCGGTCGAGCGCCGCCCGCGAGCCGTCCACCGGCCCGATCCGGTTCTTCCCGGCCCGGCGAACGCTGTCCCAGAGGTGGAGGTTCTGGTCCTTCTTCCCCGCGAGCCGCCCGACGACCGCCTTCTCCAAGTCGAGCCCGACTGCGCGCGCCAACTTCAGTGCCTCGTCGTAGGGGAAAGCCGGAGCGCGGAACGCCTCCCACGCCAACAAAAAAAAGTCCGTCAGCGGATCAAGTTCCGAACGGCCGGCCGAGCGAGTGAGGCGCTCCATCACCCAGCGCTTCACTTCACGACGGGCGACCAGCAGCGCGTCCTCCGGTCGAGCCCGGTAGGCGTCCCACTCCTCGGTGAAGAGCGCGGACGCCCGGCGCGTGAGTTCCTTCGGCCTTCGCGCCGGCCGAGCTCGCTTCACCGGCCAGTAGCGGGAAAACTCTTCGAGCGCCGGCCCGAAGGCGGCCAAGTAGAGATCCACTCGCGAGATACCCGCGCGCTCGAACCTTCCGACACGCTCCCGTACCAGCTCCGCAACTCGCGGCTCGATCTCTTCCCAGAAAGGCTTCTCCTCGCCTTCGACTTGCGGCACCCGCGGACGGCATACCAAGAAGACGGAGCTCTTCGCAGCTGCCTTGTTCTTGATGTGGAGCCCACCCTCAGACTCAGTGCTGACAGGCCACGACGCACTGACGGAGAATCCCGCATCCATAAGGCCCGTCGCCAGCGCGTCCCAAGCACCGGTAGCCTTGTGGGTGAACATCAGAGTCATCACGCCATCTGTTTTCAGCACGCGGCGCATCTCGCGAAAAATAGCGGCCATTCGTTCCCGGTACGCCCGGCCCGCGAGCGCCCTCGCTCCCGTCTCTCCGGCGAACCGTGCCGGATTTGCCACCGCCTCGTTCTCCTTGTCCGTCAGACGCGGCCGAAACAACTCCGGAAAGACGTGGCCGGCCGTGCGCTTCAGCCAGACATAAAAGAAGTCTGACAACTCCGCGTACATGACATTGTTGTAGTACGGCGGATCTATCACGACCGCGTCTACACTCTCGTCTTCCAAGTGATCCAACTGCTCTCCCGAGCCGCAAGTGATTATGGGGCCAAGTGCAGGTGGACTGCCTCCTCCGGGAAACAACCCGTTCCGGTCACTTTTCTGTTTACCGTCAACGAGATCGCCCAACTCGCGGAGGCACTTGGCCGTCTTCTCAATGGCCCAGTCGTAACCTTTGCCGGAGACAAGCGGCGCCATCTCGGCGTACGACCAAACGAACGCCAAGTCGTGCCGA
Organism: Candidatus Marinacidobacterium sp.; assembly: GCA_965204755.1. Taxonomy (GTDB): domain Bacteria; phylum Acidobacteriota; class Vicinamibacteria; order Marinacidobacterales; family Marinacidobacteraceae. The sequence goes on along the minus strand of OZ242011.1, from coordinate 2,333,017 downwards.
TTGAAGATGTGTCGCACACCCCTACCGGTCGTGGCATCCCAATAACTGGCACGACAGTTGTAGTCGAGCATGGTATCAAGACCGATTGCCAAGTACGCGTACGCAGCACGACGGGCGGCACTCAGTGTACCCCTGTCGGCCTCCAACAGTTCGTGGAAGATCTCGACACTAGTGCCGTGACAAAGCAGTTGCCTCGGTGAGAAGAGATCGCGCCAAGTCCGAACGCCGTAACTCTTGATGTTGTCGCAATACATGTCGTCGTAGTCTTCCGACGGCACCAAGTTCTGCGCATCCCAGTCCGGGACCTGTTCGGCGAGGCGCACTCGGACCGCCTCGTCATTGTCATCCCCTGGACGAGGCTCCCGGAAGCGGCGCACCCACTTACAGCCCGGCTTGCCGGCCTTCGTCCGATACTCCACCTTCTCCTCATACACGACGGCGAAGAGTTGTTCCCCCATTTTCCCACCTCGCGCTTGCCTCTTGATCTCGTCCCCACTGATGAGCTGTCCGCAGTCGGGAAACGGACATTTCCCGTCTCCCTTCGCCACTGTCCCCTCTGACTGATCCGCAGCCGCCTCCACAATCTCAAAGCTGCAAACTCGCTGTTTGCCGCCAGTCTCGGGCCTCAACCGCACGCCGACGCCCTTGGGCGTTAGCCGCCAATTCGGCGACAGTGGCACTAGTCCGGTGCAGTACGGACAGCACACGGTTCGCGCCCAAAGGTAGGTTTGGTCGACGCGATCCGGCAGTTGCCGCTGCGGAAACAGGGACTCCAGTCTTGACTGCAGTTTTCCACGCCATCTTCCCGCAAGCGCTTCGAACTCCTGTTGAACAGCTGCACCGAAACGGTGAGGGAAGTCCAGGGTGGCGCGCAGAAGAAAAACTGCGACAGGGTTCAGATCATTGGCGAAACACTTGAACCCCAGTCGCAGGGCTTCAAAGGGAATACTCCCGCCGCCGGCCGTCGGATCGAGTATCACCGGGTCCGTGGAGAATTGACTAAGCGCGGAGCGAAGCCACCGCCTATCTCCCTGATCCGGCGAGTGCTGGTACGCACGGTCGTAACCGTAGGGATTGGCTACGCGCTTCCCCGTTCTACGTGCCTTCGCAATCTTGGCCTTCGCCTTCACCGGGTCGCCGTGGATGCCGAGGCAGTGGAGGAACTGCTTCCGGTCGGCGTCCGCCGGCAGCAGCGAAGCCAGCACCGCCGCCCGCGACGCCACCAGCGGCCGCCGCGCCCACCACACATGGAGCCGGTTCGGCGCCGGAAACGGCGTCATCGGCGTCCGCTCGCGCGTACTCTCGACGCTCAGTTCCGCGACGGGCAACCAGTCTTCGATCAACCGTCGGTCACTCATCGCCCCCACCTCCTACGCGCCGGGCACCCGGTTCGCGTCCCCTGCCGGCTCACACCCATTCCTCCGGTGCTTCCGCCAACACGGCTTCCGCCGAAAGGCCGAAGAAGGACCGCGAAGTGCTGAAGAACTCCATTAGCAGACCATCGTCCCCGGCCAAGAGAACATTCCGCATCCACGCCTCCAGTCCGTCACGATCGGCCTCGAACTTCTCCGAGACCTCCAGCAGGACGTCCCACAGCACAGTACGGGCCTCTCGGAGCCGCTCGGCGTTCAAGCCCAGCATCTCGACCGTGTCCCTGACCCTGGCCGTTCGAACACCCGTCGCGGAGCAGCCTGGTCGGTTCGCGCAGATTCGCCCCTCCGAGTCCACTCGGAACAGCGGCGGAGCAATGGGCAACTTCCGAGGATCGAGAAAGGCGGGATCCGTCCGATTCTCCTTGGCTTCGCCGCAACTGCGGTTCAGTCGGTTCTCGCGGCGCGAAACGCCGGATGGCCTGGGCCGCGTCGTGCCGCCACGGCAACAGGCGACGAGATTCCCTTCGTCCAGTTCCCCGCCGCCGGCACTCCGGGGCAAGACATGATCGACTTGGATGTCTCCCGGTTTCAGTGAGATCTCGCAGTACCCGCAGAGTCCCCGCTGTCGTTGGATGAGAAACTCGCGCAGTTCGGCGTAAGCGGCTCCGTCTTGGTGGCTTCGGAAACCCTCCCAACTCGGATGATCGCGTTCTACGCGACAGTAGTCCGCGAGTCCGGGAGTGGACGCGTCAAGACCCCGAATGCGCTTCATTTCCTCACCAAATTGCGCATGACATGCTGCCGTCGGATTTCCAACTCCGCTCGTACGAGGTCGGGATCTTGCGGCGCAATGTCGACCAGTTGCTCCCTGAGACGCCGCGCGGTCGGAGATTCCCCCTTACCGTCCGCCACCATGTCGAGATACCGACGAAGGTCCTTCACGAAGCCGTTTCCGGCCGGTCGCTCGTCCACCTTCATGACCTTCCGCAGCGCATCCGAAGCCCGCGCGCCGTAGGTGGACGCCTCGGCCTCGTAGGCGCCGAGTTCGCCGTCCTCGCGCACCAGATGCACGATCCGATCGGCTTCTACGGTGGTCAGCACCTGCGGACTGTGGGTGGAAACCAGGAACTGCGCGTTGGGAAAGGTCCGCATCAGGTCGGGGAGGACGCGCTGCTGCCAAGACGGATGCAGATGCAGATCCACCTCATCTATCAGCACGACAGCCTCCGACTGCAGCGGGTCGTCGAGATGGGGGTTCCCCTGTGCCATGCGACGGGCGAGATCGCCGGCGAGCGCGAGCATCATGCGGTAACCCCCGCTCAACTGCGACAGCCCCAGACGCTCTTTTCCTCCACCGTCCGACTGGCAAGTCACTTCCAAACGCAAGGGCCGAAACGCGATGCGGAGAGATCGAATCTCCGGAACCATCGATTGAATCGCGCTGCGCGCTGCGTTCAGATCAGGCAGCACATAGTCGAAGTCCTTCTTCTCGTTGCGAGTTCCCAATTCCTCGTGTTCCTTGGCGCGGAACCATTTCAGGAAAGCAGGAAACGCAGACCCGGCGGCGAGGGCGCCTTCGAGGGCTTCGAATCGGCGAAAGGCGGCCCCGAACCGGCTCGGCGTCAGCGGTCGGTCGGGGACAGCCCGGTCCGTGTCATAGAACGCAATGATCGGCAGATTCTCCGGCTGGGTCTCTGACGGGTCACCGGCCAAGACACCTTCGAGTCGGGCACGGAGGGAGTCGAAACCGCCCCGCTTGGGACGGCGCTCCCACTGCAGGCCGTCTCTGGTCTCGAGTTCGACGCGGATGGGTTTCGTTCCGCGGTGATCGGTCTTTCGAAAGTCCACCGAGGCGACCTTGGGGAGGAGTGTGAGGATCGCGCCCATGCCAGTGGCGATCGCGTTCAGAACGCTGGTCTTTCCTTCCGCGTTGCTGCCGAAGAAGACATTCATCTGCTCGTGGAGATGGAGTTCCAGCCGGCTGATCGCCCGGTAGTTCTCGATGACGACCCGCTTGAGTCTCACGGGGACACCTCCCTCCCGAGCCGTGTCAAAACGCGCTGGCGGTGCATCTCCGAGGTCGCAGCGTCGAGGTCCGAATCGTGGGGCGAAATCGCTTCGAGACGGCCGCGGAGTTCCCGACCTTCCGCCGTCTCGCCGCGCCCGGCCACGACCAGGGCCCAATACTCCTTGAGCATCCGGACGAATTCGTTCCCGGCCGGCCGCTCCTCCACGCCCATGAGGGTCTCCAGCGCGTCCGACGCCTTGGCGCCGTAGGTGGTGATCGGCACGCCGAAGGCGCCGATCCGGCCGTCCTCGCGCGCCAGGTGCGTGACGCATCCGGCCTCCACCGTGGTCAGCACCTGCGGGCTGTGGGTGGAAACCAGGAACTGCGCGTTCGGGAAGGTCTGCATCAGGTCGGGGAGGATGCGCTGCTGCCACGACGGATGGAGGTGCAGATCCACTTCGTCTATGAGAACGACCGCTTCCGACAACAGCGGGTCGTCGAGGTGGGGGTTCGCCTGGGCCATGCGGCGGGCCAGGTCGGCGACCACCGCCAGCAGCACCCGGTTGCCCCCGCTCAACTGGTCGATCTCCAACTCGGCGGTTCCGTCGCCGTCGAAGGCCGCGGAGACCGTGAACCGGACCGGGTGGAACATCACCGTTGGGTCGCACACGCCGGGGACCAAGGCCTCGACCGCCCGGCGGACCGCCCGGAGCGCCGGGAGGTGGAAGTCGAAACTGCGGCGGCGTTTCTGCTCGTTGCCCTCCTCGTGTTCCCTCCCGGCGAACCATTCGAAGAAAGTGCGGAAATTCGGGCGAGGGGACAGCGCCCCTTCGAGCGCTTCGAACCGGGGGAAGTCCCGGGGTTTCACGAGGCGCTGGGGGCGCTCCGGGACGACGCGGTCGGTGTCGTAGAAGACCGCGAGGGGGAGATCCTTCGACGGTTTCTTGTCCTCTTCGGCGGTCAGCAGGGGTTCGAGGCGCTTTCGCAGGTCGTCCAGCCGGCCGGCCCGCCTGGGCCCGCCGAGCGTTCGCTCCCACTTCGCGCCGTCGCAGGCTTCGAGTTCCACCCGGATCGGTTCCGTTCCGCGCCGGTCCCGCTCGAGGAAGTTCACCGAGGTGATGGCGGGGAGGAGTCGCTGGATCGCGCCGAAGCCGGTCGCGATCGCGCTCAGGACGCTGGTCTTGCCTTCCGCGTTGCCGCCGAAGAAGACATTCATCTGCGGGTGGAAGTCGAGTTCCAGCCGGGAGATCGCCCGGTAGTTCTCGATGACCGCCCGCTTCAGCCGCATGGCGGAAGTCTTACGCGCCGGGGCGCGTCGGGGCGCGGGGGTCGGTGAGCAGGCAGCGGAGCGCGGTGAGCACCCGGCGGGGGTGCTTGCGGTGCATCGCCATGCCCAACCAGTAGGCGGCTTCTTCGCGCTCCATGGCTTCGATGCCCTCCGCGACCGCCCGCATCCGTTCCCGGCTGCGCATCGGGGCGAGGGCGCGGAACAGGAGGCCGAGGCCGAGGGCCAGGTCTTCGTCCAACTCGTGGCCGTGCTCGCCGCGGGCGCCGGCGCGGATGCCGGCGGTCGCGAGCCGCTTCCGCACCCGGTGCTCGACGAACTCGAGGTTCCGCCCGTGGAGTCCGGCGACGCGCTCCGGCGCGCGGAGGCCGGGGGTCGCCGGGGAGGGGAGCCGCCAGACTTGGTACTCGGCGTCCACCGGGCCCCGGCGGCGGACGCGGAGTTCGTAGCGGGGCCGCAGCGGGGCGGTCTCCGGGAGGGCGAAGCGGACGACCTGCGCGGGCATTCAGGGGTTCCCGGCGGCGGAGGGGTCGGAGGGGCGGCGCCGTTCGGCGGGGGCCGGGGCGGTGCTCCGGGCGGAGGCGGGCGTCACTTTCTCGGGGCGGCCTTCACCACCGCCTGGCCGCCCACGAAGCGGGTGAGTTGGCTCGTGAGTTTGTCCCAGGCCGCGCCGGCCGGCGCCCCTTCGGGGAAGGCCAGGGTCACGGTGGCGGTGAGGTCGGACGAGGCCGCGTCGCGGAACTGCTGGTCGAGGAAGTCCGCCACCGGCCCGGCGTCGGCGAGCGGGCCGGCGAACTCCTGGAGGCAGTAGGCGCCGCCGCCGGCGGTTTCGTAGTTGCCCTCCATCTTCGCGGTCTTGTCCCCGGGGACGGTCGGGTTGTTGGCGCCGCGGATGAGCCGGAAGCCGTCGGTGGGCTCCTGGGGTCGGATGCTGATGGAGGCGAGGCCGTTCGGGGCGTTCGTCCCCGCCCACTCGGCCAGCCGCGTCAGCGCTTCGCGCATGGGCGCTTCGGCCAGGAATTCCGTCGGGGTCGGTTGCGGCGTCGGCGGCGTCGGACCCGGAGGGACCGGCCCCGGCGGTGTCGGCGTCGGTCCCGGCGGTGTCGGCGCCGGCCTCGGCGGTGTCGGCGCCGGCCCCAGTGGTGTCGGCTCCGGCTCCGGCGGCGGAGGGGGCTTTCGCGGCCAGAACCCCCGGTTCTTCGCGTACTGGATGGTCGCGACCCGCGACTCGTCGTCCACGGTGATCACGGTCTCCGGGTCGCCCGGGCCGAACAGGAGGTCGCCGCTGCGGTACGCGAACCGGCCCTGCTCAACGCCCAGGACGACGCCCCGGCAGAACACCTGGTCGCCGATCAGCATCGGGAGGGCCGGGACGCAGCGGAACTCGTCCCGCAGGTCGGCGGTGGTCATCTCGCCCTTCGTCTTCAGCGGGGTCTTGTCGCGCACATAGTCCGGCGCGTCCGGCTGATCTTCCGGGAGGCGGAGTTTCTCGGCGTCCTCGCGGAGGTGGCGGACGACGGCGCGCTGGCCGTCGCCCGGTTTCTCCGAGTGCGCCGGGTCGTCGAGGACGGCGTGGGCCAGGTCGCCCCGGCCCGGCTGGAGGCCGGTGGACGGGTAGAAGAGTCGGCGGTAGCACTGGTGGACCGCGAGGGCGACTTCCTGTTCGGCGCCTTGCGCCCACTCCTTGACCTTGGCCTGCTGGTGGTCGGCCAGGTCGTCGAGGTGCTCCGGCTTCTTCAGCGACCGCAGCGCGAGGAGACGCGCGGCCCGCTGCCGCATCTTCTCCTTCCGCCCGGAGTCGGGGGCGAGGAAGACCAAGTGGTTCCGGCGGCGGCGGAGTGACTTCTCCTCGCCGCCCTTGCGCTGGTGGATCCGGAGGATGGCTTCCGGGGCCGCGTCGTCGTCGCCGCGGATGTCGACGGCGTCCGGGGAGATCACGACCAGCCGGGGGCGGTCGCTCGGGTCGTCGGGGACATCGGAGGGGCCGCCGGGGAAGAAGACCGGCTCGAGGTCGCGGTTCTTGCCGCCGAAGATCCGCTGGATGCGGTCGCGCAGTTCGGCGCGGACTTCTTCGGCGTCCACTATCGCTTCGTGGTTGCTCAGGATCTTGTTGAGGTTGGCTTCCGCGTGGAACCGGAGCGGGGCGCCGGGGCGGTCGTCGAGGTAGGCGGACTGTTCCTGGAACAGTTTCCGGGCCTCCTCGATGAAGGCGAAGTCGGTGGCCGGGCCGACCATGGAGTAGCGGAGGCGGCGGGGCGAGCAGCCCTTCAGGCCCTCGTTGAAGGCGAAGGAGTGGAGGAAGGCCGCCCGCGCGGCGTAGAGCGCGTAGGGCGGGCGGCCGGAGTGGTGGTCGGCGTCGAGCCGCTGCGCGAGCGAGGGGCCTTTGGACCCCTCCACATCGTTGTCGAGGGCGGACTCGAAGGTCTTCTGCCCGAGCCGGGCGAGCAACTCCCGGCGGTTCGCCGGGCTGCCGACGGGGACATGGTGGAGGTGGATCGCCGCGGCGTCGGCCGGGCGCTCGCTCCAGAGGTGGGCGATCGTCCGGGTGAGGAGCCGCAGCATCCCCCGGACGCGCTGGAAGTCGGCGAGCGTCGAGGTCTTGCGGGTGAGCGTGTCCAGCAGTTCCGGGTGGAAGGGGTAGGCGGCGCGGAAGTGTTCGACGGTCTCCGGTGCTCGGGCCACCGGGGAGAGTTCGTTCTCGCCGGCGTGCTGCTTCCAGACCCTCCGGTAGGCGGCGACGACCTCCCCGGCCCCGGACTCGTCGATCCGCTCGAAGAGGCGGCGGCGGAGCACCGGGGCGGTCTCGTCCTCCTCGGTGGGGTTCAGGAGGGTCGCCTTCCGGGCGGAGACGCTCCGCAACTCGGAGAGGTCGTCGGCGAGGGCGCGGTGCTCGTCGGCGTAGGCGTCGATCGGGCCGTGCTTGCCGATGGCCAGCGTGAACACCAGCGCCGCTTCGGGCGCGGTCTCGACGGCCTTGAAGAGGCTGGTGAGGAAGGCGGTGAGTTGGCCGGCGGCGCCGGGGCGGCCCTTCACCTTCCGCAGGTACACCGCCAACTCGTCGAGCAGGATCAGCGCAGGTTCGCCGCCGAAGAGGGCGGCGATCGTGTCGGCGCCGGGCGCGATCCCCTCTTCGTCGCCCTTCTGCACCCGATCGAACCCCGGCCGGCCGGCGAGTTGGACGGCGATCTCGCCCCACGGGGTCTTCGGGCGGAAGCCGCCGAGCGCCCTCCCGTTCGCCGGGTCGGCGTTTTCGCCGTCGAACGCCGCCACCCGCACCGTCTTCTTCGGGCGAAGGGCCGGGGGCAGGAAGTCCCCGGGGACTTCGGAGGGGGCGCCGGCGGCGTGGGCCAGGGCGATCAGCCCGTGGGTCTTGCCGCCGCCGTAGGAGGTGTCGAGGCGGAAGATCGGCGGGGCGTCGCCGGCGGCGCCGCTCAGGCGGCCGCAGACGCTCTCGAGGAGGCTCCTGAGGCCGCGGGTGGGGTAGGTGTTCTCGAAGAACCGCGCCGGGTCCCGGTAGTTCGCCGGGGCGGCCTTCGTCTCGTCGAGGACGGCGGCGAGGTCGGCGGCGAACTGGTCGTCGGAGACTCGACCCTCCAGGACCTCCTTCCGGGGCTGGCAGAGGTCGAAGACGGTCGGGGTTTTCACGGGTCGCTCACTCGGTCGGGGACGGCCCCGCTCGGGGTTCTCGGGGGTCGGGGCCGGTTGGGGCGCGGGGGGGCGGGGCGGATTTCAGTATCTCACGGCGTGGGGCTGCGGGGGCCGGTTTCGGCCGCGCACTTGACAGAGCCTTTTTCCGACAGTAGCCTGTGTCGTAAAGATGACTCTCGCTGAACTCGTCGCCCGCCTGCAGGAGGAATCCGGCCTCCGGTTCACCCCGCGGCATGTGCGGTTCCTCATCTCCAGCAAGGTGTGTCCGAAGCCGGGCGGCGGTCGCAAGTTCGCCGAGTACGGCGAGGAACACCTGAAAGCGCTCCGGGAATACCGGAGGCTCCGGGAAATGGACTTCTCCCTGCCCGCCATCCGTCAACTGCGGAAGGCGAAGTCCGGCTTTCCGCGCCCGATCGTGGATGGGATCAGCCTCGTCATCGCCCCTGAACGACTGGCCTCCGGCGAGCCGGTGGAGCCGCTGGTGGAGAAGGTGCGCGAAGTCCTCACCGAGGCGTTGGCGCCGTCCGCGGCGCCTTCCCCGACCGAAACCGCGGCCCCCGCCGCCCCCGCCGCCCCCGACTCCGAAGGAGATAGCCCATGACCCTGAACTCCGACAGTCCGCCTCGCCTGGTGGACCCCTTGGCCGCTCTGCTCGCCGAGCGGGAGACCGAGAACGGCGCCGACCTCGACCCGCTCGCCCGCACGGCCCTCGAAGTGGAAATCCGGCGGGGACTGGCGACGGTGACCACGACCCGGACTTTCCGGAACGACGAAGAACAACCCATCGAAGCGCTGCTGACATTCCCGGTTCCCTCGGCCGCGGTGCTGTTCCGGCTGCGGACGGAGGTCGCCGGCCAAGAAGTCCGGGCGTCGGCCCTCCCGAAGGGAGAGGCGGAGAGCGCTTACGAAGAGGCGTTGGAGGGCGGGTTCCTCGCGGTGCGGCACGAAGAGTTGCTGCCGGGAATCCACTTGGTGGCCGTGTCGTCCGTGCCGGCGGGAGCGGAGGTCGAAATCTCCGGGACCTGGACGACGCCGCTGCAGCAGCAGGGAGCGATCGGGCGTCTGCGCATACCGATGACGATCGGCCGGGGGCTGGGCCCGATCGGCCCGGACGACGCCAGCGGGCCGCGGACGGACGGCGTTCCGGGAACCGCCCGGCTCCGGGTGGTCTGCGACGGAGGTCGGGTGCGGGTGAACGGGGAGGCGACCCCCGTCGGGCCGGGCGGCGCGGCGGGAGCCGGCTCGTTCGACCTGCAGGCGCCCACCGACGCGCCGGTGGACATCGAGGTCGCGGACGGGGCGGTCGGCGCGCTCGTCGGCGAAGCCGCCGACGGCCGGATGGTGACGATGCGCATCGAACCCGCGACCGGGGACGGAACGGCGAGAGCGGCCGTCCTGGTGGATCGCTCCCGATCCATGGACGATCCGTGCACCGGGAACGCGGCGCTCACCAAGTGGAGGGCGTTGACGGAGGCGCTCCGGGACCTCGCGGACGATCTCGGAGGCGGCGACGGGCTGGAGTTGTGGGAGTTCGACAGCCGCGCCCACCGGATCTCTCCGGACGCGGAAGAAGGGGACCGGGGAGAGAGGGCCTTCCGGCGGGCGGTCGAGCGCCTGTCCCCGCCCCACGGCAGCGACGAGATCAGCCGCGTCCTCGAGACGGTCGCTTCGCGCACCGAGGCCCCGGACCTCCTCGTGGTCACCGACGGCAAGAGCCGCGGCCTGGACACCGAGCGGTTCCTCCGCGCCGGGCGCCGGCTCTTCGTGGTGCTGGTGGGGGAGGACAGTCTCGACGGCTCGCTCGCGCGGCTGGCGGTGGAGTCCGGCGGAGACTTCTTCATCACCGGCGGGACGGACATCGTCGCCGCTCTCGCGGCGGCGGTCGCCGGTCTTCGCGGCGCCCGAATCCCCGGCGAGCGGGTGTCCACCGACGACGCCGGAGTCGTCCCGTCGGGGGAGGTCATCGAGGCCGTGCGGGGCGGCGCCCGGATCACCGCCTCCTGGTCGGCGGAAGCGGGCGGCCCGGAGGTCGCGACGGGCGCGGTGTTCCCCGGCGTGGCGCCTCTCGCGGCCGGCCTGGCCCTGGCGCGGATGCCCCTCGACGCCGCGGCGCGGCTGGCGCGGGCGGAAGGCATCGTGTCGCCGTGGACCGACCTGCTCCTTCTGGGCGAAGAAGAGGACGCGCGGTCGCGCGGGTTGAGCGAGCAGCGGCGGGGCGCGCTGGCCCCTCCGCGTACCGACACCTTCGGGCGGAGCGTGTTCTCGGCTTCGGAGCCCGCGCGCCGCGCCGGCGGCCCCGCCGGCGTAGCCCCGTCGGCGGAGGCCGGGGACACTCGGAGCGCGTTCGGCCCGTGGCCGGCGCTGCAGCCGGTCGAGACGGACCCGAGCGCGGCGCCCCCTCCCGCGGTGTTGTTCGCCGGAGGCCTCGGCGAGCCGTTCGGCGAAGCGCGGTCGCCCGAAGAGCGACTGCGGCTCGACGCGTTCTTCCCGGTGCGCGATGTGCCGCTCCGGCTCCCCGACGACCGACCGGTCCCCACCCATCGGGCCATCGTGGAGGACCGCGAACGCGGACGGGTGCTGGGAATCGTGTCCGGCGGCTACCGGGCCCGGCGGCGGCGACGCTCCCCCGACCTCGGGGGCGGGGACTTCGCGCGTCAGCGCCTCCATGCGCCGGCCGAGGCCTTGCCGCCCGCCGCCGTCACCAACGGCGGCGGCGGCGACCTGGCGCGGGTATCGGGGGGCTACCGGCTCATCAAGAACGAAGAGGCGATCGAGGCCGGGCGGCGGGTCTTCTCGCTGGCGTTCGGCGAGGCCGCCGCGCGGGAACTGCGTCCCATCAACCTGACGATGCCGCGGAAGCGGACCTTCATGCACGCCGACCTCGCCGCGGAGTCGTTGAACTTCGCGCTCTGGAACGACGATGCCTGGACGCCCTTCCTGCGCGTCAGCAACAGTTACAACAAGACGCAGCAACTGCGGTTCACGATCGGCGTCCACCGGCTGATCTGCGCCAACGGGATGATCGGCGAAGACGGCGTCACCTACACCGACCCCCATCGGCGCCCGCTCGACGCCTGGATCGAGGACCTGGAGCGGGAGCCGCTGACGACCTACGGCCTGAGCCGCTTCGACCCCCGGGGGATGCGGGAGCGCCTGGAGCGGCTGGCGGAAGTGACGGTGCCCGCGCCGGAGTTCCTGGCGGGTCTGGCGCGCGCCCTCGACCTCGACCCGCCGAGCGCGCTCGATCGCCTGACCGCCGGTTCCCGAAGCGAACGCCGGCGAAGGGCGCGATCGCATTCCGCGCGGTACTGGCGGCGCGTCGGTCAGCATCTCCGGCGACTGGCCGACCGGTATCGCGACACGCACGGCGACACGGCGTTCGCGCTGCTGGGCGCGGCGTCGGAGTACGCCAGCCGCGCGAAAGCGCCGGGGATGCACGCCGGTCGCGTCAACGCGCTGCAGCGCCGGTGCGGAATGCTGGCGGACGCGCTGGGGGAGCCGGATGCGGAGTTCGCCGTCGACCGGTCGAACCTCACCGCCGCGCGGCGGATCGAGATCGCCATCGAGCAGGGTGAGTAGGAATGCCGGGGCCGGGAACCACCGTGAGCGGCTCGTTCCGAGCCTGAAGGAGACGGATACCCATGTCCACTGCGCTGACCGAAGCGCGGCCCGCGCCGCGGAGCCGCGCCGTCGAGGGCCTTCGCGGGCTCGTCTCCGGGCTGCCGGCGCGAGCCGACGCCTTGCCGGGGGCGGTCGCTTCCGCCGCGGCGGAAGGCGGGCGGTGGCCGGCGTTCGACGAACGCTCACTCGAGAAGAGGTTGGAGCGGCTGCGGCGGTCGCCGGACGGCGCGGAACCGGCGGTCGCGCGGGCGGTCCTCGCCGAAGAGGCGGCCGTCCACGACCACCGGCTGCGCTCCTGCTTCGAGGAGCACCGCGCGGCGTACGGGGCGCGGCTCTACCGGCGCGACGCGGTCGCGGACATCGCGGAAGCGCGGGATCGGGCGCTGGCCGCCGTCAGCGCCGAGGCGGAGGAGCGCCGCGGCGAGATCGGCCGCGCCCGCGACGAAGCGCGGCGGCGCGAGGACGACCTCGAGGACTTCCGCAAGACCGAGGGTATCGAGCGCGAAGCGCAGTACCCGGAGCACCGCGTCCGGCACTGCCTGGTCGCCGCCTGCGCCGCGGCGCTGGAGACGGTCGGGAACGCCGCCCTGCTGGCGGGCGGCGCGGCGGGCGGCCTCATCGAAGCCTGGGGCGTCGCCGCGACGATCGCGGTGGTCAACATCGGCGGGGCCTTCTTCGGCGGCAACCTCGCCCGCTACGCCAACCATCGTTCGCCGCTCGCGAAGGGTTTCGGAGCGCTGGCCGTCATCGGCTGCGGCCTGGGGCTCTTCTTCTTCAACCTGTTCGTCGGGCACTTCCGCCAGGCGATGGGCGCCGCCGACTACTCGAACGCGGCCGCGGCCGGGTCGCTGGCCTGGGACACCTTCACCGCGGACTACCTGGGTATCGCGGACTTCCGGTCGTGGGTCTTCGCGGTGATCGGGATGCTGTTCGCCGGCATCGCGTTCTGGAAGGGGTACTCGATGGAGGATCCGTATCCGGGATACAGCCGGAGGACGCGGAAGTTCCTCGAAACCCGGGAGGCGTTCGACGACGCGCGCGTCGAAGCGATGGAGGCCCTGGACGAGGCGCGGGAGGACGGCGCTCGGGACATCCGGTCGGCGGTCGAGAACCACCGCGCGGGGCTCGCCGGGGACGAGCAGGCGCGAGGCGGTTTCGCCGCGCTCGCCGACGAACTCGAACGCGAGCGGAGCATCCTGGAACGGAAGATCGAGCGGTCGCGGCTGACCTGCTGCCCCGAACTCGATCCGGTGCGCCTGGAGCCGCTCCCCGCGCCGGCGCCGCTGCCGGAAACGGAGGCGGCGCCGCCGGCCGAAGTGCAGACCGCGGCCGAACGGGCGCGGGGCGCGCTCTCCGAGGCGGTGCGGCAGGCCGGCGACTCGTTCGAGTCCGGCCAGAGGAGTTGAGCGATGGCCCGTAGGTACGGAAAGCGGCGGCCGATGCGGCGCCGTTCCCGCCGGAACGGCGGCGACCGCGCGGCCTGGCTGCTCGGCGGTTTGCTGGCGGTGTTCCTCGTCGGCTTGGGGGCGCTTCGGTGGAATGCGCCCGCCGCGGCGGACCTGGACGAGGCGACGCTCTGCCCGGCCGATCCGGCGCTCATACCCCGGGTGCACGCGGTGCTCCTCGAACGAAACCGCCGGGTGTGGGCCGGGACCGGCGAGTTCGCGCCGATGGATCCGAACACGGCGCGCCAGGTCCGGCGGCTGCTGGTGGAGGAACTGGAGGCCCTGCCGCTCTACGCGAAGGTCGTGGTCCACGAAGTCGCCTACGACGCGCGCGAGGAGCTCGAACCGCTCATCGAGAAATGCAATCCGGGCGACGGTTCGACGGCGAGCGCGCTCTACGCGAACCCGAGACTCGCCCGGCAGCGCTACCGGGAGGCGTTCTCCGAGCCGCTGCGCGCGCTCCTCGAAGAGCGATCGGGTTGGTCACCCGACCGTTCCCACAGCCTCCTCCATTCGCTGGACGGAGTGGCGCGGATGGTCTTCGACGACCCTCGGTATGCGCATGCCGCCCGGTCGCTGACGGTGGTCTCGGACTTCGTCGCGCCGCAGAACTTCGGGCTGACTTCGTGGTTCGGCATCCATCCCGGCGCCGAACGGGCGGAGGCCCCGCCCCCGCCCAGTCCGGGCGCGGCCGGCTTCGGCGGCGCCGAAGTGAGCCTGATCTACGCCCGCATGCAGTACCTGAGCATCCCGGACATCCAGGGCGCGGAACACCTCGCCTGGTGGAACCGCTACTTCGGCGAACGGGACGCCACGGTCACGGAGGTCCGCCATGTCGGCGCCGACCGGTAACGCCCGGGCGGCGCGGGCCGGGGAGGCGGCGCACGACCGTTTCTTCGTCCTCGCGGTGCTCGGCGCGCTGCTGCTGACCGTGGTGTTCGGTTTCCTCGGCCCGGGCCGGCCGCTGTTCTCGCTGGCCGCGCCGAGCGCGGCGATGGTCGCGGTGATGATCGGCTACCGCCGGTATTGCCTCGACCGCCTGGGCATGGATCGGCACGAGGCCGGGGACAACATCCATTACCTCGGCTTCCTGTTCACGATCGCCTCGCTCATCTCCGGGCTGGTCGTCCTCGGCTTCCACCTGAGGCCCGGCGAGAACGCGGCGCGCGAAGCGATCGTTTCGTTCCTGCCGGCGTTCGGCGTCGCCCTCGTAACCACGCTCTTCGGGGTGACGATGCGGGTGCTGTTGACGCAGCGGGGCGGCGACGCGGACGCGTACGAGCGGGAGATGCGGCGGCGGCTGCAGGACGCGGCGCTCGAGTTGAACCGGCAGGCGGACGCGGCGACCGGGCAACTCGAACAGTTGCTGGCGATCATGCGCCAGCGGGCCGCCGAGTTGCCGGAAGGGCTCGAAGCGTTCACGCGTTCGGCGCAGACTTCCGGCAAGGGTCTGGAAGAGGCGGCGGCCGGCATCTCCCGCGCCGCCGAACTCGCCTCCCGGCAGGTCCGCGAGGCCGCCGACGGGTTGAACGAGGGCGCGGAGGCGCTCGTCGAGTGGTTGACCGAGGTCCGGCGCTCGACCGGTCAGGCGGCCGGCGCGCTCGGTTCCGAAGTGCGGGCGTTCGGCGCGACCCTGTCGGAAACGGCGCGGCAGGCGGATCTCCGGGAACGGCGATCCCTCGAGACGGTCGAGAAACTCCACGCCGCGCTCGACCGGTTGACGGACCTCGAACCCCGGGTCCGGGTGGACGCCGGCCCGGCGATCCGCGGGCTCACGCAGGCGGTGGATCGGTTGAACGAGACGATCGCGCGCGACCGGCGGTCGGGAGGCGTGTTCGGACGGTTCTTCGAGTGGGTGGCCCCGATACCGAACGGAACCGGACGCCCGCGGGGGGATCGGGAGGCCTCGCGGAAGTCGGAATGAAGCCTTCGACGCTGGCGTTCGACCGCGAGGTCCGGCGGGCGCGGATCTTCGGGACGAGCGCCCTCGAGATCATGCTGGTGATCACCTTCATCCTGGTGTTGCTGCTGCTCGCGTTCAGTTGGACCGCCGCGGACACCGAACCGGGACTGCGGTTCGCGGAAACGACCGCGGCGGGCGCGGACGCCGCGGACGCCGCGGTCGGGGCCCCGCCCGACGCCGGGTCGCCGGCGCCGGTCGAAACGGCGTCGAGCCACTCCGCCGACGGACGGGGGAATCCCGACGGGGCGCCGGTTTCGGCGTCCCGCCGCGCGAACGAAGCGGTCTCGGCCGAGCCGGGGAATGCCGCCGGACACCGGTGGCCGCCGATCATCCGGCTGCGGGAAGCGGACGGGTATGTCTTCCCCTCGGCGACGAACCGGATCTCTTCGGAGTTCGCGCAACGCCTCCGCGCCGAAGTCGTTCCGCTCATCGAGAGGTACGCGGAGGAATACGCCGCCGATGTGGTCGAGGTCATCGGCCACACCGACGAGCGGCCCATCGGCGGCCGAAGCAATCTCGACGAGGCGCTCGGCGAGTACCTCACCGGCGACTACCGGCCGCTGCGGCCGGCCGACAATGTGGGGCTCGCCTTCGCGCGCGCCGCCGCGGTCGCCCGCCGACTCGCCCCGCTCCTCGAAGAGCGCGGTTACCTGGTGCTCGCGCTCTCCGCCGGGCAAACCCTCCTCCCCGGCGACGGGGGCCTCGCGGACGGCAGCGACCCGGGCGACAACCCGGCCCGCCGCACCATCGAAATCCGCCTCCGCCGCCGCTCTCCGCTCCTCCCCTGACCGCGCCCCCGCGCTTCGCGCCCTGAACGGACCTCCCGCATGACTGCCCTTTCGCTCCTCCTCTCCGTCGTCCTCGCCGCGGCGACCCTCGGCCAACCCGCCGACGAAACCCGGCCGGACGACGAGGGCGCCGGTCACCGCCCCGCGCCGAGCCGCGAAGGCGACGGCGCGCCCGCAGCCGACCTCGATGCCCCGGATACGGACCTGATGCGCGCCGAAGACCCCGACGGGTACGCCGACTTCGCGATGGGAGTCGTGTGGGAGCCCCTGTCGGTAGGCGAGAACGAGACGGTGGAAGTGATCATCGAGCGATACCCGGAGGCGCACGAGGCTTGGGTCGCGTCCATGGAAGCCCGCCTTCGCCGGGTGGCAGCCGAGCAGTGCGAACGCGGCGCTTGGCGGTTCATGGAGTTGGCCAATGAAATGTCGTCCGAACTGCCGTTCGATTACCGAAGTTGGGTCAGCGCCTATCTGGGTTTCCTCGATGTCTCGCACTCTCCGTGGCAGCGGAGTCCCGTAGAACTGGATATCCCCGCAATGGAAAGCGCCTTGGAAGTCACCGCCGACCTGAATTTCGTCCAGTACCGGCGAAATCGAACCGCCGCCCTTCGGGCCGCCGCGGAGAGCGAACGACGGGAACTTCTATGGCAGTACGCCGCTGCCCGCGCTTTCGCCCGTGCGGCCCCTGACGATGGCGCGCCGCAAGCGCCGTGGGAGGTCGAGGGCCTGAGTCTCGACCGACTGCGCGCCGACCTCGAAGCAATGCAGGCGGCCACTCGCAACGCGTGGCTGCGGGTCGAGGAGACTCAGGTCGCTTGGGCGGACCGACTCGCTCGCGCCGACGCCGCCGTGAGGAGCGTATGGGACCGCGTAATGGGTTTCAGCGCGGTCATCCGACTGTTCGATGTGGACTTCTGGCCGACCCTGATCGGTGGTGTCCGACTCACGGACGCCGAGTGCGCCGTGCCGATGGAGTCCGTCCGACCATCCCTCTCGGCCGAGTACTTCCAAGCGTCCATGATGTCGAAGTTCGCAGCGTTCGCCCTCGAGATTCCGGTCGTCACCGACGACGAGTCCGCCGCGCTCTACCGGCGCCACCGCCGCGCGCTGGATACCTGGAAAAAGGCGCGTCTGGCGACTTCGGATCTGACCGTCGCCGTGGATGAGGCGGAGGCCGCTCTCCGCTGCGGCGCCGACCCGGACCGCTGCGACGACCGCCCGGGGCCGCCCCGGACCGACGACCTCCCCGGGCCGCAACGCCGGCGGGAGACCGGAAAGGAGAAACACCCATGAGGAACACCCTCTTCGTCGCCGCCCTGTTCGGCGCGGCGGGGCTCTCGCCGACGGCGGCCGCCGTTTTCGCTCCGGCCGAACAGCCGGCCGCCATCCCGGTGCGGACGATCGCCGCCGCGCGTTCCTTCGCCCGCGCTCCGTTCGTGCATCCGCGGATCGTCCAGGAGATTTCCACACCGTTCAACGCGAGCAGCAGTCCGACCGTGGTTTCGCTCACGGAGGTCGAAGGCGACGACCGTTACGACGACGAAGTGGAGATCGTTCCGGTGGAAGGAGAGTGTCCCTTCCTGAGGGTGGAACCGATGGTGAGCGGCTACGGCCCCGCTTCCTACTTCGGCTACCAGTATGTGGGGCGAACCGACTCCGGCGTCCAGGTGTTCTTCATCTCGGAAAGCGGAGGCGGTTCGGGATCCTTCCGCAACCTGTTGTTGGCCGTCATCGAGTTCGCCGAGGAGATGCAGCCGGCGCCTGCCGCGCGGCGAGGCGCGACCAGCCCCGCCGTCCGCGAACGGATCGTCCTGCGGAAGTTGGACGAAGTCCCGCTCGGCGACCGCTGGAACGGGAAAATCCGCATCCGGGGGAACGAGTTGTGGATCGGCGAAGACAACGGGTGGTTCGCCCACGCGACGGGCCACAGCCATGTACACCCCGCTCCGAAAGGGGCGTACGCCGTCACCTTCACTCCACCCGCCCCACTCGACTTCGCCGCCCACGCCGATTCCTGCGCCGCCAGGAAGTAGCGCGTCCCGTCGCCGCCGCGCCGAATCGTCGACGAACGCGGCGGCGCGAAACGCCGTCGCCCGGTCAGCGCCTTACCGCGGCGCCGCCGGGTCCTCGGCCGCGCGGAGCGCCGGACGGCTCGAGCGGAAACCAAGCGCCGAGCGCGCGCCGCAGGTCGCGAAACGCCGGGTCCCGGCAACCGTCCAGCCGGGCCACCGCGGCGAGTTGTCCGAAGAGCCTCGAGGACGGCGACTTGCGAGAAGCGGCCGGCGCGCCGAGCACCATCTGCCGGAACGCCGTCTTGGGCGAGTGTGGTTTGGCCCCGCCGGGGACACCGAAACGCCTCTTTGCCATGAACCGGCGAAGCGACGGGCCGTCCCACCCGAGGACGCCGGCCAAGCCGGTCGGGTCGCCCCACGCCCAGATTTCGAGTTCCGGAGCGATCACGGTAGCGTGCGCCCGGCCCTTCCATCCGTTTCTTTCGAGGTCATCCGTGACGAGGTCCCGAACACGGCGCGGAGGCTCTCGGCTGCCGCACCCTTCGTAATCGAAGACGACGAGCGTATGCCGGAAGCCCCTCAGGAATTTTCGGAGGAACTCCACCGACTGCAACCGACATCCCGGATCCCGATTCGGGTGGCGCTCGATCCGGTAAGCGATGGAACGGATTCCCAAGTCCCGCGGGCGCGACAGGATCGAATCGACCGTTTCCCGCGTGTCTGCGTCGGCGACGAGAACGACCAGGTCGCCCTCGCGTTCGGGTTCTCTCATCCGATCACGCCGGTGGCGAACAGCAGCGTCGTGTCCACGCTGCCGCGCCAGTCCGCCAACAGCGGGTGGCGGTCACCGCGAACGATGTCCGTCGCCCCGCTCGCGTCCTGGGCGAAGCACAGGACTTCTTCGGGCTGCGCCATCTTCAGGAGCACCGGGGAGTGCGTGGCGGCGAACACCTGCGATCCGTAGGCCGACGAGAGCGAGGCGTACAGCGCGTCGAGCGCCATCGGATGGATCCCGTTCTCCGGTTCCTCGATTACGGAAAGAGGTCTGTTCTGCCGGAGATAGGAAGGGATGGTGAGCGCCAGCAGTCGAAGCGTGCCGTCGGACAGTGACCACGACGGCGCCGAGAGCCCGGAGCGGTAACGCAACCTGAGATAGGCGTGGCGATCTTCGGGACGCTTGACGACTTCCACGCCTTCGATCTCGGGTATCGCCGTACGCAGGTGGCCCAACCATTCTTCGTACGCCCCCGGGTCGTTTGCGCGGAAACGATCCACGATCCACGGCAGGCCGCCGCCGTCCCCGCCCAAGTCGCCATTCCCGCCGCCCGCCGGGTCGGGACGACGAAGGACTTTGCTGTCGAGGGCGACGAGTTCGATCCGACCGAGTGTCGTTCTCAGCCACGCCAGGAGAGGCTGGTCGTTCGGAAGTGACGCCGACCGACCGAGAACCGAACAATGGTGCAACTCGCTCTCTTCGCGACCGAGCCAGAGAAAATCGCCGAGCGTCCCTCGGTCACCTCCCCCGGGCAGAGCCCCGGGCGAAGAGAGGCCCGGAGTCTGCCCGAACTTCGTCAGGATCGTGCCGGGCGGCGCCGGAGCGTCGGGAAACCTAGCCCGATCCGGATCGATGGAAGGCGCGGAGGAAATCACGGGGAACCACCGTTCCTGCTCGATGCGCAGATCGGTCGGCGAGTGCTCGCGCACGGCCAGTTCATACCGCAGGCGGTCGTAGCCTTCGTCGCTCGCACAGAGGCTTCGCACGCTGTCCGGCATCTCGACTTCCAGCGCCAACTCGAAACGCAGATCCCGCTCGGGCCGATTCCAGACCAAGTCCTGGAAGTTGTCCGTTCGCTTGTTCACCGATCGCAGCAGGTCGCGGGTGACCAAGTCGGCCAGAAACTGCACGGCGTCGAACATCGTGCTCTTTCCGCTGGCGTTCGCGCCGACCAAGATTTGGAACCGGTCGAGTTCGAGGTCCACATACCGGAGGCAGCGGTAGCCGAGGGCCTGGAAGCGGCGGATCATGGCGGGAGTCTATGGAACGACCGCGACGGACGGCGCGGCTCGCCGGATTCCAGTATCTCACGGCGGAGGGGGTCCCGTGAGATGCAACAGGGCACCGGAGTCTGTCGCAGCGCCTGGAACTTACGAAGACACAGGGGCATCGCTTCCGGCCAGCCCGGAGACGCGTGGCGGAAACCAGGTCCGCAAAGTCCGCCGCAGTTCCCCGAACGCCGGGTCCCGGCAGCCGGTCATGGGGATGACGGCCGCCAACTCCTGATACAGGCGCGGCGACAGTTTCTTTCGCCCTCTCCCTCTTCGATGCGGAGCCCCTCGCACCGCGATCTCCAGCGCTTTCTTGGGGTCCGCCGGCTTGCTCCCCGGCGGTTCGCGGAGCCCCCGTTTGGCCAAGGACTCCACGAGCAACCGCTCATCCCACCCGAGCGCGCCGGCCAAGCCTGCGGTGTCTCCCCACGCCCACGCCTCGAGTTCCGGCTCGATGACGATGGCCTTCGCTCGGTCCCCCCAGCCGTTGATCCGCAAGCGGGCCGTCACTTCTTCCTGGACTCGCTCCCTGGGGGCCGAACTGCTGCATCCGTGGTGGTCGAAGACGACCAACGCATGGTGGAAGAGGTGGTGGACTTCGCGAAGGTTGTCGGCGGCGCGGATCCGGCACGCGGCATCGTGACCCGATTCCTGCCGCACGGAGCACCGAATCGGTCGAATCCCGAGGTCGGTGGGCCGGGCCAGTATCGCCTCGATGGCGCGCATCGCATCCGTATCGGCGACGAGGACGACCAGGTCCTCCCGGTCCCCGACGACCGCGCTCAACCGAAGACTCCCGTCGAGAACAGGGCCGTCGTATCCACATTCTCCTTCCATTCCCTCAACATCGGGTGGCGGTCGCCGCGCACGATATCCGTCGTGTCGTCCTCGACGCGGGCGAAGACGAAGATCTCCTCCGGGTAGGCGCGCCTCAGGATCGCGGGAGAATGTGTCGCCACGAAAACTTGGTGGTCGTACACCGAAGCCAGCGAGTCGTACACTGCATCCACCGCATCCGGATGGAGACCGTTCTCGGGCTCTTCGATGAAGAATCGCCGGCAAGGAACGGTTTCCGACGGAAGATAGGCGAGGAGCGTCAGCGCCAGCAATCGAAGCGTCCCGTCGGACACGGCCCAAGCGGGCGCGAAGAGGCCGGAGGCGTAGCGCACGACCAGATACGCGTGTCGATCTTCCGGCCGAACTACCGTCTCGACGCTGCTGATGTCGGGAAGGAACGCGGTCACATGGTGGAGCCATTCCTCGTAGTCCTCGCGCTCTTCGGCTCTCAACCGATCAACGAGCCAAGGCAAGGTGGAGCCGCTACGCGTCAGCGGGTAACGGAACATGTTTGGGGGACTCGGCCTTCGGAGGGCGTCGGTGTCGAGAGACATGCCTACCGTGCCTCCCAGTTCCCCCTTCAACCAATGGTGCACGGCGAAATCGTCACCGGGCACGGCAGGAAGACGCCTGAGAGCCGAGAGCAGCGACTCACGATTCTGCCCCTTGACCGGGTAAGCGACCTCCAAGGGCGTCCGGTCACCCCCTCCGGGCAGATCGTTCGGGGCGGACACGGACTGACCGGTCCCGAAACGCGTGAAGAGAGTGTCCGGCGGTGTCGGCGGATCGGGGAAGCGATCTCTCACACGGTCCTCGGTAGGATCGGCGGAGAGGGGAAACCACTGCTCCCGCGCGATGTGGAGTCCCCGAGAGGTGTCTTCGCGAATCTCGACCTCGTAGCGCACGCGGTCGTATCGTCCGTCGGCGTACACCGCGAGTCCGGACGAAGGGATTTCGATCTCCACGGCTAATTCGAAGCCGAGGGCCCTCTCGGGGCGCTTCCAGACGAGATCCTGGAAGTTGCCACCGCGGCTCTCTATGGTCTTGAAGAGACCGACATCGACGAGACCCTCGAGGAAACTCAGGGCGTCGAAGAGAGTGCTCTTTCCGCTCGCGTTCGCGCCGACGAGGACCTGGAACCGGTCGAGTTCGAGGTCCACATACCGGAAGCAGCGGTAGCCGAGGGCTTGGAAGCGGCGGATCATGGCGGGAGTCTATGGAACGGCCGCGCGACGGACGGCGCGGCTCGCCGGATCACCCGGGATGCTCGTCGCGGGCGGACGCCACCAGGGCAGCGACCTGATCCACGGTTTCCTCCAAGGTCAGGTCGCTCGTGTCCACCGTGTGGGCGTCGGCGGCGCGGCGGAGGGGGGCGACTTCGCGGCCCTTGTCGGTGTCGTCGCGGCCCTTGAGTTCGGCTTCCACCACGCGCACATCGCGGTCGCCCTCGTCGGAGGACCGGCGGCGGGCGCGGACCTCCGGGCGGGCTTCGAGGAAGACCTTTACCGGGGCGTCCGGGAAGACGACGGTGCCGATGTCGCGGCCTTCCACCACGCCCCCGCCGCCGGCGGCGCTGCGCCAGCGGGCGGCGAGGACTTCGCGGAGTTCCGGGTGGACGGCCACTTCGGAGGCGCCCCGCGAGACTTCCGGGGCGCGCACCGCGGTCGAGACCTCCTCGCCGTCGAGGAAGACGCGGCCGGCGGGGTCGAGGATCACCCGGTAGGCGACGGCGCGGAGGGGCGGGCCTTCGTCCAGCGGGATGCCGAGACGCATCGCTCCGAGGGCGACGGCGCGAACCGAGGCGCCGGTGTTGAAGTAGGGGAGGCCGAACCGGTCCGCGACCGCGCGGGCGACCGAGGTCTTGCCGGAACCCGCCGGGCCGTCTATGGCGACCACGAACGGCGGCGGTTCGGGGGCGGGCGGCTCGGGAGTCCCGTCGTCGGTCGGCGGAGCGCCGCCTTCGTCCGCCTCCGCCGGCGAGTCTTCGGCGGAGGCGGCGCCTGCCGCCGCGCGGAGTTCGTCCACTTCGTCGGAGGTCAGTTTCCGCCACTTGCCCGGGCGGAGGCCCCGGTCGGGGAGGCTGCCGATGCGGGTGCGGTGGAGTTCGACCACCGGGTGGCCGAGGACGCCGAGCACCCGGCGGATCTCGCGGTTGCGGCCGCCGCGGAGGGTGATGCGGAGTCGGGCGCGGCGGCGGCTCTCCTGGCGGTGGGGGAAGCGGGCGAGGACTTCCGCCTCGTCGAGGCGGAGGAACTCGCCGTCCACGCGCAGGCCGCGGCAGGCGCGGGCGAGGGCCTCGTCGTCGGGCAGGCCGCGCACGGTGGCCAGGTAGGTCTTCGGCAGGCGGTAGCGGGGATGGGCGATCCGCTGCGCCAAGGCGCCGTCGTCGGTGAGCAGCACCAGGCCGGAACTCGCGGCGTCCAGGCGGCCCACCGGGGAGAGCGAGCGGAGCGAGAGCGGCAGCAGGTCCATGACCGTCGGGCGGCGGGAGGGGTCGGAGCGGGTGGTGAGGTGGCCGACCGGCTTGTTCAGGGCCACATAGCGGCGGGGCCGGCCGAGGCCGCGGAGGCGCGCCCCGTCCACCCGGATATCGGCGGTCTCCGGGTCGGCGCGCGCGCCGAGGGCGCGGACGACTTCCCCGTCCACGGTCACGCGCCCTTCGACCATGAGCCGTTCGGCGGCCCGGCGGGAGGCGATCCCGGCGGCGGAGATGAGTTTCTGGAGCCGCTCCGCGGCCATCACGCGGGTTCGGCGGATTCGGGTTCCGCGAGCGGCGCGGCGTCGGTGTCCGAGCCGGTGTCCGAGCCGGCGGCATCGGCGGTCGAGCCGGCCGTGTCGGCGGGCGAGCCGGCCGCGTCAGCGTCCGAGCCGGCCGCGTCGGCGGGCGAGCCGATTGCGTCAGTGTCCGAACCGGCTGCGTCGGGGTCCGAACCGGCCGCGTCAGCGTCCGAACCGGCTGCGCCGGGGTCCGAACCCGCTTCGCCGGGGCCCGAACCGGCTTCGCCGGGGCCCTCCGCGTTCCCGGCGGAACCGCTCGCGGACCGGGCGGGCGGCGCCGTCGGGTCGGCGAGTTCCCGCAGTTCCGGCAGGTCGTCCAACCCTTCCAGCCCGAAACGCTCCAGGAATTCCGGGGTGGTGCCGTAGAGCAGCGGCCGCCCGACGACGGGTTTGCGCCCGCGGGCCCGGACGAGGCGGCGGCGGAGCAGGGTGGAGACCACGCTCTGCGAGTTCACCCCGCGCAACTCGTTCAACTCCGGCAGGGTGATGGGCTGGCGGTAGGCGATCACCGAGAGCGCGTCCAGCGCCGACTCGGAGAGCGCGTCGTCGCGCTTCGGCGCGAGCAGCCGTTCGATCACTTCCCGCAGTTCGGCGCGGGTGGTGAGTTGGACGCCGCCCGCGACCCGGGCCAGCCGGAGACCGGAGGCCGGGGCGCTCCAGCGGGCTTCCAACGCGGCGAGCGCCGCGTCGATCCGCTCCGGGGGCTCGTCGAGCGCGAGCGCCAGTTTCCCCCGCGCGACCGGCTCCCCGTGGGAGAAGAGCAGCGCCTCCACGGCGGCGAGCAGCGAGTCGGGAAGCGGGGCCGCCTCTTCCCCGGGAACGGGTTCGGGCAGCGGCTCGTCTCCCCCGGCGGGCGCGGCCGCCTCGGCGCTTTCGACCGGCGCGCCGGGCGTGTCCGCCGAGCCGCCACCCGGCGCTCCCGGCGCCGGCGGGGACTCGTCTTCTCCGGCGGGCGCGGGCGCCTCGGCGCCCTCGACCGGCGCGTCGAGCATTTCGGCCGGCTCGGCGCCGGGCATTTCGGCCGGCTCGGCGCCGGGCATTTCGGCCGGCTCGGCGCCGGGCGCCGGGAGGACCGCCGCGCCCGCGGCCCCGGAACCGTTCCGCTCCGACCCGGTCATTCCGCCGCCCGGCCCTCGATCCAGATCCGGCCGAAGTTCCGCTCCTGCCCGACGGAGATCCGCCGCCGGCGCGCCAGTTCCAGCACCGCGAGGAACGCCGCCACCAGCGCCGGACGGTTCACCCCGCCGTCCAGGATCTCCTCCAGGACCTCCTCGAACGACCGCCGCTCACCCACCGGGGCCGCAGTCTCGATCCGCCGCACCAGCACCGCCACCGGGATCCGCGGGATGGGCACCGGCGGCTTCGGCCGCGACCGGGCGCGCTCCATGACCCGCCGGAAGGCCTCGACCACCGCGAAGAGGTCCACATCCAGGATCTCTTCCCGCGGGGCGTCGGCGCCGTTCCCCTCCTCGTCCGCCGCCGGCAGGGACGGCGGCCGCACCCAGACCGAACTGCGCACCCGCAGGCTCTCCCGCAGTTTGGCCGCGGCGTCCCGGTAGCGGGCGTAGTCCCGGAGGCGGGCCTCCATCTCGGCGAGCGGGTCGGTCTCCTCCACCGGCTCTTCGACTCGTTCGACCGGCAGGAGCCGCCGCGCCTTGATGCGCAGGAGCGCGGTCGCCATCTTCAGGAACTCGGAGCCGAGGCCCAGGTCGAGGATCTCCAGCACCTCGAGCGCGTCCAGGTACTGCCGGGTGATCGCCGAGATCTCGATTCGCAGCGGGTCGGCCCGTCCGTCGCGCACCATCCGGAGCAGCATCTCCAGCGGCCCGTCGAACTCCACCCCCTCGGCGCGCACCGCCGCGCCGTCGAGCCGCAGGTGATAGACCGGTCGGCCGGGCCCCGCCGGGGCGCCGCCGGCGTCGGGTTCCGCGAGGTAGAGGCGCGAACTCACGCGGTGGGAAGGCGCACCGCCGACCGCACCCGCTCCATGGTGGCGGCGGCCACCTCCTGCGCCTCCCGCCGGCCGGCGGCGAGCACATCGCGCACTTCGTCGGGACGCTGCGCGTAGCCCCGGCGGCGTTCGGCGATCGGGGCGACTTCGGCGACGACCCGGTCCGCCAGCCGGCTCTTGCACTCGATGCAGCCGATCCCCGCGGAGCGGCAGCCGGCGGCGGCCCACTCCCGGGTCTCGTCGTCGGAGAACACCCGGTGGAGGTCGAACACCGGGCATTTCTCCGGGTCCCCGGGGTCCGTCCGCCGCTTCCGCGCCGGGTCGGTGACCATCGTCTTCAGCCGCGAGCGGATGGCGGTCTCGTCCTCGGCGAGCCCGATCACATTGTCGTAACTCTTGGACATCTTGCGCCCGTCGGTGCCGAGCAGCCGGGGCGAAGGGGTGAGGCGCGTCTGCGGTTCGGTGAGCACCGGGCCGTAGATCCCGTTGAACCGGCGGGCGATCTCCCGGGTCAGTTCCACATGCGGGCGCTGGTCTTCGCCGACCGGCACCACCGCGGCGTCATAGATGAGGATGTCCGCGGCCTGGAGCACCGGGTAGCCGAGGAAGCCGTAGGTGTGGATGTCCCGGTCCTCCAACTCGCGCAGTTGCTCCTTGTAGGTGGGGACGCGCTCCAGCCAGCCGAGGGGAACCACCATCGAGAGGAGGAGGTGGAGTTCGGCGTGCTCCGGCACCTGCGACTGGACGAACAGCGCGCAGCGGGAGGGGTCGAGCCCCACCGCCAGCCAGTCGGTGGCGATCTCCAGGGTGTTCTGCCGGAGGTCCCCGGTGTCCCGGTAGTCGGTGGTGAGCGCGTGCCAGTCCACGATGCAGTAGAAGGCGTCGCATTCGTCCTGCATCGCCACCCAGTTGCGGTAGGCGCCGACCAGGTGCCCGATGTGGGAGGAACCGGTGGGGCGCATCCCGGAGAGGAGCCGGGGGCGCCCGGCGCGGGACGGGTCAGGCATCGGCCCGGGGTCCGCCGCTCGGCGGGTTCTCGGCGGCGGACGCCGGGGCAGGCTCGGGCACGGCGGCGGATTCTAGGGGGCGGGCGGCGGTCGGGAGGGGGTCGGCGGCGCCGGGGGCCTCGTCGGGATGGAGGTCGGGATGGAGGTCGGGATGGAGGCGGGCATGGAGCCGCTCCGCCAGCGCCGGCCCCACCGCGGCGGCGAGTTCCGACCGGTCCGCTTCGGCCACCCGGCGGAGGCTGCCGAACCGGCGGAGCAGGGCGCTGCGGCGGCGCGGACCGATTCCGGGGACCCCGTCGAGCGCCGACCGGAGGGTGTCCGCCTTCCGGCTCTTCCGGTGGAAGGTGACCGCGAAGCGGTGCGCTTCGTCGCGGGCGCGCTCCAGCAACTGGCGAGCCGGGGAAGTGGCGGGCAGCCGGAGCGGGTCGGGGGCGCCGGGGAGCCAGATCTCCTCCTCGCGCTTGGCGAGCGCCGCGTGGGGGAGGTGGCTGAGTCCCAGGTCGCGGAGCGCGGAGGCCGCCGAGGAGAGTTGGCCCCGGCCGCCGTCGAGCAGGATCAGGTCGGGGAGTTCCTGGCCCTCGGTCAGCACCCGGCGGTAGCGGCGGAGCACCACCTCCCGCATCGCGGCGTAGTCGTCCGGCTTGCCGGCGGCGGAGCGGATGCGGAACTTCCGGTAGGCGGAAGGGAGCGGCTCGCCCCGTTCGACGACCACCATCGAGGCGACGACCTGCTTCCCCTGGAAGTTGGAGATGTCGAAGGCCTCGATCCGGTTCGGCGCCGCGGAGAGCCCGAGCGCCTCCCGGAGCGCCCGGACGCGCGCCGCCGCCTTCCGTCCGGATTCCCGGAAGTCCAGGTCGAAGGCCAGCCGGGCGTTGCGGCAGACCAGGTCCACCATCCGCC
The DNA here is from genome assembly GCA_965204755.1 of Candidatus Marinacidobacterium sp. GTDB lineage: Bacteria > Acidobacteriota > Vicinamibacteria > Marinacidobacterales > Marinacidobacteraceae. The sequence goes on along the minus strand of OZ242011.1, from coordinate 2,305,355 downwards.
GGCGGCGGCCCTTGACCGGTACGGCGATCTCGACGCGGGCGCCGCGTTTTTCGCTGAGCCAGTCCGCGATCAACTCGCGTTCCGGGAAGTCGAGCGGGGACTCGATGCGGGCCGGCGGCCGGCGCCCCAGTTCGTAGAACTGCTTCACGGCTGACTCGACGAGGCCGGCGTCGTCGGTGGGCGGGAGGTCCTTCAGCGCGAAGGTGTCCCGATCCACCACCTTCCCGCCGCGCACCAGGAACACCTGGAGTTCCGCCCGGTCCCCCTCCCGGTAGAAGCCGAACACATCGCGCGCCGCCCCGTCGGCCCCGGCGACCTTCTGGCGGTCGTTCAACTCGGCCAGCAGGCGCAGGCTGTCGCGCAGCCGGGCGGCCTCCTCGAACCGCTCCGCTTCGGCCTCTTCCTTCATCCGCCGGGTGAGCGAGCCGGTGAGTTCGGCGGTGCGCCCGGCGAGGAACAACTTCGCCGACTCGGCGGCGGCGCGGTACTCCTCGATCGAGCAGACGCTCTCCACGCAGGGCGCGATGCAGCGGCGGATCTGGTACTGGAGACAGGGGCGCGGCCGCCGGCCGTTCAGTTGCTCCCGGCAGTTGCGGATGCCGAACAGGCGGTGCACCAGGCTCATGCTGCGCCGGGCGAGGCTGGCCGGGAAGTAGGGGCCGGCGTAGGCCGCGCCGTCCGCGCCGGCATTCCGGACGATGTGGACCCGCGGGTAGGTCTCGTTCATGGTGAGGCGGACCAGCGGCGGGTTCTTGTCGTCGCGCAGCAGGATGTTGTAGCGGGGGCGGCGCGTCTTGATGAGGTTGTTCTCGAGCAGCAGCGCTTCCCGGGGCGAGTCGGTGGCCACCACTTCCACTTCCTCGGTCTGCGCGAGCAGCGCTTCGCGGCGGGCGTCCCCCGGCGGGGCGCGGAAGTGGGAGAGGACGCGCGCCCGGAGGGAGGCCGCCTTGCCCACATACAGGGTCTGCCCCTTCGCCGAGCGGAAGAGATAGACCCCGGCGGTCTCCGGCAGCCGGGCGATCCGGTCGGCGAGCCGGGACTCGACGGACGGCGCCGTTTCCGAAGCGCCGGCGTCGTTCCCGCTGCTCATTTCCTCCGTCCCTGCCCCGGCCACCGCTCGTTTCCGGCCATTGTAGGATGCTGTCCGGAGCGTTCCGGGAGGCGCGAGACCATGCCGCAAGCGATTCGAATCCACCGCCACGGAGGGCCGGAAGCGCTGTCCCTCGAAGAGGTTCCGACCCGCGCACCGGGCCCCGGGGAGGCCCGGGTGCGGGTGGAGGCCGCCGGGGTCAACTTCATCGACATCTACATGCGGACCGGGCTCTACCCGAACGACCTGCCGATCACGCCGGGAGTCGAGGGCGCCGGGGTGGTGGAGGCCGTCGGGGAGGGAGTGACGACCGTGAAGCCGGGCGACCGGGCGGCCTGGGTCATGAGCCTCGGCGGGTACGCGGAGGAGGCGGTGCTCCCGGCGGAGAAACTCGCGCCGGTTCCCGACAGCCTGACTTCCACCCGGGCGGCGGCCTCGCTGCTGCAGGGCGCGACCGCGCACTACCTGGTTCGCTCCACCTTCCCGGTGGAAGCGGGGACCCCGGTGCTCGTCCACGCCGCCGCCGGGGGCGTGGGGCTGCTGCTGTGCCAGATGTGCCGCGACCTGGGCGCCCGGGTGTTCGGGACCGTCTCCACCGAGGCCAAGGCGGAGGCGGCGCGGGCCGCCGGCTGCGACCGGGTGATCCGCTACACCGAGGTGGACTTCGCGGAGGCCGTCCGCGAGGAGATGAGGGACGAGGGGCTGGCGGTGGTCTATGACTCGGTGGGCGCCACCACCTGGGAGCGGAGCCTCGACCTCCTGCGGCCGCGGGGGATGCTCGTGCTCTACGGCCAGTCCGCCGGCCCGGTCCCGCCGATCGACCCGGCGCGGCTGATGCGCGGCGGCTCGCTCTATGTGACCCGCCCGACCCTGGCCGACTACGCGGCGACCCGCGAGGAGTTGCTCCGGCGGTCGGGGGAGGTGTTCTCCTCCGTGGCGAGCGGGAAACTCCGCCTCACCATCGACCGGGAGATGCCGCTGTCCGGGGCCGCCGAGGCCCAGCGCCTGCTGGAATCCCGCGCCACCACGGGCAAACTCGTCCTCCACCCGGGCGGCTGAGCGGGCGCCGGGCGCCGCCGACGCCCCTCGCGCGCGAACCGGCGCGACTACTCCCTTCGTGGCCCAGGCCCTTGTGGGAGAATGGGTTTATCATGGTGAGATAAATTACTCAGTCCGATAAACCCGCTGTTCCCAATGGCCGTTCCCGCCTATCGTCGAGCGCAGGTCCGCGTCTTGGTCGAGCGGATGGAGGAGCCCCCCGGCCCCATCCAGATCCTCTTCGGGCCGCGGCAGAGCGGAAAGACCACCATCGCCCGGCAGGCGATGGCGTCCCTGCCGCAGCCGGCGCTGTATTGGAGCGCCGAGGACTTCCGGGGAAACCCGTCGGACGAGCCGATCGACCGGCTCTGGCTCGGCCACCGCTGGCTCGAAGCCCGCGAGATCGCGAGACAGGCCGGCGGAGGGCGGGGGGCCGTCGCCATCTTCGACGAAATCCACCGGATCCCGCAGTGGTCCACCACGGTCAAGGGGCTCTGGGACGAGGACCGCCGGCTCGACATTCCGCTCCGGGTCGTGATCCTCGGTTCCGCCCCGTTCGCGGTGCAGCGCGGCCTCACCGAGGGGATGACCGGCCGGTTCGAAGTGATTTCCGTCCCGCACTGGTCGTTTCCGGAGATGGAGGATGCCTTCGGATTCGACTTGCCGCAGTTCCTGTTCTTCGGCGGCTTTCCCGGGCCCGCGAACCTCATCGGTGACGAAGAGCGGTGGCGGGAGGCAATCCAACTGGGCTACATCGAACCGACGCTCACCCGCGACCTGATCGCGATGGCCCGCATCCACAAGCAGACCGTCCTCGCGGAAATCCTCTCGGTCGGTTCGCGGCTTTCCGGCCAGATCGTCACCTACGCGGAGTTGGCGGAACTCATCGCCGACGCCGGAAACACGACGACCGTGGCCGCGCAACTCGACCTTCTTCAAGCAGTCGGCGCTGTCGCCGCCCTGTCGAAGTATCCCTACCGCCCCCTGCGGCGGCGGCGGTCGAGCCCCAAGTTGGTCGTTCAGAACACGGCGCTCATGACGGTCCGGAGCACCAGGACCTTCGCGGAGGCGCAAAACGACCGGCCCTATTGGGGACGCCTGGTCGAGTCTGCCGTCGGCGCCCACCTCTTTCGGCTGGGGCGCACCAGGTATGAACTGCACTACTGGCGTCACGGCCGGTTCGAGGCGGACTTCGTCCTGGAGCGGGGGCCGCATCTCCTGGCGATCGAGGTGAAATCGGGATCGCGGCCGCGGCCGATCAAGGGCTTCCCCGTGTTCCGCCGCCACTTTCCCCGCGCCCGCACCCTCCTCGTCGGCGAAGGTGGAGTGCCCCTCCCGGAGTTCCTTTCCCGATCTGGGGAGTACTGGGTCGAGAAAGGCGGGTCTTGACCTTCAAGCGCCTGGCGCGACGGTTGGTCCCGGACGCGGGCGAGGCGCCGCAGCCGCTCTCCGCCTTCCGCAGCGATGCGGCCTATGTGCTGCTCGGCGACCCCGGCGCGGGGAAAACGACCTCGTTCCAAGAGGAGGCAAGGGCCGCAGGCGGCTGGTTCCTGCCGGCGCGAGACTTCGTGAGCCTCGAACTCGACCGCCATCCCGAATGGGGTCGCGCTCCGCTGTTCGTGGACGCGCTGGACGAAGTCCGGGCCGGGAGGGGCGATTCGCAGCGTCCGTTCGATCGGGTTTGCGAGCGGCTCGACACCCTGCAGCCGCCGGCGTTCCGCATCTCCTGCCGCGAAGCCGACTGGTCGGGTGACCGCGACCGGGAGCGCCTGGCGCGCGTCGCTGTCGGGGAAGTCACGGTGCTCCGGCTCGAACCCCTGACTCCGGAGCAGATCGAAGCCCGACTGGCCGCCGCGCCCGAGATATCGGGCCGGCCCGACCCCGACGGCCTCCCGGGGTTGCTCGGAAACCCGTTGAACCTGAACCTGCTGCTTCGAGCCATTCGACGCGCCGGCGAATGGCCCCGGAACCGCGCCGCCCTGTTCGAAGGCGCCTGCGTGTCGCTGGCCGCCGAGCAGGACGAAGGGCGCCGGCTCGCGAAGGGCCGTCGGGTGTCGATTCCCGCGATACTCGATGCCGCCGGCTTCCTGTCGGCCGTCCTGCTGCTCGCGGACGAACCGGGAACCCGGTTGCCGGGAGGAGCGCCGGGCGCTTCCGTAGCCGATCTCGTCGGGGATCGGGAAGCCTCCGCCGCGACCGCCGCGCTCAGATCGCGACTGTTCTCGGCGAACGAGAACGGCTCGGTCTCCCCCGCCCATCCGCAGATCGCCGCCTTCCTCGCTGGCCGTCACCTGACGAAGCGGATCGAGCGCACCGAGGAGGCGCTGTCGGTAGAGCGCGCTCTCGCGCTGCTGGCGCGCGACGGGGGAGCGCCTCCCTCACCGATCCGCGGCCTCGCGGCGTGGCTCGCCGCTCTATGCCCCACGGCGCGGTGCAGGTTGATGCGGATGGACCCCGAAGCGGTACTGCGGTACGGGGACGCCGACGCCCTCTCGACCGAAGAACTCATGCGCCTGCTCGCCCTCGTGGGCCGGACCGACGAGCGCGGCATCCGGCCCCCGCCCACCGGGGCGGCGCGCGCGCCGATCGCGCCGGAGGCAGAGCGCTCCCTGGTCGCCCGTCTCGGAGCGCCCGACCGTACGGCGCCGCCTACGCCGGATCTCGAATTCGTACTGCGGGGCATGGCGAAGGCGGGACTCTTCTCCGAGGCGGCGCTCGACGCGGCGGAGGAGGCGGCGCCGATCGAACCGCTGGGAATCCGCGCGCGCCGCGCCGCGCTCGACTACCTCATCGCCGCCGAGCGGACGGGAGAAACGGGCGCCGGCCGGCTCTGCCGCCTGCTCGAGGCAACGGCTGCCGGAGAGGTCCCCGACCCCGACCAAGAACTCCGGGGGACTCTCCTTCACGCCCTCTATCCCGGGAGGATCGAGCCGAACGATCTCTGGAAGTACTTCGAGGCGCCTCGACTCCTCGTATCGGGCCGGGGCCGCCGCTTCTGGGAATCCGTCGGAAGCGACTGCCCGGAGTCGGACCTTCCCGCCCACCTCGACACGCTGGCGGTCTCGCGCCACGAGTTTCGTCACCGGTTCCGGACCTGGGAACTCCCCGAAATCCCGCTTCGGCTGCTGGCCCGCGGCCTGTCCGCGTTCGGGGAGGAGGTGGAAACAACGCGGCTGTACCGCTGGCTGCGGCTGGGGCTTACCGATTGGCGCGGCCCGTACTCCACGGAACCGCTGCCCGTTCAGGAAGCGGAAGGAGTGCGCCGCTGGCTGGAGGACCGTCCGGAGATCCAGAAGGCGGTCATTCGGCACGCGATGCGGACCGAGGACTTGCGGGGACGGCCGGCCATCGCCCGCGATGTCCACGAACTCGTCTATCGGGCGGCCCCGCCTGACGATCTCGGGGACTGGCACTTTCGCGAAGCCGCCGCCGCCGATGACCTCCGGGTCTCGGAACGGCATGTCATCGCTTACCGGAGCGAATTGTTCCGCCGTCCCTACGCGGACCGGGGGGCGCTCGAACAGGCCCGAGCCGCGCTCGGAGACCGCCCCTCGCTGTCGGGCCGGCTGGCGGCCTTCGACCGGAGCGATCTGCCGGACGGCTATCTGGAGGAGCGGCGGCGCCTCCGGCCTTACGAGAACCCTCGCCCCGCCGGCAATACGCGCCTCCGGGAGGCCGTATGGCGGGAACGGGCGGCGCTCCGCGAGAACCGGGGCAGCCCGGACCTGCTGAACCGTTTGGCGAGGGCCTGCTTCGACCGCGGCCCCGGCGCGGCGCGCCCGGAGCGGCATCGGCTCTCGGACGCGATGGCCGGAGACCGGACGCTCTTCGAGGCGGCGCTGGCCGGTCTTCGCGGCGCTCCACACCGCGCGGACCTTCCGGACGCGGCGTCCATCGCGCGCGGCGGCGCAAACGGAGACGGGGGGGGCGGGAGCCATCCGCTCGGGCTCGCCGTGTTGGCGGGGCTCTCCGCTGCGCTCTCGGAAGGAAACGCGCCGGAGGACGAAGACCGGTTGCGCTCTGCGGTGGCGTTCTCCTTCGTCCTTCGGACGAACCACTCGGAACCGTGGTTCGAGCGCCTCCTGGAGGCGCGTCCGCGGCTGGTGGCCGAGGAGTTGACGCGCGCGGCTCGGCCGCGGCTCGCCGAAGGCGCGCCCCGGCTCGCCGGGTTCTCGCTCGCCTTCGACGAGGCGTACTCCCGGGTCGCCGCGCTCGCCTCGATCCCGCTCCTGCGCTCGTTTCCCCCGCGCGCCCGGACTTCCGGACTCCCGGTGCTGAACGAACTGTTGTGGAGCGCGCTGCGACACGCCCCCGCCGGGATGCTGGAAGAAGTGATCGCCGGCAAGACCGCGAACCGAAGCGCCCTTCGGGTGCAGCGGGTTTGCTGGCTCGCCGCCGGTCTCGCGCTGGCGTCCGGGCGGTTCCTGCCGCTGTTGGAGCGGGAGATCCGAGGCGGCGATGCCCGTCGCCGAGCGCTTCTGAACTTCTTCTCGCCACCCGAAGACCCCGACTTCCTGATGCGTCCGCTGCCGACCGGCGCTCTTTCGTTCCTCGTCCGCACCTTCGGGCCGCAGGCCGTACCGAGGACCGCCTTCCACGAAGCCCATCTCCCGGACGAGGGGGCTGGGTTGGTGGCGCGGCTGATCCGCCATCTCGGCAAAGTGGCCACGCCCGAAGCCGGCGCCGCGCTGACGCGCCTGGCCGGTGATCCGGACCTCGCTCCGTGGTCGAGCGCCCTGCACCGGGCGCGCGAACGGCATCTGGTCCTGACTCGGGATGCCGGCGCATCGGCGCCGACTGCGCGGGAAGTGGTCGAAATGCTGCGAATAGGCGCACCGGCGAGTCCTGCCGACCTCCGGGAACTCGTCGCCGAACGGCTCGACCGGACCGCGGCCGGGATGCGAACGACGAACGACCGTCCCCGCGAGATGTTCCGGACCGAAAGCCCCGCTCGACCCGAAGGCGAGGGCTGACTGCGCGACGCGCCGCTCTCGGCGCCGGGCCGGCTCCTGCCCGGCGCCGGCGAGGCCCGGCCCGAACACCGGCGCCCGCAGGATCCGCGCGCGGACCTTCGCGTCTCTGCCGGCGCCATCGGTGTCCCGGTCGAACTGAGGAAAGCCGACCGCCGGTTCTGGTGGACCGCCGCAGGCGAACGACCGCCGGCCCGGTACGCGAACGATCCCGCGACCGGGGGCTTCGGGATATTCATCGTGCCGTGGCACGGCGCCGAGTACGCGCGGCGCGATTCGGAGACGGGGCGGCGGTTCGCGGACGCGGCGGCGCTGGAGCGGTCGCTGCGGGAGGGGCTCAGCGAAGAGGAGCGGCGGCGGGTGGCGGTGCGGGTGCTCGATGTCAGTCCGCCGGGGGCGGGTTGACGGCGGCCGCGGCGTCGGCGCGGCGGTAGGCGCGGGCGAGGAGTTCCACCGGGTGGGCGACGGCCGCCCGGAGGCCGGCGCGGCGGACGCCCTCTTCGAGTTGCAGGTGGCAGCCGATGTTGCCGGTGGCGATGATGGCCGGGTCGGCCGGGGCGAGGTTCGCCATCTTGCGGTCGAGGACGGCCATCGAGGTCCGGTGGCGGGTCAGGTTGTAGATGCCGGCGCTGCCGCAGCAGCGCTCCGGGTCGCGGACTTGGGCGAGAACCAGGCCGGGGATGGATTCGAGCAGGCGGAGCGGCTGTTCCCGCACCCGCTGCGCGTGGAACAGGTGGCAGGGGGCGTCGTACGCCACCCGGAGCGGGGCGGCCTCCGCCGCGTCCGCCAAGCCGGCCGCCGGGGGCTCGAAACCGTGTTCCGCGAGGAAGGCGGAGATGTCGGCGACCCGGCCGGCGAAGGAGGCGGCGGCTTCGTCGCCGTCGTCGCCGCCGAGGAGTTCGCCGACCTCGGAGAGCGCCGCGCCGCAGCCGGCGGCGGTGGTGACGATGGGGGCGTCCGCCGGGAAGGCGGCGAGGTTCCGCCGGGCCAGCCGGCGGGCGGCGTCGGGGAGGCCGGCGTGGAGGTGGAGGGCGCCGCAGCACCCCTGCCCCTCCGGGACGACGACTTCCCAGCCGTTCCGGGTGAGCGCCTCGACCGCCGCGAGGCTCGTCTCCGGGCGGAAGTGCGGGGCGATGCAGCCGGCGAAGAGCGCCGCCCGACCCTTCCGGGCGGCGCCGGCGCGCGGGGCCGCCGACCGGGGCAGCGGCCGGCGCGGGGGGATCCGGGGCAGCAGGCGCTCGCGGGCGGCGAGTCCGGGGGCGAAGGCGGCGATCAGCCGCCGCGCGAGCCGGCGGAGTCCCGCGCGCTCGACCACCCGCAGCAGCGCTACCGCGAAGGCCAGCACCCGGGGGCGGGCCACGACCTGTTCCAGCAGGAGCCGGCGCGCCGCGCGGAGGGCCGCCGGTTCGACCTGCTCCTCGGTGAGCAGCGCCCGCGTTCCCTCGACGATCGCGCCCACGCGGACGCCGGCCGGACAGACCGTCTCGCAGCCTCGGCAGGCGAGGCACTCGTAGAGGTCGTCTGCGACTCCGGCGGTCGGCTCCAGCCGGCCTTCGAGGAGCGCCCGGGCGATGAACACCTGGCCCCGGGGCGCGAGCGACTCGCGGGGGGCGTTCTCGTAGGCCGGACAGGCCGGCAGGCACAACCCGCAGTGGACGCAGGCGAGCGTCTGCTCGTAGAGCCGCCGCGCCTCCGGCGAGTCGCCGGGCGCCACCGGCAGCGGAACGGGCGCGGTCATGCGGTCCGCCGCGCCGGGGCGGCGCCGGCCGCGGCGGCGGCGGGAACCGCCGCGCCGGTTTCCCGGAGCCAGCGGAAGGGGCCGGGGTGGAAGCGGCCGGCCGGGGCCAGGGCCTCCCGGAGGCGGCGCATGATCCGCCGGGCGGCGAGCGGAGGCTCCGGGAAGAAGACTGCGGATCCGCCGCCGTCCCCTGCGGACGGCATCTGCGCCGGGATCGCGCCCAAGAACCGTTGCCAGTCCGGCGGGACCGATTCGAGCGCCGCCACGACGCCCGGCTCCTTCGCGGCGGCGGCGAGAGCCGGGCCGAGCGACTCTCCGGGGACGGCGGCCAGCGCGCGGTTCTGGTCGGGGAGCGCCATCGCCGGCCCGAATTCCGCCCAACGCCAGGCGGTCCGGAGCGCCGCCGCCCGGCCGCCCCGGGCGGAGAGCCCGAAGTCGCTGCCGCCGCCTTCCGGTTGCGACCTCCGGCGCCGGGGGACGGCGGGGAGGAAGTCGCGCACCCTGTCCCGAAGCGCGGCGGCCGCCGGCCCGGTGACTTCCTCCGCCTCGCTCCCGAGCGCGGCCGCGGCCCGCGCTACCGGGTAGTCGGCTTCCTCGGCGAGCCCCTCGTAGCGGAGCGCCAGGCGGAAACCGCCGGTCTCCGGGAGTCCGGGCAGGCCCAACCCCGGAGGAACGACAGCAGCGACCTCCGGCTCGCCGGCGACGGCCAGCCCGCCGAGGACCCGATCGGTGAACTCGTCCGGGGAGTCCCCGACGGGCAGCGGGAACAGCCAGGTCCGGGCGGCTTCGGGGAGCGCCCGGAGCCGCAGCGCCACGCGGGTGACCACCCCGAGGGTGCCGTAGGAGCCGGTGAACAACTTGGTGAGTTCGTACCCGGTCACATTCTTGACGACGCGCCCGCCGGAACGGATGCGGGCGCCGTCTTCGAGCACCGCGGTGAGCCCGAGCAGGAGGTCGCGGGGCCGCGCGCCGGGGAATCTCCGGATCCCCGGTTCCGCGGCGGCGATGACGCCTCCGAGGGTGGCGCGGTCGGGGAACGGCGGATCGAGCGGGAGGCACTGGCCGCGCGGCGCGATCTCCTCCCGGATCTCCGCCAGCGTGGTCCCGGCCCAGGCCTCGACGGTCAGGTCTTCGCAGTGGTGTTCGATCACGCCGGCGAGGCCGCGAGTCTCGAGCACGGCGGCGGCCGATTCCGGCGCGGCGGAGGGGAGGTCCTCGAGCCGCGAGCCGCCGCCGCGAACGAGCACCGCCCGGCCCGCCGCCGCGGATTCCGCGAGCGCCTCGGCCACTCCCGACTCCGTCTCCGGGCGGACGCCCGGGTTCCCCGGCGACAGCGGCGCCGGCATCAGATCCAAGCCCCGGGAATCGCCGCGACGCGCCCGGGCCCGGGCAGTCCTCCGTCGAGGCCGCGCGCGCCTTCGGAACATCCGGCGCCGAGCGGAAGCACCTTCCCCGGGTTCAGCAGGCCCCGCGGGTCCCAGGCGCCGCGGACCCGGCGCATGGCTTCGAGGTCGGCCTCCCCGAACAGGAGATGCAGGTGGTCCCGCTTCTCGATCCCGATGCCGTGTTCGCCGGACAGGACGCCGCCGACCCGCACGGCGAGTTCGAGGAGTTCCTCGCTCGCGGCCATCACCCGCGCCTTCTCCCCGGCGTCCCGCCCGTCGTAGGAGATGCAGGGGTGGAGGTTGCCGTCACCGGCATGGAAGACATTGGCGACGCGCAGGCGGTGGCGCTTCCCGATGCGTTCGACTTCGGCGAGGACTTCCGGGAGGGCGGAGCGGGGGACGACGCCGTCCTGGACATAGAGGTCGGTCGAGATGCGCCCCATCGCCCCGAAAGCGCCCTTCCGCCCCCGCCACAGGCGCTCCCGTTCCTCGGCGTCCCGCGCCACGCGGACTTCGAGCGAACCGCACTCCCGGAGGACGGCCTCCACTTCGGCGCGCTGCCGGTCCACCACCGGGGCCGTCCCGTCGAGTTCGAGCAGGAGCACCGCTTCGGCGTCTCCGGGGTAGCCGGCGCCCATTCCCTCCTCGACGACGCGGACCGCGGCCCGGTCGAGCATCTCCATCGCCACCGGGACGATCCCCGCGGCCACGATCCGGGAGACCGCCTCGCAGGCGGGCGCCATCCCGGCGAAGGGCGCGAGCAGCGTCTCGACCCGCTCCGGCAGGGCGAGCAGCCGGACGGTCGCCTCGGTGGCGATGCCGAAGGTGCCCTCCGAGCCGGTGAAGAGCCCGGCGAGGTCGTAGCCGGCGTCGGTCTCGGAGAGTTCCACCGCTTCGCCGTCGTCGAGCACCACCGTCATGGCCGTGAGGTGCGAAGTGGCGGAACCCAACTTGAAGCAGTGGGCGCCGCCGGAGTTCTCGGCGATGTTCCCGCCCAGGGTGCAGGCGGACTGGCTGGACGGGTCGGGCGCGAAGAAGAGTCCGTGGGGGGCGGCGGCGCGGGAGATCTCCAGGTTCACCACCCCGGTCTGGCACCGGGCGGTCCGCTCGACCGGATCGAGGGCCAGGATCCGGTTCATCCGGGTGAGGGCGATGACGAGGCCCCCGGCGAGGGGCGTCGCCCCGCCGGAGAGGCCGGTGCCGGCGCCGCGGGCGGTGAACGGGATCCCGGCGGCGGCCGCCGCGCGGACGACCGCGGCGGTCTCCTCGGTTGAGCGGGGCAGCGCGACCGCCTGCGGCGCGCTCCGGAAGGCGGTGGAGCCGTCGCACTCGTAGGGGAGGACCTGTTCCGGGCGCAGGAGGAAACCGTCCTCGCCGAGGAGCGGGCGGAGTTCCCCGGCCAGCGCCTCCATCGCCCGGTCGTCGGTCATCTTCGGGGCGGAGTATCCCAGCCCGCGACCGCGATCCGGGGCGCCCGCCGGGGAGGTCCGGCCGCGGGCGCAGGGCGCCTCCGCTCGGATATACTGAAAGGTCGAATGCCGAGAGGACTTCGCCGCGCGACGAGCGCCGCCGCGGCTGTGGAGGCGGTCGAGAACGCCTCCCCGCCGCCGATCCGGGCCGCCGAGACCGAGCCCGCCTCCGCGAAAGTGATCCGCGGCGAGATGAAGGTCATGTCCCGGACGCTGAAACTGGTGACGGACTCGCGGGTGGAACTGCACAACATCTCCGACCGGGTGCGGGAGCAGGCGCGGACTTCGGGCATCCGGGCCGGGTTCCTGATCCTCTCGACCCTCCACACCACGACCGCGCTGTTCCTGAACGAGTTCCAGGCGGCGCTGATGGCCGACCTCGCGGAGTTCCTGGAGCGGCTGGTGGACAAGGACGCCGGGTGCCTCCACAACTGCGAGGACAGTTCCGACTGCGAGCGGAAGAACGCCGACGCCCACCTCCGGGCGACGGTGCTCGGCCACAATGTGACCGTCCCGATCCACGAGGGCGAGATCTCGCTGGGGCAGTGGCAGAGCATCCTGTTCGCCGAGTTGGACGGCCCGCGCGAGCGGACCGTGACCGCCCACTACATCGGGATCTGAGCGGCCCTCCCGGGCCGGGGGAACCGGGCGCGGGTTCCGCGGCGCGCGGGGCCGGTTACGCCGGGCCGCCGGTGGCGCTCGTCACCGGGGCGAGCCGGGGGATCGGCGAAGCGGCCGCGCTCGCGCTCGCCCGGCGCGGGTTCGCTCTCGGACTGGCGGCGCGGCGGCCGATGGGACTGGTGAGCGTCGGGAACCGCATCCGCGAGTCCGGCGGCTACGCCTTCACGGCGCCCGCGGATGTCGCCGCCCCCGGCCAGGCCGCCGAGTTGGTGGAACAGACCGAACGGCGGCTGGGCCCGTTGCAGTTGGTGGTGAACGCCGCCGGCGCCGCGTTTCGCGCTCCGGTCACGGACACGACGGACGAGGACTTCGACCGGATGATCGCGGTGAACCTCAAGGCGGCGTTCCTGACGACCCGGGCCGCCCTGCCGGGGATGCGGCGGCGGGGCAGCGGGCGGATCGTGAATGTGGCCTCGCTCACCGCCCGGCTCGGCGCCGCCGGACTCTCCGCCTACGGAGCGGCGAAGGAGGGGCTGGTCGGGTTCACCAAGGCGCTGGCGGCGGAGACCCGTCCCTCGGGGATCGCGGTCTTCGCCGTCCGCCCCGGTTCGGTGGACACGGCGACTTACCGGGCCGCGCTCCCCGCGGCGAAGCCGCGCGCCTCGGCGGAGACCGTCGCCGCCGCCATCGCGTGGTTGGGCGCGGAAGCCCCTGTCGCGATGACGGGTTCCGTGCTCGACATCCCGGGCTGAGACTCGCCGGTCGAGATCGGATGGGGAGGGGTTCTGCGGCGCGGCGGCGGGAGTCGGTCGCGCGGCCCGTTCCCGGGGTGGCGGAGCCTGTGTCTTTCGAGGCGAGCCTGTGTCTTTCCTGCCGAGCCTGTGTCTTTAGCCTGTGTCTTTCCTGCCGAGCCTGTGTCTTTAGCCTGTGTCTTTAGCCTGTGTCTTTGGACCGTGAGCCTGTGTCTCAACCTGTGTCTTTATGCCATAACTCCTTTATTTTATTCGATTTACATGGTAAGAACGGCCGTGGGGCGGGCGCTCCGGGGAGCGGCTCCAAGGCGCTGTCCGGGAGTCCGACGGGGCTGAATTCCGTCCCGGACCGCGAGGAAGGAGCCTCGGCGGGTCGAAGGAACACCCCCGGGAGAGTCCGGAGGCCCAAGCGCTTCGCCCGGAAGCCCGGCGCGGGCTGCCGAACGACCCGCGACTCTCGCGAGCCTGTGTCTTTCCACGGGCGAGCCTGTGTCTTTCGACCGGCGAGCCTGTGTCTTTCCGCCCGCGAGCCTGTGTCTTTCGACCGGCGAGCCTGTGTCTTTCCGCCCGCGAGCCTGTGTCTTTCGACCCGCGAGCCTGTGTCTTTCCTGCGGGCGAAGGGAACGCGGCGATCAGTCGCCGGAGAGGCCCCGCGGCCCGTCGCCGCGCCGGCGAGACCCGCCTCAGGACTCGTCGGCGGCCGGCTCGTGGCGAACGAGGTAGCGCCTCGGAGGTCGTCGCCTGCTGACGCTGACCGCCTCGACCCGCTCTTCGCAGACGAACCGGTACCGGCCGCCGACGACCAGCCCGTCGAGACCGGGCCCTTCGGGGCGGAGCGTTCCCGCAACGACGGCCCCGTCCCCGGTCAGCAGCGCCCAGGCGCCGTTCCCCCGGTGGAACTTCTGGAACTCCCCGGTCACTTCCACTTCTTCCGTCTCCTCGGCGTCGATGACCGGGGAGTCGGCGGCGGCCTCGACGATGCGGGCGGCCGCGTGCCGCGGCACCGAGTGCCGCGTGGCTTCCTTCGAGTCGAAGTCCGCCCACGAGTACCGGAAGTCCGTACTGTCCGCGACCGACTTCAGGAACTTCACGGCGGCGCCCGCGAACCGCCCCGGACTCTCCCGCAGGAAGGCGACGGTCTCCGAGGGGTCCTCGATCCGCCGGAACACTTCGTCGAGTTGTCGGAAGGCGGGCGTCAGCCAGTTCCCGCCGAAGACATCCGGTGGATGGGCGGAGGCGAGAACCACCCGGAACGAACCGGGTGCGGCGGGCACGACGACATCCATCTCTTCGCTCCCCGGAGGCGGCCGCCCACCCTTCGCCGCCGCGCGATGCGCCCCGGTGACCAGAGTCTGGAAGTCGGTCAGCAGGCCGCCCAAGGCAGCCGCGCGCATGCAGTGGCCGTTCGCAGCCTCCGGCGGACTGGCGGCGAGTTCCACGACGAGCGCGTTCCGCCTTCTCGCCTCTTCCACCACCGCGTTCTCGGCCGGACCGTCGTGGAGGAAGAATCCGGAATCGGGGAGGAGCGGCGAACTGCCTTCGAGCGGCCCCGCCTGGGGCTCCAGCAGCAGTGTGTCCTCCTCTCCCGAGTCCGCGAATCGCGCGAGGAACCACTCGGCGTCCGGCGAGTCGAGCAGCGCCGAGCGAAGGTCCACCGCACCGAAACGAAACGCCGCAAGCGCCGAGGGCGAAACGCCCCTCAGCAGGAATTCATCCGGTTCGCCGGGCTCCCGCGCCGCCGCGGAGGCGAGGTAGTGGCCGCCGATGCCGTCGCGGGCCTCGAACACCAACGGACCGTCGTAATAGGCGAGCGTCGCCGTATGGCGGATTCGCCTCGTCGCGGTCATCGGGGCTCCACGGTGCTCGCGGCGAGAATGTCGAAGTCCGCGAGCGGCCACCAAGTGTAGTGGGGCGGGGCTCCGGTCTGGCGGATGCTGCCCGCGCCGGCGGCGAGTTCTACCCGACAGACGCGGCGGCCGCGAAGATGAGGAAATCTTCTCGCCCCCGCTGCGCTCTCGCGGGACTCATAGACGGACAGGCCGCGGGCCCGGCACTCGTCCACTCCGCGGAAGACGACTCCCGGCCCCTTCTCTTCCCTGTGAGAACGGAAGTCCTCCGATGTCGCCGGGTCGCTTCGCACCAACCGAAAGACGGAGCGCGGCTCCCGAATCTCCGCGGCCTCGGCCGGCGGGCAGCCCTTCGGGAGCGGCTCTCGATAGCGCACGACGACCCGCCGACGGCTTCGGGGTCCCCGTGCCGGGGCCCTACGGGATCGTGGCGACGGTTTCCGGTTGGATGCGGTAGATCACGCGCACCTCTCCCGGGCGGCGCCATTCGTACCGGTCGGAGCCCAGGTACTTCCGGGCGAGGCGGTCTATGCCCTCCTCGGCGGCCTCCTCGGTGACTTCCACCACCCGGCCCCGGATCATCACCGCGCGGTAGGGGTCGTCCGGATGGCAGGCGGAGAGCGCCACCCGGGCGTCGGCGCGGATGTTCCGGTCCTTGACCCGGCCCACCGCCGAGTTCACGACGATGGACTCGCCGTCGAGTTCGACCCAGACCGGGGAGACCTGCGGGCGCCCGTCGGGCAGGACGGTGGCCAGGTGGACGAAAGTCCGGGCTTCGAGGAATTCCCGGACTTCGGGAGAGAGCGTGGTCGCGGCAGGCATCTTCTTGAGTGAGTGTCCTTCGGAGGTGCGAACGCGGGCCGGGTCGGGCTCGCCAATCGGGCTCGCTGGTCGGGGCTCGCCGGTCGGGGCTCGCTAGTCGCCCTCGGCGAGTTCGCGTTCGATCTGCGACTTCAGGTCCTCGAACGAGATCGCGCCGCCCACATAGCGGCCGTTCACGAAGACCGCCGGGGTCCCTCCCTGCCCGAGCCCGAGCGCGGCCTGCACATCCGCTTCCACCTGCTCGTAGTAGCGGCCGGAATTCAGGCAGTCCCCGAAGGTGTCCGAGTCGAGACCGATCCCCGAAGCGTGGCGGTCCAGCGCGTCCGCCGACAGGTCCTCGTCCGTCCAGAGCGCGTCGTGGAACTCCCAGAACTTGCCCTGGTCTCCGGCGCAGAGCGAGGCCTCCGCCGCCTTCTGGGCGCGCGGGTGGATGTTGCGCAGCGGGTGGTGCCGGAAGACCACCCGGACCTCGGAGAGGAACTCTTCGCGGAGCCGGTCGAGGCTGGTGTTGAAGCGGCGGCAGTAGGGGCACTCGAAATCCGAGAACACCACGAGTTCCACCGGCGCGCCCGCCGGCCCCACCGCGGCGTGGCCGTCGGTTTCGATCTCGACCCGGAAGGCGGGAACGGTCATGTCCCACTCGGCGTCGCCGAGCAGGCCGTCCGCGACCCGCTCCACCGACCAGTTGAACTTCTGCTCGGCGATCTGGCCGCGCAGTTGGTCGCGGATCTGGTCGAGCGGCCGCCCGCCCATCTGGTTGATGTTGCGCTGGTACACCTGCTCGACTTCGGCGTCGCTCACCTCCGGCGGCCCCACTTCCGCGCCGAGATAGTCGTTCAGGGTCATCCCCTTCGCCTCCGCGGCGCGGGTGAGCACCCGGTCGCGCGCCGCGCGCAGCGCGATCCGCTCCAGCGTGGCGTGCGCTTCGGTCAGGTACTCGGTCCGCAGTTTGGCCAACTGGAACCGATCCTGGTCGGGGACGCTCTCGAGAGTGATCTCCTCGCCGTCGAGCACGCCGAGCACCGAGGATTCGACGGTCGGGGGAAGGACGGAAGCCATCGGCCCTTCCCCGGCGGGCGAGGAACCGGCCGCCGAGCCGCCGCAGCCGGCGGCGAACACCGCCGAACCGGCGAGGGCGCCGGCGAGGAGGACCGCGCGGGGCGAGCGGAGGATGCGCATGGAAAACACCTCGAATTCCGCGAATCGGACAGGGTGGGCGGAGCGCAACGGGGCTCAGCCGGCGGAAACGGTAAGGATACTTCGCGCCGCGCCGGGGCTTTCGACCACCAGCGTGTAGGGGCCGTCGTTCACCAGCGCGACCTCCATGGCCGCCCCGAACACGCCGGTGCGCACCGGGACGCCGCACTCCCCGAGCCGGGAGCAGAAGTCCCGGTACAGCCGGCCGGCGGCGGGCCCGGGCGCGGCGGCGGAGAACGAGGGACGCCGCCCCTTCCGGCAGTTGGCCAGCAGGGTGAACTGCGACACCGCGAGCGCCTCGCCCCCGCTCTCGACGACGCTCCGTTCCGCGCCGCCGCCGCCGGAGG
The DNA here is from genome assembly GCA_965204755.1 of Candidatus Marinacidobacterium sp. GTDB lineage: Bacteria > Acidobacteriota > Vicinamibacteria > Marinacidobacterales > Marinacidobacteraceae. Next base: position 2,288,079 of record OZ242011.1, on the reverse strand, counting down.
GGGGGAACACCCGGAGTCCGGCGATCCGACGGGCCAGCCAGGCCGCGTCTTCCGGGGAGTCGGCGGCGGCCACCCCCACGAGGACCAGCAGGCCGGGCCCGATTTCGGCGACGGTCTCCCCGGAGACGGAGACCGAAGCGGAACGGACGCGCTGGACGACCGCGACCACGACTCCCGGGATCGCCTCCGGGCGGCTACCCGGGGATTCCCCGGGGGGGGCCGTCGCCGAAGCGGGGCGCGACCCCGTAGGCGCGCAGCAGGTCGGCGACCGTCACCGTGCCTTCGAGCCGGTGGACATCCACCCGGCTCACCACCGGCAGGGTGTCCAGCGCGATGCGGCCCATGTAGCGCAGGGCCATGTCGATCGGCTGGTCGGAGTGGAGGTGGGGGAACGACCTCCCCCGGACCACATCGCCCAGCCGTTCCCGGTCCTGCCCCCAGTTGTGGAGCCGCTCGAGTTCCACCAGGGTGATGAAACCGGCGATGCGGTTGTCGCGGGCCACCGGCCAGGCGCGTTTGCCGCTGAGCGCGACCCGCTCGATCGCGTCCTCGACGGTCAGGTCCGGCGGCAGCAGTTCCCGGGGCTGGCGCATCCCGGCGCGGACGGAGAGGTGGGACTCGAGGTCCTCGCTCTCCGGCAGGTGGATCCCGTCCTGGAGCGCGAGCGCCTGGTAGGCCGGGACCGGCTGGAGGCGGCGGGAGACCAGGAAGGACACCAGGTTGGCGATCATGAGCGGGACGATGACCGTGTAGGACTGGGTGATCTCGAAGATCATGAACACCGAGGTCATCGGCACCCGCAGGATCCCGGCGAACGCCGCCCCCATGCCGACCAGCGCGTACGCGCCGGGCGACGCGGCGAAGTCGAACCACGCGCCGGCGAGGCTGCCCACCACCCCTCCGAGCATGGCGCCGAGGAAGATGCTGGGGCCGAAGATCCCGCCGGCGTTCCCGGAGGCGTAGGCGATCACCGCCAGCCCGAAGTGGAGCGCGAGCAGCACCGCCATCGTGCCCATGTCCAGTTCGCCGGCGAGGGCCTCCCCCACCGGGCCGTAGCCGACATGGAAGAAGCCGGGCAACAGCGCCCAGGCCGCGGCGACCGCCAGTCCGCCGACCGCCGGCTGGAACCAGCGGGTGGCCGCCGGCAACCGGCGGAAGGCTTGGCGCAGCCGGAGCAGCAGGCGGACGAAGAGCACCGACATCAGCCCGCCGAGCACCCCGAGCACCGCGTAGATGAGCAGTTCCGCGGGGTGTCCGACCTCGTAGGGCGGTACCGAGAACAGCGGCTCGTCGCCGAGCGAGAGCCGGAGCACCAGCCAACTCGCCACCGACCCCAGGACGACGGAGCCGATGAGCCGGGCGTGGAGGTTGCCGACGATCTCCTCGAGCGCGAACAGGATGCCGGCGATCGGGGTGTTGAACGCCGCGGCGATCGCGGCCGCGGCGCCTACCGGGACCAACTGCTGCCGCCGGACGGCGTCCACCCGCAGCGCGCTGCCGACCGACGAAGCGAGGCCGGCCCCGATTTGCGCCGACGGCCCTTCGCGCCCGAGGGGGATGCCGCTGCCGAGGGTCAGGGTGCCGACCAGCAGTTTCCCCACCGGCGCCCGGAACGGGATGCGGCCGCCGTCGGCGACCAGCGCGGCCTTGGTCTGCGGCACCCCGCTGCCCCGGGCCTCGCGGAACCAGCGATGCATGAGGATCCCGGCGACCAGCGACCCGAGGATCGGGACTGCGTAGCGGAAGGACCCGAGCGCCGCGCCGTCCACCACGAACTCCGCGAGCCGCTGCGTGGCGACCACGAACCCGGCGATCACCGCCCCCACGAGCGCGCCGATGCCGAGGTCCACCCCGGTGGAGAACCCGCGCCGGCTCAACGATTCCCGGCGGGCGACGAAGCGGTCGAGCCACTCCGCGGCCTGCCGGCGGTACTCCCTCACGGGCGGGGGGCCTCCTCTGCGGCGGAAGGCCTTGCGCCGGAGAGGATCCGGCCGACCGCCACCGTCACTCCCGCCCCGACCAGGTTGTAGTAGAGGTAGGAGATCCCCGGGACGCCCAGCGCGCGGGGAACGAGTTCCACCGCCCAGACCGCGGCGACGCCGGCGGCGATCGCCGGAACCGCCCGCCGGGCGCCCCGGTTCGGCAGGAGGGCGGCGAGGACGAAGGCGCCGAGGATCGGGCCGTAGAAGAAGGAGCCGACCCGGTTCACCGCCTCCACCGCCGACCCCAGCCGGCCCATGTAGAGCGCGGCGCCGGTGGCCAGCGCGCCCCAGAACACGATCCCCGCCCGCCCGGCGGCCAGCAGCCGGCGCCCGGCGCCGGGCCCGGAACCGGGGCGGAACAGCGGCAGGCGGTCCCCGAACCGGCGGTAGAAGTCCACCACCGAAGCGGTGGAGAGGGCGGAGAGTTCGGACTCCACGGTGGACATGGCGGCGGCCAGCACGGCGATCAGGATGAGGCCCACCAGGCCGGCCGGCAGTTGGGTGAACACGAAGGTCGGGAACACATGGTTCGTGTCCGACCAGGCCTCGCCGCGCACCGCTTCCGCGGCCTGCCGGGCCTCCTCCCGGGTCTCCCGGAACCTCCGGTCGGCGGTGAGGAACCGCTCCCGGGCGGCGCCTTCCGGGCCGTCCTCCCCGTCGGCCTCCCCGTCGGCGGCGGCCAGCGCGAACGCCGCCTCCCGCCGCTCGGCGAAGGCGCGGTCGTAGTCCGCCTCGGTCCGCGCCAGTTCCGCCGGCGATGCGGCGCGGACTTCGGCGAGGGTGGCCGGGTCGAACAGGAGCGGCGGCTTCTCGAACTGGTAGAAGACGAAGAGGAGCGCCCCGGTGAGGAGGATGACGAACTGCACCGGCAGTTTGGCGAAGCCGTTGAACAGCAGGGAGATGCGGCTCTCCCGGAGCGACCGGCCGGTCAGGTAGCGCTGCACCTGGCTCTGGTCGCAGCCGAAGTAGGACAGCATGAGGAAGAGGCCGCCGAGCAGCCCGGTCCAGACGGTGTAGGTCTGCCGGGGGTCAGGGTCGAAGGAGAGGGTCTCCAGCCGGCCGGCGGCGCCGGCCAGCCGGAGCGCCTCGCCGAAGCCCACGCCCTCCGGCAGCCCGGAGACCACCGACCCGAAGCAGAACAGGATCCCGAGCAGGATGATGAGCATCTGCCAGGTCTCCACCCACATGACGGCGCGCATCCCGCCGAGCGCGGTGTAGAGCGTGGCGAAGCCGCCGATGAGCAGGATCGTGAGCGTCTCGTCGAGCGAGAAGACCACCGAGAGCACCACCGACGGCGCGTAGATCACCACCGCCCCGGAGAGGGCGCGGCCGAAGAGGAAGAGGAGGCTGGTCAGCGTGCGGGCGCCGGGGCCGCAGCGTTCCTCCAGGTACTGGTAGGCGGTGAACACCCGCGCCCGGTAGAAGAGCGGCACGAAGGTCACCGAGAGGAGGACCATGGCGATGGGCAGGCCCAGGTAGATCTGGAGGAACCGCATCCCGTCGGCGTACGCCTGCCCGGTGGCCCCGACCAGCGTGATCGCGCTGGCTTGGGTGGCCATCACCGAGAGGCCCATGGCGTACCAGGGCATGGACCTCCGGGCGAGGAAGTAGTCCTCGATGCCCCGGTTGCCGCGGCCGGTGCGGTAGCCGACGAGGGCGATCAGCCCGAAGTAGGCGGCGACGACGACCCAGTCGAGGAGTTGCATGGAGGCCGCCGGGGAGTCGCGGAGCGGCGCCCGAGCGGTCCGGGGTCAGCCCGAGAAGGCTCGGGAAAACCAGAGGAAGAGGACCACCAGCGCCAGTTCGGTCACCAGGACCGCCGCATACAGGCGCCGCCAGGTGCGGAAGAAGCCCGTCTCGGAGGGCGGGCGGTCGGAGGCGTCCGTCGCAGCCGGCGGCGGCGCCGCGCCCGGCGGCGGCGCCGCGCCCGGCGGCCCGGTCACCGGGGGCGCCTCCGGCGCGGCGGGCGGCGGCGGGGCGTCGCTAGACTTCGGCGGGGCCGGTTCGGCAGGGCGGTCGGGCAGGGCGGTCGGGCAGGGGGATCGGAAGAATTCCAGGAGGCGCGGAAGTGCGCGGAACGATACCGGCGCCGGTCACCCGGCGCGCCACCCGACGGAAAGTCCGGTCGGAAGCGGCAGGAAACACCGACCGCGGACGCGGCCGGCGGCGCCTTCGGGGCGCGGGCGGCGCGGTCGGGGCCGGGCTCGCCGCGCTGACGGCGCTCGGGCTGCTCGCCCCGCCGCCGGTCGCGACCGCGGCGGCGCAACTCCGGCCGGAAGCGCCCGACCGGGGGGCGGTCGGGCTGGGGCTCGCGCTCCGGAAGATCGCGAGCGGCGTCTCCGTCCTCTCGATCACCGCGCACCCCGACGACGAAGACAGCGCGCTCCACGCGGCCCTGAGCCGCGGCGACGGCGTCCGGGTCTCGCTGCTCTCCCTCACCCGCGGGGGCGGCGGCCAGAACGAGATCGGGCCGGAACTCTTCGACGGCCTGCGCGTCCTCCGCACGGAGGAACTGCGGACCTCGCACCGGCTGGACGGCGTCGAGCAGTACTTCGGACTCGTCTCCGACTTCGGCTACTCGTTCAGCGCCGAGGAGACGCTGGAGAAGTGGGGGCGGGAGCGGACGCTCGGCGAAGTCGTGAAGATGATCCGGATCCTCCGCCCCGAGGTGATCCTCACCCTGTCCCCGACCGGCGCCGGTGGCGGACAGCACCACCAGGCGACCGGGCGGCTGGCGCGCGAGGCATTCGACGCCGCCGGGGATCCGGCTCGCTTTCCCGAGCACCTGGCGGAAGGGCTTCCTCCCTGGCAGCCGCTGAAACTGTTCGTGACCGGCGTCGGCGGCGGCCGGGTGTCCGGCCCGGATACCGAAGCGAGAGTCGTCCGCCGGGAGACCGAGGTCTGGGATCCCCTTCTGGGCCGCACCTACGCCGACCTGGGCCAGGAAGCGCGCGCCGCGCACCGCTGCCAGGGGATGGGGCAAGTGCGGGCGAGCGCCTTCGGGCGGCCCTCGGTGCTGCTCGAAACGCGGAACGCGCTTCCGGCCGACGGTCCGGCGGGGGCGGAGGACGGCCTCTTCGCCGGGATCCCGACCGGCCTGGCCCGCTACGAAGCGTTCCTGACCGGGGACGGGGCGGCGCCGCAGCGGGCGGGCCTGGGCGCCTTGCGCGGCGCGGTCGCCGCCGCCGAGGCGGCGTTCTCCGCCGGCGAACCGGAACGGAGCATCGGCGCGCTCGGGCAGGCGCTCCACGCGGCTCGGGACCTCCGCCGGGAGGCCCGCCGACTCCCGGAGGCGGACGCCTACGAACTCGAACACCGGCTCGCCCCCAAGGAAGACCTGATCCAGGAGGCGCTGGCGCTCGCGCACGGGCTCGAGGTGCACCCGGTGGCGAGCGCCTCCGAGGTGACGCCCGGCGGGCGGTTCCACGCCGAGGTGGCGGTGCGCGTGGGGGGCCCGGAAGCCCTCATGGTGGATGTGGGTCTCGAAACCCCGGAGGGTTGGCGGGTGGAGCCCGCCTCCGAGGACGGCGCAGCGCCGCGCGGCCCCGGCCGGCGGCGCGGCCCGGCGGGACCGCCGCTGACCTCCGCGGACGACCTGCCGAGGCCGGTCGCTCCGAGGGGAGCGGTGCGTACGCGATTCGCGGTGACCGCCGCCCCGGACGCGGAGTTCAGCCGCCCGGCGTTCCGCGCGGGGCCCGACGAAGACCGCTTCCTGATGGCCGAGGGCGCGCCCTTCGGCGCCGCGGTTCCCCCGCCGCCGGTCGAGGCGCGCGTCCGGTTCATGGCCGGCGGCGTCTCGGCCACCATCCGCCGCCCGGTGGAGTACCGCTACGAGGGGCCCTGGGTCGGGGCCGAGAAGCAGAAGGAGGTGTCCGTGCTGCCGCTCGCCTCCGTCCTGGTCGCGCCGGAGATCGTGGTGTTCCCGCGCGGCGGCCGGGAGCGCGAACTCTCGGTGGCGGTGACCCATCGGGGGAGCGCGGCGGCGGAGTACGAGGTCCGGCTGTCCGCGCCGCCGGGTTGGACGGTGGCGCCCGAGGCCGGCGCCGCGGCGTTCGCCGGGCCCGGCGAGACCCGGGTGGCGTTCACCGTGTCGGCGCCGTCGGGAGTCGCCGAGGGCGCCCACGCGCTGAGCGCCGAGGCGCGGCTCGTCGGCGGGGAGAACCCCGGCCGGCAGGCCGTCTTCGCCGAGACCGTGGAGACCGTCGCCTACCACCACATCGAGACGCGCCACCTGTTCCGGCCGGCGGCGGCGAACGCGCTGGTCGTGGACGCGGCGGTCGCGCCGGTCCGCGTCGGCTATGTGGAAGGAGTCGGGGACGAAGTCGCGGAAGCGATCGCCCAACTCGGGGTCTCGCTCACCGACCTGGACGAAGCCGACCTCGCCGAGGGCGACCTGTCCGCCTTCGACACCATCGTGCTCGGCGTGCGCGCCTACCTCGCGCGACCGGACCTGCGCACGCACAACCACCGGCTGATCGAGTTCGTGGAGCGCGGCGGCACGCTGCTCGTCCAGTACAACAAGTTCGAGTTCAACGCCGCGCAGTGGGGCCCCTACCCGATCTCCGTCGGGCGCGGGCGGGTCACGGTGGAGGACGCCCCGATGCGGGCGCTGGTCCCGGAGCACCCGGTCTTCCACGCGCCGAACCGCATCGGGGAGGCCGACTGGGCCGGGTGGGTGCAGGAGCGCGGGCTCTACTTCCTGGCGCCGGGGGGCGACCCGGCGTACACCGACCTGCTCGCCTCGGAGGATCCGTGGGAATACAACGCCGGCGAGAAACGGGGCATCCTGGTGGAAGCCCGCCACGGACGCGGCCGATGGCTCTACCTGGGGCTCGGCCTCTGGCGGCAACTCCCGGCGGGCACGCCCGGCGCTTACCGCCTGCTCGCCAACCTCCTGAGCCTCGGCGGCTCCCCCGCCCCGACGGACGGGAGGTGACGCCCCGCGGGGAGAGCGCTTCGCCCTCCCCGGCGGCGGCGCCCCGGAGGCGGGCCGGGTGTTCGCTCCTCGCCGCCGGTGCGGGCGGCGGGCCGGGTAGAGCGGGGCGCGGCCCCTCCCGGCGGGCGCGGTGGTGGCGCGGCGCGCCGGCCCTGCTCCTCGCCGCGGCGTGCGGGGCCGGTTCCGGGAACGACCCCGGCGCCGCCGGGCTGCGGCTCGAAGGGGAGGCGTTCGGCACCCGCTGGATGGTGCGGGCGCGCGGCGTCGGGGCCGTGGAGGCAGGGAGCCGAACGCTCACGGCGCTGGTCGAACGGGAACTGGACGCAGTGGACCGGGCGATGTCGAATTGGCGGGAGGACTCGGAAATCTCCCGCCTGAACGCCGACGGCGGGCGCGGGGCGGCGGCGGTGTCGGCCCCGCTCGCGGAGGTGCTCGCCGCGGCGCTCGAAGTCCACCGGGACTCCGGGGGCGCCTTCGACATCACCGTGGCGCCCCTGCTCCGGCTCTACGGGTTCGGCCCGGAGGGGGCGCCCTCCGGGTCGGCCCCCGATCCCGCGAGCCTCGCCGAGGCCCGCGCCCGAGTGGGCAGCGGGCGGCTCTCCCTCGAGCGCGCGGCGGATGGCGGCGGCCTCCTCCGCCGAAGCGCCGAGGGGATCGAACTCGACCTCTCCGGCATCGCCAAGGGATACGCGGTGGACCGGATCTCGGCGGCCCTCGCCGCCGCCGGGTTCCCGGAACACCTGGTGGAGGTCGGCGGCGAGATCCGGACGCAGGGGAGTTGGACGGTGGGCATCGAGACGCCCTTCGGAGGCGGGCTCCCGCGGGTGCACCGGTCGTTCCCGGCGGCGGACCGGGGCGTCGCGACTTCGGGCGGCTACCGCGACTACCGGGAAGCCTCCGCTCCCTCCCCGCCGGCGGCGGCCGCCGAGATTCCGGGCGGCGAAGACCGCTACTGGACGCACATCTTCGACCCCCGCTCCGGCCGGCCGGTGGAGCGCCGCAGCGGCTCGGTGACCGTCCTCGCCGAGTCCTGCCTGTTCGCGGACGCCTGGGCCACGGCGCTCTTCGTCCTGGGTCCGGAGGCCGGCTACGACCTGGCTCGGGAGCGCGGGCTGGCCGCGCTGTTCCTCACGGCGGCCTCCGACGGGACGGTGGTGGAACGCGCCACTCCCGGATTCCCGGTCGCCGCCGAACGCGCTCCGGACTGATTCGCGGGGCGCGGCCCCCCGGCCCGGCTTACTCGGGCTCGGTGATTCGGGAGGTGAGAGCGACGCCCTCGTGTTCGGCTACGGCGCGGAGCAGGGCGGCGAGATGTTCCGCCCGGGGGTTCCCGCGGGGGCCGAGCATCCGCATCAGGCTCTTCTCCGGGATGCCGGTGCGCTCGGTCAGCCGGGCGAAGCCGAGGGTGGCGTTCACATAGTCCCGCAGACCGGACCGGAACCCGGCCAGGTCCGCGCCGAGGAGCGCGTCCAGGGCGTCCCGGAGCAGCGCGGTCCGGAACCCGGGATCCCGCCCGGCCCTCGACCGAACGCCCTTGCGGAAGGTGCGCCGCAGCATCTCCCGAATGGTAACTTATTTGTTACCACACTGCTTTATTCCAATGGTAACGAATAGGTTACTGTATCACTCTGCCTCCGTCGATCACCAGCGGCAGGCCGGTCACGAAGGCCGACTCGTCGGAGGCGAGGAACAGGATGGCCTGCGCCACTTCGCGGGGCGTTCCCAGTCGCCCGAGCGGCGTCACTTCGTACCAGGAGCGGCGCATGGCCTCCGGATCGTCCGCCCGAGCCAGGTTGCGCTCGTTCATCGGGGTGGCGATGACGCCCGGGCACACCGCGTTCGCCCGCACGCCGAACGGCGCCCCTTCGAGCGCCAGCCCCCGCGCCAGCGCCATCATCCCCGCCTTCGAGGCCCCGTAGGCGGAACTGTTCACCGCGGCGATGGCGTTGCCGACCGAGGAATTCATGACGATGGCGCCCCGGCGCCGCTCCTTCATCCCCGGGAACACCCGGCGGGACATCAGGAACGCCGAGGTCAGGTTCACCCGCAGGACGCGCTCCCAGTCCGCGAGGCTGGTGTCCTCCACCGGCCGCTTGAGTTCCACCCCGGCGTTGTTCACCAGGATGTCCACCGGGCCCGGCCCCCGTTCGGCGGCGAGGACGACCGCCTCCACGCCTTCCTCGATCGAGACATCCGCGGTCACCGAGAGCGCCGATCCTCCCCGCTGCCGGATCCCGGAGGCGACTTCCTCCGCCTCCGCGCCGGCGATGTCCGCCAGCACCACGCTCGCGCCCTCCTCGGCGAACACTTCCGCCGTCGCCGCCCCGATCCCCGCCGCCGCCCCGGTGACCACCGCCACCCGGTCGCCCAGCCGCTTCACCGCCACCCTCCCCGGTCAGGTTCCCGCCCCGCGGCGCTCAGGCGGGCTCGGTCCGCTCCGCCTTCGCCAGCGGGCAGTCCGAGCAGGCGTCCGAGGCGGCCGGGCCGTCCCCGTCACCGGAAGCCCCGCAGGGCCGGAGGGAACAACGCCGTTTGAGGAGCGACCCCAGCCCGAGCAGGAAGACGGAGAGCGCGGCCACCGCCAAGGTGACGAGGAAGACTCCGAGGAGTTGCATCGCGGAACGGCCATCCTATCGGCCCGCGGAAGAAGCGCCCCCGCGCGCGCCACGCTCTCCCGCCGGTCGTTGCGAAACGCGCCGTCTCGAATCCAAGATTCCCGCCGTTCGGGGCGCGACGACCCGCCACGCACCGGCGCCGCCCCCGCGCCCACCGCCCGGTCTTTCGGGCCACCCCACACCGCCGCCGACCCGGCTCCACGCCGGCAGAGGTCCCTTCGCCAACCCCCGATGCGCCCGTCCTCCCTTCGTTTCTCCCCTCGTCGTTTCTCCGCCGCCACCGGGTGGGCGCGCCGCCGAGCGCTCGCCGCGGGAGCGGCTGCCGGACTCGCCTTCTGCGCCGCTCCCGCCGCCGGGCAGTCGCTCGCCCGGGTCCAGGGGTTCGTCACCGACCAGACCGGGGCGGCGCTCCCCGGCGCCGTGATCGTCCTCGCCGACCTCGAACGCGGGCAGTCGCGCTCCGCCACCGCCAACGAAGCCGGGTTCTTCGTCCTGGGCTCGCTTCCGAGCGGCGCTTACCGGCTCACCGCTTCGCTCGACGGGTTCCGTTCCGCCGAGCGGGAGGACCTCCGGCTGCTCGTCGGGCAGGTCCTCGACCTCGACCTGACGCTCCCGTTGTCCTCGGTCGCGGAAACGGTCGTCGTCACCGCCGCGCCGCTCCTCGAAACCGGGCGCGCCGGCGCCGCCGGCTATGTCGGCGAAGAGGAGATCGCAGCGCTCCCCATCTCCGGCCGGGACTTCGTGCAGTTCGCCCTCCTCCAGCCGACGGTGAAGGTGGAGCCGCAGCGCGGCGGCATCTCGCTGAGCGGCCAGCGCGGCATCAACTCCGGGCTGACGATCGACGGCGCGGACGCGAAGAGCGCGTTCTTCGGCTACGGCCGGGGCGGCGAAGCCACCGAAAACGGGGGGCTGGTGGTCGCCCAGGAATCCGTGCGGGAGTTCCAGGTGGTCACCAGCGGCTACTCGGCGGAATCCGGCCGCTCCGGCGGGGGTTACCTGAATGTGGTGACCAAGAGCGGGACGAACGACTTCGCCGGCTCGGGATTCTTCTTCTTCCGGAACGACCGGTTGGCGGCGCGCCTGCCGCAGTCGCCGCTCGACGCGCGCCGGGGCGTTCCGGCCGACGACGACCGCTACGAAGTGGACGAGTTCCGCCGCTACAACTGGGGCGCCTCCTTCGGCGGCCCGGTTCGCCGGGACCGCACGCACTTCTTCGTCTCCTACGACCAGACCGCCCGCCGCCAACCGTTCCTCGAAGAGATCCGCGGCCGCGGCCAATACGACGCGGTCCTCGCCCGGTATCCGAACCTGCTCGCCGGCTTCGCGCCCAACGCCGACGGCGCCGCCTCCTCCGATCCCGCGCTCGGACGCACCGCCACCGGCCGGTTCCGGCGCGATACCTCGAACCTGATCCTGTTCGCCAAACTGAACCATCAACTCGGCGACGCCCACGCGCTCACGCTCCGCTACAACTTCACCGACTACGCCCGCACTTCGGACTTCGTCGCGGAAGAGTCGCGGAAACTGGAGCGCACGCACGCCGCGGTCGGGTCGCTGGTCTCGCTGATCGGCGCCGGCGCGGTGAACGAGTTCCGCGTCCAGTTGGCGTTCGACGATCTCGACCGGCTCGCCAACCTCCCGGCGAACGAACTCCAGGCCAACTTCCGGATTTTCTCGCCGTCCCGCGGCGCGTTCGGAAAGCCGTGGTGGCTCCCGATCTTCGTGAACGAACGCAAGGTCGAAGTCACCGACCGCTTCTCGCTGCTGGCCGGCAACCACGAAGTCCGGTTCGGTTTCGACCTGAGCGCCGACTTCCTGAGCGAGTACTTCGCCGGGAACGCCGATGGCCGGTACGACTTCGACACGACCGCCGACTTCGAGGCCGGCGAGGCCGCCCGCGCCCGCATCTTCTTCGGCGATGTGGGCAACCCGAACTTCGAGGTGGCCCAACAGACGCTCGGCGTCTATCTCCAGGATTCCTGGAGTCCGAACTCCCGCCTCACGGTGAACTTCGGCGTCCGCTGGGACGGCACCTTCAATCCCGGAGGGATCGAGCATGTGTTGCCCGAGGGACGAAGCGCTCCGGACGACCTGGACAACTTCTCCCCGCGCGTCGGTTTCGTCCGCTCCCTCGGCGAGAAGAGCGTCCTGCGCGGCGGGGCCGGCGTCTTCTACGCGCGCACCCCGACGCTGCTCTTCCACTCCGCGTTCAGCGATACCGGCGTCTATCCGCAATACGGCAACGCGATCGTCGCCCCCGGCGAGACCGGTTTCGTCCCGCTCGGCGATCCGATAGACAACACCGACCCGCCCGACGGACTGACCCCCACCCTCAGTTATGTGGCCCCGGGTTTCGAAGACCCGCGCACGACGCGTTTCAACCTGGGATACGAGCGGGAAGTCGGGGGCGACTTCGCGGTATCCGTGGACCTGGTGCACGCCCGCGGGGACTACCTGGCGTCCAATCGGGACGCCAACGCCGCCCGCCCGAGCCGGGACGCGTACGGCCGCCCGGCGTACTCCGGCGAGCGGATCCACGCGGAGTACGGCCCGATCCTGGTGCGCGATTCCCTCGCCCGGTCGGCGTACGACGCGGCGACGGTCCTGATCCGGCGGCGCTACCGCGCCGGGGCGCAGTTCCAGGCGCACTACACCTGGTCACGCGACCGGTCGAACGACGACAACGAGCGATCCAGCGGCAGCCTCACGCTGACCGACCCCTTCGACCCGGACTACGACTGGGGCGTTTCCAGCCGGGACATCCCGCACCGCTTCGTGGCGAGCGGCGTCTTCGCGCTCCCCTTCGACTTCCGGGCGAGCGGCATCTTCACCGCGCAGTCCGGATCCCCGTGGACGGTGCTCGACCCCCGGGTGGGCTTCCACAACCACCCGGGCTTCTCCGTCGGGCCGAACGGCCCGCAGGCCCGCGCCGTGGTGAACGGTGTCCTGGTCCCGGTGCGGGGAGAACGAAACGCGTTCCGCGCGAACCTCGACCTCCGGCTGACCCGGCGTTTTCTCGTCGGCGGCGTGGAGGTCGAAGCCCTGCTCGAGGTCTTCGATGTCTTCGACCGGAACACCTTCGCGGTGGACGACGCCAACCAGCAGGAGAGGTTCCTGGAGGACGGCGTCACCCCGAACCCGGAGTTCGGCCTCGCGAGCGCGCTCGTCGGCACCCAACGCGAAGCCCAACTCGGCCTGCGATTCGTCTTCTGAGGAACCGCGCGGCGGCCGCGCCGGATGGGGCTCGCGGCGGTTAGGCCGGGGCGCCGCGAGTCGTCGCGCGCGACCGCGGGCAGGCGGCCCGTTGCCGAACGGCGAACCCGGGCGCACCCCCTCTCCCGGTCTCCGGTTCGCGTCTGCGGACGCTGCGGACGCCGGCGGGCGGATCAGCGCAGGACTCCGGGCCGCGTCCGCGCCGGCCGCGCGCGGGGTATCGAATCAGTCTCGCGGTTTCGGCTGGTCGTGCCCGAGCACCGGGTGGGGGACATAGGCGGCCTCGAGAGTCCGGATCGCCTCGTCGTCGAGTTCGAGTTCGACCGCGCCGGCCAACTCCTCCAACTGCTCCACGCGCGTGGTTCCGACGATCGGCGCGTCCACGCCGGGCACGGAGAGGAGCCAGGCGAGGGCCACTCGCGCCGGGGTCTCGCCGTGTTCCTGCGAGACCCGAAGCAGGGTGTCCAGGACGCGGAAGTCCGCCTCTTCGTAGTAGAGCCGGTCGGCGAGCGGGTCGTCCTGGGCCCGGGGCGTGGCCGTTCGCTCCCGGCGCGTCCGGTTCCCGGCGAGAAACCCCCGGGCCAGCGGACTCCAGGGGATGAGCCCGACGCCCTGGTCGAGGCAGAGCGGAATCATCTCGCGCTCCTCCTCCCGATAGACCAGGTTCAGGTGGTTCTGCATGGAGACGAAACGCCGGGCGCCCATTTCGTCGGCGGTGTAGAGCATCTTGGCGAACTGCCAGGCCGCCATGCTGCTCGCGCCCAGGTACCGGACCTTTCCGGCGGCGACCAGCGAGTCGAGCGCCTCGATCGTCTCTTCGATGGGCGTATCCGGATCGAAGCGGTGGATCTGGTAGAGGTCTAGGTAGTCGAGGCCGAGCCGGCGAAGCGAGGCGTCGCAGGCCGCGAGAATGTGTTTTCGAGAAAGGCCGCGGCGGTTGGGGCCGCGCTCCACCGGGAAGAACACCTTGGAAGCGAGCACATAGTCCTCGCGGTGCGGCGCCATTTCTCGAAGCAGTTTCCCGGTCACGGTTTCGCTGGCGCCGCGGGAGTACATGTCGGCCGTGTCGAAGAAGTTCACCCCGAGGTCGAGCGCCTTGCGAAAGTGCGTGCGGGCGGCGTCCTCGTCGAGGATCCAGGATCTCCACGCGGGGTCGCCGTAGGTCATGCAGCCGAGGCACAGGCGGCTGATCTCCAGCCCGGTGGCGCCGAGCCTGGTGGTCTTCACGCCGCCGCCGTCCGACGGTCCGGCGCCCGGTCGGAAGGGCCGCCGCCGCGCTCCCGGGCGTCGATCCGCGCGCCGAGAACGCGGACCACCGCGACCGCGCCGATCGTGCCTCCGAGCAGGGCGATCCACGGCGGAACGCCGAAACTGGTGGGGAGGATTCCCAGGACGATCGCGATCGCGGCGGCGCTGAGCGCATACGGCAACTGCGTCTTCACATGGTCGAGGTGGTCACAGGCGGACGCCATCGAACTGAGCACCGTGGTATCGGAAATCGGCGAACAATGGTCCCCGAACACCGCGCCGGCCAGCACCGCTCCCACGACGCCCATGAGGATGGGGTCGGCGGCCGCCGGAGCGAGACCGGCGTTCGCGGAGAGGGCGCTCGAGAGCGGAATCACGAGCGGCATGAGCACGGCCATGGTCGCCCAACTGGTTCCCGTGGCGAACGCCATCACGCCGGCGACCACGAAGGTCAGGGTCGGAAGCAGCGCCGGGCTGAGGACATTCTGGAAGACCAGCACCAGGTACTGCGCCGCCTGCAGTTCGGCGGTGACATCGCCGATGCACCAGGCGAGCACCAGGATCAGGATGGCGAGAACCATGGACTTGAGCCCCGAGATCCAGGCGTTGATCGCCGCGCCGAGACCGAGCAGCCGCCGGGAGACGGCGACCAGGAGGCCGACCGCGCAACCCGCGGACGACGCCCACAGGAGCGAGACATAGGAATCGGAGTTGGTCACGATCTGCCTCAGTCCGTACTCGGTCTCTCCGGCGGCCCGGAGCGCGGCGGCGCCGGTCCACCAGATCGAAACGCCGGCGGTGACCAGCACCGCCGCGATCGGGAGCAGTCCGTTGATCCAGAGCGCCCGGACGCCCTCCAGCCCCGGCTCCTCGTCGAGCGCTTCGGTGGCCGGCTCCGAGCCCGGGCGGAGGGGTTCGTTCCGGCGCGCGGCCCGCTGCTCGGCGGCCCGCATCGGGCCGAAATCGCGGCCCAGCAGCCCGACAGCGAGGGCCAGCACGAACGAGAAGATGGGATAGAAGCGGTACGGAATCGTCCTCAGGAAGACGGAATAGCCGTCTTCCGGATAGTCGATGAGATCGAGGCCCTGGTCGATCAGTCCGACTTCGTAACCGATCCAGGTGGAGACGATCACGGTGCTCGCCACCGAAGCGGCGCCGGTGTCGGTGAGGAACGCCAACTTCTCGCGGGACACGCGGAGCCCGTCGGTGATCGGGCGCATCAGGTTGCCCCGGATGATCACATTGGCGTAGTCGTCGAAGAAGACCACCAGCGCCATGAGCATCGCGCTGACCTGGCCTCGGCGGGCGGTCTTCGCGTAGCGGGTGATGAGTTGGGCGAAGCCGCGGGCGCCGCCGCCCTTGGAGAGGATCCCGGCGAGTCCGCCGAACATCATGCTGAAGACGATGATGTGCGCCCGGTCCCGGTCGGTCACCGCGTCGATCACGAAACGGCTTCCCACCTCGAAGAAGCCGGTCAAGGGGTCGAAACCGGAAACGATGGTGGCGCCGATCCAGACGCCGGCGACCAGGGCGATCACCACCTGGCGCAGGAGCACCGCGAGCAGCATCGCCGCCAGCGGAGGGACCACGGAAAGGAAGCCGGGGATCGCGCGAATCGAGGCGGAGGAGGAGACCGCGCCGTCGGAGACGGTCAGGCGCGACGCGCCGGAGACCGATCGGGCGATGCCGGAGACGACCAGCGCGCCCTGTTCGGTGCGGATCGGCGGTTCGGAAGCGCCGACCGCGTGCACCGCCCCGCTGTCGCTCCAGGAGAGGCTCGGCCGTCCGGCGTACTCCCGAAGAGGGGCGCCGTCCGCGCCCCTCGGAACGATCTCGATCTCGAAAGGCACGCCGGTGAGGACGAGCGGCGGCGCCGAGACCTCGAACGAAGCGACCGCGGGGGCTTCTCGCTCCTCCGCCGGCTGCTCCGCAGGCGCCGGCTGCGCGCCCTCCGGAAGCGCCTGGCCGCCCGCCGGAAGCGGTCGGCCGTCGGCGAGGACCGGCAGGAGCAGGACGAACGCCGACGCCGAAAACCGCGCCTCGGAAAGCCCCCTGCTCCACCGGGGGAATCTCCCCGAACGCCGGTATCGCATCACCTGCCGGTGGATCGTACCCGACCGGAACTCCGGAGCGCCTCGGCGACATTCCGACGGGGGCTCCCGTGACGGGGGAAGGTGACCGCGAGAACCTGCGGGGGGAACCCCGGAGGAGAACCGCGGGCGGACCGGATGTCCCGGCGACGACCTACTCTCCCACAGCGCTGCCGCTGCAGTACCATCGGCGCTGGAGGGCTTAACTGCCGTGTTCGGAATGGGAACGGGTGTGGCCCCTCCGCTCGGGTCACCGGGACGAAATGAGATCCGTTCGTGGATGGGAAGCGTCTAGCGGATGTTCTCGTCCGGATGTCGTTCCCGTATCCGGTCTCCGTCCGAGGACGGGGCCGGGGGAAACGCCGTCGAAGAACACCTTCGTCGTGCGTAGCGCCGAGTGGCGAAAGGCCCGATGTGGTCAAGTCTCACGGCCGATTAGTACCCGTCAGCTGAAACGATTGCTCGCCTTATACCTCGGGCCTATCAACCTGGTGGTCTTCCAGGGGCCTTAAGGGGTCTTGCGACCCGGGGAGATCTCATCTTGGGCGGGGCTTCGTGCTTAGATGCTTTCAGCGCTTATCCCTTCCGAACATGACTACCGAGCGGTGCCCCGAGGCGGGACAACTCGTACATCAGAGGTTCGTCCAGCCCGGTCCTCTCGTACTAGGGCCAGCTTCCCTCAAATCTCCTGCGCCCACGACAGATGAGGACCGAACTGTCTCACGACGTTCTGAACCCAGCTCGCGTACCGCTTTAATGGGCGAACAGCCCAACCCTTGGAACCTGTTGCAGCTCCAGGATGCGATGAGCCGACATCGAGGTGCCAAACCTAGCCGTCGATATGAACTCTTGGGCTAGATAAGCCTGTTATCCCCGGAGTACCTTTTATCCTTTGAGCGACGGCCCTTCCATACGGGACCGCCGGATCACTAAGCCCTGGTTTCCCATCTGCTCGACTTGTAGGTCTCGCAGTCAAGCGCGCTTCTGCCTTTACACTCTGCGGCTGGTTTCCAATCAGCCTGAGCGCACCTTCGGGAGCCTCCGTTACATTTTGGGAGGCGACCGCCCCAGTCAAACTACCCGCCTGACAGGGTCCCTGACCCGGATTCACGGGCCCAAGTTAGAACTCCAGAACGATGAGAGTGGTATCTCACCAGTGGCTCCCCCAAAGCCGAAGCCCTGGGTTCGAAGCCTCCCACCTATCCTGCGCACAACGCACCGGAATTCACTGCCAAGTTGTAGTAAAGGTTCACGGGGTCTTTCCGTCTTGTCGCGGGTAGCCGGCATCTTCACCGGCATTACAATTTCACAGTGTCCCCCGTTGAGACAGCGCCCAGATCGTTGCGCCATTCGTGCAGGTCGGAACTTACCCGACAAGGAATTTCGCTACCTTAGGACCGTCATAGTTACGGCCGCCGTTTACCGGGGCTTCGATTCAGAGCTTCGCCCGAAGGCTAACCCCTCCTCTTAACCTCCCGGCACCGGGCAGGCGTCAGACCCTATACATCGTCTTGCGACTTAGCAGAGTCCTGTGTTTTTGGTAAACAGTCGCCCAGGCCACTTCACTGCGGCCTCCTCGGGCTTTTACACCCTAACGAGGCACTCCTTCTCCCGAAGTTACGGAGCTATTTTGCCGAGTTCCTAAACGAGGGTTCTCACTTGCGCCTTTGGATTCTCTCCTTATCCACCTGTGTCGGTTTACGGTACGGGCACCCGGGAACTCGCTAGAGGTTTTTCTCGGCAGCCAGAATCAACCAGTTGGCTTGTCCGAAGACGCGCTTCCCCGCGACTCTCGAATCACGGGATCCGGATTTGCCTGGATCCCCATCTTGAGCAACGGCCGCCCACTTCCAGTCGGGCGTAAGCCTATCTGTCTGCGTCACCCCATCACTCGAACGCTCCCAAGGTGGTGCAGGAATGTTGACCTGCTTCTCATCGACTACGCCTTTCGGCCTCGCCTTAGAGTCCGACTAACCCAGGGCGGACTGACCTTCC